>NZ_CP025794.1:0-1200000 GCF_002906655.1 Vibrio hyugaensis | reverse complement strand
GACATCTCTAAAGCATCAGCTGGTCGCGCTCTAGATGCATTCATCGAAGCAGTAAGTGGTACGCTTCAGTCTGGTGACCAAGTTGCGCTTGTTGGCTTCGGTACTTTCAGCGTTCGCACTCGTGCAGCACGCACAGGCCGTAACCCAAAAACTGGTGAAGAAATCCAAATCGCAGAAGCTAAAGTACCTTCTTTCAAAGCTGGCAAAGCTCTAAAAGACGCTTGTAACTAATTCTTTGCGTCGATGACGCAGAGCTGGTTCGGCGAACGGCCATTGCATAGTTTTTGTTCAAACAGTCAGATTTGTACAAAAATTTACAAACTAAGAGCCGAACTTTCTTAAATTATGCGCATCCTACTGATGCGCATTTCTTTTTCTGATATTATCGCGACATTACATTTTCTATTAGAAGCAGTCGGCTTCAATTGTGGAGAGCAGTTAAATTATGATGGATCGACTACGCGAAGGCGTGAATAGCATCGCGGTCAAAATTATCCTTGGACTTATCATTCTATCTTTCGTATTTGCAGGTGTAGGTAGCTACATTGTTGGTGGCAACAACAACTCTGCGGCGAAAGTAGGTAATACCGAGATCGCTCGTGGTGAGTTCGAAATGGCTTACCAAAATGAGCGTAACCGCATGCAAGCTCAATTGGGTGACAACTTCTCTCAGTTGCTAGCAGACCCTGCATACGTTGAATCTTTCCGCAAATCAGTTCTAGATCGTATGATCAACGATGTGTTGCTTGATCAACAAGCTGAAGCACTAGGTCTACGCATCAGCGATGCTCAAGTACGTAGCATGATTCTAGACATGCCTCAGTTCCAGTCTAACGGCCAATTTGACCAAGACATCTACCAAGCTTCTTTGCGCCGTGCTGGTTTCTCTCCAGATTCATTTGCAGAGTACATGCGTCGTGAATTGGTTCGTGAGCAACTGCTTAACGCTCTACAAACCAGTGAGTTCACTCTACCAGGTGAAGTTCAGTCAGAAGGTAAGCTGTTCACACAAACTCGTGACGTTCGTACTGTGACTATCGACTTAGCTGAGTTTGCTAAAAAAGTAGATCTTACTGATGAAGAAATTCAAGAGTACTACAAAGCAAATCCAGATATGTTTACTCGCCCAGAGCAAGTAAAAGTCGCTTACATTGAACTATCAGCTGAAGCACTGAAAAAGCAAATCCAAGTTTCTGACGAAGAAGTTAAGAAATACTACGATGATCACCTAGATAAATACTCTTCAGAAGAGCAACGTCGCGTCGCACATATCCTAGTTGAAGGTGATGATGAAGCGAAAGCACAAGCCATTCTTGATGAACTTAACGGTGGTGCAGATTTCGCTAAGCTAGCAGAAGAAAAATCTGATGACTTTGGCAGTGCTGAAAACGGCGGCGACCTAGGTTGGATTGAGCGCGATGTAATGGACCCTGCATTCGAAGAAGCGGCGTTCGCACTTAAGAACCCTGGTGACGTGACTGGTCTAGTGAAGTCTGACTTTGGCTACCACATCATCAAGCTTGAAGAGCTTAAAGACTCTGTTGCTAAGCCTTTCTCTGAAGTCGCAGCTGAAATCAAACAAGAGATGGTTGACCAAAAAGCAGTTGATCAATTCTACGAGCTACAAAACGAGCTAGAGAAAGTGGCGTTTGAATTCCCTGACTCTCTAGACGACGCTTCTAAAGCGGTTGGCCAAGAAGTGAAAACGACAGACTTCATTTCTCAAGTTGACGCGCCTGAAGTGCTTAAGAATCAAGCAGTAATGCAAGCGATTCTAAGCCCAGAAGTGAAAGAAGATGGTCTAAACTCTGAAGCAATCGAAGTCGCACCTGAGCACATCATTGTTGTTCGCGTTGAAGATGCTCGTGACGAGACCGTACTTCCTCTTGCAGAAGTGAAAGACCAAGTTGTTGCTGAATTGTCTCGCGTAAAAGGCGAACAGGGTGCCATCGAGCTAGGTACGAAAGTGGTTGCGGCGCTTAAAGAAGGCAACACGGCTATCCTTGCTGAAAACAATCTAACGTTTGGTGAGCAAGAAACCGTAGACCGTCGTTCTCCACTGGCGAGCACAGTATTTGCTATGGCGAAACCAGTTGATGACAAGCCTGTATACGGCCAGTCAAAAGACCTTGCTGGTAACATCGTGGTTATCGAGCTTGATGCTGTGAAAGCTGAACTAGATGCTTCTTTAGAAGAGCAAGTAGCAATGCAGATGCAACGTGCTTCTTCACAACAAGATCTTACTTCTGTTATCGCAGTACTACGCGCAAACACTGACATTGAGTACTTTGTTGTGAGCAACTAAGCACTACGAATGTAATTTGCATGTTAACTAAAACGGGTCGCATTAGCGGCCCGTTTTATTTTTATCTGAAGTCACTTCAATGCCGTGCTCGGTTTATCTAGAGTAGTCAGTACTTTGACAAGATAACTCAGGAGGAGCACTCAATATGAAATGGATGTTAACGCTGTGCTTAATGCTATTGGCACCAGTGGGATGGGCGGCCGGCGGTGAGACAACAAAGTCGAAATCGTCGAAATACGAAGGTATTGAGATTACTGTTAATGTGAATACCGCTTCAGCGGAAGAGATCGCGACATTACTTAATGGTATTGGCGAGAAGAAAGCCGAACAGATAGTAGAGTATCGTGAAGAACACGGTCCATTCAAAACGGCAGCGGACCTAAGCAAAGTGAAAGGCATTGGGGAAGCAACGGTGAAGAAAAACCAAGAGCGAATTTTGCTGTAAATACATTTTGGCCATTGAAAAGCGAAGTTTCTGTTTCCTATTACTGCTTTCCCGAACCAATCCTCTTTACCGGTTCGGGATTTTTTATTTGGTCAGATTTACATTTGAGGAAGGCCAAAGATCGCTTATCTGGTTTAACCAAAGATCCGGCGATGCATTAACTTTTCCAACCAAGCCATGCCTAAACCACCAATTGCACCAAACAAATGAGCGTCAACCGCAACACGTGCGCCAATCATAGCTGCAGTACTAGTGGAGGGGCCGTAGAATTGCTCCCATGCGACTTTTGCAATTAAGCCACCTACCAACACCAAACTGCTTCTTCTGCCGTCGAAAACCTCACTGAGCGCCCAGAAACCAAAGAGTCCATGCAATACACCTGACAACCCGACATAAACTGACATATTGGTAAAAAGATTCATCGCACCGACAAATGAACAAAGAATCAAAAATACGATGGTGAAGTTACGTGCTGTCGGTCGAAAGATAAAACCAATAACCCATAATCCAGCGAGATTCATGCCGAGATGAGCAAAGTTGGTATGCGTGAGATTTCCTGTTACGATTCGCCACCATTCGCCATGGCGTATATTGTAAGCATGCCATTCAGTCAGGCTTGCCATGGGTTCGAATTGAAGAATTAAACAGATAACGCTGATGATGCTCAGCAATGTATAAAGGTTCACTCTATGTCTCGTTATTGTTCTCAGTGTGGAAAATCGCGCAAAGCCTGTATTTGCCAATGGATTGTACCGCTAGCAAGCGAGGTTGAACTTATCATTCTTCAGCATACGAGTGAAGAACATCGTCCTCTTGGTACGGCACGGATTCTCAATTTGAGCCTAAATCAATGTACTTGCCTGATTGGAGAAGACTTTTCTGACAGTGCGGCCTTGAATGCGTTGCTTGAAGATGAAACCTACCAACATTTCATTCTTTACCCTTCAGAGCAATCGTTGTGCCTTTCTGAATTGGCGACGGTTGCAGAAGTGCCCGATAAGAAAACACGTTTAATCTTACTCGACGGTACTTGGAAGAAAGCCTACAAGATGTGGCAACTGTCGACAAACCTTCATGCTATCCCGACGGTTAAACTACCGGAAGACTTACAAGGTCATTATACGATTCGTAAAGCGCCTTCTGATAACAGCTTGTCGACGGTAGAAGCGGGGTTTCATGCGCTCTCGTTACTTCAACCTAGCAAGGATCTTACTCCTTTGTTGATTGCTTTTGAGAAGATGATTGAATTTCAAATCGCCCAGATGCCTCCGGGCGTATTTGAGAAGAACTATCTGAAAGGTGAGTAGCGAATCTATAGAGCATTCTCTATAAGACAATTGAAGAAAACAACTGACGGTGCAGCTTCTGTGCATGGCCGTCGGTCATCGCTGAGATGTAATCTGCAATGACGCGCATTTTTTCACTCTCATCCATTGCTTCTTTCCAAAGTTCTTGAGTGTGTTTGGGTAGCAAGCGTTCAGGATCTGCACTGAGCGCTTCAAATAAATCCATGATGATTTGCTGGCCTTTGTATTCAACAATCTGTACTTGATGAATTTGAATCACATATTGGCTCACGAAGTGTTTCAATACTTCTAGTGCTTTTGCCATATGAGGTTCAAAACAGGCGTTCCAAGCCAGTAAGTGGTTATTGAATGGCTCATCAACTACTTTGATTGAGATACTCGTCAATAGGGCGTTAACCATGCCACCAATCGCGTCTTTACGTCGATGATGTTTACCACTAAACAACATTTGACCGATGGAACCGATGTGTTCTTCAAACCAAGGGTCTCCGCAATCTGCAAGCTGGCTTGCTGCTCCTTCTTGCCACTGCTGTCGAGTTACCATACCAAGCACAATGGCATCTTCTAAATCATGTACGCCATAGGCGATGTCGTCCGCTAGCTCCATGATTGAGCAGTCCAAAGACTTAAACCGAGTTTTACAGTGCTCCAAGTCTGATTCAGGGCGGCAACGCATTTGGCTTAATAGAGCTTTGTCGTTTTCGGTCAGTGGCGCAATGACCCAATCGAATAAATCCTTATCGCAATCATAAATGCCTTTGGCAGGGCTCCAATCTTTGGCTTTGAGTTTGCGTTGATGCTCAACCGGGGCCGGTAGGCGTGTGGAGCGCGTTTGACTAAGCAGAGCTGGGTACTTTATTAAACCGAGTAAAGCGCGACGTGATAGGTTCATGCCGAAGTGCTCGGTATAAGGTTCAAGCTTGGTGACGATACGGAAGGTTTGAGCATTGCCTTCAAAGCCGCCGTGATCACGCATCATGTAGTTTAAGGCGACTTCACCACCATGCCCATAAGGGGGATGACCAATGTCGTGTGCGAGACACAATGAATCGATCAAGCTGTCAGATGGCAGTAGATCTCGAAATTCAGGTTGCTTCTTTTTTAGTTGGGCAACAATACCTGTACCAAGCTGCGCTGCTTCTAGAGAGTGGGTGAGTCGAGTTCGGTGAAAATCTTCCAAGCTGTTGCCATGCACTTGGGTCTTCGCTTGTAAGCGTCGAAATGCTGCAGAGTGCAGAATGCGTGCACGATCACGTTGATACGGGCTACGATGGTCATCGCGGCGGATTTTATGTTCATCATCATGGCGTTCTTGCCATAAAGCGTTTAATTCAAATGACACATTTCTCTCCATCAACTAGCTAATTTCATCCAGCGATAATTCAAAACTTGGGGCAAAGGTATGAAGGAAGTATTCCATTTCCGGTGTTTTGCGTTCTTGCAATGTGATATCTAAGCGTTTCTTTGCCAAGGCAAATTCGTGATTACCTGCACTGAGTTCTTCCAAGCATTTAAGGTACGCACAGATAGAATCTGCTTGCTTAACGATTTTAGCGTCCTCTTCATGAGCGGAATGCGAAAGCAAGTAGGGGGCGAAATCATCTTGAAACTCTTCAGGTAACATCGAGAGCAGCTTTTGTTCTGCCGCTGCTTCAATCTTCTTATATTCTTTAGAAATTTCAGGGTTGTAGTACTTGACGGGGGTCGGTAGATCACCAGTGAGTACTTCACTCGAATCATGGTACATGGCGAGTATAGCGATACGTTCAGGGTTTAGTGTGCCGCCGAATTTTTTGTTTTTAATTAATGCTAGGGCATGCGCTACGAAGGCAACTTGTAAGCTGTGTTCAGAGACATTTTCTGGCGAGACCGAGCGCATCAGTGGCCAGCGTTGGATGAGTTTCATTCGGGCCAAGTGGGCGAAAAAATGGCTTTCTTTCATTGCACTCTCCTATGTACCGATCCCACAAACCGTTCGTAAGTGACATTGGTATTTGATACGAAAAAGGAGCTCACTGGGAGCTCCTCTAAGCATATGAGAGATCAGCAGTAATTACTACTGGCTATACGTTGATAGGAAACGCTCAAAGCGGCCAATCGCGGTTTCGAGATCTTCTACGTGCGGCAGTGTAACAATACGGAAGTGATCCGGTTTCGGCCAGTTAAAGCCAGAACCTTGTACCAGAAGTACTTTTTCTTGTTTCAAGAAGTCGAGCACCATTTGTTGGTCATTCTTAATGTTGTACATTTTGGTGTCGATTTTCGGGAACAGATACATCGCACCTTTCGGCTTCACACACGAAACACCAGGGATCTGGTTGATCAGTTCGTAAGCTCGGTTACGTTGCTCAAGCAAACGACCACCCGGCAAGATCAGCTCATTAATACTCTGGTAGCCACCCAATGCGGTTTGAATCGCATGTTGCATTGGTACGTTGGCACATAAACGCATCGAAGAGAGCAGTTCTAAGCCATTGATGTAACCTTGTGCTAGATGTTTAGGACCCGTTAGGAACATCCAACCGCCACGGAAACCACAAACGCGATACGCTTTTGAAAGGCCGTTGAACGTCATCACCAACACATCTTCTGTTAGCGTTGCAACCGAGGTGTGTGTCGCGCCGTCGTAAAGGACTTTATCGTAGATTTCATCAGCGAAGATGATCAGGTTGTGTTGGCGCGCAATCTCGATAACTTCTAGTAGGAAATCACGACTGTATACCGCACCTGTTGGGTTGTTCGGGTTGATAAGAACAATACCACGGGTTTTTGGCGTGATTTTCTTTTTGATGTCTTCAAGATCTGGGTACCAGTCTGCCCCTTCATCACAGATATAATGCACAGGTTTACCGCCAGACAAAGCAACAGATGCCGTCCAAAGCGGGTAGTCTGGCGCAGGGATCAGCATTTCGTCGCCATTGTTCAGTAACGCTTGCATCGCCATCACGATCAGCTCTGATACACCGTTACCAACGTATACATCTTCAACATCTAACGATCGGATGCCTTTGCGCTGATAGTGCTGCACGACAGCTTTACGCGCCGAATAAATGCCTTTGGAATCACAATAGCCTTGAGAAGTTGGCAGATTGCGAATGACATCTACTAGAATCTCATCAGGGGCGTCAAAACCAAATGGGGCGGGGTTACCAATGTTTAGCTTTAGGATTTTATGCCCCTCTTCCTCCATGCGTTTAGCATGTTTGAGTACAGGACCCCTAATGTCGTAGCAGACATTGTCGAGTTTTGACGACATCCCGATATTTTGCATTGTTTAATTCCTAAAAAATCGTTAATTTCTTTATTAAAATACAATAATTTGTTTTTTATTAGAATAAAAATCTGTAAATTATCCGTTTGGTGATTAAGTTTTGTTCTGTTGGTATCACAGGAATTTGCAAAAGATCGTATACGACCTTGATTTGCTTTGGGTCTAAACTTAGAGTAGCCGTCAGTTATCCTTTATCCTCACACGTTTCGAGGTTGATTTGTCACAGTTCCATCAAGCCGTAAATAGAATTATCGAGCGAGTTCAGCAAACGGAAGGCAATCAAACACGTTTAATCGAGCCACTCAGCGAGAAACCCAATTTCGCGTTTATAGACTGGCTTGAAGCACAACCACTTTTTCCCAAGTTTTACTGGCAGTCCCGTGATACTCGTGAAGAAGTTGTTGCTCTAGGCCAACTCCACTCCTTTGTCGAGCCTGGACCTGCCTATACGATCCTTGGTGAAGGCCAACGCGTATGGGGCGGTCGTTCATTTGATGGTCAGCACGAGAAAAATCGTCGCTGTATGCCATCCTTCTTTTTTCTTCCGCAAATTGAGTTGATTCGGTTTGACCAGCAATGGTCACTTGCGGTGAATATCGCAGAAGATAAAACTCGTACATTAGCAGGCTTGAAAAAGCTGGTCTCTGATGTGCCTAGCTTAGCGCCAATCTCTTCTCATATCCGTTCGATTGATCACGCTCCGACGGAGCCACAATGGAATGATTTGGTAGAGAAGGTGCTCACTGGTATCGACAATGACGAGTTTAAAAAAGTGGTGTTGGCTCGCAAATCGACTGTTCATTTAGATTCGACACTTTCTGCTGCGCAGCTATTGAAAGCGAGCTACCTCTACAACCATCATAGTTTTCATTTTCTGTTGAGCTTAGACAGTAAACACAGCTTTATGGGATCCACACCAGAGCGTTTGTATTCGCGTATCGGACACGAACTACATACAGAAGCATTAGCCGGTACGATAGGCCGTGGCGAGAATGCGACTCAAGATATGGAATTGGCGAACTGGCTATCTCAAGATTCTAAGAACCTCAATGAGAACCAGTATGTGGTGGACGACATTATTGAACGTCTTTCACCCCACTCAGAAAGCGTTGAAGTTGAAACTGATCCTCGTTTGGTTCGCCTGAGAAAAGTGCAGCATTTAAAGCGTAATATCCATGCGGATCTTAAAACGGGCATTAATGGTGTTCAGTTACTCTCTGCTTTACAGCCGACAGCCGCTGTTGCTGGGTTGCCCCGTAAAGAGTCGATGCAGTTTATTTTAGATAATGAGCCGTTTGCACGCGGCTGGTATGCAGGCTCCATGGGTTATATCAGCCATGAGCGTGCAGAGTTTTGTGTCGCAATCAGAAGTGCGTTGATCCTTGAAGAACAAGTTCAACTGTTTGCTGGCGCGGGTATTGTTCCAGGTTCCATTGCAGAGCATGAATGGGCCGAGTTAGATAAAAAAATGTCAACGTTACTTTCTCTTATTTCAGACCACCCACCGCTTGGGGTTGCATCATGAATGCTGATCAAGCTGTTTTAAATCGAATTTGGTCTGAAACCATCCTGACAGAATTAAACCGCTTTGGTGTAAATCATATCTGTATTGCACCAGGTTCTCGCTCCACCCCTTTAACGGTGGAGGCGGCGGATAATCCAAATTTTACCATTCACACGCACTTTGATGAGCGTGGTTTGGGCTTTATGGCGTTAGGACTAGCAAAAGCCAGTAGAGAGCCTGTGGCATTGATCGTGACCTCTGGTACTGCCGTCGCCAATCTGTTGCCCGCTATTGCAGAGGCAAAACTCACTGGTGAAAAGCTGGTGGTATTGACTGCCGATAGACCAGTCGAGTTGGTAGGGTGTGGTGCAAATCAAGCCATCAATCAACTTGGTATTTTCTCACAGCATGTTTCTGACAGTCTGAATTTGCCAAGCCCGACATTGTCTACGCCACTCAACTGGCTTTTGACCTCTGTGGACGAAGTGATGTTCACGCAGCGGCTAAAAGGCAGTGCGGTACACATCAACTGTGCCTTCCCTGAGCCGTTATACTCAAACGTAGAAAAAAGTACTCACCAAGATTACCTCGATACGGTTGCTGGTTGGAAAGAAAGTCGCGTGACTTATTGTCAACGATTCAACCCGAAAACGAATAGTGCGATTCCAAGTTGTGGTGACAACAAAGGTATCGTGGTCATTGGGAGTTTGCCTTTAGCACAAGCACAGGCTGCACGTTCGTTTGCTGAGCAAATGGGGTGGCCTGTTTTGGCTGACCCTCAAAGTGGTGTGAGTTCGGATTGGGCCCATTTTGATATGTGGTTGCAGCATCCAAGATTGGCGAGCCAGTTAGATAGCTGTGATTTAGTGGTTCAATTTGGTAGCCGAATCATCTCCAAGCGTTTTAACCATTGGCTCGATAAACATGTTTCGCGTAGCCAACATGGTAGAGATATTCAATACTGGTATGTTTCTCCACGTTTAGACCGTGATAATCAAAGCCACTTGCCACAATGGCATTGGGCTGAACAACCGAGCTCTTGGGTAGAACGTACCACAGAGTTTGAATCGGAATATACTGGTTGGGCAGACGACCTTGCGACTGACATTAAGCAAGTGACTCAGCATGCAAAAGGTTTGTTCGTTTCTGATCCTAAGAGTGAGCTAAGCGAGATTGCATTAGCCATTGACGTTGCAGAACGCGCAAAAGGTGTTGACCTGTTTGTGGGTAACAGCTTGTTTGTTCGCTTAATTGATATGTTTGGTAAGCTCGACAATACTGAAGTGTTTACCAACCGTGGTGCTTCAGGCATTGATGGCTTGTTTGCTACCGCAAGTGGTGTTCAACGTGCACGCAACAATCCTATGTTGATGTTCATTGGCGATACGTCGGCATTGTATGGGTTGAACTCACTGGCGTTGTTTACGCACAGTAAGTTACCGTCCGTGTTGGTGATTACGAACAATGATGGCGGCGCGATTTTTGATTTGCTGCCGGTGCCGCAGGAACATCGTGAGTCGTTCTACCAAATGCCTCATGGTTACGACTTTGAGCACGCCGCGAAGCAGTTTGGTTTAGAGTATCGTCAACCAAGCTCATTAGCAGAATACCAATCTATGGTTTCTGAGCATTTTGCTTCAGGGCAAGGCGCATTGGTGATTGAAGTGCAAACGCCGTCTAACCAAGCTGTTGAGCATTTAAAATCGTTCAATAAGAATTTGCATGCTCTATTCTGAGCACTTTCCAGCAACGGAAAAGCACCAAGGTAGCACTTTGCCTACTCTGGTGTTTTTGCATGGCTTGTTAGGTAGCGGAGCGGATTGGCATCTATGCTCAAACGCGTTACCTCAATTCGAACGTGTGACGATTGACCTTCCTGGTCATGGTCAAAGCCAATCTATTTTTTGCAGTGATCTAGATGATTGCTGCAAATTGCTCAATTCCACACTATCTTTACTATTTCCTTCACAACAACCGCTTATTTTGATTGGTTACTCAATGGGTGGACGCATTGCTATGCATGGCCTTGCGCACCAGTGTTTTTCAGATCTCAATATTTGTGGTGCCATTGTTGAAGGAGGAAGCTTCGGTCTACAAAACGAGTCAGATAAGCAGGCCAGATTAAAGAATGACACTCGCTGGGCAAAGCGTTTCAAAATTGAGCCTCTTGCTTGTGTTTTGAACGATTGGTACCAACAGTTGGTCTTTTCTTCACTAAACCATGAGCAAAGACAAACCTTGGTGACAAAACGAAGTGCTAATCTTGGCTCGTCAGTCGCAGATATGTTGCTTGCGACTTCTTTGGCTAAGCAAGGTTATTTGCTACCAGCACTGCAACAACAAGCGGTTCCGCTGTATTACGTGTGCGGTGCTAAAGACAAAAAATTCAGTCAACTGGCAGAAATGAGCGGGTTGGCATATCGACAAATTGAGGGAGCAGGGCATAACGCTCATCAAGAGCAACCCCAGAAGTTTGCGATACAGATTAATCAAATAATTCATTCTCACTTTCAGTGAGAGCAACGAGAACAATGGGAATCACCATGGCTAAAACAGTAGGCATTTCTGAAGAAGAACTTTACGCTCCGGTTCAATGGAAAGATTGCAGCGAGAAATACGAGGATATCCACTATCACAAGTCTGTTGATGGTATCGCGAAAATTACCATTGCACGTCCACAGGTACGTAATGCTTTCCGTCCTCAAACTGTAAAAGAGATGATTGATGCACTGGCAGATGCGCGTTATGACTCGACTGTTGGTGTGATCATCCTGACAGGTCTAGGTGAAGATGCGTTCTGTTCTGGCGGTGACCAGAAGATCCGTGGCGACTACGGCGGCTACAAAGACGACCAAGGTACGCACCACCTAAACGTATTAGACTTCCAACGCGATATTCGTACTTGTCCAAAACCAGTGATCGCATCGGTCGCAGGTTGGGCTGTCGGTGGTGGTCACGTGTTGCACATGATGTGTGACCTGACGATTGCGGCGGAGAATGCACAATTTGGTCAAACTGGTCCTAAGGTGGGCTCTTTTGATGGCGGTTGGGGCGCGTCTTACATGGCTCGTATCGTAGGTCAGAAGAAAGCTCGCGAAATCTGGTTCCTATGTCGTTTCTACAACGCTCAAGAAGCGGTAGACATGGGTCTAGTAAACACGGTTGTACCACTAGAAGACTTAGAGAAAGAAACCGTTCGTTGGTGTCGTGAAGTTCTACAGCACAGCCCAATGGCATTGCGTTGCTTGAAAGCCGCATTGAACGCGGACTGTGATGGTCAAGCTGGCTTGCAAGAACTGGCTGGTAACGCAACCATGATGTTCTACATGACAGATGAAGGCCAAGAAGGCCGCAACGCATTCAACGAGAAACGTCGCCCAGACTTCGACAAGTTCCCTCGTAACCCATAATCCGTAAAGAAAGAGGAGCCTTTGTGCTCCTCTGTTTCGTTTTTCGTCCTGAGCGCCTCGCCCTCTGGGAGGCTAGCGGGTTATCTCGCTAAAAAGTTCAGAATATATGATATTACATAGGATTCGAATTATGCGTAAAGCGAAGATTTATCGTTACTCTCTACCAATGGACAGTGGCGTTATATTACGTGACAACAAACTGACTGAGCGTGTTGGCTTCATTCTTGAATTAACTGACGGCGACAAAATTGGTCTTGGTGAAGTTGCACCTTTAACGGGCTTTAGCCTTGAAGGCACTGAGGAAGCGGGTGTTCAACTGCAAGCTCAAGCGGAGCGTTGGGTAGCGGATTTACCCGTGGATTACAACCACATGTATCCGTCTGTGGCGTTTGGCTTATCGATGGCTCAACTTGAGCTAGAAGGCGGTCTACCGGCACAAGGGCAGTATCAAGCTGCGCCCCTGTGTAATGGTGACCCTGATGAGCTGATTCCTAAACTGAACGAAATGGAAGGCGAGAAAGTTGCGAAGGTAAAAGTGGGTCTATACGAACCGATTCGCGACGGTATGCTAGTGAACTTATTTCTTGAGTCGATACCGCAGCTGACACTTCGCCTTGATGCAAACCGTGCTTGGACGCCAGAAAAAGCGCAGCAGTTTGCTAAGTACATTGCCCCATCACTGCGTCAGCGTATCACCTTCTTGGAAGAACCATGCCGCTCTCCGGGTGACAGTCTGTCGTTTGCTATCAATACGGGGATTGCTATCGCGTGGGATGAAACGCTACAGGATGCGGTTCGTCGTGAAGACTTCTGCCTAGAAGATCTTACCGGTGTGAAGACCATCATTATTAAGCCAACGTTGATCGGCTCGGTTGAGTTTTGTATTAAGCTGATTGAGAAGGCTAAAACTCTGGGTATCAAAGCTGTGATAAGCTCAAGTATTGAATCCAGCTTGGGTCTGAACCAGTTAGCACGTTTAGCTCAATGGCAACTGCCGAATGAAATCCCTGGCTTGGATACAATTGGCTTGTACAAAGCGCAATTGGAACAGGGGTGGCCTAAATGTGAACTTCCAATTATTCCGCTATCAGAGCAGGAGTTAGTGTGGCATTCAGCATAGAGACGATTGCGATTGCACCATGGAAATATTGGGCTCAAATGAGCCCTTTTTCTATTGCGCTGGAAACAACCAAAGAGTCTATAAATTGGCAGCAATTAGCATCTCGCGTTGACCGATATGCGCATTATTTGCAGCAGCAGGGACTGGCAAATGGTGATGTCTTGACTTTAGTCGGCAAGAATCAAGTCGATGCATTGTTGCTTTCCCTTGCTGCCCAGCAATTGGGCGCTATTGTAGCGTTGACGATGCCGCAGCCTTTGGACGCATTGCATGGCAAGCTCAAGACACTTTACAAAACTCATCAACAACGTTTTGTTTGGTTTGCTGATAGCCTAGCGAATGCTTATTCAGGGCGTCAGTTGTCACAACTCGATGCGACGTTTATTTCCATTCAGAACATGATAAACGCGGATGTCGTTACTCCAACTGACGGCTATGCGCGTGATGTACTCGCTACTATCGTATTTACTTCCGGTTCAACGGGAACGCCCAAAGCAGTAGCTCACAACCATCTACAGCACTTTGCTTCAGCACAAGGTTTGTTAGAGGAGTTTCGATTTACTCAACGAAATACTTGGTTGTTGTCACTGCCGCTCTACCATGTATCTGGCCTTGCGATCGTTTATCGTTGGTTGTTTGCAGGCGCAACGCTCAAAGTAGGAAACGGGAATCTTGCTGATGATATTCTTGGTGTCTCTCATGCCTCTCTCGTTGCGACGCAGCTTAAGCGTTTACTGGATGAACAAGTCGAATTGTCTCTCACGCATGTCTTACTCGGCGGCAGTCATGTTGCCCATGAGTTGGCACTGCGAGCAACAAAGCAAGGCATTGAAACTTGGTTAGGTTATGGCATGACAGAAGCTGCGTCTACCGTAACAGCTAAGCGAATCGATAGCATCAGCAATGCGGGGCATCTGTTGCAAAACCGCGATATTAAGCTGGTGGAACAACGTATTTATATCGGCGGCAAGACGCTGGCAGCAGGCTATTTTCATCAAGGTAATATTACTTCTTTCCTGAATGAAAGTGGTTGGTTCGACAGCAAAGACTTAGGTGAATGGCAAGGGGATGAACTCAAGATCATTGGTCGAGCAGATAACCAATTTATCTCTGGTGGAGAAAACGTTCATTGTGAAGAGATAGAAGCGACACTGAACCAAATAGAGAGTGTTTCGCAGAGTATCGTTGTACCGGTAGAAGATGTGGAATTTGGACATCGACCAGTAGCAGTGATGCAGACGGATTCATTATTGGACAATGCTCAATACGAGCAACACCTGCAAACTAAGCTAGAAAAATTCAAATGGCCGGTCGCGTATTATGTAATGCCTCAAACCTTATTGGCTGGAGGAATTAAAGTATCGCGCAAAGCGGTAAAAGACTGGTTAAAAAATGAAGTGCAAAACGGTGACTAAGCGTTATTGCACTTCAGGGGGATGTGGTGATGGTGAGTCACCACAATTCTTTAGTTAGCGAGGGCGACTTTCATTTGCTCCGCTACTTTATCTACTTTACCTAGGCCGATGATGACTTGCAGGCCACCTTTACCAATACAAACTACACCTGCTGCGCCGAGCTGTTTTAGTTTTGCTTCGTCAGCCAGTGAGGAATCTTTTACGGTTAAGCGTAGGCGGGTAATACAGTTGTCTACCTCTAGGATGTTATCTGCACCACCGATAGCGGCAATGTAATCTTTTGCAAGTTCACCAACGTTTTCTGTTACTTCCTTCTCCATGTCTTCGCCACGACCCGGAGTGCGCAGGTTGAACTTAACGATCGCGAAGCGGAATATCGTGTAGTACAGAGCGAAGAACGCTAAACCTTGTGGGATCAACATGTACCATTTGGTTGCTAGTGGATTTTGGCTTGAAAGCACAAAGTCTACGAACCCAGCGGAGAAACCGAAGCCTGCCATCCATTGCATGCTTGCAGCAATGTACATAGAAATGCCCGTTAGTACTGCGTGGATTAGGTAAAGCACAGGCGCTAGGAACATAAAGCTGAACTCTAGTGGTTCGGTGATGCCTGTGAAGAAAGACGCCATTGCAGCGGCAAGCATGATAGAAAATACTTTGTTTTTGTTCTCTTTATCTGCGCAGTGGTACATCGCAAGCGCAGCGCCCGGCAGGCCAAACATCATGATAGGGAAGAAGCCTGCTTGGTACATACCAGTTTGGCCAACAACCCCAGTGCCATTCGCAATAGATTGTGCACCACCGAGGAAGTTTGGAATGTCATTAATCCCAACTACATCAAACCAGAACACTGGGTAAAGCGCATGGTGCATGCCGATGGTCAGCATCAGGCGGTTGAAGAAACCAAAAAGACCGGCACCGACAGCGCCCATTGCTTCCAACTTAGTGCCGAAAATGATCAGTGCATCGTAAATCACAGGCCAAACGTAAAGCAGAACGAAGGCCAATGCCATACCAGCAATAGAAGTTAGGATCGGAACTAGGCGTTTTCCACTGAAGAACGCTAATGCCTTAGGTTCTGATGTTTGGCAACGTTGGGTTTCACACATGTCGTTGGAGGTAGATGCATTCCAACACTTCTACTGTGTTAGCCATCGAGATATGGCGGTGTTAGCGGCAAGAAACAACGTTGGTGTGGCGATGGGGCGATATAGATTCGTTTAGATAGGGGGAGCTCGTTAGCCCTTACCCGGCGATGGACACTCAATTAGGATATGATCTGTCCATCTGGATATGAGCACCGCCCTAAAGTGAAGACTTTCATTTCATGGGTGGAGAGCCAACTTAGTTGATTTAGCAATGAATTAGTCGAAAAGGGAATTTCGAATCCTTATAACTCTGAATCATAATTATGCTTAAAGATTAAGAAATAAAGAATAAGGTTCAGGATGATCAAATTAGCTTTGGTGGCAGCGGTGTTGCTACAAATTGGCCTTGCGATGAGCACTGAGGGACTAACGCGCTCATTGGCTGAGCTAACCGCCTTTCTGGTCGCGATAGCTTTAGTGTTGGTACACAAAAACCAGAGCGCGAAAAAAGCAGAGCTCACCCAGCCACAGAAAGTTAATTAAGGTTTAGCTCAGCAGTAGCCAACCGAGTGATGTTGTAGAAATCAGCACCCACAGTGTGACACCAAACAATAATGGTTTTGCCCCTGCCGACTTCAGCTTCGATACTGAAATACTGCAACCAATCAAGAACAGACACACCACAAGCGCTTGCTTAGCAATAGCAAAGATGCCTTGATACACCACTTCAAATTGCGGGAAGAAGTCGCTGAATGCAATAGCAGCGCAGTACCAGAAAATGAAGTAAGGAATTACTAACTTGCTTTTACCTTCTTTACCGTTTCCACGAGAAAAGATCACGGCACTGATCAGTGCGACAGGAATGATCCACAATGCGCGAGCAAGCTTCAATGTGGTTGCGGTAGTCAATGCTTCTTCACCGTAAGCAGATGCCGCACCCACAACGGAAGAGGTATCGTGAATTGCAATCGCAGCCCACGTTCCGAACGTATGCTGATCCAAACCAATAGCGTGACCAATTACAGGGAAGATAAACAGCGCCAGTGAGTTCAGAACGAAAACCGTGGCAAGTGCAAGACCGATTTGTTCGTCCTTTGCTTTGATCGCTGGAGCGACAGCAGCAATCGCACTACCACCACAAATGGCAGTACCAGAAGCAATCAAATATGCCGTTGTGCGTTCAAGTTTTATTGCTTTGGCAATCATCATGCCGATCACAAGTGTGCCAAGGATGGTCGCGATGATTAGACCTATTCCATCAGACGTGACCGCGAGAGCTTGGTCAAAGTGAATCCCAAAGCCCAAACCAATAATGGAATAAGAAAGCAGCTTCTTGGTAAATGAAGCAATAGGAAGCTCTGTCGGTACTAGGCTAAAACTCGCCAAAAGAAAACCGATCACAAGCGCGATAGGAGAGGACACAAAAGGGGTTAAACAAAACAGCAGTGCCAATCCAAAGGGGATATTCTTTGTATTCAAGGGTGTCTTCGTTGTAGTGAGTTAAAGCGCAGAGTATATCGTAACGCCTATGGTCAGAAAGTCTTAATGAATTGAACGTGCGTTCAGAAAAGCTAAACGCATGTTCAAAAATTAAGAATTGTTCTGTTTGAGTTTAGCGCCAGTCGCCGCGAAGTGCTTTTACTTTCTCAAACATAGCTTGTGCTGTGGCATGTTTTGGATCGACAGGTGCACCAGCTTCGATTTCCAGTCTAGACCAGAAACGCGTTGGTAAGCCCTTACATGCTCGGCCTTTTGCGCGACTGAAGTAGCTGCCCCATAAGCCTTTCAACGCCATTGGTATCACTGGAACAGGGCTACGACGAAGGATGATGTCTATACCGCGCATAAACTCGTTCATCTCACCATCTGATGTCAAACGACCTTCAGGGAAAATACACACAATATGCCCCTCACTTAGTGCCGCCTCAACATCACTGAATGCACGACGAATAGAAGTGCGATTGCTGGCCGAGATCGGAATCACGCCAGCTCGGCGAAGAAAACGTCGTAGAGGTGGAAGGTTGGCGTAATCTTCTTCCATCACAAAGCGAATCAAGCGTGGGCAAACCGCACTTAATAGTAGCGAGTCCATATAACTCACATGATTACATACGATTAATGCACCACCATGCTCAGGAAGGTGGTGCAAATTCTTGTGTTTTACGCGGTAAATCGTGTGAGTGACTACCCACATAGCAAAGCGCACAACGAAAATTGGGATTTGCAGGAAAATGTATGCCGCAACTAAGAAATTTAAAACAGCCAATAGAGCGAACAATTGAGGGATGGTCATTTCAAGCACGCTTAGGCAGACGATACCCAATATTGCGCTACCCACCATAAACAACGAGTTAAAGATGTTTAGCCCCGCAATGACTTGTGCTCGCTCTGTCTCTTTTGCTCTGTGTTGCATAAGCGCGTACAGCGGTACGATGAACAAGCCGCCAGAGATTCCGATCATTAGTAGATAGAAGAACAGCGGCCAAAAAGCGTCGAAGCTTACAAACTCAACAAAGGTATGAAATCGAGGTAAGTCTGTAGGAATAGATGTCGCCATCAAGAAGCCGAATATGGTGATACCTAGAGCACCAATCGGTACGATTCCTACTTCAATTCTGTGGTTTGAGAGCCAGTTACAGGCCATTGAGCCAACAGCAATACCGACCGAGAACAAAGCTAACAGAAATGAAACCGCGCTCTCTGTACCATTCAAATACTCTTTCGTGAAATTAGGGAACTGGGTGAGGTAAGCCGCGCCTAAGAACCAGAACCAGCTGATTGCCATGATGCATTGGAAGACGATGCGGTCAGACTTGGCAATAGAAAGCGTGTGTTTGGTTTGTTTGTATGGCTGCCATTTAAATTGAATATCGGGAGCGCTAGCGGAAGCAAAGGGAATTGAACGGCTTGATAAGTAGCCAAGAAGGGCAAAGATAACCACACAAAATGCAGCAAGGTATTTAGCGTTATCTGCGGAAGCAATCAGCCCTGCGCCTAGTGTACCGATCAAAATAGCAATAAAGGTACCAGCTTCTACTAGTGCATTGCCCGGAACGAGTTCTTTCTCGTTAAGTTGTTGTGGTAGCAATGCATATTTGACTGGGCCGAAGAATGCTGACTGCGTGCCCATCAGGAATAACAGTAGGAGTAAAATACCGTAGCTCTCGGTAATGAAACCTACAGCCCCAAGCAACATTATGCCAATCTCGAACAGTTTTACCTTACGGATAAACCAAGATTTTTCATACTTATCGGCCAGCACCCCTGCTGATGCGGAAAATAGAAAGAACGGGAGGATGAACAAGCCAGCAGCTAAGTTGATAAATAAGTTGCTAGAAACGGGCAGTGCACTAGACCCCGCAAAGGCGACAAACAGCAACAGCACATTTTTGAAGATATTGTCGTTGAAAGCACCAAAAAACTGGGTAATAAAATAGGGAAGGAACTTTCGTTGCCTAAGCAAGGACGACTGGCTGTCTGATGACATGAATAATCCTTTATTACCAGCTGATCAGATAGTTTGAAATCAGGTTATCAATAAGCTCTTTACCATCAATAGGTTCACTAGAGAAAAACTTATCATCAACGCTTAGTAGCGTGATTCCATGTACACCGGACCACAATACGCGACTCGCTTGAAGTACTTCAGACTCAGTACGGTGCGGTGCGATTTGAGCAAGCAAGGATTCTAGCATGCCAGTCATACCGTCGATGCGTTTTGCATGCCATTCAGGAAGTTCTGCGCCATTCATATTGTGCTCAAAAACTAACTGCCAACGATGTGGGTGTTTTTGCGCGAAATCGTGATAACAATAAGCCAGTTCAAATAAGGCCTGGTGGGCATCTTTACTGTTCTTGGTCGCTTTCACTGCATTTTGTTGTAGCTCATCTAACGTTTGAGCAACCGCGTGTAAAAGCAACAAGTTATAGTTGCCGAAAATGTTTACTAAAGTGCTTGGCACGTAACCAATCATGTTAGCAATCTTACGAAGACTGAGCTCGTGGTAAGAGTTTTCGTCTAAAAAGTCTTTGACCGTAGTAAGGGTCAAGTTGACTAACTCTTCTCTGGTGTGATCGTTTCTGCGCGCCATAATCTAAAACTACTTATTGAACAACGTTCAATATGATAGACAGCTACTGAATCACCGTCAATAACACAAACCAGTCAGAAACCTATTGCTTGGCAATATTCTGATACATGTCTTCTATTATGGAATGTTTCATTGTTGTATCTGACGGAGTATGATGGTCACATCTCATATTTAGCGTGCTACTGATATGGATGCTTGTTTGCTTCATCATCAATCAGCATGATTAAGTACATATCGTCAATTTTAAGGATAACGATGAAACGTTTATTTTCGATTGTCGCCCTACTGATGTTTACTGTTGCCGTAACGCCTATCGCAGAAGCGAAGAAATTTGGTGGTGGTAAGTCTTTTGGTAAGAGTTACAAAACCGCGCCTGCTCCTAAACAGCAGCAACAAAACACAAACACCATTGGTAAAGAACAAGGTGCTAAATCATCAAGCAAAAAAGGTTTGATGGGCGGCTTACTTGGTGGTCTTCTTGCTGGTGGTCTTCTGGCAGCATTCTTTGGTGGTGCGTTTGAAGGTATCCAGTTTATGGATATCCTAATCATTGGTTTGATCGCATTCGTTATCTTCAAACTGATGCGAGGCATGCTTGGTGCTAAGCAGGGCAGTATGAATCAGCATCGTCAGCAGCCAGCCTTTGGTGGTAACAACACGAAGTTCGAGCAGCCAAACATGCAGAATTTTGAACAACAACCAAACACAAATGCTGGCGGCTTTGGTGGTTTCGGCTCCCAAACTGATATTCCGCACAACTACCCACCGGGCTTTGACCAAGCAGCGTTCATTAATGGCTCTCGTGAGCATTACCGAATTCTGCAAGGTGCTTGGAACCACAATCAGCTGCACACGATTGAAGAATACGTTTCGGCAAGCCTGTTTGAAGACTTGAAAGCAGAACGTGCGAAGTTAGATGGTGAGCAGCACACAGATGTGATGTACGTTGATGCTGAAATTGTTCGTGCAGATTATGATGCAAGTAAGGCACAGCTCAGCTTACAGTTCAGTGGTCGTTACCGTGATGCTGAAGAAGGTGTCGAAGAAGAAATCGAAGATATCTGGCACCTAGAGCGTGACCTAACTGTGCCAAATGCACCGTGGTTGATCGTCGGTATTCAAGGTTAATTATCTTAAGTATTCAATTTAGTCTTAATAAAATCCCGCTTTCGTGCGGGATTTTTTATGCCTGAAGATCAGAGACTCTAAATCTATCGAGACAGGACGAGTGGTTGAAGTCGACTTTAATAGGGTTCGATGAGTCGCACAGTAAGGAATGGTGAAGATAAAGCTAACGGAGATGATCAATGGCTTGATTCCATTGACCTAAATAAACCAACTAACACTTGGATTCGCTCTCAAGCAGAGCTAGTTAAAAGTACCTAGGTGTCGTACTACTTAACGAAAGATCACTAAGAATCGCGCGTTGAGTGAGGCTAGATTTAGCCAAATAGTTAGGTAAGCCATTGAAAAGCTATAGCTATAGAACGAAAAAAGCCAGCTCAATGAGCTGGCTTTTTCAATATGGTGGAGGGGGACGGATTCGAACCATCGAAGGCAGTGCCGGCAGATTTACAGTCTGCTCCCTTTGGCCACTCGGGAACCCCTCCAGGGTGTTTTATACTTAAAAAGTGTTTTCCCAACACGCTTTTCAAGTTGTTCTTATGTTTAAAGGAAAAACACAAGAAAGAATATGGTGGAGGGGGACGGATTCGAACCATCGAAGGCAGTGCCGGCAGATTTACAGTCTGCTCCCTTTGGCCACTCGGGAACCCCTCCAGGGTGTTTTATACTTGAAAGTTAGTTTCCCAACCTAGCTTCCAAGTTGTTCTCATGTTTAAAGGAAAAACATAAGAAAGAATATGGTGGAGGGGGACGGATTCGAACCATCGAAGGCAGTGCCGGCAGATTTACAGTCTGCTCCCTTTGGCCACTCGGGAACCCCTCCAGGGTGTTTTTATACTTAAAAGTTAGTTTCCCAACCTAGCTTCCAAGTTGTTCTCACGTTTAAAGGAAAAACATAAGAAAGAATATGGTGGAGGGGGACGGATTCGAACCATCGAAGGCAGTGCCGGCAGATTTACAGTCTGCTCCCTTTGGCCACTCGGGAACCCCTCCAGGGTGTTTTATACTTGAAAATTAGTTTCCCAACCTAGCTTCCAAGTTGTTCTCACGTTTAAAAGAAAAACATAAGAAAGAATATGGTGGAGGGGGACGGATTCGAACCATCGAAGGCAGTGCCGGCAGATTTACAGTCTGCTCCCTTTGGCCACTCGGGAACCCCTCCAGGGTGTTTTTATACTTAAAAGTTAGTTTCCCAACCTAGCTTCCAAGTTGTTCTCACGTTTAAAGGAAAAACATAAGAAAGAATATGGTGGAGGGGGACGGATTCGAACCATCGAAGGCAGTGCCGGCAGATTTACAGTCTGCTCCCTTTGGCCACTCGGGAACCCCTCCAGGGTATTTTTATACTTAAGTTTGTTTTCCCAACACATCTCTCAAGTGCGGAGCGCATCATAGCAAACTCGCTCCGGCTGTAAAGCGTTTTTCTTACGTTTTTACGTTGAATGCTGCCTTTTTGGGCAAAGATGGTAGAAAGTCAGCGTTTTGTATGTCGTTTATACAAAAGGAAAACCTACTTTTTACTTGAATTTACACTACTTGACGTTAGTAGACGTATCTACTGATAAACTGTATTCAGTTTAATGACATAAGTTTATTCGATTAATAGTCAAGATTATGAGTATGAGAGCCACTTTATCTGTTTTAACGCTTTCTATTTTAATGGTTTCACCAGCAGCTTTTGCTGCCAAACGTGGTCCATCAACAGTTACGGTGGTAACTGAGCAAGTAGAAACGCATGAAATTAACCAATCTTTGTCACTGATCGGCAAATTAGAATCAGCCAAGTCTGTGGTTGTTGCGTCTGAGGTTTCTGGCAAGGTGAAACAAATCGCCGTTAACGCCAATCAAAACGTTCAGCAAAACCAGCTTTTGATTCAACTTAATGATGATAAAGCACAAGCTGCATTAATAGAGGCAAAAGCATACCTAAAAGATGAGCAGCGTAAGTTAAAAGAGTTTCAGCGTTTGGTAAAACGTAACGCGATTACTCAAACTGAAATTGATGGGCAAAAGGCGAGTGTTGAAATTGCAGAAGCGCGCCTAGATGCAGCCAAAGCCAACTTAGCGGATCTCCATATCAGTGCGCCTTTTGCCGGTACAGTAGGTTTCATCGATTTTAGTAAAGGTAAGATGGTCAGTGCGGGCACAGAGTTACTGACTCTGGATGATCTTTCGGTTATGGAGTTGGACCTTCAAGTTCCGGAGCGTTACTTATCTATGTTGTCGGTCGGTATGGAAGTGCATGCCACAACCAGTGCTTGGAACAATCAAGAATTTGTCGGCAAGGTTACAGGTATTGATACTCGAATCAGTGCTGAAACCCTCAACTTGCGTGTTCGTATCGAGTTTGATAACCCAGAAAATCACCTAAAGCCAGGCATGTTAATGAATGCCTCTTTGGTATTCCCGGCTATTGAAGCGCCAATCATTCCGGTTCAAGCTCTGGAATACTCAGGTACTAAGCGTTTTGTATACGTGATTGATGAAGACAACAAAGCAATGCGTCAGGAAGTCTTCCTTGGTGCGCGTGTTGATAATGAAGTGGTGATCGAATCGGGCGTCGAAATCGGCGATAAGATTGTCGTTCAAGGTATCGTAAACATGCGTGATGGTGTTGAAGTAACAGAAATTGTTGCGCCAACTCAATCGAAGACCGTGAATGCTCCAGATGCAAAAGGCAAAGCGGCTAAGGAAGCGAATTAATGTTACTCTCTGACGTTTCCGTAAAGCGCCCCGTCGCTGCACTGGTATTGAGTATGCTGCTGTGTGTATTCGGCTTTGTGTCGTTTACTAAGCTTGCAGTGCGTGAAATGCCAGATATCGAAAGCCCTGTGGTTTCGATTAGCACGCGTTACGAAGGGGCTTCTGCCACCATTATTGAAAGCCAGATAACGTCTGTGTTGGAAGATCAGCTTTCTGGTATTAGTGGCATTGATGAAATTAGCTCGACGACGCGCAACAGCATGTCACGTATCACCATTACTTTTGAGTTAGGTTATGACTTAAATACCGGTGTGAGTGATGTTCGTGATGCGGTAGCTCGTGCTCAACGCTCCTTGCCTGATGAAGCTGACGATCCCGTTGTTTACAAGAACAATGGTTCTGGTGAAGCCTCGTTATATATCAACCTCAGTTCTTCAGAGATGGATCGTACCCAGCTAACCGACTACGCTGAGCGTGTGTTGATGGACCGCTTCAGTTTGATCTCGGGTGTGAGCTCGATCGACCTTTCGGGTGGTCTGTACAAGGTAATGTATGTGAAGCTCAAGCCAGACCTGATGGCTGGCCGCTCGGTGACGGCTTCTGATATCACGGCTGCATTACGTAGTGAGAACTTAGAAAGTCCGGGTGGTGAAGTCCGTAACGATTCAACCGTGATGTCTGTTCGTACTGCGCGTACATACAATACACCAGAAGACTTTCAATACTTGGTCGTTAAGCGAGCGAGCGATAACACACCTATTTATCTAAAAGACGTTGCGGACGTGTTCATCGGTGCTGAAAACGAAAACTCGACCTTTAAAAGTGATGGTATCGTTAACATAAGCTTGGGTGTGATTCCGCAATCAGATGCTAACCCGTTAGAAGTGGCGAAGTCCGTGCGCTCAGAAGTGGATGAAATCCAGCAATTCTTGCCAGATGGTACTCGTCTTGCGATCGACTACGATGCGACTGTTTTTATCGAACGTTCAATTGAAGAGGTTTATAGCACACTATTTATTACAGGTGGCCTCGTAATCTTAGTGCTGTACATCTTTATTGGTCAGGCTCGTGCCACACTTATTCCAGCGGTAACCGTACCGGTTTCTCTGATTTCTTCATTCATTGCGGCTTATTACTTTGGCTTCTCAATCAACCTGATTACCTTGATGGCTTTGATTCTGTCTATTGGTCTGGTTGTGGATGATGCCATCGTAGTGGTAGAGAACATCTTCCACCATATTGAACGAGGTGAATCTCCTTTATTGGCGGCATATAAAGGAACCCGTGAAGTAGGGTTTGCTGTTGTTGCTACCACCTTGGTTCTGGTGATGGTATTCCTGCCGATTTCGTTCATGGATGGCATGGTTGGTTTGCTGTTTACCGAGTTCTCAGTCTTACTGGCAATGTCTGTGATCTTCTCATCTTTGATCGCTCTGACTCTAACGCCAGTATTAGGAAGCCAGATCCTAAAAGCAAACGTGAAGCCAAATCGTTTCAACCAAGCGGTAGATAAGTTGTTTGCCAAGCTGGAGTCTGGTTACCGCAATGCCCTGAAAGGCGCACTAAAAGTACGTTGGGCTGCTCCAGTAGTTATCTTGGCGTGTATGGGCGGCAGTTACTTCTTGATGAATCAAGTGCCAGCGCAGCTAACGCCACAAGAAGACCGTGGGGTCATCTTTGCTTTTGTTCGCGGTGCGGATGCGACCTCCTACAACCGTATGTCTGCGAACATGGACATTGTAGAAGATCGTCTAATGCCAATGTTGGGTGAAGGTTTCCTGAAGTCATTCAGCATTCAAACTCCAGCATTTGGTGGTCAAGCCGGTGACCAAACGGGCTTCGTTATCATGATTTTAGAAGACTGGAATGAGCGTGATGTGACGGCGCAAGAAGCGCTCAACCAAGTTCGTAAGTCATTAGGGGGGATACCTGACGTTCGTGTGTTCCCATTCATGCCAGGCTTCCGTGGTGGCTCGAGTGAACCGGTTCAATTTGTTCTTGGTGGTTCGGATTATGATGAACTATTGGTCTGGGCGGAAATGCTCAAGAACAAAGCCGAAGAATCTCCAATGATGGAAGGTGCGGAGATCGATTACTCTGAGAAAACGCCTGAGCTGTTGGTGTCTGTTGATAAACGTCGTGCCGCAGAACTTGGTGTCAGTGTTCAAGATATCTCGGATACCTTAGAGATCATGCTAGGTGGTAAGAGTGAGACCACGTACGTTGATCGCGGTGAAGAATACGATGTGTATTTACGTGGTGATGAAAACAGCTTCAACAATGCTGCTGATTTGAGCCAGATTTACTTACGCACCAACAGCGGTGAGCTAGTGACCCTAGATACGGTTACTAAAGTCGAAGAAGTGGCGGCATCAATTCGTCTGTCCCACTACAACAAACAGAAGTCGATCACCATTACTGCTAACCTATCGGAAGGTTACACCCTAGGTGAGGCGCTAGATTTCTTAGATCAAGAAGCGATTGATAACCTGCCGGGTGATATTTCGGTCAGTTACTCTGGTGAGTCGAAAGACTTTAAAGAAAACCAAGCCAGTGTTGCCGTTGTATTTGCCTTGGCATTACTTGTTGCATACCTAGTATTGGCAGCGCAGTTTGAAAGCTTCGTCAACCCACTGGTGGTAATGTTCACCGTGCCTATGGGCGTATTTGGTGGCTTCCTTGGGTTGGTCGTCATGAGTCAAGGAATGAACATCTACAGCCAAATCGGCATGATTATGTTGATCGGTATGGTAACCAAAAACGGTATTTTGATCGTTGAGTTTGCTAACCAGCTACGTGACCGTGGTATCGAGTTTGAAAAAGCGATCACTGATGCGGCAGCTCGCCGTCTGCGTCCTATCATGATGACGGCATTTACGACGCTAGCTGGTGCTATTCCTTTGATCATGTCAACAGGAGCAGGTTATGAAAGCCGTGTGGCCGTCGGTACCGTTATCTTCTTCGGTATGGGGTTTGCGACGTTAGTTACACTGTTTGTTATCCCTGCGATGTATCGATTGATCTCTGCGAAGACGCGTTCCCCTGGTTATGTTGAAGCTGAGCTGAATAAAGCGCTTAGCCATGATACGAAGGGACGTATCGCGCACCCTTAACCAAACTCTAAAACACAAAAGCCGAGGCAATGACCTCGGCTTTTCTTTGTCTCCAATTTTGGGTTTTAAAACCAGCTTGGAGCGTTCGATTAGAAGCGTTTACCCAAGCTCACTTGCACGCCTTCATAGCTGTCGTAGAAGTCATCAAAGCCCATGTCTGCAACGTTGTAGATGTATTCTGCACGTAGCCAAATATCTTTACTCATATCCCAATGGACACCTGCACCAATGTTGAATAGTGCACCAGAATCGTCTGTGACTTTTTGTTCGTTTGGAACATACATTTCAGCTTGAGTGCCAAGCGCGGTTACGCGGCCAAATAGTGACAGTGGCGTATCGCCTAAGTTATCACTCGTTACAACAGCAGACATACCTGCTTGGTAATAGTGAAGGTCTAAGTCAGTTTTTAGAGCATCATTCTTAAGTTCATTTTGTGAATAACGCAGTACCCCTTCAAATGCGAGGTATTGGTTTACATGGTAACCCCAGCCAACCGTAATGTGAGGTGTCGACCAGCCACTGTCGCGATCAGAACCAAAATTCGGAGTGTCAAAACCAACATTACCTGTGCCTAGGTATAAGTAGGATTGGTGAGTTTGCTCTTGAGCTGCGAAAGTTGGCAGACTCAGGGTCAGTGCCGATAATATTAGAATGGCGTTTTTCATAACTTGGCGATAACCTTTGTGAAGAACTGTTTTTAGAATTAGTATTAATTTAATCAATAAGATAAGTGGCATTTATCATATCAGTCTTTTGGGTGAGTATGCGATGTTGAGCGAAAATTTGTTGTGATGGCGCAAGTTTTAAGCAGATCAAACTCGCTCATTTCTCTGCTATGAGCTGTGAGATAAATAAAAGGAAAGTAAAGTGGCTGAATTCAAATACAAAAATCTAACTCAAGAAGAACAAGACAAGCTGGACGCGGCAACATTTCGTCGTCTTCTTGCACATTTAGATGCAAACAAAGACGTGCAAAACATCGACCTTATGATACTTGCTGGTTTCTGTCGTAACTGTTTCAGCAAATGGTACAAGGCAGAAGCGGAAGATCTTGGTGTGGATATCGACATCGATGATGCTCGTGAGCGCGTTTATGGTATGACTTACGATGAGTGGAAACAAAACCACCAGCCAAAAGCGACACCAGAACAGTTGGCGGCATTTGAAGCGCGTCAGAAAAAGTAATAGACACCATTTAAGCAGATACAAAACAGCCCGCTCATTTCAGCGGGCTGTTTCTTTATTCTCAGCGAAAATCACTCAGTGATTGGGCCGCAACATGCGGGTTCCACACAGCCTTCTGCTTGAATAATCTCAAGTTGAGCAAGATACGGTTGGATATCACCGATGTTCTCTTTTACCCAATCAGCATTGTAGTAAGTATCTAGGTAGCGTTCTCCAGAGTCACAAAGCAAAGTAACGATAGAGCCGTTTTCACCACGCTTTTTCATCTCACATGCAAGCTGTAACACGCCGTACAGGTTGGTACCTGTTGATGCGCCAACTTTACGACCAATCAGACCTGATAGCCAATGTGCTGTCGCCACGCTTGCTGCATCAGGGATTTTACGCATTTCGTCTACGACGCCAGCAATGAAGCTCGGCTCAACACGTGGACGGCCGATACCTTCGATTTTGCTACCGTTTTCACCTTTGATATCGGCATTACCAGACTGGAAGTAGTCAAAGAATACTGAGTTCTCAGGGTCAACAACACACAGTTTTGTGTCGTATTTTTGGTAACGGATAAAGCGGCCGATAGTGGCAGAAGTACCGCCAGTGCCTGGGCTCATCACCACCCAGCTAGGGATTGGGTGATCTTCTAGCTCCATTTGGCTAAAGATAGAGTTCGCGATGTTGTTGTTACCACGCCAGTCCGTTGCACGTTCAGCATAGGTAAATTGGTCCATATAGTGACCGTTTAGCTCTTTTGCTAAGCGACGAGATTCATCATAAATTTGGTCTGAACGGTCAACAAGGTGCGCTTTGCCGCCGTAGAATTCGATTTGTTCAATTTTCTTACGTGCTGTGGTTTTTGGCATTACCGCAATAAATGGCAAACCAAGGAGACGCGCGAAATAAGCTTCAGAAACCGCTGTACTGCCTGATGATGCTTCAATCACCGTGGTTTCTGGACCAACCCAGCCGTTACAAATTGCATAAAGGAATAGCGAACGCGCTAAACGGTGCTTTAATGAACCTGTAGGGTGCGTGCTTTCATCTTTCAAATAAATGTCGATGCCTTCAAGAGAAGGAAGATCAAGTTTGAAAAGATGAGTGTCTGCTGAGCGTTGGAAATCAGCTTCAATCTTACGCACTGCGTTGTTGATCCAGTTGTGGTCAGTACACATAACGTGTCTCCTCGGAATTTTGTAGGGTAGTTGTTTTTGTCTATAGGAATAATCTACCTATAAATGTAGAGAAAAACTTTGCTATTATTGTTTTGATATTCACTAATGATAGAAAAAAATTCTACTTTGTAAGGTTTTTATAGGAATGAGCTTAGATAAAATCGACAAAACGTTACTTTCTTTACTTCAAACCGATGGCACCTTGTCTTTGAACGACTTAGCTGAGCGGGTGAATTTAACCACAACACCTTGTTGGAAGCGGATGAAGAAGCTAGAAGATGAAGGTTACATAGAAAAGCGAGTCGCGTTGCTGAATGCAGAAAAACTTGATTTGTCATTCATCGCTTTTGTCCAATTAAAGACCAGTGATCACTCTGAAGATTGGTATCACCATTTTGTTACCACCGTGAGTGATTTCCCTGAAGTGATGGAGTTTTATCGTATGGCGGGTGAATACGACTATATGATGAAGGTATTGGTTAAAGACATGAAGTGTTTTGACGAGTTTTACAAGCGGCTCGTCAACAGCGTAAAAGGTTTGTCGAACGTGACATCAACTTTTGCAATGGAACCGATAAAGTACACGACGGAGTTGCCTATTTACGGCGGTTAAGTGATCTGATTTAAGGTAATTGGGAATATTAGGAAGGAGCGCTTCGGCACTCCTTCTTTCGTTGCAATTTACAACAAGCTACTTGGTATAACGCATTACGCCTTCTTGAACTGCGGTAGCAACAAGGTGGCCTTGTTGGTTGTAGATCTCACCGCGAACCAAACCGCGCGTATTGCTCGCGGTTGGACTTTCAATAGCGTATAGCAACCATTCGTCCATCTTAAAAGGGCGGTGGAACCAGATTGAGTGGTCGATGGTCGCCACTTGGAAGTTTTGCGTCATCAGCGATACTTCATGCGGGTGCAGTGCTGTGGTTAAAAAGCCCCAATCAGAAGCATAAGCCAATAGATATTGATGAATGAGCTGGTTGTCTGGCATCTCACCGTTAGCACGAATCCATAGATACTGCTTCGGTTCTGTCTTTTTAGGCTTGAGAGGATTGACGATGTTCACTGGGCGAGTCTCTATCGACTTCTCTCCACAGAATGTTTTACGCAGTCTTTCTGGCAAAAACTCAGCAATATGGCTTGCGAGTTCCGATTCGGATGGAAAGTTCTCTGGCCCCGGAATGTCGGGCATCGCGTTTTGATGGTCAAACCCAGGTGTATCCCCATGGTAAGAGGCCGTAAGGTAGAAAATAGGGCGACCATTTTGAATCGCTTTCACTCGACGAGTACTAAAGCTGCGGCCATCGCGCAGGTTTTCAACATCGTAGATGATTGGTTTTTCTGGATCGCCTGGATAAAGGAAATAGCTGTGGAATGAATGCACCGTACGGGCTTCTTCTACGGTGTAACGTGCTGCGGATAACGCTTGTCCAATAACCTGACCACCATAAACTTGAGGTAAACCTAGGTTCTCGCTTTGACCACGGAACAAGCCTTCTTCTAGTTTTTCGAGTTGTAGTAGGCTGAGCAATTCTCTTAATGGTTTACTCATGATGTCTCCTCACCTTGTTTTTATTACTGCTTCAATTATGAAACAAAATCAACTGTTTGGTAATTTCTAACTTAGTCAAACTATTGTCAAATGAATCCATTTAACGCAGACAGTTTAATATTCTCCCTCTATACTTAGCGCGAATCGATACACCCGTTGAGGAAACTATGAAAAAAACACTACTACTTGTTACTTCTTTACTATTCGGTGCTGCACTAGTGGGTTGCCAAACTTCTCAAACAACAGAAATGGAATCGGCTGAGGCGTCTATGAAGACAATTACAGGTACAGTGGCTTACCGCGAGCGTATTGCACTGCCTCCACACGCAGTAGTAACGGTAGCACTTGAAGATGTTTCTTTAGCGGATGCTCCTGCGAAAGTTCTAGCGAAACAAACGTTCGAAACAGAAGGTAAACAAGTGCCTCTAGCGTTTGAACTGAGCTACAACAGCAACGATATTAAACCTAACCATCGTTATAGCCTACGTGCTCGTATCGAAGTTGATGGTAAGCTGCGCTTTATTAATGATACTAGCATTCCAGTTATCACGGATGCAGAACAAACGCACGAAGCGAACATTCGCCTTGTTGGTACGCGTTAATCGCTACCTTCAAACAAAACGAATAAAAAATGGCAGCTTAAGGCTGCCATTTATATTTTCTAAGGGATACTTTTCCGACTTCAGACACTTCGATGCCTTCTGCCTCTAGCTTGCTCTTTTGTCGTTCAAGATCTCGGCCTTTTAACGAAATCTTTCCTTGGCTATTAATGACTCGGAACCAAGGTAATTTGCTGCCTTCTGGTAGGTTACCCAGCGCTTTACCGACGTGCCTTGCATAGCCCGGATAGCCTGCCATTTTGGCAATTTCACCGTAGGTCGACACTCGCCCTGTGGGAATTTGGTGAATTACAGCAAAGATTTGCATTAAAAATTGGTCCATACTGACAGTGTCCATTGTTGTTTACCAAGGAATGGTAATACACAAGACTTGTATTTCGCTATCAGTTCTTGCTCCTTAACATCACTTACTGCTCACAAAATAACACCGTTTACGTTCCCTTTTTTTCTGAGCTGTACATTGATCTCAAAGAGTAGGTTAGCAATGCAAAAATAAGCTCAAGCTTAGCTTGAATCTAGACCCGTTCAATGACGTTATAACCGAAAGAGGTTGGCCGTTGAATTACCAAGTTGGTTGGGGAAGCCAGGAGGCGCTATGATTTTTTCGACACTTCAATTTCTTGTTACGACTATACTTGCTGTGGTGTGCGCGCGTGCCATTAGTTTAAGTGAGGGTGACATTCCTGTTATTGCTTTGATGATTCCTGCACTGTGGATCTTGCCGCAAGGGGGCTTCGCTGGCCTAGTGTTACTGGGTGCGATGACTGTCTATGGTGTTACGTTGTCTATGCAGCCGATCGCTTTATCCATTGGTACCTTAGTGCTGTTTCCGTTGCTCATGGTGGTTTTTTCTCGACGCAGCTCATTGGGCGTGTTGCTCACCGCAGGTTTGATCGTATTGACACTTCAAGTTGGCATTATGGTAACGCAGCAAGCAGGTAAGTTAGATGGTTCACCATGGCTTACTGTTTTGCAGACTCTGTCCGTTGTGGTGATGTGGTGGGCCGCGAGAAGTTGGAGACCTTCCGAAAAACACAGCTGGTGGTCGTTGTTATTGTTGCTGCCATTGTGGATAGCTGGCCTACCTTATGCGGTACTTTTGGCATTAGGTATCACAGGTATTTTAGCGTCCATGGAAGCGCTGACTAAGATTAAAAATTCAATACGCTGGGGTAAATTACTGTGTTGGACGTTACCGACAGTAGGTTTTGCCGCTTTGGTAGTCAGTCCGAATATTGAAGTGCCAAACCCTGTTTTCGTGGTTTGGATATGCTTACTTGGTACAGCATGGATGACAGACTACATCTTACGTAGTAGTGATGAGCAGGCCGAGTTATAAAATAGTTGTAAGCGCGCTGACTAAATAGTGACCCGTGCGGCAGACTCCTGATCTGATTATGAAATAATAGGCCGGATGTTATATGTTCGGCCTTTCATATTTATTGTGTATTTAAAAATAAAAATTCAATCTTAATCTCTATGGATATAGAGGCATTTTAGAAACGTTAGTCATGGTTAAAGTTGTTCAAAGGCTGTTGGTTTTTGCTTGTTTTTTACTGAGCCTGAGTCTCAAAGCAGAGCCTGTAACACCCTCTTATTATAAAGTTGCGACAGAAGCGGATGATGTCGTTACTCGAGTCCTGTTTGATGCAGTAGCAGAAAACTTTGATGTCTCGATCCAATACGTAAACTACTCCAGTTTCGATGCCATTCTTGATTCGGTAGCGACAGGTGAAAGTGATTTCGCCGCCAACATTACCTACACCGATGAGAGAGCAGCGCGGTTTAGCTATTCGCGTCCGACCAATATTGAATACACTTACCTCTATGGGGTGAGTGATACTAGTTTAAAAGACACCGCTGTTGTTGGTGTTCCCCAAGACACTATTTATCAAGACCTGATCAAACAAAACTATCCCGAAGTCATTCAGGTTCCCTATCAAGGGTATGAAGAAGCGTTGACGCTGCTACGAGCAAATCGAGTTGATGGCGTTGTTGATGCCATCAACCAACTCAAGCCTATGCTGCTTGAAGGCTTTGATGCCAAACTGCTCAACGATCACATATCAATAAAGCCTGTATCAATTGTAAGTGCGAAAGGTACCCATCTGGACGAGCTTGATCGCTTTGCTGATTTCATTCATAGCGAATCGGTGCAAAAGCTGTTACGAGAGCAAGTAGCACTGTACCAATTTGAGTTGCGTCAGACCGCGTTACGAGAGTCGTTAAAACAGCTTCCTATCGATTTAAATGAGCCGTTTAGGATCAAACTGGAGTCTATTTTTCCCTACGTTGTCTATAACGAGGATGGCTCGGTAGAGGGGATGACGGCAGATGTTGTGCTTAAGAGCTGCGATATTCTGGATCTGAATTGCGTGATTGTTGGTCAGCCAAGTGAAAGTTGGGAATCCATGTATCATCAATTTATTCGGGGTGAGTTTGATATGCTTGCTCCTTTGACGATCAGCCGAGAAAGACGAGCATTCAGTTATTTCCCGCAGCCTCATTACTCTCCGACGTCCGTGATGGTTAAGCGTCTTGGCTACAAACCCAACGTTTATTCTCATGTCTCTCAGCTGATCTCCGAACGTATTGGCGTAGTGAAAGACGATTTCTTCGATCAAATTTTGACGCAAATGCTGCCGTTAAAAGAGCTTAATCGTTTTGATTCACAGCAAGCGATGCTCGAAGCACTGCTAGCAAGAGAGATTGATTACATCGCAATGGATACCGCGATGCTCAACCACTTCTTACGCTTGAGCGAACTTATCCCCATTGAGCAAGATGATGCGATTGGTGAATTCTACCAATCAGAGCTGTCGGTTGGGCTGGCGGCGAACGAGCGCGGAGCAATTCTTGCGCCGTATTTCAGTCGCGCGATTTCTATGCTCGATCTTGAAAAAATTGTCGCGCAATACGATTTAAGGCCAGATTGGCGAACTGCATTGGAATACGAAGTACGTTTGGCCACACAAACTCAAGCAGTGTTTATCTTTGTGTTGGTGTTTGTACTTGGGGTGACATTGTATTTATATCGTCAGTCTAATACCGATAACTTAACCGGATTGAGAAATCGTCGCGCTCTGCATGTGAAGTACCGCCAAGGTGTACCAAAAGACTTAGCGATTCTTTATTTAGACATTAATCAGTTTAAGCAAATCAACGATACCTACGGACACCGAGCTGGTGATCGCGTACTGCAATTGCTGTCTCTCAAAGTACATCGAGTGTGGGCGGGTAGGAGCTACCGAATCGGAGGGGATGAATTTATTTTGCTTGGATACCCAACCGAAGTTCAATTGCAAAGAGCAATGGAGGAGCTCAGTCAGTTGGATGTCAAAGATGAGGCTTTAAATGGACTGAGTGAAGTGACTATCTCTGTCGGGGTTTCAGCTAAACGTGAGCGTAGCGTGAGTCTGGAGCAAGCCATGCATTTGGCTGATGAGAACATGTACTCCAGTAAGCAGGCGTCGCGTGATTGTTGTGACGGAAATTCCTGTCCGGCGGGGGCCTAATAGGCTGAATTGACCGAGTTTTGTGCAAACAGAAGTGAAATGGTTAAATTCGTCGCTTTAGCCCTTGCAATCTGAGAGGCGATACTGAATAATCCTCACATCATTTGAGACACGCTCTCAAAACAGAATTATGGGGCCCTGGTCCTCTCGCAACAATAGCTCGTGAACTCGGTCAGGTCCGGAAGGAAGCAGCCGCAGCGGGTGACTTGTGTGCCGGGATGTGGCTGGGGTCCCACCCTTTATGAAGCCTGCAATATATGTTCGCATAAATTGCAGGCTTTCTTCATTTCTGCATCATAAGTCTTCATATTTGCACCATAAGTCTTCATAGTCTATTTTTTGTTGTAGGTTTACAACAAAAGTCATTTTGCTATGTTCGACCAAACCAAAAAGTCATCCCACGTGCACAACATCTGTAAGTTCATGAGCTTGAAGAATGATGCTGTCGTTCGCACTCTGTCCATTTTAGAGTTTGATTTCTGTTTTCACCTTGAATACAACGCAGACATCAAAAGCTTCACCTCCCAACCTTTTGGCTTCCACTATCAATTCAATAATCGAAAGTGCCGATATACCCCCGACTTTTTGGCGACAGATCACGATGACCATTCAACTTTCTTCGAAGTAAAACACTCTAGCCAGATTCTCAAACCTGACTTCAGGGACCGATTTAAAGAGAAACAACGAGTTGCATTGAATGACTTTAACAGACGCTTAGTCTTAGTTACTGAGAAGCAAATTAGAGTGGGACCAACTTTAGATAACTTCAAGCTACTACACCGTTACTCTGGATTGCGAACCGTGACTGAGTTTCAAAAGTTAGTGTTGGCGTTTATTCAATGTAAACAAATGGTGAAGTTACAAGAGGTGTCTTTGTATTTCGGTTTATCGGAGCAGGACACACTTATCTCTACTCTACCTTGGATCTCTTCGGGACAAGTTAAAACAGACCTAAACGGCATTAACTTTGGTCTCGAAACCTACGTTTGGTGTTAACTATGTCATCGGACTCCAATAACATATTTGGGTTCTTTGATGAGTTTGAAGTCTCACAGGGAGAGTCTCAATCGCTTCCAATAGAGCTATTTCAAGAGCCCGTTGAAATCTTATCGACCCTAGACAGTCAGCCGGAAAGGATACAACAAGAAGTCATCCGTCGTATCAAAATCATCGCTTTCGTGGAGAAGCGTTTAAAAGGTGGATGGATCGAGAAAAACTTGAACCCTATCTTAAGTCTCGTGGAATCGGAATTGCAGCTCACTCCCCCGAGTTGGCGAACTTTAGCAACATGGAAAAAGTCCTACTTTGAAGCGGGTAAAGACCCATGTGCACTTATTCCGAAGCATGCGTTTAAGGGCAACCGCCAAAAAGAAATGGATTCGCAATCCTTGATTGACGAGGCAATTCAGAACGTATACCTGACACGTGAGCGGCTAAGTGTCGCAGATGCATACCGATATTATAAGAGTCGTGTGATTCAAATAAATCGTGGGATTGTCGAGGGAAAAATCAAGCCAATTTCAGAGCGTGCTTTTTATAATCGAATACACGACCTACCTCCTTATGAGGTAGCGATCGCAAGGTTTGGCAAACGATACGCAGACCGAGAGTTTCGCTCGGTTGGTCAGCAAGTCGCTGCGACCAAACCTATGGAATATGTCGAAATTGACCACACCCCAGTTCCAGTGATTTTGATTGATGACGAGCTAGATATTCCTTTAGGGCGACCCTACCTGACGATGCTATATGACCGCTTCAGTAAATGTATCGTAGGGTGCAGTATCAACTTTAGAGAGCCTAGTTTTGACTCTGTCAGGAAGGCACTATTGAACTCGCTACTAGATAAGAGTTGGGTAAAGCAAAGATATCCATGTATTGATAATGAATGGCCTTGCCACGGTAAGATTGACTGTTTAGTTGTCGATAATGGTGCCGAATTTTGGAGTCAAAGCTTGGAAGATTCTTTACGGCCTCTAGTGTCTGACATCCAATATAGTCAAGCAGCTAAGCCTTGGCGAAAGTCTGGGATAGAAAAGCTGTTTGATCAGATGAACAAAGGGTTAGTGAACGCACTCCCTGGAAAAACATTCACCAATCCTACTCAACTTCAAGATTACAATCCTAAAAAGGATGCGGTGGTTAGAGTTTCCGTGTTTCTTGAGCTACTTCATAAGTGGATTGTCGACTATTACCATATGGCACCTGATTCAAGAGAACGTGACATTCCATACCACAAGTGGAATCAATCGGAATGGACTCCCTCTTACTACAGTGGTGCTGAGAAGGAGCAGTTGAGAGTTGAGCTAGGTTTGCTTAGACACAGAACCATTGGAGTGGCAGGGATCAGGCTTCATAACCTACGCTATCAGTCCTCAGAACTTATTGAGTACCGTAAATATTGGGCGTCCAACAATGGCAAAAAGCTGTTTGTTAAGACCAAAACAGACCCTTCTGATATCAGCTATATTCATGTTTATCTAGAATCGGAAAAGAGGTACATAAAAGTTCCAGCGGTAGACAACAGCGGATATACAAAAGGGCTGTCGCTTTTTGAACATGAGCGAATACAAAAAGTACGCAGGCTCAATACTAAGCAGCTTGCTGATGATGAAGGACTGGCGGATACATTCCTATATCTGAAAAAACGTATTCAGGAAGAAACCGATAGGCTCCACAGTGCAAAAAGTAATAAGTCTAGCTTGCCTAAAACGGGTAACACTTCGAAATTAGCAAAGTTTAATGATGTGGGGTCAGAGGGGCCAAGCTCAATCAATACGACTCCAGTTAAACAAGAAACCACTGTAGTGTTCGATGTCTCAGAGCGGTTATCTGATGATGATTTTGAAGATATTGAGGGGTATTAATTTGAACTTAACATCTAGGCAGTTTGAACAGCTAAGATCCTTTGAAACCTGCTTTATTGAATACCCTGCAATTGCTGAAATCTACTCTATTTTCGATCAACTTCGTTTTAACCACTCTCTTGGTGGTGAACCTGAGTCTTTCTTGTTAACAGGTGAGACCGGCAGTGGAAAGACCGCGCTGATTAACAACTACTTATCACGCTTTCCGGCGAGTTCAACTTGGAGCAAACAACCTGTTCTTAGCACCAGAGTGCCGAGTCGTATAAATGAACAGAGTACGCTTACGCAGTTTTTAGTCGATTTAAATGGAAAGTCCGGCGGAAGAGGTACCCGTCGACTTAATGAAATTGCCCTTGGTGAGGCTGTCGTAACACAACTTAAACGTAAATCTGTTGAGCTGATTATCGTCAATGAAATTCAAGAGCTTGTGGAATTTTCTACAGCAGAAGAAAGGCAAGCTATTGCTAATACGTTCAAATATATAAGTGAAGAAGCAAAAGTCTCGTTTGTGTTGGTCGGTATGCCATATGCTGATGTCATAGCGACAGAGCCACAATGGAATTCACGATTAAGTTGGAGACGAAAGATTCATTATTTTAAGCTGTTGAAAGCTAACAGCCATTTGAGTGGATCGGGACCTTATGGCTTTGACTTGGAGCAAAAAAAACATTTTGCCAAATTTGTCGCGGGCTTGAGTGCGAGAATGGGCTTTGATGAGCCGCCATTGCTTACAAAAAACGAAGTGTTATTTCCTTTGTTCGTTATGTGCCGAGGGGAGTGCCGAGCGTTGAAGCACTTCTTGAAAGATGCACTACTTATGAGTTTCAATGAGAACGTCGATACGATAGATAAAGCGTTATTGTCGCGTACGTTTTCATTTAAGTTTCCCTATTTGGATAATCCCTTCAATTGTCCTGTAGAGGATCTTTGTTTTCATCAAATTGACTCTGGATCGTCTTACAACGTAAATGCCATTGCTTTGGAAGATAAGATACTTGCTCCACGATTTACGGATGCAATTCCGCTGAGCATGTTATTGACCAAAAATGGACTTAAAGCTTAACTATTAACCCTCGCTCTTTAGATTCGTCAGCAACGCTGCCTTCTCTTCATCAGTCATCTTATCAATGGCACACGCCAATTCAGCGCTCAACTCGTTCCTACAGAAAAAGTAGTTCAAGGGAACATCTAACTCTTCAGCCATACGTTCGAGTGTACCAATATCTGGTACGTGTCTACCTTTCTCATAATGGTTCATTCGCCCACTAGCAGAACTTGGTTCCATACCAATTTTCACCCCTAAATCTTTTTGGGTGATCTTGGCTTTTTTACGCGCAGCTTTGAGCCTCGCTGGGATTGGGTTGTCTTTCTGCACTTACACATTTCTTTTCAACCTTTAGATAACTTAGATTGTCTAAGTTTTACTGATTTTTGTATACTTAGCAATCCTAAGTTTTTATTGCGTGCAAGAGTCACATGAAGAAAGTAACCAGAATTAACCCTGATATGTTTAACCTATTGATTGAAAAAGGGATGGATGACTTCTCTGTTATAGATGCTAGGGATGCCTTGTTAAACGGTACTTCAGCCTTTTCGAGTAGGGACGACGCTCGAAAGTATGTTTACAAGCAACTTTTATCATTTGAGGAGAAAGGCTGGCTTTCTGTCACTGGGACTCGCAGGGACAAGCGCTACCATCAAACTAACGACTTCAAAGCACTCATAATCGAGCCGAGAACGCCCTGCAAAAGAAAGGCCACTAAGGAATCAGTGTCTGGTCAAATTCTCGATTCTTCCCTAAATACACTGGAGCAAGAGAAAAAACAACATGAAGGTGAGCTAGCGATTACTCTGGGGGAAATAGAAGAGTATCAATCGTTACTAGTGCGCTTTCCAAACAACAAGCAAGAGATACAACCACTATTTAATTCGGCAAGAGAGCGCTCAGCTAAGCTATTGGGCAGAATTAATGCACTAACGAACTGGATGCAAGTGGTGCAAGGTAATGCCCAAAGATGTTGAGAACATGGCAAGCTGAGTGCGTAGATCAGGCTATCAATAAGTTTTCATCAAATCGACGCCCACATTTTTTCTGTCAAGCCACTCCTGGTGCGGGTAAAACGGTCATGGCAGCAGAGGTTGCTAAGCGTCTTTTTCAAGAAGGTATGATTGACTTAGTTCTCTGTTTTTCACCGTCGCTTTCGGTTGCCGAAGGGATGAAAAACACCTTTTCATGGAAATTGGAATGTTCCTTTAATGGAGGCTTGGGGTCTCTTGGGGGCTCTTACACCTATCAATCCATCCGTTTTTTAGATGAAAACTTCTGGAGCACCGTTAGTAAATATCGGGTATTAGTCGTATTTGATGAGATCCACCACTGCTCGTTTGATTATGAGGGGCGGTCAAATTCATGGGGGCTAGAGATTGTGTCAAAAATACAAAGCTTTGCTCGTTATACTCTGGCTCTATCGGGTACTCCTTGGCGCTCTGACCGTTTACCGATTGTTATGGCTGAGTATTCTGATCCAGAAGGCATGCTTGTTTGCGATTATCAATACGGCTTGCAACAGGCAGTTTTTGATGGTGTATGTCGCCAACCTAAAATTGCCTTGATAGACAACGAGCATTTGAGTATCCAGATTGGTAATAGTAATCAGAATTTTGCTTCCATTTTGGAATGCCTTAAAGAATCCGATGTTTCTTATCAAAGCGTAATTCACAATGAAGAGGCAATGGATTACATCTTGAATAGTGCCTGTAAAAAGCTAGCGCAGATCAGGGAAATTTCGCCAAACGCAGGCGGGTTGGTGGTGGCTGCTTCTATCAAGCACGCGAAAGATATTCAAACGCGGCTTGTTGAACACTTTAATCAATCGGCATGCATCGTGACTTATCATCATGATAATCCGTTGAATGAAATTGAGTCTTTTCGTCACTCGAATGTTCAATGGATAGTTAGTGTTGGAATGATAAGTGAAGGAACGGATATCCCTCGGCTGCAGGTTTGTTGCCATATGAGTTCGGTCAAAACGGAACTCTATTTTAGACAAGTCCTTGGGAGAATATTGAGAGTTAATGACTCACCTAACCAAGAAGCATGGTTATATACCTTTGCTGAAGAAAGCTTGGTCAAGTTCGCAGAACGTGTAGAAGAAGATATCCCAGAGTCTTGTATGTTTGTTGGTATTGAAAACTCAGTAATTCCACGTTGTGCAAACTCATCTTCGGAAGAGGCTGGCACAACGTATGAATCACGAAAAAACGATTTTCGAAAACTTGAGTGGGCTACAGGTACTTTTATTGAAAGTACGAATAGTGATTTTTTAGCCTTTGAAGAATCAGAACGTATCAAGTTAGGGGCCTTTCGAGAGCGAGTGATAGCGGCTTTTGACTATGTTTAATCTCCCAAGCCTACAATTTGTGATCGGATTACCCATTAACCATACTATTGTTGCGTTCTTATTCTTCACCCATATGAACTTTGTTATATAATCCGTCGCAATTCAGTATGGAATCAAAGTCGTATGGTCGAAAAGTTCTCCAAGTCTCAGCTGTCTGAAGCCGACATCATCTCCAAGTTCATTCTTCCCGCTATTAAAGAAAATGGCTGGGATGACATGAACCAAATCCGCCAAGAAGTAAAACTGCGTGACGGTAAAGTTGTGGTTCGTGGTCAGATTGCCGCACGTAAGAAAGTGAAGTCTGCTGATATTGTGCTGTATCACAAACCAAGTATGCCGCTTGCTGTAGTGGAAGCGAAAGCGAACAAGCACGAAATTGGTAAGGGAATGCAGCAAGGCTTGGATTATGCGTCACTACTGGATGTTCCGTTTGTGTTTGCTAGTAATGGTGATGGGTTTGTATTTCATGACAAAACGAACCCTGCGCAACTAGAAACAGAAATCAGACTCGAAGACTTCCCATCCCCTCAAATGTTGTGGGAAAAATACTGCCAATGGAAAGGTTACTCAGACGAGCAACTGCCGCTAATTACACAAGCTTACTACGATGATGGAAGCGGTAAATCTCCGCGTTACTACCAATTAAATGCGATTAACAAAACCATTGAAGCTGTCTCTGAAGGAAAGAACAGAGTGTTGCTGGTGATGGCAACGGGCACGGGGAAAACCTACACAGCATTTCAGATCATTTGGCGTTTATGGAAGTCCGGTGCGAAAAAGCGCATTTTGTTTTTGGCAGATCGCAATATCTTAGTTGACCAAACGAAGAACAACGATTTCCAGCCATTTGGTACTGCCATGACCAAAATTGGAAACCGCAATATCGATCCTGCTTTTGAAATTCACCTAGGTCTCTACCAAGCGATGACGGGGCAGGAAGAGCAGAAGAAAATCTTTAAGAACGTGAGCCCTGACTTCTTTGACTTAATTGTTGTTGACGAGTGTCATCGCGGTAGTGCGTCTGAAGACAGCGCTTGGCGAGAAATTCTGGAATATTTTAGTTCCGCTACTCAAATTGGTTTGACTGCTACGCCAAAAGAAACAGACGAAGTTTCTAATATTGAATATTTTGGTGAGCCTGCTTATACCTATTCTCTAAAGCAAGGGATCGAAGATGGATTCCTCGCTCCTTACAAAGTGGTTCGTGTCGATCTCGATGTAGACTTACAAGGTTGGCGTCCAACCAAAGGTCAGAAAGACAAGCATGGGGAAACCATCACTGATCGCATCTACAACCAAAAAGATTTCGACCGAACAATGGTGATAGATGAGCGAACAGCATTAGTTGCTCAAACCATTACTAAATATTTAAAACGTACAGATCCGATGGCGAAAACCATCGTATTTTGTAACGACGTCGACCATGCAGAGCGTATGCGACGTGCCATTGCTAACTGCAACCCAGAGCAAATGGCGAAAAACGAAAAATACGTAATGAAGATTACAGGGGATGATGAAATCGGCAAAGCTCAGCTTGATAACTTCATTAACCCGAAAAAAGCATATCCGGTGATTGCAACAACATCTGAATTGATGACGACGGGGGTCGACGCAAAGACATGTAAATTGGTTGTACTTGATTCGACGATCAAATCCATGACCAAATTCAAGCAGATCATTGGTCGGGGCACGCGTATTGATGACCGATTTGGTAAGCTGTGGTTCTCTATTCTTGACTTCAAAAAGGCGACAGAACTCTTTGCAGATGAACGTTTTGACGGTACACCAGAAAGGGTAAAAGTTACTAAACCAGAAGATTTTGAAAACCCAGATGATCTCAACGATATTGTCGATGGTACAGGTGATAAAGGGGCAGATGACTCGTCTTTCGAGGATGATATAGACCCCACTACAATTTCTAAACCGACGACGCCAACAGATACCCCAACGGATGGAGGTAACACCTCTGAAGGTGGAGATGAACCGATTCAAGAAGAAGTGCGCAAGTTTTATGTGTCTGGTGTTTCGGTAACTAAGGTCGCGGAGCGTGTCCAGTACTATGACAGTGACGGTAAATTGGTAACGGAATCATTTAAAGACTATACCCGCAAAGCAATGGCAACGCAGTTTGCGTCAATGGATGATTTCACCAAGAAATGGAATGATGCAGATCGCAAGCAAGCCATTATTGATGAACTTGCTGAGCTCGGCATTATATGGGAAGCGTTGGAGCAAGAAGTGGGCAAAGACATGGACCCATTTGATATGATTTGTCACGTTGTATATGACCAACCGCCATTGACTCGAAAAGAGCGAGCGGAGAACGTGAAAAAGCGCAACTACTTCACTAAGTACGGTGAAACAGCACAGCAGGTACTGAATAATCTACTGGATAAGTACGCGGATGAAGGCGTTCAAGAGATTGAAAATATTCATGTATTGAAAGTAAAACCTTTCGATGAAATGGGTCGACCGATTGAAATCATCAAGAAAGGCTTTGGTGGTAAACCTAAATATCTTGCCGCCGTTAAGGAGCTAGAAGAAGCTATCTATCGCTCTGCATAGTGGATATTTGTGATGGATTACAAAGTATTTATCGATAATGATGCTGAGTATTTGAAGTGGGTAGAGCTCAATGAAACTGGGTTTGTTGTCAATACAACTCGTACCAAACGTAAAGCGTATCGCGTCCTACATAAAGCGTCCTGTCGACACGTCACAACCAGACAGAGCTGGCAAGGTGATGGGGCGTTTACCTCTAGGGACTATATCAAAATATGCGCACCAACAATTGACTCTCTAAGGGCTTGGACTCGTGCTGAGGGCGAAAGCTCCGGGCAGTTCTCCCAAGAGTGCGCATCATGTAAGCCTTGGTTGTCGGAGTCTTACACCGAGGTAAGTAGTGCTTCAGGTGGCCTAAGTCTAGAAAATGTAAAAGATCTGCATGATAAGTACTTAGAACTGATCAAGTTCGAGGTCGAGCAATTAGGTGTAAAGCCGACTGAGGCAAGGCATCTGATTGGTCGTTTGGGAGAGTTTTATTGTGCTCTCACAGTGAACGGCACCATCTCTCACGTTGTGAATCAACATGGTTTCGATGTTTTGGCGCAAGATGGAAGACGAATTAGTGTCAAAACGACAGCTCAGAAGAGTGGCTTTGTTCGTATTTCAGAAAAGACGCTTGATAAGGTTGATGATCTTATGGTGATTCAATATGCCAATGGGCGCCTCGATGAAGTCTATTTCGGAAACATTCAGTTGGCCATATCTCATGCTAGATACTACGACAACCTCAAAGCATATGAGCTTGATATATCTAAAGCTCGTGCGCTCTCTTCAGCTCAGGTAGTTGCTACCGAAATTTAAGTTTGTTCCTCATCCAGCTCTATGGATACTTCCCGCAATTGAGCCATCATATTCTCATCAAGACAATGATGAGGCACGTACTGTGGCTGAATCATTCCTAAATTGAGCGCCTGATAGTCTGGGTGTTCTGAGAGTGTACGAAGGTACCGGTCGAGTATCGCTTCATTTGTCGATGAACGCTGAAGTTGTTTTTTAAGCTTTTGTGCTAATTTATTGATTTCTTGATGATCTGTTTCTTTAAAGTCATCGCTGCCATAAAGCTCTTCATAAAGTACATCGGCAAATTTTGCATGGCTCCAACCAAGCGTATTGAGTGCATTTTGAATTTGTTGTTGCTTTGTCCCCATATGTCCCCACTGGTGTTGATAGTCTGATTTTGTCTTAGCGAAGACACCTCAAATAAACGTTAAAAAGGAAAACAACATGTCTAAAAATAAAACACCAATGACACCAGAAGCCGCTGCTCGCATCCAAGGTAATGCCGCAAAACAAAATGGTGGGCAAGTTCCTAAAGGTGACTTTGCTGGCCGAGCTCAACGCGCGGCTGCTCACAACCAAAAACAAGGGAAATAGGAGTTCATCATGAATAAACCAGCTTCAAGTACACCAAAAGGTGGTGCTAAGCCGAATCCAAATTACCCAAGCACGACGGGCAAACCATCGAGCGGTGGTCGAGGAAATACCCCTAAAAACAAATAGCTGTACATACCCAGAGGCGCACTAGCGCCTCTTTTTCGTTTATTTACTCAACAGCTTTTAGAGTTGTGGATGAATGCTGCGATAAACGGCTTGTTGTCAGCTTTATATTCCGAATACGGGATGGCTTTTTCAGTTTTACTCATCGCACATAAACAAGTATCTCGCTTGTTTTCATACCAGCTTACATCGACCATATTTTGGGAAGAATTCACGCAGGTATCTATGATCGCGTACTCCACTTCCAGAGGATAGCGTTCTTCATCGAAAGCATTATTCACTTGGTAACCACCAAAAGCACCAATAAGCAATGTGGTACTTGCTGATACCCATCTTCGCTTACTAAAGCTAAAGCCTTTAAAACTCTTCTCGCACTCTTTACAGGAGATATTCTCAGCAAACTCGATGTCATTATCGGCTTGGCAATGGGGGCATTCTATTTTCATTAGCAACTAACATGATTGACTTATAAGTATTTATTGAATCTATAATTCTAGCGTGATTATACGCCTACATTCATAGACATAAATCGATTTTTTCGAGCGATGTTCTGCTATAATTCGCCCCAATTTTCAGTTAGCTAAAGTAGTAAAATATGTCTATCAGTTCTGTAATTAAATCCATTCAAGACATTATGCGTAAAGACGCAGGTGTTGATGGTGATGCTCAACGCCTTGGTCAAATGTCATGGCTTTTATTCCTAAAAGTATTCGATGCTCAGGAAGAAGAGCTAGAGCTGGAAATGGATGACTACAAAACACCGATTGATGAAAAATATCTGTGGCGTAATTGGGCAGAAGATGCAGAAGGTATTACGGGCGACAAACTGCTGGAATTTGTAAACGATGACCTGTTTTTTCATCTAAAGAACATGACGGCGCCGGTAGATAAGAACCCGCGTGGCTTTGTGGTAAAAGAAGCGTTCAGCGACGCGTTCAACTACATGAAGAACGGTACGTTGCTACGCCAAGTCATCAACAAGCTTAATGAAATTGACTTTACCGACTCTGATGAACGTCACTTGTTTGGGGATATCTACGAGCAAATCCTGAAAGACCTCCAAAGCGCAGGCAATGCAGGTGAATTCTACACCCCTCGCGCGGTAACTCGTTTTATTGTAGACCGCTTAGATCCGAAGCTTGGCGAATCTATTATGGACCCAGCAACGGGTACGGGTGGCTTCCTTGCTTGTTCATTCGATCACGTTAAAAACAACTACGTGAAAACGGCGGCTGACCATCAAACGCTGCAAAAGCAAATCCACGGTGTAGAGAAGAAACAGCTTCCGCATCTACTGTGTATCACCAACATGATGCTGCACGGTATTGAAGTTCCAGTGCAAATCAAACACGGTAATACGCTGAACAAGCCGCTTTCAAGTTGGGACAGTAACATCAATGTGATTGCGACCAACCCTCCGTTTGGTGGTACAGAAGAAGATGGAATCGAGAAAAACTTTCCTGCAGAGATGCAAACTCGTGAAACTGCTGACCTGTTCTTACAGCTTATTATTGAAGTGCTTGATGAAAACAACGGTCGAGCAGGCGTGGTATTGCCAGATGGCACCTTATTTGGTGAAGGCGTTAAAACCAAAATCAAAAAAATGCTGACTGAAGAGTGTAACCTGCACACTATCGTTCGCTTACCGAATGGCGTGTTTAACCCATACACAGGTATCAAAACCAATATTCTGTTCTTTACCAAAGGTAAGCCAACAAAAGAAGTATGGTTCTACGAGCACCCATACCCAGAAGGTGTGAAGAACTACAGCAAAACCAAACCAATGAAGTTTGAAGAGTTCCAACAAGAGATTGATTGGTGGGGCAATGAAGAAGACGGTTTTGCAAGCCGTGTAGAGAACAACCACGCATGGAAAGTCTCGATTGAAGAGATCATCGAGCGCAATTTCAACCTAGATATTAAGAATCCATATCAAGAAGAAGTGGTAAGTCATGATCCGCAAGAGTTACTAGAAGGCTATCAACAGCAGCAACAAGAGATTACAGAGCTGCGTAACAAGCTGAAAGGCATTCTTGGTGATGCACTGAAATCATCTGTAGGTGAGGGTGAATGATGAGCCTTGACCAAGCACCTATCAATCAATTGATTACAGACAATATCGATACTTGGACTTCAACAGTAAAAACCAAAGCAACCACAGGGCGTGGCAGCAGCAAAAAGCTAGAGCTGTATGGCGTTAAGAAACTGCGTGAGCTGATTTTAGAATTGGCGGTGCGCGGTAAGCTAGTACCACAAGATCCAACGGATGACCCTGCTTCTGTTTTACTAGAACGAATTGCGAACGAGAAAGCGCAGTTGGTGAAAGATAAGAAGATTAAGAAACTGAAGAAGTTACCATCTTTGACGAAAGAAGATTGTCCATTTGAATTGCCCGATGGGTGGGCGTTTTCTCAACTAGCGAACCTATCCTATGTTATTACAAAAGGTACTACGCCTACATCTGTAGGTTATGACTTTACTTCGTCAGGGGTAAACTTTGTAAAAGTTGAAAATATTGATAGAGAAAGCATCACTAATAGTGCGATTAGCCAATATATCTCATATGAAACTAATGATGCATTAGCCCGATCTAGCTTAGATGAAGGGGATATTCTTTTCTCGATTGCAGGTACTATTGGGAAAACATGTTTAGTTAAAAAGTCTGATTTGCCAGCAAATACCAATCAAGCTTTAGCTATTATTAAAGGCACTTCAACCGTTTTTACACCGAAGTTTTTACTACTTCAGCTTGGATCTTTTGTTTCAAAAAAAACAAGGGATAAAGCTAGAGGTGGTGCAATGCCAAATGTGTCTTTAGGTGATTTAAGTGAGTTAGTTACAATTGTCCCCCCAATGACTCATCAACACCGCATTGTCGCAAAAGTCGATGAACTAATGACACTCTGCGACCAACTAGAGCAACAAACCGAAGCCAGCATTGCGGCACATCAAGTGTTGGTGACAACGCTGTTAGACACGCTCACCAACTCTGCAAACGCTGAAGAGTTAATGCAAAACTGGCAAATGGTTGCGGAGCACTTCGATACCCTGTTCACTACAGAAGAGAGCATCGACCAACTGAAACAAACCATCTTGCAACTGGCGGTAATGGGTAAGCTTGTCCCACAAGATCCAAACGATGAGCTGCAACCAAATGATTTAGTTACTGTTGTTAAAAAGCAGAGGACAATATCATCTTTAGCTAAGAACACTGGGAAAGTTGACCTAAATACATTCGAATTCTTTTCAGAGAAACTTGCACTTCCAAGCAACTGGACTGTTCATCCATTAGCAGAAATCGTATTAGCGGTTGTTGATTGTCCGCACTCAACGCCTAAATGGACGGATAATGGTGAAATTTGTGTTAGGACTACACAAATGGCGCCATTCTCATTAGATTTATCTACCAGCCGTTACGTTAGCTCTGATACATATCTGAAGAGAATAGAAAGACTTAAACCCGAAAGTGATGATGTTTTATATAGCCGTGAAGGGGGAATACTTGGTGTTGCGTGCAGAGTACCTTCAGGTGTTGAACTTTGCTTGGGACAAAGAATGATAGTTATTCGTCCTTCACGGTTAATTACTTCAAGGTTTCTGGAACTGGTTCTAAATTCTCCTCTGGTTAATGAAATAGCTCGACATAATACAACTGGTGGAGCAGCTCCAAGGGTCAACGTTAATGTTATCAAAGGCTATCCGACCCCTCTTCCTCCTTTAGAGGAACAAAATCGAATTATAACAAAAGTTGATGAGCTGTTTTCCGTGTGCGATGCCCTTAAAGTTCGCTTAAAAGACTCTCAAACAACTCAACTTCACCTCACTGACGCTATTGTTGAGCAGGCGGTGTAATCGTGGTTGATGTGAATACTGTATATAGTATCGGCGTTGTTAAGGATTTAACGGATGATGAGTTATATCAAAAGCTCTATGAAAGTTGGGGAATAACCGACCGTAAGATTGATGTGTGGGGTGAGCTAAACATTAATGATATGGGTTCTTGGGCCGGGCTTCGTAATGCAAAAACACTTCAAGGCAATCAAAGAATAGAGTACCCATTGTCGGGTTCAAATGAATTGCAATCCGGTGTTTTTTTAAACCCTGCGATGGCCAAAGCCTTCTTGGGAAATGACAAAAAGGTCATGGTAGCGTGCCAGCTAGTTTTAGCTTCCCCAAGGCAAAGGGTAATCAAAAACAATCCATTTCTTCTTTCAGTAGATGAAAATACAGTCGAGCGTTTAACTGACTTAACAAGCGTTTTGTCTGAGTCTGAGCGCAAGAACATTGTTGCTGATTCAGAAAGTACACTCATACGCTCGGTTGTATATCAACATGAAATCAAGAGTTTGAAAGATCAAATCGAGTCAGAAACAGGTGCTTTAAAGCAGCTATTGCAAACCACAAAGACCAAAACCCACCAAGAGATTCAAAAGCTAGATGAGTCGAAAGAATTGAGTCAAAAAAAGGTCACTGAACTTGAAGAAGCTCTTAAACAACTTAACGTCGAAAATGAACAACTAAGTCAAGAAAAAGAAAGAGTTAGCGAAAGCATTGCTGAGAGTAAAGCTGAGTTGGAAATGGTGGTGGAACAGTATCGAAAAGTAGAGGAAACCATGGCGAAAAAAATAGATAAGCTCACTAAATTTATCGAAGAAAAAGCGGTGTTCCTAAAGACCTTTGAGTTTATTGATGAAGAGGACTTTGACAGCTTTATCGTTAACTCAGCTAAAGAGCGAGACACTGCTGAAATGGTAAGCTTTGGTGATGTTCTTGGACGAGATTATGGCAAGGCGGTTTCCTATATCCAATCTTATCTGAAAGAGCAGGACATTCTTTACCCTCGTCATATCATCGAGAATTATCTGACACTTATCCGCTCAAATGATTTAGTTATACTGGCAGGTGATTCAGGCTCTGGAAAAACTAACCTCGTACAATCATTTGCAAAAGCGGTAGGTGGCGTATCCAAGATCATTCCAGTGAAGCCTAACTGGACTAGCTCAGAAGACTTACTGGGTTACTACAATCCGCTTGAAAAAAAATACTTAGCTACGCCTTTTTTAGAAGCACTCATTGAAGCTCAGCAAAACTCGGAAGTACCATACTTTATCTGCTTGGATGAAATGAACTTGGCTCGGGTGGAGTACTATTTTGCTGACTTCTTATCAAAACTGGAAGACAGAGATAATACTCCTACAATACAGCTTTACTCCGATGATGAATCCGCACACGTTTTGTCTGAGTTAAAAGCAGTGGTATCTATCATTTCGGACGCTAAAGCTAAATATGATCAAGATGGTGTAGTGGACTTCGTTAAGCTAATGCAAGATGAAGCCGTTAATACTGAAATGAAACGCGCATTTGGGTTTAGCGAAAAAGACTCTCTGATCAAATACCACGGTGACATCAGACGTATGTTGGCAGGTGTTCTCGGCACGCCTTCGTCGATCACGATTCCAGCGAACGTAAGAATTATTGGTGCTATCAACATCGACGAAACCACGCATTACCTATCACCTAAAATACTAGATCGAACCCATATCATGAAGTTTAAAAGCCCATTACTGACTGACTGGAATAAGATTTTTGAAGAAATTGAAGGCTATGATCTTGATGATGTATCTAAACCTTTGTTCATGGATGTTGAGGCGTTAGGACAAAGGGCTTCTTACCCTAAATTTGACCGCAATAATGATTTTTGCCAACTCTTTGTCGAACTGAATGAACAGTTTTTCGACCGATTAGGTGTAGAGTTTGGTATGCGAACGATTCGCCAAGGTCTTAACTATTTAGACCTATTTTCGGACGTGAACGACAACACAGAACAAGCCATTAATAACTTCATTATTCATAAAGTCCTCCCTAAGTTTACTTTTGATGGCAATAAACTATCGGGTGATACTCAAAAAATCGATCTAATCGAAAAGGTGTTATTGGATAAGTTAGTAGAAGTGGTTCCAAGCTATGAGTCAATAGCCGAAGAGTTCTCATGCGTAGCAGCGCTGCGTTCTATCATTGAGAATGCTAAAGCGAATGATGGTGTTGTGAACTACTGGGCTTAACGATGCTTCCAAAGTTTGAAATCAAGTATATTGATGTTCAGTGGCATGATAAAAACACGGTTTTGAAGGTTGTTGAATCCTATCTACCGCTACCAATTAATTATGATGACGCCCAGAAAAGCTATACCTGTACGACGACCATATATCCCAAAGCTGAGGGGATAAGGTTAGGCCAGATAGCGTTTCGGTATTTAGACGATTGCACCAAAGTCCCGCATTTTGAAAAAGCGGATGGCACTCGGGTTCAACTTAAGAAGATCAAAGATAAAGATTCAGGAAAGACTTGGTGGATAGAAGCAATAAGTTGGAAGTCAGAGGTCAAGCAGTGGACTAGAACGCTCCACAGGACTGCAGGTTCCGTCAAAGTTGGTCTGGGTGGTCAAAGCTGCACGATTCATATTGGCTCCTCTGAATTTACTGCAGAACAATTAAATCGGTATTTATCCGACTTTAAAAGTGATCTGTGGGAGCTTATCCTAGATGAGCAAAGCTATGTTACTGCAAAGGCAAAAAGAGTCGAAGAGGGCGGCGTTGATGAAGAAACTCTTAAGTTGGTATCTAATCTACTGTCGCACGCGGAGAATATAACAAAGAAGACTAAATCTGAGCTCCGAGAAGTACAGGCTTTGAAGCCAAGAAAATTGGTGAAACCTGTTAATCGCACTTTTATGGAGTTGGCGACGAAAGGATTCAGTAAAGAGCTGACAAGCAGGGCGACGACACCAAGTTTTAATATTCCTGAAAATCGTTATGTTTTGTTTGTTCTTCAGAGACTCTATAGCATATTGAAGCAATTGGTAACGATTTCTCAGAGCAAGGTTAGTCGTTTTGAAGGCATGACGATGAAGCTCACCTCAAGGCTCAACGACTTTAGTGGCGAAAAATCGATTAATAAGGATTTGGTCAGAAAACACCTTGAACAAATCAAGAAAACCTATGATTTAGAATATCTAAATTCGCAGTTACAGACTAAGCTTTCGAGTAAAAAAATACAGAGCACTTGTCCTGTCAAATACGCCAACAAATGGTTAATTAAGATTGGTGCGGCTTCTAAATACTACCCTAATACTTACTTTTTGAGCATTAGGGTTGATAGTAGAGCACAGTGGTTTAGCTCTGATGGTACGGTGCAGCAAGTATTTATAAAGTTTGCAGATAGCTCATATGCAGAGCTGTTTGAGAAAGGTCTCGAGTATGAGGTTTATACAGATATGTATGAGCCATCAAATTACGGAAGTAAGTACTTTTATACTCTTAACCAATTATCGAGTGTAAAAGTCGTTGGCGGTGAAGAATTAAGCAAAAGGCGTGAAAAATTTACAGAAGAACGTAAGAAAGCTTTAGAGCTGCATAAACAAGACTGGCTCAAGGCGCTAACACCCAAAGAGTTAGCTGAGCAGGAAAGAGAAAAGCGATCAGTTCAAATTCAACTTGCTTATTTTCAGCAAAATAGGGCAAAAGTTGAGCGTGTATATGAGCAGTTAGCTCCCAAACTTGCGAAGTTTAAATCAGTCATAAGAAAACTCGAAAAAATGGGCGTTAAACCGTCAACAACGTTCCCTAATTCAATGACTTTCGTGCAAAATCCTGATTATCAAGCGATGCACTCAGGTTATAAAAAGATACGTGAACTAACCAACTTAACAGATGAAGATTTATTGCTATCACTTGAAAAAGTGGAAGAGATTGGTTTAGTGAACATGCCACTTCTTTATGAACGATGGTGTCTACTGCAAATTATCAAGGTGCTGGTCCAAAACTACCATTATCAGCCTGATGATGAGTGGAAACGGAGGTTGCTGCATATTGTTTTGAAACACAAACATAGTAAGCCGCTGAGTTTCAATCATGAGCCATTGAAACGAAAGGTTCTGCTAAGGTATGAACCTTTACTGGATAATGGTCGAACTCCTGATTTCGTCATGGATGTGGACTTTGAGACTAAAGATGGTATCACTAAAAACAGACGTTTGGTGATGGACGCCAAATTTTATTCTGATGACATTATTAATATTAACGGTGGAATATCAGGGATTGTGCATAACCTTTACCACAAAAAAGACTACAGCGAAGGTGATAAAAATGCAGTTTTCATACTTCACCCAACCAAAGGTGCGATCAGCGACATAGTGTCTCCTCAAGACTGGGGTGAAGTGAGCTATCTTGGTGAGTTGTCAATGTTTGATTGGGATAAGACGCCTCGCCATTTATACCATCGATATGGAGCTGTTTGTGCTAACCCTGTATTAAGGCTTCGCTATTTAGATGAAATCCAAAGGATGATAGGTATGTTTCTTCAGTATGGCATTGAAGACAATGCTTTAGCTGGACGCCCTGATGATGTTGAGTCTGTGAACTTTTGTATTTCGTGTGGCTCTCATGAATTAACAAAGAAAGTCAAGACAACGAGTAATTCTCGTTCAGCATGGTACGAGTGTGATACGTGTAAACACTTTACGGTATATAACCACTGCCATTCGTGTGACACCAGGCTGGTTAAAAACGGAGATTATTGGTCTTATCACTCTCAAATGGCTATGGAGCCACTAAATATAAAGTGCCCTTCTTGCGAAAGCTTAGTGTAACAACCAGCCGTACAGCATTGTTGCATCGTCTAAAACCCTCGCTATCTTGAATCAATGGGATGTGGGGGATTTTTCAAACTAATCGAGTGAGTAAAATAAAATGTTTTTATTGTGACTCGACGGGATTAGTTGTTGCTCAAAGCTTAAAAGGGGCCTTTCTGATTTTGCTAGAAAATTTTAACTGGCAATACTCACTAATTCCGCTGTCATATCAAGGATGTATCACAAACCTAAGAGTATAATCGAATACTATTACCATTCGTTATGCTGTATGTGTAGGCTGTGTCTGATAATGCAATTGTCAACTTCTAGCTCTTTATTGTGAATGGTAATCGGCACGAAATGGTAAGTACTTTTCAACAAGCCAATTAATCTACACTAAAGTCATCACAACAGGTCTTTCCATGAATAAGTTGAGTAATCCAAGCCGTAATATAAATCAATTTGTCTACGATTTTTCTCGTTACGATTATGCTGACAAGCATATTGAAAATAAGACTATTCAACGGGTTAAAGAAATCACTCAAAATGCTAGCTCAGATGACGGAATAAAAGAAATTCAGTTGGAGCTGCTATGGAAAGGGTTGAAAAGATCAAACGAGTCAACCAAGGCTCAACGACCTACTCCTAAAACTGAAGCAAAGCTGAAGTCTAAGAGTGCTCTAAGAAAAGAAAAGAAAGCTAAGAAAAAGCAAGATGCGGTTGTTAAAGCGAAGCTAAAACCATCGAATACGACTGGCAGAGCTCTAACTCCTTCTATCTCAAAATCAAACAAAGACAGTTGGTCAAATGCTCCGTCGTGGAGTGAGGTAAAAAGAAAAACTCAGCAAAACATTGATGCTAGATCCAAAATGGACTTGGTAGATCGCCTTCCGAGTAGCGTTATAAAAGCGGAAAGTAGCACCCCAAAAATAGACTCAAAAACACCGATTAACCCTGAACTTGTTTCAGATTTGATGAAATACGGTGTGAGCTGTGATTGGCTCTCGACGGAAGAAGGTGAGCAGTTACAACTCCAACAAATAGGATGTTCATCTAATTTTATATTTATCTCCGGCAATAGCTCTTCGCAAAAGCTAGAAGTGCTAACACGGGCTTTTAATCTATTTACGTATAAAAGCAACTACACAGGCGAAAAAGAGCAAAAAATTGCTTTAGAGAAAGTGATTAACTTTATGTGGTCTGTTCAAGTTAAAAGGAACCCGCTTAAGCAGAAAATTAAAGTACCTAATCAAATAAAAAAGAAACGTTTTTCGTTTGTATCTACCCCATCACTACTGCACTCGCAGTTTGGTTGGGATAATTTATCAGCTATAGAAAAAGCCAACCTGATTATTGAACTCCGCTATCGTTTGGGGTTCGTGAAGACTAAAGAGCCTCTAAAATTTGGTTTAGTACAGCCAACAATCTTTGAGCAGCTACTAGAAGAGCGGCCTCACATTTCGGCAGACCACCAACCACCTGAAAAAAAACATGAAAATAATACAGCCCATAAAGAGAGTGATGTGCTTTGGCACAGTGATGGTGGGCCTAGTTGTGAATTTGAATTGTCTACTCGACAAGAGTTTGCTATTGAAAGCAGTTCGGAAGAAGATAAAGAACAAGAGAAGCTGAGCGAAAGGACTGGCTCTGATGAAAATGTTGCACATCATTCAGCTGAAAGTGAGTTGAAAGTTCGAACTGAACTTATTGGAAAGTCGTTCCGATGGCCGTCGACAATAGCATTTGAAGCTGACGGTTCACTTCCCGAAGTACAGTGGCCTCAAATCGGTGTTCTCAAGGCCGTCGGTTATACAGTGGGAGCTCAAGGGCTACCACAAACAGAGCGCCGCTCCATTCTCAAGAATGTCTACATGCAGACACTTCCTTATGTTGATAGCCGTTCTTATATGAATGAATGGGGGGAACCATCGTCTTCTGAACGCTTGAAGAAAATGGCTGAGACGTTGGCGTCTCTGACGAAGGGAGCAAAACGTAAGACTCAAGCGAATATGAATCAAGCGATTCGAGATTGGGAAAGTGACCTTGCGTGGTTGAAAGAACAGTATTATTTAGAGCACAAATATGTATGGGTTTGGCCTCGTTCAGGGAATATTGATGAACCAGATACAGAGCTTGTGGCTAAAGAAAAACGGTACCAGTCATCGCGAGATTTTTTGATAGAGCAGTATACTAACAAAGCTAACGAATTATGTTGTCAAATCTGCCAATCTGCTTTGCCGTTCAAGCTTGAAAGCGGTGAGTACTTCTGGGAAGAAATACCTGTCACTAAATCAATTAACTCCAGTCCTTATAGTGATTTAATTTTATGCCCAAATCATAGAGCGATGTACCTCCATACCAACTCTAAACCAAATCAGTTACTAGAGAATCTAGGTGACAGTTTTTCTAAAAAACTATCGATTGAACTTGCTTCTGAACAAGTGTCAATTTTTGTCACTGAATTACACCAAAAGAAGCTTCGTTTAGCTAAGGAATTGATGCCTCGTACGAAGTCTTCTTCTTGTTTGTTCGATTTTTCTAATATACCCCAAGGCTTACAGGGAGTTAAAAAGCTATACCTTTACGAAAAACAAGGTAGTTGGGTTGTTAGTAGCAGAGCAAAGGTCATTGCTACTTTGACATCAAAATCAGAGGCTAAGAAATGGCTTGCTTGTTTTGATGAGCATCGGGGAGTTACATCCACGATAACTGAAAAAGTGCCAACACCTAAATCAAAGAAAACTCATCAACCTAAATTGAAGGCTGGATCATCTTTGTCTGTAGCAGGCGTAAGATTTGGAACGGTTAAAAAAACAGAACCACAAAGCTCTTACAAAACGGGCTTCACCACTTGTAGTAATTGCCGTGGTGATGGTGGTATTAATGGTGGTTGTTGGAAGTGTGGTGGTTCAGGTTGGATGTAATGGAAGGTATTAAACTTGTTTAAAAGTGGCACAACGAAGACTACTGTAATTGGTTATGTAAACCGTAATAACCAGAAAAATCATGGTACGAGGTTTGTGAATGGTAATGACCATTACCAAGTTTCATACAAACTCGAATGTCTTGAATCTGGGTGCGGTGTTGTTTACGGCGCCAATGGGACTGATGTATTTCAAAGAAAGTGCCCTAAATGCCAAGGTGGTAAACCTGGAATTGATTTCTAGTCACAATTTGGCTCCATAGAATTTGAATTATTGGGATTAACGGCAATACTAAAACTTAGAAATTCTAAGTTTTAGTGGTGGCATGTGAAAACGGACATTCAACTTTACCCTGACGAATCGCTCGAAAGCTTCTTGTTGCGCTTATCGCAAGAGCAAGGTTACGAGCGATTTTCTCATTTCGCCGAAAATATCTGGTTTGACACGTTGAATCAGCATGAAGCGATTGCTGGTGCTTTCCCCTTAGAGCTCAATCGCGTCAATATCTACCACGCTCAAACCACAAGCCAAATGCGAGTAAGGGTTCTTATCCATCTTGAGAACCAATTAAAGCTCATTAACTTTGGCGTACTTCGCTTAGCGTTATCACATTCAAAAGCTCAATTTTCTCCGCAATACAAAGCTGTACATAGATTCGGGGTTGATTACCCTTATGCTTTTCTTCGCAAACGCTTCACGCCTATTTGCCCTCTGTGCATTGACGAAGCCCCCTACATTCGTCAGCAGTGGCAATTTATCTCTCACCAAGTTTGTGAACACCATGGCTGTAAACTGGTTCATCACTGTCCTGAGTGTAAGTCGAGACTTGAATACCAAAGTACCGATAGTATTAACCAATGTGAATGTGGTTTTGAACTCCGAAACTCGCCAGTAGAGGATGCGCCAGAGGCTGAGATATTGGTCGCTCGATGGTTGTCAGGAAATGATTCAAAACCCTTGGGGTTGTTAACGGGGGAAATGACGTTATCCGAGCGCTATGGCTTTTTACTTTGGTATGTAAATCGCTATGGTGATATCGATGACCTCAGTTTTGAGTCATTTGTTGAATATTGTTGCGCTTGGCCAACGGCACTGTGGCAAGACCTCGATGCCTTGAAAGAGAAGGCAGAACTTGTTCGAGTAAAAGATTGGAAGAAGATGTTTTTCAATGAAGCCTTTGACGCTCTGCTTAAAGATTGTCGTCAGTTACCTAGTCGGCAGTTGAGTCACAATACCGTACTGACTCAGGTGTTAGCTTACTTTGCTCAGCTCATGGCAACAGTTCCTTCAAGCGCGAAAGGAAATATCGGTGATGTACTGCTCAGCCCCTTTGAAGCTTCTACATTGCTTTCTTGTACAACAGACGAGGTATATCGGTTGTATGAGTTTGGTGAGATCAAAGCCGCGATCAGGCCGAGAATACATACAAAGATAGCGAGTCACGAATCAGCGTTTACTCTGAGAAGTGTCATCGAAACAAAGCTGACTCGAATGAGCTCTGAAAGTGATGGTTTAAGTTTATATCTACCTGAGTGGTAATTATGACGAAATTAAGTAGCTTATTGGCAATTGATGACGAAGCAGTAAAGCAGGTTACGCTAAAGAAAATGTTCATGCCCTATACGGAAGATGTCTGTGTTGAAGGGTTTGAAAAAGAGGCATTAACGATCTTGCTCAATCTCAGTTCAAGCCATCAAGCGGATAGGTGCTCGGATTGGCTAGATTTAGCTCGTGCTAAAAGGCATTTAAAAGCGGCTGAGAACTTAGAAGCTTCCCTTGATGAAATCAAATGGTTCCACACTCATAATCTCAAGTTTCCAGACTGCCGAGTTAAAGATCAGCGGATAGTCGCGCAGCCTCGTACGACAACCGAGGTATTCATTTCAAGCGGAGTATTAGAGCAGCGCTTGGGGTGGGCACATAACTCTGCGGTGTATCGTCACACATTGTGGTTATTGAATCCTTTTAGTTGGCAATCACAGCCAGTATGTATTCTTTCACTTATCACGCAAGAAAATCCTATTTGGCTCGAACTACTTAAAGAGTTTGGTTTAGGCGCTAAGTCACTTGCTCGCTTAAAACACACAATTGAAGAGCAGCTCCCTGAATATCATTTTCCCAATAGTGTCAGCACTTATAGCAAGCAACTACGGTTTCCATGGGGGGATGATTATGTTTCGGTGACCCCAGTGGTTAGTCATGCCATGCAGAGCGAGTTAGAAGTGAGAGCGAGAAGTCGAGAAAGTAAGCTTCGCTTTATGTCTTCGTCACTGCCAAATTCTGCAAGTATCGGGAACTTGTGTGGCAGTTTAGGTGGGCATATGAAAGCTCTTAACTACCCGTTAGACGTTAAACCAGCGAGAGGTGGAACGTTACCTGAAAGTTGCAAAAAGAGTGGTCACTACTTTGATGATTATCAGGTAACTAATGCCAAAATTTGTCAGGTATTAAATCATCTAATTGGTTCTGAGCCATCAAAAACACAAAAGCAGAGGGAGAGTGCTCGTAAGGTTAGAAGTAAGATTTTGCGAAAGCAGATAGCTTTGTGGATGCTCCCATTAATAGAGTTAAGAGATATCGGTGATGCTGACCCTAATCAACAGCAATTGGAACATGATGACACTTTAGCTCAAGCCTTTTTGACGCTACCAGAATCGGACCTAGGCTCCTTAGCTAGTGAGTTTAATCGCCGCTTACATCTCGTGTTTCAAAATAACAAATATGCCGCCAAGTTTGCCTATCACCCTAAGCTTATGCAGATCGTCAAAGCCCAAATCATATGGATCCTCGAACAAATCAGTAAACCAAATGGCAATGAAGATAAGGTAACGGGTGAGCAGTATATCTATTTGTCATCAATGAGAGTGCAAGATGCTGTAGCGATGAGCAGCCCTTACTTGTGTGGTGCACCCTCTATGACGGCTGTTTGGGGTTTTATGCACCGCTACCAAAGAGAGTTTAATAAGTTAGTTAATTGTGACTCCCTGTTTGAGTTTTCGAGTTTCTCTTTTTATATCCGAAGTGAGAACATTCAACCGACCGCGAAGCTTACCGAGCCTAACTCGGTCGCTAAAGCTAGAACGGTTTCAAACGCGAAACGACCTACCATTCGTAGTGAACGATTGGCGGACCTAGAAATAGACTTAGTTATTAGAGTTCATAGTGAAAGCCGAATTTCAGATTTTAAGGCCGCGCTTAAAACGGCACTTCCCGTTGCTTTCGCCGGAGGGGCGTTATACCAACCACAGCTCTCGACGCAGATTGAGTGGCTAAGGACGTTTACCAGTAGGAGCGAGCTTTTCCATGTCATAAAAGGTTTGCCAGCCTACGGGCGATGGTTATATCCAAGTGAGAACCAGCCGAGTGACTTTGATGACCTAGAGCATTTAATAACGAAAGATGCTGATAATTTGCCAGTTTCTATTGGCTACCATTTGTTAGAACGTCCGACTAAACGGTGCAACTCGATCACCGATCGTCACGCCTATGCAGAAAATGCGATAGGGTTAGCTAAGAAAGTGAACCCGATAGAAGTACGTTTTAGTGGAAGAGATCACTTTTTCAATCATGCCTTTTGGTCGATAGAATGCAGTAGCGAAACTATTCTTATAAAAAACTATAGGGATTAATCGTTTATGGAACTTTGCACTCAGCTGAACTACGTTCGATCACTCTCTGCTGGCAAAGCATATTTCTACTATCTATCTAAAAGTGGTGAGATGTGCCCCCTTGAAATTGATAGAACTAGGTTGCGCGCACCAAAAGGTGGTTATGCAGAAGCATATAAAGGGGGCAAGTTCGTAGAAAAGAATGTTGCTCCACAAGATTTAGCTTACTCCAATCCTCAGTTCATCGAAGAGTGTTATGTAAAACCTGGTGTTGATGATATCTACTGTGCATTCCCCCTTCGAATTCGAGCCAACTCTCTAACTCCAGATACCTGTAGTGATGATGAAGTGCGTTCTAAACTTTCGTTACTTGCTAAAACATATGAAGAGCTCAATGGGTATCAGGAACTTGCTCTTAGATACGCGAAGAACATTCTGCTTGGTACTTGGCTTTGGAGAAACAGAGAGTGTCGAAGATTGTCGATAGAATTGACCACCAGTGATTCACAAACCTTGATTGTAGAAAACGCAACAAGGCTTTCTTGGTATGGTTATTGGGATGAAGCTTCAGCAGAATGCCTAGAAAAACTTACAGCTTATTTGATGCGAGCCCTATCTGACCCGACCGAATATTTCTACATGGATGTCAAAGCTAAAATTGGAGTTGGTTGGGGGGATGAGGTTTACCCAAGCCAAGAGTTCTTGGATGATCGAGAAGATGGTGCTCCTACTAAGCAGTTAGCTACCGTAGAATTATTGAACGGAAAAGAAACTGCTGCTTTTCATGGTCAGAAAATTGGTGCAGCGTTGCAATCGATTGACGATTGGTGGCATGAAGAAGCAGATAAGCCATTAAGAGTGAATGAGTATGGAGCTGACCGAGAGTACGTTATAGCACGGCGACATGTTTCCTATGGAAATGACTTTTACCAGTTAGTCAGAAATACAGAGAATTGGATTGAGACAATGACAGCTTCTCAGACCATCCCAAATGACGTGCACTTTATTATGTCGGTCTTGAGCAAGGGTGGTCTCTTCAATTGTTCCAAAGCGAAGTAAGGATGATTATGACGAAGCGTTACTACTTCTGTATACGTTATACCCCTGTTCAAGCCGACTATGAACTGTTAGCAGGGCGTTGTATCTCTCAAATGCACTTGTTTATGGTCAATAACCGACAATCCATCAATAAAATAGGCGTGAGTTTTCCCGACTGGAGTGATGTTACGGTTGGTCAAACCATCGCCTTTGTGGCTGAAGATAAAGAGATGATGATTGGACTCTCTTTTCAGCCCTATTTTTCTTTGATGGTAAATGAAGGTTTATTTGAGATCTCCAGTGTATTTGAGGTGCCAGATAATGCGATAGAGGTGAGGTTTACCCGCAATCAAACGATTGGGAAAAGTTTTCTGGGTTCCAAGAAACGAAGAATCAAACGTAGCATGGCGAGAGCCGAACTATCTGGTGTTGAACCATCGTTACCAGCCACTAATGAAGAGCGTGTCGTCGATAGCTTCCATCGAATACCAATCTCCAGCGCTTCATCTGGGGAAGATTATATTTTGTTTGTACAAAAAGAGCTTGTGAGTGAGCGCGGTGCAGCAAACTTTAATAGCTACGGTTTAGCCACCAATCAAGAAAGAAAAGGCACGGTACCAGAGTTACGTGTTTGACCCTTTTTCTAAAGCTCTTTTTTAGAGATTCAAAAACAATGAGTTACAGATGCAAGAAGAAAAAGGGTATTTTGGTGAATTGTGACGTTAAGCATGCAGAATCAGATGGTTATAGACTATACTCTACAGTCTCCTGCCGCATAGGCAGCTAAGAATTCGTCGTCAAAGAGTTCAATGAAATCGTTTTTGTGTCCTGCCGCATAGGCAGCTAAGAATTAATTTGCCGACACTGAGCACTAATGAAGCAGGTGTCCTGCCGCATAGGCAGCTAAGAATAGGTCAGGAAGAAAGCAACCGACCTGCTGAATAAGCAGTTAATAAAAACCATCGAGTTTAGGCTTGGTGGTTTTTTTGTTTGTTTATAATCGGCTTTATTCATTTAATTTTGTGCTAGAAAAATTACAGCTAGCACGTTTCTGCCCCATTATGAGTTGCAATTGCATAAGAGCACACTTGGTCCGACTTTCTTGTGAAAGGGGGGAGCTATACTTCTTTATAAGTAATTAAATCTAGACCTTGTGTTATGACCTCAATGCCCTAATCTAATAGGAAGTAACTTCGTAAGTGCGAAACCAAAAAACGAATAAAGGCTATAAAAACAAATGGTTATGATTATTTTTGGGTTTGCTATCTACTTTTTTACTAAATTCAGGTAACATTGAAGTATCTAAGGGGGAGTATATAGGATGAACATAGCTGATAGAGTACGTAGAAACATTAAAAAGCTTGAAGAAGGTCGAGTGTTTCTAGCTGGTGACTTGCCTACATATAAGGAGGATAAGTCAGCGACAAATAAGGCTCTGAATTATTACATCCATAGCGACAAATACATGAGTATTTATGGTCGTGTTAGTAAAATCGCAGATGGCGTTTTTTATAAAGAGAAAGTTGGTAGATTTGGTGTAATCCCGCCATCTAATGACGCTCTGATAAACGCGCTTATTTATAGCGGAAAGAAGCAAGTTGGTTACGTGGGCGGCGAGAAGTTGTTTAATATGACAGGTTTGACTACGCAAGTACCTTCTAAAATTTTGATAATCACCTCAAAACAAGCTCCAGCAAAAATTTATTCCTCTGGTCTATATATAGAGGTTAAGAAAAAGAAAACTTCTCTTACAAAGCTAGATATTAAGTCCAAAGAATTTAGTTTTATTCTGAATCATATCGATGAAGTACAATCTTTGGAAAAAGAAAATCTTGTAGATCACCTTAGTGATTACTTGGAGTATTTTTTAAGCAATAAAAGAGCTTTCAACAACCTGTATTCGAACCTGAAATATAAAAAGAACAAGGCATTTTTAGGTGCTATAATCCAAGATTACGATGAACTAAATGATGAATTTAGCTATTCAGAGTACCTTGCTAAGATTAAATCAGATCTTAGCGATAATAGTAAATATAAGGTGGGACGATTAAAATATGCAACTACCCACTTTGAAAATTGGAATCTAATTACGTGAATCTACATGAGTCAAAGGACGATTTTTTAGAAATAATTTCTCACACGTCAGCACATTTTTCCCTGCCTCAGGCATACATTGAAAAAGACTATTTTCTAACTCGATGCTTGTATCACCTTTCGTCACACGGCAGCGCAAAACACGTAGTGTTCAAAGGTGGTACTTCTCTTTCAAAAGTATATAAGGCTTTATATCGATTTTCTGAAGACATAGACCTTGCTTTACTTCCCGAAGATGGCTGGAGTAAAAATAAGCAGTCTAGAGTGTTAAAACAACTCTTTAAGTGTGCCGCTCAAGGGTTAGAGGATGCTCCTGGTAATAAGTTAGCAACAGGTTCTCACTACAAGGCGAAACGATTTATTTTTCCTAGGGCTTTTCAAGAAGAAAGTCTTGGTGAAGTAACTGATACTATTTTGCTTGAGTGCAACGCCTACACAACACCTACTCCATATGTTAACAAGCAAATTAGAAGTTTAGTTGCTCAATGGGCAATTGACACCCAGCAACATGAAGTTATCGAAGAGTTTAAATTACAAGATTTTCACTTTCAGGTGCTATGTTGGAAAAGAACTTTCTGTGAAAAACTATTAGGTTTGATGGCTGCCGCAGATCGTGGGGAACTGGCAGATAAAGTAAGGCATTTTTATGATATCACTCTGTTGCTACGCCACGAAGATATCCAGGATTTTGTAAACGATGACGATGACTTTTTCACTCTAATGTCACTTGCAGTTAAGAGTGATATTGATCATGCTGGAGACCGTAAACTTGTTTGGCTACGTGAAGATCTCGGAACAAATCCTCCATTTAGTAGTTTTGAGAAATGTTGGCCTGAAATTGAACCCGCATACAGTGGCGCATTTCAGAAGATGATTACAAAAGATGAACACACTCCGCAATACGATGAAATGGACAGCTCATTGAATTTAATTAAAGAGAGACTTTGTGCTTTTTCTTCAACGGATTTGTACCGCAATCTAATTAGTTAATAAAAAGGCTCCTTGCGGTACCTTTTTACATCATGTATCTAAGTGCCTTTACATATTTTGTGAAACTAACAAGTCCTAGTATCCGGTCCCGCTGGGACTGGAGCTCGCTATTCGCTTCCGCTGACGAAAGCTAGCTCACTTTTGTCCAAAAGTTTGTTACATGCATGCCTACTATGTCTCTCGAGAGACTGATTGGAGTGTGGTAATTTTACAACGTTGAGTTTAAGTAGTTAGTCAAATATGCAGGCTTTTGATGCAATCTTATGCGAACTTATGTTGCAAATAGTTTCGTAAGTATCTGAAAGCCCGTTTGGGCTATGCGAACTTATGTTGCAAGCATCACTTTAAAAGCCTCGCTTATACAGCGAGGCTTTTTCGTTTCTGCGCTGTAAAACACTCTCTTAGATCTTCTCCCATTCTCTCAACTGGCTATTAGTCAGGCTGGTGGCTTCCCGCGACTCATAACTAAATTTGTACGCAGTGTTCAACCGTGTCTCTTGTGATTTCTCTTTGTTGCTAACTTGAATAAATATGCTGTTTGTATAATTCGAATGTGATGCATTTTGGCTAGCTAAATTTGGTCATCCTCTGTTAGCAATTTTTCTATCTTCCCTTGCAAATCTTTTCGGATAGTTTGCATTTTTGTCACGCTTGTTAGCCACTCATAATAAAACTATTGTGTAGAAAAATTACACTTTTCGGGAAAAATGAAGTGTTTTTTCAGTCTAATCGGGGTCTTATTCATGTTTATTTACACTTAATTGATCTTTTGTATGACAAAATAAAATTGAGATTGATTGGGGTCAAAGATTCGTCCGCATTCGCTATCTGCCTATCTGAAAGTTAATTACAAGTATTCATCGATTCGGGTAGGTTATTTTTACTCGCTGGCATAACACTGAATAGATTCTTGATAAATATTCAAAGTGAAAATAAACGGTGCAACGGTGACTAGCGAGGCGATTTAACTCAATTCTATTCAGCGAATGCTTTTTATCAGTTTGAAATTGTACTGATGTCGCTTGAATGCTTTTTGGAGACCCCCATGACTAAAAAGTGGTTTACTGAGTCGGTTGAAGAAACACTGACTCAATTAAATGTATCAACTGAGCAAGGTTTGACTTCGGAAGAAGTAGAGCAGCGTCAGGCTGAACACGGCAAAAACGAGCTACAAGAGCAAGAAGGCAAATCTGCCCTTGAGCTATTCCTACACCAATTTAAGAACCCATTGATCTTCATTCTGGGTATTGGTGCGATTGTTTCCTTCTTTACTGGTCACCTTGTGGATGCGATTGCCATCACTGTGATCATCTTCATCAATGCCATCATCGCATTTTGGCAAGAGTTTAAAGCTCAGAAGGGCATGGAAGCGCTGCGCGAAATGGCAGCCCCAACGGCACAAGTTCGTCGTAATGGCGAATGGATTGATGTGTTGGCACGTGACATTGTGCCGGGTGACATTCTAAAGATTAATACGGGCGATATCCTTGCTGCGGACGTGCGCATCATTGAAGCAAACCGTCTTGCGGTAGATGAAGCCGCGCTTACTGGTGAGTCTGAGCCGGTTGATAAAATCGTTAAGGTGATTGAAGACGAAACCGTCGGCCTTGGTGATCAGCGTAATTTGGGCTTTATGACCACGATTGTGACCACTGGTACAGGCTTGGGTGTGGTTGTCAGCACAGGCATGAAGACCGAAGTTGGCCACATCGCGGACATGATGGCAAACACTGAAGAAACCAAAACACCAATGCAAGAGCGTATGGATACCATCGCAAAAACCTTAATGGTTGCGGCTTTGGGTGTGGTGGCTGTGGTTTGTGGTATCGGCCTTTACCACGGTATGCCTTGGCTGGAAATCCTCAACACGGGTATTTCGTTGTCGGTAGCGGCGATTCCAGAAGGTCTGCCAACAGTTATCTCAATTGTGTTGACGATGGGCTCAACGCGCATGGTGAAGAACAACGCATTGGCGAAGCAGCTTTCTGCAATTGAGACGCTGGGTTCAACCACGGTTATCTGTTCAGATAAAACCGGTACGCTGACACAAAACCAAATGCAGGTAATGAAAGCGTACGACGCAAGTGGTCGTTACTGGGAAGTGTCAGGCAAAGGCTTTAGCCCTGAAGGTGAATTCAAACCTCTAGGCCACACGGTTGATGCAAAGCAAAGCCCAGAGATGATGAAAGGCTTAGTGGTTGCGACCCTATGTAATGATGCGGAATACATCAAAAATGGCGATAACTCGTCTGTGCGTGGTAACCCAACCGAAGGCGCATTGATTGTTGCAGCGGCAAAAGCGGGTCTGGAGCAATCAGACATGCTATCGACAGGCGGTTACTCTATCGTTGAGAAGTTCCCGTTTGATTCTGCTCGTAAGATGGCATCAGTGATTGTTAAAGGACCGGATGGTAAGCACTTCCTTGCTATTAAAGGTGCGCCAGATGTGGTGTTACGCAATGCCTCTGGCTTTATGGTCGATGGTGGTGAGTTACCTACGGCACCAACGATGTCGACAGGCAGCTTAGCGTTAGCGGCAAGCCCTGCAGAAGAGGTGATTGCGAACTACGAAGCGGCAATTCAGGATTTTGCAGAGCAAGCGCTTCGCACTTTGGCAGTAGGTTATAAAGAGCTGACGGAAGATGATCTCAAGCGTGAGCCTGCTGAGCTAGAGAAAGATGTGACCGTACTTGGTTTGTACGGAATCATGGACCCTCCACGTCCAGAAGTTCGCGACGCAGTAGAGAGCTGTTACAACGCAGGCGTTCGCACGGTGATGATCACTGGTGACCACGCACTTACTGCAGCGGCAATTGCACGTGAAATCGGCATTATCCGCAGTGAAAAAGACTTGGTCATTACGGGCGCACAACTGGATGAGATGGATGATGAGGCACTACGTAAAATCTGTCCGGAAGTTGCCGTCTTTGCTCGTGTAACACCAGAACACAAGCTGCGCATTGTTCAGGCTCAGCAACACAACAATGAAGTGGCAGCGATGACAGGTGACGGCGTGAACGACGCGCCAGCTCTTCGTCGTGCGGACATCGGTGTTGCAATGGGTATCACCGGTACATCGGTAGCCAAAGACTCGGGCGATTTGATTCTACTGGATGACAATTTCAGCACGATCGTAAAAGCAGTACGCCAAGGTCGTCAGATCTTCGATAACTTGCGTAAGTTTATTCGCCAAGCATTGACGGCGAACGTGGGCGAAGTATCGGTTATCTTGTTCGCCTTCTTGATGATGGGACCAGAAGCGATTCTGCCACTTACGCCGCTAATGATTCTATGGATCAACCTAGTCTCTGACGGTCTGCCTGCGCTGGCACTGGGTGTAGAACCTGAAGAGAAAGATCTGATGGAGCGTAAGCCGCGTAAGCGTAACGAAAGCTTCTTCAGCGACCATCTGGGTACTCGTATTGTGACGCGTGGTTTGGCATTAGGCGGCATGAGCTACTTGGCGTTCAACTGGGCACTAAGCAGCGGTCAAAGCGCGCAGTATGCACAAACGATGGCGTTCGCAATGCTGATTTTTGCTCAGCTATGGCACTTGTTCGATTCGCGCAGTTTTAGTTCGCTATACCGCAAGAACCCGTTCACCAACAAATACCTCTTGGGCGCAGTAGCATTATCGGCGACGCTGTCTCTTGGCGTGATTTACACCGGTCTTGGTCAGTTGATCTTTAACACAGAGGCACTAAGTGCTGGTCACCTATTTGGTGTGATTCTTGTGTCTTCGCTGCCGACATTCATTTTGTCTGGTATTAAAGAGATGACGAAAACCAAAGTTGTTTAAGAATGGTGGTGTCGATTCTTTCAGCATAGGGAAGCGACAGATACCTAAAGCCCGCCGAGAGTGATAGCTTGGCGGGCTTTTCTTTTCTCTCAAGCAAGGCATCTCTTTAGCTGTGCGAAGGTTTACTCTATAATCCCCCCGTTTTCATCTGGTACTTCACCAACTTTCATCTGGGATATTTTCATGATTTCAAAAAACCAACTAAAACTGCTGCGTGCTTTAGGTCAAAAGAAGCAGCGTAAAGCGCACGGCTTATTTCTGGTTCAAGGTGAAAAGAACGTACTGGAATTGGCGAACAGCTCACTCATGGTAAAGCAGATTTTTGCGACTGCTGAGTTTCTAGAGCAGCACAACCAAGAACTAAATGGCTTCGAGTGTATTGAAGCGTCACTAGATGACTTAACTAAAGCAAGTACGCTGGTGAGCAACAATGCAGCCATTGCTGTGGTTGAAATTCCAAACGTAACAGTGCCTCAGGCAAAAGGCTTGATGATCGCATTGGATGGCGTTTCTGATCCAGGCAACCTAGGTACGATCATTCGCGTAGCAGATTGGTACGGTATCAAGCACATCATCGCGAGCACAGATTGTGCCGATCCATACAACCCAAAAACCATCAGTGCAACCATGGGCAGCTTTGGTCGTGTTCAAGTGAGCCTAGTAGACCTACCAAGTTACTTGGAAGATGCAAACTTGCCAGTGTATGGTGCTTTCCTTGAAGGCGAGAGTGTGCACAAGACGGAATTCTCAGCAGAAGGTATTTTGTTGATGGGCAGCGAATCTCATGGTGTGCGTGAAGCGGCATCGAAGTTTGTGACCGACAAGATTACCATTCCAGCGTTTGGCGGTGCAGAGTCTCTAAACGTGGCAATGGCGACAGGTATTATTCTGGACAACATGCGTCGTCAAAACAGCTAATCGCCTCAACGAATCATAGATACAAAAAAAGCGTAACGAGCCAGACTTTTTCAAGTTGAGGTTCATTACGCTTTTTTCGTTTTAATGCGCTTATTTTTCTAGCATGTCCAACTTGTTTGGCACGCCGTTCCACTTTTCCGCTTCATCCATTGCTGGCTTCACTTCAGTTTGTACCGGCCAGATTTCTGCAAGTTCTGCGTTGAGCTCTTTGTAGATCACTTGATCTTCTGGCAGCTCGTCTTCTTGGAAGATGGCAGCTGCGGCACATTCGTCCACGCACAAGCCACAGTCGATGCACTCAATCGGGTTGATTACCATAAAGTTTGGGCCTTCGTGGAAGGCATCAGCAGGGCATACCGCGACACAGTCAGTGTATTTACATTGGATACAGTTATCGGTTACGACAAACGCCATGATAATCAGCTCTTAAGTTAGTCAAAATTGAAGAATGGGGATAATACTCATCCCAAGGCAAAATTCAACATTCGCTACGTTAATTCCGCCGCGCAACTTGGATTTAGTATGACAGACAAATCAATTTCTCGTAAAATGCGCGCCATTGTGAGCTGACTGCTTTTTCACCCTCGATATTAACGAGGAGAAAATAGTAGTTCTGGCTAAGACACCTACCATAACGAGACATCACATGATTCGTATTAATGAAATTAAACTTCCTCTTGATCATGAGGAAGGCGCGCTATTGGACGCGATTACTAAAAAGCTTGGCATTGCTGCTGAGAAAGTTATCTCTTTTAATGTCTTTAGACGCGGCTACGATGCTCGTAAGAAAACTAATATTCATCTTATCTACACGCTAGACATCATCGTTGAAGGTGATGAAGAAGCGTTGCTAGCGAAATTCGAAAAAGATCCGCACGTTCGCCAAACACCAGATATGGAATACAAATTTGTTGCGAAAGCACCAGAGAACCTAACAGAACGCCCAGTGGTGATCGGTTTTGGTCCTTGTGGTCTGTTTGCGGGTTTGGTTTTGGCTCAAATGGGTTTTAACCCAATCATCGTTGAGCGTGGTAAAGAAGTGCGTGAGCGTACTAAAGACACGTTCGGCTTTTGGCGTAAACGCACACTAAACCCAGAATCAAACGTACAGTTTGGTGAGGGCGGCGCAGGTACTTTCTCTGACGGTAAGCTTTACAGCCAAGTGAAAGATCCAAATTTCTACGGTCGTAAAGTGATCACTGAGTTTGTTGCAGCTGGCGCACCAGAAGAAATTCTATACGTAAGTAAGCCGCACATCGGTACCTTTAAACTGGTTACCATGATCGAGAAGATGCGCTCGAAAATCATCGAGTTAGGTGGTGAGATCCACTTTAGCACTCGTGTTGACGATCTACATATGGAAGATGGCCAAATCACAGGCGTAACGCTATCAAACGGTGAAGAGATCAAATCTCGTCACGTTGTTCTAGCGGTAGGTCACAGTGCTCGTGATACCTTTGAAATGCTGCACGACCGCGGCGTTTACATGGAAGCGAAGCCGTTTTCTGTTGGTTTCCGTATCGAACATAAACAAGCGATGATCGACGAAGCGCGTTTTGGTCCAAGTGCAGGTCACCCAATTCTTGGAGCAGCGGACTATAAACTGGTTCACCATTGTAAGAATGGTCGTACGGTTTATAGCTTCTGTATGTGTCCTGGCGGTACTGTTGTTGCTGCGACTTCTGAAGAAGGTCGTGTAGTAACAAACGGTATGAGCCAATATTCACGTGCAGAGCGTAACGCGAACAGCGCAATCGTAGTGGGCATTTCTCCAGAAGTTGACTACCCGGGTGATCCTCTGGCGGGTATCCGTTTCCAACGTGAACTAGAATCGGGCGCTTACACACTCGGCGGTGAGAACTACGACGCACCAGCACAGAAAATTGGTGACTTCCTGAAAGGTCGCGATCCAAGTGCATTGGGTGATGTTGAACCATCGTTTACACCTGGCATCAAACTGACTGATCTTTCTAAGGCGCTTCCACCGTTTGCAATCGAAGCGATTCGTGAAGCGATTCCAGCATTCGATCGTAAGATCAAAGGCTTTGCTTCTGAAGACGGCCTACTAACTGGTGTTGAGACGCGTACGTCTTCTCCAGTTTGCATCAAGCGTGGTAAAGACTTCCAAAGTATTAATCTGAAAGGTTTCTTCCCAGCGGGCGAAGGTGCAGGTTACGCAGGGGGTATTCTTTCTGCGGGTATTGATGGAATTAAAGTCGCCGAAGCGGTTGCTCGTGATATCGTTGAAACAATGCAAAATGCATAATTTCAGCAGATAATAGTTTGTCGAAAGCCAGCCCAATTTGAGGCTGGCTTTTTTGTGCGTGATGCATAGCTAATTAACCTAACCCCTTTTTCTTTTCCGAGTTTAAGCCTGTTTGTTTTCAGTTTGTTCCTTATTTCATCGCATTCTGTCAGATCTTTCCGTGCGGGTGGAGTACAACATAAATATGCAACTGATCTTTCATTGCTCTATCTTATGAATCTATTGTGACTGTGATTAATAGACAACGCCTATAAATAAAATTGCCATTTTCCATTTAGTAAAATCAAGAAATTAGACGACACTTATCTTAAAGGCAGCAAAAATGTGCCGCTAAGGAGATAAGAATGCACTCACTAAAAGTAAAAGATTACATGACGTTGCAAGCGGTGACTTTCACCAAAAACATGTCGCTCACAGCGGCTTTGGATAAGGTGATGCAAAGTGTTACTCTAGGTGGTCCCGTTATCGACGAAAACGAGAAAGTCATTGGATTCCTTTCTGAACAAGACCTTTTAGACAAACTCGTTAAAGCCAGTTACCACTGTCAGGATACCCACACAGTAGAAGAGTGCATGCACGAAGATGCACTGTCTGTGTCACCAGAAATGTCCATCATCGAACTAGCAGATATGATGAAGGTGGGGAAACCGAAAATGTACCCAGTGGTGGATGATAAAGATAAGCTTGTCGGTGTAATTACTCGCCGTGATGTATTGAGGGCTATCGGGAAGACGCTAAACGAATGTTTCAAACATCCTGTTTAAAGCCAAAATAATAAAAGTTCAGACAAAAGACGCCTCGGCGTCTTTTTGTCGTTGAGGAAGAATATGTCCACGCAAGACGCGAAGTTTGTCCAAGGTTCTACCATGCGCCACATCTTAGTGATGTCTGGCGCAGGTTCAGTTGGTTTGATGGCGTTGTTCGTCGTCGATTTACTCGATATGTTGTTTATCAGTATGTTGGGGCAAGTTGAATTAGCGGCTGCCGTTGGTTTTGCTGGGACATTGATCTTTTTCTCAACGTCAGCTTCGATTGGCACGTCAATCGCGATGGGAGCACTGGTCTCCAAGTCTATTGGTGCAAAGGACTTTGACCGAGCGAGGTTGATGAGCGGCAGTATCATGCTCACTGCCTTTATGATCAGCTTGGTTATCACTATTGGCATGTACATGCACATTCCCGAGCTCTTGACTGCGATTGGTGCAGAGGGCGTTGCCGCTGAAAGAGCCGAAGCTTACCTTAATATTCTACTTCCAAGTGCTCCTATTCTCGCCTTAGGCATGTCAGCAGGCGCAGGTTTGCGTGCGGCGGGAGATGCTAAACGTTCCATGTGGGCCACCTTAGCGGGAGGCATTGTTAACGCTATTCTTGATCCTCTGTTTATTTTTGTCTTCAAATGGAATGTTGAAGGGGCAGCAGCTGCGTCGGTTATTGCTCGATTTACCGTATTGGCTTTCTCGCTCTATCCATTAGTGAAAGTGCACAAGTTGGTTTCATTCCCGGATTACAGCATCCTCAAAAACAACCTTAAGCCAATTCTAGCCATTGCTGTGCCCGCTATCATTACTAATACCGCAACCCCTATTGGGAACGCTATTGTAACGACGCACATTGCGCATTTTGGGGAAGACTTTGTGGCTGGTTTTGCCGTTATTGGACGTTTGACGCCAGTCTGTTTTGCTGTGATTTTTGCTTTATCAGGTGCGGTAGGGCCGATTATTGGACAAAACTTTGGTGCAGAGCGAATGGATCGCGTGAAAAAAACGCTGACGGACTCGTTGTTAGTCACCACGATTTATACACTTTCGGTGTGCGTTGTACTGTATCTATTGCAAGACTACATTGTTGCGATGTTTAGCCTTACTGGTGATGCTGCAATCATTGTAGTGGCCTTCTGCACTTATGTGGCAATCAGCTTTGTGTTCAATGGCACTCTGTTTGTGGCAAATACCTCGTTTAACAACCTTGGTAAGCCACTTTACTCGACAGCATTGAATTTAGGTAAAGCGACGATTGGTACCTTACCTTTTGTGTACTTTGGGGCGCAATGGTATGGCGCGCTTGGTGTGCTCTATGGACAAGCGGTCGGTACCATCGTGTTCGGCTTGCTGGCATTGGTTGTGCTAAATAAACACATTAAAGATCTGATGCAAAACTTTGGCGAAGACTTGGTGGAAGACGACCCTGCGATAACGTGCGTAAATACTCAGCCTTTCTGTTCTCACGATGCGGTTTTGATCGATGAAGTCGTCACCGCCTTAGAAGAAGAAAAAGCGTAAATTTTAATAATTTCACATAAACACTCTTGACCTTGGAGTAAGCTCCAAGGTTTATTCTTTACGGTAGATAAAGACTTATCACCAATAAGGAAAGTGAATTATGTGTAATAAACATCAAGGTTGCCAATCAGGCAAAATCAAATCTGCGGTGGCAATAGGTGCTACGGAGTCTTGTTCCGCACCAACAAAACCAACCTTAAATATCACTCAAGCCAGTGTTATGGCTTCAGAAGAGTCATGTTGCAGCAGCAGTGGTGGTTGTAGTAATGACCCTGCTGATGAAGAAGGCCCTGCCGAACCCATAGAAACCTCCATTCGCCATAGCTGGTTGGTGTCTGGCATGGATTGCCCTGCCTGTGCCCAAAAGCTTGAAAAAGCCGTTTCTTCTATAGACGGTGTACTCAAGGCCAAAGTCTTGTTTGCGACGGAAAAGCTGGTGGTTGATTTTGACAATCGCGCTCTTGCGCCTGTGATTGAACAAATCTCACAACAAACAGGATTCCCACTGTCTTCGACCGATGCTCCAAAGCCAAAAGCTGAGAAGAAGGGTTGGTTAGGTATCATCAAAGACAATGCTCAGATACTTTCTATTGCAGGTGCGATGGCATTTGCCGGTCTTATTTCGGACGTTAATCCGATGCTGAGCACGTGGTTGTTTACCTTGACCTGTTTGTTGGGTCTATACCCAGTGGCAATGAAAGCTTTCAAACTCGCACGCAGTGGTACGCCCTTTGCTATCGAGACGCTCATGAGTGTGGCGGCTTTAGGTGCGCTGTATCTTGGTGAAACCGCAGAAGCTGCGATGGTGCTATTGCTTTTCCTTATTGGTGAAAAGTTAGAAGCATATGCATCCTCCCGTGCTCGTAGCGGTGTTCAGGCTCTGATGGATTTAGTGCCAGAAAACACGACTTTGATTGTGAACGGAGAGCGTAAAGAAGTCCCTGCTTCTCAACTTCAGCCGGGTGACGTGATTGAAGTGGCACCGGGTGGTCGTATGCCTGCTGACGGTGTTCTTATCAATCAAGCCGCAAGCTTTGATGAAAGTGCTCTTACCGGTGAATCGCTACCAGTTGAACACATTGAAGGTGGGAAAATCATGGCTGGCGCTGTGGTTGTCGACAAAGTCGTGCAAATTCAAGTGACATCTCGCCAAGGTGAAAACGCGATTGACCGAATTCTTCATTTGATCGAAGAAGCGGAATCACGCAAAGCTCCACTAGAACGCTTCTTAGATAAGTTCAGCCGTTGGTACACTCCTTTGATGATGTTGGTGTCGCTACTTGTCATTATCACACCACCATTGCTGTTTGCTCAGCCTTGGGAAACATGGGTATACCGAGGCTTAGCGTTACTATTGATTGCTTGTCCATGTGCGTTAGTTATCTCGACACCTGCGGCGATTACTTCTGGTTTAGCAGCGGCAGCAAAACGAGGCGCCCTCATCAAAGGTGGTGCAGCATTGGAACTGTTGGGACGTGTTGAGTCCGTTGCGTTCGACAAAACAGGTACATTGACACAAGGTAAACCTCAAGTGACCGATGTGGTTGCGATAGGTGTGACTGATGAGCAGCTATTGAGCCTAACAGCATCGATTGAAATCGGTTCAAGCCATCCGCTAGCGATTTCACTGGTGAACAAAGCTCAAGACCAAGGCGTGATGATTCCGGAAGCCACTGACAAAACTGCGCAGGTAGGTTCTGGTGTGACTGGCTTAGTCGATGGCAAAGTGGTTCAAGTGATTGCACCTTCTAAAGCCGAATTCAAGTTGAATAAAGAAGTCGAAGATCGTGTACTTGAGCTTGAAGGGCAGGGTAAAACAGTGGTTGTTGCTCGCCATGACTCTCAAGTTATTGGTCTGATTGCGTGGCAAGATACGTTACGTCAAGATGCTCAGCAAGCGGTTGCGGCTTTGAAACAACTGGGTATTTCATCTGTTATGCTAACCGGTGATAACCCACGCAGTGCTGAAGCGATTGCGAACCAAATTGGTCTCGATTACAAGGCGAGTTTACTGCCTGCCGACAAAGTCCATTATGTCGAAGAAATTTCTGCGCAGCACACGGTTGCAATGGTTGGTGACGGTATTAATGATGCCCCAGCAATGAAAGCATCCAGCATTGGTATTGCCATGGGAGGCGGTACAGACGTTGCCTTAGAGACTGCAGATGCTGCGCTGACTCACAACCGCTTGGTGGAACTGCCAGCCATGATTGAGCTATCACGCGCAACATTAAATAACATTCGTCAGAACGTTGCTTTGGCTTTGGGTTTAAAAGGGGTGTTCTTAGTGACTAGTTTGTTAGGTATTACAGGCCTATGGGTTGCGGTACTAGCTGACAGTGGTGCTACGGCCTTGGTGACTCTAAATGCTTTGAGATTGCTTCGATTCGAGTCCAAACAAGTAAAGTAATTTCACGATCTAATCGATTAATTATTAGCCCGAGGTGGATTCGCCTCGGGCTTTTGTATTTGTATGATTGAAATCATTTTCCTGAATGATTTAATTGAAGAGTCACTGTTTATTATGCAACACAATAGCTTTATGGCTTTCAAAGTGTGATCAAAACCGTTTTTATTTGAAAGTGTAAGTTTATTACATTGTTTCATTGTGATTATGATCACTCTATGTTGGTAAAAGGTTCGCTACAGTGCATCTGTACCCAACAACTTACTAATGAGCTTATTGCTTACAAAATAAGCCACAACAAGGAGCGACTTATGTCTCAAGCTGTATTCCATTTAGGTGTTACTGAAGCGGATCTTAATGGTGCGACTCTAGCAATCATTCCAGGCGATCCTGCACGCGTACAAAAAATCGCAGAAGAAATGGAAAACCCAGTATTTCTAGCAAGTCACCGTGAATACACGCTATACCGTGCAGAGCTAGACGGTAAACCTGTTGTGGTTTGTTCTACAGGTATCGGCGGTCCATCTACGTCTATCGCAGTAGAAGAACTAGCGCAGCTTGGCGTTCGCACTTTCCTACGTGTTGGTACTACTGGTGCAATCCAGCCACACGTAAATGTAGGTGACATGATTGTTACGACAGGTTCTGTTCGTCTAGACGGCGCGAGCCTACACTTTGCTCCAATGGAGTTCCCAGCAGTAGCAGACTTCGAAATTGCAACAGCAATGAAAGCTGCTGTTGAAGAGTCTGGTGCAACCGTTCATATGGGCGTGACTGCTTCAAGTGACACTTTCTACCCTGGTCAAGAGCGTTACGACACATTCTCTGGCCGTGTTGTTAAGCGTTTCCAAGGTTCTATGCAAGAGTGGCAAGACATGGGCGTTCTGAACTTCGAAATGGAGTCAGCAACACTGCTAACCATGTGTGCAAGCTCTGGCTTGAAAGCAGGTTGTGTGGCGGGTGTTATCATCAACCGTACACAAAAAGAGATTCCAGATCATGCAACGCTGAAAGAAACGGAAGCTCGCTCAATTAAAGTTGTAGTAGAAGCAGCGCGTAAGATGCTTTAAGCACAACGGTTAGTTGGCATTTAAACAAACGGGAAAAACCAGAGGTTCGCCTCTGGTTTTTTCTATCTGGCAGTTTTGTCTGAGTATTCAAACAACAAATCTGACGCAATAAAAAAGCAGCTCGAGGCTGCTTTTTTTGATTTTTGATCTATATCGACGATTAGATTTCGTCAGAACCACCAGCGGCTTCAAACCAAGCACTTAGGTGAGTTTTGAGATCTTTCAGCTCGTCTGGGCCAATAAGCGCCAACCCTAAGTCTTCAGCACGTGTGATGTCGTTATGACGCAGTGGACGGAAGCTGACCAGCATGGCACGAGCTTGCAGACCACCTAGAAGGTCGCGCAATGACTCCAATTTGTACAAGGTATCATCGCCATCATCACGCATGCCTTTAGTTTTACATTCGATGATGTGTAACTTGTTGTTCACCACAGTCGCAACATCAAGCTCGTTACGAACTTCGCTTTCGCCGAGTTTGCGATAAACCTGAACGTTCAACGATCGGTCTTGAATAGTCGGCATCGTGTCTTGGATTTGCTTCACAGTGCTGTGAACTAACGTTTCTAACCATTCACCATTTGAGAAGCGACGAGCATCTTCATCGATAAAGGTGAGAACCCCATTTTCATAGGTTGCAATTTCTGCTTCCACCAAATCAGTCAGAAGCATATTCAATTCACGGTAGCCTTGCTGCTTCTCAGAAAGCTCTACATCTAACTTTTGTTCTTTACGACATGTCGTCGCAAGATAGTTAAGCGTCGCCAGTCCAGGACCAAGTTCTAGCGCATTAGAAGCCCAACGCTCACCCAGTTCATAAAGTTTTTGGTCTAGTTGAGGAGGCAGATCGACGTGGTGGAATTCACCGCGCGCACCGAAGATAGTCAGGTAATCAGAGATGGTGATGTGGTCTTCAACTTGCGTGTCTTCTTTACCATCAGGATACAGCCAGCAAAGTTTGTCGCTGTTTGGCTCAACGACAAAGATTGGCCAGCGGTACGTACGGAAAACTTCATACACAGAAAGCAGTCGGTGACGAAGGCCACAACTTGCATTCAGTTTTACTTCTTCACCTCTATCATGGAGGTCTTTTGCCAATTTATGGATCGATTGCTTAATAAGAGAAGTGTTTACAACAGAAGGAATTTCAAAAAATTCAGAAGTAATTTCTCGCTGCTCCAACACGGCACTCAGTCGCTCGTACATATCAGATTGGCTTTTGTCGCCGATGAAGACGATATGTGTGCTAACAGTGCGATTATCCAAAAGAGGAGTGACCAATCTCACTGGGTCTTGGTCGATAATACCAACATGAACAGCCATAGATTTTCCTTCTTATTTGGCTTGCTCGAAAAGAGAAAAGAAAAGGGATGAGCAAGCCATATTAACCATATGTAGACAAGGCTCATAAAAAACAAGGGCGACTTCAATAAAAAGTCGCCCTTATACAGTTGGTTGCAAAAAATCTGTTAACTGTCGATGCTGCTCTTATAGTTTAAATCGATGAACTAACTCGTTTTGCTGATGAGCCAGTTGGGTTAAAGATTCGCTGGTCTGAGCGATGCTCGACATCGCATGGTAGCTTTCATCTGCGATACTGTTGATGTCTTCAATATTGCGTGCAATGTCAGCTGACGTCTCGCTTTGCTCTGCTGCCGCCTGAGAAATATGCGTACTCATTTGGCTGATTTCGATAATAAGCGCTTGGATTTCTTCCATTGAACTATTGGCTTTCGATGCTTGCTCTACTGACATTTCCATGTCACTCATGCAACTTTGGATGACTTGGTTAGCGGATTGCGAACTTGATTGTAGGTTACTGATCATTGCCTCAATCTCAGTTGTCGATTGTGTGGTCTTGGAGGCAAGCACACGAACTTCATCTGCGACGACCGCAAAACCACGACCTTGTTCGCCGGCACGTGCAGCTTCAATTGCGGCATTTAGGGCAAGCAAGTTGGTCTGCTCGGCAATGTTACGAATCACATCCAGAATCGAGCCGATTTGACCACTCATCTTTTGCAGTTCAGAAACGGCAGACACCGATTCGTTCAAGCGTGTTTCAAGTTGGTTAATCGTCGAAATGTTGCTGTTCATGACATTTCGACCTTGGTCAGAGACGGTTTCTACACGCTGAACCATTTCAAGTGAGCCTTGTGCACTTTGCGCTACTTCCTGCACCGAATGTGACATCTCTGTCATTGCGGTTGCGACGGTCGCGGTTTGCTCGCGCTGCGCATTCAATTTAGATTGCGCTTGAGAAGAAGTTTGTTCATTCGTTGATGCGGTAGATGCAAGGTTATCTGAGGCGTCATTTAATTTCACAAGAATGTTGTGCAGGCTGTCTGCCAACGTATTAATGTGACCACTCACGCGGCTAAACTCGTTGTTGTAACGGTTATCGATGCGCTGCGTCATGTCACCTTCGGTCAAGCTTTCTAATACCTTCAAGATACGAGTCAATGGTTCACGTACACTTTGTGCAATGTGATAGCCGATAGCCGTCGCAAACAGAACCACAATCACCGCAATCACAATAGCTTTGGTTACACCAGCAGAATAGATGTCACCTGCATCGGTCAGAGACTCATTCAATTTGTCTGTCGCTGTTGTTGTAAATTGCTCCAGAATCGACATGCTTGAATCAACTTTAGTCGCTAGATTTGCGATATTGTTGTACAGCGCAGAACGAGCAGATAAGTAGTTGTTGTGTTGGTCTAATACACCACCACGCATGCCTACGTCTCGAGTAAATTGATCCACTGAATCACCAAAGGCTTTTTTAAGCTCAGGTAACTGAGTAACCAATCCACGAAATGCGTAATTCAGGTGCGTAACCGCTTTACGGTTTTTCGCAACGGCTTGAGTCACAAACTCTGGATTTGAGCTAGCCAATGCGTCCGATGTGATCACCTCTGCATCTTTTAGCTTAATGAAATAGCTTTTTGCCATCACTTTGACTGAGATGCTTGATTGATCGGCTACGTATTCTTTCAGACCAACGGAAAGTTCGGTGTTGAGCTTTTGGAAACGACGAGAAGACTTCTGCACTTCTTCTTGTGCCGCAAACATCGCTTCGTAGTTGTCCATTGCTTCCTTTGCTTCGGTAAAGTAGCTCTGCTCAAGTTCTTTAAGCTGAGAAAAAGGTTCTGCTAGGGAAGGGTAGATTTGGCTGGCCACTTCAAGTTGGCCTAATGTGCCTTCGAATCGTTGTTGAGATTTAGCAAACTCCTGACGCATTTCATCCATGCGCTGTTTATTCTCCGTGGTCAGGAAGTCTTTGAAAGATTTGTCCGCAGAAAGTAGCTCGACACTGGTTTGGTTGGATAGGGATACCAGTGGAAGTGATGATTTAGATACTGTCTCAAATTTGCCGTGAATATCATTCATGCCCCCCATCATAATGGCAATCGTGACCGCGAAAAGGACGATGATCAGCGCGAAGCCTGCATACATCCGTTTAATTACTGAACCTCGCATAAGTGAGCTTCCTCTCCCAAAAATAGACAACGTAAATAAGAATTGTCTTAAAAAAGTAACAAAATTCATCGGATTGTATTGAGTTTGCGACGCACGTTTTATGACGCACACGACAAAAAAAGCTTCAACGTCACGAGTTATATTGATAATGTTAAGTGAACACTGTTTTTTATTGAGCTCGCTTTTGGCTTAGCGCATACTAAATAGGTTACACACCTTATAAAATGGAGTACCCATGGCGGAAGAAACCATCTTTAGCAAAATTATTCGCAAAGAAATCCCAGCAGATGTCCTTTACCAAGATGAGCTAGTGACGGCATTTCGCGACATTAATCCGCGTGCGCCAAGCCACATCCTTATCATTCCAAACAAGCTAATCCCAACCACAAATGATGTGGAAGCGGATGATGAAGCAATGATGGGACGCATGTTCACCGTAGCGAAAAAACTAGCGAAAGAAGAAGGCATTGCAGAAGACGGTTACCGTTTAATCGTAAACTGTAACTCACATGGCGGTCAGGAAGTCTATCATATTCATATGCACCTAGTGGGCGGTCGTCCTTTAGGTCCTATGGTATTGAGCTAATCTTTAGAAGGAAGTGGATGAAGAACGTCATCCACTTCTTTATTCCTCGAACGACACATTTGTGGAGATAAATGTGAAACATGGTGTGAAGCTATTCGGATTAATTAGCTGGACCTTGCTCGCGACAGGGTGTGCGAATTTATCCGCTGGCAACCTGTTCAGTCATTACAGTGACCAAAATAAAGAAGTTTACCAAGCGGTGGTTGCAGGTGAATACGCGAAAGCTGAGCAACTTCAATCAAGCGATGTAGGTGGCGAGATACTTGGTAATTTCGAGCAAGGCCGAATCTCTTTTCTTGCAGCAGATTACCCAACCAGTTTGAGCTCGCTTGAAGACAGCGACCGTGCAGTACGTAAGCAACAAGACCGTGCCACGATTTCTGTCACGGAGACGGCGACCAGCGTGGGTTCTTTAGCCGTTAACGACAATCTAAATGAATACCAACCAGCCGACTATGAACTCGGCTTTTTGCATTTGTATTTAGGCCTTAACTACTTACAGAAAAATGATCTTGAAGGAGCTTTGGTTGAAATGCGCCGAGCCAATCAAGTTCAGGAAGCTGCAAAGAAAGCACGTGAAAAGGAACTAAAGCAGGCAGAGAAGGATCTTAAGAAGCAAGGTATGTCTGCCAACTTGGGTAGTGTACTTGCGAACTATCCGGATGCCGGTAAAAAGCTTAGCTCCGTACAAAACGGTTACTTGTTCTATCTTTCTGGTTTGCTTTATGAAGCGTCACGAGATTTGAACAGTGCGTACGTAGACTATCGTCGCGCGCTCGCTGTGATGCCAGATAACAAGCAAGTGATTGAAAGTACAATGTATGCCGCGAAAAAACTCGGTATGCGTCAAGATCTTCGTATGCTGGAAAAACGTTACGGCAAAGCGCCTTCAGGACTGAGTAAGTCACAAGGGCGCGTGATCGTGATAGACGAGCAAGGCGTGGTAGACGCTCTGCAAGGTTGGCGTATTGACTTGCCGATTTATGACAGCCGAGGTGACGGTGCGATTTATTCACTCGCACTGCCTTACTACCCAAAACGTGGCACACAACGTTTCGGTGATGTGGCTTTGAATGGCAAGAAACTGCCTTCGAGTACGTTAGTGGATGTGAATGCGATGGCGCAAAATGATTTGCATGAGCGTTTAACGACCATCGTGATCCGTCAAGCCATTCGTGTTTGGGCGAAAGACCGAATTCGCAAAGAAGCCGCAAAAGGTGACGATGTCGGCAACATTCTTTTCAATGTTTGGAACACATTAACAGAACAACCTGATACCCGAAGTTGGCAGACGCTTCCTGGGACGGTCAAAACGGCGTCTAAAGTCGTGAAACCGGGGCTGCAGAGCTTAAACGTTGGCGATCAGGTGTATCAATTCGAAGTGCCAGCACAGCAAACAACGTTGGTTTGGGTTTCTCGACAGGGAACGCATTCAACGGTATGGCACAAACAATTAGGGAGATTGTAATGAAAGCATGGCTTATTGGCTTGGTAATGATCATCGGTTTAGCGGGGTGCGCTGATAATACCGCGGGTATCCGAATTGACGGCCAAACACAAAAAGTATTCTTCCACGATAACGTAATGGGCAGTCGTTTATTAGTCGATAATATTACGACGACTTTCGTGGATGATCGTCCACGCGGTGTTGTACAACTAAGTAGCAACTACAAAGGTGACCAAGAAATCCTTTATCGTTTTTACTGGTACGACAATTCTGGGTTGGAAGTGAACACCAAGCCAGGCCCTTGGCGAAAAATGATCGTACGTGGATTTGAGCAAGTGACGCTGTCAGAAGTGACAGTGAATCCAAGCGGTACCCAATTCCGTGTACAAATTCGCGAAGCACAAGATAACTAACCCACTTTTGGGTAAATAATTTTAGGCAGCTTGCTGCTTTTCCAAGGTGGAGACGCCTTGGGATGAAACACAAACTAAGGAACTCTCATGAAAAAAAGTATTATTGCTCTTTTAGGTCTTGCCGTCATTTTGGGTGGTTGTTCAAACAAAGTCTCTTACGGTGATGCGCAAGCGACTGAAACTACAACCATCGATTTCGGCTCGACGGATCTACAAAAAATTGCTGGCGAAATGGTAGACAGCATGATGATGTCAGGTTCAGTGGCAGCAATTACTCGTGACCAACGTCCTATCGTATTTGTTGAGCGCATCAAGAACAAAACAAGTGAGCACATCGATACGGAGTCTATCACCGACACTATCTCTACTAAGATGTTGAACTCAGGTAAGTTCCGTTTCGTGGATATGGATCGTGTTGAGTCAGTTCGTGAGCAACTAAACTTCCAAAATACGGATGAGCTAGTGAACCAAAGTACGGCAATTCAGTTCGGTAAAATGGTCGGTGCGCAATACATGCTTTACGGTAACCTTTCTAGCATCGTAAAAGATGCGGGTAGCGACAAAGACGTATATTACAAAATGACGATGCGTTTGATGGATCTAGAAACTGGTCTGATCGAATGGGCGGATGAAACTGAAATCCGTAAAGAGCAATCGAAGAGCCTATTTGGTCTTTAATTGATTCTATTTGGTCCTACGACCTTGAGTGGAGAAGTCATTAATGGCGTGGTTTTCTTGGCAACAAGCGAAACAATTAGACCCAAGTCTTAATACCCTTGATAGCTTCTTTGCTTCTCCACCAGTGAAGGTACAAACCGTCACTGGTGGGTTAACCAATCGCTGTTGGCGGTTGGAATCCTCAGAAGGCCTTGCTTACGTCTGGCGCCCGACCAGCAACGTGTGTAAGGCCTTTGCTATATCTCGTCATAACGAATATCAAGTGCTTAACGCGATTGCCCCTCTAGACCTAGGTCCAAAGCCCATCTTTGTGCATGAGCAAGGTTTGTTAGTGGAGTGGGTGCCGGGTGAAACGCTGACGAAGCCAGGTATTGATATTGAAGAGCTATTGCCGATTGCTGCTAGGATTCATGAATATCCTGCAAAGGCGGTTCCTTTAGTACCGTTCTCGTATCTTTCGCGCATCGACCATTATTGGTTGGAACTGGCTGGCCAGTACGTCGGCACTGAGTACGAAGCGCTTTATCTAAAGTGGCGTTCTGAGCCAAGCGTGGCGCAAGTCCCTGCAGCGCTGTGTCATTTTGATCTTGGGTGTTACAACTTAGTTCGTGGCGAAGAGGGCGTGAAAGTGATCGATTGGGAGTACGCTGGCTTAGCGGATCCAAGGCTCGACTTGACCTTGATTCTGCAACTCGCCGACGTGCCTATTGAACAAGGTGTAGAACAGTATTGCCAAACTCGTGGCATTGAAGACGTCGCTTTATGGTTGGAAGGCGTGCGAGCGTGGATGCCAAGAACTCGAATGATGGCGATGCTTTGGTATTTATTGGCCTACAAATTGTGGGATGATGAACAATACTTGAGCAGTGCATACGAGTTTAAAGACTTATTATGTATGGAAGATCACTGTTTTGAGAACTGATGGCTTTTTCCTCTTTAACCATAAGGAAATAGTGGTAGTTTAAAGTGAAAGTACCAGCAAGTCACAGGGAGAGGTACACATGATTATTTACTTGCACGGCTTTGATAGTACAAGCCCAGGTAACCACGAAAAAGTTCTGCAACTGCAATTCATCGATGATGACATTCGTTTCATCAACTACAGTACACTTCATCCAAAACACGATATGCAGCACCTGCTGAAAGAAGTGTCTAAGGTGATTGACCAATCTGACGATTCGAACCCATTAATCTGTGGTGTTGGTTTAGGTGCTTATTGGTCAGAGCGTATCGGTTTTCTCTGCGGCATTAAGCAAGTGATGTTCAACCCGAACTTGCATCCTGAGAAGACAATGGCAGGACGTATTGATCGTCCAGAAGAGTACGAAGACATTGCGACCAAGTGTGTTGAGGAGTTTCGTGCTAAGAACAAAGCGCGTTGTTTAGTGATTTTGTCGAAAGAAGATGAGATTCACGACAATGGAAAAACGGCGTCGGAATTAGAGAAACATTACGACATCATTTGGGATGAAACCCAAACGCATAAATTCAAGAAGATCTCTCACCACTTGCAGGCGATGAAGGCATTCAAGAACGCGTAACTTGCATAAAAACGAACAAACTGACTATGTTTAAACAGCACTTTTCGAAGTGCTGTTTTTGTTTTTGCAAGACGTAACTTGATAGCAATAATTCTGTAGATATTTACATTTTGTAGCGATTTATTATCTTGATTTATCGTTTTAACCTTTTGTGGCACGAAAACGATACCGTTAAACAGTTGAAAATTAGCCAATCCGTATTCCTAGCAAGGATTTTTGTTGCCATCAAAAGATTGCCCTATATAATGAACTTGGTAAAAATAATTTGATAAATATCAAAAAAAATTGAGAGCGAGTAAGAAACTTGCCCATTTTTTGTCTGAGATCGTATCTTTCAGACAAACGAGCAATGCCACATCAGCAAGTTAATCAAACACGCACATTAAAGATGGCATTGGATTTATCCAAAAAGTGAGCTCACCTCTAGAGACCAAAGAATTCATCGGTTGGATGCTTTACCACAGTAAGACTGTGAGTCAGAGCTTCGAGCTGAACCCATATATTCATTTTTGTAGAGGATAACATTGTGACACGCATTATCGTTGTAGGCGGCGGTGCTGGTGGCCTTGAATTGGCAACCAAGCTAGGTCGCACTCTTGGTCGTAAGAACCGTGCGCAAATTACACTGGTAGACCGTAAAGCGAGCCACTTGTGGAAACCGCTGTTGCATGAAGTAGCAACTGGTTCATTAGATGAAGGTGTGGACGCATTGAGTTACCGTGCTCACGCGAAAAACCACAGTTTTGACTTCCAAATGGGCAGCCTTCAAGACATCGACCGTGAACGTAAAGTGATCATTCTTAGTGAGCTTAAAGACGAACATGGCGAGCTTCTTATGCCAAGTCGCGAACTAGAGTACGACATTCTAGTGATGGCGATTGGCTCTACGTCTAATGACTTCAACACTCCCGGTGTTCGTGAAAATTGTATCTTCCTAGATAGTCCAGAACAGGCGCACCGTTTCCGTTCTGGCATGAACAATGAGTTCCTAAAACTGCACGCGAAAAATGGTAACGGTACCGTTGATATTGCGATTGTTGGTGCGGGTGCAACGGGTGTGGAGCTGTCAGCAGAACTGCACAACGCAGTGAAAGAGCTGCGTACTTACGGCTTTGGTGACTTAGACTCGAGCAAACTAAACGTGAACCTAGTGGAAGCAGGTGAGCGTATTCTTCCGGCATTGCCACCGCGTATTTCTTCTGCGGCGCACCAAGAGCTGGTTAAACTCGGTGTTAACGTGCGTACTGCTACTATGGTAACGCAAGCGGATAAAGACGGTTTAACCACTAAAGATGGCGAGAAAATTCCTGCGCAAATCATGGTGTGGGCGGCGGGTATTAAGGCCCCTGATTTTATCAAAGACATCGCCGGCCTAGAAACAAACCGTATCAACCAACTTGTGGTTAAAGGTACGCTTCAAACTACTCGTGACGATGACATCTTTGTTATTGGTGATTTGGCGCAATGTACTCAACCTGATGGTTCATTCGTACCGCCACGCGCTCAAGCAGCACACCAAATGGCAAGCCAAGCGTTCAGCAACATCGTCGCTAAGCTTAACGGTCGCGAACTGAAAGACTACGTTTACAAAGACCATGGTTCTTTGGTTTCGCTAAGCCGCTTCTCTACAGTTGGTAGTTTGATGGGGAACTTAACCAAAGGCTCTATGATGGTTGAAGGTCGTATCGCGCGTGTTGTATACATCTCGCTATACCGTATGCACCAAATGGCGTTGCATGGCGTGATTAAGACTGGCTTGATGATGCTCGTTGGCCGTATTAACCGCGTACTTCGTCCAAACTTGAAGCTACACTAATTTGATGACTTGGCTTTCTATTGCTGACTTGATAGAAAGACAAACAATCAAAACGAAAAGCCACCGTCTGTCGGTGGCTTTTTTGTTGTCTTAAAATCGAACACTTTCATTCGATTAATTACAAATCAGTGGGTAACAACGAATACACAACGCCATCTTTTGGTTTACCGTGGAAGATAAAACGATTTCTAGCAATGGCTTCTTTCTTCGCTCCGACTGATTCGATTAATGTTTGACTGGCAATGTTGTCTGGATCGCAGACGATCTCTACTCGCGTTAGGCTAAGCTTGGCGAAACAAAATTCAGCCAGTGCTCGAATTGCTTCTTGTGCATAGCCTTTTCGTTGGTATTTATCTGCAACCCAGTAGCCAATACTCGCCATGTTGAATGTATGGTAAAGCTCGTTTACAGCAGCCATTCCAAGTAAATTGTTGTATTCACGATCATAAATACCAAATCCAAACGCTTCCGTTTTTACCCAATTTAAGCGAGTGGCAAGAAGGAAGTCCTGCGCGTCTTTGAGGGTGACGTTTTCGTCACACCAATCTAACCATTGATGTAGGGAAGGGGATTCAACTAACAAGCGTTGTAGTGAGTGGGCTTGTTCTGAGGGAATAAGCTTGAGTGCCAAGCGTGGGGTGATGATTTCAAAATCTGGACTCATGAACAGATACGACTTCCTTGTTTGGCGCTAGATAAAACAAAGCGCAGCCAGTGCTGCGCTTTTATGTTTATGTCGCTCTTATCGAACGCGACGAACTTGAATGATCATTCCCATCAATGGGTTGTCTAAGTAGTGAGTTTCACTACTGCGCATACGGCGCTTCTGATCCATGCGGAAGCTCTTCAAGAACTTCTCTTCAGTGATGGTTGGTGAAACTTCTGCCAAGTTGCCTACTTGAACGTTGCCGTCCACTTCACCTAACTCATTCGTCATCTGCTCAGAAGGCTGAGACTCGATACGAACTTCACGTATAGCGGGCTCACGTAAATCTATGGTGGTCTCAGCGAACAAGTAGTGCTGAACGTAGATTTGAAGTTTGCCGTCTAACTCGTAGAGCGGACCGTTAACGGTTTCTTCACTGTAACCATCGGTTGAAAGTGATTGTGCATTGCCATTGATTTGGCTGCCGTCAGCGTTGTAAGAGCCTGAGAAATCACGTCCACCCACGATATGGAAGATCGGCGCGCTTGCCTTGCCGCGGTCGCCTTGACGCCAGGCTACGTGTTTAAGCACTTTGAAGCCGGCGTGATTGTTCAATGCTGATTCTTGTGCATTCAAACGGAAAGAAGAACGTGGTAGCAAAGTGACGCCTTTAGAACGGCGGTAAGACTCACTGTCTAAGCTGCCTACGTTGCTCATTTCGATTTTTGGCAGCTCATTTGGCCATGATTCACTGGTACTTTCAGCGTTAACTGCTCGCTTGAAAATAATTACTTCAATATCAAATTGACGCGCAGCCCAAGTAGGCATTGAGACACAAAGAAGCAATAATGGGATCAGTATTCTCATTCGACTATTAGCTCGTTGGTAATAAATTCTGTTTAAAATCATTCAGTAAGTCTTGAACAAACTGAATGCGTTTTCGTCGGTCCGTTAATGGTACGCTAAACTTGAACTTAGTTGGACCTTCCATTGCAAATTTTTGCGGCTGTGATTGCAGGAGTTTAACCAAATACGCTGGGTTTATGTCAGCATCAGGGTAAAACTCGATGAATCCGCCCTTATCATGTGCCTCAATTTTCTTCGCTTTGAGACTTCCTGCCCCAATTTTCAGTTCTGAGACAGAGAGAAGGTTTTTGGTTGCATCTGGCAATAAGCCAAAGCGATCAATCAGTTCTACCTTCAATTCCGACAAGCCTTCGTTGTCGCTGACGCTTGCAATGCGTTTGTACATTGATAGGCGTGTATTCACGTCAGGGATGTAGTCATCCGGTAACAAGGCTGGAATACGCATTTCAATTTCCGTTTGCTCACGAAGCAAGTCATCCAACGATGGTTCTTTACCTTCTTTCAATGCTTCAACCGCTTGTTCAAGCATCTCCATATACAGTGTAAAGCCAACCGATTGAATTTGACCACTTTGTTCGTCACCTAATAGCTCACCTGCGCCACGAATCTCAAGATCGTGCGTCGCAAGAGTGAAACCTGCGCCCAGATCTTCTAACGAAGCAATAGCATCAAGACGTTTGATGGCGTCTTTGGTGATGGCTTTCGGATGTGGTGTCAATAAGTAAGCATAAGCTTGGTGGTGCGAACGACCTACACGACCACGTAATTGGTGAAGCTGCGCAAGACCAAGGTTATCGGCACGATCCATGATAATGGTGTTTGCCGTCGGAACATCGATACCTGTTTCAATAATAGTGGTACAGACGAGTAAGTTGAAACGCTGGTGGTAGAAGTCGTTCATGATGCGTTCTAGTTCGCGTTCACGCATTTGACCGTGGGCAACCGTCACACGAGCTTCTGGGATCAGCTTTTGCAAGTCTTCAGCGGTTTTCTCGATGGTTTCGACTTGGTTATGCAGGAAGTACACTTGACCACCGCGCATAATTTCTCGCAATGCGGCTTCACGAACGACCGAATCTTCATGCTGGCGCACAAACGTCTTGATCGCTAAACGACGCGCTGGTGGCGTTGCGATGATCGATAAATCACGCATACCACTCATCGCCATGTTCAACGTTCGCGGAATTGGTGTCGCGGTAAGCGTTAGGATGTCGACATCGGCACGCATTGCTTTTACTTTCTCTTTCTGGCGTACACCAAAACGGTGTTCTTCGTCGACGATCAACAAGCCAAGATCTTTGAATTTAATGTCGCTTGAAAGCAGCTTATGGGTACCAACAACGATGTCTACTTTACCGTCCGTGACGTCTTGAAGGATCACTTTCTGCTCTTTCGCTGATTTAAAGCGCGAAAGGACCTCTACACGAATTGGTAAGTTAGCAAAACGATCACGGAAGTTTTCAAAGTGCTGCTGAGCGAGCAGGGTAGTCGGCACCAATACAGCCACCTGCTTGCTGTTGTCTGTTGCCACGAAGGCTGCTCGCATTGCAACTTCGGTTTTACCAAAGCCAACGTCACCACATACGAGTCGGTCCATCGCTTTTGCTTGGCACATGTCCGAAAGTACCGCATTGATGGCGGTGGATTGGTCGTCCGTTTCTTCAAATGGGAATGTCGCTTTGAATGTGGCGTATTGGCCACGATCCAACTCGAATTTGTACCCCGGTTTTAGCTCGCGTTTTGCGTAAACATCCAGAAGTTCTGCTGCGACGTCACGTACTTTTTCTGCCGCTTTACGACGTGCTTTTGCCCACGCTTCACCGCCGAGTTTATGCAGTGGTGCACTCTCTTCTGCACCGCCAGAATAACGGCTGATTAAGTTCAGGGAAGAAACCGGAACGTAAAGTTTGGCATCGTTTTGATACTCAAGGGTAACGTATTCCGTTTTCATACCACCGGCTTCAAGCGTTTGCAGGCCGATGTAGCGTCCGATACCGTGGTCAATGTGTACGACAGGTTGCCCCGGTTTTAGCTCGGCAAGGTGGCGAATGACGGTGTCACTATTGACGGTTTTTTTGTCTTTGCGACGGCGTTGGATAACGCGATCGCCGAGTAGATCGCTTTCACAAATTAGTGCAAAGTTCAGCTCATCATGGATAAAGCCATGTTCTGCAGCGCCAAGTATCAGGCTGAATCGGTCATTTGAATCTAGTGCTTGGTATATTGAGCCATGAACCACTGGACGTACTTTGATGCCTTGCAGCAGTTCGGTCAGCGCTTCACGACGGCCTTCTGATTCGACTGAAAAGACGATTTTTCCCGTAAATTGCTCACTAAATTGGCGAAGACGAGACAATGGCTCTTTGTTTTGCTGTTGGACACCAAGCTCTGCTAAAGACTGTACTGCGAGGTTTTGACGACCAGCACGTTTAACAATTTTCTCTAGGCTTAATAGGGCCTGAGGCAATTGTTTGATGTGCTTAAATAGTTCGTCTTTCTTTAGCCACAGTTCATTAGGGGCCAATAGCGGACGGAGTGGGTCGATTTTCTTTTGATCGTAACGGTAGTCAACGTCATTCAAGAAAGTATCGACCGCTGCTTCGATGTCTCCGTAAATGATCAGTTGCGAATCTTCTGGTAAGTAATCGAACAGAGTCTCTGTGTGATCGAAGAACAATGGCTGCCAATATTCGATACCGGCAGGCCATGTTCCTTTGGTGACCTGCATATAAATCGATTCAGGCTCTCGGCGTGCTTCAAACTGTGTACGCCAACGGGTACGGAAGTCTTCGATTGCTACCTTGGTCGTTGGAAATTCGTGCGCAGGCAGTAATTGGATCTGCTGGATGTCTTCGATCGAACGTTGGTTTTCTGGGTCGAAAGTTCGTATCGTGTCGATCTCATCATAGAAGAAATCAATACGGTAAGGATCGGAGCTGCCCATAGGGAACAAATCTAAGATCGAACCGCGACTGGCGTATTCACCCGGTCCAAACACTTGATCGACGTGACGGTATCCCGAGTTTTCTAGCTGAGCGCGTAGCTTTTCGAGTGAGAACTGGTCGCCTGTCTTAACCATCAAAGTGTGTTGCAGCAAAAAGTCTCTCGGAGACTGACGTTGCAAAATTGTGCTGACTGGTACGATCGTCACACCATTACGTTGATGAGGCAACTGGTATAAACGTGCAATTCGGTCTGAGATAATTTCTTGGTGCGGTGAAAAATTATCGTATGGCAAGGTTTCCCAATCCGGGAACAGGCTCACGGTTTGGTCTGTAAACTGCTCAATTTCAGCTTGTAGTTTTAGCGCGATTTGTGGATCGGGCACCACAAGAACTGAATGGCTTGAGTGTTGTTTTGCCAGTTCCGCAATGGCCATTGGTAATGCCGCGCCAGGTAAATTCCCTAGCTGTTTTTTATCGCCACGTTCAGACGGATTAGTGACGGAAAGAATCGTTGCTTTTGTCATGGTCGTTATTTGTTATCTCGCTCTAGTGAACGCTGACGCAGTAGTTTTTGTTGTTGGTACAAAGCGGCTTTGATCAATAAATCTTGGTCGGCTTCTCTGAGCAACTTGTACTTCAGAGTGGTGATGAAACCACGGTCAAAAGGCTCGCATGCTACTACCTGAGCGTAGCAGTAAATGGCTGCCGCAGGGTGATCTAAGAACAGTTTTACTCGCACTAATTGTTGAGACTCAATTTCAGTTTCTGAGCGATAGCTGAGCTGGCTTGCTCCAAACTGAGTGGTTTGAAAGCGAAGTGTTGCATCGTCTTGTTGAGAGAGCATGAAACTAAGTAAAAGGTTGAGCTTTGAATTCTGTGTATCCAATAGGCTGATGACGTGTTTCAGCTCTTTAGTTTGTAGTTCAAGGCGAGCATTATCTGCCTGCATATCTAAATGACTAAATTCGCTTGCGACAATAAAAGGCGCTGGAATTTCCGAGACAAAGGTTTCCTCATCGGGCAGAACGAAGTCCGCTCCTAATGTTTCGACATTAAGAGTGAGGTTGTGGTGTACTGTGAAGTATTCTTGTTCTGTCATTAATCGGTCCTTTTCTGCCAACGAGCACTCTCATTTCATTGAAGAAAGAGAGGGATAGGGCACTGATTATCGCTAACTGAAATAAGTTATCAAGTTTCCATGTTTTGTCTGGGTGAACTTTCTCGCTTAAAAATGGACTTATTGCATGTCGTTGACAAATTTAGCGATTATCTTGTCTTCTTCATTGTAAGAGTAAGGTAAGATAACTCTTATTATTTAGCACTATTAGAAAACCAGTTGGTTTGTCCTATATGTATCATCCTATCTCTTTGTTTATTGGCTTGAGATATCTTCGGGGTCGTTCCGGAGATAGGTTCAGTCGATTCGTGTCTTATATGTCGACCGCGGGCATTACAATCGGTGTGATGGCGCTTGTGACTGTACTCTCTGTCATGAACGGTTTTGAAGCGCAACTAAAAGAGCGCATTTTAGGTGTGTTGCCTCACGCCGTAATTTCACAACATGATGGCAAAACGCCCATGACAGCGACGGCGCCTGAATTTATCCAGAATATGTCTACGACGGCAAAGCCTGAACCGATCGTTCGTGGAGAAGCGGTTATTCAAAGTTCTGCACAATTGACCGCGGGCTACTTGATTGGGATTGAACCAAAACAAGGCGACCCTATTTCAAACCATTTAATCGCAGGTCGATTGTCTTCTTTAAAAGCGGGTGAGTACAAGGTTTTCTTAGGACACAGCTTGGCGCGATCGTTAAAAGTCTCAATGGGCGATAAAGTGCGTTTAATGGTAACGAATGCTTCACAATTTACTCCGTTAGGGCGTATTCCTAGTCAGCGTAACTTTACCGTTGCGGGGTTGTTTAATACCGGCTCGGACGTTGATGGACAATTGATGATTGTGAACATGACGGATGCGGCAAAATTGATGCGCTTACCTAAAGAGACGGTCTCTGGTTGGCGTGTCTTTTTCTCCGACCCGTTTATGGTGACTGAGTTTGCAGATAAACCTATGCCTGAAGGTTGGCAGTGGAGTGACTGGCGTGCACAACGCGGTGAGCTTTTCCAAGCGGTTAAAATGGAAAAGAACATGATGGGCTTGATGCTCGGTTTAATTGTTGGTGTTGCCGCGTTTAACATCATTTCTGCTTTGATCATGGTGGTGATGGAGAAGCAATCTGAAGTCGCAATTCTCAAAACCCAGGGGATGAAGCAATCTCAGGTGATGGCTATTTTTATGGTTCAAGGTGCCAGCAGTGGTGTAATTGGCGCGATTGTTGGTGGAGTGGTAGGCGTGGCTTTGTCGCTTAACCTCAATGCTATTCTGGAAGCGGCAGGTGTGGCGCTATTTAGCTTTGGTGGCCATCTGCCAATTGTTATCGATTCATTCCAAATTTTATTAGTGGTAGTGCTGGCGATTGCTCTGAGTCTTGCTGCAACTGTATATCCATCTTATCGAGCATCTTCTGTTAAACCTGCTGAGGCACTTCGCTATGAATAAGCTATTAGAATGTCGTGATATTCGTAAAGTCTACCGAGAGGGATCGTTAGATACAGAAGTGTTGAAAGGTGTGAGCTTTGATATTGATAAAGGTGAGTTAGTGTCAATTGTTGGCTCATCTGGCTCAGGGAAAAGTACTTTACTGCACATCCTTGGTGCGTTGGACGACGCATCACAAGGTGAGGTCGACTTTCTCGGCCAAGACCTATCTGCATTGAGTTCAAATAAACAAGCTGCGTTGCGTAACAAACACCTTGGTTTTGTGTATCAATTCCATCATTTGTTGGCGGATTTTACGGCAGTAGAGAATGTGGCAATGCCCCTGCTGATCGGTGGAACGAAAGTATCGGAAGCGAAAGAAGCTGCTCAAGCTCTACTAGAAAAGGTGGGGTTAGGTCATCGCATGGATCATCGTCCGTCCGAACTTTCTGGTGGTGAGCGTCAGCGTGTAGCCATTGCACGAGCTTTGGTGAACAAGCCTGATCTGGTATTGGCGGATGAGCCAACGGGTAACTTAGACCACAACACTGCCTTGGCGATTTACGATTTGATGCGTGAATTAAACCAAGAGTCGAACATTGCTTTTTTAGTGGTTACCCACGATAACGAGTTAGCCGCGAAAATGGATCGCCAAATGCACATGCAGGATGGCTTATTAGTGGATCGTTTTACCACTGAAGCTTCGGTAGCGGAGGGCTAATTTTGTTTTCATCTCTAGCACTGATGATCGGTGGCCGATTCAGTCGCGCTAAAAAGCGTAACAAAATGGTGTCGTTCATTTCGCTTTCTTCCACGATTGGTATTGCGGTTGGCGTTGCGGTGATCATTATTGGTCTTTCAGCAATGAATGGTTTTGAACGCGAGCTGCAATCGCGCGTGTTATCAGTTATTCCGCATGGTGAGTTAGAAGGGGTCAATGGACCACTGCACAATTACACCAAAACCATGAATCAGGCATTGAGTCATGAACATGTTGTCGCGGCAGCGCCTTATGTTCGCTTTACTGGTTTGGCGGAAAAAGGCAGCAAGCTTAAAGCCGTTGAAGTACGAGGTGTCGATCCGGCTTTCGAGCAGGCCGTATCAAGCATGTCTGATTTTATTGATCCCCAAGCATGGCAGAATTTTTATGCTGGTCAGCAGCAAGTCATTTTGGGGCGTGGAGTTGCCAACGAATTAAATGTTGAGGTTGGTGACTACGTTACGTTAATGATTCCGCAAACGGGAAGCACCAACAAAGTTCAAGCACCAAAACGTGTGCGAGTCAAAGTCTCAGGTTTTTTAACGCTTAACGGTCAGATCGATCATTCACTCGCTCTGGTTCCATTAAAAGATGCACAGGCGTATGCGCGTTTAGGTGATGGTGTTACAGGGATTTCATTGAAGACAGATGATGTACTTAACGCACCTTCGATCGTGCGTGAAGTCGGTAGTCTGATTGATGTGTATGTCTACCTCAAGAGCTGGCAACAACAATTTGGTTTCTTGTATCGCGACATCCAACTGGTTCGCACCATTATGTACTTGGTGATGGTTCTGGTGATTGGTGTAGCAAGCTTCAACATCGTTTCTACATTGATGATGGCCGTAAAAGATCGCGCTGCAGAAATTGCGATATTGCGCACCATGGGCGCAAAAGATGGGCTAATTAAACGCATCTTTGTATGGCAAGGTGTGTTCTCGGGCGTATTCGGAAGTATTGCAGGCAGTATTGTTGGTGTGTTTGTCGCGCTAAACCTAACCCCCATCATTAAAGCGTTAGAGAGTTTAATCGGACATCAGTTCTTATCGGGTGACATCTACTTTGTTGACTTCTTACCTTCCCAGTTGCATTGGCCAGATGTGGCTTTGGTTTCGGGAACGGCAATCATGTTGAGCTTGTTAGCAACTTGGTACCCGGCTTCTCGCGCAGCGAAGCTCAATCCTGCTGTGGTATTGAGTTCCAAGTAATCGAAAGAAAGACTTTAGGTGCAGCTCTCAAGCGGCAGGCACAAAAAAGGACCGAATCTCGGTCCTTTCTTTTATCTATGTCCAGCTCATCTCTGTCATGGCTCGGTAGACTTCATACTTGAGTTACAGCGCCTTTCATGTCGAACGTTAACTGTTCTCCATTCGATGCTCTACAACCTGCTAATTGAAGAATAAGTACTTATCTTATCTTACGTTTTTGCCAGCTTCTCACGACTGAGTAACGCCAAAGCCCCCGAATACCAAAATAGCCAATGATGGCTGATACAACGCCGCATATTGCGCAGCCTAGTAGGAACGGTGGTCCAATAGTGTTCATTTGATGCATGATGAATTCCCACGACAACTCAAAATGGAATGGCTGTGGAGGAACGTGCATAACCAAAGCGCCAAGTTTGTACGCAAAGTAGAACAGCACTGGCATCGTGATAGGGTTACTGATCCATACCAATGCAACAGAAAGCGGTAAGTTAACGCCAAGCATGATGGCAAGACCTGCGGCCATGATCATCTGACTCGGAAGCGGAACAAACGCCATAAATAAGCCAACAGCAAAAGCACCAGATGCAGAGCGACGGTTTAAACACCACAAGTTTGGGTTGTATAACACGTTGCCGAAGACCTTTAGTGCTTTTTGGCGTTTGATCATTTCATGATCTGGCATGAAGCGTTTTATCAGCTTTCTAGGCATAGGACGACATGACTCTCTTAGAAAAAAGTTGGACCTTGGCATTATTTGTCGCGAGCGTTATTTCGTCTGCATGGTGGCCGACGATGCCAGATTGGCGATGGTTGCTGCTGGGAATAATTGCCATTGGCTCAATAATCAAATTACGTCGAGGCTTAATTAGCATAGGCGTAATTTCGGGCTGTATGGTTGTTATTGTCCACGGCAATGTTATGGAACATCAAAGACAAGCCCTGTTTCAAGCAGGGGTGAATATTACCATAATTGGTAAAGTTGACAGCCCTTTTACGCAAATAAGTCACGGATATGAAGGAATTGCGGTGGTTAACGGGGTGAATTCTCAAAACCTGTTACCTTTTCTTAAACCGAAAATCCGTCTGATAACCCCTTTCCCACTGCCTGTTAACAGTGACTTTACTACTCAAGTTTCACTTAAACCCATTCTAGGGTTGAGAAATGAAGCGGGTTTTGATTCTGAGCAACAAGCCTTTGGGCAGGGAATTGTTGCAAGAGCCACGTCCTCACGTAATGCCAAGTGGCAGATTCGTTCTTCTTACTCTGCTCGTCAGCAAATCATTCAGTCGGTTTCTGGAAGCATCTCGCGCCTCAAACATTATCAACTCATCAATGCGCTCGCCTTTAGTGACCGCTCACTTTTAACGCATCAAGATTGGCAGCAGCTACGGGATAGTGGGTTATTGCACCTTGTCTCTATTTCCGGTTTGCATATTGGGATGGCATTCAGTTTTGGTATTTTCGCCGGGGTTGCGCTTCGGTATGTTTTTTTCAATCTCCAGCTGTTACCACCTGTCATTGGGATTATCACTGCGTTTTTGTACGCTTGGCTTGCAGATTTTTCTTTGCCGACGATAAGAGCTTTTTCTGTCTGTGTTATTTATGTGTCATTAAAGTTTTGGCTGGTGTATTGGAGCGCTTGGCGTGTACTGCTGTTAGCAGTCGCTATTCAGCTTTGCATTGAACCTTTTGCTTCTCTCAGTCTGAGTTTTTGGTTGTCGTATCTCTCTGTTGCTGCGGTACTGCTTGCGGTGAATGCCGTTCAGAGCCACAAGGGGGATTGGAAGGACAAGTTGATCTTGTTGTTGAAAGTACAGTTAGTACTTACTTTGTTGATCGTGCCGATCAGCGGGTATTTCTTCTCTGGCACCAGTCTAGCCTCAATTATTTATAACCTAGTATTTATACCTTGGTTTGGGATGATTGTGGTTCCTCTGATGTTTCTTGCGCTCATGTTTTCGCTTTGCTCTTATTTCATTTCGGCGTGGTTTTGGCAAGGCATGGACTGGGCGTTATGGCCATTGAGTTGGTCTTTACCCTTTGCCATAGGGAGTTGGCAGTTTCTCAGTTTAAAAGCAACGCTTCTTGTTGGTGTGGTAAGTGCTTGTCTTTTACTTGGTCGCTTTTTTCGATCTAACGGACTGCATTTATTACTTTTGGTCACGATTTGTGTGGTGTTCTTTCATGATTCCACTAGAGACCGATGGCGAGTGGATGTTCTCGATGTCGGGCATGGGCTTGCAGTGTTAATCGAAAAAGGCGGCAAGGTATTGCTTTATGACACAGGGAAAGGATGGGGGAGCGGTAGCATTGCTGAGCAGGTTATCGCCCCGACTTTGCATCGTCGAGGTTACGGTTCCATCGATGGGTTCATCATTAGCCATGCGGACTCTGACCATGCAGGAGGTCGTCAATACATCGAAAGTGCTTTCAATCCGACCAATAAGTTCAGCAGCCAGAATTACACTGGCTATAGAGCGTGCGTTGCAGGGGAATACTGGTCGTGGCAATCCTTGAATATTGAAGTGTTGTGGCCACCGAAGTTGGTTCAGCGTGCCTACAATCCCCACTCTTGTGTGATTAGGATGGTCGATTCTCAATCTGGTTTCCGTCTGCTGCTGACGGGAGATATTGAAGCCATAAGTGAATGGATACTCATGCGCGAGCCTGAGAAGCTAGAAAGTGATGTGATGTTGGTTCCTCACCATGGCAGCAAGAGTTCTTCGAACCCCAAATTTGTTCAAGCGGTTTCTCCCAAATTAGCCATTACTTCTCTCGCGAAAAGTAATCAATGGGGGATGCCAGCTGACAATGTGAAACTTGCTTACCAAGCTGCTAACTCGCAGTGGCTAGATACGGGGAGTCATGGGCAAGTGACCGTGTTTATTGATCGAGATAATTGGCATTTTGAAACCAAACGCAGTGAGACATTTGATCCTTGGTATAGGCAGATGCTGCGTAAGGGAGTAGAATAAGAGTCTTAATGTAAGAAAATAAAGCACTTCTATGTCGATAAATACTGATGAAACGACCTGGCAGACGTTTAAGCGTCTATGGCAATTTATTCGCCTTTATAAGGCAGGTTTGATCGTTGCCGTCATTGCATTAGTTGTTAATGCTGTTTCAGATACCTATATGATTTCTTTGCTAAAGCCGCTTCTTGATGAAGGTTTTGGCAATGCAGAATCGGATTTTCTACGCACGCTTCCGCTGATCGTTTTTGCCATGATGTTTATTCGTGGCGTGAGTGGATTTGTATCTACCTACTGTTTGAGCTGGGTTTCCGGCAACGTAGTGATGCAAATTCGCCGAATGGTGTTCAACCACTTTATGCATATGCCTGTTTCTTACTTTGATAAAGAAAAAACGGGTAATTTGCTGTCTCGTATCACTTACGATTCAGAGCAAGTTTCTGCAGCTACCAGCTCTGCGCTTGTGAGCATTGTACGTGAAGGCGCGAGTATCATCGGTCTTCTTGTTCTGATGTTCTACAACAGCTGGCAGTTGTCGCTGGTTCTATTTGCCGTTGCACCAGTGGTTGCTTGGGGTATTAGTATCGTTTCCAAACGATTCAGAAAGATATCTAGAAACATGCAGACGATGATGGGTAATGTGACAGCATCTGCTGAACAAATGCTGAAAGGTCATAAAGTTGTACTAAGTTACGGTGGTCAAGACATCGAAGGCAAACGCTTCGAGAAAGTCAGCAACCAAATGCGTCAACAGAGTATGAAGTTGGTCACCGCTCAAGCAGCAGCTAACCCGATTATTCAGATGATCGCATCCATTGCGATTGTTGTGGTGCTTTACCTTGCAAGTATCGATTCGATCAAAGAGCAATTGACTCCAGGTACCTTTACCGTTGTCTTTTCTGCGATGTTTGGTTTGATGCGTCCTCTTAAAGCGCTCACCAACGTAACGTCACAGTTCCAACGCGGTATGGCGGCGAGCCAAACGCTGTTTGCTTTGATTGATCTCGAAACAGAGAAGAATGAAGGTAAATTCAAAGTAGAACGTGCGCAAGGCGATGTAACTGTTAAAGATGTCAGCTTCACTTATGAAGGTGCAGAGAAACCAGCGCTTGAGAATGTCAGTTTTGACATTCCAAAAGGTAAGACGGTTGCTCTCGTTGGGCGTTCAGGTTCGGGTAAGAGTACCATAGCTAACTTGTTCAACCGTTTCTACGACGTAAGCAGCGGTTCAATTACGCTTGATGGTCATGACATTCGTGATTATGAGCTTAAGAATCTTCGTGAGCAGTTTGCGCTTGTTTCGCAAAACGTACATTTGTTCAATGACACGATTGCAAACAACATTGCTTACGCGACAGAAGAACAATACACACGTGAAGACATTGAGCGTGCAGCCAAACTGGCTCATGCGATGGAATTCATTAGCAAGATGGATGGTGGCCTAGACGCTACGATCGGCGAGAATGGTGCAAGCCTGTCGGGTGGTCAACGTCAGCGTGTGGCGATTGCTCGTGCTCTACTGCGTGATGCGCCTGTTCTTATCCTTGATGAGGCCACATCGGCCTTGGATACGGAATCTGAACGTGCAATTCAATCTGCTCTAGATGAACTACAAAAAGACAAGACGGTACTGGTTATCGCTCACCGCCTATCGACTATCGAAAACGCCGATGAAATCCTAGTTGTGGATGAAGGTGCTATTGTAGAGCGTGGGAATCATGTCGAGTTGATTGCGAAAGATGGCGCTTACGCTCAGCTTCATCGAATTCAATTTGGTGCCTAAGCGCTGTGATTGAAAAGATCTGGTTCGAAAACCATCCGCTTAAATACTTGCTATGGCCGCTTTTGTGGCCATTAAGCTTGTTGTTTGGTGCGATAAGCCAATCGAAACGCCGTCAATACCAAGTCGGCAAGAAAGAAGCCTACAAAGCACCTGTGCCTGTTGTGGTCGTTGGTAACATTACCGCTGGTGGCAATGGTAAAACGCCAGTGGTAGTGTGGCTGGTAGAGCAATTGCAACTAATGGGTTATAAACCCGGAGTGGTATCGCGTGGTTACGGCGCAAAAGCACCTCAGTATCCGCTTGTTCTTGATGATAATACACCAGCGAAACACTGTGGTGATGAGCCTAAGCTAATTCATCGTCGTACTGGTGCGCCAGTAGCTGTAGACCCAATTCGTGCTAATGCGGTGAAAGCATTGCTTGAAACTGGCGTTGACATCATTATTACTGACGATGGTCTTCAGCATTACGCCTTAGAGCGAGATATTGAGTTTGTTATCGTTGATGGCAATCGTCGCTTTGGTAATGAAAGCCTTATTCCACTTGGTCCGCTACGTGAAGGGGTAGAGCGTCTTTCTGAAGTCGACTTTATCATCACTAACGGTGGAAAAGCGCATCAAGATGAAATGCCAATGTCTTTAGCGCCGTCTAAAGCGAACAATTTGAAGACGAAGCAGCAAGTGGATGTGAGTGAGTTGAAAGACTTAGTCGCATTTGCAGGTATAGGGCATCCACCTCGTTTTTTTAATACACTTAACGCAATGAATGCGGATGTCAAAGTCACGAAAGGGTTTGCCGATCATCAGGACTTTGACCAACAAGAATTAGATGCATTGGCTCAACAAGGAGCGAATGTGATTATGACAGAAAAAGATGCCGTTAAATGCGACCGCTATGCGCAAGACAATTGGTGGTATCTTCCTGTTTCTGCTCAGTTTGAACAACATGATGCAGAACGAATTTTAAATCGAATAAAAGAGGTTAAAGCGACTTATGGATCACCGTCTGCTTGAGATTGTAGCTTGCCCTGTGTGCAAAGGTAAGCTGACGTACGATAAAGATAATCAAGAGTTGATCTGCAAATTAGATCGCCTTGCTTACCCAATCAAAGAGGGTATTCCTGTTCTCCTTGAACCAGAAGCAAGAACCATGAGCATGGACGAGGGACGCTAATGTCTTTTACGGTTGTCATTCCTGCGCGTTACGCGTCAAGCCGTTTACCGGGTAAACCGTTGGCAGATATTGGCGGCAAGCCAATGATCCAATGGGTTTACGAACAAGCGTTACAAGCGGGTGCTGAAGACGTGATTATTGCGACTGACGATGAGCGCGTATCGGCGGCTGCAGAACAGTTTGGTGGCAAGGTTTGTATGACCTCGCCAAACCATGAATCTGGCACTGAGCGACTAGCAGAAGTGGTAGAAAAAATGGCAATTCCTGCAGACCACATTGTGGTTAATGTTCAGGGTGATGAACCATTGATTCCTCCGTCTATTATTCGCCAAGTAGCTGACAACCTAGCAGGTTGCGATGCGCCAATGGCAACGCTTGCGGTTGAGATTGAATCGGAAGAAGAAGTCTTTAACCCGAATGCGGTAAAAGTGGTCGCGGACGAGCGTGGTTACGCTATGTACTTTAGTCGTGCGACGATCCCTTGGGATCGTGACAACTTTGCCAAGCAAGACAAAACCTTCGTAAATCCATTGATGCGTCACATTGGCATCTACGCTTACCGTGCTGGCTTCATCAATACTTATGTGAATTGGCAGCCAAGCGCACTTGAGCAAATCGAGTGTCTAGAGCAACTTCGCGTGCTTTGGTACGGTGAAAAGATTCATGTTGCGGTTGCAAAAGAAGCGCCAGCAGCAGGTGTCGATACGCAAGCCGACCTTGAAGCGGTAAGAACAATTATTGCAAAGCAAGCTTAATACACCGCACTGACTGATTTAGATAGATAAAGGCTCCTAAGTTAGGCTGTCTCTTATACACAAATCCCCAAGCTTGTAGCTTGGGGATTTTTTTTGAACTCTTTCACGTGTGTGTGATCTGATCACTTAGTAATCCTTACTGAAACACTAAGATGACACACTCAGACGCTAAACTTTGGGCACAAGAACAATTTGGACAAGCACAACTTAAAGACCCTCGAAGAACACAACGCCTCATCAGTTTAGCGACTTCCATTGCTAATCAACCAGGAGTCTCCGTGGCTAAACTTCCTTTTTCTCCCGCCGATATGGAAGGTGCATATCGCTTTATCCGCAATGAAAACATCGATGCAAAAGACATCGCAGAAGCAGGCTTTCAATCAACTGTATCCCGAGCTAACGAGCATGAGGAATTACTCGCGCTTGAAGATACAACAACGCTCAGTTTTCCGCATCGAAGTATAAAAGATGAACTCGGGCACACGAATCAAGGCGATAGAATTCGAGCTCTCCACGTACATTCGACGTTACTTTTTGCACCACAAAGTCAGACCATTGTTGGCCTGATAGAGCAGCAACGATGGAGCCGAGATATTACTAAGCGTGGGCAAAAGCACCAACACGCGACTCGTCCTTATAAGGAGAAAGAGAGTTACAAATGGGAGCAAGCTTCTCGCCGTGTCGTTGAACGCCTAGGGGATAAAATGTTAGATGTTATCTCGGTCTGTGACCGAGAAGCTGACCTATTCGAATACTTGACTTATAAACGTCAACATCAGCAGCGCTTTGTCGTTCGCTCAATGCAAAGTCGCTGCCTAGAAGCTCATCATCAAAAGCTTTACGACTATGCGCAAGCGTTACCAAGCGTCGAGACAAAAGAGCTTACCATCCCCCAAAAAGGAGGGAGAAAAGCGAGAGATGTAAAGCTTGATGTTAAATATGGTCAGGTGACATTAAAGGCTCCGGCAAACAAAAAAGAGCACGCAGGCATACCTGTTTATTATGTTGGTTGCCTTGAGCAAGGGACATCAAAAGACAAGTTAGCATGGCACCTCTTGACGTCGGAGCCAATAAACAACGTTGAAGACGCTATGAGAATTATCGGTTATTACGAGCGCCGATGGCTGATTGAAGATTTCCATAAAGTCTGGAAAAGTGAAGGGACAGATGTGGAGTCACTCAGGCTACAAAGTAAAGATAACTTAGAGAGATTAAGTGTCATCTATGCCTTTGTTGCTACGCGTTTATTGGCGTTACGCTTCATTAAAGAAGTTGATGAGCTAACGAAAGAAAGTTGTGAAAAGGTATTGGGCAAAAAAGCTTGGAAGCTACTGTGGTTGAAACTAGAAAGTAAGACATTACCTAAAGAAGTGCCCGATATGAGCTGGGCGTACAAAAATCTCGCTAAATTAGGCGGTTGGAAAGATACCAAGAGGACGGGTAGAGCTTCAATAAAGGTGCTTTGGGAAGGATGGTTTAAACTACAAACCATCCTTGAAGGCTACGAACTCGCAATGTCTCTTGATCACTAGACTTGTGATCAAGAGACAGCCTAAGTTAGGAGCCTTTTCTTTTATTCACTAGTAGAAAGGGAGTTCTAGATATTTGTGTCGTACTGATTGCGTTTCGGACAGGTAGAGAGAATCTCTCGGTGTCCGGTATCTTTTACTTCCTCCAAAATCACATCGAAGCCCCATAAGCGATAAACATGTTTCAACACCTCTTCATAACTGTTATCCAATGGAATTCGGTTATGAGGGACGTATTGAAGTGTTAACGAACGATCGCCTCGCACATCCACGTTAAATACCTGAATGTTTGGCTCTAGATTGGCTAAGTTATATTGTGCGGCTAGCGCCTCTCGGATGCGTTTGTAACCCATCTCATCGTGAATGGCGGCAACCTCAACGAAGTTCTTACGATCATCATCATTAATGGCGAAAAGTTTAAAATCTCGCATTAGCTTTGGTGACAAGTATTGGCTGATAAAACTTTCATCTTTGAAGTTATGCATCGCAAAGTGAAGCGTGTCTAACCAATCGGCTCCGGCAATTTCTGGGAACCACTCTTTATCCTCATCGGTTGGCTCTTCACAGATACGTTTTATGTCTCTGAACATCGCAAAGCCAAGCGCATAAGGGTTAATGCCGCTAAAGTACGGACTGTTATAAGCAGGTTGAGCAACAACGCTGGTGTGACTATGTAGAAATTCGAGAATAAACTTCTCTGATACTAAGCCTTCATCGTAAAGGTGATTCAGAATCGTGTAGTGCCAAAATGTTGCCCACCCTTCATTCATAACTTGGGTTTGTTTCTGAGGGTAAAAGTACTGGCTGACTTTACGGACAATTCGGACGATTTCACGCTGCCAAGGCTCCAGCAATGGCGCATGTTTCTCGAAGAAATAAAGCAGGTTTTCCTGTGGCTCACTTGGGAAACGAATCTTGATATCTTCTTCTTTAGTTTTTGCCTGTGGAACGGTACGCCAAAGTTCGTTCACTTGAGATTGAAGATAGGCTTCGCGCTCTTCTTGACGTGCTTTCTCTTCATTAATAGAGATTTTTTCGGGACGCTTATAGCGGTCTACACCGAAGTTCATTAATGCATGGCATGAGTCAAGTAGTTGCTCAACTTCATGCACCCCGTATCGCTCTTCACATTCCGCAATATAGTTCTTCGCAAACAAGAGATAGTCAATGATCGAGCTGGCGTCGGTCCACGTTTGGAACAGATAATTGCCCTTGAAGAACGAGTTGTGTCCATAACAAGCGTGAGCGATAACAAGCGCCTGCATCGTGATGGTGTTCTCTTCCATCAAATAAGCGATACATGGGTTGGAGTTAATCACGATCTCGTAAGCCAAGCCCATTTGACCGTGTTTGTAGTTTTGCTCAGTTTGGATGAACTTTTTGCCAAACGACCAATGATTGTAGTTGATGGGCATACCGATACTTGAGTATGCATCCATCATTTGTTCGGAGGTAATCACCTCGATTTGGTTTGGGTAAGTGTCGAGGCGATAATGCTCCGCGACACGCTTGATTTCTTTGTGATAACGCTCCAACAGTTCAAACGTCCAGTCTGGGCCGTCAGGAAGCATATTTTCTCTGCGCTTCTTCGAAGCTTCCCCCGAAAGGTTTTTCGTTGCGGTATTCATCGCTAGCCTCCTTACGCCGTTTCTTTTTGGAATAGTTCACGGAAGACTGGGAAGATATCCTCCACAGAGCGGATGTTCTTCATGGCAAAGTTTGGGAAGGCTTCAGCAAGCTTCTCGTATTCATGCCATAGCGTTTGGTGTGAGCGTCGGGTGATCTCAATGTATGAATAGTATTGACAGTTAGGAAGCAGTTTATTCACTAGGAGTTCACGGCAACGCGGAGAATCGTCAGCCCAATTATCCCCATCGGATGCCTGTGCGGCGTAGATGTTCCATTGGCCTACAGGATAGCGGTCTTGCACGATTTCGTTCATTAGCTTGAGAGCGCTCGACACAATTGTTCCACCCGTTTCTTGCGAGTAGAAGAACTCATGTTCATCGACCTCTTTTGCTTGAGTATGGTGACGAATGAATACGACCTCTACATTTTCGTAGGTGCGCGTCAAGAACAGGTATAAAAGAACATAGAAGCGTTTTGCGATATCTTTGGTGGCTTGGTCCATAGAACCGGATACGTCCATCAGACAAAACATGACCGCTTGGCTCGATGGCACAGGGCGCTTCTCATAGTTCTTGAAACGTAAGTCGAAGGTATCAATGAAGGGCACGCTTTCGATTTTCTTGCGCAGATCCTCAATTTCCTTCTTCAGACGATTTTCCTCGAGCTGTTGAGCTGGCTCTATGTTTTTGATGCGAGTAAGCTCATCCTCTAGTTCATTAAGAAGACGCTTCTTTCCTGCCGTCATTGCGGTACGTCGAGCAAGTGATTGCTGCAACGAACGCACAATGGCAATGTTGGACGGAATGCCTGCAGTTTGGTAACCCGCACGATGGGTCTTCCATTCAGTTATTTTAGCAATCTGATTTTTTTCAAGATTGGGTAACTCCAAATCCTCGAACAAGATATCGAGATATTCATCTTTGGATATCTGGAAAACAAACTCGTCTTGGCCTTCGCCATCAGGACTCGCATTGCCTTCTCCTGCGCCACCACCTTGGCCTCCACCTTTCGGGCGCTCGATTTTGTCACCAGTAATAAATTGGTCGTTGCCAGGGTGCACACGCTCACGCACGCCCCCTTTACCCTGATGAAACATAGGTTCGTTGATGTCTTTGTGCGGTATTGCAACGTCTTCGCCCGTTTCCGTGTTTGTGATCGAGCGTCGATTCACTGCGTCAGCTACCGACTCTTTAATCTGCTCTTTATGGCGTTTCAAGAAGCGCTGTCGATTAACAGCGCTCTTGTTTTTACCATTGAGCCTTCGGTCTATAAATTGCGCCATGAAATAGCCCTCTTCATGTTTCACAAGCGACCTAACTCAAACTGGTTAGGATGACTTACGTACTCGTAGGTACCACTCAGAAAGTAGGCGAACCTGTTTCTCGGTATAGCCTTTTTCCATCATGCGAGCGACAAAGTCGTCGTGTTTCTTCTGATCTTCAGAAGACGTTTTCGCATTGAATGAAATAACCGGAAGTAGCTCTTCGGTATTGGAGAACATTTTCTTCTCGATTACCGTGCGCAGTTTTTCGTAGCTGGTCCAAACTGGATTCAGACCATTGTTATTGGCTTTCGCACGAAGCACAAAGTTGACGATTTCGTTTCGGAAATCTTTCGGGTTTGAAATGCCAGCGGTTTTCTCGATCTTCTCTAGTTCAGCATTCAGAGAGGCACGGTCAAACAGCTGACCTGTTTCTGGATCGCGGTATTCTTGATCTTGAATCCAGAAATCTGCGTAAGTCACGTAGCGGTCAAAGATGTTCTGGCCATATTCAGAATAAGACTCTAGGTAGGCCGTTTGTACTTCTTTGCCGATGAACTCGACGTAACGTGGTACAAGGTAACCCTTCAAGAACTCGAGGTACTTTTCTGCCATTTCAGAAGGGAACTGCTCACGCTCAACTTGCTGCTCAATCACGTAGAATAGGTGGACAGGGTTTGCCGCTACTTCGGTTTGGTCGAAGTTAAACACACGCGATAGAATCTTGAACGCGAAACGGGTGGAAAGACCGTTCATACCTTCATCGACACCGGCAAAGTCGCGGTACTCTTGGTAACTCTTCGCTTTCGGATCGGTATCTTTCAGTGTTTCACCATCGTAGACACGCATCTTCGAGAAAATGGACGAGTTCTCAGGCTCTTTGAGTCGAGACAGAATACTGAACTGTGCCAGAGTTTCGAGTGTGCTTGGTGAACAAGGTGCTTTGGAAAGTTCACTGTTTTCAAGTAGTTTCTGGTAGATCTTCACTTCTTCCGATACACGTAAACAGTAAGGGACTTTCACGATGTATACACGGTCTAAGAATGCTTCGTTGTTCTTGTTATTACGGAACGTTTGCCACTCTGATTCATTTGAGTGGGCCAAAATCATGCCGTCGAATGGGATAGCAGATAACCCTTCCGTACCGTTAAAGTTACCTTCTTGAGTTGCCGTCAAGAGAGGGTGTAGCACCTTGATTGGCGCTTTGAACATCTCAACGAATTCCATCAAACCTTGGTTTGCTTTACATAGCGCGCCGGAGTAGCTGTAGGCATCTGGATCATCTTGTGAAAAGTGTTCAAGCTGGCGAATATCAACTTTACCAACCAATGATGAGATGTCTTGGTTGTTTTCATCGCCGGGTTCAGTCTTCGCAATTGCAACTTGGTCTAGAATAGAAGGACGTACTTTAAGCACCTTGAACTTGGTGATATCACCGCCAAACTCGTGCAGACGTTTTGCAGCCCAAGGTGACATGATAGAGCGTAGGTAGCGATGCTCAATACCGTATTCTTTCTTAAGGATTTCGCCGTCTTCCGAAGCATTAAATAAGCAGAAAGGATGATCATTTACTGGGCTGCGCTCACCATTGGCGCTGAGCACGTAAACCGGCATTTTTTCCATCAGTGCTTTTAACTTCTCAGCCAGTGATGATTTACCACCACCTACTGGGCCAAGAAGGTAAAGAATTTGTTTTCGTTCTTCCAAACCTTGCGCGGCGTGTTTGAGATAAGACACGATCTGTTCGATAGCGTCTTCCATGCCGTAGAAGTCTTTGAAGGTTTCGTAACGAGAGATCACTCGGTTTGAGAAGATGCGGCTCAGTCTTGGATCTTGCGCAGTATCAATGACTTCTGGTTCCCCAATCGCTATGAGAAGTCGTTCTGCTGCATTGGCATAAGCGCTTTTATCGTCCTTGCACAGGGCTAAGAAATCCTGTAACGACATCTCTTCATCTTTTGAAGCTTCATATCTTGATTGATAGTGGTCGAAAATACTCATGTCGCTTTCCCCTTTAATAGTCAGTCTACCGACGAACGTTGACGCAGGCTTACCCACCTTTGATATGCCCTTCGTTGTATGAACTTATACGTCCTGTTATCGCATTTGGTTTGTACCAAACCCCAGTTAGGTCACGCCAAAGGCTTTGCTTTATGGACAATTTTTCACTGCAACGGAGGACGATGGATAGGTACCTTTCAATCACTCCCTTTCTCATTTTAAGCCTAGTCGGGGATTTCCAATTTTGCTTAACAATTATGAATTTATTGCAAAAGTGACATTTGAATCACTGTTTAATGAGAGAAGAATTTGTGTTGTGAATGACAGTCTAAGAAATCAATTATTTGGCGATAAATCGTCGATATCAGTGAATTCTAGGTGGTGTTTGGGAAAGCGTAGAGAAAGCGGACAGGTGAAATTTGATAAAATCGTGACAGGGGAGATGAAAAAAGGAGAGCGTTTGCTCTCCTTTTCAAATGCTTAGTGCGTTATGCACTGAAAATTTGCGCCAATTCGTTTGCACACAAATGGTACTGACGAGGGCAGTTGCGCCATGTTTTCAGCATGCGCTGGTATTTTTCCTGCATTGGCATTTGGCTGTTGAAGTGGTGATCAGCCTTATCAAATTGAGGATATAGACCTTCAGAATCCACAAGGAAACGAACGTAATGCACTTGCTGGGCTTCTGTTGCGATATCAAAACCAAGGAATTGCAGACGGCGTTGATCGACTTTGCTGCGCTCTTCGTCATCCAGCATTTTGTTGGATTCTTGCATCGCATGGTACATCTCCATGATGTCGATGATTTCACGACATTCAGATTCAGTAATGCAGCCAAAATCTTTGTTCAGTTCGCGCATTTGCAGCTCGTAACCACGTTCTACGATGGTCTGTAGACGCTTGTATTTTGCTGCGCTGCTAGGGTCCATCTGAGACATTAGGTTGTACTGGTTTGATAAGATCAAACGTTGAGCGTTTGACATTTCCATGATGACCTCACTAAATAATCTAATACATTTTTAATGTGCTTAGGTTAACGTTTCAGACGTTACTGAAACATGATCTCAACACATATTTAATATGAAAAATGGCAAGAATTATCAAATTTAGCCAGTTTACAAACAGCGTATGAATGCGTTGTGACATGCTATTTGTGGTAGTGGTTGTATATGTAATCTCGATCCGAGAAGACTCTTAACCATTCTGGTTTGAATACGGTTAGGACCGCCAATGACATCCCATTAAGAAGCCCCTCGGGGAAGGCGAGTAATGGCACAAAAACAAAGTAGTTGTGTTGGATGGTTTGCCAGTCGTAATGACCGACTGATAGATGATAAAACGAGTTAATGAGTAGGTGTAAGCTACCTGTTAGCGCGCCATTGAAGAATCCCGCCACAAAAATGAAGACAAAAATATTGCGTGGCAAATATTGATAGCTGAGTAGAAAAATGAGGTAGCTTATTAGTATTGGTACCAGTGCAGAAAGTACGAGCGCACTTGGTAGCATTAATAGTGGAACGCCGTGAATCAAGTGATTGACGATCATGGCAGGGATACAGAGCAGAAAAGCCATCCGCCAACCGTACATCATGGTTAGCGTTGTCAAAGCAAGAAAGTGGATTTGCAACCCTTCTTTCACACCGGCTTGTGCAGACCACAAAATGCTAAGCAAGAAGAGTGTTGCGAAGACCAAATGTTGGAATGGTCTTTCTTGTTCCATTTTAGGCCAAACGACTTTTCGCCAATCGGGTAGGCAATGCATGATTACAACCCAACCAATAATAATGACCGATACGAAATTAAACCAATCCATGTTTGATATCCTGACTTTTAATTCCTTGCGAGCTTTGCTTACCGTTTTAAGTGTGTAGTAGGTTTGTATACGTTTAATGTGTCGAGGATAGGGCATCAAATGTTTTGATTTGTTTGGTACTCTCGATTGTAATATGAGTAAAAAAATACCAGCGAATCGCTGGTATTTTTAATTTATTCAATAACCTAATATGACTTAGTATTTCACATTTGGATGGTATTGGGAAAGGATCGATTGGATTTCATCCATCGTTTCTTTCGATGGAGGGTTTACACCATCTAATGGGTAATCAAGCCCTAATGCTTCCCATTTATGCGCACCAAGTTTGTGATACGGAAGAAGTTCCACTTTCTCAATGTTGTCCATATCTTTGATGAATTCACCAAGCATATGCGTCGCTTCTGGATCGTCAGTGTAACCCGGAACAACCACATAGCGGATCCACGTTTTTTGACCGATTTTATGTAGATAGCGAGCGAAGTCTAAAACTCGACGGTTCGAAACGCCGATGAAATCATGGTGAATTTCGTCTTTCATATGCTTAAGGTCAAGCATTACAAGGTCTGTTGCTTCAAGCACTTCATCGATAACATCGGTATGTTTACGGATGTAACCATTGGTATCAAGACAAGTGTGAATGCCTTCCACTTGAGCTGCGCGGAAGAAGTCTCGCACAAATTCTGGTTGAAGCATCGCTTCGCCACCAGAACAAGTAATGCCACCACCTGATGCATTCATAAAATGACGGTAAGTTTTTGCTTCAGCAATAATTTCTTCAACCGTCACTTCTTTGCCGTCATGCGTATCCCAAGTATCGCGGTTATGGCAATACTTACAACGCATTAAACAACCCTGCAAGAAGACGATAAATCGAATACCGGGTCCGTCTACGGTACCACATGACTCAAACGAGTGAATACGACCAGCTGTTGACATCTTTTGCTCTCATTTTTTAATAAATTCTAACCGTTATTTTATTACAAATTGCAGGGTTAAAACAGTCTTGGAGAGGGACGTTGGCGAGATATTGAGCAAAGAAAGCGGCGAATGAAAACTCACACGCCGCACAGGGAGTTATATTTAGAAGAATGCGAACAGTGACAGAGAGCCTGTACCATAAACATCAGTTTGTGCTTCTTCATAATCCGGCGTTTTAACTGTGAAGGTTAAGCTCGCACCGTAGTTTCGGTTGTACCAAGCTGCACCAGCAACCGCACTGGCTTGCCAGTTTTGCAACGTAACATCGTATTGATCGGATGGCTCAGGAATGCCTGAACGATCGCCTTCGATGGTAATGTCGTTAAAGCGGTAACGTCCTTCAAAGCCTGTGAACAAGAACCAACTGGATGTACTTTGCGCTAACATACTCGCGTGGAATGGGCTTTCAACACTGATGTTTGCCGCACCGATGCTGTTCGCTAAGTTGGTACCCCAGCGGAACATGACACCTTGAGACACATCACTACGGAAGTTACCTGCGTTGATGTCGTTTACGTTTGTAATTTCCCATTGTGTGCTTTTACCTTCGCTGCGCATCAGTTTGTTGAATGCTCGGTAACCAACACTGAACGCGACTTCGTCATCAATTTGATATTCCCAACCTTGTGGGTCGGTTGAGCCAGTGATGCCGTGAACGATATCTTGGGCTTTATCTGATAGTGAGCTTTCACCTGTTGCCCCGATAGTAAAATTGTATCGAACGGCTTGGTCTGCTGTGATCGAGATATAGTTGATTTCGGTATGCAGGTAGCCGGCGTAAGGACGATCATTAACAAGAGGGTAGTCGGCTTCTATATCACTTGGCGTCCACATTTTGTGGCCTAGTACAAGTTCTACTTTATCGACGTTGGCTTGACCATTGCCGTTTAAACTGAACCATTTCCATTCGCTGTCTTCACGCAGTTTATCGGTCGCGTAAGAAAGGAAAATACCGTTGGTGTAGTCTTGGTCGACACCAAATATGCCATCGTTATCTAAAGTGAAAGATACGGTAGATTTCGTTGATGCAATCGCAGCAGGCGACAACAAGGCAAGGACAAATAATTTACTGAGTTTCATATACTTCGTTTACTAGCGTTTTCGGCATCATACGTAAGATCGAGAACAAAGTCTTAGGCAATGTCACAACTTTAGTTCAAGACACAAAAAAAGGCCGATGCTTTACAGCATCGGCCTCTGTTTTATCACTCAAAGTGCTAATTCAATCAGTCTTATAGAGACTCAGTGAATGTACGTGCGATTACGTCAGCTTGTTGCTCTGCAGTTAGAGAGTTGAAGCGTACAGCGTAACCAGATACACGGATTGTTAGCTGAGGGTATTTCTCTGGGTGCTTAACAGCGTCTTCTAGAGTTTCGCGGTTAAGTACGTTCACGTTAAGGTGTTGACCACCTTCAATGCCAGCTTCGTGGTGGAAGTAACCATCCATCAGACCCGCTAGGTTAGCACGTTGGCTAACTTCTTCTTTACCTAGTGCGTTTGGCACGATAGAGAAGGTGTAAGAGATACCATCTTTTGCATCAGCAAACGGTAGTTTACCTACAGATGTTAGAGATGCTACCGCACCTTTCTCATCACGGCCGTGCATTGGGTTAGCACCAGGTGCAAAAGGAGCGCCTGCTTTACGACCATCTGGTGTAGTACCAGTTTTCTTACCGTATACCACGTTTGAAGTGATAGTAAGAATAGACTGAGTTGGGATTGCATCACGGTAAGTCTTAAGCTTACGGATTTTAGCCATGAAGTTAGAAACAAGTTCACATGCCATGTCATCAACACGTGCATCGTTGTTACCAAATTTAGGGTAATCGCCTTCGATTTCGAAGTCGATTGCAATGCCATCTTCGTCACGGATTGGTTTAACTTTACCGTATTTGATTGCAGATAGAGAGTCAGCTGCAACAGAAAGACCAGCGATACCACAAGCCATAGTACGACGAACGTCACGATCATGAAGAGCCATTAGAGCTGCTTCGTAGCTGTATTTGTCGTGTGAGTAGTGGATAGCGTTTAGTGCAGTTACATACTGCTTAGCTAGCCAATCCATTAGGTTGTCTAGGCCAGCCCAAACTTTGTCGAAGTCTAGAACTTCGTCAGTCATTGGTGCAGTCTTAGGGCCCACTTGCATTTTAAGCTTCTCATCTACACCGCCGTTGATAACGTAAAGTAGAGTTTTCGCTAGGTTTGCACGAGCGCCGAAGAATTGCATGTGCTTACCGATAACCATTGGCGATACACAACAAGCGATAGCGTAGTCATCGTTGTCGAAATCTGGACGCATTAGGTCGTCGTTTTCGTACTGGATAGAAGAAGTATCGATAGATACTTTCGCACAGAACTTCTTGAAGCCGTCAGGTAGCTGCTCAGACCAAAGTACAGTGATGTTTGGCTCTGGAGAAGGACCCATTGTGTATAGTGTGTTTAGGAAACGGAAGTTAGTACGTGTAACTAGTGTACGACCGTCAACACCCATACCACCCATAGATTCTGTTGCCCAGATTGGGTCGCCAGAGAATAGCTCATCGTACTCAGGAGTACGTAGGAAGCGAACCATACGTAGTTTCATTACGAAGTGGTCGATCATTTCCTGAGCTTGTTCTTCAGTGATGATGCCAGCTGCGATGTCACGCTCAACGTATACGTCAAGGAAAGTCGAAGTACGACCTAGAGACATTGCTGCGCCGTTTTGAGATTTAACAGCAGCTAGGTAGCCGAAGTAAGTCCATTGGATAGCTTCTTGAGCTGTAGTCGCAGGAGCAGAAATGTCGTAGCCGTAAGATGCTGCCATTTCTTTCATTTGACCTAGTGCACGGTGCTGTTCTTGAATCTCTTCACGAAGTTGCATCGTCATTTGTAGATCTTCACCAGACTCTAGCTTCTCTTGAGTAGAGTGGAATTGAGCTACTTTGTCTTTGATTAGGAAATCTACACCGTATAGAGCTACACGACGGTAGTCACCGATGATACGACCACGACCGTATGCATCTGGAAGACCAGTTAGAACACCAGACTTACGACATTTTAGGATGTCAGGAGAGTAAACATCGAAAACACCTTGGTTGTGTGTTTTGCGGTACTCAGAGTAGATTTTAGAAACTTGTGGATCAAGCGTACGGCCGTATGCTTTACAAGAACCTTCGATCATACGTACGCCGCCGTTAGGCATGATTGCACGCTTAAGCGGAGCTTCAGTTTGTAGGCCTACGATAGTTTCTAGGTCTTTGTTAATGTAACCAGCATCATGTGAAGTGATGGTAGAGATAACAGAAGTATCGAAATCAACAGGTGCGTGAGTCGCGTTTTCCTGCTTGATACCTTCCATTACTTTAGCCCAAAGCTTGTTAGTCGCTTCAGTACCTTCAGAAACTAGGAAAGATTCGTCGCCTTCGTACGGAGTGTAGTTCTTCTGAATGAAATCACGAACGTTTACTTCGTTTTGCCAGTCGCCTGCAGCAAAACCTTCCCAAGCTTTAGCAAATTGCTCTGCCATGACATACCTACCTTTGTAGTAGAAAAAAATACGTACTGGTTCGCCGTTGAGCCAGCTATCTCCACTTCCACATGGAGAACAGTACACTCTTAATGAATAACAATATTTATAGTCTTAAATAAGAAGAATAGGGCGATAAAACTATAAATATTGTCACTGTTACTAATGTGGGTTCTTCCCAACCACAATTCAAGGCTACACTAAAAAATTTTTGCAAACCTTAAACTAAATCAATAAATACTAAAAAATAGCGATAAAAATGGGGTAGCGACGAGCGCTACCCACACAATTTTTGAACGAATGTCATTATAGCCAAGCTTTAATGCCATATTGTCCTTCTAGCATACCAACTGCAAGCATAGCGACTAAACAGACGACAAGTACACCTACAGGGATCACAATCTTATCTACAAATGACAGACGTGATGCACGCTCTTTGTCACCAATCAGACCGTTGTTGTCTAGAAGCATAGTCAATGCCCAAGCCAGTACTGGGTTAACTACAGCAGAACCGAAGATACAGATACCTGCTGCTTGAGAGTCTTTAGAGTCTTTCACCATCTGCATACCTGCTTCAAGTAGAGGTAGAGATACACCTACTAGAAGAGCAACACGCATTACTGGTGGCCATACTGCTACATCCATTGGGAAGCCAAGAATCGCGACGATGATACATAGAGAGCCGAGCAGGATTGCACCGCCAGGGATAGGGCGTTTCGCAATTGCTGCTGGGATCATGTACGTACCCCAAGATGACGTAATGTTACCACCACCTACAGCAGTACCAACCATTTGACGAACCGAACACATAGTCATTGTGTCATCAACGTCCATCAGAACTTTTTCAGTCTTTTTAGGGTAGTTCAGTTCTTGGAAAATACGGTGACCAAGGAAGTCTGGAGACCACATCGCTACAGCAAGAATTGCAAACGGTAGTGAAGCAATGAAGTGTTCTACATTTGGTAGCCCAAGCATCCAACCTTCTTCTGTGCTACCCCACCAGTAGATTGGGTTTAGGTTCGGAAGACCTGTTTCAGTAACGAATTTGATGTCGAAACCAGCACCAAGTACAAGTGCAATGACGAGACCCGTGAAAGCACATACTGGGATGGCTAGCCAACGTTTATTAACTTTAGCAAGGAAAGCATATAGACCGATAGTAACCGCGAGAACGATTAGGCCAATGTAGCCCATGCTGCCTGCGGCAACCGTATCCGATTGCAAACCAACTGCCCAAGCTTGGATTGAGTTGATTTGGCTCATGGTACCTGTTAGGCCTAAGAAGATGAGTAGGCCCCCAGCTGTACCCTCTGAAGTGAGGTTTACGAGTTTTGAGCCACCTTTTAGTAAGCTCAAAATCAAACCAAACACACCGATTAGGATTGCCAATGCAAGAGGATGGGCACCCGCAAGAGCGATGGTACCAATAAGAGGGATCATTGGACCGTGGTTACCTGCTAGGTTGGCTTTAGGGTTAATAAAGCCAGAAGCAAGAATACAGAAAAGGAGTGCAGGGATTAGCATTTCTACACGAGCAACTTCGATAGCAAAATCTTTGCCTAAGTTAACGTGGTCCCATGCAGCAGTAAGACCTTCAGCCCAAGACATCATTACCGCAGAGTACATTGCGATAATACCGATCGTACCAGCAAGCGCTGGAACAAGGTCTTCAAGCTCAAAGCGGAAGTCACGACCTGGCAAGTTTAAGCCAAAACGGCGTGGCTTCATGATTTGTAGTTCGTGGTCTAGGTAGTCTGAACGGCTTGCGAACTCAGATGATGGACGATGAAGCTCGCGGTAGCTTTTAGTCTCGATATCCGAATCAGAGTGCGCTTTATTCACTGCGTCTGACATAGATTCCTCATATATTTAAAAGTTATGAATTCTAAATTGAATTGTGTTTTTCCGCTTCCTGCGGCACTTCCTATGCTAGCTATTATTAGATTTTGTTGCACGAATACCACGTGCCTAAGCATAGCTAATAACTCATTGTGTTGAGGCACAAAAAATTCCTCATCATTGTGGCGGAGTCTAGCAAGATAGCCCTTTGGGGTGATTGATTTAGATCACTTTAAGAATAGATGTGAAAGAAAACTACAGAAAGTGTCTGGCATGCGAATGACTTGGTTGTTTAGTGTGTAATTCGATTACACAAGTTGCATAAAATTAGACGTTATTTTGCAGAAATAATGTCCAATGCGATTTATTTACGTCATTCATGAATTGTATATAAAGCTGGCTTCATTCTTGCTTAGTACCGAGCAGAGACGATTTTTTGGCTAATCATTGCCGCTCAGTTTAGGAAGAAGACATGAAACAGCTTAAAGTACTGCCGCTAGTGGCAATTATTTCGGGATTAATGGTCGGTTGTGGCGGCGGTGGCGGCGGTGGCGGCGGTTCATCGAAAACAACATTTACGTTTGATTTTGCGATCCCTGCGACACTGTCTGAGAGCGATGCTAAGGCACAAAGCTGTACAATTTATGATCGAGATACTGATTTGAATGGTGACGCTACCGTTTTAACTTACAGTCAAGCATCAAAAGCTCAGGTCACGAATAATGTTATCGGTTACTATTCTGATGCTGATGGCAAAATGGTTGGAGAAGTTATTAAACCAACCAGCGATAACTTCAAGTTTGTTTTAGAAGACATTCCTGAAGGTGGTTACATCACTATTCAAGCACTTGAATTCAATGGTCGAGAAGTTCGTGTAAATTCTTTCTCTCGCGAGTTTTTAGAAGATAAAGAGCTACGCAATGTTACTTTCGCACTTAACCGTGAGTCGTTGAATAAGTGCTTTACAGGAAGTAACGTATCGGACAAAACGTTCAAAAACCTTTCATACCGAAACGCAGTATCTGGTGGTGGTGACTACCACTATGTATCACAAAAAGATGTCTTAGTATCTCCAAACAGTGATATGACTTCAGATGAAGAACTACTAGGTTTCAATGGAGAGCCTACCGCTTTATTCCAATATGAATCTGGCTCGGACAATAAATCATTATATCAATATGGTATCGGTTCTTGGGGTACTAATGATATTGACCTAGTTACGACAGATGTTGTTTCTAGTATTTACTCATCGTCTGGCTACAAGTATGACTCCTTGAATATTGGCTTTGTATCAAACGACTACTTATATGATGCCTTAGAGCTGGGTAATTCCGTTGATGAATATCGTCGACCTAGTGAAGCTAATAAAGAAGAATGGGTTTACCTAGCCGTTGCTGAAAGCGCTACAAATGGTTGGGATTCACTATTAACTGGCACTATTGATTCAAGCTGGGATATTGATGCTGATCCAAGTACATTCCTAAATATCAAAAACTTACCGAACTTCAAGCCTAGCGTGATATCTCAGAGCGGACGAGAGTCGGTGATTGATATTAATATGGGATTAACTAACTCTACAGAAGGTTTCACTCGTACCGCATATTTTGCTGCTTCAGGTGATTACAAAGTAACTCATCGTATTTTCACTAAGAGCAATAGTGATTATGTTGTAGTACCTGAGCTGGACTACTACAATTTTCCATCTTCCGCGATAAATGGTTTGAAAGTATCGGAAACGGACAACTTCAACCGTTCTGCAGTCATTCTTGATGGTAACAGCGATATTGACTCAGAAATGTTCATGAGCTTCTTCTCTAATGGTGAAGCTTCGGAGCCTGAACTAGAAGCTGACTTAGACGGTATTCTAACTTCTGAAAAAGATGGAATGGAAAATGAAGTGACATTACGCACTTCGAATTCTCTTGTTGTGACACGTTTTAATTAACACTTTTGTATCTTCCTAAGCCCCTCGCGTGAGGGGCTTTTTTATGTCAATTATTCAACATTAAAAGAATATATTACTAGAAATTGCATATTCATTTGCTTGTTGTATCTATCTATTCGATTTATTTAGGTTAATGATTTGTTGCAACTTGCCTTGGGTGGTGATAGTTTGTTCCAATTCAAAGAGGGCGGAGTCCCTTATTGCAGTGACTAAAACACAGGGAGTAGGGCGCATGAATGATGTACCAGCGCTAGATATCAAAGACCTGCACAAAACATTTGGACAAAATGAAGTATTAAAGGGCATTTCACTTTCTGCCCATAAAGGCGATGTTATCTCCATCATTGGCTCTTCCGGTTCAGGTAAGAGTACCTTCCTAAGATGTATCAACTTATTAGAGACACCAACTGCGGGTGAAATTTGGGTAAACGGTGAACTTATCCAAATGAAGAACAACCGCGCAGGGGAGTCTGTCCCAGTAAATGAAAAGCAAGTTCAGCGTATTCGTTCACGTTTAGCTATGGTATTTCAGGGCTTTAACTTATGGTCGCATTTAACGGTTTTAGAAAATGTGATTGAAGCGCCCGTGCACGTACTTGGTGTACCTAAGGCGCAAGCGATTGAAAATGCAGAAGTACTGTTGAAGAAAGTTGGGTTATACGAACGCAAAGACTACTACCCAGGACACCTGTCCGGAGGTCAGCAACAACGCGCTGCAATCGCTCGTGCTTTGGCCGTTGATCCAGAGGTTATGTTGTTTGATGAGCCTACCTCTGCACTTGACCCTGAACTCGTTGGTGAAGTGTTAGGGGTAATGAGAGATCTGGCCGAGGAAGGACGCACCATGTTAGTCGTAACGCATGAAATGGCTTTTGCGCGTGACGTATCTAACCATGTGATGTTTTTGCATCAAGGTTTAGTGGAAGAACAGGGAGATCCAGCTAAGCTTTTTACGAGTCCAGATTCGGAGCGATTACAACAATTTATCTCTTCTATCTACTAATATTTTTTGGGTGGCAGCTTTTTGCCTCCTAAATAAACAAGCACAACAAACAAAACCAAATAAAATAGCAATCACAGGAGTATGGAAATGAAAAAGTGGTTATTGGCAGCAACGCTTGCTGCAACAGCAGTGTCTGGTGTCGCCCAAGCGAAAGAATGGAAAACAGTTCGTTTTGGGATTGAGGGTGCTTATCCTCCGTTTAGCTGGACTGAAACGGATGGCTCCTTAAAGGGATTCGATGTTGATATGGCGAATGCGCTTTGTGAAGAGATGCAAGTGAAGTGTCAAATCGTTGCTCAAGATTGGGATGGCATCATTCCTTCGTTACTTGCTCGTAAGTACGACGCGATCATTGCTGCAATGTCTATCACCGAAGAGCGTAAGAAGAAAGTCGACTTTACGGGTAAGTACGCACTCATTCCAAACAAATTCATTGCTAAAAAAGGTGCGGGTCTAGACTTCGACAACCTTGATGGTCAAAAAATTGCGGTACAACGCGCGACAACGCATGACAAGTATCTGACAGATAACTACGGCGATAAAGTTGAAATCGTACGTTACGGTTCGTTTGATGAAGCATACCTAGATCTTGCAAACGGCCGTGTTGCAGCAGTACTTGGTGATGCTTCAGCTCTTGAAGAAGGTGTACTAAACAAGGCGGGTGGTGAGGCTTACGAGTTTGTTGGCCCTTCTCTAACTGATCCTAAATGGTTTGGTGATGGCTTCGGGATTGCGGTTCGTAAGCAAGACAAAGATCTCACTAAAAAGTTAGATGCGGCAATCTTATCTCTGCGTGAAAAAGGTGTTTATCAAGAAATCGCAGGTAAGTACTTCAACTACGATGTTTACGGTAAATAAGCCGTAACTAAGCGGCCGTTGGCTTGTTCCTAGAAGTAACCAACGGCCGATTTTTTGAGTTTAGGGATTAGGAACTCACCTATGCTGGATTTACAAGGATATGAAGCCTCGATACTAAAAGGGGCTCTAGTAACCATCGAAGTCGCAATACTCTCATTGTTGCTTGCTGTCATTTTAGGCATGCTTGGGGCACTTGCGAAATTAGCGCCCTATAAATGGGCAAGAGCTATTGCAACACTCTACACCACCATTATTCGTGGCATCCCTGACTTAGTCTTGATGATGCTTATCTTCTTTGGTGGCCAAATTCTACTGAATAACAGCCTTTATTCGATCAATGAAACGCTCAACGAGTGGTTTACCGCAAGCAATCCTGAACATGAATGGACTGCTTACCTCCCTGATTACATCGATGTGAGCCCATTTATTGCTGGTGTACTGACCATCGGTTTTATCTTTGGTGCGTATATGGCGGAAACTTTCCGTGGTGCGATCATGGCTGTCGATAAAGGTGAGTTGGAAGCGGCAAAAGCCTACGGAATGAGTTCTTTTATGTCGTTTAGAAGAATTCTATTACCTCAAATGATCCGACACGCGTTACCAGGGTTTGGCAATAACTGGTTGGTATTGCTCAAGACTACCGCTCTTGTTTCAATAATTGGATTGGAAGATATGGTGCGGATTAGTTCACTTGCTGCTGGTACAACAAAGATGCCATTCACTTTTTACATGGCCGTCGCGATCATCTTCTTGTTCTTCACCAGTGTATCAACCGGTCTACTTAAGCTTGTTGAACGCAAATTCAGTATTCATGCGAGGTAGATAATGGACTTTTCATTGATCATTGAAAGCTTCCCTGTCTACTTAGATGGATTGTGGACAACGGTATGGCTGGTGGCATTAGCTCTGGTGATCGGGCTCTGTGTATCGATTCCCTTAGCTATAGCGCGCAATAGCACGAATTACGCATTAAGTTTGCCGTCATGGGCGTTCATTTACTTTTTCCGCGGTACGCCGTTGTTGGTGCAGCTTTATCTCATTTACTACGGTATGGACCAATTCTTCCCTGTGAAAGACACACTTTGGGAACATGCTTGGTTCTGTGCCTTGGTGGCTTTCGTTCTTAACACATCGGCTTATACGGCGGAAATCATTCGTGGTGCGATCAATGGCTTACCGAAAGGGGAAGTGGAAGCCGCAAAAGCGTATGGTATGAGTAAATTTATGACTTATCGTCGCATCATCTTACCAAGCGCATTACGCCGTGCTTTACCTGCATATTCGAATGAAGTGATCTTTATGCTGCACGGCAGTGCAGTCGCTGGGATCATCACTATTATGGATTTGACAGGCGCAGCTCGACTTGTGAACTCTCGTTACTATGCACCATTTGAGTCATTCCTGACGGCTGGTCTCTTCTACATGGGATTAACGTTCATTATTTTGTGGTGTTTTAAAATCGCAGAGAAGCGTTTCTTGGCATATCTAAGGCCATTAAGCTAAGGCGTTTTTATAGATATCTAAAAGAAAGAGCGCCGATTGGCGCTCTTTTTGGGTAGATGAAGGTCGAGTGAGTTTGCCTATACAAATTGGAAATCACCATCAAAAGCAGCATCGGTATAGATAACGACTTCTTTACCTCCTTTGGTGAAGGTATAAGCGGTTAACACATCAGAGCCAGACAAGCCTAAGGAATCAATCATGCCTTGGTCTAACTTGTAATCTGAAGATGCCATAAGGTCAGCAACGGTCATTGTCACACCATCATCTGGAGCGCCTTGACTATCGTTTTCGAGGCTCCAACCATTGCTTTCATCCAACTTAATATCTTCAACACCAAGGGCAAAGAATTCTGATTGGCCATCATCTTTACTCTTGGTATTGTCGCTGGCTCCGCCTTGATGGTAAACCTTACCAAGGGTTAAGGTAACAGAGTCCTGATCACTACTTGTACCGATTACGGCTTCAATACCTTTGATGTCATCTGCATCTTGTCCTTTTGACATGTCGATATCGACAGGGCCATCTTTGTCATTCGCTACGAGAACGTCGAACCCTTTACCGCCTCTGACTAAAGTATCTTCCGCATCGTAAGCAATAAGATCATTGCCTTGACCACCACGGACTTCGTCAGCACCACTACCACCAATGATCACATCATCGCCTTTGCCACCTTTGAGGATATCAACGCCCGCACCACCGTCTAGCCAGTCATCACCGCGGCCACCGTTAAGAAGTTCAGGTTCTGCTACTGTAGTAACGTTATGGATCACATCGTTGAAGTCATCATCGTTAGTTGAAAGGTCAGTGTTATCATTCCATTCGAACAAGGATGTACCATCACCTAAAGGAGAGATTTGCGCATGGATCGGGAGGCCCAATTCAAATGCAGCCTCACCGAGTAATTGAGCATCTAGATCGAATTCTGAAACATCAATAAATCCTTCAGATTCAATGCCGTTGTCTGCACCATCGGGAACCACGAAGAACCCCAACTTACAAGCATCACCCCCCATCATTTCTTTCGATATCGAGGTGTTCACTTCATCAGGTTGTTTTACATTTGACCAAAGAATGCCAACATTCACGACTTCACCGCTTGAGTCTGCGGTGTAGAAACCAAGGGAGTTATTGAACCCTGCATTCGACCCGATGAGTTCAACGTCGAATGTTCCGTTGAACTGGCTGATATCATACATACCATCAGATGGCGCCGGCAGTATTTCGTTATTGTCACCGCCGAGTAAGACATCATCACCGCGGCCGCCATACAGCATGTCGGTACCGTCACCAGTGAGCCCAAGTGTTTCTACTGATGTGACAAAATAGTCACTTGAGTCTTCTTTCTCTCCCCCTTTACTGAATTGTTCACCCGCGGCAGAGAACTGAATTTCATCAAAGGCTTTGAAGCCAGTATCGTTTGGACCAATACTAAACTCACCACTGTTGTTGCTATCAGTAGAAAGCACTTTAGTATTTTCTAGTGTCATACCCGCAGCAGCGTAGTGGGCTAGGGTATCTGCGTCAGGGTCGTTTGCACTAAAGAATCCACTTGCGACTTCGATACCATCGCGGAATGCAGTCCAGATACCAACTTCGTCCACATCATCATCTTCTCCGCGACCTTCATTAGCATAAAGATTTGAGATCCCGACCTTGGCGGCCATAGTGTGTTCATCGAAGCAAACAGAAAGCATTTCGGAGCCTACTGCATCGCCAGGTTCCGAGTCTCCGTCATCGTAGCTATACCCAATTTGTGCATCTTTACCACTTTCATCCGTGCCTTCGACCCCATACTTACTGCCTTGTTGTGTCGTGTTTCCCTCTGAACCATCAGGGTTGTATGCTGTGGCGTTATCAAGACCTAAACCCTCTCCCTCAGGAGTCTGTGCTGAGTCAAGATCGAGTTCAAAGTTACCTGTTTGCTCATTGAAAGAGAGGGCATCGAAATTGTCACCAATGAGCACGTCCGCGCCTTTATTGCCTCGAATAAGATCATCTCCTGGTACGGAGCTATTATCGACATTGTTACCATCTCTTGGCGTACCGTCACCGATGAGTACATCATTGGCTTCATATTGTTGAAGAGAGACATTATCGATTAATGATCCATAGGTATCCTGTGTTCCGATTGCTTCTATCGTAAGAACATGTGGGCCTGCGCCTAGATCTACGTCGATAGAAAGTGAACGCCAGCTTGTACTTGGGTCTCCAGCGGCTCCGCCATAACCTTCAGGATTACCGACCACCTCACCATCGATGTAGAGCTTGAAGCCATTGGTCGCAGCATTTCCAGTCCGGTCTGCATAGTCTAAAGAAAGGTTGAATGTTCCAGCCTCATCAAGCTCGAAATATTGTCCAATGGCAGAGTGAGAGTCTTGACCTCTGTGAGTATGAGAATCCAGTTCCAGAACATTTCCATCACCTTGCTCAACACCATATCCACCGTTCTCTTGGATCTCAATAAGCCCCTCAAGGTCTTTGGTCAAATCAACAGGAGCGACACCATCAAGGTTATCGTCGGCTTCCCAACCGGGAATTGACGAATAGGTTCCCCAATTGTTACCGCCACCTAGTTGTGTCGTACCGGATAAATCTTCAAAATCACCATTTACGAGAATTTCTTCACCAGATAATTTTGCTCCACGGTCGCCATAGATGATGTCGTTATTGCCACCACCTTCTACATAATCATTACCAGAGCCAGCAACAATGATATCGTCAACACAGCCCACATTTTCTACATCGCCGTCACGCGCTAAGTCAATGTTTGGGTTTTCTCCAGCTTCATCTTTTGCACTAATGGTGTGATTCCATGATTCAATCACATCGTTACCATCTCCAGACTTGATCGCTTCTGAACCTCTACCGCCGGCGATAAAGTCATCGCCATCCCCTGTTTTAACGATGTCATCCCCTTTACCAGCACGGACTTCTAAATCTGCGCCTGAGTTATCTTGAAGGTGATTATCGACATCTCTTGGCACTCCGTCTTGAGTAGGCCCGTCTACTAGATTACCAACTTGTGCGTTGGTTTCTGTTACAGAAATTTCATCCGCCATTGCTATATCCTCATATATCGCGAGATACATAGAGGCAGCTCAGCCATCTCAGTCCCATTTGAGATCTGTAGCTTTCCGTCCCCACTTCACAGTGGGTTTGGCTTTATCATCCTTTTGTTTGATTTTAAAACTAGCCAGTAACGCAGAGATTATTTGAATTAGTTATTACATCTCTCGCATCGCTTTATAAGAAGCAACAGCAAGAGGGTTGAGCAAGTAATCAAGAGGTGTTTGCTCGTCAATCAAAATCATGACTTCCGCGGGCATGCCAGGGTAAAGAGAGACCGACTCCCCTAATTCGGCTAACATGCTTGAATCTAATGACACTCGAGCGAGATAAGCCGATGACCCTGTGGCTTGGTCGCTGATTCGGTCTGCAGAAATATGAATCAGTTCGCCTTCAATTGGAGGTGTTTTTCTAAAGCTAAATGCAGTTAAGCGTACTTGAGTTGTTTGGCCTATATGAAGTACTTCAATGTCTTCTGGTTTCACCAATGCCTCCACAATTAATTCATCCTCTTGTGGGACAATTTCCATTAACGTGTTGCCCGGAGCAATGATCGCATGTTCACCAACAACGTTGAGCCCGACCACGATACCGCCTTGTGGGGCTCTTATTTCGACACGCTTGAGTACATCATTCGCGTTCACCATCGCTTCTCTTGTTTCGTTGAGTTTGCGCTCAAGTTCTTGAACTTCTTCGCCTAGCGTTTTAGCGTAGTTGAATTCCGCGTTGGCTAATTCCATTTTTGCCTCGGCAACAAAACCTTTCGCTCGACCGATTTGGGCGCTGAGGTCGGCAATTTGTCCTTCAAGTTGTGAATGTTCACGTTGAAGATCGAGGTAACGTGATTTAGACGTATTACCAGAAGTAAGAAGCTTTTTATGCATGGCGACTTGTTCTGCAAGGTAACGCAAGCTCTCTTTGCCTGCTTGATATCGCTTTTGTAGGCCAAACATATCTAGCCTGGCTTGCTCTATTTTTTCCGCCAGAATGTTGTTTTCACCATCTCGTAGTGAGCGGCGTTTTTCATACAAAGCTTGCTGAGTTCGAATGATGGATTGAATTTCTTTGGAATGATTACGGGAGAGTAAGCGTGTATCGAATTGAATTTCAGGATGGTCTGCGAGTTCAGACTGGAGTCGGTTTAAGCGTGCGAGATCGCTCTCCCATTGTGCTCTTAGCCGATTCAAGCTCGCTTGAGCTTGTGTAGCGCTCAAGGTTATCAGCAAATCGTTCTTATTCACATTATCTCCATCTTTAACATGAACCCGTTCGATGATCCCGCCTTCTAAGTGCTGAACGGGTTTTCGTTTCGATTCAACGATCACTACGCCAGGTGCTATCGCTGCCGAGCTCAGTGGTGACAAGCTTGCCCAGACAAGGAAGCCACCAATCATCACCAGTAAAACGGCTAAAGAAGTGATGATCACTGGCGTGGTAGCAAAAGAGAGTTTGCGTCCATCTTCAAAGTTGATACCACTCCGGTGCAATATGGTCTTACTCATTGGAGGCCTCCGACTGTGTTTGTGTCCTTGAATGCACGTCCATCATGGAACGGAGAACTTTGCTCGCTTCTCCGGCTCTTGCAATCTGTCCTTTATTAATTTCAATGACCCAATCTACGTGACGTAGCAAGTGTGGTTGATGGGTAATCATAACGACGGAAACGCTTTCCTCTCTGCATGTCGCTAGAAGGCTAGTCAGGTACTCTTCGCCTTCTTTATCCATATGGGAGTTGGGTTCGTCTAAAACCAAGAGCTTGGGCTTAAAACAAAGCGCGCGAGCTAATGCGAGCTTCTGCGCTTGCCCACCGGATAACTGATGTCCGCCATCACCAATGATGGTTTCATAACTATTGGGGAATTGAAGAATGGTCTCGTGCACACCGGCATGAATGGCGGCTTTAATAATTTGAGAGTCGGTGATTTCAGTATCGAAGTGAGCGATATTTTCTTTAACGCTGCCTTGGATAAATTGGATAGTTTGCGGAAGATACCCAACAGTATGTTTGAATTGTTCTTTGTCCCAATGCGTGACATTTAAGCCATCAATGCATACTTTGCCTGATGTCGGTTTATGTATGCCCATTAGCAACTTACAAAGACTGGTTTTACCTGAACCACTCGAGCCAATGATGGCAACTCGATTGCCAGTTTCTAATCTTAGCTTGAGTTGCTTGATTATGGGCTCTCCTTGATGATTTTCCGGTGACCATACGACGTTGTCGAAACGTAACTCGCCGGAAACCTCGGGCAGTGTGATGCGCTCCGGTTCTATTTTGGATTTGTTGACGACATTTTTGATGCGGTTGGCTGCGGCTAATCCAGTTTTCCAACCTTGAAACCCAGAGGTTAGCTGCTCAATTGGTTGGAGCGCTCTAGCCATCAGAATCGACCCGGCAATCATTCCACCGGCACTCATCGAATTTTGAATCACAAGAAATGCGCCTGTCCCCATAATGCCAATTTGTAGTGTCATGCGAACAAGTTTGGCTATAGATGTCAGGTTAATCGAGGCTAAATCTACCTTACTCCTAAACCACAGTTTTTCAGCAAGAATGGGTTGGAACTTGTTAAACGTACCGTCGGTCGCTTGTTGAGAAATTAACGTTTCTTGTTTGTTGAATAATTCGTCGATTTTTCGATTTGCAGCAATTTGGGTGGCGTAAGAAGCCTCAAATGATTTCTTTTTGGTGTAGAAAGAGAGTAGTGCGACCACTAATACACAGATAACGGCAATCAAGCCAACCAATCCGATAATTGGGTGTAGCATGAACATAACTAGCAGAAATAGCGGCGTCCAAGGTAAGTCGAAGGCGACAAAGAAACCTGGTGACATAAGAAGAGATCGTATCTCAGTTATGTCGTTAAACACGTAACGTGTCTTCGTGTCGTAATGTTGGCCGCAAAGTTGATATAGCCATTGAGCGCTTTCCGATTCAAACTGAAGGGCTTTTCTTTGGGTGTATTTTTGTCTTAGGGTTTCAAGCAATGCCTGTGAAATCAACAGAAACAGAGCGATGGCCGTAAGCAGCAACAGTGTGTCGGTACTTCTGCTCGATAAAACTCGGTCAAATAACTGCAGGCTGTAAATTGGAACCACAAGCATCAAAGCATTGATAGCGGCACTCACCAGTGTCATTGGACCTAATGCTTTAAGCGTAAAAGGTGATAATCTGTCCCAGCTATTTTGAACCATACTTCGCTCACTCCATGAACTAAAGAAGTAATGTTCAGTATAGAAAGTCGTAGAACGAGAAGTGCCTCAAAAGTGAGACGACAAGACAAAGCCAAAAATGGTTTTTGTAGGGGAAAAGTAGGGCTAATCGGTGCAAAGTGACAGGATGATTAACCCTTAAAAGCTATCTATTTGAAAGTAGACCAAATAGGGGCGTGATCAGAGGGTTTCTCAATACCACGTAACTCGTAATCAATATCTGATTCGATACATTTCTGTGCAAGTGATGGCGTTGCCAAGATTACATCAATGCGCAGTCCTCTATTGTCATCAAAGCCACGAGAGCGGTAATCAAACCAAGAGAAATGGTCATTCACTTCGGGGTGTAGATTGCGGAAAGTGTCTTCGAATCCCCAATCCATTAGCGTCTTCAGCCACTCACGCTCTTCTGGCTGGAATGAACATTTACCAGTCTTCAACCAGCGTTTACGGTTCGGTTCGCCGATGCCGATATCTGCATCAATCGGACTGATGTTGATGTCTCCCATTACGATCAGTTGTTCATCATTTGTATGGTGATCATGTAGATAGGTCATCAAATCTTTGTAGAACTGGCGCTTGTATGGGTATTTGGTTTCGTGAGCGATGTTGTCACCCTGAGGGAAGTAACCGTTTAGTACCGTTACCTTCTCGCCGTTTTCATCTTCAAACGTCGCCATGATCATGCGCTTTTGATGTTCTTCGTTGTCGGTAGGGAAGCCTTTTTGCACGCTAATTGGTTCTTGTTTACATAGCATTGCTACACCGTAGTGCGCTTTTTGGCCATGAAAGTAAACTTTGTAACCCATCGCCTCGACATCTTCGACTGGGAAAGCTTCGTCATGTACTTTGATTTCCTGAAGACCAATAACGTCTGGTTGATGCTTGTCGATAATGGCTTGGAGCTGATGCAAACGTGCACGAAGTCCATTGATGTTAAAGCTGATTACTTTCATTTTTTATCCTTCTGCGGGGCGTATTTGTGCTTGATGTTACCACCGGAGATAAAAGCTGGAAACGCCGAAAGTAAATAAGAACAATTATTTGTTATTGAGCTTATTTTCTAGATCATTCTGTACGATCTTAATTGCTTGTAATGCCGTTTCTGGATCGATGTCGTTAGACTCTAATAAGTAAATCAGGTCGACAGCTAACTTCACTTCTTCTGGCGCATCATCGAGTGGTGATTTTGGTTGGTCAGACATCACTGATTCTTTTCCCTATGAGTGATTTGATTCTCAAGCTTTAGCAACGCTGCTTCGCATCGCTCTAATCTCTGCTCTGTCGCTAAAAGTACTTTTTGCGCTTCAGCCCGCGCAAAACTCGGTGCAAATTCGACCGCTCTTTCTTTTTCAAGCACCATTTCTCGTAATCGACGTGCCCACTCTTGGTGCTGAGCCAATTCTTGATAGAGTACATTAATAGGCTTTCTGAAATGACTGCTGTGTTTTACTTCGTTTTTACGAATTTTAGTGGTTGAAATTTCACGTTGAATAGCGGCAATTTGTGCGACCAGTCTTTCTGTGAGGTACTCGGCGCGCAAGGCGGTAAGCTTTTCTTCTTTTTGCTCACGTACGATTGCATCGAGTGTTGCCATTGCTTCTTTGACACAAGGAACTAATAGCCGAGATCGGCAATGAAACAAACGTTCATCAAACAAAGGTACGTGATGCTCCCCACGCTGACGATCAAGCATTGCAGCCTGTTTAGACATTTGTTCTAGATGTTCTGAAAGCTGACTAATGTTCATGTTAATCCTACAAACCATGCATCATAAGCAAGTTTTATGGCAAGTACGCTAACAACGGTAACAAAGACAGGGCGTATAAACGTTGCGCCAAATCGGATTGCCGAGTGTGCACCCACAAAAGCACCTGCCATTAAACAGACACCCATCGTTAAGCCTAACACCCAGTTGATATGCCCCAAAAAAGCAAAAGTTACTAATGAAGTAAAGTTACTAGTAAAGTTCATTGCTTTGGCTAACCCAGACGCAAGTAAGATATTGAGTCGGTATAAGGCCATGGAACTCACCGTCCAAAAAGCCCCTGTTCCCGGCCCCGCCAAGCCATCATAAAAGCCTATCGATAAGCCTTGCATATACTGCTTTTTATTTAGTAACGGGCAAGGCTCTGGTGTCGGACTCTGATGAGAAGACTGTGGGGGTTTATGAAAAACGGTATACATTGCGGCTGCGAGAATAATCAGCGGCAACACTTTTTCTAACCATTCGGTGCTAATGGCATCAACAAATAGCGTCCCTAGTGTTGCGCCAACTAGGGTAGCAACAAAAGCTCGTCCCCAGCATTGTGGCTTAAAAAGGCGCTTCTTATAGTAAGTATAAGCAGCGGTAGAAGAGGCAAAGGAGGCCGCTAACTTATTGGTACCTAATGCGATGTGAGGAGGAAGTCCCAACGACAGCAATGCGGGGACCGTCAGCATACCACCACCGCCAGCAACAGCATCGATAAATCCAGCAACAAAAGCGACTAGCGCCAACACCAACAACATGGTTGGCTCAATCATTTCCATAAATAGTTATTCTTTTAATATTCTATTTTGCGTTTAAACGGAGGAAGCGAATCAATCAGAGCTTGTCCGTAGCGTTTTGTTACCAAGCGCCTGTCGAGAATGGTCACTCTACCAGAATCCCGCTCTTTGCGCAGTAATCGACCAACGCTTTGAATCAGCTTTTTACTTGCATCCGGTACCGTAATTTGCATAAACGGGTTACCGCCTTTCTTTTCGATGTACTCCGAATGCGCTTGTTCAACAGGAGAGGTCGGAACGCCAAATGGAATCTTGGTGATAACAAGGTTTTCCAGTAGTTCTCCTGGTAAATCAAGACCTTCAGAAAAGCTGCCAGTACCAAATAGAATGCTAGTTTTTTGTTTATCAATGAGCTTTTTATGTTTTTTTAGAACTTCCGCACGCGAACTTTCCCCTTGAACTTGCAAAGCCCACCCACGTTTTATGAAATCAGCATTGAGCGCATCGGCAACTTGGTTCATCTGCCAATAAGAGGAGAATAATACCAAGTTCGCTTTGTTGTCTTCTAAATACTTAGGCAAAATTTCAATAAGATATTCGGTAAACTGTGGTGCTTGCGGTTCATACTTCATCGCTGGAATAAGAAGCTCAGCTTGATTCTGATAATCGAAAGGCGAGGCTAGCGCCAAAAATTGTGTCCCTGAGTCCGGTTTGGCGTCAACCCCAACTTGATGGCAAAAGTAGTTGAATGAGTTTAATGCTCGCATTGTGGCGGAAACGAGAACCGCGCCAATACAACGACTCCAGATTTGTTGGTCTAGTTGCCATCCAATCTCTAATGGGGAAACGCTGACAATGTAGTCGCCTTCGCGATCAGGATGTTTCTCTAACCAGCGAGCAAGCGGTGCACCTTTGTCTCGACTTGGTTCGGCCATTAATCGCCAAACTTGAGCTAGGTTTTCTAAACGCTGGATATAAAAGCCCAATTCAGCCAAAGCCGGTTCCGCCAATCTTGATGAAAGTTCGCCATCTTTAACACGTTCTGCAATTAAGTCAGCAATCTTTGCGACACTTTGGTTTGCCTTTTTGCTTAGTTGCTTTAAATCTTTTGATTGATTTTCCAACCAAGTCGGCAGCTCTCCATGTTCAAAACGGTAGATCCCTTCCTCGAACTGGGCTGGGTCAAATTGTTTAGTCAGTTGGTTCAACGCAGGAATCAGTTCCTGTACGGATTCTTGTAGATCGTTGCGGAATCGTCCAACACGCTTCTCATCAGCCAATGACGAAAACTTACTGGTAGACTGGTTTAGCTTTTCTAACCAAGCCGCCGCGCCTTTTAAACTAGCGGAAGCAGAAGCATGATCGCGAGCAACATGAGGAAGGTGGTGCGCTTCATCAAACACGTAAATCGTATTTTCAGGCTCTGGGAGAATCACTCCGCCGCCCAAGTCTGCATCAGCCATCACGAGTGAGTGATTGGCGATGATGACATCATTCTTATCTAACTCAGCTCGCGCTTTTTGAAAAGGGCAGCCTCGGTGTGCGGGTAAGCTGTTGTTACAGCTGTGTTTGTCACTGACGATAAGTTGCCATAACTGATCATCTATTGGTTTCGGCCAAGAATCTCTGTCACCATCCCATTTACCTTGAGCGAGAGAGCGATACATGGTTTCGAGCTGCTCGATGTCCTTTTTCTTAGGTTTTGTTTCAAACATCGCCAACTGGCCGCCATCGACACCACTTGCAGTCGCGAGTTTTTCCGCACAACAGTAGCGTTGGCGACCTTTTGCAAGAATAAAAGAAAACTCTCGATCGGTAATACGACGGAAAAGAGGTAAGTCTTTATTCACCAATTGTTCTTGCAAAGCCACGGTGGCCGTTGAGATCACGACTTTACGATTGTTATAGACCGCAACTGGAATCGCAGCCATCAAGTAAGAAAGTGATTTCCCGATACCGGTACCAGCTTCTGCAATCAACATGCGATTTGACTTGTGGTATTGCCCGCATAGTGTTTTCGCAATTTCTGCAACTAAGTAGTTTTGTGCTCTTCGTGGAACAAAGTTATCAAGTTGCGCTTGTAAGTTTTGGTAACTGGTGCGAATCGATTTTTGAATGTTACTGGTTAGCATACGGGCCTCAAATGCGTTGGTGGCGCATAGTAGCACACATCACTAGTTGTACAGTAGTTCACAAAACGGAATGCTTTTATTAGAAAGGTTGATCTTGTTCACAAAAAAATATTGAACCTAAACTAAATGAAAATAATTTCAGTAGGTGAAAAATATAAAACTTCAAAAATGCCACTCATGTAGTTTTAAATCCTGATTTGAATCTTAAATATTCAATTGAAAGGCGTTTTATATTTGTTATTAATGAATCACTAAATTAATAAAAATCAAGTTCATTGTTTAGAACTTCATCGAATATTTTAAATGTCAATTGACAAGTTATTGTATTTTAATGATATTTTTATTTTTTTATGTCTCGTTTTAGAAAATTTGACAGGCAGAATAATCTTTTGCACTCTAGTGCACAGATTTTGTAGGCAAAGCATTGTTACGTTTCGATAACAAGTAGCCTCAAAAATATAAAAAAGGGAATCGGAAAGGATATCCCAATCTAAGAAAAGGCAGTGGATTAATTATGAAAAAGACTCTTTTAGCACTAGCGGTTGCTGCTACAGCAACCACTGCGAATGCAGCTGAAGTATTCAAATCTGAAGATGGTTCAGTAAACTTTTACGGTCAGCTTCGCCAAGAGCTTAAGCTTCTTGACGACCAAGACCCAACTCTTTCTTCTGGTTCTTCACGTGTTGGTGTAGATGCAGCGTACAAAGTAAACGATGACTTTAAAGTTGTTGGTCTTGTAGAAATCTCAGTACGTGAAGACAAGGATATGTATATCCGTCAACACCAAATTGGTTTTGAAACAGCTACAGCTGGCTCATTCCGTTTTGGTAAAGCATTCACTTTCTCTGATGACGTATACGGCGCAGATTACTCTTACTTCTTCGGTGGTACAGCACTTCGTTACGGTACTCTTTCTGGTGCAGAGCACTCTTCTCAAATCAAATATGCTTATGAAAATGAAGCATTTTGGCTAAAAGCTGCATACGGTCTTCCAGAAGACGACAAAGAGCAAGAGCTAACTGAGATCTTTGTTGGTAAGTCTTTCGGAGACTTGGCTGTTCACGTTGGTGGTGGTGTTAATACCGACAAAAACTTCGGTACTCTTGACTTAACAAACACTTACTTTGAAGGTACTGCAGAATACACGTTTGGTAAGGCTCTAATCGGCTTTACTTACTACAACGCGACTCTAGAGAACAACGCAAACTCTGAAGAGATTAGCGAAAATGCATTCTCCTTAGCAGGTACATACAACGTTGCTGACAAGACTACAGTGTACGCTGGTCTAGAATACACTGAGCAAGATCCTAACTTCCAAGACAAAGAAGATGGCACAGTGTTCTACGCAGGTGTTGAATACAAGTTTGCAAGCTGGGCTCGCGTATATGCTGAGTACGGTTACGCAGACGGTACGACACTTGGCTACACTAAAGATGAAGTGCTAGTCGGTGCTACTCGTGTGGATGGTGAAAACAACTTTGGCATCGGCGCTCGCGTTTACTGGTAATTAATACCCAGTTTGATATTGTAAGACCCAGCTTTATGCTGGGTCTTTTACTATTGAAGATAAGGATATAATTTCTATGCAGTTATCATTAAAAGTGGCGATGGCACTGTCTGTTCTTGCCAGTACAAACCTCTATGCTGCAACGACCTTGGTTGTTCCTGAAGATGTGAAGCTTTTAGCTGTCAATATGGAGAAGCCAAAGTTAGAGGGCGGATTGTTTTCAGATGAGAAAACGATCGAAATCCCAGACGGAACCAACCAAATTGTCTTCAAATACCAACCTGAGTTTGAAATTGGTGACAATATCAAAGGTGTTTATGGTGATGTCATCATTGCTAAGTTCGATGTGAAAAACGAAGAACTAAAATTCGAACTACCAGAGTTTAAAACTTACCGCCAAGCGGAAACGAACATTTCTCCCCTAGACTGGCAATTACTTGATTCTAAGGACCAACCAATTGATCTAATCGAAGATGTTTTAGAGTCAGATGGGGTGCAAATTGGTCGCAATTATTCGCAAGAAGCTCGCAACTATAATATCGCGGGTGGTGTTGCTGGCGTAGCAGTCACTTACGTGACAGTAAACCAGCATAATCAAGCAGTAACAGAAGTTGAACCTAAAGCTGTCGTTAGTACTGGTGCAAAATCAGTGGGCACGCAAGATAGTCAAATGGTCGATTTGCTAAAGACCATGTATGAGAAAGCGACGCCACAAGAAAAAGAAACATTTAGAAAATGGGTTGCTCAACAATAATCGTTATTTGTAACGACAAAAACTAAAAAAGCAGGCAAAAGCCTGCTTTTATGTTTTTTTATGTTTGAAGCTAAAGTGTAATCTCTTTCCATTCGCCAGGTTTTAGGCTCTCTAATTCAATCCCTCCCATCGAATATCTAACAAGACGAAGTGTCGGGAAGCCGATATGAGCTGTCATACGTCTCACCTGACGGTTTCTGCCTTCCGTGATAGTAACTGCTAACCACGTCGTTGGAATGTTTGCTCGAAAGCGTACAGGTGGGTTTCTCTCCCAGATCTCTGGTTCAGGCATCACTTCTACTTTTGCGGGTAAGGTCATGCCATCTTTTAGCTCTACGCCTTTACGGAGCATCTCCAAGTCTTCTTCTTTAGGTGCACCGTCTACTTGTACCCAATAAGTTTTTGGTGATTTCGATTGAGGCTGGGTTAACTTCGCTTGCAAGATGCCATCATTTGTTAGCACCATTAATCCTTCACTGTCTCTATCTAATCGACCTGCTGCGTATACGTCTTTCACTGGAATAAAGTCGGCTAATGTTTTACGACCGTCACCGTCGGTGAATTGGCTTAACGTGTCATACGGTTTATTAAAAATGATCACTTTGCGATCTTCTATAGCAATGCGTGGCTTCGATGGCTTTGAAGAACGGGCTGGGCGACCTCGTTGATTTTTCGATTGCCCATTTGAGTGGTTTGGTTTTCCTGAGCGTTTTAAATGACTCGATTTGGATTGGTGACTACCGCGACCTTTTTCATGACCCGTGCGAGATGACATGTTAACTACCCTGCAAAAATGTAAATGAACTGTGTTTGAAAGTTTTATGTTTTCTTGTTATCAGCTATCATTTGCGCGCCTAAAACTAACAAAAGCGCACAGAATAATAGACTATTTCGTGTTATTTGTTTAATGATATAGCCAAGTTGCTTTTAATGAGGCATTTCTAACGGAAATGACCACAAAAGTAAGCTTGGCACAAAGTGCACTCATGGATAGAGAGCGTTAGAGCTTCAAACTATAAGAAAGAGTGCAAACCGCATGTCGCGTTGGTGAGGAGGAATGCACTACTAACGTTAAGCAATGCGTCAATTCAACGAACTCAGTTGCTGAGATGTTCAGCTAAGTTGAGTCAAAAATAGGGAAATTTCATGCCTACAGAAAAACCTACAATTATCTACACAATCACTGATGAAGCCCCGGCGCTAGCAACCTATTCATTACTACCAATCATTCAATCGTTTACTGCATCATCTGGCATCAACGTAGATACACGTGATATTTCGTTAGCAGGTCGAATCATCGCTAACTTCCCGGAGCATTTAAAAGAAGAACAACGTATCGGTGATGCTCTAGCAGAGCTTGGCGAGTTAGCGAAAACACCGGAAGCCAACATCATTAAGCTTCCAAACATTTCGGCTTCAATTCCTCAACTAAAAGCCGCAATCAAAGAACTACAAGCGAAAGGGTATGCGCTTCCAAACTACCCTGAAGAACCGACCACTTACGAAGAAGAAGCAATCAAAGCGACTTACGACAAAATCAAAGGCAGTGCGGTAAACCCGGTTCTTCGTGAAGGTAACTCTGACCGTCGTGCTCCATTATCAGTTAAGAATTACGCGAAGAAAAACCCACACTCAATGGGTGCATGGTCAGCTGAGTCTCAATCTCATGTATCAAGCATGACAGGTAATGACTTCTTCGGTAGCGAAAAATCGACCACTGTGTCTGGCGCAACAGAGGTGAAAATCGAGTTTGTTGCCGCGGATGGTGCGGTAAAAGAATTAAAGCCAGCATTCCCAATTCAAGATAAAGAAGTCATTGATTGTTCAGTTATGAACAAAAATGCGTTGGTTTCATTCTTCGAGAAAGAGATCGTGGAAGCAAAAGAGCAAGACGTCCTGCTTTCTCTTCACATGAAAGCAACTATGATGAAGGTTTCTGACCCTGTTATCTTTGGTCATGCAGTAAAGGTTTACTATAAAGACGTCTTTGCTAAATACGGCAAGCTGTTTGAAGAGCTAGGTGTAGATGTTAACAACGGCCTTGGTGATGTCTATGCGAAGATTGAGTCTTTGCCTGCTGTTCAGAAAGCAGAAATTGAAGCATCAATCCTAGCGGTATACGAAACACAACCAGCACTAGCGATGGTTGATTCAGATCGCGGTATTACAAACCTGCACGTACCAAGCGATATTATCGTTGATGCTTCTATGCCTGCAATGCTTCGTGCCTCTGGTCAAATGTGGGGACCAGACGGCAAGCAGAAAGATACTAAGGCAATGATCCCAGATCGTAGTTATGCAGGTATTTACCAAGCAGTTATCGATTTCTGTAAAGAGCACGGTGCATTTGACCCAACAACAATGGGTAGCGTACCGAACGTAGGTCTAATGGCTCAGAAGGCTGAAGAGTACGGCTCACACGATAAGACATTCATCCTAGATGCAACTGGTACTGTACGTGTTGTAGACGCTTCTGGTGCGGTTCTTCTTGAGCAAACAGTAGAAGAAGGCGACATCTTCCGTATGTGTCAGGTGAAAGACGCGCCAATTCAAGACTGGGTGAAACTCGCAGTGACTCGCGCTCGTGCAACCGGTGTTCCAGCTGTATTTTGGCTAGATGAAAACCGTGCACACGATGCGGAATTGATTAAGAAAGTGAATGCGTACCTTCCAGAGCACGATACTTCTGGTTTAGAGATCAAGATCCTCGCGCCAATCGACGCATGTCAATTCTCTCTAGAGCGTATTAAAGAAGGTCTAGATACCATTTCAGTTACTGGTAACGTATTGCGTGATTACCTAACTGATTTGTTCCCAATTCTAGAGTTAGGTACATCTGCGAAGATGCTATCTATCGTTCCATTGATGAATGGTGGTGGTCTGTTCGAAACAGGTGCAGGTGGTTCAGCACCAAAACACGTCCAACAAGTAGAGAAAGAGAACCACCTACGTTGGGATTCATTGGGTGAGTTCCTTGCTTTAGCAGCATCTCTCGAGCACCTAAGCACAGTCGCTGGTAATGCGAGAGCTCAGGTTCTGGCTGATGCGCTTGATAAAGCAACAGGTGAGTTCCTAGACGAAAACAAATCGCCATCACGCAAAGTAGGTGAGTTGGATAACCGTGGCAGCCACTACTACCTTGCAACTTACTGGGCAAAAGCACTTGCTGAGCAAACAGTAGATGCAGAACTTGCTTCTGAATTTGCACCAATAGCGAAAGCTCTAGCAGAACAAGAAGAAGCGATTGTTGCTGAGTTGAACAACGCACAAGGTGTAAAAGGTGAACTAGGCGGTTACTACGCGCTAGATGATGCTCTTGCATCAACACTAATGCGCCCAAGTACGACGTTGAACGGCATCATTAATAAGTAAGCATTGATTCGCGCTATTCCGGTAGCGCGTTTGTATGTTACTTAGTTTTGTGCTCTTACAAACGTAATAAACCCGCTCATAGGCGGGTTTATTTTTCTCTTCATAACACTAGAAGGTAAAGCCAGTGTTATGAGAGCAAATGGTTTGTCTTTCCGACAGCGCTCTAGTTATTTGGCTTGGGCTTCTATTGGAACAACGCTACTAGCGTGTGAGCCCTTTGGACCTTTTTCAATCTCGTATGAGACTTGTTGGCCTGCTTTCAGTGTACGATAACCGTCCATTTGGATAGTTGAGTAGTGGGCAAAGATATCTCCTTCCTCTTCATCTGAACAGATAAACCCAAATCCTTTGGCATTGTTAAACCACTTTACTGTACCTGTAGCCATGCTTTTACATCCCTCATGCATTTTTTACTGATGTTGTTACAACACCAAGCCATACCTTTAGCTTGGTCTCATTGCTAGCTTTCACTAACACACGTCGAGTTGGGCACTTCCATATTCATCAAATTGTTAGAAATCCAACAAATTCAAAATGAGGATTTATGCATCAACACTTTCCACTGTAGTCAATGAATTCTGACAGTCAATAGTGAAAGACAACAATCAGAAACATTATTGAAAACAAATCACTTTTGAGATTAACAATTTTGCAAACTGATTCTGTTGCATGCGTGAGCTTTTAGTTAAAAGGACTGCAAGGCCTTGATATAGTGAGAAGGCATACTAACCAAGTTGCTTGCATTAGAGGATTCTACTAAATGAATAAAAAATGACGTTTTCGTGATAAATAACCGATTCTCAACCGTTAAATGTGATCTTCTTCCTTATTAAAGTACTAACTAAGATAAGTGAAGTGAGCCGAATTTTTGGAAACACATTGGTAAAAAAGAATCACGCCAGGGGATAAAAATCTTTTATTTGCGCCCCTGCCAGAGGTGCATTAGTCTCTATATAAGGACATAAATTTTATCTGTCAAAGTCCAATTAGGTGCCATATCTCACTACACCGCATGGCATGCTTATGGTAGATTGTTTTCATAGGTTAAAAACATCAACCCTTTGATACGATATCTTTGAATTGCCATGAGTAAAAATTTTGAATGGGTGACTCCAGACTCTGATCTTCTGGAGCGAGAAAGTACGAAAGTTCAGCCACCTAAGCTGTACAACGTAGTTCTAAACAATGATGACTACACACCTATGGATTTCGTCATAGAGGTACTTGAGCGATTCTTCTCGCATGATATTGATAAAGCAACGCAAATCATGCTCAAGATCCACTATGAAGGAAAGGCAATCTGTGGCACATATAGCGCAGAGATTGCTGAGACAAAAGTAGCGCAAGTGACGATGTACTCAAGGGAAAATGAGCATCCGCTACTATGTACTATGGAGCAAGCGTAATAAGAAGACTTGCTCGAGCAACCAAAGTTGTTCTTTCGGGAGGTACTTATGCTAAATAAAGAACTAGAATCAAGCCTTAACGGTGCATTCGCTCGTGCGCGTGATAAACGCCACGAGTTTATGACTGTCGAACACCTCCTACTTGCATTATTGGAGAATGATGCAGCTAAGGAAGCCCTACTAGCCTGCAAAGCGGATCTTGATGCTTTGCGCAACGAACTCGATATTTTTATCGACCAAACAACGCCGCTCATCCCAGAAAGTGACGAGACGCGCGAAACCCAGCCGACATTGAGCTTTCAGCGTGTGCTTCAGCGCGCCGTTTTCCATGTACAGTCGTCTGGCCGTAGTGAAGTAACAGGAGCAAATGTTCTCGTTGCGATCTTTAGTGAGCAAGAGTCTCACGCTGCTTATCTATTGAAGAAGAACGATATTTCTCGTTTGGACATCGTTAACTTTATTTCTCACGGCATCACAAAAGCGTCTGGTTCTAACGAAGACCCATCTTCTTCTGACTCTTTCGGCTCAGAAGCGCCAGAAGAAACGAACCCAGAAGAACGATTGGAAAGTTTTGCGACTAACCTAAACCAAGTTGCGAAAGCTGGTAATATCGATCCACTCATCGGGCGAGATAAAGAGCTAGAGCGTACCATTCAAGTTCTTTGTCGCCGACGTAAAAACAACCCATTGCTAGTTGGTGAAGCGGGCGTTGGTAAAACGGCAATCGCGGAAGGTCTGGCATGGAGAATTGTCGAAGGCCAAGTGCCAGAAGTGATTCAAAATAGCGTTATCTACTCGTTAGATATCGGTTCATTGTTGGCTGGTACAAAATACCGTGGTGATTTCGAGAAACGCTTTAAGTCAGTCTTGAAGCAGCTTGAAAAAGAAGAAGATGCAATTCTGTTCATCGATGAAATTCACACCATCATTGGTGCTGGTGCGGCTTCTGGTGGTCAAGTTGATGCAGCGAACCTAATCAAACCTCTTTTGAGTAGCGGTAAGCTACGTTGTATCGGTTCTACAACCTACCAAGAGTACAGCAACATCTTTGAAAAAGAGCGTGCGTTGTCTCGCCGTTTCCAAAAGATCGATGTCGTGGAGCCATCGCTGGACGATACGACGAAAATCCTAATTGGTTTGAAACCAAAATACGAAGCGCACCATGAAGTCCGTTACACCAACAAAGCGTTACGTGCAGCGGTTGAGCTATCGGCAAAATACATCAATGAGCGTCATTTGCCAGATAAAGCGATCGACGTGATTGATGAAGCGGGTGCACGCAGCCGTTTAGCGCCTGCGAGTCGTCGTAAGAAGACGGTTGGCGTTGCAGACATCGAATCCATGGTTGCGAAGATGGCGCGTATCCCAGAGAAATCTGTGTCGTCGTCTGACAAAGACATTCTGAAGAACCTTGATGACAAGATGAAGATGCTGGTCTTTGGCCAAGACAATGCGATTGACGCGCTCTCAGAGGCGATCAAACTGTCTCGTGCTGGCCTAGGCGTTGATAACAAGCCTGTTGGTTCATTCTTGTTTGCCGGCCCAACTGGGGTAGGTAAAACAGAAGTGACTGTTCAGCTTTCTAAACTATTGGGCATTGAGCTTCTTCGTTTTGATATGTCTGAGTACGGTGAGCGTCATTCGGTGAGCCGTCTGATTGGTGCACCCCCAGGTTATGTTGGTTACGATCAAGGTGGTTTGCTGACCGATGCGGTGCTAAAACACCCGCACTCAGTGGTTCTGCTTGATGAAATCGAGAAAGCACACCCAGATATCTTTAATTTGCTGCTGCAAGTCATGGATAACGGTACGCTAACGGATAATAATGGTCGCAAAGCGGATTTCCGTAACGTGATCCTTGTTATGACAACCAATGCTGGTGTGGCTGAAACTGAGAAGAAATCGATCGGCCTGATCCAACAGGATCACAGCCATGACGCGATGGCGGAAATTAAGAAGGTGTTCACACCTGAATTCCGTAACCGTCTAGATAATATCATTTGGTTCAATAGCCTGGACGAAACAGTCATCCATCAAGTTGTTGACAAGTTCATTGTTGAGCTTCAAGTACAATTGGATGCTCGCGGCGTATCAATGGAAGTGTCTCAAGACGCTCGCCACTGGCTGGCGGATAGAGGTTATGACAAAGCGATGGGAGCTCGTCCTATGGGGCGTGTTATCCAAGAGCAGCTTAAGAAACCTCTGGCGAATGAACTGTTGTTTGGTTCACTTGTAGATGGTGGAACAGTGAGAGTGACGCTTGTGAAAGACGAACTTAAGTTTGAGTACTTAAGTGAGAAAGAAGCAGCGCTTCACTAGATCTCCATTGAAATAAGTTTTAAAAGCGTACGCTTGGTCGTGCGCTTTTTTTTGCCTTCAATCTTTGCTAGGGAACCTAAACATTATTTTGACGCATTGGGTAAATTCCAGGTAATAAAAAACGGAGCAATAGGCTCCGTTTTTTATTGTATTCGAAAATCAGAGATTAACGAGCACGGAAGACGATGCGGCCTTTAGATAGGTCGTATGGAGTCATCTCTACAGTTACTTTATCACCAGTAAGGATACGGATGTAGTTCTTACGCATCTTGCCAGAGATATGTGCAGTCACAACGTGACCGTTTTCAAGTTCAACGCGGAACATAGTGTTTGGTAGAGTGTCAAGCACAGTGCCTTGCATCTCAATTACGTCTTCTTTAGCCATTTAATCCTCTTTAGAAATTAGGCGGTATTAGCGCGCTTATTTTGCCGCTAAACAGTAATTATGTAAAGTTGGGGCGTATTCTACCCTTGCCAACGCTGATTTACTAGCCTTTGGTGTCGTTGAAAGCGAGTTTTGTAGTTCATTGCCGGACATTCATCGATTTGATAGCCCAAATAAAGCCAATGTTTGTCCTGTTGTTGGCAAAACTCAATCTGATATAACACAGCTAAAGTACCGAGAGATAAGGAAAAATCAGGGTCATAGAAGGTGTAAAAGGCGCTTGAACAATTCTCCATTATGTCGGTAACTGCGACGGCGATTAATTGCCCTGAATCCGTATATAAATGGAGAAAACCCGTCTTCAACCAAGTCGTTTGCGCAAATCTTGCGAACTCATCTTCTTTCGGTGGATACATAGTGCCATCTTTGTGGCGTTTACAAATGTATCGACTGTATAAATCGAACCACGCATCATCGAGCTCAGACTTCATTTCCCATTGAATGGTCTTCGCTTTGTTCAATAAACGCTTTTGGCTTTTAGAACGGATGAAATCGGGCACTGCAATCCTTATCGGCTGACAAGCATTACACTGCTCACAGTGAGGTTTGTAAATCGTGTCGCCACTGCGACGAAACCCATTGGCCATGAGGATTTGGTAGTTCTGGTCACTGTGTAAACTAGGATCTAGCGCCACTGCGACGCGCTCTTGGCGCTCCGGTAGGTAGCTGCATGGGTGATTGTTGGTCAACCCGATACGAATTTGTTGAAGATCCGTGCTCATGATTCAGCGCCTTGCAAAGTTTGTGGTTCGAACGTTTCCAAATTAATTTTCTTATCCCTTAAAGATAGTAGTTTTTGTACGAAATCGTCACGTTCAAGTTCAAAGGCTCCAAGGGAGCGCAGGTGAGGGTTCATCACCTGACAATCGATTAATTGACCTTGGTTTGACGTCAAATGTTCGCATAAATACCACAATGCAACCTTAGAAGCGTTGTCTTTGAGACTGAACATCGACTCACCACAAAAAAGTTGGCCGACGCTGATACCATACAAGCCCCCGACCAATTGATCATCGTGCCATACTTCTATTGAGTGGCAGTGCCCTTGCTTGGCAAGCGCAATATAGGAAGCTTGCATCTCCGGATTGAGCCATGTTTCTTCCGCTGGGCGGGTAGAAGCGCACAATTCAATTACGTGCTCGGTTGCATTGTTTAGCGTTACTTTATACTGTTGTTTACGCTGAAACTTTTTAAGGCTCTTTGATGGAGTGAAGGTTGCTGGGTCAAAAACCGCTCTCGGGGATGGACTCCACCATAAGATTGGCTCTCCAGGCCCATACCAAGGGAAGATTCCTTGATGGTAACCCGTTAGGACCCTTTGAGGATTGAGATCGCCCCCAAATGCTAACAAGCCATTTGGGTCGTTTAGGGCCTCATAGGGAGAAGGGAAGGCAAAAGAGTCATCAAGTTCAGTTAAATAAATAGCCATAAAGAAGAGTTTACCAACATCAAAGCCTATAGGAATGAAATATGAGCAGAGCAATACTTAGCGCAAAACGATGGGCATGGATCATACTGTTTTTACCATTTTTCGCCAATGCAGCTTATGAAAGAAATGTCGCAAAACCAGTGAATCAAGTGGTGTATGGCAAGGTTGATTCTGTGCGATACATTACTCAACAAGAAGTTAAACAGTCGCAAAGCAACGGTTGGGAAACACTACTCGGTGCGACCATTGGTGGCTTAGTTGGTAACCAGTTTGGTGGTGGTACAGGTAAAGAAGTCGCAACCGCAGTTGGTGCGTTGGCAGGTGCGGCCGTGGTCAGAAACCGTAATAACTACGAATATACGGTTGAATATAAATTGGTTGAATTACTGGTCAAGGTGGACGGCAACAAGCTCATTAATGTGATTCAAGACGTGGACAATAGTATGTTGTTTAACCGTGGTGACGATGTGCGAATCCTATATTTTGACGATGGCGTACGGGTCGATATCGCTTATTAAGCTGACGTTAGCATACTAATTTTTGAGCTGACTAATTATTCAGAAATTAGCATGGATTTACTCTGGTTTTGTGTTGGTTTTTTCGTTAGTCTGAATTCACGAAGAATTGTTTAGCTCTCTAATAAAATCGAAAGAGGGCACAAAGGATTATCTACTTTCAATGGAAAGCCTAACGTTACAACCTATCAACAAAATTCAAGGGGAAGTGAACCTTCCTGGATCGAAAAGCGTTTCTAACCGAGCTCTGCTTCTCGCTGTCCTTGCAAAAGGCACGACTCGTTTGACCAACCTTCTAGATAGCGATGACATTCGCCATATGTTGAACGCACTGACCAAGCTTGGTGTGCAGTACCAACTGTCTGAAGACAAAACAGAATGTGTTGTAGAAGGTCTTGGTCGTCCATTTTCAGTTTCTGAACCAGTAGAGCTATTTCTTGGTAACGCGGGGACAGCGATGCGCCCGCTTGCCGCAGCATTGTGCCTCGGTGAAGGTGAATACGTATTGACTGGCGAACCTCGTATGAAAGAGCGTCCAATTGGTCACCTAGTGACGGCTCTTCAAGCGGCCGGTGCAGATGTTACTTACCTAGAAAACGAAAACTATCCGCCATTGAAAATCACCGGTACTGGACTGAAATCTGGTTCTGTGTCGATTGATGGCTCTATTTCTAGCCAGTTTTTAACCGCATTTCTTATGTCTGCGCCATTGGCAGAAGGTGAAATTCGTATCAACATCGAAGGCGAATTGGTTTCTAAGCCGTACATCGATATCACGCTGCACATTATGAAACAGTTCGGTGTAGAAGTGATCAACAACGATTATCAAGAATTTGTCATTCCTGCTGGTCAGCAATACATTGCACCGGGTGACTTTTTGGTGGAAGGTGATGCATCATCCGCTTCTTATTTCTTGGCTGCAGCAGCGATCAAAGGTGGTGAGGTCAAAGTCACTGGCATTGGTAAAAACAGCATTCAAGGCGATATCCAATTTGCTGATGCACTGGAGAAAATGGGGGCGGAAATCGAGTGGGGTGAAGACTACGTCATTTCTCGTGTTGGTCAATTGAAAGGCATCGATATGGACTACAACCATATCCCAGATGCAGCAATGACAATCGCAACGACTGCATTATTCGCTGAAGGTACAACCGCGATTCGTAACGTGTACAACTGGCGCGTAAAAGAAACTGACCGTCTATCTGCAATGGCAACTGAGCTTCGTAAAGTCGGTGCAGAAGTGGAAGAGGGTGAGGATTACATCATCGTTAAGCCTGTACCACAGCTTACGCATGCGGCGATTGACACCTACGATGATCACCGTATGGCGATGTGTTTCTCTCTGGTGGCGCTAAGCGATACACCTGTGACGATTAACGATCCTAAGTGTACGTCCAAGACATTCCCTGACTACTTTGATAAGTTGAAAGCACTGAGTTGTTAATTCACTTATTGAAAGAAAAAAGCCAGAGTGGATACTCTGGCTTTTTTAATTAAATTTCAAAAGCTTATTTACTGAGTGTGAACTCTTTTGAAAGATGATGCGCTAGGTATTTAAACATATTGAATACCGCAGTGGTTTTGGGTGTCGGTAGGCCTTTATCGTCTAGGAAATACTCACCTTTAAACACCAAAACATCGTCTTTTTCTTCTACGCTTGTGGCACGCATTCCTTCGATAAAATCCTCGTGCTCTTGGATGATTTGGTTTGCGATCAACAGGAGGTCAAATTTTTCAATGTGTTTTCTATCAGACATAGCGTTCTCGTCATTCAATGAAACTTAATTGGCCGCAGTATACCTACAATTGCAATGGCTTTGCAGAGGTAAATTTGTGATTACGTGTTTGCTACAAAGCACACATTAATATAGAAGAAAAACCGCAAAGCATTCTCATATGCTAATGATGCTTATTTCGCTGTCATGATCTAAGGTTACGTTCTGATAGCGAAAGAAAAAATATTTTGTGATGAGAGACAAAATTTATTGAATTCGACTAGCGGGCAGAAACTTTGCCTGCTTAGTATATGCCGCTCAAGACCTTTTGCAGAACCCTGCCTTGTTAAAGTATAAAGGCGATGAATTGTCAACCAATCGGATCTGAATTTCAAAAAAGCAGTTGATCTTCTTTTCATCTCGCACAATAGTAAAAAAAGAAGCAATGAAATAGAACATTATGCGGGTAGGCTCTTTTTGGAGTTTTCACCCGCATTATTATGAAGGACGTTAGAGTCAGTTATGGGTAAATCGCTCGTTATAGTGGAGTCACCAGCCAAGGCTAAGACGATAAACAAATACCTTGGTAAAGACTTTATTGTTAAGTCTAGTGTTGGTCACGTGCGTGATCTGCCTACGGCCGGTCAAAGCACTGGTGAGAAAAAAGCCGCGGCAATTTCTACGAAAGGAATGAGCCCGGAAGAAAAAGCGCGTGTCAAAAAAGAAAAAGACCGTAAAGCTCTGATCAAGAAAATGGGGATTAACCCATATCATGACTGGGAAGCGAACTATCAAATCCTTCCGGGTAAAGAAAAAGTCGTTAGCGAACTGCAAAAACTAGCCAAAGATGCTGATCACGTCTATCTCGCAACCGATTTGGACCGCGAAGGGGAAGCTATCGCATGGCACCTTCGTGAGATCATCGGTGGCGATGAAGAGCGATACAAACGTGTAGTTTTTAACGAGATTACAAAGAATGCTATCCAACAAGCTTTCCAGACTCCTGGTGAGTTGAATATGGATGGCGTGAACGCGCAGCAAGCACGTCGATTCATGGACCGCGTAGTCGGTTTTATGGTTTCTCCGTTGCTATGGAAGAAAGTGGCGCGTGGTTTGTCTGCGGGCCGAGTGCAGTCAGTGGCTGTTAAGCTATTGGTTGAACGTGAGCGTGAGATTAACGCATTTATTCCAGAAGAGTTCTGGGATATTCACGCAAACACTCATACCAAAGATAAGACAGCATTTAAGTTGCTCGTGGCGCAAAAAGAAGGCACCGCATTTAAGCCTGTGAATGAGGCTGAAACTAAAGCTGCAATGTCTGTACTTGAAAACGCAAGCTACGAAGTGTGTAAGCGTGAAGACCGCCCGACGAAGAGCAAACCGTCTGCGCCTTACATTACGTCGACATTACAGCAAGCGGCAAGTACACGTCTTGGCTACGGTGTGAAGAAAACCATGATGCTCGCTCAGCGTTTGTATGAAGCGGGTTACATCACTTATATGCGTACCGACTCGACAAACCTGAGTTCAGAGGCCGTGGATGCGGTTCGTGGATTTATCGGTTCAGAATTTGGTGACAAATACCTTCCAGCTAAACCATTAACTTATGGCAGCAAAGAAGGTGCACAAGAAGCGCACGAAGCGATTCGTCCTTCCGATGTTGCGGTGAAAGCAGAAGACCTACAAGGTGTTGATGCAGATGCGCATAAACTGTACTCGTTGATCTGGAACCAATTCGTTGCCTGTCAAATGACACCAGCAGAATACGATTCGACGACCATCAGCGTAAAAGCAGCGGAATACACGCTAAAAGCGAAAGGCCGCATTCTGAAGTTCGATGGTTGGACTCGTGTTCAGCGTCCAATGGGCAAAAATGAAGACACGATTCTTCCTGCGGTCCAATTGGGTGATAAGCTAAACCTTGAGTCTCTTGACCCGAAACAACACTTCACAAAGCCACCTGCGCGCTTTACTGAAGCTGCACTGGTTAAAGAGTTAGAGAAACGTGGCATTGGCCGACCTTCAACCTACGCGTCAATCATTTCTACGATTCAAGATCGTGGATACGTAAAAGTTGAACAACGCCGCTTCTACGCAGAGAAGATGGGTGAGATCGTTACAGACCGCCTAGATGATAGCTTCAACGATCTAATGAACTATGACTTCACTGCACGTATGGAGCAAAAGCTTGACCAAATCGCAGAAGGTGAGGTGAAGTGGAAATCGGTTCTTGATAACTTTTTCACTGACTTTACTGGTGACCTAGAACAAGCAGAGCAAGACGAAACTGAAGGTGGCATGAAGCTGAATCACATAGTGATGACAGATATTGAGTGTCCGACATGTAGCCGTCCAATGGGTATTCGTACCGCTTCAACGGGTGTATTCCTTGGTTGTTCTGGTTATGCATTGCCACCGAAAGAGCGTTGTAAGACAACGATCAACTTGGGTGATGAAGACGGCATCATCAATGTTCTTGAAGAGGACGTTGAAACAGCGGCACTGCGTGCTAAAAAGCGTTGTCCTATCTGTGAAACAGCGATGGATGCGTATCTAATCGACGATAAGCGCAAGATGCATGTTTGTGGTAATAACCCGAACTGTGAAGGCTACATCGTTGAACACGGCGAGTTTAAGGTGAAAGGCTACGATGGCCCAGTTGTCGAGTGTGACAAGTGTGGCTCTGACATGGTGCTTAAGAACGGTCGTTTCGGTAAATACATGGATTGTACGAGTGAAACATGTAAGAACACTCGTAAGATTCTGAAAAATGGCGAAGTTGCGCCACCGAAAGAAGACCCAGTTCATTTCCCTGAACTGCCATGCGAAAACTCGGATGCGTACTTTGTTCTGCGTGATGGTGCTTCTGGCTTATTCATGGCAGCAAGTAACTTCCCTAAATCGCGTGAGACTCGTGCACCGTTAGTGTCCGAACTAGCACGCTTTGAAGAGCGTTTGCCTGAGAAGTTTAAATACCTAACGACTGCCCCAGTTGCTGACCCAGATGGTCGTCCGACAGTGGTTCGATTTAGCCGTAAGAGCAAAGAGAACTATGTGCGAACGGAAGACGACGGCAAACCAAGTGGCTGGACTGCACTTTACATTGACGGTAAATGGGAAATCACCGACAAACGTAAAAAAGCCAAAGCATAATTAATGGTTCAAAATGAAATAAGGCAGCGAACTCGTTGCCTTATTTTTTTCGTAAATTCCTGCTGTTTTATAACTTGTATCAATACGACTCACTTCAACTCCCTGCATTTTTATTTTCATCTTCCGGTCATAGTTTCATCGTATCCTGTCGTAAAACTGTACTTTTGTAGTTAATCAGTTTGTAAATTGTTTTCACTATGTAATCGTTTGCGTTTCGTTATGTGACCAATGTATCGTCTTGAGCAAGCAACATCTGTATGTAACACAGAATGGCGTATTTAAAATTGTAATTTAGTTCCAGTTCGATAACTTATTACACAGATAATGCAACTGTATGCTGTTATTTAGCGCCAAAAATAAAGAATAGCTAAGGCGTCTGCATAGAGGATGTGCAATAGCTTTTTTGTCGATACCGCGAGAGCTCAGAGAAGCCCATCGGTGTAGATGTACTAACGTGTTCGCTTGGCTCCCCGAGTCCTGCTCATCTCAAACGAACACTAATTCCAAGCTATAACTATATATGGAGAACAACGAATGGCTGGTGTTTTGGGAATGATTCTTGCTGGCGGTGAAGGCTCTCGTCTGAGACCTTTAACGGAATCCCGCAGTAAACCTTCGGTCCCTTTCGGCGGAAGTTACCGACTTATTGATTTCGCTTTGAACAATTTCGTGAATGCGGATTTGATGCGCATTTATGTCCTCACTCAATTTAAGTCTCAATCTTTGTTCCATCATATGAAAAAGGGTTGGAACATCAATGGCATCACAGATCGCTTTATCGACCCAATCCCTGCACAAATGCGCACGGGTAAGCGTTGGTATGAAGGCACAGCTGATGCGATCTACCAAAACCTGCGCTTTATGCAATTGGCGGAGCCAGATCAAGTTTGTATTTTCGGTTCTGACCATATCTATAAAATGGACATCAAACAGATGTTGGCATTCCACCAAGAAAAAGAAGCGTCTTTAACGGTTTCAGCGCTGCGAATGCCATTATCTGAAGCGTCTCAATTTGGTGTTATTGAAGTGGATGCCGATGGCCGTATGGTGGGCTTTGAAGAAAAACCAGTAAATCCTAAATCAATCCCTGGCGATCCTGAACACGCGCTAGTTTCCATGGGTAACTACGTTTTTGAAGCACAAAACCTGTTCTCTGAGCTGATTGAAGATGCAGACAACGAAGCATCGACACACGATTTTGGTAAAGATATCATTCCGAAAATGTTCCCACGTGGTGACGTGTTTGTTTATGACTTCAGCACAAACCGCATTACTGGTGAAAAGGAAGAAGTTTACTGGCGTGATGTCGGTACGATTGACGCATACTGGCAAGCTCACATGGATTTGCTAGAAAAAGATGCACCATTTTCACTCTACAACCGCAAATGGCCGTTACACACTTACTACCCACCATTGCCACCTGCGACATTTACTGACTCAGTCAATGGTCGAGTTCAGATCATCGATAGCTTGGTGTGTAACGGCAGCTATGTACGTGGTTCACGCATTGAAAAATCGGTACTTGGGTTCCGTAGCAACATTGCGTCTGCTTGTGATATCAGCCAAAGTATTTTACTTGGTGACGTGAAAGTCGGTGAAGGTTGCGTGCTTCGTCGTGTCATTGTAGACAAGGATGCTGACATTGCACCTGGAACGCAAATCGGCGTGAATCTGCAAGAAGATAAAAAGCACTACCATGTGTCAGACGATGGCATTGTTGTGATTCCAAAAGGAGCAAGAGTTGGCTACTAACAATTTGTCTGTACTGTTTGTAGCGTCTGAAGTTGAAGGACTGATAAAGAGTGGTGGCTTGGCTGATGTAGCCAAGGCACTGCCAGAAGCCCTTCAAAACCTTCAGCAAGATGTACGAATTACTATTCCAGCTTACACGGCTATCGAGCGACTAGCGGAAGCCGAGTTGGTATTAGATACCGAGTTAGCGCACTGGCCGTATACGGCATACAAAGTGTTGAAGCTAAACCTTGGTGATAATCCGGTCTATTTGATTGATTGCCCTCCGTATTTCAATCGTCCGTCAATGTACGCTGAAAATAACCAAGCTTATACGGATAACGGTGAGCGCTTCGCGTTTTTTAGCGCAGCGTGTCTAGATATGTTGCCAAAACTTGGTTTTCAACCAGATATTGTGCATGCGAACGATTGGCATACTGGCTTAGTCCCATTTTTGCTTAAACATCGTTATGGCAATGATGCATTTTTTGCTAAGACTCGCAGTGTTATTTCTATTCACAATGCAGTCTTTAAAGGCGTGTTTAGTTACGATGACGTTCAGTGTTTGCCTGAATTTCACAGCCGCAATGTTCCTGATGCGGCGGTAAGCGCTACGCACATCACGATGCTCAAAGCAGGGGTGATGAACGCGGACAAAATCAATGCGGTAAGCCCCACCTACGCTGAAGAGCTCAAAACAGAACTTGGCAGTCATGGTATGGCGTGGGAATTCCAACAGCGCGCAGGTGATCTTGTTGGGATTTTAAACGGTTGCGATTACGGAACATGGAACCCTGAAACCGATTCTAATCTGCCGTTAAATTACAAAGCGAACCGTCAAAGTATGGTCCGTGGCAAAAATGCATGTAAGAAAGCGCTACAGGAAAGGCTGGGGCTTGAAGAATCAGACAACGCCATGTTCGGTATGGTGTGTCGTCTAACGCAACAGAAAGGTGTGCATTACCTGCTGCCTGCATTAGCTGATTTCCTTAAGCATGATGTTCAGCTCGTCGTTGTTGGCACTGGCGATCCTGTTCTTGCTGCGCAGTTAAGAGACGTAGCCGCGCAATTTGCGTGTAAGTTTGTTTTTGTAGAGGCTTACGATAACGAGCTAGCACATTTGGTTGAGGCGGGATCGGATTTCTTCTTAATGCCTTCAGAGTTTGAACCGTGCGGCTTGAACCAGATCTACAGCATGGCTTATGGCACCTTGCCAATTGTTCGTGGGGTAGGTGGCTTAAAAGATAGCGTCAATGATTACGATGTGGATCCGAACGATGCGACTGGGTTTGTTTTCTACGAACCAACACCGCAAGGATTACTGCTCATTATGCTAAGAGCGCTATTACTTTACGCACAAAATGTGGCAGAAGTGAGACGCGTACAACTTCATGCGATGCAAAAAGATTTTTGCTGGCGTAAAGCAGCAGAAGAGTATTTGCAGTTGTATTATGCTGCGTTAAATTGACGCAAAATCTTTAAAAATTGTAACCAAAGGCACCGAATTAGGTGCCTTTATTACTTTGCTCTTATGGAGTGTGGTAGGATTTACCCACACTTTTTCATACAGAATGCTTTTCAAACTGATAAATGACTCAGCCACTTCTATTCCATAAAACCTATTTACACCCTACCAGCAATGAGTGGGTCGTTTTCGTACATGGTGCTGGTGGCAGTTCTTCAATATGGTTTAAACAATTAAAGGCCTATAAAGAGCACTTTAATTTGGTCTTAATCGATCTCCGTGGACACGGTAAGTCAAACCAGTTAATTAAAGAACTGATGACAAGCCGTTATACTTTTACTGAGGTAACGCAGGATATTTTAAAAGTATTGGATCATTTGAAGATCCAATCTGCCCATTTTGTCGGTATGTCACTTGGTACTATCATTGTGCGTAATCTGGCTGAAATGGCAACAGAGCGCGTGAGCTCAATGGTGCTTGGTGGGGCAGTAACACGTTTAAATACGCGGTCTCAGATCTTGGTTAAACTCGGTAACCTTGGAAAGCATATTCTCCCTTATATGTGGTTGTATAAACTCTTTGCTTACATCGTGATGCCACAAAAAAATCAACGTGAATCTCGTCACTTGTTTATTCGTGAAGCAAAGAAGTTATGTCAAAAAGAGTTTAAGCGTTGGTTCACGCTGGCGGCGGATGTAAATCCGTTGATGAAGTATTTTAAAGATAAAGAGTTGCCTATTCCGACGCTGTACCTAATGGGGGATAGAGACTACATGTTCATTAAACCAGTAAAAGAAATGGTTGCGGTGCACAAGCTCAGCTCATTACGTGAAATTCCAAATTGTGGCCACGTATGCAACGTAGAGCGCCCAGAAGATTTTAATCAACACTCTATTGAGTTTATTAAGCAGCAAAGCCTAGCGGCTTAATAGATTTGAGAACCGATCTAAAAAGATAGGGGAGCCATCATAGCTCCCCTATTTGATATCCACATTGCCAACAAGCACCAAACTGTCCCTCATTCTGCTCTGAACATTGCGGACATTGCCAGTCTTGGTAAGTAAGCTCTGTTTGTTGTCGATAGTCTTCAACAATCGCAGACGCTTTTAACTGCTGTTCCGGATGTAAAAGCCAAACATACGGGTCTGTATCATCGCTGAAGGGCAACTCTCCCTTCAACCCAAACATACCTTCGCCTCTTACTTCACAGTGTATCTGCTCGGTTTTGAGGAGCTCACAAACGATATGAGCTTCCGCAGGGTTTTTAGCGATGAAGATTTTCATTAAGCGTTTCCATTTTGAACTTGAGCAGGGCGGACCTTATTCATAACCCATTTAGCGATAATAGGGAACAAACCAAGCAGAGCAAATGACGCTAATACGGTTGGTGACACTATTCCCGAAAGACTGTCGATAGTGGCTAGTTGAGTGCCCGCATTTAAGTAAACGGCAGTACCAGGCAGCATGCCGATTTGGCTTGTTAAATAGAAGCGGCTGATAGACATCGGTGTTAACCCCATTAAGAGGTTGATCAAGAAAAACGGGAACACTGGGATTAACCGTAGTGAAAATAGGTAAAACGCACCGTCTTTTTCGACACCTTGGTTAATAGCATTAAGTTTATTACCAAATTTACTTTGTACCCATTCGCGTAATAGATAGCGGCTGCTCAAAAATGCAATAGTTGCGCCGATGGTGCTGGCGAAAGACACCAATAATAAACTGGTCCAAAAACCAAATAGGGCAGCGCCGAGCAGGGTAACAACGGCGGCTCCCGGAATAGAGAAGGCGGTGATTGCGATGTAAGCTAAGAAGTAAGTCGCCGCAGCAAACACAAAGTTTTGGTCAATGAACGTATTTAGTGCTGCTTGTTGTGCTTTGGCATTTTCTAAGGTGAGATATTGGCCAAAATTTACCCCTAAAAAGAGAATGGTGGCGAGCAGGATCAGTCCTAAAATTAGTTTCTTATTCATCGTAATTACTCCATTTGGCTTCTTAAATAATAAGACAGAATAAGAGAAGAAAAAATTTCAAAAAAAAACCGCAGTATGAAAACTGCGGTTTTTACTCAATGTCATGCTGATAGTGCGTGTTAAGACAGTGCGCTCATCAGTTCTTCGCGGCGAGACTGAGGGACGACGCTCCAATGGGTGCCGTTGATTGCACCTTCTAACGCCCACAACAACTCAAGGCTTACCGTAGAGGCATGCGTATCTTGGATTGCTTTGTAAGCGCTCAGGGCACCTTCTTCTTCTAATTGCTCCACAGAGTCAATGCCCGCTTTCTTCAACATACGTTCAGTTGCTAGGCGCAGATTCGGAAGGTCTTTCAATCGATTAGGCTTGGTGCTTGCTTGTTGTTTTTTTTCTTGCTTGGCAGTCTCGAGAGATTGCTTTGCAACATCAATCAAGCGATCCGTTGAATCCCATAGGTCATCAGAAATAGCATAGTATTTCGTAACCACAGGAAAACCACGTTTCTTGTAGACGTACGGTTTTAGTCCTTGAGTCTCGAAGTCAGATGAAGTTTGTTGGTCAGCTCGAATATGAAGTCGGTTATTTACAACTAGTGCAAACATCGTTTCATCGGCGAAAAGCCCGAAGCCACCAAACATTGAGCGCGACTTGATAGTACCAAGTGCCTCAAACAGCTTCATTGAGTCTTTGAGTATCGGTTTATCCATGATGTGTTATCTCGGTGTAATTAATATTACGCCACCAAAAATCAGGTCCGAGAGATTAGCAAATGCATGCAGACACAATGTCATTAAAGGGTAAACTCACTTAATGCATATTTGCCATCGGTAACCCCGCTACCTTCCATCTAATAAGATGGTTCAGGCCGGAGGCTTTGCGTCCCACCCTTTCGAATGGTTTGCCCTGTGCGTGACACTTTGAGAATACTTCGTATATTGAATTAACATCACGTTTCAAATATAAAAGTGTGATATTGGTTCAGTTAATAGTGTTTATTTGGTGTGCTTGGTTTCATATTTGGGAACGATCCCTTGTCATACAAAAGGTTGATGTAGGAAATAGGCTACGTCCAATTAAAACAGCAACTTATCTAAGCTTACGTAGATATTGACACACTGAAATGTTTGAGGAATGTTATTTTTAGGCAATAAAAAAGCGCCCACAAGAGCGCTTTATAAAATTATAGGCAGGTTTAGTTTAGTTTCTTAACTGTGTTGCGCACTACAATTTCTGGCTGCATTTCGAAAATTCGCTTCTCGTGTTCTTTGTCTTTGATGCGTTCTAGCAAAATTTCAAAGGCATTTTTACCAACACGACGCTTTGGTTGGTGAATGGTCGTTAGCGGTGGCGAGAAGTATTCCGCTAGCTCGATGTTGTCATAACCGATTACCGAGATATCGTCCGGTACTTTGATGCCATTTTGTTGCAAGCGACTCATCAAACCAAGCGCCATGGTATCGTTAAAACAGAATACCGCAGTAGGACGTTTTTCCATTGCAGTGATGTTGTCAGCAGCAAGCACGGCAGTATCACACTCAAAGTTACCTTCAAGTACCCAATCTTCATTTACTACTAAGTTTGCTTCTGCCATTGCGCGGCGGTAACCTGCAATTCGTTCTTGGCATGCGGCTTTTTCGAAGTGACCGCTCAAACAAGCAATATCAGTGTGACCATTGTCGATCAGATATTTTGTTGCGATGTAGCCACCTTCTTCAGAGTTATCAATGATCTTGTCCGCTTGAGAACTCTCTGGGCCCCAGTCCATCACTACTTTCGGGATATCAGAATGACGGTCAAGCATCTCTTTCAGCTCTTCCGTTAAGTCAGAACACATCACCAAAATACCATCTACGCGCTTTTCCGCTAGCATGCGAATGTAGTCACGTTGCTTTTCGTAGATACCGCCAGTATTACATAGGATCAGTGTATAACCTTGACGGTAACAGTAGCTTTCAACGCCGTCGATAACTTCTGAGAAGAAAAGGTTAGTCGATTGCGTTACCAACATACCGATAGTGCGAGTTGAGTTACACTTCAAGCTACGTGCAACTGCACTTGGCGCGTAATTTAGTTCATCAACCGCTTTCATTACTTTTTCTTGGGTTGCTTCAGCAACAAAACGCGTTTTGTTGATTACGTGCGAAACTGTTGTGGTAGAAACGCCGGCTAAGCGAGCAACGTCTTTTATAGTGGCCATAAATGATGTCCTGTATCGAGCTACTGAATACCGTAGTGAATACAACCTTACGCTTAGTATGTTGCGCGAATTGAACCATATCTGAAGTTTAAGGTTCAATTAATTAGGCAGCGGTTGTTCCGAAATCGGTATAAAAAGGTTTGTAGCAACATTTGTTGCTGAATCTCATGTTCCTTACTTATATAAGTGAGGAATTAGTCAGCAATCTTGTTAATAAAACACAAAAACCGCCATATTTCAGCGGTTTACATATAAGTCGTATTTAATCGTTTGCGCTCACATTTTAGACTGATGTGGGCACACTAGCAATATTTTCAGCAGGTGTTTTGCGCTATTGAGGTCACATTTTAACTGCTAAATGGAAAGGGCTTCTATGTGCTAGATTAAAAAATTAACGAATAAAATAGGGAGCCCGCTTGCGAGCTCCCTGAAATTGGCGGCAATTATTCACCAAGAAGGTAGGTGCTGTCCAGTTTACAAAATGCAATTAATAGTTGCGCAACGCTTACATAGAAACCAAATTCGTCGAATTGCTTACATTTCGCAGCAAACTGTGGCAACCAAGACATAAGATGCTTTTGGATTAAGTCGTTCTGTTTCTCGAACGCTTCTTCCATGTGTTTGTCTTGTTCTAATTCGTTAGAACGGATGATCATGTTACCTAAGAAGTCCAGTTCAACCGCTAAGTGATCAGCTGGCTCTTTAAGGTTCTCATCAACCTGAACACCAAAATCGGCCATCAGTTTTTCCATCTCTTCTGCTGGCTTGTCATTTAAAAGACCAGATTCACCGATGTACATAGATGCGTAAGGTAATGCGCCATGCTTTTCTGTTTTCAGGAAAAGCTCACAGAAATCTGCAGCAAGTTCTAATTGCGCATCTTCTCGGTCTTGTAGGCGGTTGAGTGCGTCAACAAGGGTATCAACGGCTGGCTTCAGTGATTCATTTTCACCTAAACCTGCTAAAAAGCTTCGAATTTCCACACTCTGGTAAGCTTCTAGTTCTTTCTCTGTGAGTTCTTTTGCGAACAGACTAGAAAACCACCAATAGATCTCTGCGCGTTTTTCGTTAAAAGCTTTCACTTCTTGCATTTTTTTGCTCCTGAATGATTCTCCCCTAAGTGTAAACAATTAAGATGAATAGCAGTAACTATAATTGTTATCCATTATGGGAAAATGTGCTTGTTTATGAATGGCTGTAAATAAGCTTGCTTTGAATCAATAAAATCGCAAAATCTTGCTTTTTAATGTATCTATGACTAGAAATGTTACTAGTTATGAATAGAATACGTCTTGGAAAATAAAAAAGACAGAAAGTGGTGTAAATGAGCTATCACGTATTAGTCGTAGAAGATGATGTTGTAACTCGTAGTAAGCTTGCGGGCTACTTCCAAAATGAAGGCTACAAAGTCAGTGAAGCAGAAAGCGGTGCAGAAATGCGCGAAGTGCTTCAAGGTGGTGATGTGGACCTTATCATGCTGGATATTAACCTGCCCGGTGAAGACGGTCTTATGCTTACGCGTGAATTACGCAGCCAATCAGATATCGGCATCATATTAGTGACAGGACGCACGGATAGCATTGACAAAATCGTTGGCCTAGAAATGGGTGCGGACGATTATGTGACAAAGCCTTTTGAATTAAGGGAATTATTGGTTCGCGTTAAGAACCTGTTGTGGCGCATTTCTGCGGCTCGCAATGGTTCACAAAAAATCGCGAACGACACTAATGAAGAACACATTGTACGTTTCGGTGAGTGGACGTTTGATATTCAACGTCGTGCTCTCAGCCGCAATGGTGAGCCAGTGAAACTAACCAAAGCTGAATATGAGCTTTTGGTCGCACTCTCATCGTACCCAAATCAGGTACTAAGCCGCGAACGTATTTTGAATATGATCAGCCACCGAGTGGATGCGCCAAACGATCGTACTATTGATGTATTGATTCGACGCATGCGCGCTAAGATGGAGTTTGATCCGAAGAACCCACAAATCTTTGTGACAGTTCACGGTGAAGGCTACATGTTCGCGGGTGACTAATTCATAGCGATAAAGAAAAAGGAGAGCATAGGCTCTCCTTTTTTGTGTCTGCAATTCTGCAATTTAGCGATGATGGACTTCATCTGCGATTGGTAAGCCTTCTATGGCTGCGCCACTTCAGGATCTTCAACTTCAACCATCGGTGTTTGACCTACGTTATCACGCAGTTTTTGCCATAACCCGCCAAGGTATTCATGCCAATACAGTTCAGTTTGCTCTAAGTAGCGAGCTTTTGGCGCGTACTTTTGCCAAGGTTGTTCGATATCATCAATCGCCATGAAGTTCGTTGGGGCTGGGATTGGCTTAATGCCCGCTGCGTTGAATTCATAAAGAGCACGCTTCATGTGACTGGCTGAAGTCACTAAAACAATGTCTTTTTGCTTAACAAACGCGGCAGCTTGGCGTGCTTCTTCCCAAGTATCTTTGGCATCCTCTAATAAAATAATATCGGATTTTGCGACACCTAGGGAAAGCGCTACGTTCGCCATCATACGAGCATGGCTGATTTCAGAGCCACCTGCGTAACCGGAAAGGATTAACTTCGCACCTGGGTACATACGCAAAATACGAATACCCTCAGTTAAACGCATTAAAGCGGTGCGGCTCAGTTGAGACGTTGGTGGTATTTCATCATCTACCACGTGTCCATTACCAAGAACCATAACGTAGTCCACAGTGCCAGGAACCGGCAAAAACGCTTTGTACTCGCGTTCTAGAGGCATAAGAAGCTTGGTTGAAACGGGTTGGAAGGCAACAAGGAAGATGCCAACAAAAGAGAAAAGAACAACAAAGCAGCCAGTTTTACGTTTAGTGGTAAAACTGATGAGAGCAAGACCTAACAAGCCTATCAGTAGCAATGCTGGTAATGGCATCAGCAAGGCTGACATTACTTTTTTCAGCTCAAACATACATAAATAGTCCGAAAAAACATCAATTGATAATAAAAATGAGGATAACCCTCTTTATTCCTGCTTTCCTTGTGCCAGAATAGCGGCACAATCCGTTATGATAACTCAGCAGAAGTGACAGAAGACCGCAATTTCGACGATATCGCCCACAAATTTGCAAAAAATATTTACGGCTCCGATAAAGGGGAGATCCGCCAAATCATTGTGTGGGAAGATTTTCTACAGATTCTAAGTGAATTAGACGCCGACCATCAAGCCCTCCAAGTACTTGATGCCGGAGGTGGCTTAGCACAATTGTCGCAAAAGCTTGCTAAGCTCGGACATCACGTCGCTTTATGTGATCTATCTTCGGAAATGCTGCAACTAGCGAAACAGGATATTGAAAAAAACGGTTTGCTTGAGCAGTATCGCCTGATTCATTCACCTGTCCAATCCATTGGCGAGCATATGGACGCGCAGGTGGATCTTGTCATGTTCCATGCTGTGATGGAGTGGCTCGTTGATCCAAAAAAGGCACTCGAAACGGTATTGGAGCAGGTCAAACCGGGGGGCATTGCATCGGTTATGTTCTATAACCACCACGGCTTAGTCTATAAAAATGTGGTTTGTGGCAACATTCCTCATATTTTAGACGGCATGCCTCATCGGAAAAGATTTAAACTACAGCCACAAAAAGGCCTAAAACCCGAAGAGGTCTATCAATGGATAGAAGATTCTGGTTTTAGTATTTGTGGTAAATCTGGTATTCGTTCCTTTAGTGATTACATAGGCAATATGCAATACATGGGCGATTACGAGTTTGAAGATGTGTTGGCGTTAGAAAAACAACTTTGTCGACAAGAGCCATACCTCTCATTAGGCCGCTATATCCACGTGTGGGCTAAGAAGAACGATAAACAGGAATAACGATGAGTGAGATGACTCTCAATGCTGCAGAGCAACCAATCGATGAGTTGGTTGGCTGGGTTAAGCAGCACGATTTCTCGTTGAACCTGACCACTGAGCGACTGGCGTTTTTGATTGCCATCGCCGTACTAAGTAATGAAAGGTTCGATGAAGAATTGGGTGAAGGTGAATTGCACGACGCATTTGCCATCGTCACTCGACTATTTGATGAGACGGGTGAAGCTTCGGCTTTCCGCGCGAATAATGCCATCAACGAGATGGTTAAGCAGCGTCTTATGAGCCGTTTTGTCAGTGAGATTACTGACGGAGCGAGCATTTACCGCTTGTCGCCATTAGCGATAGGAATCACCGACTACTACGTGCGTCATCGCGAGTTCTCGAAACTGCGTCTTTCTATTCAGCTATCGATGGTAGCGGATGAAATGGCAAAAGCGATTGAAGCAGCACAAAAAGGTGGCACTCCGGGCCACTGGAAGAAAAACGTTTACGGGATTTTGAAATATTCTGTAGGCGAAATCTTCGATCAAATCGACCTTAACCAACGTGTGATGGATGAGCAGCAACAGTCTGTGAAACAACAGATTGCAGACCTGCTTAACAAAGACTGGCGTGAAGCGATCAACAACTGTGAAGCGCTACTGTCAGAAACCTCCAGCACGTTGCGTGAACTTCAAGATACGCTGCAAGCTGCCAGTGATGAACTGCAAACTCAGATCCTAGATATCCAAGAGATCGTCTACGGTGATCCTGAACTTGAATTCATCGATGAAGCGTTGTTTGGTCTGCAAATGAAGCTAGACCGAATTACCAGCTGGGGCCAGCAAGCGATCGACCTTTGGATTGGTTACGACCGACACGTGCACAAGTTCATCCGTACCGCTATCGATATGGATAAGAACCGTGCATTTAGCTCGCGTTTGCGTCAATCCATGAAAGATTACTTCGATATGCCTTGGTATCTGACTTATGCAGATGCAGAAAGGCTTTCTGACCTTCGTGACGAAGCTTTGGTACTGCGTGATGACGAAGTCACTGGCCAAGTTCCGATGGAAGTGGAATACGAAGAGTTTCAACAAGTCAATGATGAGTTGGCAGAGCGAATTGGTGACATGCTGAAAGCGCATAAAGATCAAGGCACACCAATCGATTTGAGCGTGGTTCTGCGAGATTACCTTGCACAACACCCATATACTCATCACTTTGATTTAGCTCGCATTGTCGTTGATCAGGCGGTTCGTCTGGGTTATTCAGAATCCGACTATCAAGCCATTCAGCCAGACTGGAAAGCAATCAACGAATTTGGGGCAAAGGTACAAGCGAATGTCATCGACCGATACTAATGAATACATGTCAGATAATCTGGCAAAAGCAATTTCTAACCCTCTGTTCCCAGCGCTAGATAGCATGCTTCGAGCAGGGCGCCATGTTTCAAGTGAAGATCTAGACAACCACGCGTTGTTGTCGGATTTCGAACTTGAGTTTTCTTCTTTTTACCAGCGTTACAACACCGAATTGGTGAAAGCGCCAGAAGGTTTCTTCTACCTTCGCCCACGTTCTACTTCTTTGATTGGTCGTAGTGTCCTTTCTGAGCTGGATATGCTGGTGGGTAAGGTACTGTGTTTCCTTTACCTAAGCCCGGAGCGTCTTGCGCACGAAGGCATCTTCACTAACCAAGAGTTATACGACGAGCTGCTTGCACTAGCAGATGAAAACAAGCTGATGAAGCTAGTGACGAACCGTGCAACCGGTTCTGACCTTGATAAAGAAAAGCTGTTTGAAAAAGTACGAACGTCACTTCGTCGTCTGCGCCGCCTAGGCATGATCATCAACATCGGTGAAACGGGTAAATTCAGCATCAGTGAAGCGGTATTCCGTTTTGGTGCTGATGTACGTGTTGGCGATGATGTGCGTGAAGCACAGTTGCGTCTGATCCGTGATGGTGAAGCGGTAGTGCACACCAAAGAACCAAGTCAAGGCAGCCTATTGTCTGAAGAAGAACAAGACGACCAAGCCCAAGAAGAAATTAAAGAAGAGGGTGAAGCATGAGCATGATTGAACGCGGTAAATACCAATCGCTGACCATGGTCAACTGGAACGGCTTCTTTGCCCGTACGTTTGACATCGATGGTCTGGTCACCACGCTATCAGGTGGTAATGGTGCAGGTAAATCAACCACAATGGCGGCATTCATCACCGCATTGATTCCTGACCAAACGCTGCTGCACTTCCGTAACACTACAGAAGCAGGCAGCAGCCAGTCGTCTCGCGACAAAGGTTTGTACGGTAAGCTACAACCGGGCGCGTGTTACGCGGCGCTGGACGTAGTGAATTCACGTAACCAACGTCTACTGTTTGCAGTAAAACTGCAGCAAGTTGCGGGTCGTGATAAAAAAGTAGACATCAAACCGTTTGTTATCCAAGGTCTTCCAAGCCATGTGAAACCAACGGATATCTTGGTTGAAAGCGTATCTGCGACTCAAGCTCGTGTACGTCAAATCAACGAAGTAAAAGAATCGATCGCTGAGTTTGAGGGCGTTCAATTCAAAGCGTTCTCTTCTATTGTGGATTACCACGCGCAAATGTTTGAATTCGGTGTGATTCCGAAGAAACTGCGTAACTCTGGTGACCGCTCTAAATTTTACCGTCTGATCGAAGCATCGCTTTACGGTGGTATCTCAAGTGCAATTACACGCTCGCTACGTGACTACCTTCTGCCACAAAACGGCGGCGTGAAGAAAGCGTTCCAAGATATGGAATCAGCACTGCGTGAAAACCGCATGACGCTAGAAGCGATCAAAACCACGCAAGCAGACCGTGACTTGTTCAAGCATTTGATCACAGAGTCGACTAATTACGTGGCCGCGGACTACATGCGTCACGCGAACGATCGTCGTAACAAGTTAGATAAAACACTGTCATTGCGTTCAGAGCTGTTCGGATCTCGTGAAACTCTTGTTGAGCAAAACAACTTGCTTAACCGAGTCCAAGAAGAGCTAGAGCTGTTAGTTGAGTCGGAAGCGGCATTAGAGCAAGACTACCAAGCGGCTTCTGATCACTTGCAATTGGTGCAAAACGCACTGCGTCAGCAAGAGAAGATTGAACGCTACCAAGAAGATCTTGAAGAGCTGAGTGAGCGTCTTGAAGAACAGATGATGGTCGTGGAAGAAGCGCAAGAACGCGTGATGATGGTGGAAGAGCAAGCTACTGTTGCGGAAGAAGAGGTGGATAGCCTTAAGACGCAATTGGCGGACTACCAACAAGCACTCGACGTTCAACAAACTCGTGCACTTCAATACCAACAAGCAGTTCAAGCGCTGGAAAAAGCGAAACAACTACTTGGCGATGACAGCCTAACGGCAGAATCGGCACAAGCGCTTGTCTCTGAGCTTAAGAGCAAAGAATCAGAAAGTACCAACGCGTTGTTATCGGTTAAGCATAAACTGGATATGTCTTCTGCAGCGGCAGAGCAGTTCGAAACCGCGCTTAAACTGGTACAAAGCATCGTTGGTCAAGTTGAGCGTAAAGACGCGTCTGAACATGCGAAAACCGCAATTGCGAAAGCGCGTGAGTCTCAGCAAATTGCGCAAAACGAACAACAATGGCGTGCACAGCACCGTGACCTTGAGCGTAGCCTTAACCAGCAACGTCAAGCGCGTGAGCTCGTTAACGAATACCAAAAGCAGTTCCATGTTGAACTGACTGACGAAATCACGTTTGAACAAGAACGTGAGCGACACGCGATGCAAATCGACTCGCTAGAGATGACTCAAGAAGACGTGCGTGAACAACGCAGCGAACAGCGTCGTCTAGAGCAAGATGCAGCAGCGGAAATTAACAAGCTAGAAGCCATTGCACCAACGTGGATTGCGGCGAACGATGCGCTAGAAAAACTGCGTGAGCAAAGTGGCGCTGAGCTAGAAGATAGCCAGTCAGTCATGAGCCAAATGCAAGTGGTGCTTGAGCAAGAGAAGACCCTTTCTCTGGCGAAAGACAAACTGGCAGAGCGTCGTAGTCAGCTTGATACTGAGATTGAGCGTCTTGCTTCTCCTGGTGGTTCAAACGACCCTCGCCTGAAAGGTTTGGCAGATACACTAGGCGGCGTCTTGCTGTCTGAGATCTACGATGACATCACAATTGATGACGCGCCTTACTTCAGTGCGATGTACGGTCCGGCTCGTCACGCTATCGTTGTTTCTGACCTATCTGGTATCGAAGAGAAACTGGTAGAACTAGACGACTGTCCAGAAGACTTGTACATCATTGAAGGTGACATTGATGCTTTTGATGACAGCTCATTCAACGCAGAAGAGCTAGAAGGTGCGGTTTGCGTTCGCATGAACGACCGTCAAATGCGTTACTCTCGTTTGCCTGAAATCCCACTGTTTGGTCGTGCAGCACGTGAGCAGCGTTTAGAGCTACTGCGCAACGAACGTGAAGAAGTGGTCGAGAAGCACGCGAAAGCCGCGTTCGATTCGCAAAAAATGCAGCGCCTATACCAAGCGTTCAACCAGTTTGTGGCAAGCCACATTCAAGTAGCATTCGAAGCTGACCCAGAGCAAGCGCTAGCAACCATTCGCGACAAGCGAAACCAAATCGCTCGCGTACTGACTGATCTGGATGCTAAAGAGCAGCAGCAACGTTCTCAACTGCAAACCAGCAAGCAAGCGTTGTCTTCTCTAGACAAGCTAGCACCAAACATGGCGCTGATTGAAGATGAGTCGCTGCAAGCACGCTTTGACGAGTTGGAAGAGAAAATTGCTCAGCTTTCAGAAGCAAAAGCTTTCTTAAACAATCACGCGAAAGCCGTGGCGGAACTGGAAAAAGTCGCGGTTGCCCTAGATGCTGACCCAGAGCAATTCGATGCGCTAGAAGCGGAATACAAATCGGCAGACCAACAGCTGCAAGATCTTAAGAAGCAAATCTTTGCACTAGCGGATCTGGTTGAACGTCGTCACTACTTCGCTTACTCAGACTCAGTAGACTTACTGAACAAGAGCAGCGAATTGAGTGAGCAGCTAAAAGCAAAACTGGTTCAAGCTGAACAAATGCGCACACGCTCTCGTGAAGAGTTGAAGCAGTCGCAAGGTCAAATGAACCAATACAACCAAGTACTGGCATCTCTGAAGAGTTCACACCAAGCGAAGCTGGAAACGGTTCAAGAGTTCAAACAAGAGCTGCAAGAGTTTGGCGTTAACGCAGATGAAGGTGCAGAAGAACGTGCAATGCGTCGTCGTGACGAGCTGCATGAGCGTCTGCATACGTCTCGTGGCCGTAAGAGTGAATACGAACGTACCATTACTTCTACTGAGCTAGAAATGAAGGGTTTGGCGAAACGTCTGAAGAAAGTTCAGAAAGAATACGTTGAGCTACGTACTTTCGTGGTTGCCGCGAAAGCAGGCTGGTGCTCAGTACTTCGCCTAGCGCGTGAGAACGATGTTGAGCGTCGTCTACACAAACGTGAACTGGCTTACATGTCAGCGGATGAACTGCGTTCAATGTCGGATAAATCATTGGGTGCGCTACGTCTAGCGGTTGCGAACAACGATGATCTTCGTGATGCGCTGCGTCTATCAGAAGACAATGCACGTCCAGAGCGTAAGGTTCTGTTCTACATCGCGGTTTACCAACATCTTCGTGAGCGTATTCGTCAGGATATCATCCGTACCGATGACCCAGTAGAAGCAATCGAAGAAATGGAAGTAGAGCTAGCGCGTCTAACGGAAGAGCTAACGCAACGTGAAAACCGCCTAGCGATCAGCTCTGAGTCAGTAGCAAGCATCATCAAGAAGACGATTCAGCGTGAGCAAAACCGTATTCGTATGCTGAACCAAGGTTTGTCGAACATCTCGTTCGGTCAGGTGAAGGGCGTACGTCTAAACGTGAAGATCCGCGAAAGTCACGAAGTGCTACTGAACGGTCTAGCGACACAGCAAGAGCAGCATAAAGATCTGTTTGAATCGACTCGCTTTACCTTCTCTGAAGCAATGGCGAAACTGTTCCAACGCGTGAACCCACACATCGATATGGGTCAACGTTCTCCTCAGGTTCTGGGTGAAGAGTTATTGGATTACCGCAACTACCTAGAACTTAGCGTGGAAGTGAACCGTGGTACAGATGGCTGGTTGCAAGCGGAATCTGGCGCGCTATCAACAGGTGAGGCGATCGGTACTGGTCAGTCAATCCTACTGATGGTTGTTCAAAGCTGGGAAGAAGAATCACGCCGTCTGCGCAGCAAAGACATTGTACCTTGTCGTTTGCTCTTCTTGGATGAAGCAGCGCGTCTGGATACAAAATCGATCGCGACGTTGTTTGAATTGTGTGACCGTCTGGATATGCAGCTTCTTATCGCAGCGCCAGAAAACATCAGCCCAGAGAAAGGGACGACCTACAAACTGGTGCGTAAGGTGTTTAAAGATCACGAACACGTACACGTGGTTGGTTTGCGTGGCTTTGGTCAAACAGACAAACCTAAGACCGAAGCGCAAGAGATGATTGAAGAGTTTGAATCCTAAACTCCGAATCTAATAAAACGCCCGCAATGAATGCGGGCGTTTTTGTTTCTGTTCTGATGAACAACAAGCTTACAACTGAGGCGCTTGTCGTCGATATTGTCTTGGTGAGTCCCCGCTCCATTTACGAAAGGCGCAGCGGAAGTTTGCGCTGTCTGAAAAGCCAATACGTTCGGAGATCTCTTCAACGCTCATTTGTGTCGATGCGAGATAGTGACGTGCTAAGTGGAAGCGAACATGGTCGAGAATTTGCTGATAGCTGGTCTCTTCCGATTTAAGGTGGCGTCGTAGCGTTCTTGAAGACATGCCTAATTCACTGGACAGTTGCTCTATCGACGGATAGCTCCCCGGCCTTTCGACGAACATTTGTGTGATCTTCTCTTTTAAACTGGCACTGCCACTCACTTTTGCCAACATTTCATCGCAAGACTTCAAGCACATTTGCAGCGTCATTGTATTTGCTGCAGGTAGCGGCTCATAAACTGCGGTGTATTCCATGCGTTTCTCCTCTACATTCAGATATATCCTAGCGTGTATTGGGATGGTATTCAGTCATCCTTGTCTCAAAGCTGTCCGAATATCACCGTTTTTTGTCTCTTTGTAACCTGTGCGACATGTTATCAAAATGTTGTAATCGAATAAAATGCACGGTAGGAGAGAAACATGAATGTACTGGCAACGCAAAATAAGGAAATACAACGCGAACAAGGCACGTTTGCAACCAATGATCCTTTAGTCGGTGAGCTCACCATGTGGTTCTCTGAATTACAGTCTGCATACCAAGCTGAGCCAAACGCGACAGTTGCGGTGAGAAAGCACCGACTCTTGGCGTTAAAGAAACAGCTGTCCCGTTATCAAGATGTCTTGGCAGACGCTATGAGTGAAGATTTTGGCGGCCGCAGTCACACCGAGTCCATTATGGCTGATGTGCTTGCGCCTATACTCGATATCAACCATGTTGTTCGCCATCTTAAAGGTTGGATGAAGCCAAGTCGAAGACCAACAGAGTGGTTATTCAAGGGCAATAAGCTGGAAGTGCGTTATCAACCAAAAGGGGTAGTTGGTATCATCTGTCCTTGGAATTTCCCGCTTTATCTGTCTATTGGTCCTATGATCACCGCGCTAGCCGCGGGCAACCGCTGCATGATCAAGATGCCGCCAAATTGTCCAGAAACCACCCGTCAACTGCGTCGCATGCTCGGAGAAATTTACCCAGAGAATTTAGTGCGTATTGTGGATGGCAACCACCCAGAAGCGATGGAAATTTCTCATCTACCTTTTGATCACCTTGTGTTCACTGGGTCGCCAGCCAGCGGAAAAGTCATCATGGCCAATGCGGCAGCGAATCTAACGCCTGTGACCTTAGAGCTAGGTGGTAAATCCCCTGTGGTGGTATTTGATGATTATGACGTTGCAAAAGCCGCAGAGCGCATTGCTCATGGTAAAGGTTTTAATTCAGGGCAAATTTGTATCGCACCAGATTACGCGTTTGTACCAGAAGGTAAGCAAGCAGCGTTTGTTGAGGCGTTAAAGCACGCACATCAAACCATGTACGGAGAGATCAAAGCCAATCAGGATTACACCGCGTTAGTCGATGATGCCCAGCACAAACGATTCCACGATCTACTGGCGGATGCACGTGATAAAGGGGCGACTATCACTCAATGCCTCGACTATGGTGAAGGGCGTAAAACACCGCTGTACATCGCTACCAACCTGACACCCGAAATGCGTATTTGCCAAGAGGAAATCTTTGGCCCGCTTCTTCCTATTCACACTTACCGTTCTCTCGATGAGGTAATTCAATACATTATCGAGAGGCCACGACCGCTAGCATGTTACTTATTTAGCAATAATGCCGCGCAACGCGAAATCTTGCTTACTCAAACCCATAGTGGTGGTGTCACGATCAACGACTGGGGGTGGCATGTACTCAACCATTCTGTGCCATTTGGTGGCGTGGGTAACTCCGGCATTGGTAATTACCATGGAGAAGAAGGTTTTCGCGAACTCAGCCATGCGCGCACGGTACTAAAAATGCGCGATTGGTTCCCGATTCAGTTGTTTGCACCGCCATATGGCAACATGGTGCAGAAGCTGGTACTGCGAGTGTTTGCGGGCAAACCCGACCCAGATTTAAACAAGCACTCATAACCCTCAATACTTACCTCTCTACATAAAGAATCTTCAGCAGCCAGTGCTCGCTGGCTGCCTTGCGACCAAAGGAGATCATGGATGCACAACCTTGCTGTCAATCTGGAGCGCAGTGCTGCGCTCTTTCCTTCAAAAGCTGCGCTCAGGATGGGCGATGATGAAATCAACTACGCACTGCTCGACAAATTTGCAGGCAATATTGCTACGAACCTAAGTCGACTTGGACTAAAAGTTGGTGACAAAGTTGCACTGTCTTGTCCAAACATTACTTACTTCCCAATCGTGTATTACGGGATTTTAAAAGCAGGCTGTGTCGTAGTTCCTTTGAATGTGCTGTTTAAAGGCCGTGAGATTGCTTACCACCTCAACGACTCTGATGCAAAAGCGTATTTCTGCTTTGAAGGAAGCGAAGAGCTGCCAATGGGAAGCTACGGTAGACACGGTTTCTCTGAAGCTGAGCAGTGCGAACACTTTATCTCTTTGTCAGAACGATGCAGAGAAGAAGAGCACGCTGTTGATGCTTGGCTTATGCAAGACAATAAGCCGTTTGAGTCAATCACCAGAAATGGTGACGATACCGCCGTTATTCTTTATACCTCAGGCACGACTGGTCAGCCGAAAGGGGCAGAGTTATCTCACACCAACATGTTAACGAACGCTATGTCTTCCCAGTATCTGATGCGGTTGGAATACAGTGATACCACCATGGCAACCTTGCCGCTGTTCCACAGTTTTGGTCAGACCGTGATGATGAATGCCAGTGTGCTGACAGGCTCTACTATGGTGTTGATCCCGCGCTTTGAGCCAAAGTTTGTGATTGAACAAATCATCCAGCATAAAGTCAGCGTGTTTGCAGGTGTGCCTACAATGTACATCGCATTACTCAGAGCGGGTGAGCAATCTCCGGAGCATTCCGAATTAGTAAAGCACAGTCTTCGCATAGGAGTGTCTGGTGGGGCTTCTATGCCTGTAGAAGTGATTCGTCAATTTGAACAACGCTTTGAGCTGCCAGTATTGGAGGGTTATGGATTATCAGAAACCGCACCAGTGGCCACGTTTAATCATAGTGATGGAGACCGACTACCAGGCAGTGTCGGACAACCATTATGTGGCTACGTGATTAAGATTGCGGACGTAAAAGGTCACGCCCAAGCCGTGGGTGAATTAGGGGAAGTCTGCATAAAAAGCCCAAGTGTAATGAAAGGCTATTACGGACGACCAGAAGCAACTCGTGAGGCGTTGCGCGATGGTTGGTTCTTAACGGGCGATATTGGACGAGTGGATAAACACGGCAACTTGTTCATTGTCGACCGCGTTAAAGACATGATTATCCGAGGCGGTTATAACGTCTATCCGCGTGAAATAGAAGAAGTCTTAATGTGTCATCCTGATGTAGAAATGGTCGCTGTTGTCGGTGAACACGATGACCGCCTTGGTGAAGAGGTACATGCGCATGTTGTGCTTCATCAAGATGCAAAAACGGATAGTCATACTTTGATTACTTGGTGTAGAGAGCAACTTGCTGATTACAAATACCCACGTCGTGTCTTCATTCGCAAAGCACTGCCTATGACGGCAACGGGAAGATCCTTAAACGGGAGCTTCATCCTTTAGATGTCGCGGAGGTCGAAGATGGACAGTTATGATTTTATTGTAGTCGGTGGTGGTTCTGCGGGTTGTGTTTTAGCGTCTCGACTCACCGAGGACCCTGATGTCACCGTGTGTTTGTTGGAGGCGGGTGGTACCGATTCGAGCCCTTTTATTCATACGCCAGTGGGTGTAGTGGCAATGATGCCGACCAAGATAAACAACTGGGGGTTTGAAACGGTTCCTCAAGCTGGACTGAATGGCCGCAAAGGCTACCAACCAAGAGGAAAAACTTTAGGTGGCTCGAGTTCTATCAATGCGATGATGTACGCCAGAGGGCATCAATATGATTACGACCTTTGGGCCAGTCTTGGCAACGAAGGTTGGAGTTATGACGATTGCTTACCGTATTTCAAGAAAGCAGAAAATAACGAAGTTCACCAAGATGATTATCATGGACAAGGTGGGCCACTGAACGTCGCGAACTTACGCTCGCCAAGTGATGTTCTTGAGCGTTATTTAACCGCCTGTGAGTCGATAGGTATACCTCGTAATCACGATATCAACGGAGCCGACCAGTTTGGTGCTATGCCAACCCAAGTAACGCAGCGTAATGGGGAGCGATGCAGCGCCGCAAAAGCCTATCTGACTCCAAACCTGAACCGACCTAATCTGACTGTCTTGACCAAAGCTACGACTCATAAAGTGTTGTTTGAAGGAAATCGAGCTGTTGGAGTTGAGTATGGTCTGAAAGGACAGAGCTTTCAGATCAAATGCACGAAAGAAGTGATTCTTTCAGCTGGGGCGTTTGGCTCTCCGCAGATCCTGATGCTTTCAGGTGTGGGGGCAAAGAAAGAATTAGAATCCCACGGAATCGAGCAAATCCATGAATTGCCCGGTGTCGGGGAGAATCTGCAGGATCATATTGATTTGGTTCATACTTACCGGAGCAGCGCGAAGCGAGATACGTTTGGTGTATCATTCAAAATGGCATCCGAAATGACTAAGGCTTTACCACAGTGGATGAAAACACGTAGTGGGAAAATGACCAGTAATTTTGCAGAAGGTATAGGGTTCTTGCGTTCAGATGATGATGTCGACGTGCCCGATCTAGAGTTTGTCTTTGTGGTGGCGGTGGTTGACGATCACGCTCGTAAGATCCACGCTAGTCACGGGTTTAGTTCGCATGTGACGTTACTTCGACCGAAAAGTATTGGGACGGTTAAGCTAAACAGTGCAAACCCTTATGATGTACCAAAGATCGACCCTGCTTTTTTCAGTCACCCTGAAGACATGGAAATCATGATTAAAGGCTGGAAGAAGCAACACCAAATGCTGGAAAGCCAAGCGTTTGATGACATACGCGGGGCCAGCTTTTATCCTGTGGATGCGAACGATGAGAAAGCCATCGAGCAAGATATTCGTAACCGAGCGGATACCCAATATCATCCCGTAGGCTCCTGCAAAATGGGTATGGCGAACGATCCTTTCGCCGTGGTAGATAGCAATCTTAAGGTTTATGGATTAGAGGCACTAAGAGTTGTCGACGCGTCGATTATGCCGACGCTAGTGGGCGGGAATACCAATGCGCCAACCATTATGATCGCGGAGAAAGTGGCGGATACCATCAAAGCTAGTTATCGCTTAGATGAGAGTATTGAGAAGCAAGCCACCGCTTCGATATAAGTTACACCCTTCAAAAAATAAAATAAGCCGAGGCTGTAGGACAACAGTCTCGGCTTATTAGCAGGCACTTAAAAGCGAAAAGGTAAGTGCTATTCTTCTGAAAAGTCGTTTCCGGTTTCGATCATTTCAGCAAGCTCATCAAGTGCTTGGACAGAGATTTCCGACAAACGTTGTAAATGTTTATCAAAGTTCTCTTGTTCAACAAGCGGTGTTTCATTGTTATTAATTTCTTTTGTTAGCATCGCCCAACCTCTTGAGTTGAGTAAGGGGGAGACGACATGATAAGCAAAAGTATGAGAAAAAAAGAAACGATCCATGTGTAATCTGTTAGCTGGATCATCGATTGCAGTGATAGAAGTGATGAATTACTTAGAAAGCGAGCGATAGAGCTCAAATATGAAAGGTTAGCTAGCAGCTACGTTAATAGCTGCTAGCAAAGAGGTTAGAACTGAGATTTAGAACCAAACTGTTCAGCAGCGTAAGCAACGCGCTCTTTTGGTTTTGGATATTCGGCCGGCATACCAAGGTTTTCAATGTGTTTTAAACGAGGTAGCAAACCCGCGCCGTTGGCGATTTGAATAGCCAAACCCGGACGAGCGTTCAACTCCAACACCATTGGTCCTTCTTCTTTGTCCAACACCATGTCAGTACCCATGTAACCAAGTCCTGTCATTTCCCACGCACTCGATGCAAGCTCTAATAAGCGCTCCCAATGAGGTACTTGTAGGGTTGATAGATCTTTGCCAGTATCTGGGTGATGCGTAACAGGTTGGTCAAATTGCACCGCACGAATGGCTTTGCCTGTCGCAATATCAATACCAACGCCTACTGCACCTTGGTGAAGGTTGGCCTTGCCATCTGAGGCTGCAGTAGAGCAGCGCATCATTGCCATCACTGGGTAGCCTTTAAAGACGATAATACGAACGTCAGGCACGCCTTCGTAACTGAAACCATCAAAACAGTCATCGAACTTGATTAGGTTTTCTACGACTGCAACGTCATTCTTACCACCTAGAGAAAACAGACCAGCCAGTGCGTTACTGATATGGCGTTCTACATCCTCTTTATTGATGGTTGCACCAGATGGCTTGGTGTAAACGCCATCTTTGTGCGAAGTGATAACAAGGATACCCTTACCACCACTTCCTTGCGCTGGCTTGATTACAAAACCTGGCCAGTCCAATACCATCTTGTGGATCTTTTTGACTTCAGCTTGGCTGTCAATCACGCCGATAAGAGCAGGCACTGTCGCACCTGCTGCTTCAGCAATGATTTTTGTCTTTAGCTTGTCATCCACCAACGGGTATTTTGAGCGATCATTGTAGCGACCAATATAGCTATGGTTACGCTTGTTCATCCCCATAATGCCTTTATGGCGAAGCTTAGCTGGCGAAGTGAAACGTTCAAACATCGTTTAGTCCTCCGCTAGTGGCTTAAATCGACGTAGCTCTGTTAGACGGTAGCCTGTGTAAGTACCTAGTAATAGGATGCCTGCAAGAACAATCAGTTGTAGGCCAATGAAGTTAAACGTTAAGTGTTGGATATAAACGTTCGTCATCGCTAGGTAAACCAAGACAGCGGTTAGTAGTGAACCACCACCTTGAAGAACTACTTCTTTCGCACCTTCTTCTTCCCATAGAATCGACATACGTTCGATCGTCCATGACAAGATGATCATAGGGAAGAACGTAATTGTTAGACCTTCTGTTAGGCCAATCTTGAATGCGACTACGGTGAAGACCGAGATGATCATAATTACGGTTATGATTACGGCGGATATCCTTGCAACCAGAAGTAAGTTAAGCCTCGAGAGGTAACTTCGTATTATCAAGCCAGTACCGACAATTAATAGGAAGCCGACAATACCAGTTACCAGTTGCGTTTGAACAAAGGCAACCGCAATCAGTACTGGCATGAAGGTACCCGAAGTTTTCAGACCGATGATGACACGTAGGAACACAACAATCAGTGCACCGATTGGGATCAACATGATGGTCTTAAACATGGCTTGCTCTTCAAGTGGCAAGCTATGGATAGAAAGGTTGAGTAGGCCATCCGCTTCCACTTTATTGTCAGTGGCTTGCTGTGGAGTCACTTCCTGCTTAATCATAGAGAAGTGAACTTGGCTGTTTTTACCGCCAACTAAGTCAAGTAGGGAAACGTTCGATTCATCCCATACGAGAAGGTTAGGTTGTGCTGCGGCTTGCTCTGAATTTGGCGAGAAGAGAACCCATTCTTCCCCCGACCATACCTGAACCATAGGCTGAATAGCTTGACGACGGCGGCCGTCTTCTAATTCGATTACACCAACGATTTTGCTTTGCACACCTGCAGTAAGTAGGATCTTGTGTAATGCATCGGTACGATCAAAGTCATTAAGAATCAGCGCTGAGTTTTGGCTGTCTGGATCGTTTAGCGTTTTGATCAGCTCGCGAGCAAAGGTGACATTGTCTGCTGAGCGGCTCATTGCACGTTCAATCAATGCATTTGCGGCGGCTTGTTGCGGCGCTGAAAGGGTAGGTTTTGTGATTTCACCTGCAGGTGGCTGTTCATCCACTTTTGCTTGTGGGTCAACTAAGAACTGGGCTTTGTAGTAAATAGTTTGTGGGCCACTTGCTTGACGGATTGACCATTCTGCACGACGACCAGAGTCTGAGTTGACGTAAGAAACGCCGTAACCTGGAGACGATGCTGATTCACCAATCAGGGTGTAACCATTTTGAGTATGCGGCGCAGCAAGAGAAGCTTTTACTTCATTGCCATTCGCATTAAATTCGATACGGGCTTCAACATCCCAAATTTGACGTGTTTCACCTGGAGTCCAAGGTACGCCGTAATTCTGATGTCTGAAAACACTCAAAGCGATGCCTGCAATCACCAACAGGATGATTGACAGGTAAAACGGTATTCTGGACGTCATAATCTACCTTATTATTTTTTATCTTCTTCCGTTTGAACGTATTTACGGCTCACATCAACGAGTGCGATGTCGCGCATAAACTCTCTTCCTAGTAACACAGGATGGTTCATTTGAGAACGATCTGCCAACGTAAATTGCGCTTTTTCATGAATTTTTCCAACGCGCACCCAAAGTTCAACAACAGCTCGACGCTCTAGTTCTTCAGTGGTTGCTTGACGGATTTTCACGTAGCGAATAATTGGCGCTTCAATCCAAATGTCTTTCTCTTCATCTGACTTGGTATTGTCAGCAAGATGGAAACGCACCCAGTTTTTGCCATTTCTTTCGAATTCTTCAATATCGACTGCATTTAATGAAGACGTTGCTGCGCCAGTATCGACACGTGCATCGAAAGTTTGTTTGATGGAGTCAATAGTCACTCGCTCTATGGAGCCCAGGACAATGTCATGAGTAGGAGTCGCCTGAACAGGCGCAGGAGCTTGAACGATAATAGGCTCTTTCGGCTTTCTTACTTCGTCCATCGCTTCTTTACGGAAGGTATTGAGTTCGCCATTTAACTTATCCACTTGGCCTTCTAAACTTTCGATGTAATCCGATTGGTTACTAAGTTGAAGCTCTAAGTTGGTAACGCGAGTATTGAAATTCGTCTCTGAAGCTTGAATAGCGGCTAACGTTTCTTGGTGGTACTGTTCGCCTTTTGTAAGGGTACATCCTGACAATAGGGCGATTGCAACAACCGGAGTCAATCGTATAAACATTGAAAACCTTGGGATTGGATTAAGTTGTTTGTTTTTTAAGAGTTTAGCGTTATCGCCAAAGGCTCACAAGTAAGAATCTCTCGCAGTCTCTTACAGAGTGAGGAATAGTGACGAAAAGCCAAAAAATTAAGGACGCAATATGCATCCTTAATTAGATTGAAGAGAGGTTAATGTCTTAAAGGAAGGAGTGAGTTAAGACAATGTCAGAAATCTCAGTTAATTATGGCTTAGTTGCGACAAGTACCGCACGACGAGGGGCAGGGTAGCCTTCAACGGTTTTCGTTGGGTCGTTTGGATCAAGGTAGTCAGGCAGTGAGTTATGTGTCATCCAGTCAGTAGTACGTTGTTCTCCGACTGACGTTACATTCTCATCTACGATACGAACGTCTTTAAAGCCAACCAATTCTAGCCAAACTTTTAGTGCTTTCGCTGAAGGAAAGAAATACACATTACGCATTTGCGCGTAACGAGAAGTCGGAACCAATACTGCGTTCTCATCGCCTTCAATCACTAGTGTCTCTAGTACAAGCTCACCGCCTGCCACTAACTGGTCTTTCAGTTGCACTAAGTGATCCAGTGGAGAACGACGGTGGTAAAGGACGCCCATACTAAATACAGTGTCGAACGCTTCTAACTTTGGTAGTTGTTCAATACCTAATGGAAGAAGGTGAGCGCGTTGGTCATCGCCCATTAACTTACGAATCGCTTCGAACTGAATTAGGAACAGGTGAGAAGGGTCGATACCAACCGTTAGGCGTGCACCTTCACCTAGCATGCGCCACATGTGGTAGCCGTTGCCACAACCCACATCTAATACGCTGCGGTTTTTTAGTGGCGAGATGTGCGGAAGAACGCGATCCCATTTCCAGTCACTGCGCCATTCAGTATCGATATGAATACCGTGCACTGTGTATGGACCTTTGCGCCATGGGTGGAACGTACGCAGCAGGCTTTCTAGCTTTTTCAGCTCACCTTCATGAAAAGGCGTATCGTTGCTGATGGTTACTGAGTTTTTGATGTCCACTTGGTTTGGTGCACCTTGTGGGATCTTGTTCAGCGCTTTTAGCCAGCGACCAAAATCACCGTGCTCAGCATTTTGCCAATCTGTTAACTGTTGAGGTAATACGTTTAGCCACGGCTGAAGACGAGTGTCTTGCGCGATTAACTGATAAAAATTAGCAAAATTAAACATAGTTTTTCACTGAGTAATAAATTAAAAAATTGACACTAAATGCGAAACGTTAAGACTTTCTCGCTTCTCGCTTCTCGCTTCTCGCTTCTCGCTTCTCGCTTCTCGCTTCTCGCTTCTCGCTTCTCGCTATTTAATCGCAAACATCGAACCGAAGTTAAAGCACTGGAACCAAACGTCGTAGCTTGAGAAACCAATTTTCGCGAAACGCTCTTTATGATCTTTCTTCGAATCAGGGCGCATCACGTTTTCAATTGCGCTGCGCTTCTGGCTGATTTCCAGCTCACTGTAGCCGTTCGCACGTTTAAAGTCGTGATGAAGATCGATCAGTAGCTCATTGGATACTTCATCTTCAAACACAAACTTCTCAGACAGAATCAAAATGCCACCTGGGCGCAAACCCGCGTAGATTTTCTCTAGTAGCGCATAGCGGTCTTCTGGAGAAAGGAATTGCAGTGTGAAGTTCAGCACCACAACAGATGCGTTTTCGATTTCGATATTACGAATGTCCGCTTCTACTACATCAACTGGCGTATCACTGCGGTACGCGTTGACGTGAAGCTTACAGCGCTCAACCATCGCAGGAGAGTTATCCACTGCAATGATTTGGCAACCTTCTTGTTTGATATGACGACGCATAGACAGCGTAGCAGCACCCAAAGAACAACCTAGGTCATAGATGTTTGAGTGAGGCTTAACAAAACGCTCTGCCAACATACCAATTGCAGAAATGATGTTGCTGTAACCCGGCACCGATCGTTGAATCATGTCTGGGAAAACTTCCGCTACGCGTTCATCGAACGTGAAATCCCCAATTTTATCGATTGGAGCCGAAAAAATAGTATCTGGATTGCTCTTAGGGTTCATAACCAAATCTCTGCATACAAGCCGCCTGAAATGTCAGGCATCAAAAAAGGCGCGTATTTTATGGGAAATTCGCGCCTCTGTCATTTGCTTAATTATAAGCTTGTCTAAAACATTTGTATTTGCGAGTTGCCATCGTTGGCAGGAAATACAGACAAATTTGGCAGTGAGAGCTTAAGTTGTAGCTGCTTATAAAGCTTTTCAGCCAGTTCTGGTGCTAAGACGTTATCTGGCGTGTGAATCATCAAGTACGGTTGAATACCTTGTTCAATCCACATCGGCAGCTTGTTCAACCAAGGTTCGAAAAAATGCAGGTTGTCGTCCATGTCGGGATGACCGATAAAACGAATCATCGGGTGCTTGGCGGTTGCTATTGCATGAACCGGGACGCGAGGCTTTTTCTGATGGGCATCGATCACTGCTTCTGTTGTCGGCTGCGCGGCGAATACCGGGCGGCTGTCCATAATAATACGGTCAATGCCGCTCTCTAACAGCCACTGATTCAACGCACGCTCTTCTTCACCTTTGGAGAAAAAAGCCATATGACGAACTTCCACCCCAAGGGGGAAATTCGGCGGAAAGCTGGCACAGAATTTCTTCAATCTATCGAGATGTTCTGGACCAAATGCAGCAGGGAGCTGAATCGTCCATTGCCCAACACGTTCATGAAGCGGTTCCATGATCGTCATAAAGTCACGTAGCTGCTCGTCGCAACCTCTGAGCATTTGTTCGTGAGTAATCGCTTTTGGCAACTTAAAGGTGAATTTGAAATCGTCGTGAGTCGCGGCTTTCCAGTTTTGCACCGTGTTGAGCGTCGGTGTGGCATAAAAGGTGGTGTTGCCTTCTACCGTGTGGAACACCTGCGCGTACTTTTCGAGTCGCTCTGCAGGCTTGGTGCCACTGCCGTAAAAGCTTTGTTGCCACTGGTTGTGTGACCACATGGTCAATCCAAGTCGAAGGGGTAAATTATCCATATCTCTGCTTTACGTTTTTTCCTGAGCCCACTTTACGAGAGTTTTGCTGAAATGGGTAATTTCACGCTATAATCCCCACCAATTTTTTCGCTTTGGTGCGCTTTTGAACATTTGTTGTACTAAAAACCACCAATGAATGATAAAACACACTTAATTGTATGTTGAGTAGTCGATTTTCATAGGCTTTCAGCGTATAAATGGATCTTTACTCTGCTCGGCAATGAGGCTGACAGAGCGTAGTTAACAATATTTGAGAGATTGGGAATTTCATTATGCGTACCCATTACTGTGGTCACCTGAACAAGTCCCTTGCAGGACAAACTGTAGAACTTTGCGGCTGGGTTAACCGTCGTCGTGATTTAGGCGGTCTTATTTTTATCGATATGCGAGATCGCGAAGGTATCGTTCAGGTAGTTGTTGATCCAGATATGGCAGATGCGTATGAAGTGGCTAACACACTTCGTAATGAATTCTGTATCAAGCTAACTGGTGAAGTTCGCGTTCGTCCAGAAAACCAAGTAAACAAAGACATGGCAACAGGTGAAGTTGAGATCCTTGCGAAAGGTCTTGAAATCATCAACCGTTCTGACGTTCTGCCTCTAGACTTCAACCAAAAGAACTCTGAAGAGCAACGTTTGAAGTACCGTTACCTAGATCTACGTCGTCCAGAAATGAGCGACCGTATCAAGCTACGTGCTAAAGCGTCTAGCTTTGTTCGTCGTTTCCTAGATGACAACGGCTTCCTAGACATCGAAACACCAGTACTAACAAAAGCGACACCAGAAGGCGCTCGTGACTACCTAGTACCTAGCCGTGTTCACAAAGGCAGCTTCTACGCGCTTCCTCAGTCTCCACAGCTATTCAAACAGCTTCTAATGATGTCTGGTTTTGACCGTTACTACCAAATCGTTAAGTGTTTCCGTGATGAAGACTTGCGTGCTGACCGTCAACCAGAATTCACTCAGATCGATATTGAAACGTCATTCATGACGGCTGACCAAGTTCGTGCAACGACTGAGAAAATGGTTCGTGAAATGTGGCAAGAGCTACTGAACGTTGACCTAGGTGAATTCCCAGTAATGCCATTCAGCGAAGCGATTCGTCGTTTCGGTTCTGACAAGCCAGACCTACGTAACCCACTAGAGCTAGTAGACGTTGCTGACCTAGTGAAAGACGTTGAGTTCAAAGTATTCTCTGGCCCAGCAAACGACGAGAAAGGTCGCGTTGCAGTTATCCGCGTACCAGGTGGTGCTGAGCTTACTCGTAAGCAAATCGACGGTTACGCAGAATTCGTAGGTATCTACGGTGCGAAAGGTCTAGCATGGATGAAGGTTAACGACCGTGCAGCAGGCATGGAAGGCATCCAATCTCCAGTAGCTAAATTCCTAAACGAAGACGTGATCAACGGTATTCTAGATCGCACTCAAGCGGAATCTGGCGACATCATCCTATTTGGCGCAGACAAAGCTAACATCGTTGCTGAAGCACTAGGTGCACTTCGTCTTAAACTTGGTAAAGACCTAGGTCTAACTAAAGAAGGCACTTGGGCTCCATTATGGGTTGTTGACTTCCCTATGTTCGAAGAAGACGACGAAGGCAACCTACACGCGATGCACCACCCATTCACATCGCCTCTAGGTGTGACTGCGGAAGAGCTAAAAGCGAACCCAGCAGTAGCGAACTCAAACGCATACGACATGGTTCTAAACGGCTACGAAGTGGGCGGCGGTTCTGTACGTATTCACAACGCAGAAATGCAAGCAGCGGTATTCGATATTCTAGGTATCGATGCAGACGAGCAAAAACTGAAGTTTGGTTTCCTATTGGAAGCGCTGAAATTCGGTACGCCACCTCACGCAGGTCTTGCATTCGGTCTAGACCGTCTAGTAATGCTGCTATGTGGTACTGAGAACATCCGTGATGTTATCGCATTCCCTAAAACAACAGCAGCGGCGTGTCTACTAACAGACGCTCCAAGCCTTGCAAACCCAGCGGCTCTAGAAGAGCTAGCAATTGCAGTAACAGTTGCGAAAGAAAAAGACGCAGAATAAGCGCACAACTATATTAAACAAAAACTCCCGCACTTGCGGGAGTTTTTGTTTTAATGGCATATATTCTCATACTTACAGTGAGTTATTGATTAGGATACTTCATGTCAATTATTTTGGGCATTGACCCAGGCTCCCGCATTACTGGTTATGGCGTGATTCGCCAACAAGGCCGTCATCTGCAATATCTAGGCAGTGGTTGTATTCGTACTTCTGAAAAAGAATTGCCGGGCCGCCTTAAGCAGATCTATGCGGGCGTGACAGAAATCATCACTCAGTTCCAACCAGATGTATTTGCTATTGAGCAAGTCTTTATGGCGAAGAACGCAGACTCAGCACTTAAGCTAGGTCAGGCTCGTGGTAGTGCTATCGTGGCTGCGGTTAACGCCGACCTTCCCGTGTATGAATATGCCGCTCGTCTTATCAAACAAGCGGTGACGGGGAGTGGTGGTGCAGACAAAGTACAGGTTCAACACATGGTTCAACACATGCTTAAGTTGCCAGCGAAACCCCAAGCCGATGCTGCCGATGCGTTAGGTGTCGCCATTTGTCATGCCAATACCAACAAGACGCTGGTGGCGCTTGCGGGTAAAGCAACTAGTGCGAGAAAAGGACGTTACCGTTAAGCGTGTTCGCGTATTAAAAAATGAGTTACCTCAGATTGATTTAGAGATTCAGTTGCCTCAAAAATCTAACCGAACGGCATAAAGGACTGGATGTCTATCCAGTTCTTTATTATCCTGTCGCAAATTCATTTCCAAAGAGTATTTATAGTGATTGGACGTCTTCGCGGCACTCTGCTTGAAAAGCAACCACCTGAAGTTTTAATTGAAGTTAATGGCATTGGTTATGAAGTACAGATGCCAATGAGCTGTTTCTACGAACTGCCAAACGTCGGCGAAGAAGCGATCATTTATACTCATTTTGTTGTGCGTGAAGACGCTCAACTGCTTTACGGCTTCAACACAGTCAAAGAACGTGCGCTCTTCCGTGAAGTAATTAAAGCGAACGGCGTCGGTCCTAAACTGGGACTGGGCATCCTTTCTGGTATGACGGCAAGCCAATTTGTCTCTTGCGTAGAGCGTGAAGACATTTCAACACTGGTGAAACTGCCTGGCGTTGGTAAGAAAACCGCAGAGCGCCTTGTTGTGGAAATGAAAGACCGCCTTAAAGGTTGGGGTGCGGGTGACTTGTTCACGCCATTTACTGATGCTGCGCCAACAGATTCGGCAGCGGCATCCAATAACGCAGAAGAAGAAGCGATCAGCGCGCTACTTGCTCTGGGTTACAAGCCAACTCAAGCATCGAAAGTGGTCTCTCAAATTGCTAAACCGGACATGAGCAGCGAGCAACTGATCCGTGAAGCGCTAAAATCAATGGTGTAACGGTAAGTCTAAGGTAACAATATGATTGAAGCCGATCGTTTAATCGCGCCTGAAAATCCTGCATTTCGTGAAGAAGACGTCATCGACCGAGCTATTCGCCCTAAGAAGTTAGCGGATTACCAAGGTCAGGACCACGTCCGTAACCAGATGGAGATCTTCATCAAAGCCGCTCAGCTGCGAAGTGAAGCGCTTGACCACTTATTGATCTTTGGTCCTCCAGGTTTGGGTAAAACTACGCTTGCGAACATTGTCGCGAACGAGATGGAAGTGAACATTCGTACAACTTCTGGCCCTGTGCTTGAGAAAGCAGGGGACTTGGCAGCGCTTCTCACGAACCTTGAAGAAAACGATGTGCTCTTTATCGATGAGATCCACCGCTTAAGCCCGATGGTTGAAGAAGTGCTGTATCCAGCAATGGAAGACTACCAGTTAGACATCATGATTGGCGAAGGCCCAGCGGCGCGTTCTATCAAAATCGATTTGCCTCCTTTCACGCTTATTGGTGCAACCACACGAGCGGGTTCATTGACCTCGCCATTGCGAGACCGATTCGGTATTACTCAGCGCCTTGAGTATTACAAAGTTAAAGACTTGCAGGATATCGTTCAACGCAGCGCGGATTGCCTAGGCTTGTCAATGGAATCGGAAGGTGCGTTAGAAGTTGCTCGTCGTGCTCGTGGTACGCCACGTATCGCTAACCGTTTATTACGCCGTGTGCGTGACTACGCGGAAGTAAAAGGTAATGGCCATATCTGTGTCGACGTTGCTGATAAAGCTCTGAACATGCTAGACGTCGATGCACAAGGCTTTGATTACATGGACCGCAAACTGCTTCTTGCGATTATGGAAAAGTTTGGTGGTGGTCCAGTCGGTCTGGATAACATGGCAGCAGCCATTGGGGAGGAGAAAGACACCATTGAAGATGTGTTAGAGCCTTATTTGATTCAACAAGGTTACTTACAACGCACACCTCGTGGTAGAATAGCCACCGATCGCGCTTATCTGCATTTCGGAATTGAAAAGTAAGATTCCAACGCTGGGCGCGCAGCGCTCAGCATTTCACCAATGTTGACCAACCTCTCATTTATTAAATCTCTTCTAATACTAAATAGGTAATAAAAACTTATAGATTGTTAACTCTATGTTCTTGCCTAACTGATTATTTTCTCTCCTGATTACTCTCTATTAACATACTCTTCTGATATCGTTTGATCTGGATCAATGTGATGGTTTTTTGTCCAAATTCAGCGCATAAAGATTGATATACATCAAAGCGGTTTCTCTCTATAAACCTTTTGAAACAAACTGTTTTTAGCAGTAATATTAGGTCTAGCTATATTAGCTGATGCTTAACAATTAACTAACCAACAAAGCACATTTTTGCAACAAATAGTTGTGATAATTCAACATTTTTCAAGTGTAAATTACACTTGTATATGGATTGCAATATGTAGAGAGTGTCATTCAGCCGACACATAGGAGTTACCATGATTGACGTAGTTGATCTGTCGCGGTTGCAGTTTGCACTGACAGCGATGTATCACTTCCTATTCGTACCATTGACCCTTGGTATGGCCTTCCTTTTGGCCATTATGGAATCAATGTACGTAATGACGAACAAGCAAATCTACAAGGACATGACCAAGTTCTGGGGTAAGCTTTTCGGTATTAACTTTGCACTTGGTGTGGCTACTGGCCTTACCATGGAGTTCCAGTTTGGTACGAACTGGTCTTACTACTCCCATTATGTAGGTGACATCTTCGGTGCACCACTAGCGATCGAAGCACTGGTTGCTTTCTTCCTGGAGTCAACTTTTGTTGGTCTATTCTTCTTCGGGTGGGATCGTCTATCAAAACGTCAACACTTAGCGGTAACCTGGTTGGTTGCTTTGGGTTCTAACTTCTCTGCACTTTGGATTCTTATCGCGAACGGCTGGATGCAAAACCCAGTTGGCGCAGAATTCAACTTCGAAACCATGCGTATGGAAATGGTGAGCTTTGCAGACGTTGTACTAAACCCTGTAGCGCAAGTTAAATTTGTACACACAGTAGCATCTGGTTACACGTGTGGTGCAATGTTCGTTCTTGGCATCAGTTCTTACTACCTATTAAAAGGTCGTGATGTGGCGTTCGCTCGTCGTTCGTTCGCTATCGCAGCTTCTTTCGGTATGGCAGCAATCCTGTCTACAATCGTGCTAGGTGATGAATCTGGTTACGAGCTTGGTGAAGTTCAAAAAGTGAAGCTAGCAGCGGTAGAAGCTGAATGGCATACAGAACCAGCACCGGCGGCGTTCACACTGTTTGGTTTACCGAACCAAGAAACAATGAACACCGATTACGCAATCAAGATCCCTTACGTAATGGGTATCATCGCAACGCGTTCGTTTGATGAGCAAGTAACAGGTCTACACGATCTACGTGAAGAGCACGTTGACCGTATCCGTACTGGTATGTACGCATACGAATTGCTTGAAAAACTGCGTGCAGGCGATAAGTCTGAAGCAAACATGACTGCGTTTGACGAAGTGAAAGGTGACCTAGGTTACGGCCTGCTTCTAAAACGTTACACAGACAAAGTTGTTGATGCGACTGAAGACCAAATCCAAGCTGCTGCGGATGATTCAATCCCAACAGTATGGCCGCTATTCTGGTCGTTCCGTATCATGGTTGCGTGTGGCTTCATCATGCTATTCGTATTTGGTGCGTCATTCATCCAAACATGTCGTCAGAAGATCGAACAGAAACCTTGGATTCTTAAAGCTGCATTGTTCAGCATTCCACTACCTTGGATTGCGATCGAAGCGGGTTGGTTCGTTGCTGAATACGGCCGTCAACCGTGGGCTGTAGGTGAAATCCTACCAGTACACGTTGCTGCTTCAGCACTAACTGCAGGTGAAATCTGGACTTCACTATTTGCAATCCTAGCGCTATACACTGCGTTCCTAATTGCAGAAGTATACCTAATGGTGAAATTCGCTCGTAAAGGTCCAAGCAGCCTGAAAACTGGTCGCTACCACTTCGAGCAAAACGCTGACTCTGTTGAAGACAAAGTTAGTCGCCAAGTAGAAGCGTAAGACAAGGAGACAACAAGATGTTTGATTACGAAATCTTGCGATTCATCTGGTGGGTACTGATCGGTGTTCTACTAGTTGGTTTTGCAATTACTGACGGTTTCGATATGGGTGTGGGCGCGCTTGTACCTATTATCGGTAAAAACGACACGCAACGCCGTGTGATGATTAACTCGATCGCTCCTCACTGGGATGGTAACCAAGTATGGCTTATCACTGCTGGTGGTGCATTGTTCGCAGCATGGCCTTTGGTTTACGCGACGTCGTTTTCTGGTTTCTACCTAGCGATGATCCTGACTCTAGCGGCACTTTGGCTACGTCCAATCGGTCTTGATTACCGTTCAAAGATTGAAGATAAAAAATGGCGTAACACTTGGGATATCTGTATCTCAATCAGTGGCTTCGTTCCACCAATCATCTTTGGTGTGGCGTTTGGTAACCTGCTACAAGGCGTTCCATTCCAACTGAACGAATTCTTAATGCCAACGTACCATGGTTCGTTCTTTGGTCTTCTTAACCCATTTGCGTTGCTGTGTGGTCTAGTAAGCTTGTTCATGATCCTGATGCAAGGTTCAACTTGGCTACAAATGAAGACAACTGGCGAAGTACACACTCGTGCTCGTAACGTTGCTCAGCTAATGGGTCTATTAACCGTGGTTGCATTCGTAGCTGCTGGCTTCTGGATTCAGAGCATCGAGGGTTACGTTATTGTAGGTGGTATCGACACTGGCGCTGCTTCAAACCCTCTAAACAAAGAGGTTATCCGTAAAGCAGGCGCGTGGATGACGAACTTCGAAACCTACCCAATGCTATGGGCTGCGCCTGTACTGGGTGTTGCAATGCCGCTTCTAGCTGTATTGGCATCTCGCCTAGAGAAGTGTGGTATCGCGTTCCTAACGTCTAGCCTTGGTAACGCGGGTGTTATCTTTACTGCTGGTATTGCAATGTTCCCATTCGTCATGCCATCAAGTGAGGTTTACGCACATAGCTTGACAATGTGGGATGCAACTTCATCTGAACTGACTCTGAACCTAATGACAGGCGTTGCGTTTGTTATGGTTCCAATCATCCTGGCTTACACGTCTTGGACTTACTACAAGATGTTTGGTCGCTTGGATGACAAGTTCATCGAAGAAAACAAAAACTCACTTTACTAAGGAGCTATTACTATGTGGTATTTCGCATGGATTCTAGGTGTACTACTTGCTTGTGCATTCGGTATCATCAACGCTCTTTGGTTAGAGCACTCAGAAATGATGGATAAAGACAGTGAGTAATCTCGCTGATAAGGTAGCGAAACTTCACGCACCAATGGACAAGACTTTATTGAGAGCCTTGGCCTTAATCCTCGGCTTTATGCACGTAGGATTGGTGATGTGGGATCCAAACGCATACCATCGAGAAATTGGTGGCTTTAATGCGTTTATCGCACCGGCACTGATTTGGGCAGTCTGCTCAAGCATGGTTTACGGTGTGGGCTTCAAGCCAAGAAATTGGTACTGGCAAGTATTGTTCAGTCCTTATTTCTCACTCGCTATCTTAGTTTATTTAACAGTACTCTATTTCATGTAAGCGTTACACTCTGAAATAAAGTCGGTTATTAAATCATCGAATAAAAAGCCAGGCGTCTTGTCTGGCTTTTATTTTTTCTACAAAATTCAAAAATATTCTCTTCGCTCAGTACCAATTACTGCCGCTTCAGTTATAGTAATTGCTTTAAAGAATTGAAAGTACTGGTACTCCCTTGCAAGGCACATCTAATCCCTTCCGCTGGCCGATCACCGTGTATTATGAAGATACCGATGCGGGTGGCGTTGTATATCACTCTAATTATTTAAAATTCTTTGAACGCGCACGCACTGAGATGTTGCGTGCAAAAGGCATTTCTCAACATGTGTTATTGGAACAAAACATTGGCTTTGTTGTCCGACACATGGATATCGATTTCAACCAAGGGGCGAGACTGGACGAGCATTTGACCGTTCTTACCCGAGTGTCAGAAATAAAGCGTGCGTCCCTGCAATTCTGTCAAGAGTTAGTCAATGATGAAGGCAAAACATTGTGCAAGACAATTGTTAAGGTAGCATGTATCGATAATAAGAAAATGAAACCAATAGCTATCCCATCTTTTATCAATTCGGAGCTAACAAATAGTGACTGCTGATATTTCCATTTTAGATCTCTTTCTTCAGGCCAGTCTGTTGGTAAAGCTTGTGATGTTGACCCTACTAGGCATGTCAATTGCGTCATGGGCAATGATCATTAAGCGCAGCAAAGTACTGTCTCAAGCATCAAAAGACGCTGAGTCCTTTGAAGACAAATTTTGGTCTGGTACCGATCTTTCACAGCTGTACCAAAAAGTGAAAGCTCGTAAAGACGACATCGGTGGCACAGAAGAAATCTTCTATGCTGGTTTTACCGAATTTGCACGCTTGCGTAAGAGTAACGCTAACTCTCCAGCCTACATCATGGAAGGTACAGGTCGTGCAATGCGTGTTTCTGTAGCTCGTGAAGTGGATGAACTAGAAACCAGTTTACCGTTCCTCGCAACGGTCGGTTCCATCAGCCCATACATTGGCCTATTTGGTACGGTATGGGGCATCATGCACGCCTTTATTGCATTGGGTGAAGTGAAACAAGCAACACTATCTATGGTGGCACCCGGTATCGCAGAAGCACTGATCGCAACAGCGATGGGTCTGTTTGCAGCAATCCCTGCGGTAATGGCTTACAACCGTCTAAGCAACAAAGTAAGTAAGCTAGAGCATACATACGCAACTTTCTCTGAAGAATTCCACAGCATCCTGCACCGTCAAGCAATGGCGGGTCGAGACAGCGCGAATAAGGAATAAGGCATGGCGGGTTACCAACCTAAAAAGCGTAAAATGACCGCAGAGATTAACGTTGTACCTTATATCGACGTTATGCTTGTACTGCTGATCATTTTCATGGCGACCGCTCCATTTGTCACTCAAGGTGTGGATGTAGACCTTCCAAAAACCTCTACCGCGGAATCAATGCAAGATCTTGCTGGTGAAACAGACAGTAGCTTCATCATCATTGAAATCGATCGCGATGGTAATTTGGGCCTAAGCGTTAATGATGAAGAGGTTCAACGCGGTCTATCACTACAAGACGTCATTGTCCGTGTGAAAGCAGAGCGTGAAATCAAGCCTGATTCACCGGTTGCAGTCGGTGGTGATGCGGCAACGCCATACGCTGACGTTGTGCTTTTGCTTGACGAGTTAAGTCGTGCAGGCATCCCAAAAGTGGGTCTGATGACCGATATCAGGGAATAGACATCGAGCATCTATGAAAGACAACAAGAAAAAAACCAAAGAATACACCAAGCCGATAGCAATATCGGTTGGTTTGCATGCGCTGCTGGTAGTGGCTCTGCTTTGGGGTACGGATTTCACTATGTCGAAACCAGAGCCGACAGGGCAGATGGTTCAGGCGGTTGTTATTGACCCGAAGCTTGTCCAACAACAAGCCAAAGAAATTCGTCAGCAACGTGAGAAAGCGGCAAAAAAAGAGCAAGATCGTCTTGATAAACTGAGACGTGAAGCTGAGCAGCTGGAAAAGAATCGCAAAGCTGAAGAAGAACAGATTCGTAAGCTGAAAGAGCAGCAAGCGAAAGACGCCAAAGCCGCTCGTGAAGCCGAAGCTGCTCGCAAGAAGAAAGAGCAAGAACGTAAGGCCGAAGAAGAACGCACTCGTAAAGAGAAAGAGCGAGCAGCAAAAGCCGAGCAAGAACGTAAAGCCAAAGAAGAGGCCGTACGTAAAGCAGAGCAGGAACGTGCAGCGCGAGAGAAAGCCGCTAAAGAAGCGGAAGAAAAAGCGAAACGTGAACGTGAAGCCGCAGCAAAAGCCGAGCAAGAACGCATCGCGAAAGAAAAAGCAGCCAAAGAGGCCGCTGAGCGCGAACGTAAAGCTCGAGAAGCCGCAGAGAAAGCAGAGCGTGAACGCAAAGAGCAAGAAGCGGCGCTGGATGACATTTTTGCTGGTCTAGAAAGTGAATCCGAACTTAACCAAGTAGCGAAGAATCAACATGTTGATTCGGAAGTTGGTCGTTATGCAGCAATCTATAAACAGCTAATCGAAAGTCGAATCATTAAGGATGATTACCTTGTGGGAAAGTCGTGTAGGCTGAATATTAAGCTTGTGCCAACTGGAACAGATGGCGTAGTAAGTGGTGTTTCAGTCATTAGCGGTGATGCTCGATTATGTGGTGCGGCAAAGAGTGCAGTAAACCAAGTTGGCAATTTCCCTATGCCAAAAGACCGCGCAATTATAGATAAAATTCGTGATATTAACTTAACAGTTGATTATTAATTTAAGGAACTGAGACGTGATTAAACGCCTTTTACTAGGAATGTTTGTACTGCTTGGCAGTCTAACGAATGTGGCTCACGCTGCATTAGAGCTGGTGATTACCGATGGTATTGATTCAGCACGACCAATTGCTGTTGTTCCCTTTAAGTGGGAAGGCAGTGAGCCTCTTCCGACTGATATTTCCGCTGTGATTGCCTCTGACTTGCAACGCAGTGGTAAATTCAGCCCGGTACCGACCAGCAAAATGCCCCAAACGCCAACCAACGAATCAGAGGTAAACTTTGATGCGTGGACCGGCTTGGGCGTAGATGCATTATTGACCGGTTCAATTAAGAAAAACGAACAAGGTAACTACGTGGTTAACTACCAGTTAGTTGACGTTGTTCGTGGCCAATTAACGAAGGGCCAGAGCAAAGCTCTCGGTGATGACGGAGAACTGGTTCTTTCCAAAGACCACGTGTTGTTTAACAAGGTAGCGACGGTAGAAGGCCCACGCATGCGTGAATACGCTCACCGAATTGCGGACCTTGTCTACGAGCAATTGACTGGCGAACGCGGCGCATTTATGACTCGTATCGCTTATGTTGTTGTAAACGACAAAGATCGCTTCCCTTACCAGCTTCGTGTTGCCGATTACGATGGTTACAACGAACGTTTAGTACTTCAATCTAAACAGCCACTGATGTCTCCAGCATGGTCTCCTGATGGCCAGAAATTGGCTTACGTGAGTTTCCAGAACGGCCAAGCTGAGATCTTCATTATGAACATCTACACCGGCGAGCGAGAGAAAATTACGTCATACCCTCGTCACAATGGTGCGCCAAGATTTTCGCCTGACGGCAGTCAGTTAGCGTTGGTTCTTTCTAAGACAGGTTCACTTCAGGTTTACACGTTGGATCTGAAAACTCGTAAGCTGACACAAATTACGCGTGGCAGATCAAATAATACAGAACCGTACTGGCACCCTGATGGCAAATCACTGATTTTCACATCTGACAGGGGTGGTAAACCTCAGATTTATCAAGTAGATTTGGGCAGCGGTTCTACTAACCGTTTGACTTGGCAAGGCAGCCAAAACTTAGGTGGTCAAATCACTCCTGATGGTCGATTCCTTGTCATGGTGAATCGCAGTGATTCGGGCTTCAACTTGGCTAAGCAAGATTTGGAAACAGGTGCTCTTCAGGTACTAACAAAAACATTGCTTGATGAGTCTCCGAGCATTGCCCCAAATGGTGGCATGGTTATCTATAGCTCAATCTACAACAAGAAAAACGTACTATCGATGGTGTCAATTGATGGTCGATTTAAAGCTAGATTACCGGCAACAAATGGGCGTGTCAGAGCTCCCGCATGGTCACCGTTTTTGTAGTAATAAAATTGATTAATAAAGGAAAATAAGATGCAACTGAACAAGGTTCTAAAAGGACTGCTAATCGCGATTCCTGTGATGGCAATGACGGCTTGTAGCTCAAGTGATGACGCGGCTTCAAATACGGGTGCAGAAACCAACACTAGCGGTTCTGAAACAACAGTAGTAACGCCAATCGATCCAAACGGTCAATTGACAGAGCAAGAGCTAAAAGAGCAAGCACTACGCGAAACTCAAACTATTTACTTCGCATTTGATAACTCAACAATTGCAGGTGACTACGAAGAGATGCTAGCAGCTCACGCAGCTTACCTAAGCAAGAACCCTGCTCTTAAAGTGACAATCGAAGGTCACGCTGATGAACGTGGTACGCCAGAGTACAACATCGCACTAGGCGAGCGTCGTGCTGAAGCGGTATCAAATTACCTACAAGCGCTAGGTGTTCAAGCTGACCAAATCGCTATCGTTAGCTACGGTGAAGAGAAGCCACTTCTTCTAGGTCAATCAGAAGATGTTTACGCTAAAAACCGTCGTGCGGTTCTAGTATACTAATTCGAGGTAAACCTCATGTTCAGTAACACTAAGCGCGCTGTTACGCTTACGTTACTGGCAAGTGCAGCGAACTTCGCGTTCGCTGCACCAGCTCCAGTATCAGATCTCAACAGCACATCATCAGTATCAACTCGATCTTCTTCAGAATCAGATGTCGAGCGTTTAGAGCGCTTGCTGCAAAATCGCAACCGTGTTCAGCTCCAAATGCAAGAGCAAATTGACCAAATGTCACAAGAGATCAGTGATCTACGTGGTCAGTTAGAACGCAATAGCTACGAAATGCAGCAAATGTTAAAGCGTCAACGTGAGTTGTTTGTCGAGCTAGATCGTGTGCGTGGTGAAATGAAAGCTGCGCCAGTAAAAGAAACCAAGCCTGCAGAAACAGGTGGTAAATACACGTCCAACGCTGATGAGCAAACCGCTTATCAAGATGCCGTGGATTTGATCCTTAAGAAACGCGACTACACGGGCGCTATTGCGGCTTTCCAGCAGTTCCAAAAGGATTACCCGAACTCGACTTACTCAGCAAACTCCCACTATTGGCTAGGCCAGTTGTATTTTGCTAAGAAGCAAGACAAAGAAGCAACGAAGAGTTTTTCAGCTGTGGTTTCTTACAAAGATTCTAACAAGCGTGCAGATGCATTGGTTAAGCTAGGCGATATTGCTGAGCGTAACAATAATGCTGCACAAGCGAAGAAATACTATCAACAAGTTGTCGATGAATACGCCGGCAGTGCGTCAGCGAAAATCGCGAGCGCTAAGCTGAAGTAATAAGACTCACACATTGAGACTAATAAAGGGAGCTTCGGCTCCTTTTTTCTTGTTTGCTCGTTTTACTTCACTGGTTTTTCTTTGCTACAACCCAATTCTATTTTGTCGATAGAATAGTTATTTGCGTCAAAGATATACGGCTAGACTGCTAGAAATTCCCGCTCTGGGTTGGTTTTTGAAAATTAACAAGGTTACAATACGCGGATTAAAGGAAGTTGCGTAGAGCAAGAGCAATGAGCCACATACTAGATAAAATCGAGACAGTTTACCCATTCCCTCCAAAACCAACCCCATTAAGCCAAGAAGAAAAAGCCGATTACATCGAGCGAATCAAAAAGCTGCTTAAAGAGAAAGATGCCGTGCTTATCGCACACTACTACACCGATCCTGAGATCCAAGCATTAGCGGAAGAAACGGGTGGTTTTGTTGGTGATTCGTTAGAGATGGCGAAATTTGGTAACCGTCATCCAGCAAGCACATTGATCATTGGTGGTGTTCGCTTCATGGGCGAATCTGCAAAGATCTTAACACCAGAAAAACGCATTCTAATGCCAACGCTAGAAGCGGAATGTTCACTTGACCTTGGCTGCCCTGCGGATAAGTTTAGCGAATTCTGTGACGCTCACCCTGACCATACGGTTGTGGTATACGCAAACACTTCTGCGGCGGTTAAAGCACGCGCTGATTGGGTTGTAACGTCTAGTATTGCACTGGAAATCGTTGAACACCTAGACGCAGAAGATAAGCCAATCATTTGGGGCCCAGACCGTCACCTAGGTTCTTACATCGCAAACAAGACTGGCGCAGACATGCTGCTGTGGCAAGGTGAGTGCGTAGTTCATGACGAGTTCTCTGCGGACGCACTGCGTAAGATGAAGAACGTATACTCGGATGCGGCAATCCTAGTTCACCCAGAATCACCAGCTAGCGTGGTTGAGCTGGCAGATGCGGTTGGTTCTACGAGTCAGCTTATCAAAGCGGCGAAAGAGCTACCTCATCAGAAAATGATTGTTGCAACTGACAAAGGCATCTTCTTTAAAATGCAACAACTAGTGCCAGAGAAAGAACTGATTGAAGCACCCACTGCTGGTGCGGGTGCGACCTGTCGCAGTTGTGCGCACTGTCCTTGGATGGCAATGAACGGTCTTAAAGCGATTGAAAAAGCATTGAATGAAGGTGGTGAGGAACACGAAATCTTCGTTGATGAAGCGCTGCGTGTGAAATCACTCATCCCATTGAACCGCATGCTAGACTTTGCTGAGCAACTGAACATGCAAGTGAAAGGCAACGCATAGTCGTTTAGCTTGTTCTGGCATCAGTTTGCCAAGACAAATCTCAAAAACCAGCCGAATTTGGCTGGTTTTTTTGTTTCTTACAATCAATGGGTTAGTATTTACATATAGTAATCAGAAAGGAATCGGAAACTTATGGCTGTATGGCTAGTCTTGAAAAAATGGTTCAGCGCCCATCTTTTCAAATTGAGCAACCGAAACCTTCTCGTCATTAGTGCGAGTTATATCGCTATCTCTTGGTTATTGCTGGTTCTCGCAGGGGAGCACGCACTTACTGACAATTTCTCCAACTTCATTTATTACCTCATGGTGACGGCTTCTACCGTTGGTTATGGTGATCTTTCACCAACCACGAATACTGGGAAATGGGTAGTCGTTCTGTTTATTATCCCTGGTGGTTTAAGCTTGTTTGCTGCCATTTTGGGACGGGTAGCAGGAGGAGCGATTGATTATTGGCGAGCAGGCATATTGGGTAAACGGAGAGTAAGAGTGGAAAACCATATCGTATTGTTGGGGTGGAATGGCGCAAGGACCATGCACCTTATTCGTATGTTGCAACATGAAGAAGCGGGTAAGCGCCCCATTGTGTTGTGCAGTCGGTCAGATATAGAGAACCCACTTCCTGGGGAAATCGGTTTCATCAAGGTGAACAGTTACACTGATGCGCAAGAGATGAAAAATGCCAATATTACGGAAGCCAACTGTATCATTGTTGATAATCTTTCCGATGATATTACCCTCTCGGCGGCCTTGTATTGTGCGTCAGTGAATCCTGCTGCACACTTGCTCGCCTATTTTAAAGATGATGCTTTGGGTCGTCTACTTAGCCAGCATTGCCCTAAAGCGGAATGCATTCCTGCGGTTGGCGCAGAGATGCTCGCGAAGGCAGCGGTTGACCCGGGGTCGAGTGCTCTGCACCAAGAGCTACTGGCATCGACAAGAGGCATGACGCAATATTCGGTGATCTACCCAGAAGATCAAGCGACAACCAATGTAGAAACGATCTTTAGTTTTATTAAAAAGCATCACCAAGCAACGTTGATCGCGTTTGATCTTGGCAATGGCATTGAGCTAAACCCTGATCTTGACGTCGCTGTCCCACCGAAGACTAAGCTGTTTTACATTGCCGACGAGCGAATCGATGACTTCGCTTGGAACGAAATGAATAAGGATAAATAATGCACATGATTGCCGACCTGTTAGCAGGTTTCCCTAACTTTCTTCTCTACTTTTCCGTTTCGATTATCTTCGTGTTAGCGTTTAAATTCGTTTACGTGAAACTGACGCCATACGATGAGTGGCACCTAATCAAAGAAGAGAAAAATACCGCAGCAGCAGTCGCATTAAGTGGGGCATTTCTTGGTTACTGTTTAGCGATAGCGGGCGCGGCGACCAACTCGGTTAATATTGTTGACTTTATGGTTTGGGGCGTTGTTGCCATGCTGGCTCAAATCATTGCTTTCGGCATCGTGCGATTCATTCTGCTGCCTAAAGTCTCTGAGCGTATCGAGAATGATGAAGTACCTGCAGGTATTGTACTCGCAGGAGTTTCTGTCTCTGTCGGTGTACTCAACGCAGCTTGCATGACTTACTAGGAGGGGCGATGAAACGCAGTTCCAACGTAAAACGCTCTTCGATGGATAAGAGCTTCAAAGTCGGACGAATCATTCCGTTTGTGGCTTTTGGTGGTATTTTCTTTCTCGCTACTCATGAATCGAAAACAGAAGGTTATATTTATACTGATGCAGATGAATGTAAATCAGATGCACCAGAGTTCAGCGAGCAGTGTGAAATTGCCTACCAAGAGGCGATGGCGAGAGCAGAAGAAAACGCACCGCGCTATAACAACGAGTTTGAGTGTGAAGACGATTTCTATGAAGACGATTGTTATTACAGCTCACGCCACCGTTCTTATGTTCCGTTTGTGGGTGGCTACTTCTTCAGTCGCGCAGTAAGTGGCCTCAGTGGCTACAACAAAGGCTACTATTCCGAGCCGATGTATCGCTACAAGTCGAAGTATTACAACGGAGCAGGGCAGTTCTACGGGTCCTACCGTAACCAATCAACCAAAGTCGCAACCAGCAACCTAAATAAACGAGGTGGTGGCACGATGGGACGAGCAATGTCTCGAGGTGGTTTTGGTAAAGCCGTCTCTGTTGGTCGAGGCGGTTAACAGCATTTATGTTTCGAAGAGAAATACAAGAAAGAGAAAACTGGCGTGATTTAGCACGCCAGTTTGGTTTTGGGTTCCACTCTATGTACGACCAACCGTACTGGGATGAGAGTGCTTACTATCAATTCACATTAGAGCAAATTGAACGAGACATAGAAGCGCCAACGGAGGAGCTTCATCAAATGTGCCTTGAAGTTGTAGACGAAGTCGTTCGAAGTGAGCGATTACTGACTCAATGCGCCATTCCTGAATCCATGTGGTCCCAAGTCGCTTCTTCTTGGAGAAGCAGAGAGCCGTCGCTTTATTCTCGACTGGATTTTGCCTACAACGGTTCATCACCAGCAAAGTTATTAGAAAACAATGCCGATACACCAACGTCCTTATTTGAAACGGGTTTTTGGCAGTGGGTGTGGTTGGAAGATGTCGTTAACAAGGGCCGTATTCACCAAAGCGCTGACCAATTTAACATCCTGCAAGATTTCTTGATCGAACGTTTTGCTGAGATTGCCAAATTGCAGCCGGGACAAACGCTTCACTTCAGTTGTTGTAAATACACAGAAGAGGACAAAGGTACCGTCCAATATTTAGAAGATTGCGCTCGTGAAGCGGGCTTAACGACTGCGTTTGTTTTTGTTGAAGATATTGGTGTTACGGAAGAGGGCCGTTTCGTCGATTCCGATGACCGAGCGATTCGTTGGATGTTCAAGCTCTATCCGTGGGAATTTATGTTTGAAGAGGAATACAACCAACACTTGGCAACGGCGAGCGTGAACTGGTTAGAGCCAATGTGGAAGTCAATCCTCTCTAACAAAGCGTTGTTACCGTTACTCTGGGAGCGTTTTCCAAATCACCCTAACTTACTGCCGGCGTATTTTGCTAATGATACAAAAGCGAACAGTTTGAAAGACTACGTCATCAAACCACTATTTTCTCGTGAAGGGGCGAATATAGAGATTGTGAAGAATGGACAGCGATTGGTGAAAACTCCAGGGCCGTATGAATCGAGCCAAAACATCGTCCAGCAATATCATCCATTACCTAAGTTTGGCCAGAGCCATACCTTGATTGGCAGTTGGCTGGTCAATGACAAAGCCGCAGGAATCTCGATTCGTGAGGATAATAGCTTAGTCACTCAAGATATGGCGCGTTATATTCCTCATGTTATTTTGTAGTCGGCGGGCGATTTATCTTGATTTGATAGCCTGTAATAAGATTGTCGATAAAAGAAATGGAAGGCGAAACCTTCCATTTCAATCAGTACTTAGAGTTTGATCTTATGTAACTTTGGTTGCCATTTTGCTTTTGTCGCTTCGGCTTCTGGTGTGACACCGACTTTATGGTCTCCAATAATGTTCAAAGCATAACGGTTATTGGTGCCATCCACGTACCTGCTGATAAGTTTGTCTCCTTCCCAAATCCACTTTTGAGCAAGAGTCTCATTACAAAAATCAACGGTTACGCTTTTATCTGGCAAGACTGCTAGGCATCGTTCAGGGGCGATACGACTGCGGTAACGTTCTTTGTCATCTAGTCCCCAAACTTGGTTCCAGTCTCCGTGGCACTCCCAGCCACCTACATCGACATCTCCGTCGTTGTTTGTGCCATAGACATCAAGACAGAAATTATTATCGCTGAGTGATTGAAGTGTCACATGAGCTTCTGGGTCAAACAACGGGTGATTCCAATCTATGCGTATACGTTGTCGAGCCGTTGAAGAGTTTGATGAGTAGCCCGCTGGCTCATAAACCGAGAAAAATGGCGAAGGCATGATACTTCCAAAACGTGCTCGATAAGCGAGTTTTACACCAATTTCAAAATCAGTTGTGCCTTTTTGAGATACAGGCGTTTCATAAAGAACATCAAAGTTAGGTTTAAAGTTTGCGTAAGAGATTGGATTAAATTTTGACTTGTTAAATACCCAACCACTTCCCCAATGCGCAGAGGTAAAGTAGCAACCTAGCTCTTGGCGAACCAATTCGTCGCAGCCTTTTTCATCAAATCCTCGCTCAAAGGAAACGTTAAAATCACTCAGAGAAGAGCTGTTATTGATTCGATAATCTTTTGTATCAAACACCAAGGTTTTCGAGTTGGTATAACTGAATGAACCAGACACTTCAGCACTTCCTTTTGGACCGTCTTTACCAACTTCGGCTCCTACTGAGCCATTAATTCCGATCGAGTAACCAATCGTATCGCGGTGTTGGTAGTTTTGATTCTCATTATTCGGGAAGTCATTGGCTTTCTTTGGGATATAACCACTAACAGGTTTCACCCACAAGTCATAACTGCTGGCGAAAGGGCCAATGTAGGTACGGCGGTTTGCCCAGCTTTGAAACCAGCTATGATCTTGCTGTAAGAAATTGACTAGGTGAATCCCTGTCCCTGGTTTTTGTGCATCAACCGTAAAGCGCACGATTTTCGCATCTGGGGTAGTGATGCCTTCTGAAGTCGAGGATTGGATAGAGCGCATTTGTTCGACATTAACGCGAACATCAATCGATGCACTGGCATCACACCAGTCACGTGTCTTATCAAACTCACCGCTGGTGTGTAGAACACATTTGATATTAGAGCTGGTGATGTAGATCGGTTTTGACACAATAGGTACATACTCTTCAGCCATTGTATTCATTGATATTGTGAGCAATGAAAGCGTGAAAATAGTAGATGTTTTCATATTATTTTCCTCCAAAACCAAGACGAGTTAAGCTGTGAACCAAGGATTGATTAATGCTTTCTAGCTCAGCTTCAGGGTTATTGAGTGGATTGCCGTTTTCATCCACAACATCACTGACAACAGCATTGACCAAATTATCGCCTTGATATACCCCCGTGACGATAACAGGAGCTGAGATACCAAGCCCCGTAATATGTTGACTCTGTTCTATTTTTTCTTCATCGCTTGCGATAGTACTTAGATCGATAATGACGATATCACCTTTCACGACGTGTGACTTCGCGATAGCAATTTGGTTTTCTGAAGCCGTACCAACATTGATGTATAGCGCATCTCCTTTGGCAAAACTGCCATCATAGAGTTGAGCTGACTGTTGGAAATGTTCGGAGACAGACTGCGAAATTTCATTTTCACCGCTAAGTATTTGAATATCTGCAAAGACATTAGCGGTAAAAAATGAAGAGAGTAAAGTTAGAGTGATGAATGATTTTTTTATATTTAAGGGCATATATAGCTCCTAGTAAACGTTGTTATATTATTGCTACAAACGTAAATTAGCTTTCCATGATGTTTTTCCGTAGTCCTTAAACGAGAATAAATAACCGTATTAAATAATTCCCGTTAATAATTTAATAACACGGTGTGTTTTTTTTATAAAGTCACGAATAATTAATATTATTGAATGTATATTCACTGTTAATTTTATTAATTGTGATCTTTATTCTAATTTGCATCTAAGGGAATTAATAAGAGGGTTGGTTTTTGTTGCTTACTAAATGATCTTAATGAGAGTTTTGTTAATTTGTTTGGTTGATGGGTCGTTACGGTTTTTTAGTTGGTTTTGGTCAGTAATTATCTCCCTTTTCTTAGTGATAATTACTAATTTTCTATTCGAAGTGATTGTTATTGTGGTTTTTTTTGTTTTTGCAATTGGATTGCTTTAAGTCAACAAACGGGTTTGAAAATGATCATTAAAGCAATGGTGAGTTTTTATTGATGGTTGTGTTTTTAGAGTTTTAACTCAAATTTAAATTCGTGGTAAATTTGTTGTTTTGAACAAAAACGTAAAGTAGTTCACATTATTTCCTATTAACAAAATAAAATATTATGATTTATTTTTTAATTTTACTTATTTAGATTGTAGTATTTAAAATTGGTTTTTTAATTACATTTTTATCATTTAATTGTATTTGTTAGCTATCATTTTTGTTGTTCGTTTTGGACTAAATTAATTTGAACTAAATTAAATGACACTAATTTTATGTTTATAAAAGTAGAATCTCAGTGCTGTGAATAAATGTTTAATTAATATTTCAGACAATATCTCATACATAGCACTTACATGATCAAAAAAGGCTCTCCAAACCGGAGAGCCTTTCATATTTATTTCGTGTACTAATTTTAAATACGGTTCTAGATGCGTTAAAGCGCTTCTGCAAGCATAACGCCGCGCTGAGTTAGGCCACCAAGCATCATTGGCATCGCGTTGAAGATTTCTTCAAACTGCTCTAGACCTTCCATACCTTGTTCTGCAAGCGTCGCGATCGTGGTCTCTGGATCGTACAGCATCGTCAAAGAAAGCAACACACCACCAAGTAAGGCACTGTCTTCGCTATCCTCAGGCATCAAGGTTTCCCAATCATCGCGAGTCAATTGCCAGCCTTGAAGTACACCCTCACAGAAATCACGTGTGTTTGCAGATACGATGTCTTGATCATCCAACTCACAGCCTTCTGGCCATTGCCACGCGCCTTCCAGAAGCGCTGGGCGAGTTTGGTTCCACATTTGAACAATTTCATCAATGTACTGTTCTAGTTGTTCGCCGTCAGAGAAGGGTGCTGTTTCTTCTCCGCCCCATAGGAATGGCAGCCACTCTTGAGGGTTTAGCACGTTTGGCGCAGAGGCCATTGCCGTTACAAAGCCCTGAGTTTTCGCTAGGTTTAGTAGTTTTCCATCAAGTTCTGGAAGAGAAAGGATGTCTTGTAGTTTCAAAATAGAATACCATTTGTTAATGGGCTGGTTGGTTGCGCTCATATTACCAATCAATTATTGATAAATCGATATTAGGGAATGATTCGTCTACATCTATGGAAATTCGTTCGTCACTCAGAAAAAAAAGCATTCTCGCCCTAACGCTTTATTTGTGCTTTTTCATCGCGACCATTGGTTCTGTTGTGTACCTTGTGGTCGAGCCTCCAGTGCGTGAAAAACTCGAACGTAATCTGGATCTGCGTACCCAATTGCTTGCCTCACAGATAGAAGGGCCTCTGACGAGTTCGGTTGGACTCTTAAATAGCTTAGTGGGGTTAGGGCAGACACCAACGCCAAGGGTTTCACTTCAAGATACCATCCCACAATTACTCGCAGTCAGTGACGACATCATTGTGAGTGGTGGTTTATGGCCAAAACCGATACTTAAAGATGAACGCTGGCAATACACGAGCTTGTTTTTCAATAAGAATGAAAACGGCAGTCTTGATCAAATTCACTCCTACAATAATCCAGAATCCGGTGGCTACGACAATGAGCCTTGGTACCAATCTGTAGTAAACCAGCCCGCGGGATCAGTCAGTTGGTCTGGCGTGTATATCGATACCTTCACTCAGGTACAGATGATCACCGCTTCAGCGCCTTACTATAAAGATGGCGTTTTTGCTGGTGTCGCAACCGTAGACTTATCTTTAGAAGCGTTATTCCAGTTCATTCGTGAGCATACCAACCAATACTCATTGGGCGTTGTGATTCGTGATGCTGATGACCAAGTTGTTATTGAGCACAACTTCCAACTCACCAAAGACATTTACATTAGCCAGTTAGGCTTTGGTGGTTTTGATTGGCGCATGGACGTAGTCAACGCGAAAGTCAAAGTATCTGACCAAGTCTTTAATCAGGTAATGAGTGTCGAGACCGGCATCATCCCATTTTTGCTTCTGTGTGTGCTGGTGGGTTACTACCTGTTAAACCGATACATAGTTGAACCCATTGTACGTATCGCTCAGAAAGTGGATGACTCTAAAACTGGGGGCATCATCGATATCGCCTATGACAGCGAAGACGAGATCGGCCATCTGATCACTAAGTTCAACGAGAAAACCATTTACCTTGAGCGTGAGAGAGTAAAAGCACAAGCGTCTACCAATGCGAAAACGGCTTTCCTAGCAACTTTGTCTCATGAAATTCGAACACCGATGAATGGCGTGTTGGGAACTGCCCAAATCTTGTTGAAGACCCAACTGACGGATGAACAAAGAAAGCATCTCAACACCTTGTATGACTCAGGCGATCATATGATGACGTTGCTCAATGAGATCCTTGATTATTCGAAGATTGAGCAGGGGCACATTGAGCTGGATAACACACCTTTCCCAATTGAATCGATCCTCGGCAGTATCAACAGTGTTTATCACACCTTATGCGCTGAAAAAGGTCTGCAATTCCGCATTATTTCAAACGTGCCGGAAGGTCGTTGGTACAACAATGACAAAGCACGTTTGCGCCAAGTGTTATTTAACTTGCTCAACAACGCAGTGAAATTCACAGACCGAGGCTTTGTCGAAGTCGAGTTGGCAGAGCATGTGCACAAAGACAAAACCAAGCTGACCATCAGTGTGAAAGACACGGGTATCGGTATCAACCCAGACGCGCAGAAGCGTATCTTCAGACCGTTTGAACAAGCGGAGTCTTCTACTACTCGACGTTTTGGCGGCACAGGTTTGGGGCTTGCGATTGTGAAGCAGATTTCTGAACACATGGGCGGGGGCATTACAGTACAAAGCCAAGAGTGCATTGGCACCAAGTTTGTTGTCGAACTAGAACTTAATCCGTGTGAAGCGGGTGTTTTGGAATCAACCAATACACATAAACTCGATTGCCAAGGATTACGTGCGCTTATCGTAGAAGATAACCGCACCAATACCATCATTATGGAGACCTTCTTACGTTCGAAAGGCTTTGTGTGTGTTTGTGTCGAGAACGGGCAGCAAGCGGTAGAGCAGGTAACGAAGCAAGAGTTCGATTTGGTCTTAATGGATAACCACATGCCAGTGCTCGACGGAGTGGGAGCCATTGCAGTGATTCGCTCTATGGATACACCAGCAAGTTCCGTGCTGATCTTTGGTTGTACTGCCGATGTATTCAAAGAAACACAAGAGCGCATGCTTGACGTGGGTGCCAACCATATTATTGCCAAACCTATTGTTGAATCTGAGCTTGATGATGCCTTGTACCGACATGCTTCAATGCTTTATCAGTACCAAGATAAAAAGAGTGCCGAGCAGCCCAAACCACAAAACGCAGAGGCACTACTGCTGAACTTCTATATGGCGCTAGATGACGATAATTTGGAACAGGCAATGTCAACGCTTTCTCATATTTTCGAGAGTGTCCAGCCAAGTGTCTCAGACGAGCTAAACAAGGTTATCCAGCGGATCGAGGATTACCTAAGTAAAGCGCTCGCTCCTGAAGAAGAAGATATCGACAAACTGACTATGTTGCTCGCAGATCAATAACCTATCCATTTCTACAAAGTGGTGTGGGCGTTTGCCTGCACTACTTTTGGCTTCTTTCCATCTTCCCAACTCTACAAACTTCGCATTTACTCTGAAAATCCTTCTCCAAGTAGCATAAGCCGATCTTTTTGAAATTCTCTTACCAGATATTCGTCTGGTTTTTTGTGTTTTAGCGCGAGCTAAGTCGTTCGTTGGTAAGTAAATTACGTTTTTTAACTTCATTTTAGGTCCTTTAACGGTGCTTTTTACTGGTTTTGGTGAAAGCTGCTACTTTGGGGCTTAAAGTTGGTTATTAATTTACAACTAATATTTTAAAACGGAATCATAAACTGAAAATATTGTGCTCTAATAGCGTCATTAACTGCTATGTGGTTCTAAATGCAGTAAATCATTTTATAGATGTCGTTTTTAATAGTGTTTGATTTTAGAGGTTGTAAATGAAGTCTCGTGGACCATTTTGTATTCGTAACGCCGCAGCGGATACTTTTGCTATGGTGGTTTTTTGTTTTATCACAGGGATGATCATTGAGATTTTGATCTCGGGTATGACGTTCGAGCAGTCTTTGGCATCGCGTACGTTGTCTATTCCAGTCAACATCGCAATTGCATGGCCTTATGGCATGTTCCGTGACTGGGTACTGCGCCAAGGCAACGAGCTTTCACCTTCATCTTTCATGAAGAACGTATCTGACTTGATGGCCTACGTGCTATTCCAATCTCCGGTTTATGCGGGCATTTTGCTGGCTGTAGGCGCTTCTACTGACCAAATTATCACAGCAGTAGCGAGTAACGCAGTTGTGTCTTGTGGTATGGGTGTACTTTACGGTTACTTCCTTGACCAATGCCGCCGTTGGTTCCGAGTACCTGGCTACTATCAAGAAGCATAATTGCCCCTGTTTTATGCAATTTAGCTAGATAGTGAGCAAACAAACGCAAAAGGGCGCTTTTTTTCGTGTTTAGCCTTGACCATCAGGCACATAATCATTAAATTAACGCCTCGTTAGCCAATGATGCTAACCACAATTTGATTCGGTGAGTTGTCCGAGTGGCTGAAGGAGCACGCCTGGAAAGTGTGTATACGGCAACGTATCGAGAGTTCGAATCTCTCACTCACCGCCACATTCTAAAGCCCCAGCAGAAATGCTGGGGCTTTTTCGTTTTAGTGCCATAAGAAATTTATTTGTAACGCACATTAGCTTGTAGCTTCATAGCGACCCTAACTCTTGTAGGTATCTACCTTACATTTTCTTACCTTTGTGTTTATCAGCTATGGTCAATAGGTTGCACTTGTTGGGATTTACCTCATGGTTTTTTAAACTTCCATTAAGTAATCTCCTTTGTGTTTATATAAAACTAATTACATAGGTGAGCTAGATGGACAAACAGGCGGCAGAGCAGTTACTCAAAACAGCAATCGGTGATGAAGGTGCTCAATTTCGAGATGGTCAATGGGAGGCAATTGACGCACTGGTAAATAACAATCAGAAATTGCTGGTAGTTCAACGAACAGGTTGGGGTAAGAGCTCAGTTTACTTCATCAGTACCAAAATCTTCAGAGATAGGGGCCAAGGACCAACCATCATTGTGTCACCTTTGCTTGCATTGATGCGCAACCAAATAGAATCTGCAGAGAGATTAGGATTAAATGCGGTTCGTTGGGATTCAACAAACCGTGATGAGAGACCTGCAATTTTGCATGCGCTCAGAAACAATGAAATTGACGCGCTATTAATCCATCCGAAACAGTTTTCAAATGAAGAATTTAGAGAGCAAGTATTAGAGCCGATCTCTGATTACGTGGGCCTAATGGTTGTTGATGAGGCACATTGTATTTCTGACTGGGGTCATGATTTTATTCCTGAATATCGACAGATCGCTAATATCTTAAGCTCACTGCCCGCGAACACGGGGGTGTTGGGAACCACTGCTACTGCTAATAATAGAGTGGTCAACGATATTCATCGCCAACTCGGTGATATTCAAATTCAACGTGGTGAGCTAGGGCGTGACAGCTTATCGCTACAAAACATCAGTTTACCTGATCAAGCTTCAAGGCTTGCTTGGCTTTCTCAGATAATTCCGCAATTAGATGGTACTGGTATTATTTACACTCTTACTACACGAGATGCGGAACAAGTTACTGAATGGCTAGTACGAAACGATATTAATGCTCGCGCTTATCATGGAAAAGTTACCCACCCTGATTTCGTTAGCCCTACAGGCGACCTCGATACCAATCAATATCGTCAACATCTAGAAGATTTGCTACTTAATAACCAAATAGATGTGTTGGTTGCAACGATGGCTCTAGGCATGGGCTATGACAAACCTGATTTAAGCTTTGTTATTCACTATCAATCACCAGGTTCAATTGTTGCTTATTACCAACAAGTAGGAAGAGCGGGGCGTGGTATCGATAACGCAGTTGGCGTGCTTTTGTCTGGGCGTGAAGATGCGGATATTCATGAGTACTTTCGCTCTTCAGCATTTCCTAGTCTTGAGCAAATTAATGAAATTCTAGATGAGCTTGCTCCTGTAGATGGATTGACAATGCGTCAGTTGGAAGAACGTACAAATCTTCGTTTTGGCCAAATTGAGAAAGTGCTGAAGTTGCTTAGCGTAGAGAATCCGGCTCCTGTAGTTAAAGAGGGCTCACAATGGAAACGTACATCAGCTAGGTTCAATTTGGATCAGGATAGAATCGAACATCTGACGCAACAGCGAGAATTAGAATGGCAAGAGGTTCTAGATTATCAAGTGAGTGATAGTTGTTTAATGCTTTATCTTCGTCAAGCTCTGGATGATGAGGAAGCACAGCCATGCGGAAGATGCGCTGTGTGTCTTGAACAAGAAATTGTGAGTAGTGCTATAAACCCTTCATTAGCTCACGATGCAGGCATTTTTCTACGCCATGCAGAAATGCCAATAAAACCAAATGTTCAGGTTGCAGCAGGAGCATTTGTTGAAGAAGGTTTTAGAGGTAACTTACCGCTCGAATTGAGAGCTCAAGAGGGCAGAGTATTATCTCGTTGGGGGGATGCTGGTTGGGGGCAAATGGTAAGAGATGACAAACATGAGAATCATTTCCGAGATGAGCTGGTTGATGCTATGGCAGAAATGATACTTGAACGTTGGGACTTGGAAGAACGACCAACTTGGTTATGTTGTGTATCATCCCGCAACCACCCTGAACTAGTTCCTGACTATGCTAGGCGATTAGCTGAAAGGTTGGGGCTAGAATTTGTCGACGTGATACAAAAAGTTAGAGACAATGAGCAGCAAAAGTTCCAGCAAAACCGTTTTCATCAGTGTCGTAATTTAGATGGTGCTTTTGAAGTTCAGGAGCCTATACCCGAGGGTCCTTGCTTCTTAGTGGATGACATTGTTGATTCAGGTTGGACATTAACTGTTATAGCGGCGAAGCTTCAGCAAGCTGGCAGCGGAAAAGTATACCCGGTCGCTTTAGCTTCCACATCGGTAAATGATTAATGAATTTAACAACAACAGCACAAGCGATTATCCTGCTTACCAGTTACTTTGGTAAGCAGGATAAAGATGCCGCAAAGCCGCTCACTAATGCGGAGTGGGCGCGTTTCGCTATGTGGTTGAGAGATAGCAAAATCAGTCCTGCCGATTTGCTGGATAACAACGAGAAAGCGTTGTTATCTCATTGGCGCGATCCCAAAAATAAAGTCACTCAAGATCGAGTTGAAGCCCTTTTAAAGCGAGGGCACAGCATGGCACTAGCGCTCGAAAAATGGAGTCGCTCTGGCTTGTGGGTCATTACTCGTGCTGACAAAGATAGCTACCCCAAACGTCTACTTCACCAACTTGGTAACCAGGCTCCTCCTGTACTCTATGGATGCGGAGACAAAGCGCTGCTCAAGGCTGGTGGTGTTGCAGTCGTAGGTTCGCGTAATGCTTCGCTTGCAGATCTAGCTTATGCCGAACAGGTTGGGCTTAAAGCGGCGAGTGCTGGTTTGGGGATAGTTTCTGGTGGAGCAAGAGGAGTCGATGAGTCTTCAATGCTAGGGGCGATGAATGCTGGTGGTGCCGTTGTGGGTATACTCGCTGATAGTTTGTTGAAAGCTTCCACTTCAGCAAAGTACCGCAGTGGCTTAATGAATGGCAATGTTGTACTAGTCTCTCCTTTCAACCCAGAAGCTGGATTCAACCGCTTCAATGCAATGGACAGAAACAAATACATCTATTGTTTAGCGGATACCTCTTTAGTCGTTCATTCAGGTGCTAAAGGTGGTACTTGGGAAGGTGCTATCCAGAACTTAAAGAAAGCTTGGGTTCCTACTTGGGTGAAACAAACCCAAGACTCTTCGGCTGGCAATGCTAGAATTGTTGCAGCAGGAGCAAGTTGGTGTAGTGAGAACATTGCAGAGCTGGATGTTCAATCATTGTTAGTTAACAGCGCTTACTCTAAGGTTAACAACCAAACGGACTTGTTTAGCCAACCACAAGCAGATTTATTCGCACAGCCAAATGAAATATCTCAGAGTGAATGCAACGATGAGCTGCCTGTAGAGGACGGTCCTGAGAAAGAAACGAAAAATAATGAGGCGTTGGTAGAGACTAAAGAATCCGCTTCACTAACACATTCAGAGCCTGAGGTTGTTTCCAAAGACAGCTTTTATCAATTGTTTGTTCAGTATCTACAAACTGTAGCTAGAGAGCCAATATCAGAAGCAGAACTTGTTGAAGCATCAGAACTGCACAAAGGGCAGGTAAAAAGCTGGTTAGCTCTCGCTCTAGAGCAAAAATTGATAAACAAATTAACAAGGCCGGTTAGATATCAATGGATTGATGAAAGTTGAAGACGAACTCTCTCAACCAGCAGATTGACAGCGACAAAAAAGGGAAGGTGACTTCCCTTTTTTGTACTAATTTGTACCGTCCTTCAGACGATACTTAAATTATCTGCATTTAGTTAGTTCAACACATGTAGATTACGATATTCGTCATAAGCGTACTGATCGGTCATACCGCTAATATAGTCTTGGATGAGGCGTACTCGAAAATAAAACTCCCATACATCGTAATCAAAGTCGTAGGGTAGATAAGGAATGTCAGATGGTTTATCTTTTTCTTGTTTTAATGTTTGCATCGCGATTTCGTATGCTCGAAGGTGCTTGTTGGGCAGCTTCTTGTAGAGTCTTCGCTCGTATAGAGGGGCCTTTTCAATGTTAGTGAAAGTATCTTCGCTCAAAAGTAATAAGGGTTTATACGCCTCAAGTAACCCCGTAATGATTCTATATCCTTGCAGTTCACTTTTTTCTACCTCGGGATCGCAGAAAGCATAGTTCATAGCAACATTCTTAAGAGCTTTTACTAATGCATGGTTCTGACTATGATCTTCAATTAGCGCTCTATTGAAGTTCCCATGAAATACCTTATCTATATTATCTATAAACTGCTTGCATGCATGTTGTGGTAGGCGTTTGTTTATCTCTACACGAAGAGTAATGAAGAAATGGCTGTTCGCACAGTTATCAGCTTTTGAAGCACTTTCACTGGCGACATTAACGATCCTTTTCATCTCATCATCGTTCTGTAAGCCATACTTTTCCACAAGAGATTGGTATTCGTAATCTAAAGCATCTATTAGCTGCTCTATAGTGAGGATACCTTTTTCAACGGCATCTTCAATGTCTGCAATCCCGTAGGAAATATCATCGGCAGCTTCCATTATGTATGAAAATGGGGAACGGCAATGAGAGTCCATAGACAATACTGTTTTTAGTGACTCTATGTAGCGGTGCTCGCTTAAGTAATAACCCACTTTTTTCATCAAATAGTCATAGTCTTTTAATAGCGGATTGTTCTGTGTTTTAGGTGATGGCTGATCTCCACGGCGAGTATATTTGAACACACCGGATACTTGAGAATAGGTAAGATTGAGTCCGAGTATGGTATGTACTAGACGAATTGCTTGCGCATTGCCCTCGAAGTTAACTATGTCCTGTTGGATAGGAGCAGGTAAATTCACTCGCGGGTTTCCTTTCTCATCTTTCATAAGAGAGTGCAAGTTACGCGAAAACCAATCATTTATTGCTTGCTCTCCAAAGTGTCCAAATGGCGGATTGCCAACGTCATGCATTAAACATGACATCTCGACTATCGACTCAAATTGACGCTCTAGTCCGATTAGTTTGTATTCTTGCTTAGATTTTTCAGAAAGCTCTTTAAAGATTAGTTGAGTGATGTATCGACCAACTTGTTGAACTTCGAGAGAATGAGTGAGGCGACTACGAACGGCTGCATTGCGCTCGAGAGGAAACACTTGAGTTTTTTGTTGAAGTCTTCTGATTGCAGCAGAGTTGAGGATTCTACCTCGATCACTTTCGAAGTTTCCTTGTGCTGCAATTTTATCAGGTTCAGTCAGTGAGCGAGGTTTAGTGGCAGTTCCGTTGTGATATACCCTAGTCCCTCGAACTTTTTCGTTGAAGTTGATAGTCATAATCTTTTCTCATAGTTTATCGCGTTGCAGAAACTATACCAAATACGCTAATAGGTTCATATTGAACTGAGTGATTAATGTGATTAGGCATTTAATCATGCTTATTGAAGTGAGATTTCAAAAACTATCTAGTTGTAATCAGGTTGCAATGGGGATGAGTGTTTTAATTTAATGTGTTTAGTTTTGAGGTTTAGATTATTGTCAATTTCCCATTTTCTATAAAGGTTTTTTAGCTTGATATGCAGCAAGTTTATATGAGGTCGTGCAAGCTTGGTTTTTTGTGAGCGTTAGCTTAAATCTGACGTTGTACGTAGTTATGGAAGCTTTAAAACACAGGGCCGGTCACTTACGAAAAGGAATATTTAGATTGACAGAAGTCTCCTCTCATATCGTAAACAGCAGCGCCATTCCTGCGTGGAGTGGGTCTGTTTATCAAGGTAAAGTTGCCTTGTATCACGCGATACGTCTTCTTACGCAAGAGGATCCCGAAGCTGATTACCTGAATGTCGAGCACCTAGATGATTTTGTGATACATGATCGCAGCGGTCAAAACGGAAAATACCTGCCCTTTAATTGAGTGCCCCTTTGTTGAATCCAATATTAGCCAAGGTGAGTATCGTTCTCCGACGAGATATAAAGGACATGTTTCTAAAGTGGTAAACTCTCCTTGATAACGCGTTCTGTAAACAAATACCTGATGTATTCTTTTTCCTTTCAAGCTGCGTGAACATTTCTTACTAAAGGTTCTTAACCATAATTAGGCAGGGCGTGCCTTCTCCCCAAAAGTCCTCGATTTCTTCAAGGGGATAAAAGCCCAATGCTGTATAAAAGTGGCGTGTTTTTTCATAGTTAACATCATTGGCAGAAACGCCGAGAGTTTTGACTTGTATGAACTTTAACGCTCGGGTTCTTAAATCTTTCTCAATCGTTTGATATAACTGCCGTCCAATACCTTGCCGATGATAGTCTCGATGCACGGCGAGTACATGCAGCTCAGCGGAGAAAGCATTGTGGTAGTTCACTGAGAAAAAACCGATAAGCTCATTTCCATCCCAAGCGGTATAAGTGTCTAACGAATCAATCTCACTGACATATTCAATGAGAGAATCTTCTCGGCCAAACCATTCAGGTAAAGTCCTAAGAACGTGTTCGCACTTCTTGCCTACGCCCTTTTGAGCCATTTTTAGCGATGGTTTTGTTTTAACATCCATGTTTCAACATTGTTCCTTTAGAGGTTTGTTGTCATCAACTAAACACGTTCAACCAAGCCGAACTTCTTGAAGAAATCGGATAGGTCGAGTGTTGCTAGGTCTTTAAATTCACCAGCGTCGTAGAAGCGACCTTTACAAGTCGGGCAGCTTTCAAACCAGATATGTGGCTGTTTAGGGTCTACTAAACGAAGCAATTGGTTATTTGGACAGACTGGGCAGTCGATACGGTCAATAACATTAAACGCTTTACCGATTTCTTCATCACCAGAATCAATCACATCTGCTAAGGGTTTCATTGCTTCCACTTCGTAGGCGTCTATCCATAGGCCTTTACATTCTGTGCATCGTTCGACATCACCTAGCGGAGTTTGAAGTTGTTCAAAGTCAGAATTACATTTCGGACATTTCATTTGGTTTTCCTTTTTATTTTCTAAAGAGAATTGAGCCTAGTACTCCCAGCTCTCTTTGACGACAAATCAAAATACGACATCTTTCGTGCCATGCGTTTTGAATCTTTTTAAGCTGTTTATTTCGTTTTCTTAGCAATGATGAGTCCATGATTGCTTGAGCCTAACTAACAGTACTCTCGGCGGTGAATTCTTTTTAGAGAGCTTCTATCTCCGTTGAATGTCACGCTTTTAAATGAATCCGTTTGTTCATAAACTTATTGCTTATTTGAATGTGTTAAAAGGTATTGAAAAGTTATTTGAATTGAAAGGGTTGGCACGTCGAAGTGAGACGAGTAACCGCACAATCCTATAAATTTGAAAGGTCAGGGAGGTGGCTAAGAGTGAAGCTTGGTGTAGTTCAGATGCGGATGGGGTGGACGGTCCGAGAAAATCTAAAAACAATCGTTTCTCATGTTGAGAGTATGAGGGCGTTAGATGCCCTAGTTTTCCCTGAACTCAGCCTTAGCGGTTTCCATCGCAACATCAAACAGGAATCGGAGCCACAAACTATTCGTCACGCTATTCAGGTTCTATGTAAGCTTGCTTTCGATTACAAGATCATGCTTTTTATTGGTGCGCCGTTAACGGAAGGCGAGCGTATATTTAACAGCTATCTATGTATTGATGCTAATGGTGGCATAGCGATGCAATGGAATAAGGTCGGGCTAACGGAAAGTGAAGCCAAGTTCTTTAATAGAGGAAAAGGACGCGAACTGCTTAACTTGGCACAATCGTCAATAACGAGCGTCATTTGTCGAGAGATCGATGACGTAGAATGGTTTTTGTCAAAGGTACAAAACCAAGCCGATTTGATCCTTTGGCCTAGTTACATCGGTCAACACTCGCTAGAGCAGCAAACGCAGGGCTACTACGAGCGAGCATCTCTTATCGCAAAAGAATCGGGTGCTTTCGTCGTGCAATGCAATTGGCCTCATTCCTTGAATAACCCAAATTTGAGAGGGCTAGGAGGGAGTCAAATTTATGATGATTCTGGTCAATGTATATACACAATGCCCGTCGATAAAGAATCAGTCTGTATCTTGGATTTGAACCAAGGAACGGTAGAGCCTTTGAAAGCGGGATTAAAATCACTGAGTGAGTCGTAATTCTCAGTAATAAGGGTAAAGGAGGACGAAATGAAACTTGCTTAATTGAATATTGCTTTAGCGAAGTATCCGCTGGATGCACCGGAGATAAAGGATTTCGTCGATAATCTCGATTTGGTGAACGGCATAGCGGAACAGAGTGAAGGCTTTGTTTGGCGACTCAAAGACGAATCCGGTGATGCGACCAGCATTAAGCTATTCGATGACCCAAATATGATCGTCAATATGTCGGTGTGGGATAACGTGGATGCGCTGAAGAACTTTATGTTCCGAACCCATCATCGTGATTTCATGCGTCGTAAGGGGGAATGGTTTCATCGCTTGGCAGAAGATACCTACGTACTGTGGTGGGTTGAAGACAATCATCAGCCCACACCAGAGGAAGCTTTAGAAAGGTTACAACATCTGCGTGAAAACGGAGACACACCATATGCGTTTACCTTTAAAACGAACTTTATTGCTAAGGATTTGGGCGAGTAAGCCATGAACCAGGATGGTAAAAAGCAACTGAGCAGTCATCGGCGTAAATCAACTTCGAGTTTTTGGAAAGTCGTAGGATTCGCCTTTCTGCTTATTATCATCGGCTATCAAGTCTTATGGAGTCGATACTTTGCCAACGCTCCTCAAGAGTTTTGGACAAATGGGATGTATCACAACGCATTGCTTTTTAAGTTAAGCAGCGAGTTGCTTATGTATTTGTTTATGCTGTGGTATTTAATGTTCAAGACGTCTTCTAAATATACGTTCAGCAAGCCCGTTGTGAGTGGTATTTTCCTTATTATCATTCTTTATACCAGTTACGGATTATTAATAGAGTTATATTCAATATAACTTTTAGTTTTTAAATAATGTATTTTCTTATATCTATCCAAATTGGAAAGGTCATCTTTCCTTGTCTGTTTTTTATTATCTCTACTACTATGAAAATGAAGTTTGAGTAGAAACGTTCTCAAATTATTAGAAGTAAAATATTTTAGAAAAAGATTAAGAGAGAGGGTATTTATGAAAAGACTGATAATCCTAAGTCTCGCAATTTGTTTTGGCAACGCAGCTGTCGCGGGTGAAGGCACATACACTGGTACGATTGATATGACGATGCCGGAAGGCAATCAAGTGCAGTATGAGCGTGTTCAACCAGAAATGACGCTCAAAGGTCGAAATGACTCACGCGCTGGTGGCTCAGTGACCCGAAGTGAAGTCGATGAATCTCAGCCAATTGAATTGAGAGGCCGTAGTTAACCCTTCGCAGTATATTCAATAAAGGTGGTTGTTTAAATATAACCACCTTTACTCTTCTTAATTAAATAATGTTCTTGCGCTCTATAGAAAGTGAATACGCACCTTTTTATTTAATTACTCATTAATTCACTCAACCAAGAACCATTATAGAAATAATATTATGAAGATAAATAAATCTACACTAACGCTTGCGATGGTGGCCGCCACATCATCGGTTGCAGCCCATGCGGCCTCTAAACCAAACATGCTGGTTATTTTTGGGGACGATGTCGGTTACGGCAATATTTCTGCATACAACCAAGGTATGTTGGGGTACGAGACGCCTAATATTGACCGTATTGCTCAAGAGGGCGCTTTATTTACCACTTACTATGCACAACAATCTTGTACCGCAGGACGCAGTACATTTATTACAGGTCAGATGCCAGCTCGTACTGGTTTAACTAAAGTCGGTCTACCTGGTGCGGCGCAAGGCATGCAAATGCAAGATATCACCATGGCGACAGCCTTAAAAGACATGGGCTATGCCACGGGGCAATTCGGTAAAAACCACTTGGGCGACAAAGACGACATGTTGCCAACAAATCATGGCTTTGATGAGTTCATGGGGAACCTGTACCACCTAAATGCAGAGGAAGAACCAGAGAATCCAGACTACCCGAAAGATCCCGAGTTTCGTAAGAACTTTGGTCCGCGTGGTGTGATTCATTCTTATGCGGATGGCAAGATCGAAGATACAGGGCCGCTAACGCGTAAACGTATGGAAACGGTCGATGAAGAGACCCTTGATGCTGCGATGAACTTTATGGAACGTCAGGTCAAAGCCGATAAACCATTCTTCTTGTGGTACAACGCGACGCGCATGCACATCAGCACTCACGTGAAGGCGGAGCACCGCACAACAGGGCTTGGCGAATACGCAGACGGCATGGTTGAGCACGACAACATGGTGGGGGATTTGCTCGATAAGCTCGATGAGTTGAAGATTGCGGATAACACCATTGTGATTTACACCACGGATAATGGCCCAATGAATGCGACATGGCCAGATGCGGCATTTAGCCCATTCCGCGGAGAGAAGAACACCGGTTGGGAAGGGGGCTTCCGAGTACCAGCAATGATTCGTTGGCCTGGTCATATTCAACCAAACACCAAGCTGAACGACATGTTCGCGAGTGAAGACTGGTTCCCAACGCTACTATCCATTGCAGGTAATGACACCATCAAGCAAGACTTGCTAAAAGGGTATAAGTCGTCTTCTGCTGATCAGACATATAAAAACCACCTTGATGGCTACAACCAAGTTGATTTTATTACGGGTAAAACAGACAAATCAGCGCGTGATGAGTTCTTCTATTGGTCTGATGATGGTGAGCTGCTTGCTATGCGTGATAAACGATTCAAGATGCACTTCAAGATCCAAGAACACGAAGGCTGGGACGTTTGGACGAAAGAGCTGACTAATTTGCGTATACCAATGATCTTCGACCTTCAAGTGGATCCACTTGAGAAAGGCGATCAAGGCTTTGGCTACAAGAAATGGCAATTTGAGCATGTGTTCTTGTTGGTTCCAGCTCAACAGAAAGTCGCTGAGATGTTGAAGTCATTTAAAGAGTTCCCTCCACGACAAGAGATCCCTAGTTTCTCGGTCGATAAAGTCATGGAGCAAATGACGAACTTGCGTAAGTTGGAAGAAGCGAAAAGCTAGCAATCAACAATAAGGATGGAAAGCCAGAGTTTTCACTCTGGCTTTTCTTTTGTCTCAAACTTACTGTTTTATAAATGTTACTTGCTCTATTTATTGAAAAGTGACATGTTATCTGCGTTATTAATAGGCAACTATTTGATTAAAGGTTTTGGCAAGTTCACGGTAAGGAAATGAGATGAGCGTTATTCCTGGAGCAATAGTGACCGCAATTATCATAATTGCTTGGTTCGTGCCGTTTATGATAATTACAACCTCTCGACAAACGGGAAGGCCTGAAAAGTTTTTATGGGTTTGTGCATTGTTGTTTGTGTCATGGTTCTGCTGGATTATTTACTGGCTTGCTGCACCACTCAAACCTATTCAGGATGAAGATTAGGAGAAGAAATGAACTATCTCCTATCATTCATGCATTTCCTTAACCCGAATTACACCAAAATGCATCTCTACTTGGTGGCGTTAATCTTGTTCTCTATTATTGGCTTAATCATCTATCAAGTTAACTCAGGGCCAACCGAGGAAGACGTCAAGTACTATCAAGGGACCGTTACGCGCGCATCAGGTGGTGTGGTGGTTTTTGATGTCCCGCCTGAAGGGTTTATTGTCTCATCTGGCAGTTATTACGACCTAGAAATCCACCCGAATGGATTGATTGTTGAAGCACTGACCGATTCTGGCACCGTAGACGGACTGCTCAATCAAGAAGTGAAGTTTGGTGTGATTTTCGCAACAGGTAGACATGTTGCTGCGCCCTATAAGTTGGTTTATCTAGAACAAAATCGACAGGTAATCCTTTCCCTGAAAGAGGGGATGGATAGTCGTTTTAATTGGCTCCATTTGTGCTTGACCATATTGGCGCTGCTTGCTTTGATGCTGCGTGTTAGTCGAATGACATTTCATTAGTTCTCGTTTGAACCCTCCTCACATTTATCTGTTTAATCCTCACGAATGATGGTTTCTTGTTCATATGCAACATCATTAGCTTCATCAATGAAATAGCGGATCAGATTTACGTCTTTGAGAACGTGAATCATGTTTAGATTTCGCTGTTTCATTCACCTTGCAGTAGATTCCAGCCATTATCCCACTTTGAACTTGTTCTCCGAATACGCGGTTTATTTACCGAAAGTTACCAGTAACATGTTACCGGTAACTTGGTTGTTGTGTTCGATTTCGTTGATTCTCATTTGAAGGTTCGCAGCAAGAAAACAACCTCCCTACAGGTTGATGAATAATAATTGGAGTGAGAAAGATGGCGAAAGATTACGGCATCATTGCTCGTTCAGTACTAGAGAAGCTGGGCGGTGCAGAAAACGTAGTGGCACTAACACACTGCATGACGCGATTGCGTTTTGTATTAAGCGATGAAAGTAAGATTGATGCAGAAGCACTGAAGGGCATCAAAGGTGTGATGGGCGTGGTTCACAATGGCGATAAGTGTCAGGTCATCATTGGCAATAACGTCTCTTATGCGTACAAAGAAGTGATGGCGCTGTGTAACCTTTCTTCATCAGAATCGAGTGAACCAGAGAAAAAGGTCAAACTTACTCCAAAAGTGATTGGCGCTAAGATCCTTGATGCGTTAGTCGGTACCATGTCGCCACTGATTCCGGCGATCATCGGTGGCTCAATGGTGAAGCTGTTGGCAATGGTTCTTAAGATGACAGGCTTGCTTGATGATGATTCTTCAACACTGATTATCCTCAATGCGATTGGCGACGGTGCGTTCTTCTTCCTACCCGTTATGGTTGCCGCGTCTGCTTCAATTAAATTCAAAACCAACATGTCACTGTCCATCGCGATTGCGGGCGTGTTGATTCACCCGAACTTCATGGAGTTGATGGCGCAAGCGGCTGATGGCAAGCACGTTGACTTCTTCAGCATTCCCATCACTTCGGTGAAATACACATACACCGTTATTCCTGTGTTGGTGATGACTTGGGCGCTGTCTTACATCGAACGTTGGGTTGATAGCATCACACCTGCAGTGACGAAGAACTTCCTAAAACCGATGCTGATCGTATTGATTGCAGCACCGCTAGCCATTGTTTTGATTGGTCCATTAGGTATTTGGATTGGTACTGCGCTTTCAGCATTGGTTTACACCATTCACAGCACTCTAGGTTGGTTGTCGGTTGCGATCATGGGCGCACTTTGGCCACTATTGGTTCTGACAGGTATGCACCGCGTATTTACACCGACCATCATCCAAACCATTGCTGAAACTGGCCGTGAAGGCATGGTTATGCCATCGGAAATTGGTGCCAACATCGGCATGGGTGGCGCTTGTCTTGCGGTTGCATGGAAAACTAAAAACCGCGAACTGAAACAAACCGCGAGTGCGGCGGGGGCGTCTGCTATTTTTGCGGGTATCTCAGAGCCTGCACTTTACGGCGTGCTTGTTCGCCTGAAACGACCACTTATCGCAACCATGATCACTGGTTTCATCGTGGGTGCGCTGGCCGGCATGGCGGGACTGGCGAGTCACTCAATGGCAGCGCCGAGCTTGTTCACCAGTGTGCAGTTCTTTGATGTGAACGACCCGATGAGTATCGCGTGGGTATTTGGTCTGATTGCTCTGTCGATTGTGCTTTCTTTCGCTCTGACTTTAATCCTTGGTTTTGAGGACATCCCGAACGATGAAGACGAAGAAGGCGAGACTGTCGTAAATAAAGACGTCGCAAATAAAGAAAAAGCCGAAGAACAAGAAACGGTGTTAGAGCCTGCAAAGCCAGCTTCCGCATAACCAAGATTTGAATAATGGATAGAGCCGCCTTTGCTGGTGGCTCTATGTTAAGAGGTAAATAAGATGTCTAAATCTGTGTTCCCAGAAAACTTCCTATGGGGTGGGGCTATCGCAGCAAACCAATCTGAGGGCGGTTATCGAGAAGGTGGCAAAGGGCTCACGACCGTGGATATGATCCCTTATGGTGACAACCGAATGCCAATCAAACTCGGCCTTGTCGATTCGGTGAAATTGAGTGAAGAAGAATTCTACCCAAGTCATCAAGCCATCGACTTTTATCACCGTTACAAAGAAGACATCGCACTTCTAGCAGAGATGGGATTTAAGACCTTTCGTATGTCGATCGCTTGGAGCCGAATCTTCCCGAAAGGCGATGAACTAGAGCCAAACCAAGCAGGCATTGATTTCTACCGCAGCGTATTTGAAGAGTGCCACAAGTACGGTATTGAGCCGCTTGTCACACTGTGCCATTTCGATGTGCCAATGCATCTAGTGAACGAATATGGTTCTTGGCGAAACCGAAAGATGATTGGCTTTTTTGAACGCTACGCAAGAACCTGTTTCGAAGCTTTTGATGGGCTAGTGAAATACTGGCTGACGTTCAATGAAATCAACATCCTTCTGCATAGCCCATTCTCAGGTGCGGGTTTGTTGTTCCAAGAGGGTGAAAACCGCGACCAAGTGAAATACCAAGCCGCGCACCATGAGCTTGTTGCTAGCGCCTTGGTGACTAAGATTGCTCATGAGATCAATCCAGAGAACCAAGTTGGCTGTATGCTCGCGGGGGGTAACTTCTACCCATACAGCTGCAAGCCGGAAGATGTGTTCACAGCGATGCAGAAAGATCGTGAGAACTTATTCTTTATTGATGTTCAGTCTCGTGGCTACTACCCATCTTACGCGCAGAAAGTGTTTGATGAAAAAGGCGTGAAGCTGGAGATTCATGAAGAAGATTACGAGACGCTGAAGCATACCGTTGATTTCATCTCATTCAGCTACTACGCCTCACGCTGTGCATCTGCAGAAATGAATGCCAATAACACTAGTGAAGCCAACGTCGTGAAGTCAATTAGGAACCCACACTTGCCTGCTAGCGATTGGGGGTGGGTGATTGACCCGCTTGGTCTGCGCATCACCATGAATACGCTTTATGATCGCTACCAAAAGCCACTGTTCTTAGTAGAAAACGGTTTGGGTGCGAAAGATGTACCGGATGAAAATGGCGAAGTACAAGACGATTACCGCATTGATTATCTGCGTCAACACGTAGAAGCCATGGCCGATGCGATTACCGATGGTGTTCCGCTGATGGGCTTTACACCGTGGGGTTGTATCGACTTGGTTGCGGCATCGACAGGTGAGATGAGTAAGCGCTATGGCTTTATCTATGTGGACAGAGACAACCTAGGCAACGGCACACTAAACCGAACACCGAAGAAGTCTTTCCATTGGTATAAGCGAGTGATTGCGTCCAACGGCACTGAGCTTTAATCAAGAAGAAATGCGTCCTTATCTTAAATGCCTTTCCACAGAGGGATGGCTATGTGATGAGGGCGTTTTTGACAAATCTACTCGATAAGGTAAGCAATCCCCTTTACTATAACGGCAAATTCATTAGCTCGTAATTACTTATGTCTCTACCTTCTTGCCCAAACTGTCACTCAGAATACGTTTACCCAGACCAAGACCATCTTGTTTGCCCAGAGTGTGCCTACGAGTGGAACCCGACTCAGGCGGCAGATGAAGATGCCGTAAACGTGAAAGATGCCAACGGCACTTTGCTGCAAGAAGGTGATAAGGTCACGTTAGCGAAGGACTTAAAAGTAAAAGGCAGTTCGCTGGTACTGAAGATCGGTACCAAGGCGGTGATTCGTCGTATTATAGACGGCAAAGATCATCAGTTAGATTGCAAAGTCGATGGCGCTGGCGAAATGATGGTCACCGCGCAGTTTGTGAAGAAGGCGTAATTGCTAAACGCCTTGAAAAATGATGAAGCCTCAACCAAGTGTTGGGGCTTTTGTATTTTAGAGAGGCTGGTTTCCAACAAAGAAGAAGAGAGTGAGTAGTTAATACAAAGGTATGTTGTCATGACAGCGGAATTTCTGGTGTTTTATTGATTTTAGTTCTCATTCTTTTTCCCGTTTTGTGGTTAACTTGCGCCCAATAAACAAATAGAATGCAGTTCGGTGGCAAGATGACCTAAACCGCTTATTTATGCTGTTCTGCACTTTTCTAACCAACTTTTTCAAATCATGAATCTGACTCATAAAGACTATTTTAAAATCGCATTTCCTTTCATCGTTTCTACTGTGACCCAGCCATTATTGGGGGCGGTGGACACCGCGGTGATCGGTAAACTCGGTGTGGCTGAGATGATTGGTGGTGTGGCGATCGGTACCGTCATCATGAATACCTTGTATTGGCTGTTTGGCTTTTTCCGCGTCAGTACCACAGGGCAGAGTGCAATCGCATTAGGTAAAAATAGCCCAGAAGATCAAGCGAGCAGCTTATTCCGTCCTTTCGTGCTTTCACTCTGCCTTGGCTTGATTTTCATTGCGTTGCAGTCCGTGATTTGGATGGGAGCAGAGCTGATTATCTCCCCTGACGCAGTCGTGGCAGAAAACGCTAAGATTTACTTCGATATCATGATCTTTGGTGCGCCGTTTGTTCTGCTGAACTACACCGTGATTGGGTGGTTGATGGGGCAGGCGAAAGCCAAAGAAACCTTGTTCACGCAAGTGTTTGGTAACGTGCTGAACATCGTGCTGGATATCGTATTTGTATTGTACTTCGATATGGGCATTGCTGGCGTTGCGGTGGCGACACTTATCGCGCAAATCTCGACGTTTGTTATTGGTGCGGTGCTGGTGTTGAAAACCTGTCGTTTCCCACTGTTTGATTATATCCAAACAGCGAAAATGACGCGTAAAGATCTCAAAGTTATCGCGTCTTCCAATATGGATCTGCTGCTTCGTACTGTGAGTCTGTTGGTGTTCTTCAACATGATGGCGCGTGTAGGCTCTCAGCTTGGTTCTGATGTGCTCGCTGCGAACGCAATTTTGATGCAAGTGACCTTTATTGTCAGCTACATGTTTGATGGTGTGGCGAACGCGTCGAGCGTCTTTGCAGGTAAAGCGGTAGGGCAGAAGAATCCGACATTGCTTGATAACGTGATTAAGCTAAACACGCAATGGACCGCGGCGTTCGTTGTTGTATTGACCTTGCTGTTGGTGCTGTTCAAACACCAAGTAGTGACGTTATTTACCACCTTACCAAACCTTGTTGAGCTGTATTTGGACATGAGCCCTTGGCTATTGGCATTCCCGTTGGTTGCTGGTTTTGGCCTTACGTTTTACGGCATCTTTACCGGCACAGGGACCACGCGTCCAGTACGTAACTCTACCTTCCTAACCATGGTGTTGTTCTTAGTGACTCAATTTATTGCGGTGCAATATTGGGGCAATCACGGTTTGTGGCTGGCATTCACCTTGTTCTACGTTGGGCGCTTTGTCTTCTTGTTCCCATTCCTCGATCAAGTAAAACAAAAGTGTCAGTAATTCACGATTTTACAAACTAGGTTATTTAGATGCTCTATACCCAAGTAACCTCGAGATGCTAGGTTCAGCGAGAATGACTTGGTTTGTAGACGCGGCGGCGATTTAAAGGTCTAGTGGGTCTAAATCAAGAATCGACAACAAAGTATACAAGCCAAGACAACTCGCCCTTTGGGAGCGTGTCATTGACTCGACTTCTGTGTCAAACAACTTGGAAAGAGCTGGCTATTACGCTGCGTTGTTTTCCTTGCTCTCGAATCAATGACAACGCTCTGAATCCTGCATCTTGAAGTCACTTGGGTATATCACAAGGGCGGAGCCATCTGCCCTTGCTGATAAAAGCGTGAAAAAGGTGATGAAATAACCCCTCTGAGTTGTTTTCTTGCTCAGACCTGCGTGATACTATCGTTATGTTATATTGTTACATTTAGTTTGATGTCGTGATTTCTCAACCAATACTCTCCGTTGATAATCTCAGCCTTACAGACTCAGAACGCACACTTTTCAAAGACATTTCTTTTGAGCTGTTTCAAGGTGAAGTTCTTGCCATTATGGGACCTTCCGGCATTGGTAAATCCATGTTGTCGAAAGCCGTCGCAGGTTTTTTGCCGTCTGATATTTGGGTAGACGGAAGTATCCAGCTTAACAACAGCGAAGTCGCACAAACTGCCATGCTGCAACGTAGTCAGTCGCAGCGTCCTGCAGTCATTTTCCAAGATGCACTTAAAGCGCTGAATCCATTGGCCTCTGTCGAACAACAATTGTGTTTGGCATTGACGGGCAACAAAACACGCTTGTCTTCAGCAAACCGAGAAACGGTGACGATCTTGTTATCTCAACTCGGATTTGCAGACCCAAAAGCGGCATTGGCTCAGCATCCAAGCCAGCTATCTGGTGGTCAACGTCAGCGTATTTGTATTGCGATTGCGTTGCTTGGTAGCGCCAACTTGATCATCGCTGATGAGCCCACTAGTGCGCTCGATCCAATCACCGAAGCGGAGATCCTTGGGTTGTTCCGCAGCAGTGTTCAGCAACGTAACATCAGTGGCTTGTTGATCACGCATGATCTATCTGCGGCTTTGGCGTGTGACAAAGTCTTGGTGATTGCGGACAACACCATGGTGGCATATGGATCACCATGGCAAGCCATTCAGCAAAGTTCGCATCCTTTTTGCCAACAACTTGCGCAACTGCTGCCTTAACCTCATCTCTGGAGCCTATTTTGACTAAGCACAACTTGAGCGGGCACACGCAGCCTAAATCGGCGGAAGTTCGCTTTGAGCAAGCCAGTGTGCACTATTACTCCAAACCAAGTTGGTTGGGGGGTAAACCGTTTAAAGCGCTCGAACAATTGGATCTTGCTATCGACACACAAAACATTGCGATTGTTGGTCCTTCTGGCGCGGGTAAATCGACCTTGATTGAACTTCTGTTTGGTCTTCGTAAAACCACATCTGGTGAAGTGTATGTGTGTGGTTATCCGTTATCGCGTAGCTCGGCTAAGCAGCGCCAAGAGTTGTGTCAGCACATTCAACTGATTCCGCAAGAGCCGCAATCAAGCTTGAATCCGTATTACACCGTTCGCCAGATCTTACTGGAGCCGCTAAGCAACATTGGTTTGACGCAAGAGCTTAACGAGAAGGTGGAAAAGGTCTTGGCGGATGTCGGTTTGGATCTCACATTGTTGGATCGTAACCCGCAGCAATTATCAGTTGGGCAAGCCCAACGCGTGGCTATCGCTAGAGCTTTGATTGTCGAGCCTTGTGTGTTGGTTGCCGATGAGCCAACCAGCAGCTTAGACCCCGTCAGTCGTAAACAGATTCTCGAATTGTTGGCAGGCATTCAAAAGAGTCGTCAGATGCGCCTGATTTTGGTGACACATGACCTCGATGCGGCACAAACCCTATGCGATGAAATCCTAGTGTTAGACAAAGGACGCGTTGTCGAGCACGGCACAGCACAGAACGTGACAAATAACCCATCACACTTGATCACGAGAGCCTTGATGAGCGCTCAACACAAAAGTAATGAATTCACAAAAACCATTGGAGAGGTTTCTTATGCACCTTAGTACTCCCAAGTTAGCTTTGTCGCTGGCTTTAAGCGCACTGCTGACGGGTTGTTTTGACTCTGGCGAAAGCAAGCCAGAAGCGGAAAAAGCAGCGGCACCGCAAGCAACGGAAATTCGCGTTGCCATGATGCAACCACCACGCACAGGTTTGTCGCCACTTTCAGATGACGCGTTCAAACTGTCACGTTGGAGCACGGCAGAAACGCTGGTGAACCTAAACGATCAGTCGGTAGCAGAGCCTATGCTGGCAACAGAGTGGGAACAAGTTGACCCGATGACGTGGCAATTTAAGGTACGTAAAGGCGTGAAATTCCACGATGGTTCTGAGCTTGATGCCAACGCGGTCGTGAACTCTCTGCAAAAAGCATTAGATGCCGCACCTAAACCACGCATCTTGGACGGTATCGAATGGCAAGTTCGCGCATTGGACGACTTCACTGTTGAAATCAAAACGACCTTTAACGATCCACTGTTGCCAAGCCGTCTTTCTAGCCCACAGCTAGCGATCCTTTCTGGTGCTGCATATCAAGAAAACGGTCGTGTTGTGCCAATCAATGCGGGTACGGGTCCATTCGTTCTGACAGAAATCAACGGGACAACCAGCGCAAAACTGAAGCGTTTTGACGGTTACTGGGGTGAAAAAGCAAAAGTAGACAGTATCTTTGCTGAATACGTACCAAACGGTTTTGCTCGTGCTGCAGCGCTGCGTACCGGTGAGGCGGATGTAGTTGAAGCGGTTCCTGTATCGCAAATCGCGATGATGGAATCTTCACAGCTGCACGAAGTCGCAATGCCACGTACCAACACGCTTTACCTAAACAACAAATCAGATGTGTTTAGCCAGTTCGGTTTGCGTAAAGCAGCAGCTCAAGCGGTTAACCGTGAGCAAATCATCAAAACGGTTTACGAGAACCACGCCGACTCAGCGAAAGGTTTGTTAGGTCCTGCATTGGCATGGGCTCAACCAATTCGTGACGCGAACCCTCGTATGGAAACCATGGAAATGCGCCACGCGAATGGTGAGAAGATCACCATCGGTACATTTACCGACCGTGCTGAGTTGCCAGAAGTAGCGGTGCTGCTAAAGCAACAACTTGAAGCGGCTGGCTTTGTGGTTGAGCTAGACGTTCGTGAATATGCACAAATCGAAAACGATGCACTAGCAGGTAAGTTCGATGCGTTCTTGTTGTCACGTGCAACAGTGCTGGATTCTGGTGACCCAGTGGCGTACATGCAAAGTGACTTTAGCTGTAAAGGTTCTTACAACCTAGGTCAGTTCTGCTCTGAAGAAGTGGATGCTGCATTGAAACACGCTGATCGTCAGCCATTGGGTGAGAAACGCCAACAAGCGATCATCGAAGCAGAAAGCAAAATCCTTGAACAATACGCTGTGATTCCACTGCTTCACGAGCGTGTAATCCAAGGTGAGAGTGATCGTGTGAAGAATGCACAACGTGACCCACGTGAGCGTCGCCTGATCGACCAGTTTACTGAGGTGAACTAACTCGATGTCGTCTGTTGCCAACATGCGCTCTCGTTGGAGCGCTTGTATGCCTGAATGGTTTACGCGTTTTTTGTCGCGCTTCCTGTCTCTCGGGGTAGTGGTTGTGCTGGTGGGTTTGATGCCGGATATTGCAGGTATCGATCCAAGCCAATCAATCCTCCGTGCCCGTGCGGGTGCTCAACAATTGCTGACGGCGGAAGCTCTGCAAGCAATTCGAGAAGATCTTCAACTTGACCGCAGCGCTGCTGAGCGACTGTGGGATTGGTTGACGCTTGCCATGCAAGGTGACTTAGGTGTCTCTTGGGTGAGTGGCGCATCCGTGATGGAGAGCGTTCAACAAACCGCAAAAACGTCGCTATTACTGATGCTTACAGCGCTAGGCATGGCATTTGTAATGTGCATGGCGAGCGTACTTTACACTGTGCGTCGTTGGCAACAGAATCGTTTAGACAAGCATCATGACACGCTCAGTTCGGTGTTGGTTTCATTGCCTGAATACGTGATTGCTTCGTTGCTGATCATGGTGTTTTCCATCTGGTTGGGTTGGTTCCCGCCTTATGGTTGGCAAGGCGTGCAAAACCTCTGGCTACCCAGCTTGGCAATGGCATTGCCTGCTGCTGGCTTGTTCGGGCGCTTGCTCAATGACAGCCTCAAGCGTGTACTAGATGAGCCTTGGGTGATCACTTGGCTATCGGCGAACGTCAGTAAGTTCCAAATTTTACGCTTTGCCTTATGGCGTGCCGTTAGTAACTTGATTCCTCAAATCGCAATGACGGTGATTGGTTTAACCGGCGGCGCGGTTGCTGTGGAACAAGTGTTTTCCATTCCGGGTATCGGACGACTAATCTTAGGCGCTGCGAAGTCACAAGATCTGCCGATGCTGCAAGGTGGCTTGTTGGTGTTGCTGGTGTTCTCGATGTTGATCAGCAGTGCGAGCATCTTATTGCAACGCTGGTTACTTGGGCACAGTGTCACGAGTGGCAAGTTGATCAGCAGTCACAGTACGTTCCGTTTTACCAAAAGCACCACCAAACGTATTGTCAGTGCGACAATCTTTACCTTGCTGATTGGTTGTGCGGGATGGGCGTTAATGCGCGATCCTTACACTATCCAATTTACCCGCCTTGAATCGCCAAGCTTAGCAGCACCGTTTGGTGCCGATGCGGTCGGGCGAGATCTGCTTGCTCGTGTTGGCGGCGGTATGATGTCGACAATCAAAATGGGCATCATCGCAACGTTCCTAAGTTTGGTGATTGGTTTGCTGCTCGGCTTTGTGACTCGCTATAGCCAAGGCTTAATTGAGATCACCAAAGGTGTGCCATACATCGTGGCGGGTCTGCTGATTGCTGGTCTAACGGGGATGAACCCAAACAGCGCTTTGATTGCGATTGTTATGGTGTCATGGGCACCATTAGCAGCGCACTGTGCGAGCTTGTTGATGGAAGCCAAAGCGCAGCCTTACACGCATCTTGCGCCCATTTGGGGAACCAGTCAGTGGCGAGTTCTCCGTTACTACTTGTTGCCTTATGTGCTGCCGCCATTGATTCGTCACGCGTTTTTGCGTTTGCCGTACATTACGCTCAGCCTGACGTCTCTGAGTTTTATCGGACTTGGCGTTAAGCCGCCAGAACCTGAGTGGGGTTTATTGATTGCGGAAAACTTGCCTTATATCGAGCGCTCACCATTAGGTGTCTTACTGCCAATCTCAGGTTTAGTTTTGATGGCAATTGCAATCAACTTGTTGTTCGACGATTAAACCGGACTCGTGAACTTTCTAACAGCCTCAAGACCGATATTGAGGCTGTTTTCTTTCTGTTTCATTATTCGTCATTGTGCGTCCCAAAAGCCACCCACACATTTGCGCTCTGGCGTGCCATTCTTAAGCTGACTTTCTCGGTTTTTATCATGATAGGAAAGGGCATGAAGGAATACGCGCCGCAGTACAGCAAAAAAGAAAAGATCATCAGAGTCGCTATCGCTGGCGTATTTGGCCTTCTAGTTGGCGTGTTGTTTAAGCTTGAGGGAGAGCCTCTGCTGCAAGCAGTCGCCGAAGCGCCGGAATGTTATGAAATGTTCGGTATGTCAGGTTTAGAACTTCTGGTTCATATACTGTTCTTTTGGATGCCACTGTCCGTGTTTTTACTTACTGCCGTATTTCTGTTGCCTCTCGGCATGCGCGGATTAATCGAAGGTCAGTTCCCCCCAAAAGGCGTTAAGGTATTCAGACCCACTGTGATTCAACGAGGAATGCTTGGCGCTTTCAAATCTGGTGTTCATCTTTTGTTGCCAGTTCTGTGTTTCGGTCTTGCCGTGTGGGGCTCTTTTCAAATCGAACCAATGGTGGCGATGTATCGATCGGAACAAAATACTGTGCTTTGTATTAACTGATGGTCTGATTAACTAATTGTGATCTTAGTTCATGAAAATAAGTCTTTAAATTCAATTGTTTGTTGATTGCAAAATATTAGTCGTAAAGATAGAAATTATTATAGGACGTTAGACTGTATAAATAATTTTATACGCCTTTTGTTTGATAAACTCGGTGGCGATTTGAACAATAAAACAAAGGTATCTATTCATGTTCAGCAATCTGTCCATTAAGCAAAAGATCGCTCTCCCGTTGTCATTGATGATCGCGTTATTAGTTATAAGTTCGGTATTGAATGTATTGACCATGTGGAAACAGTCTGAATTGACTGAGACACTAAATGAGCAAATAATCCCCAACCTATTTACGATTGAAGATGCTTATCGAGATCTGTATCAAGCGACTTCTGCCATTCAAGCCCTAGCTTTGGCTGAAACCCAAGAGGAGATTGATCACCACTTGTTTGAGTACAAAGACAATGCATACAAAGCCTTGCCACGTATGCAAAAAGCGTTAGAGCTTACTCAAGCGGGCCTTTTGCCAGTGCATCAAACAAGTGAAATTAATAGGCTTGTTTCATTAGGTAAAAAGTGGCTGAACAGCTACGAAGAAATGATCAATAGTCCTCAGGCTGATTGGCCCCTTTATTACGCTGAGCACAAAGGTTTATTTGACACACAATTTGTTTCTGTTCGCAAGCAACTGAATGTTGTGAAAGACGCGATTGAGGCAAAGCACAAAGTGATTAAAGCGGATATCAATGCAGCAGGCTTACGTGCTGAATTCATTCTCGAAGCGGGTATTGTTGTTGTGATCATCGCAGCTTTTGGAATGGCGTTCCTGTTGTTCCGAACTGTTGTAAAACCGATTAACGACATTAAAGATGCTATGGTACAAATCGCTTCTGGTGACGGGGATTTGAGCCAGCGTATTAACATCAATGCACAAGACGAAATTGGCCAGCTTGCAAATGCTTTCAACCAGTTTGTGACTAAGATCCAAGTAACCGTTACTCAAGTAGTAGACAGCTCAAACATGCTTCGCCATGAAATGACTAACTTGAATTCACTGGCATCGACTATTGCGGATTCAACGGTGCACCAGCAGCGTGACAGCGAAGTCGTTGCCGCAGCAGTCCACGAAATGCAAGTGACCAGCCGAAACGTGAGTGAAAGTGCAACCGAAGCGGCATTAGCGAGCCAAACTGCAAACGAAGAATTATCCAATACGAATGTGATCTTAGAGCAAACAGTTGGAGCTATTCGTGATCTTGCTGGTGAGATCGAAAGCGCAAGCCAAGTGATTAATACACTAGACAACGATGTAAGCAATATTGCTTCTGTTCTTGATGTGATTCGTGGCATCGCAGAGCAAACCAACTTACTTGCGTTAAACGCAGCGATAGAAGCTGCACGTGCCGGTGAGCAAGGGCGCGGTTTTGCCGTGGTTGCGGATGAAGTCCGTTCATTAGCAAGCCGCACACAAAAGAGCACGGGTGAAATCCAAGCCATGATTGAAAAGTTGCAAGCAGGTGCGGCGCAAGCAGTAGAAGTAATGCAGGGCAGTAAAACCAGCAGTGAAGATACCATTCAATCTGCTGGACTCGCGACAGAATCATTGGCTGAGATCCTTAACGCCATTGCTCGTATGAACGAGATGAATACCCATATTGCTACTGCTGCCACACAACAAAGTACCGTCAGTGACGAAGTGAACAGCAACGTTCAAGGTATTACAGACAGTAGCGCTTCCATTGTTGATGTCGTTAGCCAAGCTCAGCAATCACTGTCTATGTTGTCAGAACAAACTCAACAGTTAGATAAACAAGTCAGTCAGTTCCGCGTTTAATCTCATTGCTGTGCAATATTAGCTAAAAATGAAAGACAAAAGGCATCTTTAGTGACCAAAGATGCCTTTTTATCAGTCTATTTAGAGGTTGTAAGCATCAGTATAAGCATCGAAATCCCATATTTTTTAAGGTTCGTTCCGCCCTACCGAAGAAAAGCAAACTGCATTGTTCATCTAGATAGTAGATACGATTATGGCGCACAGTAACTGGTTCTTCATAGCCTAATACAATGTATTCGTTTCCCTTAGACTTTGAGTATTCATGTTTATAGTCAAGCGTTTGATATTCTGTTACGGCAGCATCTATAGAGGAATAATGATTACGCGTTTCAAGGTGATCTTTATAGAGCTGACTATAGGTTGTCCACCTGTATTGCCCTGTTTCCACTTTGCCAAACAGTTGTACTTTTGACTGGTGTGCGACGAGCAGTAGAATACCATTTAACACGATCAATAGTGCTACTGACTTATATTTATGGGCATTCAAGTAAAAGCTGATCTTTGTGGTAAATACATTCATGGTTGTCAATTGTTACGGTTATTGTGCCATCATCTGAGTGTTTAGTTTCTGGGTATGGCGTTGCTCTAAGCACTTTTTCAAAATCATGTTTGTAATAAAGCGCGTTTGCGGTATTCCAAAAATTAAACATGGTTACTAGTAACAAGGCTGCGAATAGAGTGCGCCATAATTTTTGGTTTTGGTCGCGACCAGTTTTGATATCGCTTATTGATAGAGCTTCTTGCTTTGATTCGATTAGCGGCTCAGATGCAGACTCTTCGTCCTCAGCAAAATCGAAGTTTAATGAATAGCCAACACTAGGGACGTTAATGAGAATTGTCTTATCGTTATCTTCTAGTGTACGTCTAGTGCGATTGATCAGCTGAGGTAAGCTCTCTTGAGATATGTGCTCATAACCCCATACCTGCTGAATAATTTCTTTGTTGTTAATAGTGCTTGGATGCGCGTCAACTAGGCAGTTCAATAATGCTTTTTGTTTATTGGTGAGCTTAACCGTTTCATGCTCTTCTGTTTTGCCACTCAAAAGGGAGGGCTGTAAATAGTGAGTCGTCCTGTCCCATGTGAATTTCCCTAATACTATTCTATTGTTGTTTTTCATAACCAACTTATTTCGTATGTAAGGTTGTTTAGGGGGAGCGAATTATAGTGCAATAAATACGGAAATCAACGCCTATATTTGCAATTTATTTAATCAAAGCGAGCTTTAAATGTTCAATTAATGATGCAATGTTAATCGAGTGTAAACTCGTGTTTTTTCATTTATTCTCACGATATTTAATAAACTTTCTTTTTCTCTGGATTAGGAACACTTTTTCTCAATCGGTTTGCTTTGTCACGAAATCTCTCGTCTTGTCTACTCTTTTTTCCTGTTTTTATTAGGAAAATTCTAATTTCGATTGCTCACAGAAAATTTATTTTTCCAATGAAAAAGCGCTCAAATTGAGAACTCAATAACAGCTTTAGAACAAACATTTTTGTCTATCGTAAAGAGTGTTAAATTTTGTTGTATATACAACATTGAGTAATTATTATCCCGACTAATATTTGCTGGCTTGTTATTAAGTCAGATTTTTTAGTTAGGAAGAGAGAATTTTCATGACACGTAGAACCACGCTATCACTTCTGATTGCGTCGAGCCTATTTTTGGCTGGATGCGAACAGAGTCAAGATGGACAAGCACAAGGTGGTCCCGCGCCAACCCCAGAAGTGACAGTAATGACGGTGGAACCAGTTCGCCAAGCGCTTACTGTTGAACTACCAGGTCGTAGTCGCGCATTTAAAGAAGCAGAAGTTCGTCCACAGGTAACAGGTATTATCTCCGAGCGTAATTTTGTTGAGGGTGGCGTGGTAGAGAAAGGTCAATCGCTATACCAGATTGATGATTCTACTTTCCAAGCGGATTTATTGAGTGCAGAGGCGGAACTGATCCGTGCTCAAGCATCAGAAGAGTCGACTTATGCGACCGTGAAGCGTTATCGCGCTCTGATCACTAAGAAGTCGATCAGTCAACAAGATCTGGATGAAGCAGAAGCGGCTTATAAAGAAGCGAAAGCACAAGTGTTGGTGGCAAAAGCGAAGATCAATACGGCGAAGATCAACCTGTCTTACGCGCAAGTTATCGCACCAATCAGCGGTGTGATCAGCAAGTCAAACGTGACTGCGGGTGCGTTGGTGACAGCAAACCAAGCCGACACACTAACGACGATTCAACAACTTGATCCTATCAATGTAGACATCGTGCAATCTTCTGCGCAGTTGTTGCGTTTGAAAGCGGCAATGTCACAAGGGCACATGCAAAAAGATGAGTCTGCTCAAGTAACACTAACCCTTGAAGACGGTTCGACTTACGCGCACAAAGGCACCATGAAGTTTACCGAAGTGAACGTCGATGAAAGCACCGGCAGCGTAACTTTGCGTGCAGAATTTGCGAACCCAGATGGCTTGCTACTACCAGGTATGTTCGTTCGTGCGACCGTCACCGTTGGTATAGATCCTACGGCGATTTTGATCCCACAAAACACAGTGACTCGTGACTCAACTGGCAAAGCATCGGTAATGACCGTTGATGCGGATAACAAAGTCTCTTTCACACCAGTGACGACGGCTGAATCAATTGATAACCAATGGCGTATCACAAAAGGCTTGAAAGCAGGTGATAAAGTGATCACGACAGGTCTGCAAATGATTGGTCCGGGCAGCGCGGTAACGATTCAATCAGGTGAGCAGGAATAACTATGGCACGATTCTTTATCGATCGTCCGGTATTTGCTTGGGTTCTCGCGATTCTTACCATGTTGGCTGGCGTTATGTCGCTGTTCAACTTGCCAGTATCACAGTACCCAACGATTTCACCGACCACGATCTCTATTAGTGCTCGTTACCCAGGTGCTTCTGCGAAAACCGTAGAAGATTCAGTAACACAGGTTATCGAGCAAAACATGACAGGTTTGGATTACCTGCGCTATCTAAACTCAAGCAGTGATGCGTTTGGTAATGCAACCATTACGCTAACGTTTGATAGCGAGGCGGATCCAGATATCGCGCAGGTTCAGGTGCAGAACAAACTGCAATTGGCGATGACGTCACTTCCGATGGAAGTACAAAGCCAAGGTATTGTTGTAAACAAATCCAACACCTCTTTCTTAATGGTTGTGGCGGTTTACTCGGAAAACCCTGAGTTTACGGAAAACGATATCGGTGACTTTGTCGTCACGAACATTCAAGATCCGATCAGCCGCGTAACAGGGGTAGGCCAGGTGCAGGCGTTTGGTTCTCAATACGCAATGCGTGTGTGGCTAGATCCGTATAAGCTGACTCAATTTAACTTAACAGCAATTGATGTAGCAAATGCTATTAGTGAGCAGAACGCGCAAGTGTCTTCCGGTCAGCTTGGTGCGGCTCCGGCACAACCTGGTCAATTACTAAACGCGACCATTTCTTCGGCAAGCCGTTTAACTAAAGTGGAAGAATTTAAGAATATTATTCTTAAGTCAGAAGCGAATGGTTCGAACGTTTACCTAAAAGATGTGGCTCGTGTTGAGCGTGGTGCAGAAAGTTACGACATTAAAGGTCAATATAACGGCTCACCTGCGGCTGGTTTGGGTATCTCTTTAGGTACGGGGGCGAACGCGCTAGAAACAGCAGAAGCAGTTAAAGAGCGTCTAGGTCAGTTGAGTGCAATGTTCCCTGATGGTTTGAAGATCGCTTATCCATTTGAAACAACGCCATTTGTTCAAGCATCGATCAAAGAAGTAGTAAAAACGCTGCTTGAAGCGGTTGTCCTTGTATTCTTGATCATGTACCTGTTCTTACAGAACTTCCGCGCAACTCTTATTCCGACAATTGCGGTCCCGGTCGTATTGCTGGGTACGTTCGCCGTCTTGTACGTGACCGGGTTCAGTGTGAATACCCTGACCATGTTTGCCATGGTTCTGGCCATCGGCTTGCTGGTGGATGACGCCATCGTAGTAGTAGAGAACGTAGAACGTGTCATGCACGAAGATGGTCTCGATCCCAAAGCAGCAACTAAGAAGTCGATGGGGCAGATCACGGGCGCGTTGGTCGGTGTTGGTCTGACACTGTCTGCGGTATTCGTCCCAATGGCATTTATGTCGGGTTCTACGGGGGTTATTTACCGTCAGTTCTCTATCACTATCGTAGCGGCAATGACGTTGTCGGTATTGGTGGCGATCATCCTGACACCTGCATTGTGTGCAAGCTTGCTGAAAAAAGGCGATGCAGAACTTGCCGATAAGAAGGGATTCTTTGGTTGGTTCAACCGTAAGTTTGACTCGATGACCGCAGGTTATGAAACTGGCGTGGCGAAAATGCTGAAGCGCACGGGTCGCATGTTGCTTGTGTTCTTGGCAATGAGCGTAGGTGCTGGTTGGTTGTTCTCAAACCTACCTACGTCGTTCTTGCCGGATGAAGACCAAGGTACGGTGTATTCAATGGCTATCTTGCCGCCGAACGCGACTCAGGAACAGACAGAAGAAACACTGGAAAAAGTACGTACTTACTTCTTAGAAGAAGAAAAAGACAACGTAAAATCCGTGTTCTCGGTTGCGGGCTTTAGTTTTGCTGGTCAAGGTCAGAACATGGGCATGGCGTTCATCGGTCTTAAAGATTGGTCAGAACGTGAAGCGCCAGGGTCTGATGCAGCATCACTAACTGGTCGTGCTATGGGCTACTTCTCCACGATCAAAGAAGCCATGGTGTTTGCGTTTGCGCCACCTGCGATTCAAGAGTTGGGTAACGCGACGGGCTTTGACTTCTACCTACAAGATTCATTAGGTAACGGTCACGATGCGCTTGTTGCTGCTCAAGGTCAACTGTTGGGTATGGCGGCGCAAAACCCGAAATTAGTCGGTGTACGTCCAAATGGTCAATCTGATGCACCAATGTACCAAGTTAATATCGATCACGCTAAGCTACGTGCATTGGATGTAAGCATTAACGATGTGAACCAAATCCTATCATCGGCATGGGGTGGCGCGTACATTAACGATTACATCGACCGTGGCCGCGTGAAGAAAGTGATGGTGCAAAGTGATGCAGAGCATCGTATGCAACCAAAAGACTTCGACTCATGGTATGTGCGTAACGCACAAGGTGAGATGGTTCCATTCTCTGCGTTTGCAATGGGTGAATGGACGTATGGCTCACCTCAGTTGCAACGTTTCAATGGTTTACCTGCGATGAACATTCAAGGCGGTACTGCGCCAGGTGTGAGTACGGGTGAAGCGATGGAAGAGATTGAAGCCATGGTGAAACAATTGCCTCCTGGTTACACCGTGAACTGGAACGGTATCTCTTACGAAGAACGACTATCAGGAAACCAAGCGCCAATGCTATATGGCTTGTCGATCCTTGTTGTGTTCCTCGTTCTGGCTGCGTTGTATGAGAGTTGGTCAGTACCATTGGCGGTTGTACTTGTTGTTCCGCTGGGGGTCTTGGGTGCCGTTCTTGCGGTCATGGGACGCGGAATGGACAACGACGTGTTCTTCCAAGTGAGCTTATTGACCACTGTTGGCCTGGCAACGAAGAACGCGATCCTTATCGTAGAGTTTGCGAAAGAATATTACGAAAAAGGCGCTGGCTTGATAGAAGCAACGCTGCACGCGGTACGTGTTCGTCTACGTCCAATCATCATGACTTCGCTCGCGTTTGGTCTGGGTGTTGTTCCACTTGCCATCAGTGCGGGTGTAGGTTCAGCAGGTCAGAACGCGGTAGGTACAGGTGTACTTGGTGGCATGGTAAGTGCGACCTTACTTGGTATCTTCTTTGTTCCAGTGTTCTTCGTGGTGGTAGAGCGTTTGTTTGATCGCCGTGCAAGGAAAGAAGCACAAGCCGAACAGTTGGAATCTGCTTCACAACCATCAGCTAAGCAAGAGTAAGACTTAGTCATTAACTGAGTTATACTACTTCCAACAGATACAGTAATAACAAGAGCGCTTCGGCGCTCTTTGTTTTTGGATTCGATTGGATAGTTTAGGTTTTGACGCTTAATTTTTTACAGCATTCTGAATAGCGAGGAACGTACGTGATTCAGAATTTGCTCACTGAGCGCTGTGACTTGATGTGAAGCATTGCGCCAAGAGCGTGCGACAGCGAGATTCCTGATCTCGCCTAGGCTCGTCGAAATGGCGGTGAGGGAGTTTTGTGCTCATGGTTGTATTCCGCGTCATTCCCGAAAGCGACGAAGGAGTGCAGTCGGGAATCTCTTGCAAACACCAGACTATACAAATGAAAACAAAGTCGAAAGTAGAATAGGCAAGTATGAAAGATCAGAAGATTTCTCCGATATCCGTGTTAGATCAAAGCCCAATGTTTGTATGCAGTGTGATGAACCGAACGTTCCGTAATCGTGCGCAAGCAGAGCTATCACGCCAGAACTTGATGACGTTGGAAATGGCGAGTGCCTTAGCGGCGTTGGAAGAGTTTCAACCGATGAGTCAGCAAGAGTTGGCGGATGCGGTTTTGACTGAACGAAGCGTAGCAAAACGGATGGTGGATAATCTTGCAAAACGCGGCTTTGTGAAAGTGTCTAAAAGTGAAATCAATCAGAGGCTTAAAATTCTTACCCTAACCAAAGAAGGGGTAGAAGCTGTGCACAAAGTTCACCGTATCATGACGAATCTAAAGCAAGATTTCTTCTCATGTTTGACTGAAGAGGAATCAAACGAGTTCTTCCGCTTAGTTCGTAAGATGACCTTGGCGAACCATCCATAGAGGTCAACCAAGCCTCAGCAATTTGTGCTGAGGCTTTTTATTTAAATCAATCCATACGCTTTTAAAATCACAATGCCCACCGTACAGGTCACTGTCGAAAGCACTGTCGTTAGAGCGATGATATTCGCTGCCAATACGGAGTTTCCTCCCATTGAGCGTGCCATTACGTAGCTCGCTGCGGCAACGGGAGAGGCGTTCATAAAGAACAAAATACCCAGCTCAATGCCTCTGAATCCCACCAAATAAGCACCGAACGTAATCACGATTGGTGCGACTACGAGCTTGTAACTGCTCGCAAACCAAGAAGGGCCTTTCTCTTTCTTCATCAAGCTTAAATTCAGTGATCCACCAGTACATAAAAGAGCAAGGGGTAGGGTCATCTTTGACAAATAATTCCCAGCATCAATGACGATTTCTGGGACGGGAATTGACAACAGATAGAACACCATGCCAGAGACAATCGCGATGATAAGTGGGTTCTTGGTCAAGGTTCGGACCATCATTTTCGCCGCTTGAGAACCAGAAGTCGCTCCTTTTGGAGAAAGGCAAATCACTGCTTGAACGTTGTAGATAAACGTCGTGACTGCGACATAAAGTGCAGCTAATGCTACCCCTTGCGAGCCATAGGCGTTGGCGACATACGCGATGCCAATAATACCCGTATTAGCGCGAAATCCACCTTGGATTAATACGCCTTGGTCTGGCGAAGATTTGAAGAACAGCTTGACGGAAACATAGGTGAAGATGAAAAACGCGATGCTGGCAATAATTCCGTAATTAACGAAGCCACTAGCCGCGGAGAAATCGTGATCGGAGACCACAATACTCAAGAACAGCATTGCAGGCAGCGTGACCTGAAAGACCAGCTTCGAACCGACTTCGATAAAGTTATCGTTGATAAGGCCAATGCGCTTGAAGATAACGCCTAGCACCAGCATTAAGCAGATGGGACCCGTGATTGATAATGAAAATTGCAACTGATGTAAAACAGCATCCATGAGAATATCCGCAGCAAAAGAAAAGAGGTTTTATAATTGTCATACAATTTGATTGTTCGATTAAACCACAGATTTGATGTCAACGAACAGTGCATGACGGGTGTTTCTGACAAGAAATATAAAAGAGGAGGGGATGAGGTTGTTAAAAACAGTCTGGTTGCGAGCACAACCAGACTGAAAGAGTAGACAGTTTAAAACAGTGTTGAATCTACGTTGTCAAAATACGCCTTATTTGAATTACCGCTGTTGTCTCCGGTATACAGCGTTAATTGTGAAGGAACAATGCTTGAATCTAACCCAGTGCTCGATTGTTCTACGTTTTCGGCGATAACTTCACCGTTCATTGATACCGTGATTAGGCCGGCCGCGTTCCAAGCCAAAGTGATAGAGTGCCATGTGTCTCGTGCAATATCGCTCGCAATAGTTACATCATTATCACCAGCCTCATACTTTAACGTTGAACCTGATTGGTTTAGTTCGAAATACCTGTTCGAGTTGTTTTTACCATTGCCAATATTGATGTACGTGGACTTCTCATTTGTAGAAGGGAAGTAAACGTCGAGCGAAACAGAGCCTGATGTCGCTGGGGCACTGAATTCTCGCATTGCAAATGGTTTTGAACCCGTATGGTTATCGGCTAAGAAGAGTGATTGTGTTCCGCCGTTTGATCGATCATCGCTGACTTCTGCTGTGGTAGTACCTAACTCATCGTCCTTGATATTTGACGTTGTCCATGAGCCATTTGCATCACTTATTAGGGTTCCTAAGGTATAGGATTCGAAATCGTCTGTGACTTCAGAAGGTTCTGTAGGCTCACTGCCGGCTGAACCAACAACCGTCGCCTCATTGGAGCTGCTATTGTATTTCGTTGCGAGATCGGTACCAGAAGCATAGCTATCAAAGTCTTCGTTTAGAACTTCGGTCTCTGTGCCTGAATCATTTGAGTAGACAATAAGGTTATCGCCAAGTAATTCAAAATTAGTGGTATTTCCATTGTCGCCTAGACGTAATGAGATTGTTGTGACAGCAGTGCCATCGGCAACGGGCAAGTTATCAGCATAGTTGATGCCATTCACGGAGAATGAGAAGGCTTCTGGTCCCCAGGTGACCTCTACCGCCAGATTCTCGCCAAGCTCAAACGTACCACCCGCATCGGTCAAGGAACCACTTGCGTCACGGTATTTAATTACGCCGTTTTCAAATGCAACTTCACCATGCAAATTAGAGTTCGAGGTTTTCGCTGCGTAAAAAGAGATATAAGCATTGTCTCCTGAGCCATCGGCTTCTTGTTCGGTATCCTCGTCATTCTGATACACAAGGTCGACAGTCAGTTTACCGCTTTCAATGGAAGCAACGGACGTAGAGTCGGCTAATTTGATTCGTAGTTCACCCGTATCCTCCAGCGTTCCTGCGTTATTGGTATCAAGAATTTGAACAACATTATTAAGGCCAGCATCAGTGTTGGCATTAGCGATAGCGTCTAACACACCAGCCGTGTCTACTTCATTCGAGCCTGTAAGTTCTCCCAAGTTGGTATCAGAGATAGTCAAAATCTCATCAGTCACCGAGTAGTTGCCGGTAACTTCTGTCGTATCTGTTAAATCAGCACTGTTTCCGTAGTAGGTGAAAGTCAGCGTACCCGCATCAACATCTTCGGTATAAGTGGCGTCGTAAATAGTGTAAGTACCGAAGTTATCGTCATCGTTGTAGTACTTTTGAATTCCTTCATCAAATACATAGATGTTGGGTAAATCACTTGCAGTCGAAGTTGCTGCGACTTCTTCAATGCTCCAATAGCCATTGGCTAAAGATGCGTCGGGGGTAGGGGTTGTTGGCGAGGTTTCGTCTCTCAAATCCGTATTACAACCAACCAATAAGCCCGTTGAAAGGGCAACTGCTACTGCAACTTTTGTCATTTGCATAAATTAACTCTCATTCACGTTAGTATTCATTGGATATGTATTATTGTTAGACAAAATATTTTACTCATCAATATTCAGACATTCATAGAATGATCTTACTCACTCACTGCTCAGTTTCTTGCCAGTAAAGTGTTGATTAAGTCACATAAAATGTCGAAAACATGGCTTTTTGTTTTTGAATTGTTGCTTATTTAGACGGTGGGATGGTTTATGGAAATGAGTCTTATGCGTGGGTTGAGTCAGATATTTTGTTTCATATTTGCATATGTTTACTCGTTATTATCATACAAAGCATTTAAGAGTGAACCTCGATGAACTTGGTGAGAAGTGGCATTACATGGCCGTTTTTGAGAGGGAAATGAAGCGCACAAATGAGAAACTAAAGAATAGAGATAAAAATTACAGATAGAATTATCAATACTAGTTTACGTTAGGTTCGATATTTATTTTAATAAAAACAATCATTTAAAGTACAGTGAGAGCTAAGTTGAATATTGCTTTCGAGGACTTTTATTAAATTTAAGTATGTATTTTACTTGATGAATACCAGGCATCATGTCGTCTTTATCCGAAATCACACATGACGTGACCCAAAGTAGATAAATGTAACGTAGGGGTGTTTGAAAGGGGATCGCAGTCTCATTCTATACATAAATTGCTTTTATTTGTAATACAAGATTATGTAATGTTTCTATCAATATCAGGTCAATAAAAAAACAAATGACCGATTTCAAGCCGTTCAGTTGTTGATTTGACTGTAAGTTTTGAATATTGCACTTGTACTATAAGAATGGATTAAATATGCGACCAAATACCCTACAAAGTTTCTTAGCGGCCTCTGTGATGCTTGCTCTTACCGGCTGTGTATCAAATGGTGATGGAAAAGACATCAATACACCTGCACCAATCAATGTCGTAGCATCAAGCCACGACGGAAACTTACCGAACCAAGTGATGGATGGTAATTTACAGACGCGTTGGTCGGCAAGTGGCCAAGGAGAGACCATGACGTTTGATTATGGTCAAGAGATCGCGTTTGATGCGGTTAAGTTGGCTTTTCATAAAGGTGATGAGCGGGTAACAAAATTCAATATTGAGGTCAGTCAAGACGGTAATACATGGAACACGGTCGTTAGCGACGGACAGAGCACGGGTAAATCCCAAAGCTTGGAACGCTTTGACTTCCCTGAAGTGACCGCTCGCTACATTAAATATGTTGGTATGGGAAACAGCAAAAACGATTGGAACAGTGTGACAGAATTTATGGGTGTTAACTGTAAAACGGATTACTGCTCTAACCAAGAACTCCCTCGCGGAGACATTTTAGTGCCGGTTGATATTACCTCGAGCTCTCATGATGGCAATGGGCATGATCGTTTATTTGATAATGATACTTCAACTCGCTGGGCAGCAAATGGTCTAGGTGAGTGGGCGATGTATGATTACGGCAGCGTCCAAACTTTTGATGCGGTTCGTTTATCTTTTCATAAAGGTAATGAACGCGAAACCAACTTTGATATTCAAATTAGCATTGATGGTGAACAATGGCAGACCGTTTTAGAAGGTGCGAGCAGCTCTGGTGGGGTTAATGGCTATGAACGCTTCACTTTTGATCCTGTTGAAGCGCGCTACGTTCGCTATGTGGGTCAAGGTAATAGCAAAAACTCTTGGAACAGCGTGACGGAGTTTGCTGCGTTGAATTGTGCAATTAACAGCTGTCCAGATAACCATATCATTACTGATGAAGTGATTGCTGCTGAGCGTCTAGCCAACGAAAATAACAAGCAAACAGCCAATGGCAAATCGCAAAAGCAAAAAATGGAAGAGCTCCGCTCTGGCAATTTTGGTGTGAAAGTTGCGCTACCATGTGCGACGAGTTGTGATTGGGACGTACCTTTAAAGAAACCAGTACTTCCAGCAACACCAAAAGCGGGTAATAAGCCGGGAGAAAACTTTGATCTAACGACTTGGTACCTCTCACAACCATTTGACCATGACAAAAATGGCAAGCCTGATGACGTTAACGAGTGGGATCTTGCTAACGGTTATGAGCATCCAGAAATTTTCTATACAGCAGATGATGGTGGTTTAGTCTTTAAGACTTACATTAAAGGTGTTCGTACTTCAAAGAACACAAAATTTGCGCGTACCGAACTGCGTGAAATGCTTCGAGCTGGTGATAAGTCCATCTCGACGAAAGGGGTAAACAAAAATAACTGGGTATTCAGTTCTGCGCCAATCGAAGACCAAAAAGCGGCTGGTGGTGTCGATGGTGTATTGGAAGCAACATTGAAGATCGACCATACAACCACAACAGGTGAACTGGGTGAAGTCGGTCGATTCATCATTGGCCAAATCCATGATAAAGATGATGAACCAATTCGTCTGTACTACCGAAAACTGCCTAACAAAGACACTGGTACTGTTTACTTTGCGCATGAAAATACGCTCAAAGGTACGGATAATTACTATGATTTAGTTGGTGGTATGACTGGTGAAATTGAGGATGGTATCGCGCTTGGAGAAGTCTTCTCTTATCGAATCGAAGTGGTCGGTAATACGATGACGGTGACGGTCATGCGTGAAGGAAAACCGGATGCGGTGCAAGTCGTAGATATGAGTGAGAGTGGTTATGATGTCGGCGGCAAGTACATGTACTTTAAAGCTGGTGTATATAACCAAAATATCTCTGGGGACCCAGATGATTATGTCCAAGCTACGTTCTACAAGTTGGAAAAGTCGCACAATCAATATACTGAGTAACGCTTAATACTGCATATTCGTTTAAATAAGACACCCGCCTATATTGCGGGTGTCTTTAAAATAAATGACTTTACTACTTACTTGTTAATTTAAATGGTGAGCTATAATTAAGGTTGTTGCTGAATAGATCTTTATTTTTATCTGAACACCGCTTTGGTGGGTTTTCTTATTTCCGCATTTTGAATGGTAAGACTACTTGCTTTTTCATTTCTATATATAACTTCAGTATTTTAAACTATAACGAAATCAACTTTCGATTGTAGTCTCTTCTTATTTTGTAAACATAAAAACTGTTTTTACTGGGCTTTTTGGGTTTTGTTTCTTTGTTTTTGGCATTCTTTAAGATTTTCTATTTCGATGTTTTCCTGTTGCTCAATGGCCCCCATGTTTTGTTGGCTAATATTAGGTATGGTTAATTTAAATCTTCATTCTGCTATTTATATTTTTATTTGTTTCGGTTTGAAAATTAGACTGTGTATCACAAACTATTTTGTCAAAATTAGTAATGGTTAACATTTATGGAAGATATAATATATTTATCCGTCATGAATAAGCTGTTTTTGATTGTTATCACAGAATAATTCAACGAATAAAAATATTATTATTTGTAATACATTAATGCAATATGTTTAGTTGTGATTGCATTATGGCACTCTTGGATACGGGATGTATCCATATAATAATTGATAGCGAGAACACAGAATGAAAGCAGTGACAAAAATTGCAGCACTTGTTGCCACTACCCTATTAGCTGGAGCAGCTTCTGCTGCAACACTTGATTACCGAGCAGAGTACAAGCATGAAGATGAGAAGTTTGCTCATCGCATTAAAATTGGTGGTAGCACTAATGTATTTGATGATTGGAAATTGTCTTTAGGTGTTGAGCAAAAGTTTGCGAGCAACGATCCAACTAAGTACTGGGATCAAGTAGAGCGTGGCGATTCAGAATTCTCTTGGGCGATGACTCGTAATCTAACTAAGCAATGGTACATTCAACCAGGTATGCCGATCACTTTTGGTTCTGAAAAGACCACTTACAAACCGCAGTTTCGTGTTGGCTACAAATCATCGTTTGGTTTAACGACAGCGCTTCGCTACCGTCATGAATTCCAAGTGTACACTGATGATGCTGGTACTAAGACACTGACGGATGGAACAAGCGTCAGCGTAGCAGGGAAAACGGTGGAGCAAGGTAAATGGACACTGACTGGTTCGTACAAGTTTGAAGATAAAGACTTACAAAAAATTAAACTTAGCTATGAAATCAACTACAACAAAAACTATGATGAAGTTCGACTTTCAGATGGTAAAGATTCTGAGTGGGATGCTGGTATCATTGCAGGTTACCAAATGGGTGACTTCCGACCTTACATCGAGCTATGGACGGTTGATTATGGCTCATCAGCGGAGGATGACCGCCAACTTAGAACTCGTGTTGGTTTGAAATACAACTTCTAATTCGGCTATTTTCGCCTAATTCAAGCTTTATGAATAACGAAGGTCTAGCAATTGCGCTAGGCCTTTTTTCGTTTGAGAGACAATCATTTTCCTTGGGGAGACGCATTCAATACGTTGTTAGTGGAGGTGTGTGCTCATGAAGAACCGTCAAGTTAAAGGTGATGCTATTAAGGTTAGTCCTTTATTTGTCTCTCGCAGTGGGGTATTTAGGGCAAGGATAAACCAACAAATTAAAGTCGCGAGACGTACCCAGTTGTCATCTCATTTACTGTTCGCATTGATATATAAGCGAAGGGGATGCCTAAGAGGTGGTGGTCAACGAAAACATCAATACACTTCCTCTGTGAGGCCAGAAGAGGATATGTCCTAAGTAGCTCATATCAGAAGGGTTGGAAGGTAACTATTGGTACCATCACTTCATGAGGAATCAATAAAGCTGATTTCACATCGTAAACTGGAAAGCACTATGTATGAGATGTTGCTGTGAGGACTTGGATAGGAAAGGTTGAAGGGACGTTGGATTAGCCTGATAACCGAATAAAAAATAAAGTGGCTACGAGAGTAGCCACTTTATCGAGGAGGAGGGTGTACTATTTATTGTTGATTTGCCAACCCAGTTTAGCGATTAGCTTTCCGCTGGTGTCACTTTATTATTTGCTTGTTCTGCATTGCTATCGACCGCTTTCATCAGTGCTACACCGACGCCAAGGACAATCACACCACAGAATACAAAAATCATTCGTCCCCAGAGCGGGTTAGGCAGTAAGAACATTGCCATCACGCCCACGCCGGATACCGCAATTAAAGAGCCCAACATTTGGCGTTGTTTGTTGTCCAGTTTCTTTTGCTCTGTTGAATCAGAAACTAATGGTGTTGCTAAGTTATTGAAGAAGCGGTCAACGTCTTGTTGGCGTTTTTCTTCAAGCGGCTTGTAGAACAATGTCGACAAGGCAAAGAAACCAGCGGTAAATACCAAGTGACCAATCAAGCCAACGGCTACTTTCAAGTCTGACCATTCACGGCTTGTCAGCTGCTCTAGGCCAAGCCAGTTTTGAACCATTTCTGGTGTAATCACAAAACCAACTGTGTAAGACACGATACCGCCTACCACAAGTGTGCCCCAGCCGGCCCAGTCTGGTGTTCGCTTAATAAAGAAGCCACAGAATGCTGGGATGGTCATAGGGAAACCAATCAAAGCACCCACGTACATCATGGTGTCAAACAGGCTCAAACCTTTTAACGAGTTGATGAACAATGCAATCAAGATGATGGCAATACCGAAGAAAGTTGATGTGATTTTTGACACAATCATCAGCTCTTTTTCTGTCGCGTTCGGGCGCAGAATCGGCAAGTAGAAGTTCATCACAAAGATGCCAGAGTTACGGTTTAGACCTGAGTCCATAGAAGACATTGTCGCTGCGAACATGGCTGAAATCAGAAGACCCACCATGCCAGCTGGCATGTATTGCTCAACAAAGTACAAGTAAGCAAAGTCACCCGCTTTAGAGCCTGCTTCAGGGTAATGTGCTGCTAGGTCAACACCTTGGCTGGCAATGAACCAAGAAGGGGTAAACCAAATTAGCACGCCCATTGTCATTAACACACACGCTAGCAATGCTGCTTTCTTTGCGTTCTTTGAGTCTTTCGCTGCTAAGTAACGATGGCAGTTCAACATGTTGTTGTTGATAGAAAACTGCTTCAAGAAGATGAACACTGCCCAGATACCAAAAATACTGAGGTAGTTCAGGTTGTTACCAGTTACGAAAGAGCCATTTTCTTGAACAGGGAAGTTTGCAATGATCTCAGTGATGCCGCCGCCTTTCACGACTGCTACTACAGCACAAGTTACGGTTACCGCCATAATGATGACCATCTGCATGAAGTCAGAAGCGATAACTGCCCAAGAGCCGCCGGTTACCGACATCATCAATACTACTAAACCTGTGATCCAAATTGTCGTCGTCATATCGAAGCCGAAAATGCCCGATGCGATGATCGCCAAACCGTTAAGCCAAATACCTGCTGAAATGACACTGCTTGGCATGCCAGACCAAGTGAATACTTGCTCATTGAAACGGCCAAAGCGCATACGAATTGCATCAATTGGTGTAATGACGCGCAGTTGACGGAATTTTGGAGCGAAGTACAAATAGTTCATTAAATAACCGAATGCATTCGCCAGGAAGATAGTCGCAACTGCGAAACCATCGGTATACGCTTTACCAGCCGCACCAGTAAATGTCCATGCACTGAACTGGGTCATGAACGCGGTTGCGCCCACCATCCACCACAGCATGTTGCCGCCCCCGCGGAAGTAATCACTTGTCGTGCTTGTAAACGTTCTAAACATCCAGCCTATCGCAATGAGGAATAGGAAATAGATGCCAACAATCAGGGTATTGAGTTCCATTTTTAGACCTTCTCATAGTCATTGATTTCTGCTGGATATATTATCCGTTCGATTTTTTATTTGTACTACAATAATTCAATTGTGTGATGAAGTGATTAATACTGAAAATCAAAATGACCCAGTACATTCTTCTGCTTCTATCAGCGATGATTGATATATGTGAACTTAAAATCGATTATTCAATAACTTATGAAGAATTTTGTCAGTAGAAAATGTCCCCAATTCGTTTCCATTATCGTAACAACAATAATTTTTGGTTATACATTTTGAATGTTTTGTATGATTATTTCTTTGTTAAATTCGCTAGTTGTTTAATGTCTTACCGCAACGGATTTAACAAAAAAGTAAAAAGATAGGCGTGAGTGATACAAGAAAAGTGAAGCGGCTGAGGCCAACCGCTTCATAAGTGGAGATTTAGTTTTCTGTTGCAGTTTCTTGGATATTCGTACCGGTATCGTCAACGGCTTTAACAAGCAGTAGACCCACACCACCAACGATTGCACCACACAAGATGAAGACTAGGCGTCCCCACATTGGGTTAGGTAATGCCGCCATCAGCATGACACCTACACCAGCGACTGCGATAAGCTTACCAAGCATCTGACGTTGTTTGTTATCTAGCGCTTTCTGCTCTGCTGATTCAGAAACAAGTGGAGTCGATAGGTTGTCGAAGAACTTATCAACGTCTGCCTGACGTTTCTCTGTGAGAGGCTTGTAGAACAGCGTTGATAGTACGAAGAAGCCGCCTGTCAAAGTAATGTGACCGATTAGACCAATGGCAACTTTAACATCTGACCATTCACGTTTTGTTAGTTCTTCAAGACCGAATGTTGATGAAACCATGTCAGCAGTGATGACAAAACCAACAATGTAAGAGACTAAGCCACCTACGATCAGTGTTCCCCAACCAGCCCAGTCTGGCGTTTTCTTAATAAAGAAGCCTAGGAATGCAGGAATGGTCATTGGGAAGCCGATCAATGCACCAACGTACATCATAGTGTCGAACAGGCTCAGACCTTTCAATGAGTTGATAAATTGAGCAACAAGGATAATGGCAATACCAAACACAGTTGACGTAATTTTCGATACTGTCACTAGCTCTTTTTCTGATGCCTGACCTTTACGAATTACTGGTTCGTAGAAGTTCTTAACGAAAATACCAGAGTTGCGGTTTAGGCCTGAATCCATTGAAGACATGGTCGCGGCAAACATTGCTGCTACGAGAAGGCCAACCATACCTGCTGGCATGTATTCTTGTACGAAGTAAAGGTAAGCGAAGTCGCCTGCTTTGCTGCCTGCATCTGGGTAAGCGGCTGATAGGTCAACGCCTTGACCCGCAATGTACCAAGAAGGCATAAACCAAATGAATACACCGCCCAGCATCAGTACGCATGCTAGCAATGCCGCTTTTTTGGCATTCTTCGAGTCTTTTGCTGCAAGGTAGCGGTAAGAGTTCAACATGTTGTTGGTAATAGAGAACTGCTTAACAAAGATGAAGAACGCCCAAATGCTAAAGATGCTTAGGTAGTTCAGGTTGTTACCAGAGACGAAAGAACCGCCCTCTGCGACAGGGAAGTTGTTAATAACCTCTGTGATGCCACCACCTTGAACGATCGCAACCACTGCACAAGTCACCGTCACCGCCATGATGATAACCATCTGCATGAAATCAGACGCGATAACCGCCCAAGAGCCACCGGTTACCGACATCATCAGTACCACTAAACCTGTGATCCAGATTGTCGCTGTCATATCGAATCCAAAAATACCGGAAGCGATGATAGCGAGGGCATTCAACCAAACACCAGCAGATACCACACTGTTTGGCATTGAAGACCAAGTGAATACTTGCTCATTGGTTGAACCAAAGCGCATACGTATTGCTTCAATTACCGTCACAACGCGTAGTTGTCGGAATTTTGGTGCAAAGTATGCAAAGTTCATGAAGTAACCGAATGCGTTTGCTAAGAAAATAACCGCAACCGCGAAACCATCGTTATAAGCTTTACCAGCTGCACCAGTAAACGTCCATGCAGAGAACTGCGTCATAAAGGCTGTCGCACCTACCATCCACCAAAGCATGTTGCCGCCGCCTCGGAAGTAGTCACTAGTTGTATTGGTAAAAGTTCTGAACATCCAACCTATTGCAATTAAGAATAGAAAGTAGATGCCTACAATAAGGGTATTGAGTTCCATCTTTAGACCTTTGATAGTTATTTAATGTCTTGAGGCAATACTAACCATCAGTTTTTGTATTTGTAGTACAATAACTCAAAACCGTGACGAATGATCCGGAATGGGTGTTTTCAATAATCATACAAGTGATCAGGATCGGATATTGACATTGCACTCAAAAGGGGAAGGGTGCACCAAGGTTAAGTAATCCCCGAATAACAGAGCAATACGACGCACCGCTTTGGTTCAAAGCTTGATTCAAATTGATGCCGAGTAGTGGCTTCTTAACGCGAATTGACGAAAGTTTTTGTAGGATTTGTATGACTTTATAGATAAAAAAACGCCCACACATGCCTGTAATGCGTGGGCGAAAACGGTAGAGATACCGTCTGAGCCAAGGGCTCTGTTGGATTGCAATAGAACAGAGAAACGAGGTTCTGGATGTAGCAGGAAGATACTCGAGGGGTATATCTTCCATCGCTGCTTAGCTCATTTCGCTGTAAGATCTTCGACAATCATTGCAAAGTTCAACAAAGCTAGGCTCTGTAAAGTGTTGTTATGATATGGGAGCAACTAATCTTCTATATCCACTTCAAGTCTTTATATCACTAAACCTGAAGCTTCTTTATTCGGGTCCTTCTATATAAGCAGTCTCTTGCTGTTTGGTTCCTTCGTGCTAGTTCTACCTATAACCATCGCAGCCCGACAAGGACGGCAACAGAAGGAAGTAGCAATAAACTACTTAGCACCATTAGTATCTGAGCGACAGTAAGTAACGACGACAAGATGGTCTTCTTCACCATGGAAAAGTTCATTAATCTCACCAATCTTAATCACTATGCTCTGTTTCTGTTTTCTCTTTTTTTACCACCCATATTTTCAGCCTTATATGGGTGATGACTTCTCATACCGATGATGCCTAACCAACTAACGAGTTTCTATCGATGAAAGATGTAGAGAAAAATAAGCCGTCAATACTAAATTTCTGTTCTGTGTCTCAAAAAGTTAAATTGATTATATTGTATGACAAATAAAAGTGAACTTATTTGGTGCAAAAATATGCGGTAGAGCACATTTTTTCTATAAACATTAAGACAAATGATGAAGGGGTATATTGCGCAATATAATATTTATCAATGGTTTAGTGTGTTTTTTGAAGTTTGTAACAAAGTCTTATAGACCCAATAAGTCATACAATTAGATCTAATTCACAGAACCGCTAACATCGGCTAGGTACTATATTTGTAGTATTTAAACTCAAGATAAAAGGCCGATAATAATGAAATCCCTACGACCTCTACATCTAGCAACCTGCCTCAGCGCCGTTCTTTTTAGTGCTAACACTCTTGCTGCAGACTTTGTGTTTCTTGATGAATCTACGCTTGAACAAAACCGTGCCGTTTTACAGTCAGATAAGGCTAGTGATTCGATGAAAGACGCATATGAGCGTTTGATTGAAGAAGCCGAATTGGCAATGAAAGATGGCCCTTTCTCTGTTGCTGATAAAGGCATGACACCACCAAGTGGCAGCAAAAATGACTACATGAGTATCAGCCCATACTGGTGGCCAGATGAGTCAAAAGAGGATGGTTTACCGTGGATTCGTCACGATGGAAAAACTAACCCAGCGTCTAAAACTGCCGAGACGGATTCAAAACGCATTGGTCACTTTACGCGCTCTGTTCGTGCACTCTCGCTAGCGTACTACTTTAGCCAAGACGAAAAATACGCGAAGCAAGGCATTGAATACATCCGCACTTGGTTTATGAACGATACCACCAAAATGAATCCGAACGTAAATTATGGCCAAGGCGTCCCTGGACGTGCAGAAGGTCGTCGCGGCGGCATTATTGATACACGTACACTTGCTGACCGCATGTTGGATTCCATCGCAATCCTATCGTTATCTCCTGCTTGGACTGATAAAGACGAGCAACAAATTACTCAATGGTACAGCGATTACTTAGATTGGTTGATCGTTGATGACTTATCGGGTGGCCCTAAAGGCGAAGCGGCAGCAATGAATAATCACGGCACTTGGTACGATTTCCAGGTGGCGAGCATTGCGTACTTCTTAGGCAATGACGCGCTTGCAAAACAGATGGTTCAAAAAGGCAAGATGCGTGTTGACACACAGTTCGAGAAAGACGGCTCTCAACCTCATGAAATCGAACGTACTCGTGCATACCACTATCACTACTTCAGCTTAGACCCGTTGGTTGGTATCGCTCAAATTGGCGACAAATTGGGCATCGACTTATGGCATTACGAAAACAAAAAAGGTGGCTCATTAGCACAAGGCATCCAGCTAATGGCGACTTACCAAGATCCAGCGTCTGACTGGCCATACACCGCAAAAGATAATCCTCGCCGCGTAGAGCGCATGACGCCTATCTACCTTAAAGCAGGTGTGGCAATGGAAAAACATGAGTGGATAAAACTGGCAACAGAAACAGACTTTAGCCGCTTCACCGTGAAGAAAAACTTGGCAGAAGTCTGGGCTCAGCGCGACATCGAATTGCTTTACCCAAAACAATAAAACCCTAGAAGGGGCGGTGTGTTTGTGTGCGTGCCGCCACTTTGAAAACCATGTATTTACAGTGGAACATTACCATGAAATCTAAAAAACAAATTGCTTTAGCGATCGCTACCACCCTTTTTGCAGGCAGTATTTCAGCAGCGTCACTAGACTTCCGTGAAGAATACAAGCACGACTCAGAAGACTGGGCGGGCCGTATTAAAATCGGTGGCAGCACTGGTAACCATTACTACGGTGTAGAAATGAAGCACTCAGGCAATCTAAGTGAACTGCAACGTGGTGATAGTGAATTTGAATACGGTTACCACTTTAAATTTGATAACAACTGGCGCGTGACGACATCAATGCCAATCACATTTGGTGATGAGGCCGTGACGTACAAACCACAAGTTCGCGTTCAGTACAAATTCGATTCTGGTATCACAACCAAACTTCGCTACCGTCACGAGTTCCGCAACTACGCTTCTGGTAAAACGTCAACAGGTCTAGACGGCAAGCAACATGACTCACTGAACGCAAGTAAAATCACAGGTAACATCGATTACAACTGGAACGCTTGGCAATTTGGCTTTGAAGCAAACTACAAAGAAGATTTCTTCAGCAACGAGTGGAAGTTGGGTAACCGTGACGGCAAGTACGAGTGGGACTACAACTTAAAAGTAGGCTACAAAGAGAAAGGTTGGGATTGGCGTCCATACGTTGAATTCGGTAACGTTCAATGTAATAGCTCTTGCGACGATAGCTCTTCACGCCAGCTACGTAGCCGTGTTGGTGTAACGTACAGCTTCTAATTTAAAGCAAATTCAAATTAGGAGTCTTTCCAATAGCCAGCCCCCGAAGCTGGCTATTTTTTATCTCCCCCATTTATCAGAATTTCGAACCGTTTAACCTCGTCATTCTCGCTGAACCAAGCATCTCGAGGTTACTTGGGTATATCTAACGTTTTATTGCTAAAATTATCATTAGTAATTCTGCGAACGGATAAGCTCATGATGGGTAAAATGCTATGTATCGTTCTGTTTTTATGGTCTTTTTCTCACACCTGCACTGCGTTGGAGTTGTCTCCATTAAAATCTGAACCTTATGTTGGTGACTTGGAGACATTGAAAGAAAAGAAAGCCGTGCGCATTTTAGTGTCTGCCGATCTTGGCTTTTACTACATCCAGAATGGCAAGCCGAAAGGCATCATCTCGGAGCTTATCTATGAGTTCGAACGCTACTTACGGAAAAACAAAAAGGCGATCAACATTCAGGTTATTCCTGTAGCAAGAAATGAACTCATCCCCAAACTGATTTCTGGGTATGGGGACATCATCGTGGCAAACCTGACCATCACCAATGAACGTGCCGAGCTGATAACCTTTAGTGATCCAGTCAGAGAAAACGTCTCAGAAATCATTGTTACGAACAGCAAACACTCTGACATCAAAACCGTTGATGACTTGAGTGGCCTCGATATTTGGGTGAGGGAGAGCTCCAGTTACCATAAGAGCTTAAGCAAGGTAAATAACTACTTCACGATACAAAACGAACCGCTGATCAACATTTTGTTTCTGGATGAGATCATTCAAGATTACGAAATCCTTGAGATGATCAGTGCTGGAATTATCGATGTTACAGTGCTCGATCGTCATAAGTCTGGTATGTGGGGGAATATCTTTCCCGGCGTTGCGTTCCACAATCAAATCGCCGTCAGAGACAATGCTCAGATCGCGTGGGGAATAAGACAAGATTCTCCTCAGCTTGAGGAAGCAGTAAACAAGTTTATCAAAGAAGTAAGGATAGGCACTCTATTTGGCAATGTGGTCAATGAGAGGTATTTAGAAAACGACAAATGGTTAAGAAAGTTCCTCAATAGAGACAACGCCGTTCGCTCCAAAGAACTTTTGGATATCTTCTATTTGTACGCTCAAGAGTATCAATTTAACCACTTACTTATGTTGGCCCAAGGTTTTCAAGAATCAGGTTTGAATCAAAACATCATCTCTCATAAAGGGGCTGTGGGTATCATGCAAATATTGCCGACAACTGCGAGAGACAGAGCAATAAACATTTCCAATATTTACGAGAAAGAACCAAATATTCATGCTGGTTTGAAATACATGCATTATCTCAGGAAGTATTTCTTTAGTGATGAGGAAGTAAGTGAGAACGATATCATTTACTTCTGTCTTGCTGCCTACAATGCGGGTCCTGGCAATATCAGGAAAATGAGAAGAATCGCAAAAGAAAGAGGCTATGATCCTAATGTTTGGTTCGGCAATGTGGAAGTTGTGACAAGGGAGTATATCGGGCTGGAGCCCATACGTTATGTGAGCAATATTAATCGCTACTTCATTGCGTACAAGCTATTAGAGCGACTAAATAATCGTCGTAGCGAGCTTGCACCTTACCTTCATCCTCCATACAAACTCGAGTCTATAAAGCTGTATTATTAAGCTTGGTTACAATCCGTTCAAAAGCGGCCAAAGAATAGCCAGAGCGAAGCGCATTTTCTCAAACTTGATTACACGGTAGAAACCACAGACAAGGAGTGATTGGTTCCCTATTGGAATGACCCCTTAAAAGTAGACACGGAGGGTTAATTCATTAGCTCAAAGTCTATGGGGCTCACTCCACCTAGAGTCCCATGCCTTACTCAAGGCTTTTAGCACTAAATAAGCATTGTTTATGCGACTCGTAGACCACCCCACCACCTTCCTCGAATACAAATCCAATATGACACAAAGGTAGTTCCAACCTTCCTTACATCGAACTTGAGTTATATCAGAAGCCCAAACTTGATTTGGTTTACTCACGTCAAATTGGCGATTAAGAAGATTGTACGCAGGCATCAGTGTTTTCTGCCTAGGAGCTCGACCATGGCGATTTTTACTGGCTTTAGAACGATAACCTACTAACTGTAATAGCCGTTGAACTCGCTTCTTATTGCAAATAAAACCGAAAGCAACCGCGGCTTCCCACAGCTTTCGATAGCCGGGGATACAATGCTGCCTATCACTTTCCTTTTTCAAAAAGTCGAGCAAACTTTCATTTCTTTGTTCACGCTCACTTGGCTTTCGATGGAGCCACTTATAGTAGCCAGCTGGAGAAACATCTAGCCATCGGCACAGCCTTATTACTGGTCGCTGGACACTCGTATATTTTAGAATGTATTCAAATCTTATTCTTTTAGGCTGTTGAAGTAAGCTTTCGCTTCCTTTAAGAATTCGTTCTCCATCTCAGCCATTTCCAGACGCTTTTTCAACCTTCGAATTTCTTTTTCTAGTTGAACAACTGATTTTTCTGGTCCCACGTTGGGAAGAGTGGGTGATGTATGTTTTTGAGAGGTCATTTCAGCCCTCCATTTGGACAGTAAACTCGGGGAAATGCCTAACGATTTCGCCACTGATTTTACGGTATCAGGAGAATCTAAAGATTGCTGTACGGCCTGTTTCTTGAAATCTTCTGAATGTTTTCGGACAGTTTTTACTTTCATCGCACTCAAATTCCAATATTGAGTGTCTACTTTATTGGGGTCATATCATATAAAAAAGGGAAGCGCGATGCTTCCCTCTTGTATCTGAAATGTGTGTAAGCGATTTACGAAGCTTTTGGTGCCGTTTGCGTTTGGCGCTTGCCACGGAAAAAACGTTGCCAATTGAGTGGCATCATTGGCAGAACAATCAGCAAAATGCCTATCGCAGTAAATAGGTCTGGAATTTCATCAAACCACATCACGCCAAATAGAGTGACAAACGCGAGCCCAGAGTATTCTGCTAGCGCAATTTGACTCGCTGGTGCGCGCTTAAATGCTTTTACGACCAACGCATGATAAGCCAGTACAAACAAGTTAATTGCGACAATCCACATCAGATGCTGCCAAGTAATGGCTTGCCATTGTGGGTAAGCAAGCAACAGTGCGGCGGGTAAGGTCATCAAGGTTGTCCAAAATAGCGTGCACACCAAAGGTTGTTCTTGCGGCATGCGACGAATAAGAATGTTACCGACCCCAATGGCTAACGCACTGCCGAGTGCAATCACCGCAGCCCAATGGAAGTGCTCAGGACGAAGCACAATTAACACGCCACCAAAGCCAATCAAAGTACCGAAGATCTTCCCTTTAGAGGGTTTCTCTTTTAGGAAGATGACTGAAAGAGGTAAAACCAAGAGAGGTCCGACATAGAAAATCGCATTTGCGGTTGCCAGTGGCAGGTGCGTGATCGCCACCATGGCACAGGCGCTGCCGATTAAAATCAGTTGGGCGCGCCAAAAGGTGATCCAATCGCAGCCCATTTGACGTTCTCGATTTTCCAAGCGTAACCAAAGTGGCAGTAATAAAAGTAAGCTGATCAACTGGCGAATAAAGACATACTGGAAAGTGGGAACTTCACCATTGAGCATTTTGAGAGACACGTCTGAAAGAGACGCAACCAGATTCGCCGCCACTAATAGGAAAATGGCGCTAGAGACATCAGATTTTTTCATAATTGAAGTTTAGTGAGTTACATACTCAGTCGATAAAGCGTACCGATTGTGGTTTTGCCTTGAGGGGTAATTCGAGTTTTTTGAGCCAATAGTAGCTCTGCGGTAGCGACGGCATCGGCAAGGGCATTGTGACCGTTGTATTCGGGTAGGCCATAACGAGCCCGAGTACCGGAAAGTGTGACATCAACTTCATCTCGTGGGTTGATGGCTTTTTGCAGATGCTTTTCGATGCACATCGTATCCATCCAAATCAAAGGTGGTTCATGAAGTTTGAATACACGTTGCAGATATTGATTAATGAATTTGGTCTCTACGACGCAAGCATGAGCGACCAAGATTTTGCCTTTGGCGGCTTTAAAGAAAGCGCGCATGGCGTCATGAATGGAGACACCTTCCGAAAGCATTTGTGGTGTGATGTGGTTGATCACCGCGGTTTCAGGTTTTATCTGAGAATCACTGTTGATGTACATGTGTTGGCTAGTAGCGAGATCCACTTTACCGTTGATGATATCCACCCAACCGATAGACAAAATCAGGTCTTCTTCACTGTCTAAGCCAGTGGTTTCCAAATCCAACACAATAAAGTTGGTTTCAGCAGCCGTTTGGTAGGCATCCATTCGTGGTGTTTGCACCAAGGCCTTTATATGCTCAGGCATGTTGGTTTGTTTTGCGTACTGCTCACGTTTGCGATTCATGCGTGAGCAAGGATGAAAATGGTCGAGAATACGCTTCATTAGCGGCTCCCGAAGCGCACTTTGGCTGCTTCTTGTAGGTCTGCAATAATGCGAAATGCGTCTTTCAAATGTTGACGTTCAAAACTGCCAAAGGTGTTTGGATCGATATGGTTATTTGGCTCTTCGCCACGTTTGAGCGCTTCTAATTGATGACCAAAACGGAACGACAAAATGAACTGATAGGCGTTGAGAATGTTCTTGTACGCATCTTCACTCAGCACTCCGGTTTCATTTGCGGCTTTGAACCGTTCGTCGGTGGCAGTTAAGTCGCATTCCACCGCCAAACCATAAATTCGTGCTAAATCGATGATCAAGTTGATGGCGTACTTCTTCACATCCAATGTCTTCTTATTCTCGCCCGATTTTTCCAGAACAAGACTGTTAAAGATGCCCAATGGTGGATTCGTATTGACCGCGTCATTAACCAGCATAGACAGGAACTCGCGGTTGCTGCGGATATTGGTGTGCAGTTCATCTCGCAAGATACTTTCGTAATCTTTATTGCCATAGAGTGTACGAATTTCCAAAAACACACTGATGTTGAGTAGACGTTCGTATTCTGGGTTCGCCACCCACTTCTTATAGTACTTCTTCCATACGCCCAGCGTTTGACACCATTTTGGCGTCGCAGCCATGAACTTGCCTGGACATAAAGGGTAGTCACAACTTGCTAAACCGTTAGTGACGATCATCGCTAGGTGTTTAAAGTAAATTCGGTCGTTTTCAGTCGCATGATCAGCAAGGACAATCGCACTATCTTGGTCAGACAACATATGGACTTCGTTACGCGCATGTGAGCCCGCGACAATCCATGAGAATTCACACGGAGGAGGGCCGAGCTTATCGATCGCGATTTGAATCAAACGACGAGTGTAAGCATCCATAATCATTGTCATTACTTTGCCAATGACCTCTGGTGATACATGGCCGTCGACTAATGCTTCAAAGATGGCTTGGCGCTCTGGAGTAAAGCTTGATAGTGATTTTACACTGCCCGCGTATTTGATTTTCTCGATCAAGAAGATGGCTTGCACACGGTGGTTTTGCACAAGGTGTGTTGTAGTAAGAACGCCCACTACTTTGTTGTTTTCCACCAATGGCAGGTTGCGGATATTGTGCTGCATCATCATCGACGCGGCATGCAAGACGAGATCATCCGGTTTGATGGTCTGCGGGTCATGTGTCATCACTTCAGAAATAGGGCGGTCAGTACTCACCCCTTGTGCGATAACGCGCTTGGTCATGTCGCGGTCGGTAATCAAACCGACGATTTTGTCGTTTTCATAAACCACCGCACACGGTGAGCATTTTGTCAGCATCTCAGTTGCTGCCGCTTGAATCGATTGATCCGCGGTGACCACCGCAACGCGTCCACTTGCGACTTCCCCAACGCGACGAATGAACAACCCTTTTTCTTTGTTCGACCAAACGACATCAAGGGCCGATTTCAAACGTACTTGCGCTTGTGATGCGAAGTGTTCTGCACATTCAGGATGTGCGGAAAATAGTGTTTTTAATGCGGAATTAGGGACGACGTAAACCAGAGAGTTTTCAATCGCGATGGCACGATAGCCCTTATTGCTGTCGACGGCGCGACCAAGGAAAGTAAACCCGAAGATGTCTTCAGGGCCCAGTTTTGCACGCAACACACCGTCGGATTTACGCTGCTCCATCGAGCCAGTACGAATGATGTAGAGCGATTTTTCTTGCCCCGTCGCACATTGGTCAATGACTTCGCCTTTACCCAGATAAGTAATCTGCACGTGCGACGCTAGTTCACGTAAAGCCGGCTTTGGGATCTTGTCGAATGGGTCGATTTGCCCAATGAATTGCAGGATGTTTGGCAGCAAAGATTCAGTCATAAAACAGCGCTATTAGATAGAGGTTTGATTTGTATTATTATATATCCAAATTGAAGTAAAGTATCACTGAATAACAAAAATTTTGTGAAGGAAGTGGATTTTCTGTTGGGGGGCGTTTTTTGGTGCGTTGAAACAAAAAAGCACGCGATGTACGCGTGCTTTCGAGAAATCACAATCTGATGATTTAATTCACAGCTGTTAGGCGGTGCTTCGAATCCAATAGGTGATTAGCTGATGCTTGGCGTGCTTTGTCAGCGTTGCCTGCCATGATTGCATCGTAGATTTGACGGTGTTCTTTGATACACGTGCTGCCTTCTTCTGAAGAGTGTGCAATGAAGTTCACGAACATGGTAGTCAGGATGTTACCGAATGGTAGGTAGAAGTCGTTGCCAGTAGCGTTGAAAATCAGGCTATGAAAACGTGTGTCTACTTCCATCCATTTTTCATGGTCGAACTCGTCCGCTTCTGCAACGTCAACCATATGTTGGAAAGTTTCCGATAATTCAATACGTTGTTCTGCAGTTGCGTGAATTGCAGCAAGTGCACATGCTTCTGGTTCAATTGCACGGCGCAGACCAAGGAATTGACCACAGAACTGGTCTGTGTCTGCTAGACCATCCATCCATTCAATCAGTTGAGGATCCAAGAAGTTCCAGTAAGCGCGGTTAATAACACGAGTCCCCACTTTAGGACGAGACTCAAGCAGACCCTTAGACGTCAGCAATTTTACCGCTTCACGTAGTGCAGTACGGCTGATGCCAAATTGCTCACAAAGAACCATTTCACCTGGAAGGATAGACCCTTGAGGGAGCTTACCAGACAAAATGCCACGCGCGATTTCACGTGCAACTTGCACATGAAGGCTTCGCTTAGAACCTGAGATAGAATGAAATTCGCCAGACATAATCTTCACTTATTGCTAAATATGTATTATTTAAGCCGCACTATAGCACTCCTACTACCCGCTCACCAAGCAGATGTTAACGTAATATAAGAGGGCTCACAGAACGTTGTAGTAAGCTAGGCGCAAACTATGTTTGCGTTGTGTTTTCCGCCAATCTGTTATCGCCCTAAACGCTAATTAGTTGTTAAATTATTCATACAAATAATAGCTGATAATTCCTACTTGTTGTGACCCAAACCACAAATGCCGTCCAAATTCGACGAAATTTGCTGGTTCTTGCTCAATTAGGTGTAATTACGCTTGCAGGAGATAGATCTTATTGTATGATTTATTGCATCAGCACAAACAACAAACATAGGTAAACCGTCATGTTTAACGATTTGAAAGGTAAACGCGTTCTTATCACTGGCTCTACTTCTGGTATGGGCCTTGCGGCTGCACGCGTATTTGCAAAGTACGGCGCGAAAATCGGCATTAACAGCCATCAAGCTGGCCCAGACGCGGATGCCGCAGTGACTGAGCTGACAGCACTTGGTGGTGATGTGAAGTTTTTCCAAGCGAACCTTATGGTGACCGCAGATTGCGAAAAACTGGTTAAGGAGTTCACTGAGCATTTCGGTGGTATGGACGTGCTAATCAACAATGCTGGTGGCCTTGGTGGTCGTGAGAACTTAGAAAACATCGATGATGAGTTCTACAACCGCGTGATGGATCTGAACGCTCGTTCTGCATTGATGACCACTAAGTTTTCAATTCCACACTTACGTGCATCAGCAGCAGAGTCTGGTGAGACTGCTTGTGTTATCAGTACGGGTTCTATTGCTGCTCGTGAAGGTGGTGGTGTTGGCGCTGGTATCTACGCAGCCTCAAAAGCGTGGTTGCATGACATTCACCGTAACTGGGTCAAAGAGTTTACTAAAGACAACATCCGTTTCAACATCGTATCTCCTGGCACTATCGATACTGCATTCCACGATGGTAAGACAGGTGAGTTAAAAGCTGCAATCGCAAACAGCATCCCGATGGGTCGTTTCGGTCGTATCGAAGAAGTTGCTCCAACATTCGCATTCTTCGCATCGCACGCATGTTCTGGTTACATCACAGGCCAAGTTCTGGATGTAAACGGCGGTCAAATGGCGCCATAAGCGCTGACCAATTTCGTTTTAGACGAATACACTGACCTCAAAAAGCCAGCTTCGTCTGGCTTTTTTTGATCATTTATTAAGTGCTACGGCACTGGAAGCATAATTATAAGGAGCGTCAAATGGCAAAGTTTTCTCTTGTGGAAGATTCTCACCGCAAGATCCATGTGCAAGTTGCCAGACAGATCGCCCGAAAAATACTGTCAGGTGAGCTAAATCAAAATGAAAGGCTACCGAATGAAATGGAACTATGCGGCGCTTTTGGCGTGAGTCGCACGGCATTGCGCGAATCCACCAAGCTGCTATCGGCTAAAGGGTTAATCGAGTCAAAGCCAAAAGTGGGCACGACTATTCGTCCACGCAATAATTGGCATTTTCTCGACCCTCAGCTTTTAGAATGGATCCAAGATTTAGAAGATACAGAGCCGTTTCTGGCTCAGTTTTTGGGATTGCGTAAAGCCATCGAGCCAGAGGCGTGTGCCTTGGCTGCGAATAACGCAACAGCAGAGCAACGCAAAGAGTTGTCGGTTATTTTTCAGCGTATGACCATGGCCGCCAGTCGTTACGATTACGACGATTGGACGGTCAACGACCACCTGTTCCACCAGACAATATTCCTTGCTACAGGCAATCAATTCTACATTCCGTTTAGCAATATTCTCTCGACCATTTTCAAGCAGTTTATCGATCATTCAGCTGAAGGCGGCCGATTCTGTATTGAAGAGCATCGCGCGATTTACGATGCCATTATGGCGGGAAATGGAGACCAAGCGCGGTTAGCGTCACATACCTTGCTTAACGATGAAAACCAAAAGCTGTCTCAGGTCGTCAACGGCTGATTAAATCAACGTGTGTTTGGCTTTGCTATAACTTCGAAAAGATAGGGCAAGGCCAACGTTTAGCGACAGCTGCCTTCTGTACCAGTTGCGCTTGTGACAACCCCGTAAGGTCTACCAATGTCCTCCAAACCCTATATAAGAAAAAACCTGTCTCTTGCTTGGCCCTTAGCCTTGAACGCATTATTAATGCAGTCGATGTTAATGATCGACACCTTCCTCGTATCACCGCTCGGTGAAGTTTCCCTTGCTGCAATGGGGATTGCCACAACGATCATTTCCTTTGCCTTAGGCGTACAAATGGCTTTGGCAAATGGCTCTCAATTGGTTCTGAGCCGTGCGGTTGGATCGGGGCTACATCAATCTGTGAACAAAGGATTTTGGGCAGGCCTTATCATTAACGTTCTGGTGGCGGTTGTATTTTGGGCCTTGCTGACATTGTTCGATAAACCTCTGATCAATCAGTTAACTGATAACATCGCGCTTTATGCAGAAACAGAGCGTTACCTTTCTGTTGCCAAGTTCATCATTGTTTTCAACGCGATTACTCAAGTGATGATTGCCTTATTTAATGCGCTAGGACGAACCAAAGTGCCTTTTAAAGGTTACTTGATTGAGTTGCCTGTCAATATGTTGATGTCCTATGTGTTGATTCATGGTTTTGCTGGCTTTGAAGGGATTGGTGTACAAGGTGCTGCTGCGGGAAGTTTGGTTGCTATTGCGATACGCCTACTTTACTTAACTTTATGTATTCGACTGGATGATTCCATTGTGCTTTCGTTGAAGAACTTAGATGCCTCGCTTAAGCGCAATACAATCAACCACTTTAAAGAAATTTTCCCAGTCGCGGCGAATGTCACCATGTTGCAAACTGGCGCGACTATCTACATGCTACTGTATTCACAGTTAACGCTGAATGCTTATGTAGCAATGACGATTGTAATGCCTTGGATAAAAGCGGGATCGCAGTTCATTACGGCATGGGCGCACTCATCGGCGATTACCATCAGTCAAGCGATTGGCTCTCGTCAGATGAACAACTTGAGAAGGGATGTAAACACCAGTATTGATATGGCTGTGATGATCTCATTTGTGTCTGCTGCGTTCTTCCTTGCGTTGAGCTATGTTCTGCCAGGCTTGTACCCTAATTTGGACCCAAGTACTTATCAGGCGCTTTCTGCAATTGCACCTTTGTATATCTTTCTCCCTATTGTCCGTGGGTACAACACGGTACATGGCAATGTCTTGCGCGCGTTAGGTAAGACAACGGATGTATTTAAGATTAACTTTACTGGTCAATGGTTAGTTTCCATTCCTGTTTGTGCGTTGATAATTCTTTATTTAGACCTTTCAGTCTTCTGGGCATTCGCTGTCATGCCATTTGAAGAAATTGTGAAAGCACTGCCATTCAGACACTTGGCACGTAAGTCTCTTAAGGAGTTTGATCTGAATAAAGCAGAGAAGCTCATGTATGATTAGGGCTTGTTGATCTTTCGTGGTTAAATTTTGTTCGGATGGGGGCGCCTAGCTCGAACCCTTTGGGCAGCGTTTGTTGGTCATTTCTACTGCGTTATCGACTTTTATGTAGGCTACTACACATCAAAGCCTCTGCCTTGTATAAATACCCAACAATCCGCTGCAAAAATCAGCTCGAAAGGTCAACAGGTCCTTGTTCTTACTAATTTTTGGATTCTAAGCCCTCAAGAGTGAGGGCTTTTTTATGCGTGGAAATTAGATTGTTGAGTGGGGAGTAAAATAAAGTGCTTTTAAAATAACGATTTTTTCTAATTTTTGATCAAGGTAGAAATTGTGACGATCAAACTGTGAGCGATTTTACACATCAATCACCTCGACCTTTTTAATTTTTCATTTCTTAATATTATGTATGACAATAATACATAAAAAGGAAATGAAAGATCCATGTGTAATAAAAACAAACTGAATAAGAACCTTCTTACCGCAGCCCTAATCACCGCTTTGCCAATGGCGGCACTGGCACACAATCAGGTGCCACATCCTGTTCCTGCGGATAAGTTCGATATGATGAATTGGAAGATCACGTTGCCAATGGATAAAGACAACAACGGCCGTGCCGATGAGATCGAAGGCGTAGCAATGTTGAGCTACTCGCACCACCATTACTTCTTCTTAGACGAGAACGACAATATGGTGTTTGAAGTACCAAACATGGCAGTAACGACCAAAGGATCAACCAACGCGCGTTCTGAGTTACGTCAGATGGGACGTGGTACTGATGTTGATATCAGTGTGAAAGCGCCAGAAAATAACTGGTCGATTGCGGCACACCCACAAGCGGATTCATTCAGTTCGGTAGGCGGCACACTCGAAGCGACATTAAAAGTGAACCATGTGGCAATGCGCTCTAAGAACCCTGAGAAGTATCCTGCATACTCCGTTGTTGTCGGGCAGATTCATGCGGGTAAAGACCCTGCACAGTTAGAAGCCAACACCGGATTTGGTCATGGTAACGAGCCGCTTAAAATTTTCTACAAGAAGTGGCCAAACCACAAAATGGGCTCGGTCTTCTGGACTTACGAACGCAACCTAGCCAAAGCAGACCCAGACCGCACGGACATTGCTTATCCAGTATGGGGTAATACGTGGGAGAACAAGAATGAACCTGGTGACAAAGGCATCGCATTGGGTGAAGAGTTCAGCTACAGCGTGAAGGTAGTTGGTAACATTATGCAGCTTGAGTTTGAAGCTGAGGGGCATCCAACCGTGAAATACGAGCTGGACCTGAGCAATAACCTTGATGCCAACGGTAAGGTCGATAGCAAAGACTTCGCACAAGGTTACTCAAACGAGTGGTTCTACTTTAAAGCTGGTGCTTATGGTCAGTGTAGCGTGAAAACGGGCGAGAACTTCTGGGCAACTGGTTGTGAAGGAACGGGTGATTTCGAGACTGATAAGAAGAACGGAGATTACAGCAGTGCGACCTTCTCTATGCTTAAGCTGAACGGCAAGTAGTCTCGATAGCTAATCGTTAATTTCTACCATCCCTAATCATTGGAGTCCCATGGTTAGGGATTTTTTGTGTCCCAAGAAAACACGTACAAACGATTTGATTGGTATTGATAAAACGGAGAGGGAGACCATTGATGGAAGTAAACGAAAAAAAAGCCGGACATGATGTCCGGCTTTGACTTAGTTCCCGATTTTTTACATTCAATTTCAGATAAGGTCTGAAGATTAAATTTGTGCGAATGCGCCTTCCCAAGTGTAAGTCACACCGTCGAACTCTACGCTGTGCGTTGCGTTCTGTTTGTTTTCGTCTAGGTTGCAGATAGCGAACAGGTAAGTGTTGCCAGTTGTTGTCTGTAGACGAATCACGGTACCGACTTCATTGTTACCAACAACGGTTACTGACTTAACCAAACCACGAGCGCCAACCGATGCTTCGATAGATTCGTTGAAGTAGCCGTGCGTTTCTAGCACAGAAGCAAACACGTGATTTTGACCGGATTGACGTAAGATCAGTGCTGGCTCGCTCTTCAAGTTGAAGTCTGGATCGTTTGCCCCAGTACGTGCGAAGAATACTTCACCGCCGTTTGGTGCACTCGTCACAAGCGAGTAGTAGCTGCTGTCATGTAGCCAGCTTACAAGCGAGCTGCCTTCTACTTGACCCGAACCTACATTCCATAGATGTTGGTAGCCGTTGTCTTCGCCTAAAGGACGTAGCGTGCTTTCAACATCGTATTCGAAATCGGTACGGATGATTTGGCCAGAGTAGTGCACTGGTAGGTCGTACTGGTGCTCTTTATCTGCTTTGATGCGGTAAACATCAATCACTAGCGGCTTTTCGAACTCTGGCAATTCAGCAAGAATGATGCTGCGTTGCATGTCTACGCCGTTGTAGTAACCAGAAATACGACCGCTCATGCCTTGTAGCTTTTCATCGTCTGCTTTGAAGAAGTGCTTAGAGCCGAATTTCGTTTCTGCTAGTGCCGTGTCGAAATTGTTCTGTGTCTTTTGGTCAACCGTCACAGTGTTGTGCGCGACAGTTTGCTTACAGTAAGACTTGTTCTCAGGGATGTAACGACCGCCAAACTTAGGCTCTACGTTCACCCAGCGTCCAAAGCCGTAATCGTGCAGCACTTCATGGCCGCGGTTAAACACACTTAGGTGTAGACCATCGTAGTGACCGTGGTCTAGAGCCGAGTGGTACTGGTGGTCACTGCCGTGTTGACCAAACCAGATAAGCGCCATCGTGTCGTCATCTTGCTCGTCACGGTGACGAAGGATGCTCACGCCGCCTTTCTCGCCTTCTGGACCGTCAGTAACAAATAGGCTGCCCCAGTTGAATGGTTTGATGTTCTCTGTTGTTGCAACAGCATCAGACAGTGTTTTACCTGAGATGTGAACCCAAACGTCTTGCTGGTGGTCTGCCATGCCAAGTAGCGTTTCAGTTTGCTCGTAGCGGTGGTAACACACAGACGTCGCCATGATCACGCCTTCATCGTTGATGGAAATCGTCTTCGATGAATCGTTCAGTGCTGGCAATGTGCCATCTGGGAATGCTGTCTTGAATACCGCGTACGACGTTGTCTTGATCACAGAGTCATTAAACTCGTAAATCTTAAGCTCTGGCTGACGGCGTTCAATCGCTTCTGCAAATAAGTAGATTGGGCGTAGCGAGAAGCGGTGGTAGTAAGGACCTTCCATGTAGTAGCCGTCTGGCGAGAACAGTTGGTCTAGCTGAGCTAGGAAGCCGCCGCTGACTTTGTCCAGTTTCAAGCCGTAAAGCGCTTTGTCTACCGCTTCTTGATCGTTAATTGCGTAACCACAGATACCTACCGCCGCTACTGCCCACAGACCGTGGTTGTGTACGATGTCGAAGTCGTGGCCGTAAGTCACTACGAACAGCTCAATCATTTGCTTGAACAGATCGTTTTCAATCAGTGTTTTTTGCTCTTCTTCCAGAGTGTGGTAAACGCAGCTGTACGCACAAGAAGCGTAAAGCATCCACATGTTCTCGTTTAGAGTCTGGTGGAAGATCTTACCCGGAGGGTTAGAGTCACGGCTGGTGTTGCTTTCTAGCGTTGGGTAAACCTTCGCGTATGCCGTTAGCATGTCCACAATGTAATCGCGGTATTTTTGCTCGCCAGTGATCAGGAACAGGCGACCCGCAAGGTCAATGTGGATGTAGTTTTGCTTGTGGCGGTTGTGCTCGTAACCACCACCTTCGCCGTGACCTGGGACTTCAATACCCACCTGCGCCATGTAAGTGTCAGTTTGCTTGATATCACGTGCGAGTGCGTTTCCTAATAGGCTATCCGTGCCAAGTGCTTTGCTTAGTTCTGCCGCTTCTTCAAAGTTCATTAATAGCGGTTGGTAAGACTGGGTTTGGTAGCTCATTATTATTTCTCCTGCTCGAATGCGTTGCTTTCTACTTCGGTAACTTCTAGCGAGTAGAAGCCATTCCAGCTGTATGTTTTACCGTTAATTTCTACTTGGTGTGGGGTTTGGTTGTCAGCGCCTAGCACATTGCTGATCATCACCGTTACCAGTGATTTCTCAGTTGTGATTTCTACGATGCTGCCAACGGCGTTGTAGCCCACGACGCGGATGTCTTTTACCTGACCACGTGCATTCACAGATTGCTCAAACTCTTCGTTGAAGTAACCGTGTGTCTCTAACACAGAAGCAAACAAAGTTGATTCGCCTTTGCTGCGCAAGATGAATGCTGGTTCGCTACGTAGGTTAAAGCTTGGGTCATTTGCGCCAGTACGAGTGAAGATCACTTCATTGTCCCCGTTCTGTTTTGCACTGCTACTTGTGCCTAACCAAGTGTAGTAGGTGTTGTTTTGTAGCCAGCTAACCAGTGCCGTATCTTGCACTTTGCCGCTCGCTACTTTCCAAAGGTGTTGGTAACCGAAGTTGTCACCAAGCGTGTTCAGCTCACCAAAGCTTTGGTAATCGAAGTTAGTGCGTACAATTTGACCATCGTATTGATGAGAGTAGTCGTACTGATGCTCGCCTTCACCTTCGATGCGGTAAAGGTCTAGCAATAGCGGCGCTTCAAGCTCATCTAGGTTCAACATAAACACACTGCGTTGCATGTCTGTATTCGGGTAATGGTCGTTGGCAAACGCACTCATACCATTGATTTCAGTACCTTCTACTTTGAAGAAGTGTGGCAAGCCGTGTACTGAATCTGCGCGGTCTACATCAAAGCCATTTTGGCATTGCTCATCAATCGTTACCGCATTGTGCGCGATAGTTTGACGTGCGTAGGATTTGTTTTCGTCTAGGTAACGACCACCAAATTTAGGCTCTACGTTTACCCAGCGGCAGAAACCGTATTCACGCAACACTTCTTGACCACGGTTGAAGAAGCTAATGCCAAGCGTATCGAAGTTACCATGCCCCATGCCGTGTTGACCGTAATTCATCACAAGTTGTGATACATCACCGGATTTATCCTGCATGCGAATAAAACCTTGTGCACCGTTGTTGCCTTCTGGGCCTTCGTTTAACTCAACACTTGGCCAGAAAGGCATGCCAATTTCACGGTCAGCAGTTGCTTTATCGTAAGCTTGGGAAAGCTCTAAACCACATGGGTGCATCCATACTGCGTTCTGGATTTTCGCCATGCCTAGGATGTTGTCGTCCAAACCGTAATGCTTGCTGTACACGCTAACGGCAACTTGTACGCCCATGTCAGTAATGCTCATGGTGCGAGATGCATCGTTCAACGCTGGGAACTCACCGTTCGGGTAAGCCGTTGCTAACATCGCTTGTACTGTGTTGCCAATCACTTTACCTTTGTAATTGTAGATATCTACTTCAGGCATGTGACGGTGTACTACTTCAGCAAAGACACATGTAGGGCGAATTGCGTAGCGGTGGTAGTAAGGGCCTTCCATATAGTAACCAGAAGGCGCGAAAAGTTGAGAAATTTGCGCTAGGAAGCCGCCAGTATCGTTACGATCTAGACCGTATACTGACATGTCCATGTACTCGCGTTTACCGATAGCCAAGCCACAAATACCCACTGCAGCTACCGCCCAAATACCGTGGTTGTGAATACGGTCGAAATCGTGAGCGTATTTCACGGTGAACATGTCTAGCATTGGTTCGAAGATACGTTCAACAACCGCTGTGCGTTCTTCTTCAGTCATCGTTGAAGCTACGCAAGAGTATGCGAGACTAGTAAACATTAACCAACAGTGTTCATTAAGGATCTGGTGGAAAAGACGACCTGTTGGGTTAGTGTTTTTCTGAACGTGAAAATCAAACGTTAAGTACTTCTCTGCATAGATAGCAAGAAGGTCTTTAACAAACTGTGCGTATTTTTCTTCTTGAGTGATCAAGAACAAGCGACCCGCTAAGTTCATGTAAGTGTAGTTTTGCTTGTGACGGTTGTGTTCGTAACCGCCTGCTTCGCCGTGGCCAGGTACGTCTAGAGGCAGACGCATGAAAGCTTCTAATTCCTTGCAGTTTGCTGCGATGGTCTTACCCATCAAGCTCGGCTTTCCGACTTCCTTTCTTAGTAGTTCGATTTCTGATTCAGTCAACAAAATCGGTTGTGTAGTCATTTTCTTTACCACCCTCAGATGAAGTGTGTTGTTTTCTTAAACTTTCTATAAAGTAATACAATATTAAGTTTGTTTGTAGGATTTATGACAAAAAGGGAGAGTGATATCACGTGAAATCATGTAAGTAGTTGATTTTTATTGGTGTGATATGTGGTGTGGATACTTATGTTTCCACCTTATTAATCCTTAAAAAGAGTGCCTCTGGCACGTCTACATGATGGATATCACATATTTTTAGATATATTGTATGACAATTAAGAGAGATCGGATATGCTCGTTATCAATTCAGCAGCGAATCCTTTCTCTTTGAGTTTTGCTTTTATTAAGAGCGCTAATGGTAATAAGAGAGTGAATTTCAGGGTTGGCTTTAATAGAGACTTTTTAGGAGTATGACGATGAATTCTTTTTTTGTATTAGATGAGAACCCATGGGAAGAGCTAGGCGGCGGTATCAAACGCAAGATCGTTGCTTACACTGATGACCTAATGGCGGTTCACCTATGTTTCGATAAAGGCGCAATTGGTGCACCACATACACACGAAATTCATGACCAAATCGGTTACGTAGTACGTGGTAGCTTTGAAGCTGAAATTGAAGGTGAGAAAAAAGTATTGAAAGAAGGCGACGCATACTTCGCACGTAAGCACATGATGCACGGTGCGGTGGCACTAGAGCAAGACAGCATCCTTCTGGATATCTTCAACCCAGCTCGTGAAGACTTCTTAAAGTAATCTATAGCGCAACCTCAGTTGCTAAGGTGACAACATGAAATCATTAAACATCGCGGTCATTGGCGAATGTATGGTTGAGCTACAGAAAAAGGAAGGTCAGCTACAACAGTCATTCGGTGGTGATACGTTAAATACGGCGCTGTATTTATCTCGTTTGACAAAAGCTCACGACATTAAAACCAGTTATGTAACCGCACTAGGTAACGATCCTTTTAGCCAAGAAATGCTAACGGCGTGGCAAGAAGAGGGTATTGATACCAGTCTAGTACTGTCTGTAACTGAAAAGCAGCCAGGTATTTACTACATCGAAACTGATGAGACAGGCGAACGTTACTTCCACTATTGGCGTAATGAAGCGGCGGCGAAGTTCTTATTCGAACAGAATGAGTCTCCTGCATTAGTCGACCAACTATACTCGTACGATGCGGTTTACTTGAGCGGTATTACGCTTGCGATCCTGACAGAAGAAGGTAAGAGGCAGTTATTCGGCTTCCTTGAGCGTTTTAAGGCTCAAGGTGGCAAAGTTATCTTTGATAACAACTACCGTCCGAAGTTGTGGGTAAGCCGTGAAAATGCAATGTCTTGGTACCTTAAGATCCTTAAGCACACAGATATTGCACTGCTGACTTTCGATGATGAGCAAATGCTGTTTGGTGATGAACACCTAGAGCAATGCATTGAAAGAACGTCTTCATTAGGCGTGGATGAGATCATCATTAAACGTGGTAGCAAAGATTGTTTAGTTGTCGCAAATGGTGAAGCGCAATACGTGGCACCAGATAAAGTGGACAACGTGATCGATACCACCGCAGCGGGTGATTCATTCAGTGCAGGTTTCTTGGCAAAACGCCTAACAGGTGGAAATGCTGTAGAAGCCGCATATTCAGGTCACTGCATGGCAGGCGCAGTAATTCAGCACAAAGGTGCCATTATTCCACGCGACGTAATGCCAGATCTTCCATTGTAATTCTTCTGCAGTCAGTTGAGGTTTCAACTGACTGCTTTGACTTATTGAACTCAAGTTAACGACGACGAGTACACTCTTATGACGACATTAAACGAACAACTAGCAAACCTAAAAGTAATCCCTGTTATTGCCATCAACAAAGCAGAAGACGCGATCCCTCTAGGCCGTACTTTGGTTGAAAACGGTATGCCTTGCGCAGAAATCACGTTCCGCACAGAGTGTGCAGCAGAAGCAATTCGTGCAATGCGCGCTGAGTTCCCTGAAATGCTGATCGGTGCAGGTACTATCTTAACTAACGAGCAAGTGGACGAAGCGGTTGATGCAGGCGTGGACTTTATCGTTAGCCCTGGTTTTAACCCTCGTACAGTTCAATACTGTATCGACAAGAACGTAGCAATCGTACCGGGCGTAAACAACCCAAGCCTTGTTGAACAAGCAATGGAAATGGGTCTTCGCACGCTGAAGTTTTTCCCGGCTGAGCCATCAGGCGGCGTAGGTATGCTTAAAGCACTGACAGCGGTTTACCCTGTAAAATTCATGCCTACAGGCGGCGTTAGCCTAGGTAATGTAGATGAGTACTTGTCTATCCCTTCAGTGCTGGCATGTGGTGGTACTTGGATGGTTCCAACCAAACTTATCGATGAAGGTAAGTGGGACGAGTTAGGTAAGCTCGTTCGCGATGCGGTTGCTCACGTAGCATAAGTGTCGTAACACCCCGATAAAACTAGCGAAAAGAATGCAAAGCGAGCCTCAGGGCTCGCTTTTTTTGTATTTGAAAGAGATGAGATTGGAGATGCGAGAAAAAGAAACCAGAAACGAGAGGTTAGAATCGAGAAACGAGATTTGAAAGGTGGGAACGGAAAGCGCTGAACTTGCCTTGCGTCATCCTCGAGAGCGACGAAGGAGCGAGTCGGGGATCTCAGTTTGCATGCGGACTCTCTTTGTATTTACTTCCCCATTCATCGAAACATTTTATTACGTTTCCTTCCAATAAATGCCACGCATTTTTGATCTACGGACAAAGCAGTGGAAAGTAAAATATTCCATACTTTAATGAATCGCTAATATATTATTTGTATTACAATATAAAGCTAATGGCTAGCTTGGTCATTCTACCTTTGAACCTCAATAGGCCAAGAAAATAAAGGATTTCCTGTCATTTTCTTAACGAAATAACTTATGTTCTAGATCACAATTAAAGCTTATTGTAGTACAAATAAAATAATGAACAGAGTAGTCTAGGTGTTAGAAAATGATCAAACTTGAAAGGCTGAAAAAATGACTATTGATACTCTTGTTGTTCTTGCCTACTTCTTCTTCTTAGTTGCTATTGGTTGGATGTTCCGTAAATTCACTACATCAACCAGTGACTACTTCCGAGGGGGCGGTAAGATGTTATGGTGGATGGTAGGTGCTACCGCCTTCATGACGCAATTTTCAGCATGGACGTTTACAGGTGCCGCAGGACGCGCGTTCAACGACGGTTTCGTTGTTGTAATCCTATTCTTAGCCAATGCATTTGGCTACTTCATGAACTACCTCTACTTTGCTCCAAAGTTCCGTCAACTACGTGTAGTAACGGCAATTGAAGCGATTCGCCAACGTTTTGGTAAGACTTCAGAGCAGTTCTTCACTTGGGCGGGTATGCCAGACAGCTTGATCTCAGCGGGTATTTGGCTGAACGGTCTTGCAATCTTTGTGGCAGCGGTCTTCAACATTCCAATGGAAGCGACCATCATCGTAACTGGTCTGGTTCTGATGCTGATGGCGGTAACCGGTGGTTCTTGGGCCGTTGTAGCGTCTGATTTTATGCAGATGCTAGTTATCATGGCGGTAACGATCACTTGTGCAGTGGCGGCTTACTTCCATGGTGGCGGTATCGGCAACATTGTGTCGAACTTCCACGGCGACTTTATGCTGGGTAACAACCTGAACTACGTCAGTATCTTTATCCTTTGGGTAGTGTTCATCTTTGTTAAGCAGTTCGGTGTAATGAACAACAGCATCAACGCTTACCGTTACCTTTGTGCAAAAGACAGTGAAAACGCGCGTAAAGCGGCTGGCCTTGCATGTGTGCTGATGATTGTTGGTCCTATCATTTGGTTCCTACCACCTTGGTACGTAGCGGCATTCATGCCTGATTTCGCAGAGCAATACGGCTCAGTAGGTGGTGATGCAGCTTACCTAGCATTCGTACAAAACGTAATGCCAGCAGGTATGGTGGGTCTTCTGATGTCAGCGATGTTTGCGGCAACCATGTCTTCTATGGACTCAGGCCTGAACCGTAACGCTGGTATCTTCGTGATGAACTTCTACAGCCCAATCGTGCGCCCACAAGCGTCGCAGAAAGAGCTGGTTATCGTGAGTAAAGCGACGACTATCGTAATGGGCTTCATCATCATTGGTATCGGTCTATTCATTAACTCACTGCGTCACTTGAGCCTGTTCGATATCGTACTGAACGTGGGTGCGTTGATTGGCTTCCCAATGTTGATTCCTGTACTACTTGGTATGTGGATTCGTAAGACGCCAGATTGGGCTGGTTGGGCAACATTGGTTGTTGGTGGTCTTGTTTCTTACATCTTCGGTATCTCGTTACAAGCAGAAGACGTACAGCACCTATTTGGCCTAGAGCAAGCGTTTACAACTCGTGAGTGGGCCGACCTGAAAGTTGGCTTGAGCTTAGCGGCACACGTTGTCTTTACTGGTGGTTTCTTCCTACTGACAACACGCTTCTACAAAGGTCTATCGCCTGAACGTGAGAAGGAAGTGGATCAATTGTTCGAGAACTGGAACACGCCACTTGTGGCTGACAGTGAAGAGCAGCAAAACCTAGATACAAAACAGCGTGGTATGCTTGGTAAGCTAATCAGCGTAGCTGGCTTCGGTATCCTAGCGATGGCTCTGATTCCGAACGAACCATCAGGTCGACTACTGTTCATCTTGTGTGGTGCGATTGTTCTCTCAGTAGGTGTTCTACTGGTGAACGCTGCGAGAGGGCCTAAAAACCCAAAGCTTGCTAACGCGAAAAGCTAAGTCGCACTTAACTGGCTTTCTCTAATAAAAATCCCACAGTGATTACACTGTGGGATTTTTTTGTTTGAGCAAGGACTCAACTGCATAAATTTGACGCTTAACTGGTTTGAAGCCTGCCCAAATCGTGGATGTTAATACTATCCGCAATCTTAACGCTACTTCACGTTCATCTCTCTTCATTCAAATTGACTGAATGACCGCAATGCAGATCCCCATGATAGAACGTTAACGCATGCGTGATCTGCTCTTCGATTCCACCTAGCACCCTTGATGCCATTAGAGCGTGATTCTATAAGTTTGTCCTTTGAGTATTTACCTAGAGGTGAGTGGCGCAGCTGTTAGTCATATTGACGCTGTAAACAGTGACGCGTTGGATTTCAATACAAATACCGAGATAGATATTATGAAACACGTTTATTTTGCCGGGAAAAGGAGTAAAGCGATGATCAAAGAATTTTTAATGTCGCTGCTGTCGCTATCGTTGTTTTGGGTTACAAGCGTGCAGACGGACCTCCCTGATATTCGTCAGCTAGAAACATGTAAGATTGACGTTAATGGCTCTCAACTAACAAATGATTTTTGGAGGCGTCTTGTGTGTGGGCGGTGGATTTGAATAATGCGTTGCAGGTGCGTAACGTCAATGACAAAGCCGTTGCGATACTCATTAGTAAGCCAATGACTCAGAAGCAAGCAGATGAGTGAGGGGATTCCCGAAGGTGCACGATGCTCATTTGAATCTGTCGGAGTCTCGCTAGACAGTTCTCAAAAACCGATAGTCATTATCCTGCCAACTAGAGAGGCTTTGGTGTGCTCAACTATTCTAATCGACGAGATCTTTTTCCAGAATTACCAATGGAATGAGTGAGAGGAGAGAAGGACTGACGAATGAGTGATGAACGCCAAAAGAATGCTATTCGACAAGAACAAAAAAGCCTTGCTACGAGGTTAGCAAGGCTTTGAAAAATAATATTAGAAGGGGATTAACCTTCTAGTTCAGCAAAGTAGTCAAAGATAACTGGAACGTCATTCTGACCAAGACCTTGGTCTACTGCTGCTTGTAGGCTCTTAGAAGTGCCCTCTGCGATTAGAGACTCAGTACCTAGGTCTTTAACCATTTCTAGGAAGTAACCTAGATCTTTGTTTGCGTTCGCGATTGAGAAACCTAGCTTCTCTTCGCCGTCTACAGCGTAGAACTTACAGAACTGCATGAAAGGAGAGTTCGAAGGACCAGCAGACATGATGTCAAATAGCTGTTGACCATCAACACCAGCACGTTTAGCAACGGCAAACGCTTGAGACATGGTTGCAACAGTCGTCATGCCCATGAAGTTGTTTACTAGCTTAGTCACGTGACCAGAACCTAGTGCGCCTAGGTGGAATACGTTCTCGCCTTGCTCATCAAGAACAGGTTTAACTTTGTTAAAGGTTTCGATGTCACCAGCTGCCATGATGTTCAGAAGACCATCTTTAGCGTGAGCAGGAGTACGGCCTAGAGGCGCATCAATCATACCTGCGCCTTTCGCCGCTAGATCAGCACCGATCTTACGAGTAGAAGCTGGGATAGATGTACCGAAGTCGATCAGTGTCGCGCCTTCTTTGATACCTGCTAGGATACCTTCTTCACCGTAAACGATTTTTTCTACAACTTCAGAAGTCGTTAGACATAGCATCACGATGTCACTTGCTTCAGCAAGTTCTTTTGGTGTGTTTGCTGCTTTAGCACCGCGAGCAACACAAGCTGCCACAGCGTCTTTATTCAAATCCATTACGTTTAATTCGTAACCACGGTTTTGTAAGTTCTCAACCATGTTTCCACCCATCAGACCAAGGCCGATGAAACCAATGACAGGTTTTGTCATATCAGACTCCAAATATCGTATTGTATGATTATATGGCTTTATATTAAGTCTTCAGTTGGAATTTGCAATCGGAAAATGCAGTGAATATGGTTTTATCGATGTTTTTTGGCAAAAGTGAGAGGTTGGTTGGCCCATTGGCTCGAATTCTCTTGGTTTGTGACGGATTTTAGTGTTGAGAGCTTCAATCATCAAAGCCACAAACACAAAGCAAAGAATAAGGTTAAAGCGGGAAACTTTTGTCTACTGAATAACCTTAATTGTATGACAATTGTACTTAATGCTAGAAATACTAAAGCCAGCCATAAAAAGAGAGAAAAAAGAGCCGAGTGAGTCGGCTCTTAGGAGAGAAGGATAATCGGAACTGAAAACCGTAGCCTTTACAGATCGAAACGGTCGTTGTTCATTACTTTGACCCAAGCGGCAACAAAATCTTGTACGAATTTCTCTTTGTTGTCGTCTTGTGCGTAAACTTCAGCATAAGATCGCAGAACCGAGTTAGAACCAAACACCAAATCGACGCGTGATGCTTTCCACTTAGTTTCTCCAGAAGCACGCTCACGGATTTCATATTCACTATCGCTGGTTGGATGCCATGAGTAGTTCATGTCTGTTAAATTCACGAAGAAGTCATTCGTCAATGCGCCGACTTGGTCGGTAAACACGCCGTGTGCAGCGTTGCCATAGTTAGTGCCGAGAACACGCATACCACCGATCAGCACCGTCATCTCGACCGCGGTCAACTGCATTAATTGGCTTCTTTCCAGCAAGAGTTCTTCCGCTGTGACCACGTAATTCGATTTTAGCCAGTTACGGAAGCCGTCATGGATCGGTTCAAGCACATCGAAGGAATCGGCATCCGTCATGGCATCTGTCGCATCCCCTCTACCTTGATTAAATGGAACGGCAATATTAATTCCTGCGTTTGACGCCGCTTTCTCGATACCGACACCACCAGCCAACACGATTAAATCTGCCATGCTAATCGGGGAGTTGTGTGTGGTGCGAATGGAATCCAACACATTAAGCACTTTTTGCAATCGTTTTGGCTCATTGCCGACCCAATCTTTCTGAGGGGCGAGGCGAATACGTGCACCATTTGCGCCGCCACGACGGTCAGAGCCGCGATAAGTACGTGCGCTGTCCCATGCTGTCGACACCAAGTCACCAATCGACAATTCACTGTTTAGAATCGCCATCTTGAGCGCGTCAATATTCTCTTCCAATAGGTGGTAAGACACTGGCGGGACTGGGTCTTGCCAAATTAACTCCTCCGCTGGGACATCTGGCCCAAGATAGCGAGACTTTGGACCTAGATCGCGGTGAGTGAGTTTGAACCAAGCGCGAGCAAAGCAATCTTCGAAGTATTTTGGATCGTCGCGGAAGCGTTCCGCAATCTTGCGATATTCAGGATCGAATTTCAGTGCCATGTCTGCATCGGTCATCATTGGATTACGTCGAATACTTGGATCTTCCACATCCACAGGCATATCTTCTTCTTTGATGTTGATTGGTTCCCATTGTGCAGCTCCTGCTGGGCTCTTCGTTACCCACCAATCGTAAGTGAACAGCAAGTGGAAGTAGCCGTTGTCCCACTTAGTCGGGTTTGTCGTCCATGCGCCCTCAACGCCACTTGTTACGGTATCTCGGCCAATGCCGCGTGAGGTTTTATTTAACCAGCCAAAGCCTTGGTCTTCGATTTCTGCACCTTCAGGCTCAGGCCCAAGTACTGACGCATCGCCATTACCGTGTGCTTTACCTACTGTATGACCACCAGCAGTGAGGGCTACGGTTTCTTCATCATTCATTGCCATTCGAGCAAAGGTCACACGCATATCGTGCGCGGTTTTAATTGGGTCAGGTTTCCCGTCAACACCTTCTGGATTTACGTAAATCAACCCCATCATTACCGCAGCAAGAGGGTTCTCTAAATCGCGTTCACCCGAGTAACGGTTATTCTCACCGCCACTTGGTTGCAACCATTCTTTCTCTGCACCCCAATAAATGTCTTTCTCCGGGTGCCAAATGTCTTCACGACCGCCAGCGAAGCCAAAGGTCTTAAAGCCCATGGATTCATACGCCATGTTACCGGCTAGAATCATCAAATCCGCCCACGATAATTTGTCGCCGTATTTTTTCTTGATAGGCCAAAGTAAACGACGTGCTTTGTCTAGGTTACCGTTATCTGGCCAACTGTTTAATGGAGCAAAACGCTGATTACCTCGGCTCGATCCACCTCGACCATCGGCAATACGGTATGTACCTGCTGAGTGCCACGCCATACGGATCATCAAACCACCGTAGTGCCCCCAATCGGCCGGCCACCAATCTTGGCTGTCGGTCATTAAATTGATCAGGTCTTTTTTCACTTCTTCTAAATCAAGAGAATTAAACGCAGTCGCGTAATCAAAACTTTCACCCATAGGGTCGGTTTTATGATCGTGTTGATGAAGGATGTCGAGGTTCAGAGTTTTCGGCCACCAATTGAACTCAGCCGCCTGTTGGTTGGTATTCGCTCCATGCATGACTGGGCATTTGGAGGGATTGTTTTTGTCGCTCATCGTGTACTTCCTAACTGTGGTAAATGTTCCCAAAGTTTAGTTAGCGGTTGAGTATTTCGCCCTAGATTTTATAAGGAAATTACATGATTTTGTTTAAAAGATGATCGGCGTCATTCTTCTCTAACGAATTGTTATCGTGACGACTTATTGAATAGCCGGGCATTATTTTCGTGGCGGAATTATTGACGAGTGATAAGTACAAGGCCAGCGGTTCACTGGCCTTGGTTGAGAACGGAAATACTAGTTAGAAAGACGTTCAAATGTGGACAACTTCGCGGATTTGAAATCGTACATCATTCGCGTACAACTGATGTGTGCGTCGCCTTTCATGCTTGATAAAACGAAGTAGATACTGCTTTCTCCCCAGGCGAGCTCATCTACTTGGTACGTCGTACTTTCAGAAAGCTCGTGCACGACAAGAGTGCGTAGTGCATTTTGTTGAGAGCGAATCAAAGAGTAAGCCAGATCGGACGTCGCCGGATTGTCTGGTGCATTACCGCTGAGTACTTCAACAGGGGAGTCGGTATAAATGCTTTGTCGGAAATCCGCTTGTCCTTCGATTTCATAGTGCAGAGTGAATGCTGTGTTTGGCTCGCTCAATTGCGTGTTTGTCATTTGTGCTAATGCTCCGGATAACGGGTTCGTAATTGGCTTCCAAGCCCCGTTTTCTAGTTGGAGAAGATGTTCACCTCGAACGTGATAAGTCAGATCCAATTGTTGGTTGTGTGGGTTGAGGATCGTGTTAAGTTCAATGGCGATATCATCAAGCCAAATGAAGGCACGACGGAACACAACATCTTGATACGCCTCTTTATCCCATTGCACGATGGTGTGGCTATCGACACTGGCTTCTGGTTGTGACCAATCCACAACGGCATCAATGGTGGTGTAATCCTCGGTTTGTGTATAACCAAGTAATTGCGGGTGGATTGGGGACTGGTTTTGCTGATTTACCACAAGTGTATTGTGTGTTGCGGTGTTTTTGTAATAGCCGTAATGCAGTTCTGCGCCATAACCTGTCGTGCCTAAATCTGGCAAAATCTCTTTGCCATTACGCGTTAGGATAAAGCCGAGTCGGTCATAATGGTCATGCTCACCGCCATACGGCGCGTGCTTGTACAACAGAGCATTATTCAATGTTGGATGATGGGCAATGCTCAAGCCAGCGGCTTCGCTGTGTGTTGAATGACAGAGTAACGGACTAACTTGAGGAAGTTCATCCACGCCATAGAGCAAAGCATTGATGTTATCGCGACTGATGTTTTGATAGATGCTGGCTAAGGCACGAGCAAATTCTTCACACGGTGTTTGCTTGTAGGCAAATTCAAACAAGTGAGCATGAGTGAGCTTTTCTTGTCCTGCGATAAATCGTTCAAACGAGGGAAATCCCCGGTGTTCATTACCAACTGTAGCGGGAATTTCAGTAACTTTAAGTAGTTAGGATTCGAGCTGACAGAGTACGGGGTTTGATGTGCCATTTTCTCGAAATTCAACAAGGCTTGTAACGCGTAGTAGTGATAGTGGATCGAGCCTTCAAACCACATGCCTTCCCCGATACAACCGTGTTCTAGCTGATAGTGCAGTCCGTATTCGGTGTTGAGTGCGAAATCGAGATAACGTTGTTCATCAAGAATAAGGCCAATCACACCGATGGTCGCGTTTATCTTCATCTCATGGTTATGCAGCTGAGCGGTGCGATGCTCCACCAGAAAGTCCGCACCTTCTCGCAGTAATCGCAGTTCGATATAGGCTTGCTGTTCTAGCGTTAGAGCTTGCTTGATGAAGTCATAGCCTCTCGCGAAATCAAGGTGACAGTTCGCCTCACACAAGGTTTGTGCGTTTGCTTTACCAGGGCCATTGTAAGGAATGCCGCCGTGTACCTCGTAGTCTGGGTAGTATTTTGCATACTGGAGCAGTATTTGTTTCACTTTGTTTAGATAACGGTCTTCATTGGTCAGATGCCACAACAGTCCCAAGTCATAACACGCCTTGGCGTTTAACCCATTCAACCAGCGCCACCATGCACCGTCGTACGGCTCACCAGTAAACGTTTTGCCATCAACAGGGCAACAATGAGACGTTGGCTTATTCCGATCCCAAGTCAGTCTCACTCCATGCTCAGGGCAATAATAGAATAGGTTCCAAGTCGCTCGTCCGTCTTCAGGAACTAGGACTTCGTGATTAAGCACAATTTGGTTATCTTCAATAAGCGCTTTGATGACAGAAGGCGTCGCGCGATGACGAATGTTCTCCATTTCTTTGTTTGAAAATTGCAGCATGGCGATTACCCCTCTAAGCCTTGATCAGAATTGAAGCGAAAGTAGCGTTTGGCGTTGTAGTAACAAATGTTCTCTATGGTTTGTTTGAGTAATGGTTCGTCGTGAGGTATTTCTCCATCCTCGACCCATCTTGCTAATAGGTTGCACAATACTCGGCGAAAATATTCATGTCGGCTAAAAGAGAAGACATTGCGAGAGTCTGTCAGCATGCCGATAAAACGTCCGAGCGCGCCGAGATTTTTGAGCGTCGTCAGTTGTGCCTCGATGCCGTCTTTATGGTCGTTAAACCACCATGCTGCGCCAAATTGAATCTTCCCCGCGACCGTATCGCTGTCCTGAAACGCACCCGCCATGCAGCTAAGTACTGGGTTATCGTTGGAGTTAAGATTAAAGAGTACCGTATTAGGCAAACACGAACTTCGATCCAGTTCACTCAGTAACTGGGAAAGGGCGTGGGCATACGAATCACTGTTAATGACGCTAAAACCCGTTCCTCCACCAAGTTGAGCTTTGCGTCTTTCATTGACGTTCATCAAAACGCCTATATGAAGTTGCATGCTCCAGCCGAGTTGGTAGTAACGTTGGCCTAGCTCGAAAAACAATCTGGATGTCAGTTGAACGAGTGCAGTTTGGGTAATCGCTTGGTTTTGTAGAAGCTGTTGGAAGATGAGTTCTGCTTGCTCCTCACTGCATGGCTCAAAGTTAACGCTTGGCAAGCCCGAATCAGATAAACGACAACCCACTTCATGAAAGACATCTAGCCTTGTTTGGATTGCACAAAGATAATCTTGGAAAGTGCCAATTGAGGTATCGGTTAACTTCGATAAGTGTTTGAGTAGCGGATGAAACTTGTCGGTTTGGTTGAAACAAAACAATTCGTCAGCACGGAACGTCGGTAACACTTGTACGTCAAAGTCAGACGCTTTGAGCGCAAGATGATGCTCAAGGTCGGATAAAGGCGAATCCGTGGTACACAAGGTTTCGACGTTTAATTGTTTCAGTACATCACGAGTACTGTTGTTTCCTTGTTTGAATTGCTGGTGGCTTAACCCCCAGATGTCTTTTTGATTGTCTGGATTGAGTAATAAATCGCAATCAAAGAAACGTTTTAACTCCAGATGAGACCATTGATAAAGGGGATTGCCAATCAAGTAAGGCACTGCTTCACACCATTTGGCGAACTTTTCTGTGTCCGTTGCATCACCAGTGATGTAGTGCTCGTCGATTCCATTACTTCGCATCGCTCTCCACACATAGTGATCGCTATTAAGCCATGCTTGGGTGAGGTTCTCGTGTTTTGTGTCCTGCCAAATGTTTTTTGCTTCAAGGTGATTGTGAAAGTCTATGATCGGCATCGGTGCGGCAAAGCGATGATACAGATCCTGAGCAAGTGGGCTGGAGAGAAGAAAATTATCGTGAATGTAATCTTGATTCATGGTTCTTGCCTCAAAAAGTATTCAGCGAGTCACTCTGCAAAAAATGACTGACTCAAGACTTGTCTGTTGTTCGTTGTGAATGTAGGAGGCTCAACCCTTCGAGCCTCCAAGGTCTGAATTCAAACGAGAGTTAGTGTTGTAACTGTGTCGACAGTACTTCAGTTTTCTTGGCGCTCTTAAGAAGCAAGGCACCAACGGTAAGCACAACGCCACCACAGAATAGGAAGGCCATGCGTCCCCAGAATGGATTTGGAATCAACACCATGGTGATAACCAAAGCACCAAACACCAAGATCAGTTTGCCAAGCATGCTGCGTTGTTGACGATCCACTTCATCTTGTCCTTCAGCTTCCACCACTGGTGTATCAACATCCGTCCAAAATTCCGAAAGCTCTTTTGCGCGCGCTTCTTGAGGTGCTTTGTAGAACTTAGTGGTTAAGCAGAAGAAGCCACCCGTAATCAGTAGATGACCGATGATGCCGTTCATTACAATCAGGTCAGACGCTTCACGGCTGGTAAAGCCATTTTCAAGATTTAGCATGTTAGCGATAACGTCAGGTGTGATCACAAAGCTCACGAGATAAGAGACCACCATACCAACAGCAAGCGTTGCCCATGCTGCCCAATCCGGCGTTTTCTTGATGAACATGCCGAAGAATAACGGCACCAAGATCGGCATTTGAAGTAAGGTACTCACGTACATCATTGCGTCGAATAAGCTCAAACCACGCAATGAATTGATGAACAATGCGACCATGATGATCAGTACACCAAACACAACGGTTACCGCTTGGCTGACACGCATAAGCTGACGTTCAGACGCATCTTTATTGATGATTGGGTTGTAGAAGTTACGAACGAAAACCCCCGCATTTCGGTTGAGGCCAGAATCCATTGAAGACATGGTGGCTGCAAACACGGCAGACATAAGTAGGCCAACCATGCCGACTGGCATCACACGTTCTACAAACACAAGGTAAACCGCATCGGCTGCTTTTCCGCCAAGTGCATCGACGTGCGCAAGTGCTGCGTCTGGGTAGATAACTGCAGTTACCCAAGGAGGCATAAACCAAATCGCAGGGCCAACAAGCATCAACACAAAGGCAAGCAGAGCCGCTTTACGTGCGTTGATAGAATCTTTTGCAGTAAGAAAACGATAAGAGTCCTGCATGTTGTTGATGTTTTGCAACTGCTTAACGAACATGAAGATAAACCAAGCGACGAACAGCAATGGGTAGTTCATACCCGGTCCCATGATTGAATCGGTAGGGAACTGCTCGATCAAGTTACTTGGGCCACCGATCTTAATGATCGCCGCTACGGCACACACTACAGTTACGGCCATGATGACAACCATTTGGACAAAGTCTGACGCCACAACGCCCCATGAGCCGCCAATCACAGAAATAAACAGAACGATCAAACCCGTGACTATGATGGTGGTCTCGATGTCAATTTTGAACACCGCACTCACGAACAGCGCCAAGCCATTCAACCAAATACCTGTGTAAACAATACTGGTTGGCATTGTTGCCCAAGTGAACACTTGCTCGTTCGTCGCACCAAAGCGGCGGCGCACACCCTCTACAGGTGTCACTACTCGCATTTGACGGAAACGGTACGAGAAGAATAACCAAGACAACAAGAAGCCAAACGCATTCGCCATGAAGATCACCATGATCGGAAAGCCGTCAGTAAAGGCCTTGCCTGCTGCACCGGTAAACGTCCACGCACTGAACTGGGTCATAAACGCCGTTGCGCCTACCATCCACCACAACATCTTGCCGCCACCTCTAAAGTAGTCACTGGTTGAGTTACCGGCCAAGCGTTTAAAGATGATCCCCACGGCGATCATAAACACAAAGTAAACGGCGACTACGAGTATATCTATGTTCATTTTTGTACCCCTAGTGATTTTAAAAATAAGGTTTCTGTTTTTTAAAACGTTGGTTCATTATTTAATATGTATGACAAAAGATCGAACAGGAAACACAAAAAATGTGACAAATGAAACGCATTTCAATTTTGTTATTTAAACAATAAAGAAATGGTTTTGCTTATAGATTTTTAGATTAAGTGATTGAAATATTGTGTTTTAAATTGGTTTTGATTGGAGGGGAGGTAGGGCGATGATACGATTTTATTTTGAAGGAATTAGAAAATATACCACGCTAAGAAAGAGTGATATGTATTATTATATTTTGTAGTGGAATATATGCGTAAAACCGTTGCCGCTTAAAGATGGAAGAAAAGCGGCAACGGGATTTAAGACATTAAGCTAAGATTTCGCGTACGAATGCTTCGATCTCCGCATCTTGACAGTGCTCAAAGAAACACTGCTGGAAACGCATGCCACTTACTGCAGTTTTTACCAGTTCTGGGTCAATGGCTTTTAACGTATCGAGGTAGTTTTCTTTTACGACAGCAGACTTCACATCGTTAAGAATGGCAGCATTTCGCTGCTGTGGCTCTGCTCGCTCTAGTGGATAACCTTGGCCGCGATCTCCGGTTGTGAATGCTTTCTCGAAAATATAACGAACGTTCAATTCTGCACCCCAGCCGTAGCCCTTTGCGAACGCAAGCGATAAGGCATTGCCGTTGTTAATTTGATTAAACAAGAATGCGTCAGATGGATCTAAGCAGTAGCCACAAACAATGCCCGGATGAATATTCAATGACATCATGGCACCTTGCCCTGTACCACAGCCAGTCACGATGAAATCCACTGCTTTAGAATTGATTAAGATGCTCGCCATGATGCCTAGGTGGATGTAAGTTAGGTGATGATCGTTTTCATCACTCATGCCTACGTTAAATACTGAGTATTCTTGTGAACGAGCCACTTGCTCAAGCTCGTTTAGCACAATCGCGTTTTTACCCGCTTGGCTATTTTCCATCATCAGTGCAATTTTCATGGGTTTCTCCAATAATAATCTTTTAAATTTAGACAAAATCTTTGCGCATAGGCGTGAAGTTATCGAGCAACACACCTTCGCTTAAACAAGTACAGCCATGAATGATGTTCGGCTGCTTATATAGCGCATCTCCGGCTTTGACGACTTTCGTCTCGTCGCCAATGGTGAATTCAAACTCACCGGAGAGCACATAAGTAATTTGCTCATGAGGGTGACTGTGCAAAGCGCCGACCGCACCTTTGTCGAAATACACTTCGACGCTCATCATGTTGTCACTGTAAGCCAAAACTTTGCGTTTGATACCATCGCCAAGATCTTCCAGAGCAATGTCTTTATTAAATACAAACATCACTTTCTCCTTAACGAGCTAACCAGCCGCCATCGACCGCGATGGTATAGCCGTTCACGTAATCAGAAGCAGAAGACGCAAGGAAGACACACGGCCCTGCCAGATCTTTTGGTGTACCCCACCGCTCTGCAGGGATGCGCTCGACGATTGCTTTATTTCGTTCTTCATCTGCTTGCAGAGCTGCGGTGTTGTTAGTCGCCATATAGCCCGGCGCAATCGCATTTACGTTAATACCTTTGCTTGCCCATTCATTCGCCATTAAACGCGTTACGCCCATCACGCCGCTTTTCGATGCCGTGTATGAAGGCACGCGGATACCACCTTGGAATGAAAGCATGGACGCCACGTTAATGATCTTGCCGCCAGTACCTTGAGCAATGAACTGCTTGGCTGCGGCTTGAGACATAAAAAAGACCGACTTGACGTTGATGTCCATTACGTCATCCCAATCTTGCTCACTGAATTCGAGAGCGTCATTACGACGAATGATGCCAGCGTTGTTTACCAAGATATCGACCTTGCCAAACGTAGTAACAGCTTGATCAATGATGCTCGGAATATTGTCTAGAACCATAAGATTCGCACGTACATCCAAAAAGCGGCGACCAAGCGCTTCGATCTGTAGTTTGGTTTCTGTTGGTTCAGAAATGTTCACGCCGACAATGTCACAGCCTGCGCTAGCCAAACCCAACGCCATACCTTGACCAAGTCCAGTATTACACCCAGTCACAACAGCGACTTTTCCTTCAAGATTGAACGAATCGAGAATCATAATGAGTTCCTTACCATGCAAATTAAGTATTAATGTATGACTTATTGCCATCAGATGAGGTCACTTTATAGAAATGAAATCAGGCGATCAACTAAAATGAAAAGGTGTTTTAAAAATTTTATGATGTACGTCACCTTTACGCGACGATTTATCATACAAATAAGATTTTTTATTGAAAAAGCTTTTCATTTTTTTTGAACACTAAAGGTATACTGGCTGAAACATTGATGTGGAAAAGCGAAAATATGGCAGAAAAGAACACACAACCAGAATCCGTCTCTTCCGTTCTAAAGGTCTTTAGTATCTTAGAAGCGTTAGGCGAGCAGAAAGAAATTGGCGTGTCGGATTTGTCTCAACGATTGATGATGTCGAAGGCGACGACTTACCGTTTTCTTCAAACAATGAAGACGTTAGGCTATGTATCCCAAGAGGGTGAAGCCGATAAGTACAGCTTAACTATTCGTTTGTTTGAATTGGGAGCGAAGTCGCTAGAGTATGTAGATCTTATCGAATTAGCAGACATCGAGATGACCAAGATCGCCGATGTAACAGGGGAAGCATTACACCTTGGAGCATTAGATGAAGACGCGATCATCTACATCCATAAACTGGATGCTAAATACTCATTGCGAATGCACTCACGTGTCGGACGCCGCAATCCACTCTACAGTACCGCGATTGGTAAAGTACTTTTAGCGGAACGCGAAGAAGCATTTGTCAGAGAATCATTGAAAGATATTGAGTTTATTTGTCATACAAAAAATACTCATAAAGACGTTGAATCTTTGCTCAAAGAGCTTGAGTTAGTTCGTAAGCAGCATTACGCGGAAGATAACGAAGAGCAAGAACCTGGCTTATATTGTGTCGCGGTTCCTGTCTATGACCGCTTTGGGCATGTGGTTGCGGGTGTGTCCATGTCGTTCCCAACGGTGCGCTTTGAAGAGTCTCGTCGTGAAGAGTACGTATCCATGCTACACAATGCTGGCCGCGTGATCTCCGAGAAAATGGGTTTCCACGAATATCCTGCATGATCGGTACTATTACTTAACTGAAGTACTTAACTGAAGTACTTAACTGAAGCGGAGGCGCGGATGCCTCCGTTTCTGATTCAGAAGCGCCGGGTAAAAATAAACTCAACATTGGGTTCGCTTAAACTGCAGAAGCGTTAGAGAATGGCTATATACCCAAACTTCGGGAGAAGAAACAGAACCGAATTTTGAAACCGTCACCGTGGGCTGTTAAGCGCAACCAATCGCACGTATTCTTCTATTGAGACCCGCCTAATTTAATAAACGCTGTTTAGTAAACAATGTCGGTTCTTATTTAACTTGTTCTAACGCCATCACACTTCTTGGACTAAGTGGTTTAAGTTTTCGCCAAAAATCGTAACGCTGTGTGCAACAGAGTGAACCGAAGATTGTTTGGCGTATCGATTCACCGGAAAGGATTTATCACTGTTCAACTTAGTATGAGAGCGCAGCAATCAGCGTTGCTCTACGTGCTCTAAAGTCGAGAAGTAAAGGATGAGAAGCAAACAGAATAAAGCGGTATTGTGTGCGTTTGTATCGGGTAGCCTATTTGGCGCTGCACTGGTCATCGCCATGTATATCCAGATTTGATGCCGTGCTGGCAATGCGTGCCAAAACTGAAAAATCAAATTGTACAAGGAGTAGGGTTGTTTTCAGCTCTGCTCCTTGTTAGTTTTAAAAGCATGAAAACGACATTCACACCTTCATCAAACTTCTTCTGGTGGCGCTCTAATTAGAGCGGCGCGGAATCCTCGCATTCTTACGCTGCTGGACGGTAGCTAAGAGTGTCATATCTTTTTATCTCCAGTAGCGATCTATTTTTATTCGGAGATAAGTTATGGATACCACACAAAACACTCAACAACGCGAAGTCATTCTCACTGGCGACCGAGCCACAGGCCCTCTGCATTTAGGTCATTACGTCGGCTCACTACAACAGCGTGTTGCGCTACAAACTCAGCACGATCAAACTATTCTCGTTGCCGATATGCAGGGTTTAACCGATAACGCGCACAATCCTTCCAAAGTCTCTTCCAATATCTTGAACGTAGTGGCGGATTATCTTGCCGTTGGTATCGACCCGATTCAAACCACCATCTGCTTGCAGTCTCAAGTTCCGGCGCTTGCTGAGCTAACCATGTACTACAGCAACTTGGTTTCTATCGCACGCTTGGAGCGTAACCCGACGGTGAAAAACGAAATCCAAAGCAAAGGGTTTGAGCGTTCCATTCCGGCTGGATTTTTGACTTACCCAATATCTCAAGCGGCCGACATTACCGGCTTTCACGCAACACTTGTCCCTGTTGGTGATGACCAATTGCCAATGCTAGAGCAAACCAATAAAATCGTGAGAAAGATAAACCATCTTGGCGGAAAAGCCATTCTGAAAGAGTGTCGTCCACTGCTCAGTGACGCGCCACGTTTGCCAAGCACTGATGGCAAAAACAAAATGTCGAAAAGTATGGGTAACGCAATCAACTTAGGGGCGACAGGGAAAGAAATCAGAGCGGCGGTGAAATCCATGTACACCGATCCAAACCACTTACGTATTGAAGATCCAGGCAAAGTAGAAGGCAACATCGTGTTCACTTACCTTGATGCGTTCCATACTGATAAAGCTTATGTGGCAGAGTTAAAAGCGTATTATCGCCATGGTGGACTGGGTGACGGAACAACCAAGAATGTGTTGGAAGAGTGTCTGCAAGAGATGCTTCGTCCAATCCGAGAAAAACGCGCCATGTTCTTAGATGACAAAGCACAACTTGTCGAAATTCTAAAACAAGGCAGCCAACGTTCGCGTGAGAAAACCGAGCAAGTGCTATTTGATGTGAAAGGGGTCTTTGGCTTGAATCTGTTCTGAAGTTACGATCGAAATCCGGTTTGGCTCAAGGAGTTCAATTTGAGTTCAGCGGATTGGCATTTCTGATATAGGCACGATGTATTGTAGTGAGCCGTGCCTTTTCATTCTCTCAGTTTTTCTTTAAATTCATTGATAATAATTCTCATTACGATATGTTTGTGGTCTCAAACACACTCATTGTTGCGGAGACCAGCATGGAACACTCGGATATTACTCAACTGCTTATTCCAAAGAGTGATTGGGCATCGCCTGATCTTTTTCTTTATGAAGGGGAAGACAAACTTCGTCTGAGCTTAGAAGGCGCAATTCAATATAGTGGATTGAACAGTATTGGTGGTGTGGTTCTGGGCTTTAGGATGATCCAATACGCGGTGCAACTGGCGGCGGGTGATCAGTCTTTGCAACGTGATGGTATTAGTGTTTATACCGCGTTTCCTGGGCGTGGTGCTCAAGATGTCTTTGAATACACATGCCGTGCACTACGCGATAAACGTTATTGCTGTGATACCACATTGCACCACCCAGCTGCGCAAACAGGGCAACGTGGTCAGTTCCTATTTACGATTCGTTTGAATGAACAATCTATGGTGATGACACCAGCGAACGGACTACCAAGACAAAGCTACTTTCAGGCCGACCGACACTCGCAAGAAAGCCGAGAGGCCGCATTGAGATGGCGAGATGAGAAGATCAACTTCGCCAACTCGCTCCTAAGCTTGCCGCCAGAAGAATGCTTACGCGTGTTGTAACTCTTGAGTTGTACCAACAGAATGAATAACAAAAGGTCGCTTTAAGTGGGCGACCTCTTGTATCAAGCATTCGCGGAAACCAGATTCCTAGTCGCGCCTAGGCTTGCTGGAACGACTCGTTTGAGGTTTGAGAGGTGGTTTATAGGGGCTCACTTCGCACTGAGATGCCCGACTGCGTCATTCCCCAGAGCGAAGAATGAGCGAGTAGGGAATCTCTAGTTCCAATTGCTCATACAGAAGAGTCATTAACCCGCAAAGAACTTGCGACGAAAATCCGCCACCTCTTGTTGGTAATAACGCTGCCATTCCGAGTCCGATAAACCCGAGTGGCTGGCCGCTCTTTGCGTTGCTAGTTTGGATTCAAGCTGTTGCAACTCACTCTGATAATCACGAACTTGCTGCTTTTGCTCAGCGACTTGTTGTTCGCGAGCGCGTATCTCGTCACTCTCTTGCTCAGAAAGGTAAGTTTGTTGAAGCTCTTCAATCAAAGCCTCGCGCTCTGTCTGGCTCACGTTATCCGGAATTAACGCCACCGCGCGCTCGTACTTTGCTTGCTCGCTGGCTAATCCCAACGTTTCCTCATTGCCTTGCCACTCTCTAACTAAATCGTCAAAGGCTTGCACGTAGTCTTGAGCGGGAGTCGAATCCAACAGCTCTGCCTGCAAACTAAAATCGTAAAGGGCAAATTCATCAGCAAAAATTACTTCTGCCAACTCACCCCATATCTTGCTTGCTTGTGCTTTTAATAACGCCACTCGAGAGGCGAGTGGTTGTTGCTCATCAAACAATAAACTACCCACGCTTTGTTGCCACAGACTATTAAGTTGATGGTAGTTCGCCACTAAAGCAAAACGCTCTTCGAACAAATAAGCTTCTAACTCAGCAAGTTTGGTTTCACAATTGTGGTCGGACATACAAGTGTGCCAAAACGTCTCAATTTCTGTTTTTAAAGCGCGACCTTGTGACTGATTCAATCCCTCGGCGAGGACCTCAAGCGGGGACGCAGTATCTTTGGCCTTGGTTTTTGAATTAGAAATCAAGCTGGATGCAACTGAAGCCGTGCTCTCAGTTTGTGAATTAGGGGCTCGGTCAAAAGCAGGGGAGAGCGATATTAAGCTCTCGCGTTTGTTATCGTTCATCCAAAATAAAACCATGCCCGCCAGTACGACGGACGCAGTGATTAACGCATTACGTTTCATGGCTTGATCACAGCGCTAACAGGGAAGTGATCCGACAGGTTGAAGTGCTTCCACAAACTCTCTGCCGTTGAACGAGGAACATCAACACGGTTGTCATTGAACGATTTCAAACCGTACTCGTTACTCACCATCACGTAATCTAGGTATTCCACATTTTCACCGCCGGATAAAGCCTCTCCTGCAAAGTTATTGATGCGAGGATCAAACGTTGATGCAGTATAGCCCGAATATTGTGGTTCAATCGCGCTCAGGTTTGCCAACATCTGTTGGTAATCCCCCGGGAACTTAAGCTTATTCACGTTAAAATCGCCGCTGTAAATCACGGTTTCATCGCTTGGAATATTCAAAGACTGAGCCATCGAGCGTATTTGCTTGAACTGACGCTGACGATAGTCTCGCGAAGTGTCTGTATCGAGAGACGCTGTATGCGTTGCAAACACATGGTAAGCTTGGCCACCTTTAATTATCTCTGCATAGTTCACGCCTTTATCGGCAAAACAGTCGGTACCACTACAATCTGGGAACACATATTGCGCCTGATTGACGATAGGGTAACGGCTAACGATGATCACGCCGCCGTCGTAAATGTTGAACCCCTCTTTATCCAGCATCTTAGTCTGGTAAGGGTATTCTTTTGCAAGTTCACGCAAGAACGCATCACGGCCGCTGGCAAACACTTCTTGTAGTGCCAGCACATCGTAACCTTTGACGTAATCAGGAATCAGTTCGTAACGATCACCAATGTGTGAAGCAATCGCAGGCAGCGCCCAAATGTTATAAGTCATCAATTTGAGGTTTTGCTCATCGATATCGACAACTTCATCGACCTTGTTCGGTGTGATGGTGTAATACAAATCATCGTAACGAGCCGTGCTGGCCGATTTAAAAGCCAGTTCTGAAGTGCGAGTGCCAAACGCATCGGTGCTAGAACGGTGAATATTGCGATCGTTTTTCAGCGCTAAGCTGACGTCCGTAGCCGACAAGCCATATTCAATCGTTGAATTATACCAATGGCCTTCCATCACTTGGTTTAACGTTATGTTTTCACCCCGCGGGTTAGAAACCACCGTCTCAAAGCGATAATTCTGGCCGGTTTTTACACCTTCCCAACGGTTAAAGCTCAGGATTGATTTGGTCTCCCAAGGACCAAGCACTTGCACATGTTGTTGCCATTCTTCACCGTATTCCAGTAAATCGCTGCCCTCATGTTTTACCTGAATAGTTAACGGTTGGTTTGAGTTATTCGTAAGGTATACATCTGTGTCTGCAAGGCTTGGTAATGTGAGTAAGCCACTTAGCCCAACAATCCATTGTGTCAATTTCATCTGTCTGTCCATAAGTCGAATTAGCGTGATTATTCTTATTGATAATTATGACTAGCACGTTAAATATGGATGACAGAAAACCGCACGTCGGACTTTGATAATAAGTTGTGATCTTCGTTTTGTTTGAGATGTAAAATTGACCATGTCGTTTACCCGATGCTGCTCGCTATCTATATGAAAATAAACGATTGTCACCATAAAAACTTCTTGTGAAAAATGAGAAGGTTTCACGCATATTAACCTGATTGAATGTGATACCGTTAGTGCATGTGTCAGTTGGAAATTCGTCACTCCTCTCGACACGTTTTTCCGCTGAGTAGTACACAGACAAGGGTTTACTATGAGAGTTTTTGGACACATACCCGATACTGAGGTCGGTGACATGTTCGAAAATCGAGCCGCGTTAGCCAAATCTGGCATTCATCCCCCAACGCAGGCTGGTATCAGTGGCGGCGCTAAAGAAGGCGCTGACTCAATCGTGCTTTCCGGTGGTTATGAAGACGACGAAGATTTTGGCAACGTCATCATCTATACCGGAGCAGGTGGCCGTGACGAAAACAGCAATAAACAAATTGCCGATCAAAAATTAGAACGCACCAACCTCGCTCTGGCTAGAAACAAGCTAGAGGGCTTACCTGTTCGCGTTACTCGAAGCCATAAACACCAAAGCCATTACTCTCCAGTCAAAGGTTATCAATACGCGGGTTTATACCGCGTTGAAGACTATTGGTGCGAGCGAGGACTTTCTGGCTTCAAAGTATGGCGCTACAAACTTGTCCAAATTGATTCGGAACCTGCGGCAGAGGTGCAAGACACAACCAAAGCACGTTATGAGGTAACGTCCCGCCAAGCCGTTACGGTCAACAAGATCGTCCGAGATTACAACAAGGCAAAGCAGGTAAAAGACTGGCATCAATATCAATGCCAAGTATGCGGTTTAGCCATTGATACTGGAGCAGGGCACTACGCAGAAGCTGCACACATTCAACCGTTGGGTGAACCGCATCGCGGCCCTGATGTGGTCGAAAATATCCTGTGCTTATGTCCAAACCATCACGTGATGTTTGATAACGGTGTGTTCTCAATCGCGGATGATTTCAGTTTGATTGGCCTAGACGAACAGTTAACGCTGAACAAAAAGCACAAGATTGAACAGGCGTTTCTCCAGTATCATCGTGAACATTATTTTAAGTGATAATTATGAACGATTTTAGTCAGGAAAATAAAAATGAAACTGGGGACTAGAGAGCAATCACAGTTGTATTTACTCTCTCTTTACTTTCTGTTTGTGATTGTTGCAGTCCTAACTTTTAGGCTTGATTTTATTCTTTTATTGAATGATTTTGACTTCAAAAAAGTAAAATCTGAAGATTTTTTATTCTTGTTTTCAATAATTCAGATAATTTATTGTGAGTATTTACGTAGGCAATTTAAATATTATTTAAAAGGTGGTGGCGAAGATACATTAAAAGTTATGCGTTGTGAGGGAGAGGATTATGAAAGTCTTACTTTTTTAGCTACGTATATTGTGCCATTTGCTGGGATGAGTTTTGATAGCTTAAACAAAGTGATTGCATATCTAATCCTAATATTAGTTATAGGGGTTATCTTTGTAAGAACAGAGAAGTATTATGCAAACCCGACTTTAGCTATATTTGGTTATAAACTGTATAAAACTGATCTGTCTGATAGTAATGCTTTCTATCAATCAATATTAATAATTACAAAAAATGAAATAAAGATTGGTGATAATGTTAGTTATAAGTTCCTTTCAAATTCTGTATGTTTTGCGCGAGATATAAAGTTATGAATAAAAACGATGTTAAGAACGATATAAAGACGGTTGTAGATAATTGTATTGGTATTAAAGTTTTCTTCTTAGATAAATTCAATAATGTTTTCGATTCTGATATTGATAATACTGCGTTACATGAGTATAAGCAAAAGTATGTATCATCGATAAAAGAAACGTTTGCTGATAATTTGGGGTTTGAATGTTTACCGTTATCTCAGAATGATGGAAGACCCAACGCCCTGTATTTCTATGACTTTGACGATAGATTAGCTGAGCTAGATGCAATTGATACTGCGCATACTTTACCAGCGAACAAAACTCTTGAGGCATACCCCGTAAAGCACTCAGGTCTGAGTGATGTGCATGCGGTTATTGTAAGGCTTAAAAGTAGTAATGGTGAAACTATGAGCTTTTACAATTTAATTCAGCCTGTCAATCTGTTTAAACATAAGTCACGGCTAATGGTAACTTTTAGTGGTAATAGAATTGTACCAATTAGTGAAGATGTTATTCGATTAAACGAGAACTTTATCTTTGCTAGAGTAAAAGATTATTATTTAGTAAAGGACGCCACTAAATTTGAGAAAGATTTTGCTTTTGATAAGATATTAAAAAGCAAAGCTAAAGAGTATGTTGTCGAACTAAAATCAATGTCTTTAGTTGAATGTTGTAATAAGTTTGAAAGTAAACTTGAAAATGATATAAGGTTTGCTAGAAAGTTTGTGAAAATATTTAATGGTTCAGCAGTTGTAGAAAATAATATTTCTAATGAAAAACTAATTGACTATGCATTGAAGCATCCTGTATTTAAAGATAAATTGAAATTTAGTGAGGATGGGAGTAAGTTTGACTTAAATAGTCTAGTTAGATGTGATAACTTTCTAAAGTTACTAGATGAAGAGTTCCTTATTTCTGAGTTGACTAGACAAAACTATCATGCAAAAGTGAAAGATAGAGTTTAAATCTTAAAATTAACATAGTGAGAATACTTTTATATCATATGATTGTAATTATCTAAAAGAGATGATTACAAATAAAGGTAGGCTGTTTATAATATTAACGTATGTTCATTAAAGCCTACCATAACATTATAATCTTATACATAAGAAAAGTAATGAAATACACAATGTCAAACTAGCTATATAGGTATAAATTCGGACGTTAGAAATGTAGAGTCACATTCTATACAGCATGATATTCTAAAAGATAATGTAGTTAACTAAAGGAAACTAGATAAAAAAGCGGACCAATTTGTGACAAAGACAGTTAAAGTCGGATTGGCTCTTGGGATGCCCTAGTGTGTTTGTTAACCGTTTTGATGACTTACGAGCAAATGAATATGTTGGTTTTGTCTTTATAAATTAGAGTTAAATATCTAATTTCTGAACTAACTTCATAAATCCTATGCAACTCAATTCACCTTGTTTGTTGTAAGGAATATAACAGCGCCCTCAAATATATAACTAATTAATGAGTGTTGTTATGTCTCATACCCGTCTATTCCCGCGTCATCGCTTGGCGCTTGCATGCATGCTCGCCAGTGTGTCCTGTTTTTCATTTGCTCAAGAACAATGTGATGTTAACGATCTTCAGCAAGTAGCTGATCTCGCTTCTGCGGTTTCTGCAGCGGATTACAATTGTTACGGTTCTTGGTTCTCTGCACCTGCCGATTCGTTAAACGATATCTACAGCGAAGTGAGCTTAAGCCGTATCCAAATTGCATTGAATCAAGAAATTACACGCTATAGAGGTAAAGCTGAACAAGCACGTAAACTCGAAAATCTGGGTGAGTTTGTCCGCGCCGCTTATTACGTTCGTTATAACGCGCAAGCGCCGAACTTTTCTGACGCGTTGAGCCAACGTTTTGCCCAGTCGATTAATGCGTTTTTAGCCAATCCACACGCCTTAGACCAAGGTCGCGAACAAGTGGACGCAATGAAAAGCCTAACCTTGATGGTTGATAACGTGAAGCAACTGCCGCTCACGATGGAGGCCCAACTCGCGGCGCTGGGTCATTTCAACCTTGAAACCGCGAAGGATACTCAGTGGGTAGATGGGTTAAATAACTTGTTCCGAGCAATGGCAGGGCATGCGGCGAGAGATGATTTTTACCGCTATATGGCAAGCCATACTCAACACATCGATACATTAGTGACATTCGCCCGTGATAATGCTTGGGCGTTAGATACGGACGCAAGTTTCTTGGTTTATAACGCAGTGCGTGAAACGGGTCGTTTATTGGCAAGTCCAGATAAAGCGACAAAACAAAAAGCATTGATAGCTATGCAACAAGTGATGGATCAAAATCCACTTGGTAGCGAACACGACAAACTTTGGCTAGCGGCAGTTGAGATGATGAGCTACTTCGCACCAGAAGGTTTGAATGGTCTGGATTTAGACCAAGCGAAGCGTGATTTAGCGGCGCGAGTGCTACCGAACCGTTACGAGTGCCAAGGCCCAGCGATTATCCGTTCCCAAGACTTGACTGAAGCACAAGCGATTGGAGCGTGTGATGTGCTGGCAGCGAAAGAGACGGACTTCCACCAAGTGGCGAATACTGGTCAACAACCAGTGGCAGACGACAACAATGAGCGAGTAGAAGTGGCGGTGTTTGCCAACAAAAGCAGCTACGTGGATTACTCGTCTTTCTTGTTTGGCAACACCACGGACAACGGCGGTCAGTATCTTGAAGGAAATCCTGCACAAGCAGGCAACGTGGCGCGCTTTGTGGCTTACCGTTACGCTAATGGTGACGAGTTATCCATTCTCAACTTGGAGCATGAATACACCCATTACCTTGATGCACGATTCAACCAATATGGTTCTTTTAGCGATAACTTGGCGCATGGTTACATTGTGTGGTGGTTAGAGGGCTTTGCTGAGTACATGCATTACAAGCAAGGTTACGACGCAGCGATTGGTTTGATTGCCGATGGTAAAATGAGCCTATCCGATGTGTTGGCGACCACTTACTCTCATGATACCAATCGCGTTTATCGTTGGGGCTACTTAGCGGTACGCTTTATGTTGGAAGAGCATCCGCAAGAAGTGGATAGCTTACTGGCGCTTTCTCGCTCTGGTCAGTTTGCTGAGTGGGCAAAACAAGTTCAATTATTGGGTGAGCAATACAATGGCGAGTTTGAGCGTTGGTTAGATTCTGTCTCTAGCGAACCACAGCTGCCTGATCCAAACCCAGAACCAAATCCGGGTGAGCCGACAGAGCCTTCTGATCAAGTAACGCAACTCGCAGCAAATCAAAGTGTGGTGTTAAGTGGTGCGGCTTACAGTGAGCAGTTGTTCTATGTTGATGTACCTGAGAACAGTACCCACTTTGAAGTTACGATTCACGGCGATAGCCAGGGCGATGCGGATTTGTACATGAGCTTTGAGAAAGAAGCGCATTACTACGATTTTGAGTTCAGCCAATATGGCGATGGCAGCAATGAATTTGTGACGTTTGAGCCGGAGCAATCGGGTTATATTAAGGCGGGCCGTTACTACATCAGCATCGCTGGTCGAACGGACTTTAGCGCAGTGACCCTCGTTGCTTCTTTAGAGACTGAAACACCAACGCCGCCAACGCAAGAGCAAGATGACTTAACGCCTGTGGTGTTAGAGTCGGGTCAGGCCAAAACCTTAACGGTGCATCAACAACGCTATGCGGCGGTTTATGTTCCTCAGGGTGTGCAAGAAGTGCGAGTGTGGCTAACGGATAAAAATAGCGATGCAGACAGTGGCAATGTTGATTTATACGCAAGCCGTAGTTATTGGCCAACCGCAGAGCAACACGAGTACGCATCAAACTACTGGGGCAGCAATGAATACCTGCAAATCCCAGTGACAGATGAAGGCTACGTACACTTCTCATTGAATGCTGTTCAGCAAGGGGATGACGTCGAGATGCTGGTGTATTTCCACTAAGAACTCTGCATTTCATTAACACAAAGCCGGACGTGAATGTCCGGCTTTTTGTTGGATTGAGAGAGGGAAACTCTCTCAATAAAGTGTATCGCTAAGTAGTCGTTTGAGGTTGGGCTTTCTTCTTCATTTTTAATGTCGAATACACAGAGAAGATAGCCAGCAAAACAAACGCTAGCGCAATTGGTCGTTCGTAAAGGAATGACCAGGAGTTATCGTACATGAGCAAGGCTTTGCGTAGATTGGTTTCTGCCATTGGCCCAAGAATGATCGCTAATAGGATAGGAGAGGATGGAATGTCCATCTTACCAAGCACGAAACCAAGCAAACCAAAGGCGATGGCGATACCTACATCAAACATTGAGTTGTTGATGGCATAAGCACCAACAACCGACAAGAAGATGATGATTGGAATCATCAGCATTTTTGGCACTTCAATGATTCGGCAGAAGAAGCGAATACCAAGTAAGCCAACCAAAAGCATCACGACGTTTGCGACTAGCATCGAGCTAAATACGCCGTATACTACTTCAGGGTTTTGAGCAAACAACAATGGCCCTGGCGTTAAACCTTGTACGATGAGGGCACCAAGTAGTACGGCGGCTACTGCATCTCCCGGAACACCGAGGGTCAGTAAGGGAACCAATGAGCCCCCCGTCACGCCGTTGTTACCCGATTCGGCTGCTGCTAAACCATGCAATGAGCCTTTGCCAAACTCTTCCGGTTTCTTCGCGGCACGTTTTGCTTCGTTATAACAAACAAACGCAGACACATCTGCACCAGCCCCCGGAACTGAACCAATAGCGGTACCGATAAGGCCACTTTTGGTCGCGGTTGGCAGAATGGTTTTAAGGTCTTTTTTGCTGAGTAGTTTACGGTCAAAGTTCGGGACTTCTGATTGCTTCTCTTTGAGGATTTTTTCAATTTGGTTGATGGCCTCAGACAAAGCAAACAAACCAATCAGAACCGGAATTACATTAATGCCGCTATAAAGATCCATCACACCAAAGGTGAAGCGAGGGACGCTGCTGATTGGATCTAATCCGATGGTAGACACCAGTAAGCCAATCGTGCCTGCCAACAAGCCTTTCAAGATGTTTTGCGAAGAAACACTCACGATGATAGTTAAACCAAACAATGCAAGGGCGAAGTATTCTGGTGCGTTGAAGCGCAATGCAAAGTTCGCTAGTAAAGGAGAGATTGCAATTAATACGATGGTACTTAGTAATCCCCCCACAAAAGAGGCGACGGCAGAGATACTGAGTGCGCGCGCGGCTTGACCTTTAGCTGCTAAGGTATGTCCATCCAATACGGTCGCGGCAGAAGCTGGTGTGCCGGGGGTTTTTAATAATATTGCCGCAATTGAGCCGCCATAAATTCCGCCGATATAAACACCGATCAACATGACGAGAGCAGGAGTGGATTCCATACCAAAGGTGAATGGCAATAAGATCGCGACACCCATGGTGGCGGTTAAGCCCGGCAAAGCACCGAGGATAATACCGCCAACGACGCCAAAGATTAAGATAGGCAATACTTCAGGGCTAAATGCAGTCAGTAGGCCATTAAGTAAGTGTTCAAACATAGCCTCTCCTTAATAAAACAAACCTTGCGGAAGTGAGATGTAAAAGACTTCCCCGAATAGGTAATAAACGCCAAAAACAAATACCCAAGCAATCAGGTAATACAACGGTTTTTTGACTTTGAAGCACATTAGGTAAACCGTGAAGGCAATCAGACTTGCGATTAGGTAACCGACGAGGTTGATAAGAACGGCATAAGCGATCAAAAAGCCAATGCCAAATACGGCCATCTTAGAAAACAGTGGTAGGGAGTTGGTTTTCAAAGGGGCTTTAAGTTTGCGTTGTGCGATTAAGGCAATGCAGATGATGATCTGAGCGATGGCGATAACACTTGGGAAGAACTGAGCGTTTACGCTGGCGTCTTGAAAGTGTGGCTTGTCGAATTGGCTGATGATCACCAAAATGATGGCGCTGATGACGATCATCAAGCAAGGGAAGATGATGTCTCTATCGAATAGCGATAGGGTTGAAGCATTGGATGATGAATGATTGTTTTTCGGTACTTGATTATTGTCCGAAATAGTTGGCTGTGAGCCTTTTTGTTGTAGGCTATTTTGACTCATGTCGCTTCTCCTCATATCGAAGAGCATCAAAGCGATGCTCTTCGTTTCAGAACATCACTTATTGGATCAGTTTGCTCAGCGATTTGCTGTCTTGGTCTACAAACTGTGTGAATGCTTCTGCATCCATGTTGTGAATGGTCATTGCTCCTTTTTCCATGAACTCTTTGAATTCTGCCGATGCCATTGCTTCATCAAAGGCTTTACCTAGTGTTTCAATGACTTCATCTGGAGTATTTTTCGGAGCGCCAATACCACGCCATGTTCCTGTTACAACGTCGACACCTTGCTCTTTCAATGTTGGAACGTCAGCAATGTATTCGATACGTTCATCTGACATCACACCCAGCGCTTTCAATTGGCCAGAACGCAGTTGCGCAATAGCTTCCCCTGGCGTCACCATGGTGACATCCGTATGTTTACCCAATACCGCAGGAATCGCTTCAGACGCGCCGTTGTAAGGAATCGCATTAAGTTTGATGCCTTGATTTTGCTCCAACGCCATTAAGTAGAAGTTTGGTGCTGCGGTAGAAGCAAACTTCACGCGGCCATCGCCTTTCTTCGCTTCGGCGATCAAATCGTTAATCGTGTTGTATGGGCTGTCTTTATGAACCAGTACCACCGCAGGGTCGAGGTTTACCATTCGGATGAGTTTGAAATCGCTCGCGTCATGTTGCATCAAGCCCATTTGTGGCAGAGAAGCAATTTCACGCGTTACGACAGTTAAGGTGTAACCATCAGGGCGTTGCTGTGCCCCAAAGCTCATGCCAACCGCACCTGCGCCACCAGTTCGGTTCATCACGGCGATGTTTTGTCCCAGAATATCTTTGGCAGAGTTCGCTAGTGTGCGGCCAACTGCGTCTGTGCCGCCACCTGCGCCAAACGGCACAATGAGGCGAATGTTCTTGGTTGGATAATCAGCGGCAACGGCAGTTGCAGAAACCATGATGCCAGCGGCGACAAGTAGAGATTTAAGAAGCTTGTTCATAATAATCGACCTTTTGTTTCCGTTAGTTTTTATAAGCTTGTGTAGGGTGGTTTGTTTTGTTTTTTTGATATTCGCTCATGCAGAGTTGCTCAAAAGCGACCGCAATCCAGCCACTGACGAGCATGTCATACCATTGTTCGACACCACTGCACGCAACAACAACGTCGCCGTGTACAAAGGAGCCAAAAAACAGTAAGTCGTTCTCTTGCAGTGAAGATGTTTGAGTGGTTTGGTTGTGAATGTTTGGACGTGAGTTACGCCATGCTTGGTGTGCTTTGTTACGTGCAAATTCATCGAATGGAATAGTCCATTCTTCTGGGGTACCTAAAGAGGTTTGGTAAAGGATGGCTTCATTGAATGAGGATTCCCAAGGTTTGATCCTTGGATCCATCACCACGATATGTAGTTCCTTCCTGTTGGTGCGTTCGAACAGTCGCTCTATGGATGGCTTAACTAATTCAACGGCATCCATGGCGATTTCAACGTGACTTTTCATCGTGAATTCCTTTTGGTGTTCGTGCCTAAACTTACAAAAGAAATGATATTGTATGACAAGTGAGTGCGATATATACGATGTGGCTAAATGATGGTCAGATCACTTGCTAATCAAGAGAATAGTGCGAGGGATCTAACTTTTATAACAAGGGTTGGGGGGAAAGTGAGGGCTGAATCAAGTTTTATAACTAAGACAATAAATCGTGAATTTATGCCATTTGTTTTGTCTATAACACGCTTCTATCTAAGCTCTATAGGGTTGTGATACTCAAGAATACGGAAGGTGGTTAGCCTTCCGCATGGTTGTGAGCTATTGGGTTAGTTGCCGACATACCCCACATGGGTATTGGTGAGGAGGTAGAATGTCGCTTGCACGTAATCTGTCGGGTCACCAGTGTTATTTTGGTTGTAGACGCCTGCTTTAAAGTACATGTACTGACCGCCAACATCGTAACCACTCGTCGTCATGTCGACTGTTTCTGTCACGTCTTCGTAGTTATCTCGCTGAATTGTCACGATCAACTGATTACCTTGAACTTCGATACGATATAAGAAAAGCTCATTTAGTGCGATACCATCAGATGGTTCAGAGGCATTATCAGCGGAGCTGCCAATTAAGTTGATGAATTGCTCTTTGTCTGTAGAGGCTTCTGCGTTAGGTTCATGCGCAAAATACAGTGAGCCTTTGGTGTGACCTGGTAATAAGCGATAGTAAAGTCGAATCGGTTCATCATTATTGGCGTGGATCTGACCAACGATAACTCGTCCTACTTGGTTGCTATCACCCGTTGAAGTTACAGCATTCACTGCAAGCGTTGCTTCTAATACGCCGTCAACACCGCCAGACGCATTTTGGTCGTCGATTGGAGCACTCGAAAAAACCCAGTTATTCTTTGTAATGCCTTTGGTGGCGATACTGGTGTCGCCTTTGCGTAGCATTTCACGAATTTCAGAACGGGTGTACTTGGTATTGCTTGAGGTGGTTGCTCCCTGAACCGGAGAGATAAAGACGAGGCCACCATCATCACCTGTATAAAAAAATTCTGTACTTTCGTATCCGCTTTGCAATTCGTCTTCTTTGACTTCCCTTGATTTGCCAGAAGCGTTGCCGTTTTCATCAACGGGTAAATCCAACTTCCAACCGTTTAATGGAAAGTTGACCGAAGGTGAAGCAGATGGTTCCAGATCGAACATAGGTAAGGACGTCGTCGGTGGGGCGACGAGCTCTGATGATGAGAGTTCGAACAAATCGACACGTCCTTCGGCAGTATTGTATTCGCCGAAGATGGTGATTTCGGTTGCGTTTGATGAGTTGAATGTGACTGTTGTTTTCGCCCAATCACTGTTGGATGCCGCTTGACTGTAGGTGTATTGACCCACATCCACACCAATGTTGGCTTCTCCTTGTACATATGCGGTTAGCGTGTATTCCGTATTACTACTGACCGTGATGGTTTGCTCTAGTCGAGCACCGTCGCCTTGGAATTTTGCCGATTTAGCACCGTCGTAAGCAACACCAGACACTGCGGTAGGATCGACTTCTGTCCAACCAGAAAAGTTTTCTTCAAAGCTAGGGTTAACTAAATTCACTTGAGCGCTATGTGAGGCAAATGTTGTCAGTAACAACGCACTACCGACAATATTCGTGAGGGTATTCTTCATATTGTTCTCCATGGTTTTCAGCGGTTAACTTCATTCTTCACGAAATGCAAAGAAATTGGCCTTGCTTGTATTTAAATAACACAAATATGAACAATGTTGACTATGCAAAGTATGGAGTGGAGTGGGAAAGCACAAATATTGAAATTAGTGCTGTTCAAAAAGTGACCAACGGCAATTATTGACAATGTAACCCGTCACTTATGCTTTGTGGATTATGATTTTGCTTCTGAAATTGAGTGTGTGAATGCTGCGGGGCTGGTTGGTTTGGTCAAAGAATAGCCAATATAATATGATTTATGTGAAGCAGATCGATTTTTATGCTCTTGAAAGGTTCTGTCTCCAAAGCACAGAACGTGAGGATTCTTACTTTCATATTTAGGGAACCCGTTGAGCAAGAAAGGGCCGTGATGAAAATAAAACCGGAGGTGCAATCCGGCCTTGAAAAAATAAAGCTTCCGTTTGTTATGGTTTAGATTAGGTCGTTCACCCTTAGTCTTAGATTCTGCTTTTTATCATTTGGATGAACCGTTTGGCGAAGAGCGAGCGTTTTCTTTTATAGGTGCATTTCATATTTTGCTAATAAATGACCTTGGTCTGCAATAACGTTGTCATGTTTGGTCTATAAGTTGTGCGACTTGAAAGCACAAGCCGCATTACGGAAAACGCAGACTTTTAAACTGGAACACCATGACACGAGACGTAAACCAAACCGATGAAGCCATCATTAAATTGTTGCAAAGCCAAGGCTTTATTAAAAGTGAAGCCGAAGCGCGTTTAAAAAAAGAGGTGTACCGTTTACACCCGAATGAAATTGAAAAAGTGAAAAACTACGCTCAGCATTTTGGCATCAATGCGAAAGAGAAATTGATCGATGAAATACTCGATCTGCGCCGAGAAGCGTTAGTGAAGAAAATCTCGGATGCTGAAAGAACGCTGTAACCTGAATCATGACGTAATCTCATGCTCTTGAATGCGCTCTACATTTGATCGGCAAGTGTTGTGTAAAAGTAAGTAAAGAAGAGAAGTAAATTGGGTGAGTTGTTTGACACTCATGAGATTGCGTTTTAGTTTTCGACTCAATCAATCTTTGTCATGAATGAGTATAGATAACAGGGTATGGATTCAATCACACAAGCAGCTTTGGGCGCAACGGTTGCTGGCGCAATTGCAGGTAAACATTGTAACGCGAAAGTACTGCTGTCAGGCGCACTACTGGGAACATTGCCAGATTTAGACGTGATGCTAGATTATGGCGATGCGGTGCAAAATACGATTAAGCATCGAGGCTTTAGCCACTCTCTACTCGTTTTGCCTCCTTTTGCGTTGTTGATCTCGTGGCTTTATTGTCGTTGGCGACCAGATGCTTTCTGGAATCTTTCACGCGTTTTCTTTCTGACTGTAAGCGTGTTTGTTACACATACCTTGTTGGATGCGATGACCACTTATGGCACGCAGCTGATCTGGCCGTTTGAGGGCTATTTTGAGCTGCGGAATGTGTTCATTATCGATCCGCTTTATACCTTGCCATTATTATTGGCGATTGGTGTGGCACTGTTTTCTAAAACGCGCGGTGGACGCTGGTGCCAAAGCGTGGTGCTGATTTCGACGCTTTATCTTGGCTGGGGTTATGCTTCTCAGCAGATGATCTCGTCTCGGGTTGAGCAAAACTTACTTGCGCAGAACTTACCGAACCAACAGGTATTGATTACGCCAACGCCGTTTAACACATTCTTGTGGCGTGTAGTGGTCATGGATGAAGGGCAATATTGGGAAGGATTGGCGTCTGTTCTTGATGGCAGCGACCATATTGATTTTGTCTCTCACCCACTTGGGAGTTGGCCATTGGCTGACAAGCCCGATACATTGAAAGGGCTTAAGGCTTTCTCTCACGATTACCTCAACTACCGCGTAGAAGACGATGCATTGATTGTGTCGGACCTACGTTTGGGTATGTCTAACAACTTGTCGTTCGAGTTTATCTTTGCTGAGAAGGGAGCGAACGGTGAGTGGCAGCTATTAGAATCGACTGAGCGTTATCCAAGTGAACGCAGCTTAGATTTGTTAGGGCAGCTTTGGGAAAGGCTCAAAGGCGACCAGAGTATTGATGCGAATTTACAACGTATTGAGTTGAGTGCGCGTTCTTAGTTTGCGAGCAGCCGACTCTTAACTAATTAGGGTCTGTTGGCCTTTCGCGGTTGAATTTTGTTCGGATAGGGACACCTAGTCAAAATCGTTTTAGCCGGGGGCGCCTAGCCGAACCCTTCGGGCAGCGTTTGTTGGTCATTTCTACTGCGTTATCGACTTCTCATGTAGGCTAGCTACACAGTAAAGTCTCTGCCTTGTATAAATGTCCAACAATTCGCTGCAAAAATCAGCTCAAAAGGTCAACAGACCCTAGTCTCGTAGAAAGTAGATCCTTAGTCTTGCTGGGGTGACGACTTTTATGCTACGAGTAGCCTGAAATGTGTTATTCTCGAAAGCGACGAACAAGATACAGAAAAGCCGGACGCGATGTCCGGCTTTTTGCTATTTAACGTCGGGTTTATGATCTACGCCGCTAACACTGGAACGCCACTGTGGAACTTAAAATCTTCATCTGGTGTTGAAATCAGTTCTGCTTCGATGCGACCAAATTCCGCCACACGCTCGCTGATGTCTTTTCCTGCAATTTGTTCTGCCAGAACTAGGTAATCTTGGTAATGGCGTGCTTCTGAACGCAATAGAGAAACATAGAACTTGGCGATATCGTCATCCATGTGCGGAGCCAGTTTGGCGAAACGTTCACACGAGCGAGCTTCGATGTAGGCACCGATGATGAGCTTATCAATCAAAGTTTCTGGCTCGTATGTCTTCATGTGCGAAAGCAGCGTTTTGGCATAGCGGCTTGCCGGAATGTTTTTGTATTCCACGCTACGGCTTTCCATGATTTCTAGAACTTGGTAGAAGTGGTGCAGCTCTTCTTTGATCAGCAGAACCATCTTATCAATAAGATCTTGGCTGTATGGTGAATCCGACTTAGCAATAATCGCTTTGGAAATGTTGCTCTTACCTTTTAAGGTCTCGAGTGAGCCAGTTTTGCGGTAAGCGAAGTCCTCATAAGGTTTGAACCAATCAAGTAGGGCAAGTGAGCTTGCGTCGTCTACTGCGTATTTGCGGATTAAAAGCATAGCAGACTGACCTGCTTTGAGTTCACACAGTAGGTGATCTACTAAAATCGTTGGCAGGTTTTCGGGTTTCTTTGCTTCCTCAACCCATTCATCTGGGGTGCTGCATTGCAAGAATTGGTTAATTGGAGCAAGAAGGTCCTGATAGGCGTCGAGATTAATCATTTTAGTTCTTAGTACTTTGTATTCTGTTTTGGTGTAACCATCGGCATCTTGAGCAAATACAAGATACAAAAAAGGCCGCAAACGCAGCCTTTAATCGAGTAGTGCGAAAAGCTTGTGGAGAGTTTACCACTTTTTCTTTTCGCCGAAGAGCGCATCCATATCACTGTCGCGTTCTTTATCGGCAAGCTGCTGCATCTCTGCTTCATTCTTGTCTTGGCGTTTCTTGTCTAGATCACCAAGCATTTCTTCCAGCTTTTGTTTTGCTTGAATCGAGTACGCATCGTTCTTTGTACTTAGGGCATCAATGCCTTTACGAAGCAGTTGCAGTGCAGTGCCTGGCTGGCCACGAGCAATAGAATCATTCGCACGCTTTATAACGTTTTCGATGTTAATTCGAATCTGCATGGTTTCCAGACGCGCGTTCTCTGTTACGTAAGTTTGCGTATCTAAACGGCCTTTGTTGTGCTCATTACGAACCGCATCACGAAGACGTTTGACGAGCTTTAACATTACAATGGCTTGTTTATCGCTGCTCGGCATCTTGAATGTGGTGCTTTCGCCGTTTGCGCTGCTCTCATTCAATTGAGAAATTTGCTGCTTCATGTTTTCGATGCGCTGCACGAGCTGCTTGTTCTTTGGATCAAGGTCGCGCATGCTTTCAAGTGCATCAAGAATACGGTTGTTAAGACACAGCAGTAAGTCCTTGCTGAAAGGAATATGATGAGCGTGCCCGATGAGCTCTTCAGTACCGTCAATCAGCGCCACATAGCGAGCAGACTCCTGTCTTTTCGCGGTCTCTACTTTTACCTTGTACTGCAACATGATGTTATAGCCAAGGATCAATACCAGTAGGATGGCAACCAAAGCGATTATTAAAGTCAAATTCATATCTTTGCTTCTACTACTTGTTACTTTTCTGTGTCCAGCGTTCAAGAATACATGAATCTTATCTTTCTCGGCACCCTATTTATCTGATTATTTTGCTCCAAACACGTTTTCCTGTGGAAATCAGTAGGGAATGCGGTGAGCTCCTGAAAAAACCTATTTTTAATGATTCAACCCTTTGCATATTGGCAGCGCTGAACGACCTTGCTATGAGCTTCGGGTATAAGTTAGAAATTACTGTTCATTTAGTTGCTAACACGTTATAACTAAACATTATATCGTGTGCATTCATATGCTCGGGAGAGCGGCCACGATGGGTATGACGTTATTATCTCGATAAATGAGTAAGGGATTACGATGAAGCTGCAACAACTGAAGTACATTGTTGAGGTTGTGAACCATAATCTGAATGTTTCTGCGACGGCAGAGAGCCTATACACATCCCAACCGGGTATCAGTAAACAGGTACGTTTGCTGGAAGATGAATTGGGTATTCAGATCTTCGAACGAAGTGGTAAACACTTAACGCAGGTGACACCCGCTGGTGAAGAAATCGTGCGAATTTCTCAAGAGATCCTCGCTCGCGTTGAAAGCATTAAAGCGGTAGCAGGGGAGCACACCCACCCTGAAATGGGTACGCTGAACATTTCTACTACACATACCCAAGCACGTTATGCGTTGCCTGATGTGATTAAGGGCTTTACGGCGCGTTACCCGAAAGTGTCACTGCACATGCACCAAGGCACACCATCCCAAATGTCTGAGGCTATCGCAAAAGGTACGGCGAATTTTGCGATTGCAACGGAAGCGCTTCACCTTTATCAAGATGCGATCATGCTGCCTTGTTACCACTGGAATCGCTCTATCGTGGTACCAAAAGACCACCCACTAGCGAAGAAAGATAAAGTAACGATCCACGATTTGGCGGCGTATCCGCTGGTGACTTACGTGTTTGGCTTTACGGGTCGCTCTGAGCTTGATACCGCATTCAACCGCGAAGGTCTAACACCACGAGTAGTATTTACCGCTACGGACGCAGACGTCATTAAGACTTACGTTCGTATGGGGGTTGGTGTTGGTGTGATTGCGAGCATGGCAGTCGATCACGACCAAGATGGTGATTTGGTGGCGATTGATGCGAGCCACTTGTTTGGTGCGAGTACGACCAGCATTGGCTTCCGTCGCGGTACGTTCTTACGCTCTTACATGTTCGACTTTATGGAGCGCTTTGCGCCGCACTTGACTCGTCCGGTTGTGGAACAGGCGATCTCGCTTAAATCCAATACGGAAATCGAAGAGATGTTTAAAGACATCGAGCTTCCGGTCAGATAACACTTCATTCAAGTTTCGATTCCCTCTACAATGCGCTCGTTGTAGGGGAGCTATGAAAACGCAATTTCAATTTATTAATGACTGCTTAATCGAGAATCAATCGTTGTGGCGATTTGAGCCCTTTAAAAGCAGCGTTCACGCATCATTACCTTGGCAAGAGCAACACCCTCAGTTGTGTCGATGGTTAGCGTCTCTTACTCCTTCTCAGATCGAAGAATACAAATCAGAACCTGAGCTTTTATTAAAAGCGATCGGAACTTGTTTACCTGATCTTGAACAGCTTGCCGCTCTTACTCGTTTAGAAACACTTTCATTAAATGGATTGGAGCTTGCTCGCGGTCTAGACAGTGGTATTCCTGGCCGCAAGTTAGAGCAAATAAGTTCGATGGGCGAGGCGGCTATTCAACATCATCACGGCAAAGAATGGTTAGAGTGGTGCTCAGGCAAAGGCTATTTAGGGCGAATTCTTACCACACAAACGAACCAGCCAGTGACGAGCTTTGAATTCCAACAAGCACTGTGTGATTCAGGGCAACAAGCGGCGAATGAGCATCATTGGAACATGACGTTTATTCAAGGTGACGCGTTTGATTCTGCGGCAAAAGCCGTGTTCAAGCCGACACAACATGCGGTGGCATTGCACGCATGTGGCGATCTCCATGTTCGATTAATGCAGTACGGCAGCGAAAACGGCATCGCCGCGATGACAATCTCGCCTTGCTGTTACCATTTGATTCAGTCTGAGCAATATCAGCCAATGTCGGAGCAGGGCAGCGCTTCTTCTCTTTCTTTGTCCAAGCAAGAGCTTCGTATTCCTTTACAGCAAACTGTGACTGGAGGTGAGCGTGTGCGCCGTCATCGTCAGCAAGAAATGGTGTTTCGCTTAGGGTTTGATTTGATCACGCGACAAGCGTTAGGGGTGACCGAATATCAACCGGTGCCGAGTATTCGTAAGTCGCAATTAAGTGATGGTTTTGAATCTTTGTGCCATTGGGCCGCAGAGCAAAAGGATATCGAGTTGACTCAAGATATTGACTTCTCGAAGTTTGAAAACTTGGCTGAGCAGCGTTTTTGGCAGATGGAGCGTTTGAGTTTGGTTCAATTGGTGTTTCAACGACCATTGGAGATTTGGCTTGCTTTAGACAAAGCACTTTATCTTGAAGAACGTGGTTATCGTGTTAGATTGGCAGAATTTTGCGCTAAATCAGTTACACCTCGAAACATTTTAATTTGTGCTTATAAGTTTTAGATCTTTTTTATAATTAAATGCTCTATACAAAAAAGCCCACTTCTCAGTGGGCTTTTGTAAACAAAACGTGACAATTTGTGCGTTATTTTGTCATTAGTTGAACATTGCGATAGCTTTCTCTGGTTCAACGTATTCTAGGTCAAAGCTCTCAGCAACCTCTTTACAAGTCACTTTACCGTGGATAACGTTCAAGCCTTCTAGGAATCCGTTATCTGCTAGAAGCGCTTCACGGTAGCCTTTATTCGCGAGTTTTACGATGTAAGGCAGTGTTGCGTTGTTCAGTGCAAATGTTGATGTGCGAGCAACGGCACCCGGCATGTTAGCCACACAGTAGTGAACAACTTCGTCAACGATGTAAGTTGGCTCTGCGTGTGTCGTTGCGTGAGAAGTTTCAAAACAGCCACCTTGGTCGATTGCTACGTCAACGACCGCTGCGCCTGGCTTCATCTTAGCGATGTGCTCTTTTGTTACTAGTTTAGGAGCAGCTGCACCAGGGATTAGAACTGCACCAATCACTAGGTCAGCTTCTAGAACATGCTTCTCGATCGCGTCTTCTGTAGAATAAACCACTTTCGCGCGGCCTTGGAATTCTTCGTCTAGTTTACGCAGTGTATCTACGTTGCGGTCTAGGATTGTTACGTCAGCACGAAGACCAACAGCCATACGAGCTGCGTTCGCACCAACGACACCACCGCCAACAACAACGACTTTCGCAGGCTCAACACCAGGTACACCACCTAGCAGTAAACCACGGCCACCGTGTGATTTTTCCAGCGTTTGTGCACCAGCTTGGATAGACATCCGACCTGCTACTTCTGACATTGGTGCTAACAGTGGCAAACGACCCATATTATCTGTTACAGTCTCATACGCTATACAGACAGCTTTGCTCTTGATTAGCTCATCAGTTTGTGGAAAATCTGGTGCTAGGTGTAAATAAGTAAATAAAATCTGCCCTTCGCGGAGCATTGCTCTCTCGACGGTTTGTGGTTCTTTTACTTTTACAATCATGTCTGCTTTCGCAAAGACGTCTGCAGCAGTAGGAAGAATGGATGCGCCTACAGCGATGTAATCATCGTCTGAAAAACCAATGCCGGCACCTGCATTGGTCTCAACTAAAACTTGGTGACCATGTGAGATAAGTTCTCTCACGCTAGCTGGGATCATTCCCACACGGTATTCGTGGTTTTTGATTTCCTTAGGTACGCCAATGATCATCCTGTGTCCTCTTTCTAAAATGGTTGTATTAACTGTTTGTAGGGTGTTATTGTCGAATTAATATCTAGTATAGATGTTGATTTGTAATATTTGGCACCAAATATTAAAAAGTTGTAGTATATTTTTTTGCAAGGAAGTAATAAGGTGGAATAAAAAATGGCAGAGAACTATAAGAAGCCGTCCAAGGAACTAGACCGTATCGACCGCAACATTCTTAATGAACTGCAGAAAGACGGTCGTATTTCGAACGTTGAACTTTCAAAACGTGTAGGACTTTCTCCAACGCCGTGTTTGGAGCGTGTGCGTCGCTTAGAGCGTCAAGGTTACATCACAGGTTACACTGCGCTATTAAACCCGCAGTTCCTAGATGCATCACTATTGGTATTCGTAGAAATTACGCTTAACCGTGGTGCGCCAGATGTATTCGAACAGTTTAACGCAGCTGTTCAAAAGCTAGACGACATTCAAGAGTGTCATCTAGTATCAGGTGATTTCGACTATCTTCTAAAAACCCGTGTATCTGATATGGGTGCTTACCGTCGACTACTTGGCGATACGTTACTACGTCTACCTGGCGTAAATGACACTCGCACCTACGTAGTTATGGAAGAAGTGAAGCAAAGTAACCAGCTTGTGATTAAAACTCGTTAAATTCTTGCAAAGAAAGCGGTAAATGCTTCCGCTTTCTCGATAGAGTAATTGGGTTTTTCTCTTTGATATGGTTAAATCAATTTACCGAGCGGCTTTTGCCGCTCGGAATGTTTTGCTTATTCCTAATTCATTTCCATATTCAAGTTGATTTATGTTCAAAGAGAACGCAAAGAAAGTCGAAACCATCATCAAAACCAGTGAAGAGCCTCAGTCTTCGCGTCTTAATGGCTTCCAACGCTTAAAAGAGTGCTGCTTTATCGTTGGCGTTCTTAGTTCGGTATTGTTGGCCGTTGCACTATTTACGTTTAGCCCAGCCGATCCGTCTTGGTCCCAAACTGCTTGGGGCGGAGAGATCGATAACGCTGGTGGTTTGTTCGGCGCTTGGCTTGCCGACACGCTATTTTTCACATTTGGTTCCCTAGCGTATCCACTGCCATTCTTGCTTACTGCAGGGGCATGGGTGATCTGTCGTAAACGCTCAGAGGACGATCCAATTGACCTAATGCTGTGGGGAACCCGTCTATTAGGTTTAGTTATCCTTATTCTTACCAGCTGTGGTCTTGCAGACATTAACTTTGACGACATTTGGTATTTCTCTTCTGGCGGTGTTGTTGGTGATGTGCTGACGAGTCTCGCGTTACCAACGTTGAATGTGCTTGGCACAACCTTGGTATTACTGTTCTTGTGGGGCGCAGGCTTTACGCTATTTAGTGGTATCTCTTGGTTAAAAATTGTCGAGTGGCTTGGCGATCGCGCTTTGGGTCTGATTGCTGCAGTCACTAATAAGGCACGTGGCTCAGAGCAAGAAACGCTAGAACCACAATTGGATGAGTTTGTTGACGATCGTGTTATGACGAAACGTCGTGGTGACGATCTGGAAGATGAGCCGCTACCGCACTTAACCGCGTACGAAGTGGATGAACCAAAAGAGTCGGTTCCTGCGCATGAGTACCCAATCTACATGCCTCAATCCGCGGCGGCAGAACAAGCTACATCTCAGTCTGTTTCACCGAAACCGGCCGAGCCTGCTCCGCAGTCAGTTGTTATCCCTGCCTCTATTGCTCAAACTGCTGCTCAAGCGGCACCTGTTCAAGCACAGCCTGTTGAGCCTGTTCAAGCAGTAAACACTGACAACGTGGACCCAACGGTTGAACGCACTAAGCAACTTAATGTCACGATTGAAGAGTTAGAAGCCGCGGCACAACAAGCGGATGACTGGGCGGATGAAGTTCAACCAGTGCCAGTTGCACAAGAAAATGTCGCAGCGCCGATACAGCAACCTATTGAGCCGACACCTGTTCAGCCTGCTTATGCTGCGCAATCAGAACAAGCTTCATACCAAGCGCCAGTTCAACCTCAAGTTGACGTTCAGGCTGAACCGTATGTGCAACGTGAGCAGATCGCTCAAGCTGAACCTTTTGTGTCTGAGCCTGTTGAGCATGAATCAATGTACTCTGAATACGAGCAGTTCGAAGCGGAGCAAATTCAGCAGTCTTATGTTGCTCAAGACACAGTACATCAGCAAGATGAGCCAATGATTGATTCGGCTTCTCTTGATAACATCACTGAACAGACAGAGCCGAACCAACACATCGAACCAACGATTTCTAACTTTGATGTATTGGATGAAGAAGATGAATTCGTAGCACCGCAAACTGTTCATCAAGCTCAACCTGTTCACGCTGAACCACAGCAATCAACAGTAACACCAACTCAGAATGTGCAACCGCAAGTTGCCGTTCAACCTCAAGCTCAACCGCAGGCACCTTCGGCAACGTTTGAACCTGCTCCTCAAGAAGTCGAGGTAGAAGAAGTTCAAGAAGGCGATCAAGACGTAGCAGCGTTCCAAAATCTGGTTTCGAGTGCTCAAGCGAAGGTCGCGGCGAAGCAAAACCCGTTCTTGGTACAGCAAGATCAAAACTTGCCAGTACCAGAAGAGCCATTGCCGACTATTGAATTGTTGTACCACCCTGAGAAACGTGAAAACTTTATTGATCGTGATGCGCTAGAACAAGTGGCTCGTTTGGTTGAAACCAAGCTTGCAGACTACAAAATCAAAGCGGATGTTGTGGGGATTTACCCAGGTCCGGTTATCACTCGTTTTGAGCTAGATTTGGCTCCGGGTGTGAAAGTAAGTCGAATCTCTGGTCTATCAATGGACTTAGCGCGTGCACTTTCTGCTATGGCCGTGCGTGTTGTTGAAGTGATTCCGGGTAAACCATACATCGGTCTAGAGCTTCCTAACATGAGCCGTCAGACGGTATTCCTATCTGATGTAATCAGTAGCCCTCAGTTTGAACAAGCCACGTCACCAACAACGGTCGTTCTTGGTCAAGACATCGCGGGTGAAGCGGTGATTGCCGACATTGCGAAGATGCCTCACGTGCTGGTTGCTGGTACCACTGGTTCTGGTAAATCAGTCGGTGTAAACGTGATGATCTTGAGTATGCTTTACAAAGCGTCTCCAGAAGACCTACGTTTCATCATGATCGACCCTAAAATGTTGGAGCTTTCAATCTACGAAGGTATTCCTCATCTTCTTTCTGAAGTTGTAACTGATATGAAAGATGCGTCTAACGCACTACGTTGGTGTGTAGGCGAGATGGAGCGTCGTTACAAACTGATGTCTGCATTGGGCGTGCGTAACGTGAAAGGCTTTAACGAGAAGTTGAAGATGGCAGCAGATGCTGGCCACCCAATTCACGACCCATTCTGGCAAGAAGGCGACAGTATGGATACTGAGCCGCCGTTGCTAGAAAAACTGCCTTACATCGTTGTGGTTGTCGATGAATTTGCCGACCTTATGATGGTTGTGGGTAAGAAAGTTGAAGAACTGATTGCGCGTCTTGCTCAGAAAGCTCGTGCAGCAGGTATTCACTTAATCCTTGCGACTCAGCGTCCATCGGTTGATGTAATTACTGGTCTCATTAAAGCAAACATCCCAACTCGTGTTGCGTTTACGGTATCGACGAAGACCGACTCACGTACCATTCTTGACCAAGGTGGCGCAGAGTCGCTACTTGGTATGGGTGATATGCTTTACTTACCGCCTGGTTCTAGTCATACGACACGTGTTCACGGTGCTTTTGCATCGGATGATGATGTTCATGCTGTTGTAAATAACTGGAAAGCGCGCGGTAAGCCAAACTACATTGATGAAATCATCAGTGGTGACCAAGGTCCTGAAGCCTTGCTACCGGGTGAACAAATGGAATCTGACGAAGAAGTCGATCCATTGTTCGATCAAGTTGTGGAACACGTCGTTCAGTCTCGTCGCGGTTCTGTATCGGGCGTTCAACGTCGATTCAAGATTGGTTACAACCGAGCTGCGCGTATCGTAGAGCAACTGGAAGCACAAGGCATCGTGAGTGCGCCGGGCCATAACGGAAACCGCGAAGTCCTTGCTCCTGCGCCACCAAAAGATTAATGAACTTGTCTTACTCACCTCAGTCGAACTGAGGTGAGCAACTTTAGGTCTTTGACCCTCTGATAGGTATCTGAATGAAAAAACTATTTCCAGCGAAACTATTCTCTGCGCTTGTTTTAAGCTTCTCTCTCTTTTCAACTGCACATGCAGCGTCTCCAAAAGATGAACTAAGCAAACGCCTAGCGATAAACGAAGGCTTCAGTGCGGATTTTTCTCAACAGGTCATCAGTCCTGAAGGTGAAACCGTCATGGAAGGGGAAGGAACGGTTGAGATTTCTCGTCCAAGTCTGTTCCGTTGGAGCACCACATTCCCGGATGAGAACTTGCTTGTCTCTGATGGTAAAACGTTGTGGTACTACAGCCCATTTATCGAGCAAGTGAGTATTTACTGGCAAGAACAAGCTACTGAGCAAACGCCATTTGTTTTGTTAACTCGTAATCGTGCAAGTGATTGGGATAACTACAAGATTTCGCAAAAAGGTGACGAATTCACCCTCATTCCTACGGCGGTAGACTCCACACAAGGTCAATTCCAGATTAATATTGATGCCAAAGGTGTGGTAAAAGGCTTCAATGTAGTGGAACAAGATGGGCAAAAAGGCTTGTTCACGTTCAAAAATGTGAAGCTTGGTAAACCCAAAGCAGACAGATTTACATTCACAATTCCAGATGGTGTGGAAGTGGATGACCAAAGGAATTAATAGGTAGTGAGCAATTACACATTAGATTTCTCGGGGGACGAAGATTTTCGTCCCCTTGCTGCACGTATGAGACCGGAAACGATTGAACAGTACATCGGTCAGCAGCACATTTTAGATCCTGGCAAGCCGCTACGCCGTGCGTTAGAGGCTGGACATATTCACTCCATGATTCTGTGGGGGCCTCCGGGCACAGGTAAGACGACGCTAGCGGAAGTGGCGGCAAACTACGCCAACGCAGAAGTAGAACGTGTATCAGCTGTGACCTCAGGCGTGAAAGAGATTCGTGCTGCTATCGAGAAAGCGCGTGAGAACAAAATGGCGGGTCGTCGTACCATCCTATTCGTGGATGAGGTGCATCGCTTTAATAAATCACAGCAAGACGCGTTTTTGCCACATATCGAAGATGGCACGGTGACTTTTATCGGTGCGACGACAGAGAACCCATCGTTTGAGCTGAATAACGCATTGTTGTCTCGTGCTCGCGTGTACAAGCTGACGTCTCTCGATAAGGATGAAATCTCACTGGCACTGAATCAAGCGATTAACGACAAACAACGCGGCCTTGGTAATACGCCTGCGAACTTTGCCGACAATGTACTGGACCGTTTAGCTGAGCTGGTTAACGGCGACGCTCGTATGTCTCTCAATTACCTTGAGCTACTCTACGATATGGCAGAGGACAATGAGCAAGGCGAAAAAGAGATAAGCTTAAGGCTGCTTGCTGAAGTGGCGGGAGAGAAGGTTTCCCGTTTCGATAACAAGGGCGATATTTGGTACGACCTTATTTCTGCTGTACACAAGTCGATTCGTGGCTCTAACCCTGATGCCGCGCTGTATTGGTCTGCGCGTATGATTGCTGCTGGCTGTGATCCTTTGTACATTGCTCGACGTTTATTGGCGATTGCTTCTGAAGATGTAGGCAACGCTGACCCTCGCGCAATGCAAGTGGCACTGTCTGCTTGGGATTGCTTTACCCGTGTTGGTCCAGCAGAAGGTGAACGTGCGATTGCACAGGCGATCGTGTACTTAGCGTGTGCGCCAAAAAGTAATGCGGTATATGTGGCGTGGAAACAAGCGCTCACGGACGCTCATAACTTACCTGAATATGAAGTGCCGCATCACCTTCGAAACGCACCAACCAGTTTGATGAAAGATATGGGTTATGGGGCAGAGTATCGTTACGCGCACGATGAGCCTGGCGCTTACGCTGCTGGTGAGCAATATTTGCCACCTGAAATGGGCGATCGTAGGTACTATCAGCCGACAAATCGTGGTCTAGAGACCAAAATCGGCGAAAAGTTAGATTACTTGGCTACTTTAGACGCAAATAGCCCACAAAAGCGCTATGAAAAGTAGGCGTTTTTGGATACATTTGTTCAGTAAATTTTTTTAACGCGCACGCTTGGAAAGTGCGCGTGATTTCACAACAAAAAGCATAGGATTAACAATGCTGGATTCTAAATTACTTCGTACAGAGCTGGATGAAACAGCTGCTAAACTGGCGCGTCGTGGCTTTAAGCTAGACGTAGATACTATTCGTAAACTTGAAGAACAACGTAAGTCCATTCAAGTAGAAGTAGAAAATTTACAATCCACGCGTAACTCCATCTCCAAGCAAATCGGCCAAAAAATGGCGGCTGGCGACAAAGAAGGCGCAGAAGAAATCAAGAAACAAATCGGTACGCTAGGTAGCGATCTTGATGCGAAGAAAGTTGAACTTGAGCAAGTAATGGCTCAACTAGACGAATTCACGCTTTCTGTACCAAACATCCCAGCAGATGAAGTGCCAGATGGCAAAGATGAAAACGACAACGTTGAAATCTCTCGTTGGGGTGAGCCAAAGACTTACGACTTCGATCTGAAAGATCACGTTGACCTAGGTGAAATGGGTGGCGGTCTTGATTTCGCAAGCGCAGTTAAGATCACTGGTGCACGTTTTATCGTGATGAAAGGCCAATTTGCTCGTCTACATCGTGCGATCGCTCAATTCATGTTGGATCTTCACACAGAAGAGCACGGCTACACTGAAATGTACGTACCTTACCTAGTAAACTCTGACAGCCTATTCGGTACTGGTCAGCTTCCTAAGTTTGGTAAAGACCTTTTCCACACAGAGCCGCTAGTAGAAAAAGTAAACGACGAAGAACCACGTAAACTGTCTCTAATCCCGACAGCAGAAGTGCCTGTAACGAACCTAGTTCGTGACACGATTTCTGACGAAGCGGATCTACCACTTAAGATGACAGCTCACACTCCATGTTTCCGTTCTGAAGCCGGTTCTTACGGTCGTGATACACGTGGTCTGATTCGTATGCACCAGTTCGACAAAGTTGAGCTAGTACAAATCACTAAGCCAGAAGATTCAATGAACGCGCTAGAAGAACTAACAGGTCACGCTGAGAAAGTTCTACAGCTTCTTGAACTTCCTTACCGTAAGGTTGTTCTATGTACAGGTGACATGGGCTTCGGTGCTCGTAAAACTTACGACCTAGAAGTGTGGGTTCCTGCTCAAGAAACTTACCGTGAAATCTCTTCATGTTCTAACATGTGGGACTTCCAAGCTCGTCGTATGCAAGCGCGTTTCCGTCGTAAAGGTGAGAAGAAACCTGAACTTGTACACACGCTAAACGGTTCTGGTCTAGCTGTAGGTCGTACCATGGTTGCTATTCTAGAAAACAACCAAGAAGCAGACGGTCGCATTGCAATCCCTACTGTACTTCAAAAGTACATGGCGGGCGCAACGCACATCGGTTAATGCATTAACCACTAGAACATCAAAACCCAGCCTCAGTGCCTGTCTCTTATACACAAATCCCCAAGCTTGTAGCTTGGGGATTTTTTTTGAACTCTTTCACGTGTGTGCGATCTGATCACTTAGTAATCCTTACTGAAACACTAAGATGACACACTCAGACGCTAAACTTTGGGCACAAGAACAATTTGGACAAGCACAACTTAAAGACCCTCGAAGAACACAACGCCTCATCAGTTTAGCGACTTCCATTGCTAATCAACCAGGAGTCTCCGTGGCTAAACTTCCTTTTTCTCCCGCCGATATGGAAGGTGCATATCGCTTTATCCGCAATGAAAACATCGATGCAAAAGACATCGCAGAAGCAGGCTTTCAATCAACTGTATCCCGAGCTAACGAGCATGAGGAATTACTCGCGCTTGAAGATACAACAACGCTCAGTTTTCCGCATCGAAGTATAAAAGATGAACTCGGGCACACGAATCAAGGCGATAGAATTCGAGCTCTCCACGTACATTCGACGTTACTTTTTGCACCACAAAGTCAGACCATTGTTGGCCTGATAGAGCAGCAACGATGGAGCCGAGATATTACTAAGCGTGGGCAAAAGCACCAACACGCGACTCGTCCTTATAAGGAGAAAGAGAGTTACAAATGGGAGCAAGCTTCTCGCCGTGTCGTTGAACGCCTAGGGGATAAAATGTTAGATGTTATCTCGGTCTGTGACCGAGAAGCTGACCTATTCGAATACTTAACTTATAAACGTCAACATCAGCAGCGTTTTGTCGTTCGTTCAATGCAAAGTCGTTGTCTAGAAGAGCACGCTCAAAAGCTTTACGACTATGCGCAAGCGTTACCAAGCGTCGAGACAAAAGAGCTTACCATCCCCCAAAAAGGAGGGAGAAAAGCGAGAGATGTAAAGCTTGATGTTAAATATGGTCAGGTGACATTAAAGGCTCCGGCAAACAAAAAAGAGCACGCAGGCATACCTGTTTATTATGTTGGTTGCCTTGAGCAAGGGACATCAAAAGACAAGTTAGCATGGCACCTCTTGACGTCGGAGCCAATAAACAACGTTGAAGACGCTATGAGAATTATCGGTTATTACGAGCGCAGATGGCTGATTGAAGATTTTCATAAAGTCTGGAAAAGTGAAGGGACAGATGTGGAGTCACTCAGGCTACAAAGTAAAGATAACTTAGAGAGATTAAGTGTCATCTATGCCTTTGTTGCTACGCGTTTATTGGCGTTACGCTTCATTAAAGAAGTTGATGAGCTAACGAAAGAAAGTTGTGAAAAGGTATTGGGCAAAAAAGCTTGGAAGCTACTGTGGTTGAAACTAGAAAGTAAGACGTTACCTAAAGAAGTGCCCGATATGGGCTGGGCGTACAAAAATCTCGCTAAATTAGGCGGTTGGAAAGATACCAAGAGGACGGGTAGAGCTTCAATAAAGGTGCTTTGGGAAGGATGGTTTAAACTACAAACCATCCTTGAAGGCTACGAACTCGCAATGTCTCTTGATCACTAGACTTGTGATCAAGAGACAGGCCTCAGTGCTGGGTTTTTTGTTATCTGCGTCGCGTGAAAACGTACTGTTTGTATATTAATGCACCGTGTAATGATGAGTTCGCCCAGAATCTGATAGTGCGTAACAAATGATATTTTTCTAAGCGGTTTTCAACGTGACAATCTAACGGCCTTATTTGTCCTTGTTGCTAAACGTTATGTCACTAAACCATTTTTCATTGCTTGCTACTTTTGCGCTCACCTTGCTCGCTAGCGAGAGTGTCGTCGCAAGTGAATTTATTCAGCCTCGTTACTTAGATAGTGAGCGAACCGACCTCTTTTTCGCGCGCGAAGTAGCGCAACCTTCCAAAGAAAATATGCAGCTGCGTAATTCACTAGACTGGGGGTATGAGCTTGAGTTGAGAAGTGCGTCTGATGACACAAACTCAGTGTCTAATTGCAAAGACTTAGCTACTGCAAACTCAGCGGGCTTTACTGCGGCTAAAGCTTATGAATACGGTGCGTTTAAAGCGTACTTAACACAGTGTCAAACATGGAGTGAGATGGCAAAGTTAGCTGCCTCTAAGCGCTCATTTATATCGGATTTTAAGTTAGATGATAGCTTTCCTAGTTTAGCTCCAAGTGCGCTTGCTTTTGTTATTTCTGACGAGAGTGCGAAGAAAGCAAAGAAGCTATCAACGTGGGATGAAGCGGACCACATCCAAAGAACTCGGATCGTCAGCGAATTGAGAGCGGAGTACTACGACTCGACTGACGGTTTTCAAGTTATTACGGTTGTAGCAAAAGGTGATTACAATCTTGATGGCATCGAAGATATCGTTATTACGAAAGAGAATAGTGTACTCAGTGGCTCTTATTCATCTTCACATGGGTATGTATTAACCCGTATGTCTGAACAAGCGCTATTTACTGTGTTGTCTGAATGGTAATGAAACGATTGGTGGTTATTTGGGGTTTAGGTGCTGCCATGATGAGCACGTTTGCTGTTGCTAACACCTCGCATAGAAAAGTCTTTGAATGCGCGGTAAACCAAACTATGAACTTTAGTATTTCGATAGAGCAAGGCAAAGGCGGGCTTATCTTTAATAAGTCCATTGTGAATCAAAGCCCAGTTTTACAGCGGATAAAACCTCAAGATTATAGTGTCGAACATTACCATCGAGCGTTGGTAGATGAGAAGTCACTGGAATTTAGTATTGGTGAGCGCGTCATATTAGTCAGTGAGTACTTTAGCGAGGAGTTTAATGAGGCAGATAAGATACTCAGTGTTACTTTGAGAGAGTCAGAGCACACGCAGTATTTCCAATGTGAGGAAGGGAGTATGAGTCACCTTGCATTGCTTTTCCAAGAGAGAGCCGAATAATCGATTACAGAATGATTATTACCAAAGTGTAATAGTGTTTTCAAATTTACCCTAATTATCTTGTTATTTGTAATCGATATAATCATCCACCTTACCACGGTAAGTAGATTTTCTCATTCAAGTAACGAGGAGGGCTTATGGCCGTAGGGTGGGCAAACGACGATAGCGTCAGCCAACAAATTCAAAACACAATAGACGACGAGATTTCCCGTGTTCGTGGCAGTATCACAAAGGGTGAAAGCGCCCATTACTGCGATGAGTGTGGTGATGAGATTCCGGAAGCGCGTCGTCTTGCTATGAAAGGCGTTCGTTTGTGTATCGAATGTCAGTCAACAATCGAATTGGTGTCTCAACGCCAAGTATTATTCAATCGACGAGCGAGTAAAGACAGTCAACTTCGATAGCTTTACTGTTCTAATAAATAAAGAGACGGTTTGAGTTTAATACTCAAACCGTTTTCGTGTTGAATTGGACTATGAAGCGAAGCAGTCTTTACGTTGCAAAGCAGCATCAATCGCATTAACTAGCTTCTCAATATCTTCCGGCTTGCTGATGAACGGCGGCATCATATAAATCAGTTTGCCAAATGGACGAATCCAAACTCCGTGTTCAACAAACAAGGCTTGGATGGTTTCCATATTCACTGGGCGATGCGTTTCTACAACACCAATTGCACCTAACCAACGGGTGTTCTTCACCAACTCGTATTCTTCAAGTTTTGGCAGTAATTCAGAAAACAGTGTTTCGATTTGTTGGGTTTGCTGCTTCCAATCACCTTGTTCGATCAATTCCAAACTTGCAGTAGCTACAGCACAAGCGAGTGGATTCCCCATAAAGGTTGGACCGTGCATAAAACACCCAGCATCACCGCCACAAACGGTGTCTGCGACGTGTTTGCTGGCTAGGGTCGCTGATAGCGTCATGTAGCCGCCAGTGAGTGCTTTCCCGACACACAGAATGTCTGGTTGAATATCTGCATGTTCGCAGGCAAACAATTTGCCTGTGCGCCCAAATCCGGTTGCGATCTCATCTGCAATCAATAACAAGCCGTATTTGTCACAAAGCCTACGCACGCCTTTGAGAAATTCTGGATGGTAGATACGCATGCCGCCGGCGCCTTGAACGATAGGCTCTAGAATCACCGCAGCGAGTTCTTGATGGTGCGTCTCAATCTTGTGCTCAAAGTCAGCAAGATCTTCTGGCTTCCATTCGTCCCAGTATCCACAAGTTGGTGACTCCGCAAAGATATGCTCAGGTAAAAAGCCTTTATAGAGGGAGTGCATCGAGTTATCTGGGTCGGTAACCGACATTGCCGCGAAAGTGTCGCCGTGATAACCGTGTCGCAAAGTAAGAAACTTTGGTCTGCGTTCGCCCTTCGCATGCCAATATTGCAGCGCCATTTTCAAGCTGACTTCTACAGCAACAGAGCCTGAGTCGGCAAGGAATACATGTTCAAGGTTACTTGGTGCGAGGGATAGCAACTTCTTACACAAACTGATTGCTGGCTGGTGGGTAATCCCGCCAAACATCACGTGAGAGACCCGATCGATCTGCTGGTGAGCGGCTTGATTTAAGTGCGGATGGTTATAGCCGTGGATCGTCGACCACCAAGAAGACATGCCATCGACAAGCTCTGTACCGTCTTCCAATTTAATGTGAACACCATTTGCGGATTCTACTGGGTAGCAGGTCAGAGGTGTCAATGTCGAAGTGTAAGGATGCCAGATATGCTGGCGGTCGAAGGCGAGATCCATGTGCGATTCCAATAATAATTGAGATTAAAAAATAAACAGATGTAAACTTTGTTCTTTTGTGTTGTGTTGACAGTTTATCGAGACTCAGTAGACTGTCAACACAACAACAAAAGTGACTAAAGGAATACACGTGGAAGTTCGTCATAACTGGACGCATGCTGAAGTGCGCGATCTCATGGAAAAACCATTCATGGATCTCCTATTCGAAGCGCAGCTTGTACATCGTCAATATCAACAAACCAACCATGTTCAAGTAAGCACGCTTCTGTCGATTAAGACAGGTGCTTGTCCAGAAGATTGTAAGTACTGTCCTCAGAGTGCTCGTTACACCACAGACATCGAAAAAGAGCGTCTGATGGAAGTTGAACGTGTACTCGATGCTGCACAAAAAGCGAAAAACGCTGGCTCAACCCGATTTTGTATGGGCGCAGCATGGAAAAACCCGAAAGAGCGTGACATGCCGCATTTGACCGACATGATCAAAGGTGTGAAGGGCATGGGTCTAGAAACGTGTATGACGCTTGGAATGTTAACGCCAGATCAAGCTAAGCAACTGGCAACCGCTGGTCTGGATTACTATAACCACAACCTTGATACCTCACCTGAGTTTTACGGCAACATCATTACCACACGTACTTACCAAGACCGTTTAGATACCCTGTCTCACGTACGTGATGCCGGAATGAAGATCTGTTCTGGTGGCATTATCGGCATGGGCGAAAGTGCCAATGACCGAGCAGGTTTGTTTGTGGAACTGGCTAACTTACCAACACATCCGGAAAGCGTGCCAATCAACATGCTCGTGAAGGTGAAGGGCACACCACTGGAAGAAGTGGATGACGTTGAGCCCTTTGACTTTATTCGTTTGATAGCAATTGCCCGCATTATGATGCCTATGTCTGCGGTTCGTTTATCGGCTGGCCGTGAAGATATGAACGAGCAGATGCAAGCGCTGTGCTTTATGGCTGGTGCAAACTCCGTCTTCTATGGCTGCAAACTTCTGACCACGCCAAACCCTTCTGAAGACAAGGACATGATGCTGTTTAACAAGCTCGGCATCAACAGCCAAGAGGTGTCTCAAAAACCTGATGAAATCGAAGAAAACGAGTTGCTGGATCGCGTCGTAGAGCGCGTTGCTGCACGTCCAACAAAAGACGACCTTTTCTACGATGCCAGCGTTTAAATCTCGTATCGAGTCCGCCCTTGCTGAGCGTAAAACGCAAGGGTTGAATCGTTCTATGAATGTGGTGTTTGCCGGTAACCAGTCCGTTTTAGAACACGAAGGCAGACGCTACATTAATTTCTCAAGTAATGATTATTTGGGCTTGGCCAATGACCAAGCGCTCGTTCGTGCATGGCAGCAAGGTTTAAGTGTATACGGCAGTGGCAGTGGGGCATCACCAATGGTCACTGGCTTTAGTGCAGCACACAGCAATTTAGAGGCCGCACTGACCGAATGGTTGGGCTACGACAGAGCAATTCTGTTTAGTTCGGGATTCAGTGCTAATCAAGCCTTGTTGTTTACCTTACTAGAAAAATCAGACGTACTCATTCAAGACCGTTTGAATCATGCTTCATTGATGGAAGCGGGGGCGTTGTCACCGGCTAAGATGAAGCGCTTCAAGCACAATGACATCGAGCACCTTTCATCACTCATAAGCGGTGAAGATAACAACCTTGTGGTGACCGAAGGGGTATTCAGCATGGACGGCGATTGTGCACCGCTTGCGAATATTGCTGAAGTCACTGGGAACTATGATGCATGGCTTGCCGTAGACGACGCTCATGGCATTGGTGTTCTTGGTGAGTCTGGTGGTGGTTCTTGCGAATTGGCGATGGTTAAGCCCGAGATATTGATCGTTACCTTCGGCAAAGCATTTGGAATGTCTGGCGCTGCCATTCTATGTGATCACGCAACGGGAGACTTTTTAACTCAGTTTGCTCGTCACCATGTGTATTCCACGGCGATGCCTCCAGCACAAGCCTACGCGCTGACACATGCTGTCTCGATGGTTCAAGAGCAGTCTTGGCGACGTGAAAAGCTTACAGAGCTTAGTGAAGTTTATCGAGATAGCTTCAACGATCTCGACGGTTTTGTCGAAACGCAAACTTCGATTAAGCCATTTATGATTGGTGAATCGGAACTGGCCTTACAGGTTGCAAGCGCTTGTCGTCAAAACGGTATTTGGGTGAGCGCGATTCGCCCACCAACGGTTCCGAAAGGGACCTCACGACTCCGAATTACACTGACGGCCAATCACACTAAAGAACAAATACAAACGCTTTCAATGGCACTGAAGCAAGCATTAGGAGCGCAGTAATGGATAATGCAGAGCACGTTGCGTTAGACAATTTCCTTCAAGATAAAGAGGCGATAGCGTCGTCTTTTGGCAAAGCAGCAGATACCTACGACCGGCATGCCGCGTTTCAACGTGATGTGGGACAAAGGCTATTACAAAAACTGCCTGACGACTTAACCAATAAACGAGTCTTAGACTTGGGGTGTGGTACGGGCTACTTCTCTCAACTGCTCCAACAACGTGGCGCCGAAGTGGTTTGTGGTGATATCTCACAAGCTATGTTAGATAAAGCGAAGCAGCGTTGTGGTGCACACCGAATGCAGTACCAGTTAGCTGATGCTGAAAATTTGTCTTTTGAGGACGATAGTTTTGATTATGTTTTCTCCAGCTTGGCATTGCAGTGGTGTGCGGATCTCAGTTACCCACTTAGAGAAATTCGTCGTGTGTTAAAAAAGGGAGGCACTGGCTGCTTTTCGACACTAATGGATGGCTCTCTGTATGAGTTGCGCGAATCGTGGTCAAAAATTGATGCATATCAACACGTGAATAACTTTATTACCCACAATCAGGTAAAAATTGCGTTAGCGCAATCTTGGTGCCACAACCATCATCTAGACTTGACCCCCATCACAGTTTGGTACGATTCAGCGTTTTCTGTCATGCGTGATCTCAAAGGCATTGGTGCAAATCACGTAAGCGGGCGCTCACATGGCCTAACGAGCCGTCGCACTTTGTTGCAAGTTGAGGGCGCGTACCAAGCATTTAGAAATGATCAAGGTCTTCTACCTGCAAGTTATCAGGTTTGTTTTGGAGTAATACATCTATGATTGATGCTTTTTTTATTGCTGGTACGGATACTGATGTAGGCAAAACCGTAGCGTCTAAAGCCATTCTGCAAGCATTAGCGGCAAAAGGGCTAAATACCATTGGTTATAAACCAGTGGCAGCAGGAAGCGATAAAACTGAGCAAGGTTGGCGTAATTCTGATGCGTTGCATTTGCAAAAAGCGGCAACGCTAGATATCGCGTACGATGATGTAAACCCATACGCTTTGGAATTGCCAGCTTCTCCTCACATCGCCGCAAAGCATGAACATGTAGAAATTAAGTACGAAGTATTGAGTGAAAAATTGGCTCAACACAAAGAGCAATCAGACATTGTTCTTGTGGAAGGGGCTGGTGGTTGGCGTGTTCCTGTGTCTGATACAGATAGCTTGTCGACTTGGGTACAGCAAGAGCAGTTGCCAGTTGTATTGGTTGTCGGTATTAAACTGGGCTGTTTGAGCCATGCTTTGCTCACTGCTGAGATCATCAAAGCGGATGGTTTGAATCTCGTAGGTTGGGTGGCAAACCGAGTAAATCCGGGCACTGAGCACTACGCAGAAATCATTGATATGCTTGAAGAACGCCTAGATGCACCAAAACTCGGTGAGATCCCTTATATCCCGAGTGCAAAACGTAAAGAGTTGGGCAAATACATCAACGTGGACCCGTTACTGAACGTTTAACTGCTGACTTTTTATCAGAAATCAAAAGGGCTGCATCATGCAGCCCTCAGACTGCTGACAAAGGTCTAGCCATCAGGCTAGACCTTTGATCTAATAGGGGTATCGAAAAATGGATACTCCAATATGCTACAAGATCCTTCTCCTCAACAATACGAATTTGAAATGGTGACGATGGAGCAGTTAGTTCCTAAAGACCATTTAGTCCGCAAAATTGATAAAGCCATAGACTTCGAATTTATCCGGGACCAAGTCGCTCACCTCTATTGTCAAGATAACGGTCGACCACCTGTTGACCCTGTTCGACTTTTCAAAATCATTTTTATTGGCTACCTCTTCGGAATCAAAAGCGAGCGACAGCTCGTTAAAGAGATTGAAGTCAATGTAGCCTATCGTTGGTTCTTGCGCATGTCGTTAACGGAGAAGGTTATCCATGCTTCAACACTGAGCCAAAACCGTATTCGCCGCTTCAATAATACCGACGTATTCGAACGTATCTTTATCAACATCGTTGAGCAGGCTATGGCCAAAGGCTTGGTCGCTGGGCAGCAACTCTTTACCGACAGCACTCACCTCAAAGCAAACGCTAACAAAAATAAACACACCAATGAGGTCAGAGACGTTCGAGCCAGTGCTTACCTCGACATGCTTGATGAAGACGTTGCATTAGACCGAGAACGAGAAGGAAAGAAGTCGCTTAAGGCACGAGTATCCGAGCCTAAAACAAAGAATACGAAAGTCAGTACTACAGACCCAGAAAGTGGTTTTATGACGAGAGACAATAAACCACAAGGCTTCTTCTACCTTGACCATCGTACCGTCGATGGTCTGCATGGGATCATCGTCGACACTCATGCGACGGCAGGTAATATCAATGACTCTCAACCCTATATTGAACGACTGGACTACACGCTAGAGCAGTTCAACCTTAACCCTATAGCTGTTGGTCTCGATGCCGGCTATTTTACCGCTCCCGTGGCAGAGTCATTAGAGCGCCGAAATATCTTAGGTGTGTTCGGCTACCGTAGGCCATCAAGAACAAAGAACACGTTCAAGAAGAAGCACTTTATCTACCACAAAGAGAGTGACAGTTATCGATGTCCAAATGGGCAAACGCTTATCTACAAAACGACGTCACGAGATGCTTATAGAGAGTATCACTCAGACCCGAAAGAATGCGTGCTCTGCCCAATGCGAAATGACTGTACTCAAAGTAAAAACATGAAGAAAGTCATCACCAGACACATCTATACAGATGCAGTGGAGAGAGCGAACCAAATGCGGCTCTCTCCCTATGGGAAGAAGACGTATAGACGAAGAAGTGAGACGGTAGAAAGAAGCTTCGCTGATGCTAAGCAGCACCATGGGCACCGTTATGCCCGCTTCCGTGGGCTAAGCAAAGTGCAAATGCAGTGTTGGTTAGCTGCCGCAGCTCAAAACATCAAGAAGATAGCTCTAGTAATGAGTTATTTACAAAAAATGGGGTTCAATATGGCTCAAATAAGACAAATATTAGCTTCTAAATACTTGTTTAAGAGTTGGAACAGATTAAATCTGGTATAGCGAAAAATATCGCGATCGCGACCTACGGTCGCTTATAAAAAAGAACCCCACCGAAAAAGGTGGGGTTCGTCATCAATCTGAGGGCTGCATCATGCAGCCCTTTTTTCATGTAAATTTTTGTGTCTGAATAACAAATAAAGATTCTGGTTATTTTTCTTGGCTCAGACCCATCAAAGCCGACTGTGTTTCAGAAACACGTTTTGCCATTTGAGCTTCTGTTGAAATACCCAGTTGCTGTTTTGCCTCATCCTCTGAGATACCTAGGTGACAGCAAAGTAAATCGATAGCCATTTGATAGTCGTTAGTTTCTACCATGATTTTTCCCTCAAGACATGGAAGTTTAGAGCTGCTTTATTGTCCTTTAGAGCATGCTCCGTTTCGTTCATCTGACCCGAATTTAGCATGTACAGAAAGTCGCACAATAAGACCAAAGTCTATACCGACGATAAAGTACTGATTTAAGAGTGTAAAAAGGTGTGTATTATTTCAGTCTCGAAAACAAATGTTGCAATTTATTGCTTAACCTTGTTTTTATCGCGGATAGACTATATCTATAACGCAACGGAACACAAAACCAAGCAGAAATGCCTTTTGTAGCGTTCTGTTTCTTATAACAAGGTGTTCTTATAATAATCCGTTTTAAAAATAGGTGTCTTGAAAAACAACCTGTTCTAAAAAACGATAAGCTTCCTCGGAGAAAAGTAATGAAGCGAATTATGTTATTCCTAGCAACTAACCTAGCCGTTGTGCTGGTTCTTAGTGTTGTTCTGAATATTGTTTACGCTGTAACTGGAATGCAACCAGGCAGTCTGTCTGGTCTACTTGTCATGGCCGCAGTGTTCGGCTTTGGTGGTGCGTTTATCTCATTAATGATGTCGAAGGGCATGGCGCTACGTTCTGTTGGCGGTATGGTCATCGAGAGCCCACGTAATGAGACTGAGCATTGGTTGTTGGAAACTGTTGGTCGTCAAGCTCAACAAGCGGGCATTGGTATGCCAACGGTGGCAATTTACGATGCTGCAGATATCAACGCATTTGCGACAGGCGCAAAGCGCGATGACTCTCTGGTTGCGGTTTCTACTGGTCTGTTACACAACATGACGCGTGATGAAGCTGAAGCAGTATTGGCACACGAAGTGAGTCACATTGCTAATGGCGACATGGTAACCATGACATTGATGCAAGGCGTGGTGAATACATTCGTTATCTTCCTGTCTCGCTTTATCGCAAACATCGTGGCATCTAATGATGATGAAGAAGGCCAAGGCACTAACATGATGGTGTACTTTGGTATTTCAATGGTGCTAGAACTGGTATTCGGTTTCCTAGCAAGCTTCCTAACCATGTGGTACAGCCGTCACCGTGAATTCCACGCTGATGCGGGTGCTGCTCAATTGGTCGGTAAAGAGAAGATGATTGCTGCGCTTGAGCGCTTGAAGATGAGCCATGAATCTCAACTAGACGGCACAATGATGGCGTTTGGTATCAATGGTAAGCAATCTATCACAGAGCTTCTTATGAGCCACCCACCACTAGACAAGCGCATTGCTGCACTTCGTAGCCAACAATACTAACTGCTCGTAATTATTCAGCAGATAAATAGTTAATCCTATGAAAAGGCTTGGTTTTTTAACCAAGCCTTTTTTTGTGTCTGTTGATCGCTACCGTACTTCATCACGTATCACTCTACAGAAACAAAGTTATACAAAAATATTTTTGTACAACTTTTCTTGTTTGGTCTATCTTGTACATATAATAATTTTGTACAACTGTTGAAGTAGCGTAGGAGTATAGAAATGGACATTCAGTCAGTTGGCAACATATATCAGAAGTTGAGCAAAGCGAATTTGCACTTGCTTGAAGGGGTATACCACCAGGATGTGGTGTTTGAAGATGCTGCTCATCGCCTAGAGGGATGGCCTGCGCTTTCTGATTATTTTCAGTCGCTATATTCCAATGTAATACGCTGCGACTTTGTTATTCATGATCACCAACAAGTTGGAGAAACTGGGTTCTTGACATGGACGATGGATCTTCAGCATCCAAAGTTGCAGAAAGGCGCCCCGATCCTTGTTAACGGCGTATCGCATCTTAAATTTTGCGAGGGGCAGGTTATTTATCACCGAGACTATTTCGATTTGGGTGAGATGCTTTATGAAAACTTACCTTTGCTAGGGTCAGTAGTGAGAACCATTAAACAGAGGTTAGGGCAATGACAGAGTCGGTTTTGATAACTGGAGCAACGTCGGGTATCGGCAAACAACTCGCACTCGATTACGCCCTAGCTGGATGGAAGGTGATCGCTTGTGGTCGGAATCAAGCGGTTCTGTCAGAGCTAGAAGCTTCATCTCAAAATATCGCTACATTGCGATTTGATATAACTGACTATGAACAAACACAGACCGCACTCAATGCGTTGCCGTTTACCCCCGAGACATGGATGTTTAATGCGGGTGACTGTGAATATATGGATGACGGTTTGGTAGATGCACAACTTATGGCGCGTGTTATGAACGTTAATGTCGTTGGTGTCGCGAATTGTGTCGAAGCGTGCCAGTCGCAATTCGAACGTGGCCACCGTGTTGTGATCGTCGGCTCTATTGCCTCTGAAATCGCGCTGCCTCGCGCTGAAGCCTACGGAGCATCGAAAGCTGCTGTCAGTTATTTCGCACGCACGCTTGCCGTAGATTTGAAAGCGAAAGGCATCAAAGTCGTAACCGTATTTCCCGGCTTTGTAGAGACCCCTTTAACAGACAAAAACACGTTTGATATGCCAATGATTATCTCGGTCAATCAGGCTTCTGAAGCCATCAGAAAACAATTGGATGCAGGCAAAAGCCATATTTATTTCCCAGCGAGATTCACCGGAATATTACGTTTTATCTCGTTGCTTCCATACAGCTGGCAAGCTCGGCTCACCGCAAAACTCGTATCATAAGAAGGAAGAAGCATGAACACGGTAGGAAGAAAAAAAGTCGCGATTATTGGAACGGGTATTTCTGGCCTGACTTGCGGTTACTACTTACACAAAGAACATGACGTGACGTTATTTGAGGCCAACGACTACATTGGTGGACACACCGCCACTGTCGATGTGAACGTCGCTGGCAAAGACTACGCTATTGATACTGGGTTTATCGTTTACAACGACCGGACTTACCCTAATTTCATCCAAATGATGAACGAGATAGGTGTGGAAGGGTTACCAACACAAATGAGTTTCAGCGTACGAAATGACAGTAATGGGTTAGAGTATAACGGCCATACGGTTTCAACGTTGTTTGCGCAAAAGCGTAACTGGGCAAACCCTAAATTTTATCGTTTCATTTTCGAAATACTTCGCTTCAACAAGTTGGCAAAACGTTTTGCCAATGAACAATCAACAAATTCACAAACGCTGGGCGAGTTTCTTGACGAGCACAAATTCAGCCCTTTCTTTTCTGACAATTATATATTGCCGATGGGCGCCGCTATTTGGTCGTCGACGTTAGCGGACATGCGTGCGTTTCCACTCATGTTCTTCTTACGTTTCTTCTTAAACCACGGTTTGTTAGATGTGACGAACCGACCGCAATGGTATGTAATAAAAGGTGGTTCGCGCGCTTACATCCCACCATTGACCAAAGGCTTTGCAGATAAAATTAGACTCAATAGCCCGGTTGAGAAAGTCGTTAGGAGTGACAACGGTGTTGGTGTTCAGGTACATGGTGAGACGTATTGGTTTGATGACGTTATCTTCGCTTGTCACAGTGATCAAGCGATGAGAATGCTCAATGAAATCTCGCCTCTAGAACAAGATATCTTGGGTAATATGACTTATCAAGCGAATGAAGTGGTTTTACACACGGACACCAGTTTGTTGCCAAAACGTAAAGCGGCGTGGGCGGCATGGAACTATTTGTTGGATGGCAGTGACGGCGAGCAGCAACGTCTACCTTCGCTGACTTATAACATGAACATTCTTCAGCACGTTCAATCAGAGCATACGTTTTGCGTAACGTTGAACAGTAGCAATCAAATCAACCCAAACAAGATTCTACGCTCATTCACTTATCATCATCCTGTATTTACCACGGAGTCGATAGCAGCGCAGCAGCGCAAAGATGAGATACAAGGAAAGCAAAGCTCTTGGTTCTGTGGCGCTTATTGGTACAACGGATTCCATGAAGATGGTGTACGTAGTGCACTTGACGTAGTGAAAGGCTTGGAAGAAAAGTACCGCTATCAAAATGTGGTTCCTTTTGAAAAAGGCGCGGCATGATATGGGGAGCGAGTTGAACAGCAGATTATTTATTGGCAATGTTCGTCATCGCCGATTTACCCCAGTTAAGCATGAACTGAACTACTCTCTGTTCATGCCTGCGATTGATGTCGATGAGCTTGTCGAGCTAGAGAAGAATGTATGGGGCTTTGGTTCACGTTGGTGGCACTGGGCTCGTTTCAAGCGCAGCGATTACATTGGTGAAGGTTGCATTAAATCAGCAGTACAAAACAAAGTTGAAGCATTAACCGGTGTTCGTTGTTCGGGGAAAGTTATCGCTGTTTGCCACTTGCGCTATCTCGGTCTTTATTTCAGCCCTGTGAACTTTTACTACGTTTACGATGATAAAGGCGAATGGCAGTACCTTCTCGCAGAAGTGAGCAATACCCCTTGGAATGAATGCCATTATTACGCGGTTGCTGCGGATAAGGATGATGAACACTTTGGCTGGGAACAAGACAAAGCATTTCACGTCTCGCCATTTAACCCTATCGACCAGCGTTACCATTGGAAGATAAAACCGTTGACCGACAAACTTAATATCCATCTCGAGTGTCACAAAGGTGAAAAACACTTTGACGCGACGATGGCGATGAAAGGGCAACCTTTTTTGAGTAAAAGCTTACTTAAGTGCTTGATCGTTACACCGATTCAAACGGTAAAAGTAATGGTTGGCATTTATTGGCACGCATTAAAACTCTGGATTAAAGGCGCGCCTTTTTACTCACACCCTAAGTATGCTCAACCAGACACAGCGGAACCTGAGCAAGTGAGTGAAGACGAGAAAAATAATAAGCACAAGGAGAACTCTGCATGTTAAACACGACTTCTATGGCGATGCCGCGAGAATTGACGACGACACAAAAAGCGGCTCGTGGGGTTCTTTTTCAGTGTCTACAGAAAATGGAAATCGGCTGCTTAACCGTGATTGAAAGCTTCAAGACAGAAACAACCGAGCGCAGTGAGAGATTTTCTACACCAAATGGTGATTACAAAGGTTCGCCCGTTGTCGCAACGATAGAGGTGAAGCATCCTGGTTTTTACTCCCGCATTTTGCAAGGCGGGAGCATCGCAGCGGGTGAAGCTTACATGGACGGCTGGTGGGATAGCCCAGATTTGACTGCACTGATGAAGCTAATGGCGCTCAACATGCGAGCCCTCGATAGACTTGAAGAACAAGGCAGTTGGTTGACTAAGATATTGTATAAATTCAGTCACTGGACAAACCGAAACTCTCAAGAAAATTCGCGCAAGAATATACACGCACATTACGATTTGGGTAATAATCTCTATGAAGCATTTCTTGACACCAACATGCTGTATTCATCAGCACTCTATAACCAAGAGAGCGACTCATTGGAACAGGCACAAATCAATAAGATGGATCGTTTGTGCCAGCAGCTCGAACTCAAACCTAGCGATCATGTTATCGAGATTGGCACAGGGTGGGGCGCTATGGCGATCTACATGGCGGAGCAATACGGTTGTAAAGTTACGACGACAACTATCTCTGAAGAGCAACATGCTTACGCTGAGCAGAAAATCAAAGAGCGTGGCTTAACAGACAAAGTAACGTTGCTGAAAGAAGATTATAGAAACTTAACCGGAACGTACGATAAGTTGGTTTCTATTGAAATGATCGAAGCGGTCGGTAAACAGTTCTTGCCGTCGTACATTAAGAAATGTGAATCTTTGCTGAAGTCCGGTGGTTTGATGGCCATTCAAGCGATAACTATTGCTGACCAGCGTTACGATTACTACAGCAATAACGTCGATTTTATTCAAAAGTACATTTTCCCTGGGGGCTTTCTACCTTCGGTAACATCGTTAACACAAGCGACAACCAAGCACAGTGATTTGGTGACTCGAGATTTGTTCGATATCGGCCTGGATTATGCGAAAACGCTTAATGAATGGCATTTCCGATTCAATCAAGCAGAGCATGAAGTCAGAAGCTTTGGCTACGATGACCGATTTGTACGCATGTGGCGTTACTACTTGAGCTACTGTGAAGGGGGCTTTTTAGCTCGAACCATCAGTGCTGTTCATATGACGTTTCAACGTCCGTAACCCTTTATGAGACTGTTTATTGCATCAACATGGTTCCAACTCTGCTGGTTCGCCGCCGTGCTTGGAACCTATCAGTGGCAATGGCTGACGTTAGTGCTTACGTTACTAACGTTGGTGTATTGTTGGAGAGTCGAGCCCTTCGCTCTCAAAAGTGTTGCCATAGTCGTGTTCATGGGCTTGGTACTTGACACTCTCAACAAGCAATTGTCTGTCCTCCTATTCCCAACTGTCTGGTTGCCCATGTGGCTTGTCTGCTTGTGGGTTTTATTTTCTTGGTATGCCTACCAACTCAAGTCAATTTTGTACCGTTTCCCAAAAAACTACGTATCAGTAGTAGGCGGCATCGGAGGAACAGCGAGCTACTTTGCTGGTTACAAGCTCCAAGCCGTTGAATTTGGATTCAACACAAGCATTACCCTCGCAATTTTGTTTGTCGAATGGTGTTTAGTAATGCTTTTGATACTCAGGGTATACGGAAATGAAAAGCTTGAAGAGAAATTGGAAACAGAACCTGACTAACAGTTTGTTGATGACGGCTTTACTTTTTGTGATGCCTTCACAAGCTCAGATGATTACAGGAACAAGCGCTTTACCGATGTGGCAGCAGTGGCAAACGGTTGGAGAAGCACAACTTACTTGGTTCGTTTTTGATGTTTATAAGTCAACCTTAAAAGCACCAGACGGACAGTATCTCGTTTCTAATGACATTTCTCCTCACCCATTTGCGCTCGAAATTAATTATCAAAGAGACATTAGCAAGCAGCAACTTCTTGATGTGACGGATGAACAATGGCAAAAGCTTGGTTTCACGCAAGCTTACCGTCAGGCTTGGATCTCTGAATTTGACACCATGTTCCCTAACATCAAAAAAGGCGATGAGCTTACCTACCTCACTGATGGAAAAACAGGGCAACTTATCTATCGACAAGCGGGCAGCAAGCCTTATCAGATAGTTGGTTATGTTAAGGATGAGGGACTTAATGATGCGTTTCTTTCCATTTGGTTATCACCAAAAACTGAATTTCCTAAACTTCGTAAACAACTTATTGGGCAGGTAAGGTAGTGAAAGTACTAAAGCGTATCTTAAAAACTTCGATTGTCGCAGCGGCAACACTGCTTGGCGCATGTTCTGCTGATATCGACAATTACCAACCCGCTACTCCAGCCTTCGATTTGTTCGGCTATTTCGAAGGTGATGTCAAAGCATGGGGGATGGTGCAGGATTACACCGATAAGCAAACGCGTCGCTTCGAGGTCGATATCGTCGGTACAGTGAAAGGCAATGAGCTAACACTGGTGGAAGATTTTGTCTTTGATGATGGCGAGCTTGACCAGCGTATATGGGTCATTACCAGACTCGAAGATGGTACTTATCAAGGGAAAGCGGACGACATTATTGGTGTAGCGACCGGTAAAGAGACGGGTAATGCGCTGCAATGGCAATATGACTTCGAGTTGAAAATGGATGATTCAACTATCACGGTGTCGTTTGATGATTGGCTTTACCGCCAGGATGAAATGCACGTGTTTAATCTCACCAAGATTAAGAAATTTGGCGTTGAAGTAGGGACGATTACTCTTTTCTTCCAGAGGCAATAGAAATAAAGAATCGAGATGCGGGAGCGCTTCGCTCTAGAAACCGAGAGTGAGGAACTAGTATTTTAGTAAAGGCAAGCTTAACTTTGGAAGTGTTGGCAAAGATGCCTTTTGGATGGATATAATCGAGTCTTATCCCTTACCCCGAATCGTAGCGTTCTGTAGGGCGAAGCCTGTTACCCCTAAAATAAAGAAAGGGTTGACGCTTTCACGTCAACCCTCACGATTTTTGGAATTCCGAATCTTACAGCTTGTCTGTCAGCTCGATTGCTTGACCGATATAGTTAGCTGGTGTCATCTCTTTCAGGCGTGCTTTCTCGTGCTCAGGAAGCTCAAGACCGTCAATGAAGTTACGCATTGCTTCGCCGTCTACACGTTTACCACGAGTCAGCTCTTTTAGCTTCTCGTATGGCTTCTCGATGCCGTAACGACGCATTACTGTTTGCACTGGCTCTGCTAGTACCTCCCAGTTCTTGTCGAGTTCAGCAAGAAGCGCTTCACGGTTTACTTCTAGCTTGCTGATGCCTTTTAGCGTTGAAGTGTAAGCGATGATTGCGTAGCCAACACCAACGCCAAGGTTACGTAGAACCGTAGAGTCAGTAAGGTCACGTTGCCAACGAGAGATAGGCAGTTTCTGTGCTAGGTGACCGAATACTGCGTTCGCAAGGCCTAGGTTACCTTCAGAGTTTTCAAAGTCGATTGGGTTAACTTTGTGAGGCATTGTTGAAGAACCGATCTCACCAGCAATGGTTTTTTGCTTGAAGTGGCCTAGTGCAATGTAACCCCAAACGTCACGATCGAAATCAATCAGGATTGTGTTGAAGCGTGCAACCGCATCGAATAGTTCTGCGATGTAATCGTGAGGCTCGATCTGAGTTGTGTAAGGGTTCCAAGTTACGCCTAGAGATTCAGTGATGAACTCTTCAGAGAACTGGTGCCAATCTAGCTCTGGGTAAGCTGAAAGGTGTGCGTTGTAGTTACCTACCGCGCCGTTGATTTTCGCAAGAATTTCGACATTTTCGATTTGCTTGAATTGACGCTCCATACGGTACGCCACGTTTGCCATTTCTTTACCCATTGTAGATGGAGAAGCTGGCTGGCCGTGTGTACGAGACAGAAGTGGGATGTCGCGGTATTCAACAGCAAGCGCTTTGATTGCGTCGATTAGGTTGCGAATTTCTGGAAGAATCACAGTTTCACGCGCTTCTTTAAGCATTAGAGCGTGTGATGTGTTGTTGATGTCTTCAGAAGTACATGCAAAGTGGAAGAACTCGTTTACTGCGTGCAGTTCAGGAACGTCTGCTACTTTCTCTTTGAGGAAGTACTCAACCGCTTTAACGTCGTGGTTAGTTGTACGCTCGATCTCTTTGATACGGCGTGCATCTTCTTCAGAGAAGTTTGCAGCAAGGTCGTCTAGGAATTGGTTTGCTTCTGCGCTAAACGCTGGCACTTCTGCAATTTCAGCAGTAGCAGCAAGCTTTTGTAGCCAGCGGATTTCAACGATAGTACGGTACTTAAGTAGACCGTACTCACTGAAAATTTCGCGTAACGCAATTGTCTTGCTTCCGTAACGACCGTCTACTGGTGAAACAGCAGTCAATGCTGACAGTTCCATGATGTTCTCCTGAATTGGGTTTCTAAATTTCGTGAGCTTTATACCAATAACTGTGGCAATTGTCACGAATATTGCGCAAACGTTTGCGCGGGATTTGTTTTGGTAGAAAAAAATGAGCTCGCGATAAACGCGAGCTGCTTATTTATTACCTTATTACATACGAGCAAGAAGAATTTGTGCTTGCTCGACCATCTTTTTGCGTCCAAAGATTAAGTGGCGACGTTTACCGCCAACTTGACGCCAGAGTACTGCACTACGAATACCTGATAACAACAACGCGCGAACTTTGTGTTGGTTAGAGGTTTGTTGCAGCACGGATGGGGTACCGGTAACTTGAATGCGAGGGCCGATAGGGCTAACAACATCCAAGTAAATGCTTGCTAGGTTGCTGATCATTTGATCGTCCAGCAATTCAAAATGTTCCGTTTGACGCTGAGCCATTTGGATACGGTCACCAAGTTGTGACATTGCATCGTTGCGGCCTGTTAGCTTGCGCTCTAATGCCATTAGGCTAATGATGTAGCGAGTAACTTCACTCCCTGACGGGGTGCTATCAATCCCTTTCACTAAGCACTCAAGACCCAGCTTTAAGTCGGATTCACGACCAAAGACACCAATAGTGTTCGCTGGGTTTGTATTGATAATGGCGTTAATTGACGTTTCAAAGGCATCTTGATCACAATGTCCGTTTTTCGCTGCCTGTTGAACCAATGCAACAGCTTGGCAAATGCCTGCGAAAGCGATAGTACGGTCATAAAGTGTATTCGCCACGTAACGACTCCTAAGCTTGAGAATATTTAATGCGTTGCTCGATGATGCCGCCACCTAGGCACACGTCATCTTTGTAGAACACGGCCGATTGACCTGGAGTCACGGCAATTTGTGGTTCGTCAAAGATCACCTTAATGTTCTCATCATCGATAGGGATGATTGTACAAGGAATATCTTCCTGACGGTAACGTGTTTTCACTGTGCACTTCATAACATCGCGAATTGGCTCACGATCTACCCAGTGAAGTTGTGATGCAAGTAGACCTTCTGATTTTAGCATCGGGTGGTCTTTACCTTGTACCGCAATCAAAACATTACGCTTTAGATCTTTCTCGCCAACGAACCATGGGTCTTCGTTACCGCCGCCGCCTTTACGTCCACCGATGTGAAGACCTTTACGCTGACCAAGCGTGTGGTACATCAGGCCTTGGTGTTGACCAATCACTTCGCCTTCTGGTGTTTCAATGTTACCAGGTTGCGCAGGTAGGTATTTACCGAGGAACTCAGTGAACTTGCGCTCACCGATGAAACAAATACCCGTCGAGTCTTTCTTCTTCGCGGTGATTAGATCTTGCTCTTCCGCAATGCGGCGTACTTCTGGCTTCTCTAGGTCACCAACAGGGAATAGGCTACGAGCAATTTGCTCGTTGCTTAATGTGTACAGGAAGTAGCTTTGATCTTTGTTGCCATCTAGACCACGTAGCATCTGTGGTTTCTCCTGTTCTTCACCAGGTAAAGCGTTCTCTGGGAATGAACGACGTACGTAGTGACCCATTGCAATGTAATCTGCATCAAGCACTTCATCAGCGAATTCTAGGAATGCTTTGAACTTGATTTCTTTGTTACAAAGAATGTCTGGGTTTGGTGTACGACCAGCTTTGTATTCAGCTAAGAAGTACTCAAATACGTTATCCCAGTACTCAGCAGCAAAGTTGATGGTGTGTAGGTGAATGCCCAGCTTGTCACATACTGCTTGAGCATCAGCAAGATCTTCTGCTGCTGTACAATATTCTTCGTTGTCATCTTCTTCCCAGTTCTTCATGAACAGGCCTTCTACTTGGTAGCCTTGTTGCTTTAGAAGATACGCAGAAACAGATGAATCAACGCCGCCGGACATACCGACGATGACTTTCTTTTGGCTGTTATCAGACATTACTAAACACCACTTAAATAAACGGGACGCAGATTCTAACAGAATCCACAGACCGGTGACAGATCCGAGATCGAAATCACACTTCGATTTTGGCTTAAATTTATCCAAATACGAACGTGAGAGTTAAATTCGATAAGTATAGAAGGGTTATATATGGCATAGTTGGCAAAAATCCAAGAGGAAAAATCAAATGACTGAAGAAAACCAATTTATGCAAGAAGCTGAGTTGATTGAAATTGTAGAGAATCAACTTGAAGACGGTAACCCTATTAAAGTCAAAGAGACGTTAATGCGTTTGATGATGACTGGTACACCACGTGAAGATGCGGTTGCGATGATGGCGTGTGCTATGTCTATCGAGATTTTCGACGTGATGAAAAATGAAGGTGAATTCAATCTAAAGCGCTATACCGAACACCTCGAACAGCTGCCTGATTTGGGTTTCATGGAAGGCGAATAGAGCGTTAGAAAATAAAAAGCAGGGTGCAAACGTTTGCTATAATCGCTTTTATTGCTGCTTTATTGTCAGCGGTATAGAATCCGTTCTCCTTTTCATCCCTTACTCAGACTAACAATATGAAATTTCCTGGACAACGCAAATCGAAGCACTATTTTCCTGTTCATGCTCGTGACCCATTGGTGAGCCAAGCACAAGAAAGCAAAAAGATGACGCGCACTCACATCATTGGTATTGATCAGACTCTGGTTGATATTGAGGCGAAAGTTACAACGGATGTGATTGAAAAGTACGGTTTGAGTAAAGGACACTCGTTGGTAATTGATGACGCAACAGCAGAAGCGCTTTATCAACAATTAAAAGAAGAATGCCTAATTACCAATGAGTATGCAGGTGGCACGATTGGTAATACGCTACACAATTATTCTGTGTTGGCAGATGACCGCTCAACGCTTCTGGGTGTAATGAGCCAAGATATCAAAATCGGCAGCTACGGTTACCGTTATTTATGTAACACATCAAGCCGCATGGATCTGAACTACCTACAAGGTGTTGAGGGTGCAATTGGTCGTTGTTTTGCTCTTATTACTGAAGACGGTGAACGTACTTTCGCTATCAGCGAAGGTCAAATGAACCAACTTCACCCAGACAATATCCCTGAAAAGATTTTCAAGAGCGCGTCGGCTTTAGTACTGACTGCATACCTCGTTCGTTGTAAAGAAGGTGACCCAATGCCTGAAGCAACGATGCGTGCGATTGAATACGCGAAGAAACACGATGTACCTGTTGTATTAACGCTAGGTACCAAATTCGTTATTCAAGATGACCCTACATTCTGGCAAGAGTTTATTCGCGATAACGTTTCTGTTGTTGCAATGAATGAAGATGAAGCGGAAGCATTAACGGGCGAATCTGATCCTCTAGCAGCATCGGATAAAACGTTAGATTGGGCTGATCTAGTGCTTTGTACTGCTGGTCCTGTTGGCCTATTTATGGCGGGTTACACTGAAGATAGCGCGAAACGTGAAACTTCTTTGCCATTACTTCCAGGTTCTATTGCTGAATTTAACCGTTTCGAATTTAGTCGCCCAGCGAAGAAAGATACGTGCGAGAATGCAATTAAAGTATATTCACATATCTCTCCATACATGGGTGGCCCAGAAAAAATTAAGAACACCAATGGCGCAGGTGATGCGGCATTGTCTGCGGTTCTTCACGATATGGCGGCAAATAAATACCACAAAGAAAATGTGCCTAACTCAAGCAAGCACAGCAATGAGTATTTAACTTACTCTTCATTCTCTCAAGTTTGTAAATACGCAAACCGTGCAAGTTATGAAGTGTTAGTTCAACACTCTCCACGTCTTTCTCGCGGCCTGCCGGAGCGTGAAGATAGTTTGGAAGAAGCATACTGGGAACGTTAATTAATCACGTTGAATTAGGTAATTCCTAGCATACGAAAAAATGGCGCATTCCAAATGCGCCATTTTTGTATCTACTTACAGATAAATAAAAAGGTTCCCATTTGGGAACCTTTTTTAATTTCATAAATCTTTTATTAGATTAGGAAATCGTCTAGAGATTTACCTGCATCAAGTTGCTCTTGGATTGATGAAGGTGTACGACCTTGACCCGTCCAAGTTTTTTCTTCGCCGTTAGTGTCAGTGTACTTGTACTTAGCTGGACGAGGAGCGCGTTTAGCTTTCGCTTTAGTCTTCGTTTCGCCAGATAGTGCACTGATTAGTGCTTCAACGTCGATACCGTCTTGAGCGATTTGCTCAGCGATAGCTGCAAGTTTTGCTTCTTGCTCAGCAAGTGCTGCGCGGTCAGCTTCTTCAGCTTCTTTACGCTCTTCAACAACGATAGTTAATTTATCTAGAGCTTCTTCCAATTGTTCTAGAGTCAGCTCACGAGAGAATGCACGAAGGCTACGGATATTTAGAAGTGTTTTAGTCAGCTCTGACATAACGATTCCTATTAATAGGTTAAAAGGTTCAACACTAGTTATCGATACGATTAATTAAATGCTAAACGAGAAATAAAACATAGAGTCCTTATATTTAACTTTATCTTTCTCATATGTGCAAATGCTAATTCATGATTTAGATTAAATTTCTTGGTTTTTTTCTTAATAAAGCAATATTAATTTACAGATATGAATTCTTAATTGAGTTTAACCTCAGTTTTTTCATTATAGATACTGCGTTTTTCTCGATTAGTGGTTTCTTTATTTATATGTTGAATTCTATTTCTCTCAATCTGACAGGAAAGTAGGAAAAGAGGGAAAACCGAATGTCATATTTCTTTCATTTATTGTTAGAACACAAAACATGAAGAATTGATGGTAGTAATAAAGTTTCATAAAAGACAGCATTGTCGTGATTGCAGTTGCTCAATCTATAGTTGGCTCACATTCTATTTATAAATCAAAACTGCGATTATTTATTCATTTAATTTAGTTTGATGTGTTGCATTGGAGGTCTTCATGAGTACAATGGCTGTCACCTGATGCAATATTGCAGACAATTTGTTGTTAATTTGTACAATTAATGGTTAATTGTTTGTTATTGCCGTAGAGGTGCAGTCTCGAAGAGTAGCTATTATTGGGGTGATGCCAATGAATAATAGTGGAAGGCGAAGATTGCCGAAGTAAGTGGCCTATCAAAACCACTTGCTGGGGTTGTCTCTGAAAGGAACAACACTGCCATAGTATATTTACATTAAACTATGGAGCGCTACTGTAGGGTTGGGTGGAGTGTTCGCTTCCCTGTCGCTAAGTTCAACATGAGCACGTACCGTATGCTACGTGACTTGTCTGCAGTAGATCTCTAGCCAAACTTTGGTTTTTGAAGATCATGAATTTAATAGATTTTGCACATTCTCCTGTTTCGTTACTACCGCCGATTGTCGCTTTGACACTGGCGATTTTGACTCGACGCGTATTAGTTTCTCTTGGTGTAGGTATCGTACTTGGTGCGATTCTGCTTAATGATTGGTCTATCGGTAACACGATAGGTTATGTGAGTTCTCAAGTTTCTTCTGTCTTTATTGAAGACGGCGGTCTTAACACTTGGAACATGAGTATTGTCGGTTTCCTAATTCTTTTAGGTATGACAACGGCGTTATTGACGCTATCTGGCGGTACTCGCGCTTTTGCTGAATGGGCGCAAACACGAGTTAAAAGTAAACGTGGCTCTAAACTTCTTGCTGCCTTCTTAGGCGTCTTCATTTTTGTCGACGATTACTTTAACAGTCTTGCTGTTGGTGCGATTTCTCGTCCAGTAACAGACCGTTTCTATGTGTCTCGCGCTAAACTGGCGTACATTCTAGACTCCACCGCAGCTCCTATGTGTGTGATTATGCCTGCTTCAAGCTGGGGTGCTTACATCATTACGATCATCGGCGGTATCTTGGTGTCACACGGCATCACTGAATACTCAGCACTCGGTGCGTATGTTCGTCTTATTCCAATGAACTTCTATGCTGTATTTGCTCTACTTATGGTATTTGCAGTAGCGTGGTTCGGTCTTGATATCGGTAAAATGCGTGAGCACGAAATTGCCGCCTCTCAGGGCCGTGGTTTTGAAAAAGACAAAGAAAACGACACGCAAGAAGCACATGAACTAAACGAAGAGCTAGATATTCGTGAAAGCGAGAAGGGTAAAGTTTCTGACCTAGTTCTCCCTATCGTTACGCTTATCATTGCTACGATCGCTTCTATGCTTTACACAGGTGGGCAGGCCCTAGCCGCTGACGGTAAAGAGTTTGCGCTCCTCGGTGCGTTCGAGAACACTGATGTAGGTACTTCTTTAGTTTACGGTAGCTTGCTGGGCCTTGCGGTTGCACTATTTACTGTACTTAAGCAAGGCATCCCAATGGCGGAAATTGGCCGCACACTTTGGATTGGTGCGAAGTCAATGTTTGGTGCGATCCTTATCCTTGTGTTTGCTTGGACTATCGGCTCTGTTATCGGTGACATGAAGACGGGTTCTTACCTATCGACTATGGCTCAGGGCAACATTAATCCGCATTGGCTACCAGTCATCCTATTCTTGCTATCTGGCCTAATGGCGTTCTCGACAGGTACGTCGTGGGGCACGTTTGGCATCATGCTCCCTATCGCGGGCGACATGGCAGGTGCAACAGACGTAGCGCTTATGCTGCCAATGTTGAGTGCAGTACTGGCAGGTGCGGTATTCGGTGACCACTGTTCACCAATCTCTGATACGACAATTCTGTCGTCGACAGGCGCCCGTTGTAATCACATTGATCACGTATCGACTCAGTTGCCTTATGCATTATCAGTCGCGCTTGTTTCATGCGTGGGCTTTATCGCTCTTGGTATGACCGCGTCTATCGTATTCTCTTTCATTGCTGCGTCGATTACTTTTGTTATCGTTTGCGCAATTTTGTCATGGCTTTCTAAGTCAAAAATGGCATCGTGTCAGAACGCTTAATTGCTTGATAATTAACATAAAATAAAAGGAGGCTTCGGCCTCCTTTTTTATTTGTATTATACAATTCGATTTTTTTTAAAATTAAGGGTTGAAAAAAAGAATCAGCTTGGTTAGTGTGGTTACTAACAAAGCAACTAAGACGAGCCTTGAAATAAGTATGCGCAATTTTGTAATGAACATTCATCACCATCATCACCCAATTTAGTCTTTCGGGAGATGCGCGCATACCCGGGAGACAGGATACTCCCGGAGGTGAAAATCAAAGTGTAAACAGATTTCAAACCCTCGGGAGACCAAAATCTCTCGAGGGTTTTTTAGTTTTACTGGTTTATAAAATATTTAGATTATCGAATCTGGCACAGGGATAAAGCAATGCAAACACAACGCTTAAGAATCGCAATTCAGAAAAAAGGCCGCTTAAGTAAAGAGAGCCAAGCTCTATTGAAAAAGTGTGGTGTGAAATTCAATGTAATGGGTGAGCGTCTGGTCGTTCATTCTGAAAATATGCCAATTGATTTGTTATTAGTTCGTGATGATGACATCCCAGGTTTAATTATGGATGGTGTTGTTGACCTAGGTTTTATTGGTGAGAATGAATTAGAAGAAGTTCGTTTAGACCGTAAAGCTTTGGGCGAACCTTATGATTTTGTTCAGCTTCGTCGTCTTGATTTTGGCGGGTGCCGTTTGTCTATCGCAATCGACAAAGACGAAGAATATAACGGTCCTCAAGATCTAGCAGGCAAACGCATCGCAACGACTTACCCTCAACTGCTTAAAGCTTACATGGATGACGCGGGTGTACCGTTCTCAACTTGTATGCTGACAGGCTCTGTAGAAGTTGCGCCTCGAGCTGGTCTAGCAGATGCTATCGCTGACTTGGTTTCTACTGGCGCTACGCTAGAAGCCAATGGTCTAAAAGAAGCCGAAGTTATCTTTAAGTCGAAGGCAACGTTAATTCAACGCAAAGGTGAGTTTGACGCCGATAAAGTTGCGCTTATCGATAAGCTATTGACTCGTATGCAAGGCGTGCAGCAAGCAAAAGAATCAAAATACATCATGCTACATGCGCCTGCTGAGAAGCTTGAGCAAATTAAGTCTCTATTACCGGGTGCAGAAGACCCAACGGTATTGCCTCTATCTGCTGACAAGCAAAAAGTTGCGGTTCATTTGGTAAGTACTGAAAACTTGTTCTGGGAAACCATGGAACAGCTAAAGGAACTGGGTGCGAGCTCAATTCTAGTACTACCAATTGAAAAAATGATGGAGTAATTGCAATGAGAACAGTCGTATGGCAATCGTTAAGTGAAACCCAGCAAGATTCGATTCTAGAGCGCCCTGCAATTGCGGAAGGTGCCAACATCACTGCAGCGGTTTCTGAAGTAATCGCGAAGGTTCGTAAAGATGGTGATGCTGCATTATTAGAGCTGACTGAGAAGTTTGACCGTGTGAAACCGGAGTCTATTCGTGTATCGGCTCAAGAAATTGATGAAGCTTCAGCGCGTCTTTCTGAAAAAATGAAGAATGCGCTTGAGCAAGCTTATGAGAATATCTCGAAGTTTCATAAAGCACAAAAGCCACAACCAATTAAAGTAGAAACTCAGCCGGGTGTCCTTTGTGAGCAGGTAACGCGCCCAATTCAAAAAGTGGGTTTGTACATTCCTGGCGGTAGTGCGCCATTGCCTTCGACTGTTCTAATGCTCGGCGTTCCTGCAAAAATTGCAGGTTGTCGTAAAGTGGTGCTTTGCTCTCCACCGCCAATCGCTGACGAGATTCTGTACGTAGCCAAACTGTGCGGCATTGATGAAGTGTACAACGTTGGTGGTGGTCAAGCCGTCGCTGCAATGGCTTACGGAACAGAAACCGTATCTAAAGTTGATAAGATCTTTGGTCCAGGTAACGCTTACGTGACAGAAGCAAAACGTCAGGTGAGTAATGATTTCCGCGGTGCTGCGATTGATATGCCAGCAGGTCCATCTGAAGTGCTTGTGATTGCTGATGAAACCGCAGATGCAGACTTTATCGCTGCGGATCTTTTGAGCCAAGCAGAGCACGGTCCTGATTCTCAAGTGGTACTTGTGACTCCTTCTCCTGTTATTGCGGATCAAGTGACGGATGCGGTTCAACGTCAGCTTAAAGAGTTATCTCGTGCGGAGATCGCGGAACAAGCATTGGCGTCAAGCTTGATCATCATTGCTGAGTCTCTCACTCAATCGATTTCGATTTCAAATTACTACGGTCCTGAGCACTTGATTGTTCAGACGAAGAATCCTCGCGAGCTTCTACCTCTACTCGACAACGCAGGTTCCATCTTCCTAGGTGATTGGTCGCCTGAATCAGCAGGTGATTACGCATCGGGCACGAACCACGTTCTTCCTACTTACGGCTACACACGCACGTATTCAAGCTTAGGCTTAGCGGACTTCTCGAAACGCATGACGGTTCAAGAACTGTCTGCTGATGGTCTAAAGAACCTTGCGCCAACAGTGGTAACGATGGCGGAAGCAGAAGGTCTGGATGCGCACAAACGTGCAGTGACAATCCGTACTGAGAAACTAACCCGCACAGAAAAACTGGCAGCTAAGTAAGAGGACAATGAGATGGAAAAGCTAGCGCGTAAACAAGTCCAACAACTTACCCCTTATTTATCGGCTCGCCGAATTGGTGGTACCGGTGACGTATGGCTAAATGCCAACGAATCGCCATTCAACAATGAATACAAAACAGACTTCGCTCGCCTTAATCGTTACAGCGAATGTCAGCCTAAAGAACTGATTTCTGCTTACGCAGCCTATGCGGGTGTAAAACCAGAACAAACGCTGACTTCTCGCGGTGCAGATGAAGGTATTGAATTACTTATTCGTGCATTCTGTGAGCCGGGTGAAGATGCGATTCTGTACTGTCCACCGACTTACGGTATGTACGCCATCAGCGCAGAAACCATTGGTGTCGAGCGCAAAACCGTGCCGCTAACGTCAGATTGGCAATTAGACCTTGCAGGTATCGAAGCTAATCTGGATAACGTGAAACTGGTTTTTGTATGTTCGCCAAACAACCCAACGGGTAACTTGGTTAAGCGTGAAGACATCGTCTCTCTACTAGAAATGACAAAAGACCGTGCAATAGTGGTGATGGACGAAGCGTACATTGATTTTTGCCCAGAAGCTTCAACGGTAGACTTACTGGCGCAATACCCGAATCTTGCGATTTTGCGTACTCTGTCGAAAGCTTTCGCGCTTGCTGGTCTGCGTTGTGGATTTACGCTTGCTAACGAAGAGCTGATTAATGTACTTCTTAAAGTTATCGCACCGTATCCAGTACCAGTACCAGTGGCAGAAATTGCGACTCAGGCGCTTTCGGAAGCTGGTTTAGCGCGAGCGAAGTTCCAAGTGCTCGATTTGAACGCGAACCGTGCTTACTTACAGGTTGGTTTGTCGATGATTCCGGGTTTGGAAGTTTTTGAAGGATGGGGTAACTACCTATTGGTTAAATTCCCAGATGGCGATGATGTTTTCAAAGCAGCTTGGGATACGGGGATTATCCTGCGTAACTCGCCAATCGAAAACTGTGTGCGTATCAGTGTGGGTAACCGCGACGAGTGTGAAAAAACGCTTGGATTTATTAGAAACTACTACGCATAAGCAGATACAAAATTAATCGCTCTCGCTCAATAGCGGGAGCGCCAAAAGAATAGCAATAAGGAAGTTCTCGAGTGAGCAAACAACAAAAAATCCTTTTTATTGATCGTGATGGCACCTTAATTGTTGAGCCGCCGATTGATTTTCAAGTAGACCGTTTAGACAAACTAAAGCTAGAGCCATTTGTTATCCCAAGCCTGTTGTCGTTGCAGGATGCTGGATACCGCCTAGTTATGGTAACGAACCAAGATGGTTTAGGTACCGACAGCTACCCACAAGAAGATTTTGACGCTCCACACAACATGATGATGGAGATTTTTGAATCTCAGGGTGTGAAGTTCGATGACGTGCTGATTTGTCCTCACTTCGATGAAGATAACTGCTCTTGCCGCAAGCCTAAATTAGGCTTGGTAAAAGATTACCTTCAAGGTGGCAAAGTTGATTTCCAAAACTCCGTTGTGATTGGCGATCGTCAAACTGATCTTCAACTTGCAGAAAATATGGCAATTCGTGGCATTCAATACAACCCAGAAACCATGGGTTGGAAACAGATCCTTAAAGATCTGACTGTGAAGGCGCGCGTTGCTGAAGTGGTTCGCACCACAAAAGAAACGGACATCAAAGTATTCGTTAATCTTGATGAGCAAGGCGGTAATGACATCTCTACAGGTCTTGGCTTCTTTGATCACATGCTGGATCAAATCGCGACGCACGGCGGATTCCAAATGGTGTGTAAAGTGGAAGGTGACCTGCACATTGATGATCACCACACAGTAGAAGATACCGCTCTTGCGTTGGGTCAAGCGTTGAAAGAAGCACTGGGTGACAAACGTGGTATTGGTCGTTTTGGCTTTAGCCTGCCAATGGATGAGTGTTTGGCACAATGTGCACTAGACCTATCTGGTCGTCCTTACCTTAAGTTTGACGCGCAGTTTAGCCGTGAGCAAGTGGGTGACCTTTCAACAGAGATGGTGGTTCACTTCTTCCGCTCTCTGACTGACACATTAGCATGTACGTTGCACCTTTCTTCTGCGGGCAACAATGATCACCACATCATTGAGAGCCTATTTAAAGCGTTTGGTCGTACTTTGCGCCAAGCAATCAAAGTAGAAGGCACTGAGCTACCAAGTAGTAAAGGCGTACTTTAAGGCTAACGTTAGCAAGGAGAAAAACAGTGACAGAACAGAAAGTTGTCATTATCGATACTGGCTGTGCCAACGTCTCTTCGGTGAAGTTTGCTATTGAACGCCTAGGTTATGACGTAACGATTTCAAAAGATCCACAAGTTGTATTGGCGGCTGACAAGCTATTCCTACCGGGGGTGGGAACCGCCAGTGAAGCGATGAAGAACCTAGAAGAGCGCGATCTTATCAGCTTGGTAAAACAGGTAGAGAAGCCGCTGTTAGGCATCTGTTTAGGCATGCAACTGTTGGGCAAAGTGTCTCAAGAGAAAGGGCAGAAAGCCGACGAGTTAGTTGAGTGTCTTGGACTTTGTGATGGCGAAGTGAAGTTGCTACAGACTGGCGACTTACCGCTGCCGCATATGGGCTGGAACACGGTGTCTGCAAAAGCAGGTAACCCACTTTTCAAAGGTATCGAAGAAGGTGAGTACTTTTACTTCGTGCACAGTTTTGCAATGCCTGTTGGGGATTACACTATTGCGGAATGTGAGTACGGTAACCCGTTCACAGCAGCAGTACAAAGCGGCAACTACTATGGTGTGCAATTCCACCCTGAGCGTTCTTCAAAAGCGGGCGCGAAGCTTATTCAAAACTTCTTAGAATTATAAAAGGGATTTAGTGTGATTATTCCAGCTCTAGATTTAATTGAAGGACAGGTGGTTCGCCTTTATCAAGGTGATTACGGCCAAGTAACCGAGTACAAAGTCGACCCAGCAGAGCAGTTCAACTTGTACCACCAAGCGGGTGCTAACTGGTTGCACTTGGTGGATTTAACTGGCGCGAAAGACACAACTGCACGCCAACTTGATTTGATTGCGAAGCTACTAGCAAGCACGCCAGCGAACATCCAAATCGGTGGTGGTGTTCGTACAGAGCAAGACGTGATTGATCTACTAGAAGCCGGTGCTCAACGTGTTGTAGTTGGTTCTACAGCCGTAAAACAACCAGAGCTTGTGAAAGGTTGGATGGAAAAATATGGTGCTGAGAAAATCGCTTTAGCGCTAGACATCAATATTGACCAAGACGGCACGCGTAAAGTAGCGATCTCTGGTTGGCAAGAAGACTCAGGCGTGACTATCGAAGATCTGATCAATGATTACCTAACGGTAGGTCTACAGCATGTACTTTGTACGGACATTTCTCGTGACGGCACGCTAGAGGGCTCAAACGTAGAGCTTTACGTTGACCTATGTAAACAGTACCCACAAGTGCAGTTCCAATCTTCAGGCGGCATCGGCTCATTAGCAGATATCGAAGCACTAAAAGGCAGCGGTGTGTCTGGCGTGATTGTTGGCCGTGCGCTGTTAGATGGTAAGTTCACAGCAGAGGAGGCATTTGCATGCTGGCAAAGCGAATAATTCCATGTCTTGATGTTCGTGATGGACAAGTGGTTAAGGGCGTCCAGTTCCGCAATCACGAAATCATTGGCGACATCGTTCCTCTGGCACAGCGTTATGCGGAAGAAGGTGCTGACGAACTTGTGTTCTACGATATTACGGCTTCAAGTGATGGCCGTGTCGTTGACAAAAGTTGGGTCGCTCGCGTTGCAGAAGTGATTGATATTCCTTTCTGTGTCGCTGGTGGTATTAAATCAGCGGAAGACGCAGCACGCATTCTTGAGTTTGGTGCAGACAAGGTGTCTATCAACTCACCTGCATTGGCAAATCCGCAGCTGATTACTGACCTCGCTGATAAATTTGGCGTTCAATGTATCGTTGTTGGCATCGATTCATACTACGACAAAGAGACGGGCAAGTATCAAGTTTACCAGTTTACTGGCGATGAAGAGCGAACCAAAGCGACCCAATGGGAAACGCGTGATTGGGTACAAGAAGTACAAAAGCGTGGCGCTGGTGAAATCGTATTGAACATGATGAACCAAGACGGCGTGCGTAACGGCTACGATATTGAACAACTCAATATGGTACGTGAAGTGTGTAATGTACCGCTGATTGCATCGGGTGGCGCAGGTGCCATGGAGCACTTCGCAGAAGCTTACCAAAAAGCAAATGTGGATGGCGCGCTTGCCGCATCGGTATTCCACAAACAAGTCATCAATATTGGTGAACTAAAGCAGTATTTGAAACAACAAGGCATTGAGGTACGACTATGAGTGTAAAAGCCGCCGAAGTAAGTTCGCTAGCTGAGCGAATCAACTGGGAAAAGGTGGATGGTCTGGTCCCTGCCATCGTACAAGATTTCCAATCAAGCCAAGTGCTGATGATGGGTTACATGAACCAAGATGCGTTAGCAAAAACGAGCGAAACAGGTCAAGTGACTTTCTTCTCTCGTACTAAACAGCGTCTTTGGACGAAAGGTGAAACCTCTGGCAACGTATTGCAATTGGTGAACATGCAGCTCGATTGTGACAACGACACGCTATTGGTGAAAGTGAATCCCATTGGTCCTACGTGTCACTTGGGTAACACAACTTGCTGGGATGTGGACCCTCAAGAGGAGTCACAAATGGTGTGGCTTCATCAACTTGAGCAGCTACTGGCTGCCCGCAAGAGTGCCGACCCAGATTCCTCTTATACTGCCAGTCTTTATGCCCGTGGCACCAAGCGTATTTCGCAAAAAGTGGGCGAAGAAGGCGTTGAAGTCGCGCTTGCGGCGACGTCGGGCGATAAGGCGGAGTTAGTGTGTGAATCGGCAGACTTGATTTACCACTTAATGGTATTGCTTCAAGACCAAGGCCTATCGATGAATGACGTAGTGAATAAACTGAAAGAGCGTCATAAATAAGCTTGCTATAGATAAGTGAAAGCCCCTATGACTCAAGAGCCTAGGGGCTTTTTTAATTTAATATTCTTGATTCGATGGGGAAACCTGACAGCAGAACCCACGGTGATTAGGTTCTGATTCATGCTCCTTCTTCGTTGTTGAGAATGACGATATATTTTGTAACGGTACTTGAGACCGCGTTACTTATTTCAAATCGAAGAACACTTCACGTCATTCCGACGAGCCTAGGCGAGATCAGGAATCTCATTAAAGCGGGCTTAATAAGCTAGGCGTGGGTGCGATTACCCACAACACTTCTTAAATTTCTTACCACTTCCACAGATACACGGATCGTTACGACCGACCTTTAGGCTGCTTACTGGTTGGCTTAAGCGAGGATCTTGTTCAGGCTCTTTCTCGTCTTCTGGAAATGTGCCGTCAATGTAGTACCAAAGCCCATCTTCTTTCACGAAGCGAGAACGCTCTGTCATACAGTAACGTTTGCCTTCTTCATCAAAATAAGCGTCAAACTCAACAAAGCCTTCATTCTCGTTGCTACCAGCTTCTGTTTTCACGACTTCAAGCTTGCACCAATCGCTGCCGATGGACTGGGCGATGCCTTCACGTTGCTCTTCTGCATTACAGCTTGGGTGATACGTGTTTACTACGTAATCCACGAGACCTAACACATGCGCACTGTAACGAGAGCGCATTAACTGCTCAGGATTGGTGACGTCAGCATGGTTATTGTGGGCAATTTCACAACACTGTTGGTAGGTGCGGTTAGAGCCGCAAGGACAAGAAGAAGCCATAAAATGAAATCTCGATTAATTAAGCGGTAAAAACAAACAACCTTATATACCCAAGTCATTCTCGCTGAACCTAGCATCTAGAGGTTACTTGGGTATATCAGTGAGGTTGCCGGTATTCTTTGGGGCATTATAGCGATTTAGGGCGTTTGGGACAGCAGTTCTTGAGCCCATGCTGTTGATTGGTTGAACGCTTTAGCGAGTTGTGGTTCGGTAAGTTTGAGCGCGCTACAATATTTCTCTGTCGTTACCCAATCCGCTTTCTCATAAGCGATGATCATTGAGAGAAGGTAACCCAAAACACCTTTGTGTCCAGTTAAGGCATGTTTAATTTCTTCATCGACAGGGATATCACTGATGACATCTTCAAGAGGTTGGTCGAGGAGAGAGCCTAACAGTGAAAACATTCCAGTAAGAAATGCCTGACCTGGGTCATATTTGGTTTTCATTTGGCTCAACAAAATCTCACACATACGTGCGCGTTGAATCGCTAATGAGTATAGAGAGTCAGGCTTGTCTTCATGTACCGAAGCAATCGCAACAAGAGAGATAAAGCGTCTTAAACGTTCTTCGCCTAGATAAACCAATGCTTGACGGAAAGATTTGATCTTAGTGGTGAGCGTGTAGCCAGAATTGACATAAGTCAGCAGCTTGTACGACAGCGTGACGTCGATAGAGAATAAACGCTCGACTTCGTTAAAGTTAATCGGCTTGTCGGCAATTTCTTTACACAACTGAATCACCGTTAAAAACGCTGGATTGAGGCGTTTTTTCTGAATCATTTCTGGTTTGCTAAAAAAGTACCCTTGAAAGTAGTTAAAACCCGCGTCCATTGCTTGCTCGAATTCTTCATAGGTTTCAACTTTCTCGGCCAAGAAATCAATATCAAAATGAGACAGGGCTTGAATATAAATGGCGGCCTTGTCTATTGGCACTAAGCGAATGTCGAATTTGATGATAGCGACATAAGGTAAGAAGCGTTTCCAAGCTTTGGTTGGAACAAAGTCATCTAACGCTACGCGATAGCCAGAAGCATGAAGGTGTTTAATTGCATTCAACAACTCATCCGTCGGTTCACAGTCTTCGAGAACTTCAACCACTAAGGATTCATTTGGGAATAAAGTTGGTACAAGGTTAACTAAGCTTTGGTAGGGAAAGTTAACAAAGCCAAGTTTATCGCCCAGTGTGCTGTAGTGCGTTGATAGGAAATGATCAGATAGAAGTCGACTAGTAGCCAGCTCAGGTTCTACTTCTGGGAAGGTATTTTTCGGACCGTCACGAAAGAGAAGCTCGTACCCAATGGTACGTTTTTCTCTATCCAGAATCGGTTGGCGAGCTACGTATGAATACTTCAATGCGGTATTATGTTCTGTTTAACTTAGTATTACGATGATAGCGATTTTCTGCAAAATTTCTATGCTTTGAGCGTCAATCTTTTACATGCTTGGCAGGCTTTACTTCATTTCTGTGTGAAACGGCCGTGTTTGAAGGTCAAAACCACCAGAATTTACTTGTAAAACTGAACCTTGGGTATACCAATCACCTAAGACAATGCGAGTGGTTTTAACACCATTTAGCTCGAAAAAATGTGTATTTGGGCGATGAGTGTGCCCATGAATCATCAGGTTGACGCAATTCTGAGACAGCACGTGTTCAACTTCACCTTGATTCACATCCATGATATCGAGAGACTTAGTCTTTTTGTCATCGCGAATATCCGATTGAACTTTAGAGACAATTCTTTTTTTAACAAACCATGGAATACGATTAAAAAGCCATTGTAACCAAGGTTTGTGAACCGTCTTGCGAAACTCTTGGTATTTGATGTCGTCAATGCAAAGGGTGTCGCCGTGCAAAATGACGGCTTTTTGGCCGTAAAGATCAATCGTGCATACGTCATCGAGTAATGTAATGCCCGTTTCCTTACAAAAGCGTTTGCCCAATAAGAAGTCTCGGTTACCTTGGATAAAATAAACAGGGACGCCCATATCCGTTAGCGTTTTAAATTCCGCACGGATTTGGTCTGCAAAAGGGGTGTTATCATCATCGCCAACCCAGAATTCGAATAAGTCACCAAGTACGTACAGGGCTTCAGCCTTGATGGCTTCTGTTCGCATAAAAGTCTCGAAGCATTCGGTAATGTCCGGACGGGAAGGGGCGAGGTGAAGATCAGATATAAATAATGTCGTCATAGAAATAAGGGGAGGCGATGCCTCCCCACTAACTTATCTCTTTGGTAATTCGTACGAATTACTCTTCGATTGTTGTACCAGTGATCGTTACGTCTTCTAGAGGTACATCTTGGTGCATGCCGTAAGAGCCAGTGCTAACGCCTTTGATCTTGTTTACGATGTCCATGCCTTCGATTACTTCACCGAATACACAGTAACCCCAACCATCTAGGCTTTCGCTACGGAAGTCTAGGAACGTGTTGTTGTTTACGTTGATGAAGAACTGAGAGCTTGCTGAATGCGGCTCCATAGTACGTGCCATAGCAAGTGTACCCACTTTGTTGCTAAGACCGTTGTTTGCTTCGTTCTTGATAGGTGCACGTGACGCTTTTTCACGTAGACCAGACTCCATACCGCCGCCTTGGATCATGAAGCCATCAATAACACGGTGGAAAAGTGTGTTGTCGTAGAAACCGTCGCGGCAGTATTGAAGGAAGTTTGCGCTTGTTTCTGGCGCTTTATCTTCGTTTAGTTGAATCTTGATGTCACCAAAATTAGTGTGAAGGGTGATCATGCTACTTTCCTTTACTATGTTGTATTCAAAGAGGGATTCTAGCCTAAGTTAATACGCATGGAAAACTCAGGATCATCAAAATATACGCTTTGTGCTTGAAGTTTAGCCGATTATCGTTTTATCCGTTAATTGCTATTACCTAATAAGGTCGGAGTTGATATACTCCTTGTTCTCGTAATTCATTCACAAGCATAGATAGAGATCATGTTAAAGATATATAACACACTGACAAGACAGAAAGAGGAATTCAAACCAATTACAGCCGGCAAAGTTGGCATGTATGTCTGTGGAGTTACCATTTACGATCTCTGTCACATTGGTCACGGTCGTACGTTTGTTTCTTTTGACGTTGTTTCTCGCTACCTTCGTTACCTAGGTTACGATCTAACATTTGTACGTAATATCACTGATATTGATGACAAAATCATCAAGCGTGCAACAGAAAATGGTGAGTCTTGTGATTCTCTGACTGAACGTTTAATCGGCGAAATGCATGCGGACTTTGATGCGCTAAACATGAAGCGTCCGGACGTTGAGCCTCGTGCAACTGAATTTATCGCAGAAATCATCGAATTGGTTGAAAAGCTAATCGAGCGTGGTTTTGCTTACGTTGCTGACAATGGCGATGTTATGTTCGAGGTTGGTCAGTTTAACGAATACGGTAAGCTTTCTAAGCAAGACCTTGATCAGCTGCAAGCAGGTGCTCGTGTTGACATCGAAACCGCTAAGCGCAGCCCGTTAGACTTCGTACTTTGGAAAATGTCTAAACCAGGTGAGCCAACATGGGAGTCGCCATGGGGCGCGGGTCGTCCAGGTTGGCATATCGAGTGTTCAGCAATGAACTCTTCAATCCTAGGTAACCATTTCGATATTCATGGCGGCGGTTCTGACCTTCAGTTCCCACACCACGAGAACGAAATCGCGCAATCATGCTGCGCTCATGACACGCAATACGTGAACACATGGATGCACAGCGGCATGGTAATGGTAGATCGTGAGAAGATGTCTAAGTCTCTAGGTAACTTCTTTACTATTCGTGACGTTCTAGGTCATTACGATGCTGAGACAGTTCGTTACTTCCTTATGTCTGGTCACTACCGTAGCCAGCTAAACTACAGTGAAGATAACCTAAACCAAGCACGCGCGTCTCTTGAGCGTCTATACACATCTCTACGTGGTCTGGATCTAAATGCTGCACCAGCGGGCGGTGAAGAGTACGTAACTCGCTTTACTGCGGCGATGAACGATGACTTCAACACACCTGAAGCTTACTCAGTGCTGTTTGACATGGCGCGTGAAGTAAACCGTCTGAAGACAGAAAACCTAGAGAAAGCGAGCGAGTTAGGTGCGCTAATGCGTGAACTGGCTGACGTGATCGGTATTCTTCACCAAGATCCAGAAGCATTCCTAAAAGGCGATGCAGGCGACGACGATGAAGTGGCTGAAATCGAAGCACTAATTAAGCTACGTAACGACTCTCGTGCAGCAAAAGACTGGGCTAACGCAGATATGGCTCGTGACAAGCTGACGGAAATGGGCATTGTTCTGGAAGATGGTCCAGAAGGCACAACGTGGCGTCGTAAATAGCGATTGAATCTTAAAAAGGGGCTGATGATTCAGCCCTTTTCTTTACAAGCTTTTATAAATTCTAAACTTTAACGAAGGTAGTGCTCTGTGGCTCAGATGTATTTCTATTACTCGGCAATGAACGCGGGTAAATCAACGACTCTTCTTCAATCTTCTTTCAACTACCAAGAGCGCGGTATGACGCCAGTGATTTTCACTGCGGCACTTGATGATCGCTACGGTGTTGGCAAGGTAAGTTCACGTATTGGTTTGCAATCAGACGCACAGCTGTTCCGTCATGATTCCAACCTATATCAAGAAATCGCTGCACTGAATGAAGTGGAAAAACGCCACTGTATTTTGGTTGATGAATGTCAGTTTTTGTCAAAAGAACAGGTTTACCAACTAACTGAGGTGGTTGATAAGCTTCATATTCCAGTACTTTGTTATGGCCTTCGTACCGATTTTCTTGGCGAACTTTTTGAAGGCAGCAAGTACCTATTGTCTTGGGCTGACAAATTGGTCGAATTAAAAACTATCTGTCACTGTGGCCGTAAAGCAAATATGGTGATTCGTACTGACGAAAGCGGCGTTGCTATCAAAGAAGGTGATCAAGTTGCTATTGGTGGGAATGACAGCTACGTATCGGTTTGTCGCCAGCACTACAAAGAAGCACTTGGCAAATAAACGGCTCTTGATAAGAGAAAGCCACCAGATTTGGTGGCTTTTTTATTGCTTATTAGCTGGTGGTTGAGCGAAGGATTACGCTAGACCAAATTTAAACTTTTCTTGCAGTGCTTGATAAGACGATTCAACGTGAGCAGGAATTTCTTGCTCGGTTTGAAAGCCTTTTTCTGGGTAGGTTTTAATCCTAGAAAAATCTTCCATTAACGCGGCTAAAACCATCATCAACGGCATGTCTTCATTGATGTATTCAAAGAAAGGATGTGCGGTTGAGGTCACTAGTAGTTGTGAATATGAAGATTGCCACTGTTTTTCGAAAGTGGCGATGGCGCGTCTTTCCATAAATGGCTTCTGAACTAGAATCAGAGAATCACAGCTGATCCCTTTTTCTATCAACAACTGTTCAGTGAATCGAACATTCTCGCCGCTGTTGCTCGATTTTGTCTCTACAACAATGGACTCACCTGGGACGCCAGCGATTCTCGCAATTTCAGCAAAGGTTTCGGCTTCGCTTTTCTCAAACAAGCCATCTGTAAATCGCCCTTCACCTCCAGAAAACACAATCAAGGGCGCAAGTTTTTGGTGGTAAAGCTTAGCGGCGTATTCAGCAACACGCAGGTCATTACTGCACATAACAAACAAGCAGTCAGCCGATTTTAAGTCATGTTTGAGCTGCATGTAGTCCCACAAGGTTTCGATGTGTTGATAGAGTTTCATAGTGCATCCAGCGTTGAGTTGAATTGGAACTGGTAGCCAAGCGCAATAAGCTTGTCAGCAAGGATTCGTTTATCGGCAGTTTCAGTGACTGGTGGGAGGGCAATATCTAAATCACTTCTTGTAATGGCCGCTTGGTAAAATTCGGCTTTGCTGACGGTATTCGGCGTTGTGGCGTTTACAACTTCATTGCTGATTTGATTGAGAGCGAAAGCCGTTGCCGCCACAGCATCGTTTTGATGCACCATATTCGCAGGGGCTTTACGGCTCACTTGTTTCAATCGCAGTGCAAAGCGAGAAGGGTGGCGGTCAGAGCCGATTAAACCACTACAACGGACGATGGCGTAATCGATACCGGAATCAATCACGTATTGTTCAGCTTGTAGCATAATGCGGGCGTTGTCAGAGAAGTGTTCTTTCGTCTGGGCCAATGCCAATGTGGCGTCTTCTTCTTTCATATCGACGGCTAGGTTTGGGTATACCGTCGTTGAGCTGACCATCAAAATCTTTTCAACGCTACTCACTTTTACCGCTTTACTTAAGCGATGCCATTGCTGTGCGTACTCTTGCCCATTTCCTTTACGAAAGCCAGGAGGGAAAGCGCCGACAATACGTTCGATATGGTGCTGTTTGATGATATCAATGAGTCGCTGCTCAGAGTTCGGTTCATTGAGATCGAGCAGAGCAGTTTGAACGGAAGGTATTGGAAACTCATCCAATCGAGTTTGGCTGCGTCGAGTGACGATAACTTGATGTCCTTGGTCAGTAAGCGTTTGTGCAAGTGGTGTGCCTAACCAGCCTGCGCCGACGATCAATGTATTTGCCATCTGTAAGTTCCTACTTCTTCATCCCTGATTAAGATTCAAACAGGGTTTGTAATTCTAATCTGGCTTGTTGGTGTAGAGGATCGGAGTGCCATTTCTGATGTTGTATCAGATCGATGTTGACTTGCCATGCCAGTTTTGTGAATTCTTCGCCAATTTTGATCAGCGTATTGGGTGCATGTAACACCAAATGGTTTGGAAGAAAACACCAACCAAATCCCTTATTTGCCAGTTCTAATAAGATGTAATAATTATCAGCGTACCAGATATCTGGGCTAACCGCCTGATTGAGTCCGCTCGTATCGGTATTTTTTGAACGTATAACCAGTTGTCTATGCTGCTTTAACTCATCGATATGACGCACTTTTTGTTTCGCTAAAGGATGCTGGGAAGAAACAAAAACGTCAAAACCGATATTACCTAGGTTTGAGTAATCGATATTCTGTGGCATTTGTAAGTCGCTGAGAATAATACCGGTGGTTGCTCGACCTGATTTAACGAGTTCGATGATATCTGGACTGGAGCCTGTTAAACACTCAACTTGGATATATGGGAATTGTTGCTCTAGATTTTTGAGTGCTTGGGGTAGGTTAGTCAGTGGGATGCCTTCGTCAACCGCAAGAATAAACTGCGTCGCGTGTGGTGAAAACAATTGAGATGCTTTGTTATTCAGTCGGTCGAGTTGACTGATGGTGGCTAACGCGTAGGGCAAAAGTTCATGGCCTTTTTCGGTGAGTTTTGGGTAGCGTCCTGTTCTATCAAACAGATCGACGCCACAATCGAGCTCCATGTTCATCACGTGTTGGCTTACCACGGACTGAGCTCGTCCAAGTTTTCGTGCAGCTGCAGAGAAAGATCCTGCTTCAGAAGTTGCGACAAAGGCCTGTAGTTGTTCAATAGTAAACATATCGTTTTTACCGATGGTATCTAACTTTTACTTATCTAGATGATAGATAAAATGTCAGCCATTGAGTAGAACAATTTAGGTAAAAACACATGGCACGTAACGAACGTATCTTTCACGCTATCCTATTTGAGCTGTTTGCATTGGCGATGATTATCCCAGCGGCTTCACTTGTCACAGGGAAAGGCTCAAGCGATTTGGCTGTCGTTGGTATTGGGTTGAGCTTGTATACGGTAGTCTGGAATTACATTTACAATTTGTATTTTGACAAATGGTTTGGGTCAAACCGAGAAGAAAGAAGTTTAATGGTGCGTATTGGTCACACGGTTGGATTTGAAGGTGGGTTGATATTTATCACCATTCCGGTCATTGCGTGGTTCTTACAAATTACATTGCTGCAAGCACTCGCATTAGAAGCTGGATTCTTAATCTTCTTTTTGTTTTATGCAACTGGCTTTAATTGGGTTTATGACAAGGTCAAACCTTACGGCAAAATGAAAAAGCTGATCGCCCAATAAGAATTCAGAACGAATGACAAAAACAGAAAAGCCACCGAAAAGGGCTGTCTCTTGATCACAAGTCTAGTGATCAAGAGACATTGCGAGTTCGTAGCCTTCAAGGATGGTTTGTAGTTTAAACCATCCTTCCCAAAGCACCTTTATTGAAGCTCTACCCGTCCTCTTGGTATCTTTCCAACCGCCTAATTTAGCGAGATTTTTGTACGCCCAGCCCATATCGGGCACTTCTTTAGGTAACGTCTTACTTTCTAGTTTCAACCACAGTAGCTTCCAAGCTTTTTGCCCAATACCTTTTCACAACTTTCTTTCGTTAGCTCATCAACTTCTTTAATGAAGCGTAACGCCAATAAACGCGTAGCAACAAAGGCATAGATGACACTTAATCTCTCTAAGTTATCTTTACTTTGTAGCCTGAGTGACTCCACATCTGTCCCTTCACTTTTCCAGACTTTATGAAAATCTTCAATCAGCCATCTGCGCTCGTAATAACCGATAATTCTCATAGCGTCTTCAACGTTGTTTATTGGCTCCGACGTCAAGAGGTGCCATGCTAACTTGTCTTTTGATGTCCCTTGCTCAAGGCAACCAACATAATAAACAGGTATGCCTGCGTGCTCTTTTTTGTTTGCCGGAGCCTTTAATGTCACCTGACCATATTTAACATCAAGCTTTACATCTCTCGCTTTTCTCCCTCCTTTTTGGGGGATGGTAAGCTCTTTTGTCTCGACGCTTGGTAACGCTTGCGCATAGTCGTAAAGCTTTTGAGCGTGCTCTTCTAGACAACGACTTTGCATTGAACGAACGACAAAACGCTGCTGATGTTGACGTTTATAAGTTAAGTATTCGAATAGGTCAGCTTCTCGGTCACAGACCGAGATAACATCTAACATTTTATCCCCTAGGCGTTCAACGACACGGCGAGAAGCTTGCTCCCATTTGTAACTCTCTTTCTCCTTATAAGGACGAGTCGCGTGTTGGTGCTTTTGCCCACGCTTAGTAATATCTCGGCTCCATCGTTGCTGCTCTATCAGGCCAACAATGGTCTGACTTTGTGGTGCAAAAAGTAACGTCGAATGTACGTGGAGAGCTCGAATTCTATCGCCTTGATTCGTGTGCCCGAGTTCATCTTTTATACTTCGATGCGGAAAACTGAGCGTTGTTGTATCTTCAAGCGCGAGTAATTCCTCATGCTCGTTAGCTCGGGATACAGTTGATTGAAAGCCTGCTTCTGCGATGTCTTTTGCATCGATGTTTTCATTGCGGATAAAGCGATATGCACCTTCCATATCGGCGGGAGAAAAAGGAAGTTTAGCCACGGAGACTCCTGGTTGATTAGCAATGGAAGTCGCTAAACTGATGAGGCGTTGTGTTCTTCGAGGGTCTTTAAGTTGTGCTTGTCCAAATTGTTCTTGTGCCCAAAGTTTAGCGTCTGAGTGTGTCATCTTAGTGTTTCAGTAAGGATTACTAAGTGATCAGATCACACACACGTGAAAGAGTTCAAAAAAAATCCCCAAGCTACAAGCTTGGGGATTTGTGTATAAGAGACAGCCGAAAAGGGTGGCTTTTTACTAAGAAGATTGGAACAAACTTGTGAGATTACTCTGCTGAAAGAACTCGAAGGATCTTGTCGGCATGTTCTGCAACTTCGATTCCTTCGTCGGTTAAATAACCACCATCAGGCTGAGTGCATAGTTGTTTTTCGTATAGGCGGGCAACCGCTGCCTGCATGTCTTCTGAAGCTTCTTTATGGACTTTAATGCCCGTAGCTGCACTGGTTAAGTCGAATTGAAGAAGTAGGTTCAGTTCGGCGATGTGGTCAGCTGAATATTTCATAGGTAATTCCTTTGTGCTTTTTTATCCAAGCTAGTCTGAAAACTTAGGTTGAGCAATAGAAAACCGTGAGAAGTGTTAAGTGTGGCGCTATCGGCCTGATATAACGCGGAATTTTTATTCGATGGTAAACATCGCTCCCAAATATTAATGATGGTTAAGACAAGAACTCATAGTTGAGTTTTATCGATCACTCTCTCGGCAACAACAAATTTAGTAAACATGAAAAATAGCCCTTGAAAAACTCTGGAAATGGAGCGATTATCCGCGCCTCGTTAATTGTTTCTAAATGTTACACTTCCATGAACTTCAATCAGTTTGACTCACTCTTACCACCTCAGGCTGCTGAACGTGCCGCCGAAGTAGGTGTTGGCAAAGCGACTAAAGCCCCAATGAAGTCTTTTCTGCTCGCTATTTCAGCAGGTCTTCATATCGGTATCGCTTTCATTTTCTATACAACCGTTACCACTGGTGCGGGCGATATGCCTTGGGGTATTACTCGCTTAATCGGTGGTTTGGCTTTTAGTCTTGGTCTTATTCTAGTCGTGGTTACAGGTGGTGAGTTGTTTACCAGTTCTGTACTCACACTGGTTGCACGCGCAAGCGGCAAGATTTCATGGAAAGCCTTAATGAAGAATTGGCTGGTTGTGTACTTCGGTAACATGGTTGGCGCAATATTGCTGGTGGTATGTATGTTGATCACTAAGCAATATATGTTCGATGGTGGCCAAGTAGGTCTGAATGCGATGGCTATTTCTCAGCACAAACTGCATCATGGCTTCTTCCAAGCGATTGCGCTGGGCATCATGTGTAACGTTTTAGTTTGTATCGCGGTTTGGATGACCTTCAGTGGTCGTACGCTAACAGACAAAATTGCCGTTATGATTCTGCCTGTAGCGATGTTTGTATCAGCAGGTTTTGAACACTGTATTGCAAACATGTTCCAAGTGCCGATGGCGATTGGTATTAAATACTTCGCTCCAGAATCGTTCTGGCAAATGACAGGCGCGAATATCGCAGATTATGCAGATTTGAATATGGTTGGCTTTATTATGAACAATCTTATTCCTGTAACGATTGGCAATATCATTGGTGGCGGTGTCTTCGTAGGCATGTGGTATTGGATGATTTATCTACGCGATGAAGATAAGCACCTTAAATAGAATTGAAAAAGGCAAGCCAACTTGGGCTTGCCTTTCTTTTATCTGCCGTTTGAAAGGGTTAGATTAACTCTTCGTTAATACCAAACTCCTTCGGATTCCAGTGAGACGTTATTTCTCCCGGCTCTTGTACCAACCAGTCCACTGGTGAATCTGACAGCAATTCATCTGCGTTTTCCTGCATGATTAACTTATCCATAGTGACTCCTCCCTTTGTGGTTAACTGCACTCTAGAGTCTCCATATGTCAGTTGAATGACTGCTTTATGACCATTTGGGGCCGTGGGAGATAATGGCTTCTAATTGATGTTATGTTTCTGGTTGCTTATGGGTTTTAGTGGTTTATCCACATTTTCTGTGGATAACCTGTCTTAAAGATCGTGTGTATCTTTTTGGAACAAGAAAAATTCATAAAATGAGACGCTTATGTGGTCATGTATTCGCCATTCGACTAGTTAATCCTTGTTGATAAACTTAACTTTCACGCGACCTTCTCTTGTTTGTACACAGCTCAATGTCATTTCCAATGTAATCGCAACAGACACACTTAGCATGACGAAAATCGCCAACATGATTACCAATTGATACTTAATTGCCACCATTGGGCTAGCTCCACCAAGGATTTGGCCTGTCATCATCCCAGGAAGGGTCACTAACCCTGTTGTTGCCATAGAGGCGAGGATTGGGGCAAGCGACTTACGTAGTGCTTCTTGAAGGAAAGGGAATGACGCGTATTTTGGTGAAGCGCCAAGTGAGATAGCGGCTTCGTACTCGGATTTTCGTTGTTCAAACGCAGTGAATAGGTTTTGCAAAGCAACAATATTACTACTCAAACTGTTCCCTAACAGCATGCCAGCTAAAGGAATTAAGTACTGGGCGTTGTAGAAGGGGACCGGTTTTACCAAGCCTAAGATTATGCCAGCGAGTAGGGGAAAAAGGCTGCACGTTAAGCCTGTGATGAGAGGGAGCATTAGCGGTCTTTTGGGAAGGTTCGCTTTGCCTACAATCGAACTCGCCCCAACGACAATCATGACCAACAACCAGACAAGATTCACAGTTAAGCTATTCAGTTTAAATAGGTACTCAAGATAAACACCCACTAAGAGCAGTTGTACGGTCATACGGGCAACACTGATGGCAGTGTCTTTGGCTATGCCTAATTTGTATCGAGCATTAATGGCAAAGGGAACGATAAGGATCAAACTAAAAAGTGCGAGCTCAAACCAATTAATATCTACAACTTGATTCATAAATGTTCCCTCAAAAACAACGCTTTGATTCTAACGAAGTAGTATGGGTTTATGAATTGCTAAGCTCTGTTTTTTTGCAAACTCATCGACAAAAAAGTCATTCGGATTCTGTGAATTTTTCTTAACATAACGTTCACAAGGTATTGTCTTTAGTCGAAAAAATAGCGGTTTAGTAGCACGAAAAAATCCATTTAAATGTAAACAAAGTTATCTTTATGTTGTATCTTTAACAAGGTTGCAAAAGACTTATTTTTTCACATCTGTTAATAATTTTAAATAAAGAATATCAATCAAACACATCTCTGGATGAGCTCAAAAAAGTGTTGGATAACAAGGTATGAAGCATCAGATTTGATTGAACCTTACTGATAGTATGGTCTAACATTTTCCAATAGAGATTGTAAAAAACTTAAGCTTGGTAAGACAGGCTTTCCAATAACACTAGATACAAAATAGGCAAATGTATGAGTGATGTTAACAAAATTGAGAGTGGCGAAAAACGCTCACTGGAGTGGAAGTCTTTCCTCTTCATTGCAGTTGTTCTCTTCCCAATTCTGAGTGTGGCTTTCGTAGGTGGCTACGGATTTATTGTTTGGGCACTTCAAGTGTTCTTCTTTGGTCCCCCAGGTGCGCACGGCATGTAAGCCAGTGAGCTCATAACCACACTTTAGAAAAGATTTTAAGAGAGCAAATAATGAAATCATTAATCATTAAACTGTGGCGTACTATGACGCGCCCGGCAGTTCATATCAGCCTTGGTGTGCTGACTATGGGCGGTTTCATCGCTGGTGTTATTTTCTGGGGTGGCTTTAACACAGCCCTAGAAGCAACCAACACAGAAGAATTCTGTATCAGCTGTCACACAATGCGTGACAACGTATACGTTGAACTACAAGACACTGTTCACTGGAAAAACCACTCTGGTGTTCGTGCAACTTGTCCTGACTGTCACGTTCCTCATAACTGGACAGATAAGATCGCTCGTAAAATGCAAGCGTCTAAAGAAGTATTTGCACAAGTATTTGGTAACTACGATGAACCAGGTGTTTTTGAAGAGCGCCGTATCGAACTTGCTAAACACGAATGGGATCGTTTCTCTGCAAACAAATCTCTAGAGTGTAAAAACTGTCACAACTACGACTCTATGGATTTCGAGCAAATGTCTCCAACAGCTCGCATCCAAATGAAACAAGCTGCTGAAAAAGATCAGAGCTGTGTTGACTGTCACAAAGGCATCGCGCACAAACTTCCAGCTGGTATGGACAGCATCGGTGGTATTGTTGGTGACCTAGAAGGTATGGCATCTAACACAGATTACGGTGTAGGTCAGGAGCTAGTAAGTGTTCGTCACTTACCAATCTACTTCGACGATAAAGGTGCGAAAGAAGCAGGTCTTCTAAACCCAGCATCAACAGTGAAAGTTCTTGAAGAAAAAGGCGACTACGTTGAAATCGAAATCGACGGCTGGCGTAAAGCGAAAGGCTTTGGTCGTGTAATCCAAGAAGACTTCGGTAAAAACATCGCAGTAGCTTCTCTACTTAAAGACGCTGCAACAGACGCTGACGTTGTAACGGCTGGTGAGAAGAAAGTGGATGAGCTAACAGGTCTTCCTTGGGAAAAAGTGGCTGCGAAAGTATGGATCAAGAAAGAATCTATGCTGAACGACATCACGCCTGTATGGGAAAAATCAGCAGAAGCATACAAAACAAACTGTTCAGTATGTCACACACAACCAGCTGAAGCGCACTTCGATGCGAATACATGGCCAGGTATGTTTGACGGTATGCTAGCGTTCGTTAACCTAGATACAGACAGTGAAGCACTGATCTTGAAGTACCTACAGAAGCACTCTTCAGATTATGCTGAAGGCCACCACTAATAAGCGTCGGATTGGAGTAAATTAAATGGCTATTACACGAAGAAGTTTTCTTAAAGGTGTAGCAACCACAAGTGCAGCGTCAGTTATCGGTCCAAGCTTATTGGCTTCAGCATCTGCAAATGCAGCTGAGACTACGGGTACTTGGAAAGTAACAGGTTCACACTGGGGCGCGTTCCGCGCCCACATCTACGCGGGTAAAGTTCAAGAGATCAAACCGCTAGAACTAGATAAGAACCCAACAGAAATGTTGAACGGCATCAAGGGCATCATTTACAGCCCATCACGTGTTCGTTACCCAATGGTTCGTCTAGATTGGCTTAAAAAGCACAAATACAGCGCGGAAACGCGTGGTAACAACCGTTTCATCCGTGTTACATGGGATGAAGCTCTAGACCTGTTCTACCGTGAGCTAGAGCGTGTTCAAAAAGAATACGGTCCATGGGCTCTACACGCAGGTCAAACAGGTTGGAACCAAACTGGTGCGTTCAACAACTGTACTGCACACATGCAACGTGCGGTAGGTATGCACGGTAACTTCATCACTAAAGTAGGTGACTACTCTACTGGTGCGGGTCAAACCATCATGCCTTACGTACTTGGTTCTACAGAAGTATACGCACAAGGTACGTCTTGGTCTGAAATCCTAGAGAACTCAGACAACATCGTTCTTTGGGCAAACGACCCAGTGAAAAACCTACAGGTAGGTTGGAACTGTGAAACGCACGAGTCATTTAAGTACCTAGCGCAACTGAAAGAAAAAGTAGCGAAAGGTGAGATCAACGTTCTATCTGTAGACCCAGTGAAGAACAAGACTCAGCGTTACCTTGAAAATGATCACTTGTACATCAACCCGCTAACAGACGTAGCATTTATGCTTGCTGTTGCGCACGTGTTGTACAATGAAGACCTATACGACAAGAAGTTCATCGAGACTTACTGCCTAGGTTTTGAAGACTTCATCAAGTACGTTCAAGGTGAAACGAAAGATAAAGTTGTTAAGACGCCTGAGTGGGCTGCACCTATCTGTGGTGTGAAAGCGGACAAGATTCGTGAATTCGCACGCATGTTAGTAAACGGCCGTACACAAATCCTGATGGGTTGGTGTATCCAGCGTCAAGAGCACGGTGAACAACCATACTGGGCAGCTGCAGTTGTGGCAGCAATGGTTGGCCAAATCGGTCTACCAGGTGGCGGTATCTCTTACGGTCACCACTACTCAAGTATCGGTGTACCTTCAACTGGTTTCGCGGGCCCTGGTGGTTTCCCTCGTAACTTAGACACAGGTATGAAACCGAAGTGGGATAACAACGACTTTAACGGTTACAGCCGTACTATCCCTGTTGCTCGTTGGATCGACTGTCTTCTAGAGCCAGGTAAAGAGATCAACTACAACGGTGGTAAAGTTAAGCTTCCAGACTTCAAGATGATGGTGATCTCGGGTAACAACCCATGGCACCACCACCAAGATCGTAACCGCATGAAGCAAGCATTCCAAAAGCTTCAGACTGTGGTAACTATTGAGTTTGCGTGGACTGCAACATGTCGTTTTTCTGACATCGTTCTACCAGCTTGTACTCAGTGGGAACGTAACGATATTGATGTATACGGTTCATACTCGAATAAAGGTTTGGTTGCTATGCACCGCCTAGTGGATCCATTGTTCCAATCTAAGCCAGATTTCCAAATCATGAGTGAGTTGACTCAACGCTTTGGTCGTCGCGACGAGTACACTCGTGGCATGAGCGAAATGGAATGGATCCGTAGCCTGTACAACGATTGTAAGAAAGCGAACGACGGTAAGTTCGAGATGCCAGAATTTGAAGAATTCTGGGAACAAAGCGTATTAGACTTCGGTGAAGGTAAGCCTTGGGTTCGTCACGCTGACTTCCGTAAAGATCCAGAAATCAACCCACTGGGTACGCCTTCTGGCTTCATCGAGATCACTTCTCGTAAGATCGGTCGTTACGGTTACGAACATTGTCAAGAACACCCAATGTGGTTCGAGAAATCAGAACGTTCACACGGTGGTCCGGGCTCTGACAAACACCCGTACTGGCTTCAGTCTTGCCACCCAGACAAGCGTCTGCACTCTCAGATGTGTGAATCTGAAGATTTCCGTGCTACTTACGCTGTTCAAGGTCGTGAGCCTGTATATATCAACCCTGCTGATGCGAAAGCGAAAGGCATTAAAGATGGTGACTTGGTACGCGTATTTAACGACCGTGGTCAGCTTCTTGCAGGTGCGGTTCTGACAGACAGCTACCCACGTGGTGTTGTGCGTATTGAAGAAGGTGCATGGTACGGTCCACTAAACGAAAAAGTTGGTGCAATCTGTACTTACGGTGACCCGAATACACTAACTCAAGACATCGGTTCTTCTGAGCTAGCACAGGCGACTTCTGCGAACACATGTATCGTAGACTTCGAGAAATTCACTGGTAAGGTTCCACCAGTGACTTCATTCGGTGGTCCAATCGAAGTTGCTTAATAACAGCACTAAGCTTTAAATGAAATACCAGCCTTCGGGTTGGTATTTTTTTAACCAAAATTTCAGTGAGCATTCTCTCAATACTTATTTGATATAATTAGGAACGATGTCGATTCGTGACGTTGATAACGATTTGGGGGAGAGAAGCAAAGGATAATGAAGGAAACAACACAATAATAATCAAGTGAGTAGATTTTCTATGGCTCAAACTATTCAATTGGCCAATCACACTGAAATCACGGTGATGGATAACGATCTTCAGTTCGAAGTCGTTGGTAACCAACTGCACTTTTCGTTTGCGGGGATTCATAACAAAACCTACAGCGAACGAGAAGTACTATTTGAAATGCCTTTCTTATATGAGCAAGGAGCGACCGTTGTCGGTGACGGCTTCCAGATGCTCGCTCAAACTTCGGGCACCATTTCTCACCCCGTCGATATTGGCCGCTGTCCTGATAACAATGCGTCGTATCGAATCTATCCGGAACATGCGCCAAAACGTTACTACAACTATCTCGTTGTAGAAGATGCTGCAGGCTATACCTTGTTTGGTTTCACCTCATGTCATCGTTTTGCGGGTTATTTTGATGTTGTTCAACATGGTGATCATTGGATTCTATCTGCTGTTCTCGATGGTGAAATGACACAAGTGGCCGATTGGGCGCACAATACCCTTGAATCTGTTGCCGTTTTACGTGGTGATTCTCTGTCTGAACTCTACGCTGAATACAGTGAGATGATTGCAGAACATCACTCCGTGCGTAATTGTGTTTTACAAGATGCGCCAATTGGGTGGTGTTCTTGGTATGCGTATTATGCGGAAGTGACTGAAAATAACGTCCTAGAAAACGTTGAATGCATGCAAGATAAGCTGTCTGAGCTTGAATGGGTATTGTTGGATGATGGCTACCAAGCTTTCATGGGCGATTGGTTAACGCCTTCGGATAAGTTCTCTGGTGGTGTAAAAGAGCTTATTCATAATATTCGCGCGAAGGGCAAGAAGCCCGCGATCTGGATGGCACCATTCATTGCCCAACCAGAATCAGAAATCTTCAAAAAGCATCCTGAATGGTTTGTGCGTCACGAAGACGGAGACCTCCTGAAAGCTGAAGATGTCACCTATGGTGGTTGGCGCTGTACACCATGGTACATTCTCGATACTTCAAACCCTGAAGTTCAAGATCACTTAACTTACGTCGTATCTGTCATGCGAGAAGAGTGGGGTGTTGAGCTATTCAAATTAGACGCAAACTATTGGGGCACTTTAAAAGGTAAGCGCAGTCAATCGGGCGTAACCGGTGTAGAAGCCTACCGCATGGGGATGGAAGCGATCGCCAAAGGGGCAGGGGATACATGGCTATTAGGCTGTAACGCGCCAATGTGGCCTTCTTTGGGCTTAGTCGATGCAATGCGTGTGTCTGACGATGTCGAGCGCCATAGTCATCGCTTTGAGCAAATCGCTAAAGAGACTTTCTTCCGCAGTTGGCAACATCGTAAGTTGTGGCAAATCGACCCTGATTGTGCGACGTTTACTTCACTTCCAAACCAAGCCGCTTCCCGAGAAGACTACCAATTTCATCGCAATGCTCTATTAGCTTGTGGTGGCTTACTGCTTTCTGGTGACCCTTTGCCAGAGATTACGTCATTTGCGAGTAAGACACTCTCTAAACTAATGCTGCGCCAGCGTCGAAATCAAGAGGCTGCCAAGTTTACTGCGCTAGGCTTAAATCACGCATTTTTGCCGCTGACCTCCAAGAATGACCTACATTGCTTGTTTAACTACACCAATGATGAACCTATGGAATTTACCCTCATAGCCGACCAACCTACCGATTGGTACGATTTTTGGACCGGTGAAAAAATCAACCAAGAGCCGTGTCAACTACTGCTCATCAGTTTAGATAAAGGGCTCAACGCAAAAGCGGTTGTGACGGCTTAATTTAGCGCGTTACTGAAAAGCAAAAGAGCCTCAACTGAGGCTCTTTTTGTATCCAATTGCATTCGATTTGAAGGTTAGTATTCGAATAGGAAGAAGAAACCGTATCCGACAATCAAAGCGGGTATTGCTGAGTAGATAGTGGCGACGAGCGCAGCTTTCGGAGCCATGGCAATCGCAGGGAACAAGGCGTCGCCATCATTAGAAATCGCGTTTGAAAGCTGTGCCGATAATGGTGCAGCGCCTGAAATATATAGGCTGGTTACCAAAATTTGTGGACCACAGCCGGGTAATAAACCAATCGCTAAGCCAAGTAGTGGCATCCATATTCCCCAACCGGAAAAGGTTGTGCCCAAGTCTAAACCAGAGAAGTATGTGGTGAGCTCAAAAGCGAGGAAAGCCAATATTACCCATGCGCTCACAAAGTTTGTGTCTTGTGCGGCTTTCTGAATTGGGTGAGAGTCGACGATTTTGTCATCTTCGGATACCGTCGATTTGTAATCACCGAGTTCTTTGGTCATCGCCCACAAAAACATACTGACAACCGCAAATGTCGCACCTAACCATTCCATACTGTTTTCTTTGAGGCCAAGTAATTGGTTTGTATCCACTTGGAACGAGCCGAGAACGGCAATGATACTTGCAGGTATGAGCAGCCATTTCCAGAATGCTCCTTGAAGATTGATAGCACGCTGCTCAATCGGTGTGTGGGTTTCACCATGACTGCGGCAACATTGAGTTTGACGAGAATCTTTTTTTTGCTTTGGGCGCAAGAAGTCATCAGCATGGAACGCGTTTACTACCCATCCAGATAGTGCGCCGACGACAATGCCTAACGCGATCACACCAAAACCTGTCGCAGGCTTAGCCGCAAGCAACAAGAACGCCGCATCGCCCATCGTCGACGTTAAAACCGCAACGATTGCTCCAAAGCCAACGCGACCACTGATGAACTGAGTGGTAACAACAATAGCACCACCACACCCAGGTAGAGCACCAAGGAGTGCAGCAAAGAAAATCTGATGACTACGTGAACTGTGGTAAAGCGAAGTGAGTCGATTCGTCTTTGACATGAAGTTCGAAAGGTAATGGTAGATAGCTAATGTAGCTGCAACATAACAAGAGACCGCCCAGAATGAATCAGATAGGGTTGCGACGGTGACTTCTCTTGTAGTTTCACTGGCTAAGAGCGCAAGCAATACGATAGGCAGCAGTAGCCGTTTGTATGCCAGACGAAATTGAGTTGGCTGCAACAATTGATGAGCAGAGTGGAAAATTTTAGCTGCGTTCATAATAGACTTAAATGCAAATGGGAATGATTCTCATTATATAAAAGTGAGAATTATTCGCAATAGGCGGTAACAACTTTTCTTCGTGTCAATTTCCCTCAAATCAGGTAAAGTAAGCGCCTTTGTGAGCAAACCCGCTTCCAAGGTGCAATTCGTTATGCAATTCACCCTTTTAGGAAGCGCATCAAACTGACTTGAATAGGAAGAAACATGATTCTAGTTGTAGGTCATAAGAACCCAGACAGTGACAGCATCTGTAGTGCACTAGTTGCAACTGAACTTCTAAAGGCGCGTGGTACTGAAGCGATGCCAATCCGCCAAGGCGAAATTAACCGTGAAACTCAGCACATCCTTGAAGTGGCTGGCGCAGAAGTTCCTGAACTTCGCACTTCAGTCGCGGGTGAAACTGTTTGGCTAGTAGATTACTCAGATCTAGCGCAAGCACCAGACGATATTGCTGAAGCAGAAGTTGCAGGTATTGTTGACCACCACCGTCTAGGTGACGTGATGACAGTAAACCCAATGGAAGCATGGATCTGGCCTGTTGGTTGTACTAACACAGTACTGTTCAACATGTTCAAGATTGAAGGTCACGAGATCAAGCCTCAAATCGCTAAACTAATGATGTCAGCTATTCTTTCTGACACAGTAGGTTTCGCTTCTCCAACTTGTACTCAAAAAGACAAAGATGCTGTAGCTGAGCTAGCGGCTATTGCGGACGTACAAGATGTTGATGCATTCACTAAAGATCTTCTAATCGCTAAGACAAACATCGAAGGTCTATCTGCGGCTGAACTTGTTGAAAAAGACCTGAAAGGTTACCCATTCAACGGTCGTGATGTAGTAGTAGGTCAGGTTGAACTTGCGACTCTAGACCAAGTTGACGGCATGATCGAAGCACTAGAAGCGGATCTAGAAGCACGTTGTGCAAACGACAACCTAGCATTTGCTGCTGTTATGCTAACAGACATCACTACTGCGCAAACTCGTCTTCTTTACAAAGGTGAGTGGGCTGAGAAGCTTGTTAAGCACGAGAAAGACGGCATGCTAATGATGGAAAACACTCTAAGCCGTAAGAAGCAAGGCTGGCCTTGGCTTCAAACTGAGCTTGTGTAATTTCATTATTACCAACGTATACTTTAAATGCCCGCCTATAGGTGGGCATTTTTCTATGGGAAAATAGGAGACGAGAAATGTCCGAAGCATTAACCCAAGAGCAGATGGATACCATCAACCGCTACAATGAAGAGCAGCGTTTGAAATACTGTGTGAAAGAGATTGTCGCAAACCGCAAAGTGTGGATTCTAAAGGATGAGCACGGCTGTGTGATGCTGAACACCGAAGACGACGATTGTGTTCCAGTATGGCCAAATGAAGAATTCGCACAGCAATGGGCGACGGGTGATTGGGAAGAGTGCGAGCCAGAAGCGATCTCGCTGAACAAATGGCACAGTCGCTGGACATCGGGTCTAGAAGATGACGAACTGTCTGTTGTGGTGTTCCCAAACCAAAATGAAGAAGGCGTCGTGCTGTTTCCTGACGAGTTTGATTTCGAGCTTCGTAAACAAGAGAGCCGTCGTTAATTGACGCGTTTATGATCCACTGTATAGATACGTTAAAGCCTGCTGTGATAGCAGGCTTTTTTTGTTTTTTGATCACTGTCTGTGTTGCCGACTTTTAGTGTGTTGGAGCTTTATAGAAGTGGCTTTCCACCAGCCGCTGGGTAATCGCATGCTCTGGGTTGGTGAGTACTTGATTGGTTTCACCAAATTCTACTACTTCACCTTCGTGCATAACCATGACCTTATCAGTAATGTGCTTCACTATGCCAATATGCTGTGATACGTAAACGAAAGACAAGCCCATCTCTTCTTGTAATTCTAGGAAGAGATTAATGATTTGCGAGCGCATCGCCATGTCTAAACCGTTTAATGCCTCATCGGCAACAATGATGGAAGGTTGTAGAATCAAGGCACGAGCGAGACACACACGCTGTTTCTGACCTGCTGCCAGCATCTGAGGGTAGAAGTAAGCATGCTCCGGAAGCAAACCTACACGAAGTAAGGTTTCTTTTACACGTTTCATGCGTGCGTCTGGTGGCATGTTCGTGTTTCGCTTTAACGGACCTTCCAAGATTCGACCAATCTGAATGCGCGGATTCAATGAGGTATTTGGATCTTGAAAAATCATGCGGATCAGCTTACAACGCGTCGAATAGTCTTTGTGTTCTAAGCGCTCACCATTAACGCGAATCTCACCAGAGCTTGGTTCGACAACGCCAGCAAGCATGCGCGCTAACGTTGACTTGCCAGAACCATTTTGACCAATAAAGCCGATAGTTTGTCCAGGCTCTAAGGTAAAGCTCACCGGCTTAACTGCTTCTTTGACTGTGCGTTTAAACAGACCTGAGCGCGTGACGAACTCTTTCGATAGGTTATCGACTTCAAGCAACGCACTCATGAATGTTTCTCCGTATTCAGTGGGAAGTGACAGCTAAATTTATGGTTTTTGATACGTTTAGTATGTGGAATTTCGACGCATTGCCTCTGAGCATAAGGGCAACGAGGTCCTAAGCGACAACCGATCGGCAGATGCTGCAGTGGAGGGATAGAACCCGGTAGAGATTGCAGCTTTTGCTTGTGCGGAATCCAGTCGTTAAAGTCAGGCATGGCTTTAAGCAGTGCCGCAGTATAAGGGTGCTTGGGAGCGGCGACCAACTTCTCTGTATCAGCTGATTCAACGGACTGCCCACAGTACATTACCGTAATGCGATTTGCCCACTGAGTAATGGTGGTTAAGTCGTGACCAATCAGCACAATCGTTGTGTTGTTGAGTTGGTTCATGCGGCTCAGCAAACGCAGAATTTGAGATTGAGTAATCGGGTCTAGATCGTTGGTTGGCTCATCAGCAATCAAGATTTTTGGCTTGGTTGCAATCGCCATCGCAATCATGACTTTTTGACATTCACCATCGGTCAACTCATAAGGATAACTGCCCATCAAACGACGGTGATCTTTGATACCCACTTTATGGAGTAGGGCAACTGCTTGCTTCCTGCGCCACTTGAAGCGCTCCCACCATTTACCTTCAAACGATCGAGAAGGGATGGATTCAATTAACTGTCTTCCGACTTCTTCCGACGGATCCAAACAAGTCGATGGCTCTTGGAAAATCATCGCAATGTCACGTGCAATCACACGACGGCGCTCTTTTGGCGTTAGCTGAAGCAGATCAATATTGCCAAGACGCATTCGGTCTGCGGTCACTTTCCAGTTGTCTTTACAAACACCCACGATAGCCTTTGCAACCAAACTCTTACCGGAACCAGATTCACCAACCAGACCACGAATTTCACCTTCATTCAAGGTAATGCTCATGCGATCAACGGCTTTGACTAAGCCCGATGGTGTTTCAATTTCAATGGTTAAATGTCGAATATCTAATAATGGCATTATTCGATCCCCGCATTGAGTGCTTGGCGTACACCTTCACCCACTAAGTTTAGAACAACAACGGTAAACATAATGGTCAGACCCGGTAAGGTAACTGTCCAAGGTGCGATGTATATCAGTTCAACAGAGTCACCCAAGATCGCACCCCATTCCGTACTTGGTGCTTGTGCGCCTAAACCTAGGAAACCAAGCGCAGTGATATCTAGAATGGCGACCGAGAGTGCCAGGGTTATTTCTGCAGCGATGACTGTTAATACGTTCGGTAGAATCGAGTTCCAAAGCAAGTAGAAGTCGTTAGCGCCATCCAAACGGGCAGCCATGATGTAGTCTTTTTCGACTTCGGTGTGCACGGCGATGTAAACCGAGCGGATAAAGCGTGGAATTAAAGCCAGACAGATCGCCAAAAGGATATTGAACTCACCAAAGCCCAAAAACGCCACAAAGATAATCGCCAGCAGTAATGATGGAATGGACATGACTGTGTCGAGCAAGTGGTTAAGCGTACTGGATAGCAGACCTTTGGTCATGCCCGCTAATACACCAATAATACAGCCGATGAACGCGGCAATAGCAGTAATTGCTACGGCAGCACCAAAGGTGAGCTGAGAGCCCATAATTAAACGAGATAAGATATCGCGACCTAGGTCGTCAGTACCTAAAAAGTAATCGACGGTTCCGGCTGGCGCCCACGAAGGCGGCACTAACAACTCGCCAGATTGAGCTTGTGGATCGTAAGGCGCTAAAATAGGGGCCAATATGGTGATTAAGACAATAAAGCCAAGGCACCAAAGACCAAACATTGCCAAACTGTTCGCGCGGTAACTGCGCCAGAATCGTTCAAACTGGGTTGGAATGCGCTCTTCCTGATAAACGTTATTTGTTAGCATACCATTCCTTTCTCACCAGAGGGTTAATCATGGCACCAATCAGATCCGATAGGATATTGGCGGTTAAAACAAGCGTCGCTAACACCATGACACCTGCTTGGATGGAAGCGTAATCTTGATTTGCAAGTGCATCCAATAACCAACGTCCAATGCCCGGCCAGTTAAAGATAGATTCGGTAATGATCGCCAAGGTAATCATGCTCGAAAGCTGAACGCCAACTTTTGGGATGATAGGCGGAATCGCATTCCGAAGAACGTGTTGAGTGACGATCTCACGGTTGGATAAACCTTTAATTCGTGCGGCGCGAATGTAGTTTTGACTCATCACTTCTGCCACTGATGCACGCATCAAGCCAATGACTTGTGTTGTTGGTGTCAATGCGAGAACCAAACAAGGCAGGATCATATGCTCAATCACGCTTTGTAACGCGTGAGCACGGTATTCACCTTTGGCCATAAAGGCATCAATAATTGCAAAGCCTGTTACATGGTCAATTTCGTAAAGTAAGTCATAACGACCCGCCACAGGGAATACGTGGTATTGCAGAGAGAAGACCATAATCAGCATCAGGGCAACCCAGAAGATTGGCGCCGAATACCCTGACATAGAGACAAATGAGATGCTGGTGTCTAGCCACTTGCCTTGTTTCATGCCTGCTACGGTCCCCAAAGGAATACCAATTAATAGTGAAACAACGAAGGCGAAGAAACACAACTCTAACGTCGCAGGGAATACGACCGCGAGCTCATCATAGATTGGGTTCCCATTCTTACTGATACCAAAATTAAGATGTGAAAGCTCAACAAGGTAGCTTTGCCAGCCTGACCAAAACTCCACGTTTGCCCAGTGTGATGTTGGATCAAGACGTAGCAAAGAGAAGCCCACTAAAGTGAGGATCATCAAAGTGATGACAAAGAGATTAAGACGTCTTACGGCGTACCAAAACATTAATGAACTCTCTCAACTTTATCAAAAGGTTGTGCATTGAAAGGGCTCGATTTAAAGCCTTTCAACGATTTATCGTGCACACGGAATTGAACGCCGTGAGCTAATGGAATGACAGGAAACTCTTCATTGAGAATATTCTGCGCTTGGCGATACAAGTTTAAACGATAACGTTGTTGCTCGGTTTCTAATGCCAGATCCAACAAGAAATCGAAGTCGTCGTTACACCACATGGAAACGTTCAGGCCAACACGTTCAGATTCACAAGAAAGCAGAGGGCGGAAGAAGTTATCAGGATCGCCCGTATCACCAATCCAACCTGTTAGCAGTAAGTCAACATTATTGATGTTTTCGAGCTGAGTTCGTTCAAAGCGATCATCGGTTAGTAGTCGTACTTCGACGCCGATATCAGCAAAGTTCGCCTGAATCAACTCAGCGGTTTTACGTGGACTTGGATTGAAGGCTCTAGGTTCTAGCGGCACCCACATGGTTAATTGCAGACCTTTCTCATACCCAGCCTCTCGCAGCAACGCCAATGCGTAATTACGATCATAACGGATCTTCACGCTGTCTTTCTGGTATGCCCATGAGTTCGGCGGCAGTAGTGTATAAGCTTGAGTACCCGTGCCGTAATATACGGAATCAAGGATATTTTGGCGGTTGATAGCAAGGTTGAGAGCTTGACGAACTCGCGCATCTTTCAGTGCCGGATGACCAGTATTAATCGCGATAAAAGAGACGTTATTAGCAGGCGTTGCGGTTAATTCAAGGTGCTCGGTTTCTTGTATGATTGGAATTTGGCTAGAGATTGGCGAAGCAAGCACGTCACATTCATTGCGTAAAAGTTTTGCCAACGTGCCAGTACCACGATGTGAAATATCAAACACGACCTGTTCCATTTTCGCAGGCGTTTTCCAGTATTTAGGGTGACGCTCCAAACGAATCAAATCATTCACTTGGTATTCTTTTAACTGGTAAGGGCCGGTACCGATAGGTAACAAGTCAATTTGTTCTTTTTCGTCTTTGGCCGCAAGTTGTTGCCCATATTCTGCTGACAGCAGCACGGCGTGGCTGGTGGCAATATTGGCTAAAAAGGCAAAGTTAGGTTGAGAGAGAACAAACTTAACGGTGTAGTCATCAAGAGCAATCACATCTTGCACGAGATTTTGGAAGTCTAAACCTGCAAACCATGGATAAAAACCACCACCGACGTCGTGAAACGGATGGTCTACATCAATGATTCGCTTGAAGCTGAATACCACATCTTGTGCATTAAATGGACGAGAAGGGGAGAACCAAGGAGTTTTTTGAAATTGCACGTCCTGCTTTAGGTTAAAGGTGTATTCCGTACCTTCCTCATTTACAGACCACTTTTCTGCAAGGTTTGCAACTGGTTGGTGAGATTTAGGATCGAGTGTAAGCAGCGTATCGTATAGCTGAGGGCTAAGTGCTTCGGCAGTGATGCCGCTGTCAATGAGCTGAGGGTTAAACGTGGTTGGTTTACCCTGCCCACAAAACACAAATCCATTCTCACGAATATCATTGTGATCGATTTCGTCACCACAAGCGGTGAGTAAGCTAATCCCGATAAGGCTCAGCGATAGTTTGATAAAAGCTTTCATAATATGAAATGGTCATTGGATCTTGCTTGTTTCTATGCGGTTGAAGGCGAAGAGTGACAAGCGAAAATGATCTCGCTAATTTATCACCTTTGCTAACTCGCTCCAAATACAAAATCGTTGAGTCGCAGGGTGTTAGATCAAATTACCGCATCATTTACTGATAATGACCAAATTTGCCTCTTGAGTGCTCGCTACTATGTATTATTCCAGTCGTCATGAAGTTCCGCTCAATTTCCCCTAATTCGATAAAGGGGGCTGTGTTTTAGTATAGTGAGCGATTTAAGGATGATGCATTCACGTCATAGACTTAGCTTTGTCCAACCAATCCGTATTTTCTTACCATCCCCCTAAGTTGATGGTAACTGAGTCCAAGTAAGTCCGCTGCTTGTCGTTGATTAAATTTGGCCTCTTCTAATGCGCGGTTAAGAAGAGTGATGTCTTGTTCTTCTTGCCATTGTTTGTAGTCCAGCGGGAAGTTAATCGTTGGACCAACATGAGGTTGCTCCGTTTCCTGCTCTCCTTGTTCTGAAGAATGACCAAGTGTGTTTTCCCAACCGGTTTCAAATGGATTAAACACCAAGTACTCGATTGGATCGGCATTGAGTCCGTGGCGATAAATGGCTCGCTCTATTACGTTCTTGAGTTCACGCACATTACCAGGCCAAGCGTAATCCAATAGCGACTGTTGTGCTTCTTCTGTAAAGCCAACAAAGTATTCCAGTTGCAACTCACGACACATTTTTATGGCGTAGTGCTCGGCGAGAGAAAGGATGTCTTCTTTGCGTTCTCGCAAGGGTGGCAACATGATCACATCGAAGGCCAGTCGGTCGAGCAAGTCCGCGCGAAAATCACCGCGCTCTGCCAATTGTGGAAGGTCAGCGTTGGTAGCACACACCAAACGAACGTCTGCAGTTAATGCGGTATGGCCGCCTACACGCTCATACTCGCCGTATTCGATTACTCGCAATAGTTTTTCTTGTACCAAAAGCGGGGCTGTCGCGAGTTCATCGAGGAAAAGCGTGCCCCCTTCAGCCCGCTCAAAGCGTCCCTTGTGTTTCCCTTTCGAACCAGTAAATGAACCAGATTCATGGCCAAAAAGTTCAGAATCAATCAAGCCTTCGCTTAATGTCGCACAGTTTAGAGAAAGCAGTGGCTTATCCCAACGTTTTGATAAATAGTGTAAACGTTGTGCGATGAGTTCTTTACCTGTGCCTCGTTCTCCGATTATGAGGACTGGTCGTTCAATCGGCGCGATTTGTGATACTTTATCTAACACAGAGAGAAAGGCGGGTGATTCACCGATTAGGTTCTGCTTCATAAAGTCCTTCTTATTTTTTGTCTGACCATGATTTACAGTATTGAAGTTGGTGAAATTTACCAACTGTTGGTAAAAAACATCATAGCATATCAGTGTGCTACAACAACAAAATGATTAACTTGTTGTTTAGTAAAGAAAAATAAAGTTGGCATACTACTTGATATAGGTAAAGGGAGACACAAGGTAAATGACCACCTTGTCGAGTTTAAATAGGAAGAAAGAGGAGTTCCGTTATGGGTATTTTTTCTCGTTTTGCAGATATCGTTAACTCAAACATCAGTGCATTGCTAGACAAGGCGGAAGATCCTGAAAAAATGATCCGTCTTATCATTCAAGAAATGGAAGACACACTTGTTGAAGTGCGTACCAACTCGGCTAAAGCGATTGCAGACAAAAAAGAGTTGGCTCGCAAAGTGGAAGCACTAGAAGAGCAAATCACTGAGTGGGGCCAAAAAGCGAGCCTTGCACTAGTAAAAGAGCGTGAAGATTTAGCGCGTGCTGCTTTGATTGAAAAGCAGAAACTTGAGCACGTAATTAAAGGCCTTCACACTGAGCAAACACTCGTTGAAGAAACCATCGAAAAATTGACAGGTGAAATCGGTAAGTTGGAAGCCAAAATTACAGAAACTCGAGCGAAGCAACAAGCGCTTGCGATTCGTAACCAAACGGCTTCTAACCGACGTGATGTTCAAAAACAATTGCACGCAGGTCGTACAAACGAAGCGATGGCAAAGTTTGAACAATACTCTCGTAAAATTGATGAGATGGAAGCAGAAGCGGATCTTTACGCAAAGACTGGTAATGCTAAATCGTTAGACCAAGAGTTTGCAGAGCTGCAAGCACAAGATGAAATTGAAAAAGAGTTGGCAAAACTGAAAGAACAGATGTCATCGAACGATAAATAAGAAAGGAGCCATTCATGTCGACATTTATTATTACTGGACCATTGATTGTCTTTTTAATCTTTGTCGCTCCACTATGGCTCTTCTTACACTATCGCAGCAAACGCAAAGCAGATAGTGCACTGTCGGGCCAAGATCTAGAGCGTCTTCAGGTACTGTCTGAAAAAGCGGAGGCGATGCAATCTCGCGTTGAAACATTGGAGCGTATCTTAGATGCAGAATCCCCAACGTGGAGACGAAAGTATGATTAAACGAGAGCTGTATCGCGACCCTGTTAATGGCAAAATCTCCGGTGTGTGTGCCGGAGTCGCGAACTACTTTGGTGCGGAAGTTTGGTTGATTCGGATCGTCGTGATATCGGCAGCGTTACTGGGTGGTACTTTTCTCGTGTTGCTGGCTTATATTGCAATGACATTCATGTTGGAAAAGCAGCCCGTAACTTATACTGAGAATATCAAGTCACGCCAAGAGCATACGTTGAAGAGCAAACCATGGCAGAAAGGCCAGAGCCCAGACCAACTGTTGAGTGTTTTAGAAAGTGACTTTAGCCGCCTTGATGGAAAAATCCGTAGTATGGAAGCGTATGTCACATCCGACGCATATCGCGTAAACAGAGAATTTAATAAGCTCTGATAATTAATTATGATTTTATTGATAAAGCAGGCTTCGGCCTGCTTTATTTTTGTCTCAAATTGCTATTTTTAAAGAATTTTTTTGCTCCGATGCTCTAGAAGAACACCATAAATTCATCTACCTTAAAAGGAATGGATCTTAAATGGATGAATTAACATGAGAAAAGCGCTCATTCCAATCGCTGTCATGACGGTTCTCTCTGGGTGTGGAAAAGAGCTACCACCAGTCCCAGAACCGGAATCTCGGCCCGCTAAACTCTTTACGGTCACTGTAGGCAATGCACAGTTTGAAAGACACTTTCCTGCCACTACAGAAGCCGGAGACCGAGCCGTTCTCGCATTCCGAGTGCCTGGTTTGCTTCAATCGATCGAAGTCAATGCCGGACAAATGGTGAATAAAGGTGATGTGCTTGCCGTACTCAACCCTGACGAATACTCGCTACTCGAAAAACAAGCCCGAGCAAATTACACCCTTGCTGATGTTCAATACGAACGCTCGAAAAAGCTTCGTAAAGAGCAAGTGGTTTCGGAACAAGACTTCGATGCGGCGAAAGCCAATCACAATTCAGCGAAAGCTCAGTGGAACCAGGCCAAAGCTAACCTGAGGTACACAAAGCTTGTTGCGCCTTACGATGGCACGATTTCGTATCTGCCAGCAGAAAACCATGAGTATGTGGCGGCAAAAGAAGGCGTCATGAATATTCAAACCAATCAAGTCATGAAGGTGTTGTTCCAGCTTCCTGATCATCTACTCAGCAAATTCACACAGGGTGCGAATGCTTATGCATCAATGACATTTGATGCGTTTCCTGAGCGCGCTTTTGAGGTGACATTCCAAGAAATTGATACCGAAGCCGATCCTAAAACTGGCAGTTACAAAGTCACAATGGTAATGGAGCGTCCTGAGGGCGTTGGCATCCTACCAGGAATGTCCGGTAATGTTCATCTTGTGTCTGAAAACGCGGGTGCGACTAAAATTCCTGATTCAGCCCTGTTTTCCGAAGATGGCAAAACCTGCGTTTGGCGTGTTAATGATCAAGGCATTGTTGAAAAAGTCTCGGTTTCTTTGAACGACAAGCAGCAAGTTGAAAAAGGGCTAGAGGATGGAGATCAAATCATCATCTCCGGTGTCAATGTCATTGAGCCGGGTATTAAGGTTCGTGAGTGGGTTAAGGAGCGAGGATTATAGTATGAAAGGAATCATAGCTTTAACCACGCTTTGCTCTGCCATGTTACTTGCAGGCTGTGGTGAAAAAGGCCCAGAAAGAGAATTGGAGACCCCTCGTGTTCGTGTTGCTTCTTTAGAAGGGCAGCGCGTTGATGACAACTTATATTTTCCTGCGATAGCCAACGCTGCCGATCGTTCACATTTGAGTTTCCGTGTGGCAGGTGAGGTAAGTCGTGTTTTGGTCAAAGAAGGCGATAAGGTCATTAAAGGTGATGTCATTGCTAGGCTTGACCCAACTGATTATCAATTGGACGTAGATAACGCATCTGCGCGTTTTTCTGTGGTAGACAGCCAATATCGTCGTTCCGCACCGCTGGTTAAAAAAGGTTTATTAGCTAAGTCCCAATTTGATGAAATTGCGGCACAACGCCAAATCGCGCTCGCTGAGCTTGAATTGGCTAAGTTGCGTTTGTCTTTCACTGAGCTTAAAGCGCCAGTCGACGGCATTATTTCCCGTGTTAATGTCGATCAATTTGAAAATATTCAAGTTGGTCAATATATCGTTAACATTCACAGTGTTGATCGCGTCGAAGTCCTTATTCAGCTCCCCGATCGTCTTTACGTGAACCAACCTCCTACTGAAGAGCGTTTGACGGCAATTAATGCTGTCGTTCGTGTGCCAAGTGGCAATGAATACAAGGCGAAAATCAAAGAGTTCACGACAGAACCTGACCCTGATACAGGCACCTTTACGGTGACGCTATCACTGCCAATGCCGGAAAACGAATACATTCTTGATGGTATGGCGGTAGACGTGACATCGAAAGATGAAAAGGTGGGTCTTGAGCTTAACGTCGGCATTAACGTTCCTATTGAAGCGATCTTTAATGCCGATGGAGATGATCTGAGCCGTGAAAATAAATTCGTTTGGGTTTTGAATGATGATAATACCGTGAGCCGCAAACAAGTGCGTGCAGGTAAAGCGTCACAAACCTCAGTTCAGATTCTTGATGGCCTAGAACTTGATGACAAAGTCGTTGTTGCTGGTGTATCCCGATTAAGAGATGGCATAAAAGTGGAAGTGGTTAAGCAGGAGGCAACGCAATGAGTGAACAAAAAAATACTGCGCCTCAAGATGACGATAACGTAACTGGCATTGCGGCCTATTTTATTCGCAACCGTGTTATCAGTTGGATGGTGTCGCTGATCTTTTTGATCGGCGGTGTGTCAGCATTCTTTGGCTTGGGACGTTTAGAAGATCCTGCGTTTACTATCAAAGATGCAATGGTTGTTACTTCTTATCCGGGCGCAACGCCTCAACAGGTTGAGGAAGAGGTAACGTATCCGATAGAAAAAGCGATTCAACAGCTGACTTATGTTGATGAGGTCAATTCCATCTCCAGCCGAGGCTTGTCGCAAATCACCGTGACCATGAAAAACAACTATGGTCCAGATGACTTACCACAGATATGGGATGAACTGCGTCGAAAAGTAAATGACTTAAAGGGCTCCCTGCCTCCGGGTGTAAATGACCCATCGGTTATCGATGACTTTGGCGACGTATACGGTATTTTGCTCGCGGTTACTGGTGATGGGTACAGTTACAAAGAGTTGCTCGACTATGTTGATTATTTAAGGCGGGAACTCGAACTTGTTGACGGCGTCAGCAAAGTTTCGGTTTCTGGCCAGCAACAAGAGCAAGTCTTCATTGAAATCTCGATGAAGAAGTTGAGCAGTCTTGGCCTATCACCAAATACGGTTTTCAATTTACTTTCGACTCAAAACGTCGTTTCCGATGCCGGTGCAATTCGAATTGGTAATGAGTACATTCGTATTCAACCGACGGGTGAGTTCCAAAGTGTTGATGAGCTAGGTGATTTGTTGATCACGGAATCAGGTGCTCAAGGTCTTATCTTCTTAAAAGACGTTGCTGAGATTAAACGTGGCTACATGGAAGTCCCGACGAACATCATCAACTACAACGGTGAACTGGCGTTGAACTTGGGCGTCTCATTCGCTCAAGGTGTGAACGTTGTGGAAGTGGGCAAAGCATTTGATCGCCGTGTTGCAGAACTGAAATACCAACAACCCGTTGGTGTTGAAATTTCAGAAATCTACAACCAGCCGAAAGAAGTAGATAAGTCAGTGAGCGGTTTCGTTGTCAGCTTGGCTCAAGCGGTTGGTATCGTCATTATCGTGCTGTTGTTCTTCATGGGGCTTCGTTCTGGTCTCTTGATTGGTTTAATCCTTTTACTGACCGTGCTTGGTACCTTTATCTTTATGAAGTATCTGGCTATTGATTTACAGCGTATTTCATTAGGTGCCTTGGTTATCGCCTTGGGTATGCTGGTGGATAACGCCATCGTGGTTGTAGAAGGGATACTGATAGGTACCCAGAAAGGGCGAACGAGACTGCAAGCAGCGACGGACATTGTTACTCAAACCAAATGGCCATTGTTGGGTGCTACGGTAATTGCGGTAACGGCGTTTGCGCCAATCGGTTTGTCAGAAGACTCGACAGGCGAATACTGTGGCACCCTGTTTACCGTGCTGCTTATCTCATTGATGTTAAGTTGGTTTACGGCGATTTCTTTAACGCCATTCTTTGCAGACATCTTCTTTAAAGGGCAGAAAATCAAAAGTGGTGAAGGCGAAGACAACGACCCATACAACGGCATTGTTTTTGTTATGTACAAGAAGTTTCTAAGCTTCTGTATGCGCCGAGCTTGGTTCACCGTGATGGTTTTGGTTGCCGGTTTAGCGGCGAGTGTGTACGGCTTTACGCACGTGAAACAAGCGTTCTTCCCGTCTTCTACAACGCCTATCTTCCAATTGGATGTTTGGCTGCCAGAAGGCACAGATATTCGAGCGACCAACGATACGTTGCAAGAGTTAGAAGGCTGGTTGACAGAGCAAGATCACGTAGACCACATTACCACAACGGCAGGTAAAGGTTTGCAACGTTTCATGCTGACCTATTCGCCCGAGAAGAGCTACGCTGCGTACGGTGAAATCACAACTCGTGTTGATAACTACGAAGCGCTTGCACCATTAATGGAACGTTTTAGAGAGCATTTGAAATCTGATTATCCAGAGATCAACTACAAGCTGAAACAAATTGAATTGGGCCCTGGTGGCGGTGCGAAAATTGAAGCACGTGTTATCGGCTCTGATCCAACAGTGCTACGTACTATCGCTGCGCAAGTGATGGATGTGATGTACGCCGATCCGGGTGCAACAAACATTCGTCATGATTGGCGTGAACGTACTCAGGTACTTGAGCCTCAGTTTAATGAAAGCCAAGCACGCCGTTACGGTATCACCAAATCAGATGTGGACGATTTCCTTTCAATGTCGTTTTCGGGCATGAGCATCGGTCTTTACCGAGATGGAACAACGCTAATGCCAATTGTTGCTCGTCTACCAGAAGATGAGCGTATCGATATTCGCAACATCGAAGGGATGAAGATTTGGAGTCCAGCACAGAGTGAGTTTATTCCATTGCAACAAGTGACCATGGGTTACGATATGCGTTGGGAAGATCCAATCATCGTGCGTAAGAACCGCAAGCGTATGCTAACGGTGATGGCAGATCCAGATATCTTGGGTGAAGAGACGGCGGCAACATTGCAAAAACGCCTACAACCTCAGATTGAAGCGATCGAAATGCCACCAGGCTACTCTCTAGAGTGGGGTGGTGAATATGAATCTTCTGGTGATGCTAAAGCATCGTTGTTCACCACGATGCCGATGGGTTACTTGTTCATGTTCTTGATCACCATTTTCTTGTTCAACTCAATCAAAGAACCTTTGATTGTTTGGTTAACGGTACCTCTGGCATTGATTGGTGTGACGACAGGTTTATTGGCCTTGAATACACCATTTGGTTTTATGGCGCTGCTGGGCTTCTTGAGTTTGTCTGGTATGGTTCTGAAGAACGGTATTGTACTACTTGACCAGATTGAGATTGAAATGAAGTCGGGTAAAGAAGCGTACGACGCGGTTGTGGATGCAGCAGTAAGTCGTGTTCGTCCAGTATGTATGGCGGCAATCACCACCATTCTTGGTATGATTCCGCTACTGCCGGATATCTTCTTCAAGCCAATGGCAGTAACCATCATGTTTGGTTTGGGTTTTGCGACCGTACTGACACTAATTGTCGTGCCAGTGTTGTATCGTCTATTCCACAGAGTGGCATTGCCGAAGTAACCGCTTAGAGAATCAGTTAAGTTTGAAAAGCGCCTCTGACCGACCGTCAGGGGCGTTTTTATAAGGATAAAAAAATGGAACATAGAACGTGTGCATGGGCGATGAACCACCCACTAGAGCGTGAATATCACGATGCAGAATGGGGCGTGCCAGTCCACGATGACACCGTGTTGTTTGAGTTCATCACGTTAGAAGGCGCGCAAGCCGGTTTAAGTTGGATTACGATTCTGAAAAAGCGCGAAGGCTATCGCGAAGCTTTTGAAAACTATGACTTGGATACGCTGATCCAACGCGATGAAGAGCGTACAGAGTTCATCGTCGAGAACTTCGATGTGGTTAAGCATCGTGGCAAAATTAATTCGGTATTTAGCAACGCCAAAGCGGCAAAGCAATTGATAGAAGAATACGGAAGCCTTTCCGCTGCGCTATGGCAGTTTGTCGATGGCAAGCCTATTGTGAATCATTGGACGAACATGAGCCAAGTGCCAGCCTCAACGGAGCAGTCTAAAGCAATGAGCAAATTCCTCAAAAAGAAAGGTTTTAAGTTTGTTGGTGAGACGATCTGCTACGCCTTCATGCAAGCTGTTGGCATGGTCGATGACCACATTGTTGGTTGTCCTAAAAAACTGAATTAGTTTTTAACTTTAGCTTTTTAGGTTGGTCATGGAGTCTATGTTGCAGTTAAGTGGTAGCATATATATCGGAACTACCTTGTAAATACGAAACTTGAGCAAATGTTTGAGAGTGTGGACTTAATGAGCTAGAGCGAATTTGAGAACTAAAAGAGTAGTTGTTCTCCTTATCATAAGGCAATGATTTGGCGCTCTAGTACATGACTCAATACATCTAAATCTGGAGTTGCACCAACTCTAAGATTATTGTGTTTAATTTATTATTGCTAATTTAAATTCCGCCCTGCTAAGTGTTTTAACTTTGATGAGCTGCACTCTCGAAAGAGCGCAGCTCAAAGTTATTTCCAGAACTTATCAATCATAAAGAATAGACGTTCTTGGCGATCCCAACGAGTTGAGTATGTTGGTTGACCTTCTTCATAGTAACCCACGATACTATCTGTGTAGATATCTTCGTACGAGTAAATTAGTTTATCAGCCACATCTCGCTTGTATGCCTCAATGTAAGGCAAGTCACCACGCAGCCAGTATAGATTCTCTAGGTGGTACTTCAAGCTGAATGCTGATTGATCTTCGTTCTTAACTTCCGCTTGGAAGAAACCAGTAATAACGTTATCTTCAACAGATACACGGCCAGCAGTATATTCCATGCAAACACCGGCAGTATCACCAACTTCTGCATCACACTGTTCATAGTATGCTGTACTTGCTTCGTTTACATGAGTAATGTAGCTATCTTCCGAAGCAGTAACTTTCTCAACATCATCTTGGGCAATAGCTTGGTAATAATGTTGGTAAGCTAGTGTCTCTGGTTTAGCTGAATCCCAGTAATAGAAGCCGTAACTTTGGTAAGATTTCCAGAAATCATCATTCATCTTATTATCAGTCATAACAGAAGGAATCTTGATGACCAGATCTTTAACACCAGTATTGGGGTTAGCGTTGTTAGTCACTTCACAACGAACGAGGAATGAACGAGGAATGAACGAGATACTTCCCATTCATCAATGTTAGCTTCGTTGTTACAGATATAGGTTAGAGATTCTTTATCAAGACCATAGATTGCAGCAACTTCAAACAACTCATCTGTGAAGACCGTAGTGTATTGTTTAAGTGCGTCTGGCAAAAACTCACCAATTGGTTGGTTTGGGTTGGTAAAACCATCATCTGTGCTTTCGAGACCATCTTCAAGACACTCACCATTCTCACCACAAGGCGTAGTTGGGATATTTAGGTCAGGATTGCCAGCAGGAGTTGTAGCACCACCGCAACCAATCAACGTTGCTGACGCAAGAGATGCTAGAAATAACCTTTTCATTTTTATTTGTCTGATATGTTTGAGTAGGAGCGAATCCTATCAATGCGCATTACATTAAATCTATTTATAGTTTTTATAATTCCTGTTTTTACTATTTGTGTTGAAAGGCGCTTAAACTGAGTGGGTTCAATCGAGCATATACCTCCATCCACTGTAAAGAAGTGATGCTTGGATTTTTAATCACTTTCCTTTGCGTTATATTTCAGAGGTGTGAGGTTTTAATTGCGAGGCGTTTTGTAGTGCGATTTATCTTTTTTGATATTTTCTTTAATGCTCCTCGGTTTCCAAGGAGCTAATTGTTAGCTTCACTATCATGAATTCTTTCTAAAGCCTCGACGCGACGCCATTGTTTTTGCTCGAAGCTTTGTTCTCTTAATCCAGCGATTTCTGTTTTCTTTTCATCCTCACCGAGGAAATCATTGTTTATGATCTCCGCTCGTTTCTCTAAATAATCGCTGAGTGATGCATTAAACGAGGCTCGTTGTTCATCCAGAGTCTGTAGTCGTTCGGCGCCTTCTTCACCCACCAAATCAACACGAACCAAATACTTATCTTGTGCAGACATTTCTGAGGTTTGATTTAGTTCAATCACTAGCGCGTTATTGCGCTCACTTTGTTGAATGTACTCAGGTTGAGAGGCGAGGTTTTCTTCGAGCATTTGTTGTTGAGATTCAGCGTCTAATTGGGTTTCTCGAATGGCGAGTTTATCTATTGCTAACTGGCGTAAGCGATTTTCTTCATCGAAAAGTTGAGCAATTTGTTCATCAGTAAAAAATTCGCTCTGTATCGACAAGATGGCGTTGTTCAGTTGTTCCAATTCCATCAATGACAGAGAACGTCCTTCAAACGGTTCTAGCTTGGATAACGCTTCTTTGTAGGCGAGGTAAGTTTCGAACAGTTCTGCGCTGATACCCAGTGAATTTGGTTGTGATTCGCCAGCTTTTACGTTGGTTTTGATTTCTTCAAGGCTTTGCTCCCCAAGACTGCTCAATGAGTACTCAAAGAAGTCTTTCTGGGAGGAAAGATCAACTGTAGTGTCTTGTTGTGAATGCGCCTTTATTGGCTGCGCTGACTGAGGTTGATACAAATAAACCGCTCCTACACTAATCAGTGATACAACGGACACAATGACAAGAGCGGCTTTCTTCATGATAAGTTCCTTTTTATAGACCTTGCAGTTTTAAGCGATTTGCATGCTGGCGATACAGTGTGACGGGGTCAGTTTCGAACAAGTGATGAATGCCAAGTAATCCGTTGATTTCATCCAGATGATTCATCTTGTAGTTGTCTCGAATCACCTTACCTAGGTGAGTACTGCATGCCCCGACAAGGCCATCGTTGGGGCCATCAAATGCCAAGCCTAATACGACCATTGCGCCGTCAGTAGGGTCAAACAGATTGGTAAAGTTTGAAGAGCCCGTCCAGGAGTAGTAATACACGCCATTCGATGCCAATAAATCACCATCTCCGCATTCACTGGTTGGGATGCCTTCTGGATAATGTTGGTTGAACGCCAAAGATCCTTCGATGGTCAGAGCTTCTAAAGAGGCTAATGGGTCTTGGTCAAGGTCTGTGCCACCGGAAAGTAGGTTAATCAGTGTCACGAGTCCTTCTGCCAACTTCACGGCCACGCCTTCACTGATAGAGCCTTCAGGCACCGTACCGCGCACAATATCTGCAACTTTAGAGCCCTTATTTACCCCTCCGATACTGGTAACGGATGCTATTAAGTCAGGGCGTATGGAGGCGACATAGCGTGTTGTTGGGCCACCGTGACTGTGTCCAATCAAGTTGACCTTCTGTGCGCCTGTTGCAGCAAGCAGCGTTTCAATCTGTGCTAATAGCTGCTCACCGCGAGCTTCACTGCTGTTGGTCGCAGACACTTGGGCAACATAAACCGTTGCGCCATCTTTGGTCAGAGAGTGTGGGATGCCATAGAAGTAATCGACACCGGCTAAGGTATCAAAGCCAAACAACCCATGAACAAGAACGATGGGATATTTAGTCTCCGTGTAACCACTGGCGTTGGCAGATGCAAAGGGTAGGGTGCTTAAAACGAAAAGCATTGTTGTTATGAATCTGAGTTTCAAAACTATCTCCTTGTGGTATGACCTCTTATGAGTTTTATAAAATAGGAGATAAGTTTTGCGGTTGAGAAGTTCGTTTGTGGCACATTGTTTTAATCTGTGATTACTCAAAAGAAAATCAACAGATATGATTAACATTGGATTTATGAATATTAGAAAGTTAGTTAATGCTAATTAAGACAATGAGTTAGTAACTCTGTAATGAAAGACAAAAAATAGCCTCGCAGTACGAGGCTATTTAATAATTGTTCTGAATACTTATAAAGAGGCTTCTTTTTCGAGCACGAGCGCGTTGTATCGCTCGAAGCCAGCTTCAAGATCGGAAATGAGATCTTCGACATCTTCAAGACCGATGTGCAGGCGGACAAGTGTGCCTTCGAAGTTTGGATTCGCCACTGTGCGCAAACTGTTAAAGCTCTTTGGCTCGTTAGCTAAAATCAAACTCTCGTAACCACCCCATGAATAACCCATGCTGAAGTGCTTCATGCCATCTAACAGCGCTGTGGTTGCTTTCGGGTACGAGCTTTTCAATACGAATGAGAACAAGCCATTACCACCGGTAAAGTCGCGTTTAAAGAACTCATGACCGGGGCAGCTTTCTAGGGCAGGGTGGCGAACGTGATCGACTTCAGGGCGGTTTGCCAACCACTGTGCGACTTTCAGGCTGTTTTCTGCATGCTGGCGTAAGCGAACATCCAAAGTACGAATACCGCGCAGGCCAAGATATGCATCATCGGGTGATACACACTGTCCCATTAAGTAACTTTGTTCACGTAGCTGATCCCAGTATTTCTCGGAAGCAACTGCAGTGCCAAGCATCACGTCTGAGTGACCGACAATGTATTTAGTTGCTGCTTGGATCGAAATATCCACGCCATGTTCAAAGGGTGAGAAGTTCACCCCCGCGCCCCACGTGTTATCAAGCATTACGATGATGTCTTTTTCGTGTGCAATGCTTGCTAGAGTCGGAACGTCCATGACTTCCATAGTGATAGAACCCGGAGACTCAAGGAAAAGTACCTTGGTGTTTGGCTGAATTAGGTCGCGGATACCTTCGCCTATCATAGGATCAAAATAAGTCGTTTCGACGCCCATTTTTTTCATAATGGTATCGCAGAAATCGCGGGTTGGTTCGTAACAAGTATCCACCATCAAAATGTGGTCGCCGGTTTCGATAAAAGACAGAATCGCATTCGAGATTGCGGCCGTGCCACAAGGGTAAAGTGCACAGCCAGCACCACCTTCGATTTCCACCATAGCATCTTGGAAAGCAAAGTGAGTATTCGTACCACGACGTCCGTAAAACAATGTTTTGTTGGTTCGGTTAATCATTGCTTGGTTCTTTTCAGCAACGGTATCAAACACGATAGTTGAAGCTCGTTGTACTGGTGGGTTGACCACGCCATTCGTCCACTTCTTATCACGGCCTGCGGTAACGAATTTGGTCTTTTTGCCCTCTGACATAAAATTTCCCTGTCTAATTTACGATTTTCAATATTTAAAACATGGACGATGGGTGGTTTGCAAGGGAAAACTTAACTTCAAACGACTCCTCCGAGGATAGGTCGAAAAACAGAAGCATTGATTGAATAAGAAAAAGAAAACCGACAGTTTATGGCTGTCGGTTTTCGAGGAAGTTTTGTTATTTTGGGTATTTGTTACAGCAATGGATTAAACAGGTAGAAAACACGCTCTAAGAAGCGAGAGAAAATACTGCGTTTTTCCCACTTATCTCGGTTAACGGTATGGGACTGTTTGATATAGCTGTCTTGCAGCCACGACATCTGTTTTGTGAACTCTTCATCATCGACAGCCAGTGTTACTTCGAAGTTAAGCCACAAACTGCGCATGTCCATGTTTACGGTACCCACCAAACAGAATTGCTCGTCAATCACGACTGATTTTGTATGCAGTAACCCGCCATAGAATTCATAGATCTTCACCCCAGCGACAAGCAACTCGTCATAGAATGCACGCGAAGCCCATTGAACCATCATTGAATCATTCTTGTGCGGAATGATAAGTTCCACTTCGATGCCGCGCTGCGCGGTCATTTTCAGAGTCTCCAATAGATCGGCACTTGGCACGAAGTAAGGCGTGGTGATTCTGACGGAACGATTCGCTTGATTGATGGCTAATGTGAGAACTTGGTAGATCAAATACTCTGGCATACCAGGGCCAGACGGCACCACTTGGATTGGATGCTGAAACTCATCTTCTTTATTATCGATTCTGCATTCTGGATGTTTAGGGAACTGACGCTCGCCAGTTTCTACTTCCCAATCCCAACAATGAATAGCACTCAAGACGTTTACTGTCGGCCCGGTTACACGCACCATGATATCGATCCACTGACCGACACCACTGTTCTGTTTGAAGAAGGCAGGATCAACCAGGTTCATCGAACCGGTGTAAGCGATCTCATCATCAATCACAATGATTTTACGATGTTGGCGCAAATCCAAACGACGAAGGAAGATACGCCACATTTTTACTTCTAACGCTTGCACAACATCAATGCCTGCGTCTTTCATCATCTTGTACCAATGACTGCGGAAGAAGCGTGGACTGCCTGCTGAATCCAGCAGCAGTTTTACATCAACACCACGCTTGGAAGCGCGAATCAAAGCCGAAGCAACCGCATCTGCCAATCCACCAGGATGCCAAATGTAGAAAACCATACGAATACTGTGCTCTGCATTCTCGATGTCTTCGATAATCGAGTGCAGAATTTCGTTAGGTGATTGTTGTAGAGAAAGGGTGTTCCCACTTAATGCAGGTAAACCAAGACGGTTGTTACACAGCTCATCGATGCGATAGATATGGCGTCCCATTGCTTCAGGGACATGCGCATTACAGTCATTTAACTGAGTAAACCATCGTTGGAATGGTGAAAACATCTCTTTTGCACGTTCTGCACGTTTGCGGCCGAGGTTGAGCTCACCGAATAGAAAATAACAAGCAACGCCAAGCACCGGCAGAATATAAATGATCATCAGCCATGCAAGAGAAACACTAACAGCGCGACGTTTTAATACGACACGGATCGTAACACCAGCAACCAAAAACCAATAAAGGCCGATGCCGGTCAGGGTGAGAAAATGATAGAACTTGTCCATAGTCGCCAATAGTAATAAACCCAATATGGATATTAAGCGTAAATCGGGTAACGGGAAACTATTTTCATACCACTAGAGGGGGATGATTTTGTATCGTGAAATGAATTTTATAACGAGACGTTCTGTTACTGAGGCGTTAAAAGTTGGAGGAAATCTTAACCTTTGCGCAAAAAATCAGCATTTAGCGTGAACAATAATACATTTGTGCGATAAATGTGCTGATCGGGGTTCCAATTTTAAATTGAAACTGCTTTACTTGCCATACATAGAGCGTCACACAAACATCTTATAAAGTGTACATTTATATTTACACGAACATATTCTAGACGCCTATCTCTATGCAAACACAACTAAACATTTTGGAGAAAAAGCGTGGCTACAAATACAGCAGCACCACGTGATACGTGGGGGTCTAAACTAGGCTTCGTAATGGCAGCAGCGGGTTCCGCTGTCGGTTTAGGCAATATATGGAAATTCCCTTACACAGCAGGTGAGAGCGGCGGCGGTGCGTTCGTAGCGATCTACCTTTTGTTTGTTATTTTTATCGGCTTTAGTGTAATGCTGACAGAATTCGCTATTGGCCGTAAGACAGGTCTATCTGCAGTAGGTGCTTTCAAATCGACTGACCGTCGTTGGACATTTACCGGCGTTATCGGCGTACTAAGTGGTCTACTCATCATGGGTTTCTACCCGGTAGTAGGTGGCTGGGCGCTAGCGTACATCTTTAAAGTTGGTGGCGGTCTACTAAGTGCTCCAGAAGCAATTGGTGATAGTTTCGGCGGCTTCATTTCTGATCCAGTTCAACCGCTCATGTGGATGGGCATCTACCTATTCCTTAACATTGTTATCGTAATGAAAGGTATTTCGGGCGGTATCGAGAAAGCGGGCAAAATCTTAATGCCTCTTCTGTTCCTTATCCTGATCGTCGTATCAGTAAAAGGTCTGATGCTACCAGGTGCAATGGCAGGTCTTGAGTTCCTGTTCATGCCAGATTTCTCTAAAGTAGACAGCAATGTGGTTCTGGCGGCGCTAGGTCAGGCATTCTTCTCTCTAAGTCTAGGTATGGGTTGTATGATGACTTACGGTTCTTACCTGAAGAAGAAAGAGAACCTAGTTCAAACAACTGGTATGGTTACGGCGATGGATACAGGTGTTGCAATCCTAGCGGGTGTGGCAATGTTCCCAGCAATGTTCGCATTTGGTATGGAGCCAGCAGCAGGTCCAGGTCTGGTATTCGTTGTTGTTCCTCAACTGTTTGCTGAAATGGGTGGCGTTATTGGCCTTCTATTCGCACTGATGTTCTTCATCGGCCTAACTGTAGCGGCATTGACGTCTTCTGTATCTCTACTAGAAGTTGTGGTTTCTTACCTAATCGATGAGAAAGGTCTAAAGCGTTCAACGGCGGTATTGTCTGCAAGCGTAGTAATGGCATCACTATGTGTGTTTGCATCACTATCACTTGGCGGTGTTGGTCCAACGCTATTCGGTACTGGAGCATTCGATATCTTTGACCTGCTAACAGACAAAATCTTCCTAGCGGTTGGCGGTATGTTGGTGTGTATCTTTGCGGGTTGGCGTCTAAACCGTGCAGAGCTAGAGAAAGAAATCACTAACGACGGTAAAGTTTCTTTCCCTCTATTCGGTCTTTGGTACAACCTAGTTAAGTACGTAATCCCAGTAGCTATCGCAATCGTTGCTTTCATGGGCATCAAGTCTGGTTTCGACAGCGGTAAAGGCGAAATCATGCTGGTGGGTATCGGAATCATCGCACTAGCGGGTATCTTCTCTAAGAAGCTATAACCAAGTAGATTGATGATTCAAAAACGGGAGCCTTAATCGGCTCCTTTTTTTAAATTCATAATTTATAGGATTGAGAGAATTCATATTAATAATGGGTGTTAATTGTGAGGTGGCTCGCAAGGGGAGGTGGGTCACAAAAAATTGTACTCAAGTTGCAGAGAGTCGTTCCGATAACCCTTACAAAGCATGTGTAAATGTGTAGTTCAAACCAGTAAAAAACACAATACAACGGTAAGGAAGGTTATTAGTGACAATGTCTGTTCGTAAAAAGCTGTACGCGAGTTTTGGTGCCATTTTGGCAATCATGCTAGTGATGATTGGAATTATCACGCTAGAAGTATTGAAATCGCACAACGTGGCTGACGAGGTGAGAACGGACGACGTTCCTGAAACGGTCAACTACTTGATTCTGATTGACGAAGCGGGTGATATCTATCGTGATGCACTAGGGAGTATCGTCAATATTGCGGGTGCACAAGCTGACTACCAATCTAATAAGCTTGAGTTCGCAGCCGCGATTGCGGAAGTAAAACGTTTAGAAACGGTGGGTGGTGAAGACTACCGTAACATTGAGAAAATTGAACGTTATATGGAAACCTTCGAGAAAGGTTTTGAGTCGCAAATTCTAACTAACCTTGGCGCCGCAAACGTAGAAGAGAACGTAGTGCGTTTACGTGCATTGTATGACGCGAACCTCACACCAATTGAATCGATTCTTGATGCTGCATCGACGGATGGCCGTGAAAGCACAAGTGATGCTCTACTTAATCTTTCTGATTCCTTCACCAGTATTGAAAATACGATTTATGTGCTAGGTTCGATTGCACTTGTAGCAACAGTTGCCATTGCGTACTTGTTGTCTAACTCGATTACGAACCGCTTGAGTAAGTTGGATGAATTAGCGCAGCGTGTAGCTGAAGGCGATCTTACAGTGGAACCGATTGTAGACAAGTCTGGCGATGAATTGGCGAATTTAGCGAATTCGTTAAACAAGATGCAATCTTCGCTAACCAGTTTAATTGGTTCAATTTCGTTGGTGTCTGAGGAAGTGAAATCCGTAACGGGGGAGCTATCGGTTGTGAGCCAAGATATCGTAGTTGGTGCAAGCAGCCAGGCTGACAAAGCTCATCTTATCGCAACGGCTTCTGAAGAGTTGAGCTTGACCATCTCTCAAGTGGCAGAGCAGGGCGCAGCAACGTTTGAAGAAGCGCGAAAATCGGAATCAACCGCAGAGCAAGGTCGTGCCGTAATTGTCGAGATGGTTGAAAGCATCCAACAAGTGTCACAACAAATGACTGACATGTCAGTGCAAATGAACAGTCTGGGTTCTCATGGTGAGAAAATTGGCGCGGTTATTAAGGTGATTGAAGACATTGCCGAGCAAACTAACTTGTTAGCACTGAATGCTGCAATTGAAGCCGCGCGCGCTGGCGAGTTTGGTCGAGGTTTTGCCGTAGTAGCAGATGAGGTTCGTGCTCTGGCTGAACGTACAACGAAAGCAACGCAAGAAGTCGGTGAGATCATTCAAGCAATCCAAGTGGGTACCCAAGAGGCGGTAACTTACACCGAAGATGGCTGTCGCCTGGTTGAAATCGGTGTGAGCCAAAGTTCAGGTGCGGTGAATTCTCTTGAAGAAATCGTGTCTGGCGCGGCACACGTCCAAAGCATGGTGAACTCAATTGCAACTGCGGCTGAAGAGCAAACGGCTGTGACGAAAGAAATTGCCGCGGATATTACGTCGATCAGCGATATCTCAGCACGCTCATTGCAGTTGGCGAATGACAGCTCGCAAAGTGTCGAAGGTCTAAACCGTAAAGTTCAAGAACTTGAAGCCTTAGTGGGTAAGTTTAAGCTCGCCTAATCGCTTAGAATCGGTATACTTCTGGCTCCAAACGTGGAGCCAGTTTTTTATGTTCGACATTCTACATACCCATCCAGATTTTCTGATCATCAATAAGCATCCCAACGTCTCTGTTCATAAAGACGATGGTGACACCATGCTGCTGCAAGAAGTGGCAAAGCAGAGTGGTGATGAGCAGCTGTATCTTATCCATCGTCTCGACAAAATGACGTCTGGGATTTTGCTTTTAGGCCGCAATACGATAGCAGCAAGTGCTTTGTCTCAAGCATTTGCAGAGCGTGAAGTTGAGAAGTTCTACCTCGCGATTGGGTCGAAAAAGCCAAAGAAAAAGCAAGGCTTGGTGGTAGGCGATATGGAGCGCTCTCGTCGTTCTTCATGGAAATTGGTCAACAGCAAACAAAATCCCGCGATTACTCAATTCTTCTCGCTTGCCGCAGAGCCGGGAGAACGCCTGTTTTTATGTAAGCCGCACACCGGCAAGACTCACCAAATTCGCGTGGCATTGAAATCGGTTGGTTCAGGTATTGTTGGCGATCCAATTTATAATGCGGGCAATGACGCTGATCGTGGTTACCTACATGCTTTTTCATTGTGCTTCCCGTATCAAGATGAAACGCATTGCTTTGTTTGTGACCCACGCGAGCATGAAGTGCTAGGTCATAAATGGCACAATGAAACCGTATCCCAGGGTGTCGACACTTGGCTCTCCCCGTGGGAATTAAACTGGCCTACGATCAAATAACCATCACAAAGAAAACGAATAAGAGATTTCGATGCAAGCATCACAACTTCCGCTGTTTTTCCAGCATCTAGAAGCGGAGCTAACACAAGCTCCCAATGAAATTCGCCGACTGTTTCACGGTCGTGGTCGCCGCTTCGAAGGTTTAGAGCAAATCACGTGTGATTGGTTACAAGGTCAGTTGATCATCAACCTATTTAAAGAAGTGGATGAGACGTTTCTTACTGAATTAAAAGCAGGGTTGAACACGCTTTCAGAATCTGCTCTGTGGGCAGAGCAACAGGGGCGTACGATCGTGATTCAGCACCGTTACGCTGACGGTGCACCTTCTGAAATTCTGTTGGGTGAGCTAGATGCTCGACCTGTGGTTGAAGAAAGTGGCTTGAAGTACCAGTTAGACATCGGTCGTAACCAGAACTTCGGTCTGTTCCTTGATATGCGTTACGGCCGTGACTGGATACGCGAGAATGCTAAGCACAAAAACGTACTTAACTTGTTTGCTTACACTTGTGGCTTTTCTGTTGCTGCGATTGCTGGTGGCGCAGATAAAGTCGTTAACGTGGATATGGCGAGAGCATCACTGTCTAAAGGTCGTGAGAACCATAAGCTGAATGGTCATAACATCAACCAAGTGAGCTTTATGGGGCACGACATTTTTAAGTCGTGGGGCAAGATTAAGAAAGCGGGCCAATACGATGTGATCATCATTGATCCACCATCATTCCAGAAAGGCAGCTTTGCACTAACCAAAGACTACAAAAAGATTCTACGCCGTTTGCCAGATTTATTGGCAGAAGGTGGTCAGGTGTTAGCGTGTGTAAACTCGCCATCGGTGACCAGCGATTTCTTGATTGAAAGCATGAAGGAAGAAGCACCAGAGCTGACATTCCGCGAGCGTTTGGATAACCCGCCAGAGTTTATGGATGTAGATAGCGAAGCTGCACTGAAGGTTTTACTGTTTAGCTGAGTTTAGATAAAGAAACTTCCGAGTTTAATAACACTTTTTCATAAACAAAAAGCGCCTAGTACGGCGCTTTTTTAATGTTCGTATCAACGACTTTAACCAATCTGAACTTCAAGATCAGATTCAATCATTGAAGAGCAGGCGAGTACATAGCATTGTTCAATTTCTTCTGGTGTTAATGTTTCAAGGCTGGTTGAAGACACGCTGCCCTTGCGAACCTTACACTTACAAGAGCCACAAATACCGCTTCGGCAAGCTATGATCAGTGGTAATCCTGCGCCTTCCAACACATCAGCGAGGACTTGGCCTTTTTGAGCATCAATCGTTTGAGCGAAATCAGGCACTGACACACTCGCTGATTCATCTGATACTTCGGTTTCTTCGCTTGCTGCTGGTGTAAAGCTTTCTTGGAAGAAGTTTGCCATATCAAAGCCAAGCTCGCTCAAGTAGCTTTGGACATCGAGCATAAACTGATTTGGACCGCATAGATAAACCGTGCGCTGTTTAAAATCTGGCACCAGTTCTTTTAACCACTCAGCATTCAAACGACCTTCAGGATAAAGCGTTTCACCACGGTTTTTCAGTAGCAATTTCAAATTGAAATCTGGATAAACCGAATGGTAGGTTTCTAGTAAATCAAAGTAGATGGTTTCTGGTTGAGAGCGAGCAATGTGCAGGAACTCAATATCAACACCGGCGTCGTTACCTAGCCATTCTTTTGCCATCGCGAATACAGGCGTAATGCCACAGCCCGCACTGATGAGCAGTGCTTTCTTTCTGCCATTGATCGCGATTGGTGGGTGATCAATGCAGTTGAAATCACCCGTAGGAGGAAGAGCTTGAACCGTATCTCCAATGAGGAGCTTATCGATGATGTAGTTGGATACCTTACCGCCGTCGACACGCTTGATCGTCAGTTGTAGACAGTCGTCACCAGAAAGAGAGCTGAGTGAGTAGGCACGAAACTCCATCTTGCCATCGATTTCAACGCCAAGGTTGATGAACTGACCGGCTTTAAATTCAAACAAGAGCGATTCTGACAGGTCTGCCAGCTTAAGGCTCACTGCATCGTCAGTCTCATGGTATTTATCTACGCAGCGTAGCGTGACAGGTTGACTGCCTTGCCATTCAAAAAACATATCAATCTCTTTGGTTGTCGAGTACTCGATAGATAAAAGCGCCCCCAATTAAGGAGGCGCGTGATAAGCGAGGCGATTACGCTGCTAGTATAGTTTTAAGATCGTCCTGAACGTTGCCAATGCTGCGCATGTCGAACTTCTCTTGGATAATCGCAATTAGGTTCGGCGTTAGGAATGCTGGCGCCGTTGGACCTGTGTAGATGCCTTTCACGCCAAGAGCGAATAGCGTAAGCAGGATCACAATCGCTTTTTGCTCAAACCAAGACAGAACAAGCGTTAGAGGAAGTTCGTTGATGTCACAATCGAACTCTTTCGCGAGCGCTAGTGCAAGCTGGATCGCTGAGTACGCATCGTTACATTGGCCTACATCCAATAGGCGAGGGATGCCGTTGATGTCGCCAAATGTGTTCTTGTTGAAGCGGTATTTACCACAAGCCAGCGTTAGGATCAGCGTATCTTCTGGTGCTTCTGCAGTGAAGTCGGTGTAGTAGCTACGCTCTGCTTTGTCGCCATCACAACCACCTACTAGGAAGAAGTGTTTGATGTTGCCTTGCTTCACTTGGTCGATAACCGCTGGGGCTGCGTTCATTAGTGCGTTGCGACCGAAGCCAACCGTGATGTTGTGTTCGATTTCGTCATGCTGGAAGCCTTCTTGCGCTAATGCACATTCAACGACTTGGCTAAAATCGTCACCTTCTAGGTGAGCGACACCCGGCCAACCAACAATGCTACGAGTGAATAGACGGTCTGCGTATTGGCCAACGTTCGGGTTCAATAGGCAGTTTGATGTCATCACAATCGCGCCAGGGAAGTTAGCGAACTCTTTCTGTTGGTTCTGCCATGCGCTACCGTAGTTACCCACTAGATGAGGGTATTTCTTCAACTCTGGGTAGCCGTGTGCAGGCAGCATTTCACCGTTGGTGTAAACGTTAATGCCTTTGCCTTCAGTCTGTTGCAAGATTTTTTCTAGGTCGTGAAGGTCATGACCAGAAACAAGAATACATTTGCCTTTCACTGGCTTCACGTTAACGGTGGTTGGCTCTGGGTGACCGAACGTTGCTGTTTCACCATGATCCAGCATTTCCATCACTTTGTAGTTCATAAGACCGATGCGCATTGAGCAGTCTAGCAGTTCACCTAGATCTTCAGGGTCAGTTCCAAGCCAAGCCATGATTTCGTGGTATTCCGCGAAGATGTCATTGTTGGTTTGCTCTAATACTCGAGCATGCTCCATGTACGCTGCAGCACCTTTTAGACCGTACAGGCAAAGTAGGCGCAGGCCGATAACGTCTTCGTGTACTTGGTCTCTACCGCGGTTTACCGCAACTTGAGGAGCAAACGCCAAGATTTCCTCTGCGCTGTTTGGCAACTCGAAGTTTGCTACATCAGGAATGTTCACTAGCACTTCATCTGCAAGGGTTGCTGCTGTCGTCGCTTGGTCTTTTAGCAGCGCTTTGTAAGTGGCTGCTTGAGAAGTCAGTTCAAGGATACGCTCTGGATCGAAGTTTACGTTGGTCAACGTAGAGAAGAATGCTCTTGGAGCCCATTGGTTGATTTCATCATTGATGATGTTGAATTCAAGCGCGCGTGCTGCCCAAAAAGAAACCCCTTGCAAAGTGTAAACCAACACGTCTTGTAGATCGGATACCTCTGAAGTTTTGCCACACATACCTTGTGCGAAAGAACAGCCTTTTACAGCTGGGGTTTGGATTGTCTGTTCACATTGAATACAGAACATATTGGGTTCTCCAGTGATTGTAGTAATAGTCGTTTTGTTTTTCCTTATAAAGCAGAATGCGTGCCAATTTTTATCTTGTTGATTTTAAATGGTTTTGTTCCGTTTTAAATTTGTGATTGATGTAATTGTGACAACGTGAATGATGTGCAAATGACAACAAAAATACAGATGTGATGAGAAAAGCAACGCGCGAGAAACGCTTAAACAGTCGAAAGTGGAAGTGCTTGTTAAACAGGAGAAAAGTTAGTGTGGTTTTGTAAAGACAAAAGATTCCCAATCGCGTTTCTTTGCAGCATTTAGGAATGCCTTGGTGTTATTGAAGAATACACGGAACTAGGTGCTCCGGATGAGCCTGAGCAAACCACCCGGAATCGTTGAGTAGAGTGAATTGATGAGAGAGGTAAATCGGAGTGTTATTTGCTAATGCCGAGCTTTTTACCCATGCGATATAAGTTACCCCGATCCATCTGTAAAAACTCCGCTGCTTTTGCCCAAACACCGCCAGTTTGGCTTAAAGCGTGTTCAATCAAGTCTCGTTGATAACTCTCTACTAACTCACGCATTGGCTGACTCTCTTTCGGCAAGTAATGTGATGTGTTTTTTACATCATCCAATGCCAGTGAAGTATCAAAGTGATTGAGCATGATGGTGCTCGCACCTTGTTGAATCGCATGTAACGCAGCTCGCGTTAAGGTGTGCTCAAGTTCTCGAACGTTACCATACCAAGGCAGAGATTCTAGTTGAGTCAGTACCTTAGGGTGAACGTGAAGGTTTGGTGCGTTAAATTGTTGACGTACTTTTTCTAACAAATATCCTGCAAGAACTGGAATGTCGCCATCACGAGCGCGAAGTGGTGGCACTTTGATTGGGAACACGTTTAAACGATGGAACAAATCCGCACGGAATGTGCCATCTTCCACTTCTTTTTCTAACTGTCGGTTGGTGGCTGCGATGATGCGCACGTTAACCATCAAATGCTGATCGCTACCCACACGTTGCAACTCACCTTGCTGGATAACTCGCAGCAGTTTTGCCTGCAAAATCAATGGCAATTCACCCACTTCATCTAAGAAGATTGTACCGCCATCAGCCAATTCGAACTTACCTGCACGATGACTATTGGCTCCGGTAAAAGCCCCTTTCACGTGGCCAAACAGTTCGCTCTCCGCCAGACCTTCGGGTAGGGCGGCGCAGTTTACGTAAATCATCGGTTTATCATTACGATGAGATTGAGCATGGACAGAGTGAGCAACAAGCTCTTTACCCGTCCCCGTTTCTCCCGTTACCAATACTGCGTAATCCGACTGAGCAACGGTCGCAATGTTGTTTCGTAATTGATTGATTTGTGGGCTTAAACCAACCATGTCACCGTGTTGTGAGCGTGCCTGTTGGATCAGGGTTTGCGTGACGCTCTTTTGCTTCTGGTTCTGCGCTTTAAGGGCTTTTAATTGCGCAATGTTACGCAGTGTTGCCGCCGTTAGTGCTGCGAATGTTTCGATTGCGACCGGGTCGATATGGTCAAACGCGCCAACAGCTAGCGCATCCATGGTTAATGCGCCGACAAGCTGCCCCTCAACGTACAAGCTAAAGCCCATGCAGTCATGGACGTCAATGCATTGATCTTCGGTTAAAAGTGTTCCATCAAATGGATCGGGTAGGGCACAATCAGCGTCGAAGCGAACAGGCTCGCGACTATGAATGATGGCATCTAAACGCGGGTGAGCTTTAGGAAAGTAACGGCGACCGAGAACTGAGTTCGACAAACCTTTTACTGCAACGGGCGTAAGGAAGCCATCTTCATCAAAGATAAACAGACAACTCGCATCACAAGGGAACACTTGCGCCACTCCATCAATCAGGTTTTGGTATTGCTGCTCATGAGAGCGATTTGAGCTCAGATTGAGTGCGATATTGAGAAGTACGTGGTCGACAGTAGGAGTCATAACAAGCCCAGAGTTATCTTGAATGGGCTCATGCTAGCAACTTGATGTCATTTGAACATCGAAAGGTGTGAGAGATTGATGTTCCATTGACGACGATCAAGTGACACAACAGAACTGTGATGCAAATATGTGCAACTGGTTGATCTTAAGAGCTAGGAATGAGGGATTCAGCCTCCGCAAATAATATTATCCGAAATTGAACTTTTTCCGTTGACCTGAAGTTAACTTGAGCTTTTATCCTCCATCTGTAAAACACGTCAGGAGGACAGGGTATGCATAATAACTACATTAAAGAATTAGCCGTAAAGAGCTACCAAGAGGATCTACAAAAAGAGTTTTACCGCGCTAAGAAACGGACGTGGCATTTTCCGAGTTTTGTCTCTGGAATTGTGGTGACACTGGTGGTGAGTGGAATGCTTTATTGAGGGAGGATTGAAAAGAGATTCCCGACTGCGGTCCTTCGTCGCTATCAGGAATCTCTCTTTAAGTTTTGTTTACGGTTTCAACGTATGAAATCCAGAGTAAATACGCGTAAATGTGGTAAACCAACATGCCGCACCAAAGATGTACGCAATCACGGCAAAATGTTGCGGGAACAAGCAGAACAGGACGAAGCAACCAATGGTCTCAGTGCCTTCTGTCAGACCGCTCATGTAGTACAGAGATTTGTGCTTGTAGACAGGGTTATCGATACCACGTTTACCCGCCATGATCGCAAATGCTAAGAAGCTGCTTCCTGTACCAATAAACGAGAAGATCAAGAACGCGCCCGCGACGGCGTTCTGTTCTGGGTTTGCCAACACAAAGCCAAATGGAATCAGAGAATAGAACAAGAAGTCTAGGCTTATATCAAGGAAGCCGCCCGCATCGGTGATGCCTTGAATCCTCGCTAAAGCACCATCCAATCCATCACAGATTCGATTCAGCAGAATAAACGCTAATGCAAGCGTGTATTGCTCTGCCATCAATGCAGGTAAGGCAAAACAACCAAGGGCGAAACCAAACAGCGTGGTTTGATTAGCCGTCACGCCACATTTATCGATCAGTTTCGCACTCTGTGCCAATGGCCACTTAATGATTTTGATACTCAGGCTATCAAGCATGGCTTGTCTCCCAAGGCCAGTTCAGGCAGCGACTGCCCTCAGGAATATCATCCTCATCGTGAGTCACCATTAAAGCAGGAATATTGGCTTTTTGAAGTTGCTCCACAACCCAATTACGAAACTGTACGCGCAGATCTTTATCTAGCTTGCTGTATGGCTCATCGAGTAGGGCAACTTTCGGTTTTGCCAACAACATGCGAGTGAGAGCAATACGTGCGCGCTGGCCGCCTGAGATTTGATCAGGGAAAGATTCTGCGAGCTTAGTTAGTGAGATGTGCTTCAAAGCCTGCATGGCACGCTCTTTGCGCTCTGCGCCTTTGATTGAGTCGGGTAGCGCGAAGGCCAGATTCTCCCACACGGTGAGGTGCGGGAAGAGCAAGTCATCTTGGAACAGAATACCTACCTGACGTTTGTGCGCAGGTAAAGCATCCAGCTTTTCGTTGTCGAGCGTGATTGAGCCTGAATAGTCGAACTCGGAAGACAGGTGACCAGCAATCGCATCCAACAAGGTGGATTTTCCGCAGCCGCTTGGGCCCATCAGGGTAACAATTTCACCTCTCTTTACGGTCATGTTGAACGCAGAGAAAAGTGTGTCGCCATTGGTTTTACGGATGGCGAGGTTTTCGAGACAAAGACTCATTCGGTAGTAAACCTTTAATAGACAACCGGCGATACTTAACGTGTAAACGACTAAGTAGAATCGCAAAAGAGAAGAACATTAACGGCAAGAGAGCTTGCCAAATTGCGTAAATCGCGGTGACACGACGGTCGAAGCCACTTGAGAGGGCTACCGCTTCTGTTGTTATTGTGCTGATGCGACCTGCACCCAGCACTAGTGTTGGTAGATATTGCGCCAAGCTCACACTAATACCCACTGCCCAAGCAAAGGCTATTGCAGGCAGAAGAATAGGCAACTTCACTTTCAACCAAGCTTGCATTGGTGATTTACCAAGGCTAAGAGCGACACGAGTCAAACCGTTGTCGAAGCTGCGCCAAGGTCCATCCAATGACAGGTAAACGAATGGAAAGGCAAAGAAGACATGTGCCCAGCATACCCAGAAGAAATACGCATTGCTGTCGAGATACAGAGTGGCGACCTGCATACCAAACAACACAGAAAGTTGCGGGATCAACATAGGTACAGCGATGATGTACCCCGGCACCTGCCAACGGTATCGTAGGCGGTACTCATGAGCGATCAGCGCCAATACAAGGGCAATAGATGCACTGATAACTGCAATCAACATGCTTTGTTCTAGCGTGCCAAGAATGCTTTGCCACTCGTATTCCCAAAAACGTAAGCTATAACGGCTTGGTAATAAGTCAGGGAAACGCCAACGCTGTGCAAAGCTCCAGACCACCATCAATGGCACCATTAAAAGAGCAAGCAGAGCAATCAAAGAGAACAAGGTCTTACCCGGCAAGCGGAAACCGCTGCGACCAGAGTATTGCCAGCGTTTAAAGCCTTTGGTTATGCCCCATTCAACAAGTCGTGCAAAACCAATCAAAAGGCTCGCAATGGCAAACAGTACCACCGCTCCTGCCGCTGCTCTTGGTAGGAGCGACAAATCAGGATCGTTAAACCACTGCCATACCAACACTGCAAACGTAGGAGGGTTGGTTGGGCCAATAATGAGCGCCACATCCACAACGGATAAGCTGTAAGCCAGAACAGCCAACATTGGGAAACGCAGCTTCGCTAACCATTGTGGGAAAACGCATTTCCACCATGCTTGCGCGGAACTGTAACCCATCGAATGGCTGACTTTTTCAATCTTCTCAACTTTTAATTGCTGAAGAATAGGAATGCTCATCAACAATAAAAACGGCACTTCTTTAATAGCAAGCATGACGATCAAACCCAGTGCGTGTGGGTCTTTGATCAACAACGCTAAGTCATTCACTGTTTGAGCATTTGGATCGTAACCAAACATTTGGTTGAGTACACGAGCGCCCATGCCTGTGGGTGCGAATAGAAAAGCGAAGCCAATGGCAAACGCGACATGCGGCATAGCAAGAAGAGGGGAAAGACTCATTTCAATCTTGCGCCAGAACTTGCCGCCCCATGAAGCTTGAAGAATCGCGAAAGTGATCAAACAAGCAAGGTAGCTGCTGAAAATGGCGGAATAGAAAGTCAGTCCAATAGACGTCCACACACCTTCCCAGTCAAAGACAGCATGAAAGCCATCCAGTGAAAAGTGGTGCAAACCAATAGGGGGTACATAGCCGAGCGCAGACACCACCACCCCGAGTAGCCCCGGGATGGTCGGTAATATACAAACTGCGATAATAACTAGATACAGCGCTCTTAACATGGGTGTGTATTAATTTCCGTAGCGTTTCAGCCATTCTTTTTCTAATGCGGCTTGCCAGCTTGGGTGTGGCTCCGCGATAGATTTGAACTGTTGAGTATTTTTAGCCGTGCCGGTTAGGTACTGGCTGCTTAGCACTGAAGGATCACCCCAGATGTTTATGTCACCTTTGCGAGACTGTGCTTCAGGGCTTAATAAAAAGTTTATAGCAACTTGCGCGCCTGCACTGGCGTTTGCGTTCCAAGGAATCGCTAAGAAGTGAATGTTCGATAATGCGCCAGCGTCCATCGCGTATGCTTTGGTGCTTTCTGCTAGGTTACCGCTTGATTGTGCTGAAAAAACCGCGTTCGGGTTGAACGTTACGGCTAGGTCAATCTGACCATCATCTAACAGTTGTACGGTTTCTGCTGTTCCGCCTGGGAACTGTTTACCGCCGCGCCATGCAACAGTGTGGAATTCATCTAGGTAAGCCCATAGAGGCTGCGTAACGGTTTTGAATGCTTCATCGGTCACTGGTTTTTGCAGTGCAGGATCGTTGTTACTTAACTCAATGAGCAGAGATTTAATAAAGCTAGTGCCATGGAACTCTGGTGGGCGAGGGTAAGTAAGACGGTTAGGAAACGCTTTTGCGTAACTTAGCATTTCTGCGTAAGAGCTTGGCGGGTTGTTTAGCGTCTCTTCATCGTAGATGAAAACAAGTTGGCCAACACCCCATGGCGCTTCAAGGCCATCAGTCGGTTCTGAAAAATCAACATCTACCGGTAGTGTTTTGTCGACATATTGCCAACTTGGTAGACCATCAACAAAAGGGCCAAACAGCAGTTGGTTGTCTTTCATTGATTTAAAGTTTTCACCATTAATCCAAACCATATCTACGCTGCCACCGCTGTTCTTCCCTGCGGCTTTTTCTGCGATAAGGCGAGTGGTGGTTTCAGAAATGTCGGTGACTTTTACGTGGTTAAGCGTCACGTTGTAGCGAGATTTAAGCTCTTTGCCTGCCCATTGGATATAGCGGTTGATCTCTTGGCTACCACCCCAAGCATGGAAATAAACAGTCTGACCGTCGGCTTGTTGTTCGATTTTTTGCCATCCTTCTGTGTTAGAAGAGGCATAGAAAGAGGTGGCAAAAGTGGCGGTTAAAATGCCAATGGTGCTAAGTAGCTTTTTCATACGTAATCCGTGTTTTTATCTTCGTTTTCATTTTGGAGCTTTGTTCCGCTATGAAGTGGCAACCGTTTATTTTCGGCACTCAACATAGGGCTATTCATCAACTGAATACTCCGTTCCCTCTAGATGGATAGTAATCTATCTTGCTTTATTATCAACGCGAATTTGACAATAGATTCAGAGAATTACTCGCCTTGTGAGGTCATACCGATCAACATTTATCTTTGGCCTTAAACGTGAGCAATAAGGGCATAAAATATGACCAAGCTGATATGAATGAAAAGAGTGCAACTCCCGATAAGTCGCACTCTTTTGGCGTCAATAATGGATAGACCGGATTACTTCGCTAATTCTTCCATGTTGATGCCTTTTTTCTTCGCGATGTATTTTGGAATCAGAGACATGCCAAACAGGATAAGACCTGCAACCGCAAACTTCACTAGCAGCATTGCAGACACACCGTTTGTTGCAATATCCCCCGCCATGTAAGCGAAGATGAATGCACCTGGTGCCATCGTTAGTAGAGAAACTAGAGCGTAAGTGCCCAAGTTTAGGCTTGTTAGACCGTAAGCGTAGTTCTGTAGGCTGAATGGGAATACAGGTACTAGACGCGTTAAGATCAAGAAGCTTGTCCCGTTTGCTGCTACACCATCATCGATTTTCTTGAAGATTGGGTTATCGCCAAACTTCTTCATGATGGTGTTACGCAGTAGGAAGCGTGCCACGATGAATGCCGCCACTGCGCCAAGCGTTGCAGAAAATAGCGCTAAAACGCCACCTTTGATAGGGCCAAATACGATGCCTGCCACGATAGTGAACGCACTGCCTGGTAGTAGGAAAACACACGCAAACACGAATGCTGCTACGAATACTGCGTAACCCCAAACGCCAAAGCTTGCGATCCAATCTTGTAGGCTCTTGATGTCTGTAATGATCTCAAGGATGCCAGTTTGTTTTGCTGCGAATAGAGCGAGAGCGATAACAGCAACAATAAGAGCAATTTTTACGAATTTCATAAGTTCAACTTCACTTAAACCTAATAATTAAAAACATGTAGCTACAAAGACGTAGCTACAGAGACATAGCTAAACAGACATACACTTGATTAGGCCCGCTTTCGATTTGTAGCGGTTGAACCAAGCTTTCACAGGACTAGCGAGCACGTTTACTGGCGGCTCATCACCTTGCATGATCACAGGACCGAACATCAGATCCAGAATGTGCCAAGATTTCGTACCAACACCCATCATGGATGCACGACAAGCGGAGCAGTAAACCACCACGTAGTCTGTCTCAAACTCTTCCACGCGGCGTTTGATTACGCGTGTTGCGACGTCTGGGTTTGCTGGCACTACCATGCCGCCAAAGCCACAGCAGCGTGTGTTTTCACGTGTGTGTTCTGGTTCTGAGGTTTTGTAACCAAGCTCGTTCAAGATCCAGCGGATACCGTCTTGCAGTTCTTTTTCGTAGCGAGTAGAGCAAGAGTCGTGAATGGTGAATACCACGTCACTGTTTTTCGCTTTACCGCGTAGCGCTTCTGGCAGACCGATTTCTGGAAGCAGTTTCCATAATGAAACCGGCTTTTGTGTGCCGCCAGATTTCTTGATCATGCCGTAGCAGCTTTGACACGCCACAATGACTTCTTGTGCGTCTAGTTTATCGAAGTCTGCTTGAAGTTGGCCGTAGCGTTCTTTGAACTTATCTGTTTGACCAATAGCAGCGGTTGGTTTACCACAACACTTCTGCACTGCGCCCATGTCTGGGTACACTTCTTTTAAGTAGCTCGCAATTGCTGCTACGCCTTCTGGTGAGTAGGATGGCAAGCTGCATCCTGGCATAAATACTTTATTACTCATTTTGTCGATACCGCTCGTTTTGCCATAGTGAAGATTTTTGAGAAGCCCAGCTTCTGGTGCATGTTGATTGCTTTGTGACCCGGCATTGGTGATTCACCATTGTTTGCCTTAACAAAGTCAGCACGTGCGCCTAAGAACATTTCCTTCATTGGGAAGTCTTTCGGACATACGATGGTGCACTGGTCACAGGCGTTACATGAGTAAGCCATCAATGGGTCCATTGACTTGTTGTTCACGAAGTCAGAGAAGATGGTCTTCGGACAGTCACTGAAGTCGTTCATCATGATGCACTCGGTCATACATAGCTTGCAGCTACATTGCAGACAGCGAGATGCTTCTTGTTTGATTTGCTCTTCAGTAAAGCCTAAATCCACTTGTGCAAAATCTTGCTTACGCTCTTCTGCGTTACGCAATTCACCGTGTAGGCGAGGGGTATCTACCATACCTTTTGGTAGTGGTACGTCTAGACGAGATGAGTAGCTGTATTCTTGCTCGAAGTCGCGACCTTCAGTCAGTGGACGAGTCGTTAGGAAACGCTCAACACTCATTGCTGCCTTGCGACCTAATGCCATCGCTTCAATCACGATGTTACCGCCACACGCGTCACCAGCTACGAAGACGTCTTCTAGGCTAGAAGCTAGTGTTTGTTTATCGACTACGTAACGGCCGCCGCGAGTTTGTTCTAGGGCGCCGCCAGTGATGTCAGCCACAACTTGACCCGTAGCGAAAACAACCGTATCGACAAAGATCGTTTTGCTTTCGTCACTGTACTTCGGTGCAAAGTTGCCTTGCTCGTCAAAGATAGACAGTGCTTTCTTGATAGTGATGCCGGTTACTTTGCCGTTCTCGTGTTCGATAGCAACTGGACCCCAACCTGCGTTGAACTCGACACCTTCTTCTAGCGACTCGTCGATTTCGATTTGGCTTGCAGGTAGGTTTTCAAGGCTCTCAAGCGAACATTGGTAAACTTCGCTTGCACCGATACGCCATGAAGAGCGCGCACAGTCCATAGCAACGTCACCACCGCCGATAACCATCACGCGTTTGCCTGCACGTGGGAATTGGCGAGTTTCAGAAATCTCTTTCAAGTATTCAACCGCAGAGAACACGCCATCGTTGTCGTGACCTGGTAGCGGAATGATAGAGCCTACGTGTGCACCGTGAGCCAGAATCACAGCATCGTGTTCGCTACGCAGAGTGTCGAAGCTGATGTCTTTGCCGATTTCAACACCGAAACGAGTCGTCACACCTAGCATTGCTAAGTAGCTGTATTCGAAGTCGATAACGTCGCGTGGTAGACGGTATTCAGGGATACCCACACGCATCATGCCGCCGTATACGTCTAGCTTTTCGTAAATCGTTACTTCGTGGCCTTGACGACGAAGCTCAATAGCTGCTTGCGCGCCAGCAGGACCTGCACCCACAATCGCGATGTGCTTGTTGGTTAGGGGGGCAATGTTAAGATCCCAGTGATCTTGGTTATCCAGTTTTTCTGCGACAAAACGTTTGATGCCTGCAACGCTGATCGGTTGACCGAATTCAGTGTTACGACGGCAAGACGCTTCACAAGGGTGTGCACAGATGCGGCCAAGCGTTTGAGGTAGGAATAGTTTGCTACGGATCAGATCCAAAGCACCTTGGAAATCACCTTCGCCAGCCATGCGAACGTATTGCTTTACGTCTGTGTGCATTGGACATGCGGTTTGACATGCCGGATCGGCATCACCCATACAGCCATCGACAATCATTTGCGCGGTGTCGTATAGCTTTTGGCTAAAAATTACATTGTTCATTAACTGCGGTTTCCGTGTTGATTAGCTCTTGCCGTTGATAACGTTCACTTCAGGATTCTTCTGCTCGTAGTGAGCATGGCTGTACTCGATCCATGAGCCGTCGTAGTTGTAGACGCCTTCTGCACCTAATACTTCAGTAAGAATCATGGTGGTGTGGGCAGAGCGAACACCTGACTGGCAGTAAGCGATAACTTTCTTGCCTTTTATGATGTCGCCGTAAAGGGCTTGCAGTTCTTCTGCTGACTTCAGCGTTGTGTCTTCGTTCAACGCTTTGGTCCAGTTAATGTGAACACTGCTTGGGATAGTGCCCGGACCGTACGCGCCAGACACCGCTACTTCACCGCTAAACTCGTCGTTGCCGCGAGTATCTAGGATTACCCAATCAGGGTTGTTTTGTGCCGCGATAACCATGTCTAGCGTTGCTAGTGTATTGTTGTCTTGCTCTGTATTTGTCGCTTTGTACTCAACAGCAGCAACACTTTGGTTTGCAGAGCCAGTTGGGTAACCTGCGCCCATCCAAGCGTTTAAGCCACCATCTAGGTAACGAACGTCGTGGTGACCAAGGTTATGGATTTGCCAGTAAAGACGCGCAGCATCGTGGTGAGAGCCTGCGGCGTAAACGACGATTGTGCTGTCTGTTGTTGCGCCAAAGCTACCTAAGATGGTTTCCATCTCTTCCGTGCTGTTGCTCATACCGCCGAAATCGTAAACGCCTTCAGCCGCAGAGTAATCATTACGCCACATAGTGTAAGAACCAGAGATAGGGCTGTCTGGCTTGATAGGGTTTAGCGCGCCGATCACAACCACGTCTTTATCACTGTCCATCAGCGATTTCAGTTGTTGTGCAGAGATGAAGTGCTCTGGGTGAGCGTATTCAGTGAACTTTTGCTCTTGTGCTGCGGCATCCACTGTCACTGCTTCAGCTGAGAACATCGTATTGTAAGCTGAGTAGCCAACAGCTGCGACAGCCGCCAACACACCCAACGCAATCGTCGATTTTTTCATGAGTTGCTTCCATATTTTAATTTAAAGTTTTCCTGACGAGTCATTTTGCTCGGCAGTTAGAATTTTTTGCAGCTAGGAAGAAGAGGCATGAACTTTGTAATTTTTCATAAGTGTTCATGGTGTATTAACACTCTTAAAGAGTGCATTCGTATCTAGCCCTTTGTTGGTAGGCATTTTGAGGAAATCGATACTTAGGGGGTATTGTGGTTTCCCACAATAATGAATTCGAATTGATCTAAAGCAACAAACTGATAGGGGGATGTGATGGTAAAATGTGCTACAAATAAATTTTCATATTACTTATTAAGTGATTAATAACCATTCTCATAAATTCGTCCGGTTGATACTCCTTGTTTTCCTTTTCTTCTCTTCTTTTAGTTTTTCGGACGAGCAAAAAACGCAAAGAATGATTTATGACGTCGGTGTGCTGGCGTTGCGTGGGCACGCACATGCGCGAGAAGCATGGCAACCGACTTTGGATTGGTTAGAGGCTCAAAATCCTGGTTATAAATTCAACTTACATACTTACGACTTTGACCAACTCGAAGACGCGTTTTTGCACGGTTGGCTCGATTTCATCCTGACCAGTCCGGGGCAAGCGACCAAACTTGCTCGCGAGTACCCAATCAACTGGTTGGCAACGCAGAAAACTGCCTATAGTAATTTGCCGAACAAATCGATCGCATCTGTCGTGGTGGTACGTGAAGCTTCACCATATAAAACGCTGCGTGACATCAATAAAGCTAACGTTGCGGCAGTATCAGAAAAAGCGTTTGGTGGATTCTTAGCCTTACGTTACGAGCTAGACAAATTGGGTTACTTCAACTCTTCTTTCTTCGAAAAGATCCACTTTACTGGCCCGCCGACTGATCAACTGATTTTGGACGTGATCAAGAATGATCTCGATGTTGCGATCGTTCCTGCTTGTACTCTGGAGAACATGGCGAAAGAGGGGCGTATTCAACTGCATAACCTGCGAGTTCTAAATGAAAAACGTCCTGCCGATTCTGTTTGTGCGGTGAGTACACCTTTGTACCCAAACTGGACGATGGCAATGACAGAGCGAGCGCCTGCGGATGTGGGACAAATGGTGGCGCAAACCTTGTTCGCAATGCCTGAAGAGCACCCTGCAGCGATTGCTGCGAATAACGTGGGATGGATGTTGCCAGCACCGAGCATCAATGTCGATAAAGTCTACAAGCACTTAGACATGCATCCATTACAAAAATCTTGGGGACAAAAAGCACAAGAATGGCTGTATAAGAACCAAGCGATTGCGATGGCCTCTTTGCTGACTTTATTATTATTAACTGGCTATCACTTCTGGTTGGAGTGGAAATTCAAACGTAGCCGAGAAGAGCTACAAGCAACGATGAACGATCTGCGTCGCAAGAGCTCGATGCTTGAACATGCCCAGCGCATAACGATTGTTGGTGAGTTAGGAAGTAGCCTTGCGCACGAAATAAATCAACCGCTTGCAGCAATCAAGAATTACAGTCAGGGCGCGAAAGTGCGAATGGAACGGGGCGCGACAGCAGAAGAAATGTCGCCAATCCTAGATAAGATTCAGCAACAAGTTACTTCCGCGAGCGGCATTATTCAGCGCCTTAGAAGCTTGATAAACAAAACGCCGATTGAAAAGAGCTGGGTAGATTTACCTTTCTTAATCGAAGAAGCGATGAAGCTGGTGGACTACGAATTCCAGCGCCATCGTATCCAACTTGGCGTGCTGTACTCCGGCGAACCGCAAAAAGTGTTTGCCGACGTTACCGGTTTGCAGCAAGTCATTCTTAATGTTCTGAACAATGCCAAAGACGCCTGTTTGAGCCATTCACCGAAACGAAAAGACTTGTATGTGGATCTGCACGTCAGTTTTTGTGATGAGATGGTCATCATTGATGTGACCGATAACGGCATTGGTATTGAAGAAGAGAGCACGCCACTTGACCAAGCCTTCTACACCACCAAAGAGAATGGGTTGGGTTTAGGTTTGGCGATTTGTCGTGATGTGCTTGATGCTCACCAAGGCAGCATTCAATTTAGGTCAATTGAGCCGACGGGTTGTCAGGTGACCATTGTATTACCGTATCAGGAGGCTTGTCATGAGTCGTAACCTTTGTCCGCTCTATATCGTTGATGATGAAGAGCCAGTATTGGAATCCATGGCATTTATGTTGGAAAGCTATGGTTATGAGGTTGAGATTTTCTCTAGCGGGATGGCGTTTCTCGATGGTGCCGATTTATCATCGCCCGGTTGCGTTTTGCTTGATAGCCGCATGCCAGAGATGCGAGGCCAAGATGTTCACCACTTCATGAACGAGAAGTTCAGTCCAATCAGTGTGATTTACCTGACAGGACATGGCGATATCCCAATGGCGGTGGATGCGCTCAAAGATGGTGCGTTAGACTTTTTCCAAAAGCCAGTTGATGGCAATGCGCTGGTGTTAGCGATTGAAGATGCCATGGAACAGTCGATCAAAAACTGTGAAAAGCTCAGTGCAAAACAAGTTCTACAGAACCTTACTAAGCGTGAAAGAGAAGTGCTTGGCTTAGTGGTTAAAGGGATGAAAAACCAAGAGATGGCGGACTTGTTGTGTGTCTCTTTACGAACGATTGAAGTACACCGTTCCAACGTGATGAAGAAACTCGAATCGGAAAGCCTTGCTGCACTGATTCGTAAAGTCGGGCATTTAATCTAACAAAGCCGTATTCGGTGAACAAAGCGTATCATTGTTGGGAAATGAATCTATTTAGGTCGAAGTAATTACGGTAACTCAATGATAATTAGGGAAAGGTTTGCTCATTTAGTATCTGGAAGATAACATCAGTAACCAGAATAAACCTTACTCTTAATTAGAATCCAACTATGTTTGTCGATACCGTTAAAAGCGCTTTCTCATCATTGAGTGCAAATAAACAGGCTATTGCGAAAGCAACAGCGTTACCCATTCTCCTTTCTCTGATGCTGGATCTTGTTTTGAACTCAGCGCAAGGGGATATCGCTCCTATTCTCGTTCAGATCTTGATGGCTCTTTTATCTGCAATCGTTGCAATCAACGTTCACAGCATCATTTTGAAAGGCCCTCAGTCTGTGCCTCAGTGGGGACGTTTCACGTTTGGAAAAATCGAAATGTGGTTTATCGGCCATTACTTGGTCATGACCGTAGCGGTGGTCGCTGTGGCTGCGCTTTTCGCGATGATTAATGTCGCCCTTGCTGCTATTGCGTTATTGGCGCTAAGTGTAGTGTGTTGTCGATTAGTCTTGGTTTTTCCAGCCATCGCGATTGGTAAAGGTGTTTCTTTCCCTTACGCGTGGAACCTTACCAAAGGCCATACTTGGTACATGATGAGCGTTGTGATTATCGTGCCGCTTCTGTTTGGTTTGGCTATGTCACCACTTGCGTTTTTACAGCTTCCTTTCTTAATGAGCCTGTTGAGTTTCTTGGTGACGATTATCGGTATTGCGATTCTTTCCAAAGCTTATGAGCAATTAAGTGGCTTTGATGGAGAAAGGTACTCTCAGCAGTCATTCTAAAAACGCTTGTTACGATAATCCCTTATTCTATAAGGCATAGAGATGATAAGAACGCTTCCTTTGTGAGGCGTTTTTTTTGTGGCTCTTTGTAGGACTGTTGACTTCGTTTTGTAAGAATTTATTACAATTTAGATTTTTATAGTGATATAAAGCACACTTCTCTTGGGGGCGCTCTCGTTGTTTGTCCTCATTTTTTGGCTCATCAACAGGAAAAGGAAGGTGCTTTTTGCTCATTAGTCCGCCTTAGAACGATCTCTCAGATGCGTTTGCATCACTCCCTTCACCGTGCGCAATGCACCAACTAAGGCAATACGTTTATGAGAGATTTATGTTTAAATTTACAAAAGATACTTGGTTCAACAATGTTAAAGGAGATTGTTTATCAGGAGTTGTTGTAGCGCTGGCACTTATACCAGAAGCTATTGCATTCTCTATTATCGCAGGATTAGACCCTAAAGTTGGTCTATATGCCTCGTTTTCCATCTGTGTCGTGATTGCGTTTACAGGCTCAAGGTCCGGAATGATTTCCGCGGCTACGGGCGCTATGGCGCTGTTGATGACAACCTTAGTCAAAGACCATGGTTTACAGTATCTGTTGGCCGCTTCGTTTTTCGCTGGCGTACTTCAACTGTTGATCGGTTATTTGAGGCTAGGGGATTTAATGCGTTTCGTCTCAAAGTCGATCATGACCGGGTTTGTTAACGCGTTGGCTATCTTAATCTTTATGGCGCAGCTGCCTGAACTAACCAATGTTTCTTGGCCTGTTTACGCACTGACAGGATTAGGGTTGGCCATCATCTACATGTTTCCTTATGTTCCTAAAATAGGAAAAATGCTACCTTCACCTTTAGTGTGTATCGTCGTAGTGACTGTGATTGCCCTAATGTTCAATATTGATATTCGGACAGTAGGCGATATGGGAGAGTTACCTGATTCACTCCCTGTCTTTATGATCCCAGATATTCCTTTTAACCTTGAAACACTCCAAATCATTTTCCCTTATTCACTAGCACTCGCTGTTGTTGGTGTGCTGGAGTCGTTGATGACAGCTTCCATCGTGGATGAGCTGACAGACACGGAAAGTGAAAATAACGATGAGTGTAAAGGACAAGGGATTGCGAATATGGTCTCGTCGTTGTTTGGTGGTATGGCGGGTTGCGCTATGATCGGCCAATCAATGATCAATATTCAGTCTGGCGGACGTACGCGGTTGTCTACGTTATGCGCTGGTGTGTTTCTACTTATCATGGTGGTGTTTTTGGGTGACTACCTAAAACAGATCCCGATGGCTGCGTTGGTAGCGGTGATGATCATGGTTTCTATCAGCACATTTTCATGGAATTCGATTGCCGAAATGCGTAAGCACAGTCTGTCCACAAACCTTGTGATGGTTTCAACCGTGATTGCGGTTGTTGCGACGCATAACTTAGCAATAGGTGTGTTAGTCGGGGTGCTATTGGCGTGTGTGTTTTATGTGAACCAGAGTCGAACCCTAATGAAAGTGTCGGATGAGGTGATCATAGATAACGACCACACCATTCATAAAGTGCATGGGCAAATCTTCTTTGCTTCTGCGTATAGCTTTACGGATATGTTTGACTTCGATAATGCCACGAAGTACATCACGATTGATTTATCGGATGCGCATTTCTGGGACATCACGGCAATATCTGCGCTTGATAAAGCCATCATGAAGTTCCGAAAAGGGGGGGCTATTGTCGCAGTGAGAGGCATGAACGAAGCCACATTGGATATGATTGACCGTCATGCGGTGTATGACGATCCTGAAAAGCTTGCGAAGCAATCTGTCGGACATTAGAAACAAAAAAAGCAGCCAATGGCTGCTTTTTTAGAGACTCATCATTTCAGAGACGTATTGTCTTAGAAACTGAATATGGGATTAGTTTACCCAGTCACGCAGTGTGAACGTTAGTTCGTGATCTGCGTTTTTCAGTACTAGACCGTCGTTAGTTAGAGTAACGTCGCTCCAATCAGAAAGCGTTTCAGACATTACTTTTTCAATCTTCATTTGATCGCCTACACACATCATCATGGTCATACCCATTTTCTCAATGCGCAGTTGGTTGTCTTTCAGTTCTGCTTGACCGAAGAAGTTGTTACAACCTGCGTTGCCGTTCGCTGTTAGGTTTTCACCAATTTCTAAGCGAGGGGCTTTCTTTTGTTCTTCCGATGCAATGTTTTTGCCATCGATTTGAACCAGCTCCCAGTTATGGTGCTGTAGATCTTGAGCCGTAATTTCTTTCACATTATCACCGTTGCTAGCGCATGCAGTCATTAGAACTGGAAGTGAGATTGCTGCTACTAACGTTTTTAGGCTAAGCTTCATTTTATTGACTCCGTTTTTAGAAAACGTGGTAAGTATAGGTAATAAAACACTGTTTTTGTCAGCATACGGTTATGGTTTCGTATGTTTTTAAACACAGCGTATTTTATAACAGAGATCCCATTATCGGTATTGATATTCACCGAAAACTTAGAAATTTCTTACAGTTATTCGACTATTAACGTATTGGATTTAAACAAGCTAACGATAGAACGGTTTGAGCATGGAGCAACTGGAGTTTTTTACCGTCCCAAGTCCTTGCGTTGGAATTTGCACTTCCGACGAAAAAGGGTATTGCAAGGGATGCATGCGTAAGAGAGAAGAGCGGTTTAATTGGCTAAGCTTTACCCCTGCACAACAGTTACACGTGATCAAGCTATGTCGTCAACGTTATAGAAGAAAGGTATTGGTAGGGAAGGCAAAAGCAGAATTGCCACAGGATGGAGCGTCACCGCAGCAAGATTTGTTTTAGTTGATAGTGGGATTCAACTATTCCCGGCCCAGTCTGAGATACTTATCCATAAGAGCCGGGAAGCTCCTATCCATTTCCCACCTCTGAAAAAGTGGTTGGCGTTATTTCATTGACCATTGGTCACTGACCCAGCCTCCTGCTTGTTCGTCAAAGTGGCTTCCGGCAAAGCGGTGGTTTTGCTCCACCTCTAATCGACTGGTTGGCAGTTCATCCATCAGTTGATGAATATAGTTTGCCATGGGATCAGTACATGCTTCACGTTCTCTGCGAGTTACCACTTCTTTAATCAGTTGCAGTCTGTAGCTGTTGCTGGCTCGTTTCATTTTTGACCTCCAGAACTCGATGGCAGCAGTTTGAACACATTGACGTCCAGATCGCTGCTCATTGGCGTGCACGTGGAGGCACAACGCCGTCGTTTGAAGTCCTAAAGACAAATTGTTTGAGAGCAGTGTTTGTAACGCCATTCACATCTTTCTCAGAATCATTAGCTGCGCGAATAAAAATGAATCGCGAAAGTTAGTCAATGAATCTGCTTATTTGAAAGACCTTATCAAACATAGAAGCCCCGCACATGGGCGTCAATAACACAAATGAACATTTTTTGAACGATTTGTGAAGGGTCTGCTTTTTCAGGGATTTAGCACCAATAAAAAAACCGGAGCCACTTGGGCTCCGGTTGGTCTTAGAGTCAGTCTGACACGCCTTTGTTTCGATTGTTATGCAACCGAATGGCTGTCAACATCTAAATGTAGACAAGGTCTCAGTAGATTAGCTACCTGAAGCAGGACAACCTTTCACAGCTTGACCGTTGCTGAAGTACTCGATATTGCCTAAATTCTTGTCAAAGTCTGCAGCAGAGATCTGAGGGTTTTTAACGAAGAACTCTCGCAGTACAGAAGCATCTGTCATTTGAGTTGATTCAACATCGATCACTGGGTAATCATCACCACCAGCCGCGCTGAAGCTGATCACAGAGAACGTGTAAGTATCCGCTAGGTTGAAGCCCTTACCGTTGATGTCTGTGATAGTGACATCGCTTGCGTCACAATCAACAGATAGCGTGATGTTGTCTAGTTGAGCGTAAGCACCAGAGCCCGCAGATTTCGTTGCAACTACGTCTAGGTAATCTTTAACTTCTTGGCCGGTCATCGTTGCTTTGGTTACGAAGTTACCGAAAGGTTGTACGGTTAGTACATCGCGGTAAGCGATATCGCCTTTCTGGATTGAGTCACGCACACCACCTGAGTTCATTACACCAAAGTCAGCGTTAACTAGCTCATAAGTGCGGTACGCCTCACCCAATAGGTGGCCAAGGTTAGTTTGCTCTGAACGAACTACGCCACGGTCGCCTTCAAGTTTGCCGTCAGTTTCTGAAACTTTAACATCCAACAAGTCTTGACCTTGTTGTTGGTAAGGAAGAAGGATCGACTTCACTGTTGCGTCGTGCTTGATGTACTCACCGATCACTTCATCGTTGTCATCAAGAAGGTTTACAGGGATTAGTGCGTATTTAGCTAGGTGCAGTTTGCCATCGTAGAATTCGAAGTCTGCACGACCTACGTATTTACCCCACTCATGCGCTTGCATGATGTAAGTACCGTTTTGTTGGTCTGGAGCACAGTCATCACCTGGTTTGAAGTCAGCGTAGTTGTTTGTGCCAGGCTCCATACATACTGGGTTTTGAGAGTGACCACCGATGATTGCGTCCAGCTCACCTTCTTCAAGAGAACGTGCAAGTAGAACATCACCAGGTGCTTCGCTGCCGTGTTGACCATCTTGGTAGTGGCCCATGTGTGTTGTAGCGAACACTAGGTCAACTTTCTCGTTTGCTTCGATTTCTGCAAGTACTTTTTGGATTTCAACTTGTGGATCTTCGAAGTAGATATCCGCAACGTTGTCTGGGTTTACCAGTTTTGCTGTGTCTTTTGTTGTAAGACCGATAACCGCCACTTTAAGACCGTTAACCGTGAATACTTTGTAAGGGTCGAAGTAACGTTCATCAGTTACTTTGCCGTCTGCATCTTTCTTGTAGATGTTTGCAGCTAGCATCGGGAAGTCAGCAAGCTCTGCCTGCATGTCTAATACGTCTAGAGAGTTATCAAATTCGTGGTTACCGACAGCCATTGCATCGTAACCAATAAGGTTCATACCTACGAAGTCTGGCACGGCATCTTGCATGTCTGACTCTGGTACACCTGTGTTGATGTCACCACCAGACAGCAGGATTGACTCACCACCGTTTTCAGCAACTTCTGCACGAATAGATTCGATAAGCGTTTTACGTGCTGCCATACCATACTCGCCATCGCTGTTGTGCCAAAAGCGACCGTGGTTATCGTTGGTATGAAGAACAGTGAATTTAGTACAAGAGTCAGCGGTCTCACAGGTAACTGGAGAGTTGTCGCTGTCTGAGCCACATCCAGCTAGCGCAGCACCGACAGAAAGTACCAAGAGGGATTTATAAAACTTCATAAGGGATCCTTTCTTTGTGATTTTGATTTTATTACGGCGTGAAATATACGGAATTAGTGTGAAACTTTAGTGATCTATATCTTATTTATAGTTTTGTTGAATAAAGGAAATAACAAGCCTGCAATGGATGTCGACAAATAAACAGAAATCGTATTTAGAAAGGTTTTTGCGAGGTGGTTTATTAAAATTGTGAGCAGCTCAATTGAATGTGTTTTCTTAGTGTGAATCAATACGTATTTTGGCGAGATATGAACCAAGGATTGATTATTATTTTACCAGATTCATGTTTTTATAATGTATGCGAAACATATAGTTAAGATTTTTCTGTACAGCATGTTGAGAGGTAGGGATGCTCAAAAAATCAGCCGCGCTCACGGCGGAAATCGATTGCTCTTGGCAGAAGCAGTTCACAACCATCGATAAAATGTACAACGGTTACTCTTACGACCCTGGATATTGGAAAAAGTTCTCCGATCAGGCTGCGGTTTTTTTATACCAATCCGATGCAACGACGTTTATATCCTGTCCCGAAGAGCTATGGAATAAAATAAGACATTTTCAACCGAGTGAGATCGAACGGAAATTAAATAATAAGCAATTCTTCTGTGATTATGACGATGTCGACTACTATTTATTTAATGACGATAACGTCAACAATGATGACGAAATAATTCCGCTTACTATCGAATCCGATCTTTCATTACTTGAATTCTTTTTAAGCCAGAATAGTAGTGAGGATATAGAAAAAGCGGACTTTGAGCTGGATAGTCATTTCTTTTATGGCATCTTCGACAATGAAAAGCTCGTTGCGGTACTGGCGTCATATTGTTATCCGGGAAAGGAACCGTTTGAATCTTTGTCCATATTGGTTTCTCCATATGCGAGAGGGAAAGGGTATGGGAAGCGGCTGCTTGCTCACTTAGTCCGTGAGGTGAAGGCAAGACAGCGTAAAGTTAGGTATCGAGTAAACATTGAAAATACACCTTCAATAAAGTTGTGCCAATCACTGGGATTTGAAGCATACAGTCGTCAGAGAGTGTTTACTCAAGAGTTATAAGAAAGGCGCGCAATGGGATATACAGTAAGAAACGCACTAAGAGACGAAGCTAGGCTTATCGCCAAGATTCATGTCGATTCATGGCAAGTCGCCTATAAAGGATTGATGCCTGAAAGTTATATTTGTCAGTTTACTCTTGAGCGCAGAGAAAAGATGTGGACACGAGTGATGACAGAACAATTGGCAAATTTGATTGTGGTAGAGAAGGGTAAAGAGATAGTTGGTTTTCTCAGCTACGAGCTACCGAACCATTCTAGTGAGGATAAGACAGCAGTTGTCACTTGTTGTTATGTTTCGCCTCTTTACTACGGGCAAGGTGTGGGTAGTGCATTGATTGATGAGCTAGAAACGCGTTTGTTGTCCACACCGGTGATGCAAATCAGCCTTAAAGCGTTGGATACGAATCAACAGGGGCTGAACTTCTATAAAAAATGTGGCTTTGTGTGGTCTGGAGAGGAGGAGGCAGAGGTCATTGAGGGCATGGTGTTGAATGACCTCACTTTGGTGAAGTACATCGCACGAACATAGTTAGTTCGAATCCATGGCGCTCCCATGTTTGGGGCTCTCTTGTGTTTGGAGTTTGCGTGGGAATTTTCATCGGCCATATATAGTAAAACCCCGGAGATGGTAAGGCTCCGGGGTTTTGAATTTTTTAGATATCTCGGTTGGTAAGTCCGATAATCTTTTTATGCAAAAGGTTTGGATTTTATCCGTTAATTCCTTGGTAGGGAATTAGATACGGATGAAGTCCATGTGCTCAACTTTTGGCTTGAACGCGTGACGTTGAACGTCTTGTGGCTTAACTTTAACTTCAGCGCCGTCGATCACTAGAACGATACCTTCGTAGAACTCAGGCTTGTCCATTTGGTTAACGATCTCGTCGTGGTTAAGAACGATAGCAACTGCTGCTGCTTCACCGCCGTATACAACTGCAGGGAATTTGCCAGCGTGACGTAGGCGGCGGCTCGCACCTTTACCTAGTTCAGTACGTACTACTGCTTCGAATTTCATAGTATTTACTCTCAAATTAGTAAAAATTAAACTTCACGAACCACAATGCGACCTTGAGTTCGTGGTAAAGCTTGAAACAGGAACTGTTCAAGCGAGCGCGGATACTATCATCCTGCTCTGGGTTCAGCAACCATAAATGCACCCAAATCAATAAAAAGACAGCAATCTTTGGGTAGTAAGAGTGCAAGTTTTATCGCTTAGATAAAAGTTTGTTCACTTTGAGGCGATTTTAACCTATTTACCTTCCTTTACTTGTGTTTTTCTTCCCTTTCTCGACAGGCATCATTTTTGTGAATGGATAATCATCGACATCTGTTATTAACGAAATGAACGCAAAATGAATGCTGACCTCAGTAACCGTTAAGCCACTCGGTTCTATTCTTGGCCCAACACCTAACGAGAGCATCAATGGAGCACATTATGAACCCAGTCAGTATCGTGATTATTACCCTAAATGAAGAAAAACGTATTGGTCGACTACTCGAAGATTTAACTAAGCAAACACATCAGAAATTTGAAGTGGTTGTGGTGGATTCGGATAGTGAAGATTCAACTCGAGAGGTTGCCCAAGCGTATGAAAGCTCTTTATCAGAATTAACGGTCCATCACATGGAAACCCGAGGCGTAAGCCTTGGCCGTAACACTGGCGCAAACCTAGCTAAGTATGAACGCATTCTGTTTTTAGACGCAGATGTTCGCTTACCGAGTGATTTCTTGAGCCGCGCGATGAGCAAGCTTGAAGACGCGAAGCTAGAAGTCGCGGGTGTGTACATGGGGGCAAAGGACTTACCAATGGCGCACAAACTTGGCTACGGCTTGTTTAACACAGGCTTGTTCATTACCCAATACACATTCCCAACCGCTGTTGGTGCGTGTATTTTCTCGACCAAGCGTGCGCATAAAGAGCTTAACGGCTTTGATGAATCCATCACGCTATGTGAGGATTGTGATTACGTAAAGCGCGCTTCAAAAACGTGGCGTTTTCGCTTCTTACCTATGACATTTGAATTTGATCCACGTCGATTAGAGCAAGATGGTTTCTTCAACATGGGGATGACGTATTTTAAAGCCAATGTGCGTCGTTTCTTCTTCGGTGAAATGCGCAATAACGAAATGGAATACAAATTCGGTCACTACAAAGATCAACATTCATAATCGTCGGAGGCTGTATGCTGGAAGCAATCAGTCTGTTCTTCGGGGCATTTCTAGATGCGACGATTGGACCAAATCTCTTTGTTCCCGGTGAGCCGTTTTTGCTCGCCGCGGGCTATCAATTACATCAAGGCATTATTTGGGGTGTGATTGCCGTTTTATCAGGCGGTTGGTTGGGGGATCAACTCAGCTACTTTATAGGCCGGCGTTCAGGCTCAAAGGCGCAGAGAGCACTCATCCGTTGGCAAGTGAAAACACGGCGGCCAATTGCTCGTTGCCGTTTGCTGATGAAAAAACGCGGTAACGCGATCCTGATCTTCGCGCGTCTACTTGGCCCTGTTGCTTGGGTTGTGCCATTTATGGCCGGCTCGGTGAACATTGCTTGGAAGCGCTTTACCCTTTGTTCGTCTATTGGATTAATATTTGGCATAGGGCAGTTTGTTTTAGTGGGGTATTTGTTGGCCGCTGGCTTGCAGGCTTGGCTACCTATCGATTCAATCAAACTTGTTTTAGTTGAACATAAACTGTTGATCGCCTCTATTGCGGTGACAATGGTGTTTAGTGTTATTGCATGGAAAAAGAATTGGTCACGAAAATGGACCAAGTCTTTCTCGGCCTTGATATTGTGCTTAGTGGCAGCGAATTATGGTCATTTTTTCTATTTGGCTGATGATAATCTTAAGCAAGTAGAAAGCGCGGATACGATGCCAACATCACTTCAAACGTTGAATTTTAAAGTATACCCGGGTCGCTCGAATGTGTTCGACGCCCAAGCGGCTAATGTGGTGTACGTTGGTGAATCACCCCGAACTTTAATGCAAGAGCTTGGCTGGCTAGAGAACCAAACCTTCTCAAGAAATAATATCAAGTTGTCAGATTATATTTCCCTGTTGAAGCAGCAAGTGCCACCGGTTTCGGATCTGTTTTGGAACGGGAAACCTCAAGTCATGGCGTTTCAAGAACCAGGCAGTCTATTGAAGCGTTCCCACATACGCTGGTGGTCAGCAGGACAGGATTCGCAGTCAGGAGTACCGATCTGGGTTGGAGCCATTAGCTATGACGACGGGCTTAAATTGGCGCATTACTCGGGGATTTTGACGGTACTTCATCGTATTGACCCAAATGTTGACAGCGAGAGAGACCGTCTTGCAAAACAGATTGCGTTGAGCCATTTAGTGTTGGTAGGGGAGTTACACTCACTTGCCATGCCGACTGCGATGGACAATCAGCATGATTATTATTCAGATGGCAATGTATTGCTGATTAGTGAGCCATCGTTAGCGCTTAATGTATTCAACCAGAACCCAGACACAAAAATGGCACCTAACGATGAAGCATCGACAAGTGCCATTTCGGAACTCTCACCTGGTGTGATTTAAACTCGGCTCTTTTGCAGAATTAGGGTGGCTTTCAAACCGCCCATTTTGCTCTCTGATAGCTCAAGCTGGCCACGATAACTGTGGGCCATTTCACTCACAATATTCAAGCCTAAACCTGAGCCAGGAGTGGTTTCATCCAATCGGTAACCACGTTTGATGACCTGGCATAATTGCTCGGCGGGGATACCAGGCCCATCATCCTCAATGATGATCTGAATGTTGTCTTTGTCTTGCGTGGAATGGACACGAATAATGCTCGCTGCCCATTTGTAACCATTTTCTAGTAGATTACCCACCATCTCATCAAGATCCGTTTTCTCAACCGCAACATTCAACTCCGAATCAAGTTCATTGATTAATGTGACTTCTCTATAGGCATACACTTTATCGAACGCCATAGAAATCGCGTCAACACATTCTGAAGGGTTGGACTTTACAGAGAGGATATTCATTGAGCCGGCCATCCGCGCTCGGCCTAGGTGGTAATCTATATGCTGCTGAATCTGACTAATCGGTGCATTTAGGCGCTCTCGTTCTTCAGGCTTTAAGTTCTGCACTTCATTTTTTAAAACAGAAAGTGGCGTTTTCAGCGCGTGAGATAAATTTCCTGCATGATTACGAGCACGTTCCAGCAGCTCTTGATAGTGGAAGAGCAAGGCATTCAGATCAGAAATCAAAGGAGAGATCTCTTTTGGATATTCTTCTTCCAAGCCTTTCTTATTGCCAGATTTAAGCTCTGCCAGTTCTCTTTGCAGCTTGGTCAGCGGGCTCAATGACCATGCAATTTGCAGTAAGATAACGGCAAGTACGCCGGCAAATAGCAAACCTAAAATAATCCAAAGCTGCCCTGTCAAAGATTGAATGGTACCCTCAATTGGGTCTTTATCGATGCCGATGATGACATCGATTGGTCCATCATAATCTGGTAGATAAAGCGTCTTTTTTAACGTGATGAGCTTTTCATCTCGGGCCCCAAACGCATTTTTATCGAGCCCTTTATAAGTGATTTTTTTATCCCATAGTGAACGTGATCGTTCGAGGCTGGTTTCCGTGGAGGCGCTCCAATATAAGCCACTGTATGGGCGACTAAATCGAGGGTCGGAAAGCGGGGTGGAAAGGGATAGTTGGCCTTTACTGCCGACCTCTAACTGGGCGGCAATTTCGTCCATATAAACATTCAACTGTGAACGTGTATCATCCACCATGTAGTTATAAACTTGAGTTGGAATGGTCACGCCAGCGGCGAGGATCATGGCGGTGAGCCAAACCACCGCCGCAAGTACTAAGCGGCTTTTGATACTAAGACGCTTGAGAACATGCATTGGTAGTTTGTTTTTACTCGGCATTCAACTGATACCCCAATCCACGTACGGTTTTAATGATCTTCGGAGCAATTTTTTTACGAATTCGACCGATGAACACTTCGATGGTGTTCGAGTCACGATCAAAGTCTTGTTTGTAAATATGCTCAACCAACTCGGTACGTGAAATCACTTTTTCTGGGTTATGCATAAAATATGCGACCACTTTGTATTCCAGTGCAGTTAGGCTAACAGCTTGCCCTTGCCACAATACCTTAGAAGAACGTGTATCTAAGCTTAAGTCTCCAATTTTCATGACTGGAGAGGCATTACCTGATGCCCGACGCAATTGAGCACGTAAGCGAGCCGTTAATTCCATCATTTCAAATGGCTTAGTCAAGTAATCATCGGCGCCTGCGTTTAAGCCTTCAACGCGTTGGGATAGGGAGTCGCGAGCACTGAGTATGACAACGGGGGTGTTGATGTTCTCATCTCGAATCCCTTTAAGTACCGTTAAACCATCCAGTTTTGGCAAGCCTAGATCAAGCACAATCACATCCCACTCTTCAGAGGTAGCGCGATAAAGGGCATCAATGCCATCTTGGGAAAGTTCTGGTACCCAACCATTATTTTCTAAAGTTTCGATAATTTGTTCGCCTAGGCGAGGTTCATCTTCGACAACAAGTATTTTCATGTTCTTTCTTCTTATTATGTTTGATGGATTATTGCGGTTTGAGCGCTTTATTGAAGTTACGACCTTTGATTTCTAACATTTCAAGCGTAGCGGCGTCGTATTCCACTTTTATCACGCTGTCATCAAACAGGATTTTTAGCTCGTAAACCCATTCATCGTCATCTTCTTCTAGCTCTACTTTAATAATACGCCCATAAAGGTCATTCTCCACCGCTTCGTACATTTCTGAGAAAGGGCGAATATAGCCTTTCTGTACCGCGCGGTAGACTTCATCTTGATCTTCATCGAATTCAATTCGGGTTCCCGGTTTTTCAACATCACGAACAATGGCATGCCCATCTTTGCCGTCATGATGATCGTGATGATTTGCAAAGCTTGGCGCGGACAATAAAAGCGGCACTAAACCTATCAGCATAGGAAGCTTGCGTGTAATGAAGGATTTAGACATAGCAAAGCCTTTTTGGGAGAGTTAGCAAAATTATATCCGCTTGTACATGAATGGAAAGTGAATGTGGCAATAAGTTTGATAACACGTTTGATATGGCTAGGGCTTTATAAGTTATTGATAAAAAGCCTTAAGTTGGTTTGCTGGGCATTTTGATGCTCTAATTTGTTGGCGTGCCTATAATTGTCGAGGCTGTCGCATGTATATTTTCACCCCAGCTTTAAATTGGCATTGTTGTTAATAGTTGGGGTTAAGGAGGGACTTAGTGGAGACGTTGGCTGAAAGGCGTCTTCAAGTCAAACAAAGGCAGTTATAGAATGTTATTTTTAAAGTTATCCCAAAAATCGTCACTTATTTCCTTGGCTGTATACGTTATAGCCGTATCTTTTATCTCTATAATAGAGATAGACAGGACCAATAGAGAATTTAACTCTGTTGCAAACACTCTTGACTTGTACAAAACTTCTGCAGTGTTGGCAGGTTTACTAATGGAAGCCAAATTAGATAATAATTCCAACATAAAGTTAACGGAAGAAGTTGATACTTCAGACAGAGTTCTATCATTAAATGACTCTGTAATGACGAATAGTGAACTTGTGGCCTTTGACGTGCTAGATGATTTTTTAATGTTTAGCGATAAACTGACTCGTAAGGAAAATGTCAATATTTATTACCGCTCGTATGTAGGTAAAAAGCTAGTGTTTGCTGCGGCCCCAACTGAGCATTACCCTGTTTCTGAACGGCTTTTTGATCCACTTATATGTTCATCCACTCGAACTTGCTCTCTCAATATGCACAAGACTGAATTGGTAGACCGACTTGTTGTTTCAGATATATATAAATCGGAAAACCCAAATGTTGATATTATCGAGATAATGAGTCCCGTTTATGTAGATGGAACTATCATTGGTGATTTCGTGATAGATCTCCGTATTTCTTACAAAAATTTAGATGGGCGAACGATTAGAACAGAGTTGGTAGGGGACTTTCATTACTATAAGATTGGCTATGATAATTACCCTTTATCTAACCTAGCTGGAGGGTTGATTCTTCCGATAGACAGTGACACTGCTATAGTCTATCAGTTGCCCATTATTAAAGTACTCATTGATAATCTGTGGGTGCTATTTGTTACTTGGATCGTGATATGGGTAATTCATAGACTTTATTCATCCAATATGCAACACAAAAGCCACCTGGCTAGCGCAATTGAAAGGGCTAGTAAAGATGAACTAACCTCTTTGTACAATCGAAAAGTTTTTGAAGACAAAGAGTTTGAAAATGCGATCAAGCAAGGTCGTTACACTGTTATTCTGATAGACGGTAAGAAATTCAAGCAAATTAATGACACGCACGGACATAAAGCGGGGGATTTAGCGCTTATTCATATTGCTCGGACGATGAAAGCCACGTTCAGACAAAGCGACTGGTTGATTCGATTTGGAGGAGATGAGTTTGTTGTCATTATGCCATCGTGTCCACTTGACGCGGCGGAAAGGTTAGCTGAGCGTTTACGAGAAAGCATTGCTGAGCGACCTTTGACTCAATATGACGTAGAGGTTCAAGTTACTACTGGCGTGGCAAAAGCAACGGGGAATGAGTCACTCATGGATGTCATTGAGCTTGCTGACCAAGACATGTACCGCTCTAAATGATAGACCTGTTTTAAAGACAATCGCGGCGTCTTACTCTGAGTTTCGACGCCGTGGTTTACGCTTTATTGCTTCAACTCGTCTTCAAAGATCTTGTCACGTAACTTCCAAAAACGTCCAGACTTTCTCGCTATCACAAATTGAGGTAAGCGAAAGCGATGCTGATTCGAGACCACTTTGGTTGGTGAAGCCTCTTCAAATGGGCGATGCTTGTCGGCTAAATGAGGGCGAACAAATTGATCTTTGAAGGTTTGCTTTTGCTTTTTGGTGTTTAAAGACCAAAACTCATGCACCAATGCATTCCCTTCACCTTGATAAGACTCTCCAGAGTACGTGACTTTCAGTTGCGACTTTCCATCACTGGATTTGAATACCGACAAGTCCATTTCTGTGCATTCAAAGATAAGCGCGTCTTTGAGGTTCAATGCCTCTTTCAGCTTTTTATCTGGATCGACGAGTGTGGCGTCGCACTCATGGCAAATACGAGCAGCAATATCATTATCTGCCCCACATTCGCCGCAGTATTTTGCTCTAAACCGATAACGACAATGCTCGCGTTCTCCGGTTTCGTCATCTTCAAAATAGCCTTGGCAGCGACGGCCAAAGTGCTCAAGCAAGAAACCATTACTGTCTAACTTGCCCCAAAAGTTATTGTTGAATCCGCAAGCAGGGCAGGGAATGGTGATGATCTCGCTGGTGGAGTCTGGCTTTGGGTCGCCCACTTCTGGTTGGTATAAGTCATAGCTGTTACCGGCATAATCGAGCACTAAACATTCGGTTTTGCCTTCTGACAAACGCAGACCACGACCAACAATTTGCTGATACAAGCTGACTGATTCCGTGGGCCGTAGAATCGCGATCAAATCTACATGCGGTGCATCGAAGCCGGTTGTTAACACGGAGACGTTAACTAGGTATTTAATCTCACGGTTTTTAAACGACTGAATGATCGCATCTCGCTCTGGAGTTGGTGTATCACCAATCACAATGGATGTTTCCCCTTCAGGTAATAAACCATGAATTTCTTGAGCGTGTCGTACCGTCGCAGCAAATACCATCACACCTTTACGTTCTTTGGCGTATTGAATGATCTGTTCAACGATTTGTGGCGTGGCGCGTTTGGCTTTGTCGATCACCATATCCATTTCGGCTTCTTTGTATCGTCCAGTATTGGCTGGCTTAAGCTGCGAGAAGTCATAGGAAAGTACTGGCGCATCCATAATACGAGCAGGTGTTAAGAAGTTTTCATCCAATAAATAACGAATCGGTAGTTCGAAGATACAATCACGGAAAAAACGAGGTTCTTCGGTACGAACTTGTCCGCGAGTGTGGTATTGGTAAATCCAACCCATCCCAAGACGATATGGCGTTGCGGTTAAGCCAAGGACCTTGATACCTGGATTGAGCTCTCTTAGGTGAGTGATGACTTTTTGGTAGCTGCTGTCTTTATCATCGGGTACGCGGTGGCATTCATCAATGACCAGCAAAGAAAATTGGTTTTTGAATGAATCTAAATTGCGTACGACTGATTGAACGGATGCGAATACCACCTGTTGATCGGTTTCTTTTCTGCCTAAGCCCGCCGAAAAAATCGAGCCTTTTAAATCGTAGCCTTCGTACTTGGCGTGGTTTTGTTCCACCAACTCTTTAACGTGCGCAAGCACCAATACGCGTCCCTTGGCAAGTCTCGCCAGTTCTGCAATAACCAAACTCTTACCAGCACCTGTTGGCAGTACAATGACCGCTGGTGTGGTGTGTTTGCGAAAATAATGAATCACCGCTTTTACAGAGTCGGCTTGGTAAGGGCGAAGGGTGTACATGAAAATCTGTGAAATTGCTCAACTATTCGAATTAGGATCGTTATAATACCCGACTTTTATACCCAAGTGACTTTTGAGTGCGGTTTTACTTACCGATCTTTGGCTTAATTGGCTTGGGCAGAGGTCATTTGGGTATAATTCAATGAGGTATTCATGCGTTTAGATAAATATTTGTGTGATGCTCTGGGTGCGACTCGCAAGCAGGCAACAAAGATCATCAAAAGTGGCGAAGTCACCATCGATGGTGAAGTACAAAAAAGTGGTTCCTTTAAAGTACCAGAAGGTGGTGTCGTCCAGTGGGATGGTCGTGACGTTGGTAAACCAGGCCCACGTTACATCATGTTGTATAAGCCTGCGGACTTTGTTTGTTCGCATGAAGATGGGCACAACCCAACCGCTTTCGTTTTGCTCGATGAGCCGAAAGTAGAAAACTTGCACTTTGCTGGTCGCTTGGATGTCGATACGACAGGATTAGTTTTGATCACTGACGACGGCCAATGGTCTCATCGTATTACTTCACCTAAGCACAAGTGTGAGAAAACCTATCGTGTTTGGTTGGTGGATGCGATTGAGCCAGACTACGTGGAGAAGTTTGCTGAAGGTATCGAGCTACGTAATGAGCGTGAAGCAACGTTACCTGCCAAACTAGAAATCGTGAACGAAGCGGAAAATGAAGTGCTTCTGACGATAGTGGAAGGCAAATATCACCAAGTGAAGCGCATGTTTGCTGCTCTTGGCAATAAGGTTGAACACCTTCACCGTGAGCGTATTGGTTCTATCGTTCTGGATGAGGCACTAGAGCCGGGTGATTACCGTGTGTTAACCGAAGAAGAAGTCGAATCGGTATTAAAGTAATTCTTTCTGATTGGAAATAATCGCTGTTCTGGGAAATTGTTTAGTTCTAGATAGGAACTAGTGTTTTGGTAGGAAATCACTCAGAATGGGGTTTCCTACCAAATTTGTGTTAATGACTGAACCAGTCATGTATTCGCTGCTCGTAAACGCAGGCTGAACTGTATTTAATCTGAGAAAAACCTTTTCTCTTGTTGGTCCTTACTGACGATAAGTACAGACGGTGTTAACGTCACCGCCTCTTCGTTTTAGCTCGGTTATATTGTCGCTGCGCATAATCATCATGCAGGTTTAAGCGTCGAGTTAGTCAAGACCGCCTTGGTATACTTTCGTCAGTAATGCTCAAGTGACACTAAAAAAGTGAAAAAGTACTTGGGCATCTGTATTTCTCAATAGTATGGATACTATGCACTGCTTTTTGTAACTCTGTTATGAAGCCAGTGTTCGAGAAGTGTCACTCATCTGTCTCAATCAATGTGGAATGTTGATGGGAGGACCACAACAAGAGGTAAATCAATGACAGAAAAAGCCCAAAGTGCTCCCCAGTCACAAATCAGTTTTTTATTGTTTCTTGTTCTCGGTGCAATCGGTGCATTAACCCCGCTTGCTATCGATATGTATCTACCAGCTATGCCTACTATCGCGAAAGATCTAGGCGTGACAGCAGGGGCAGTGCAAATTACGTTAACGGCGTACACCGCAGGTTTTGCGTTAGGCCAGTTGCTTCATGGACCGCTAGCTGATAGCTACGGCCGCCGACCTGTACTCATTTTAGGTGTGTTCTTTTTTGGTTTGGCAGCGGTAGTCAGTGCAACCACGAATGGTATCGATGCGCTGACCTATGTGCGTACTGCACAGGGCTTTGCTGGTGCAGCGGCAGCTGTCATTATCCAAGCAGTTGTTCGTGACATGTTTGATCGCGAGGACTTTGCGCGTGCGATGTCGTTCGTGACGCTAGTTATCACTATTGCGCCGCTTGTTGCGCCTATGATTGGTGGTCACTTAGCGATCTGGTTCGGTTGGCGCTCTATCTTCTGGGTATTGGCTATCTTTGCTGTTGTGGTGATTTTGCTGGTGTTATGGATGATTCCGGAAACGCTAAAACCAGAAAACCGTCAGCCATTAAGATTCCGAACAACGATTCGCAACTATGCACGTTTGTGTTCAAATCCTGAAGCATTAGGTTTAATGCTTTCTGGGGCGTTCTCGTTCTCAGGTATGTTTGCATTCCTGACGGCGGGTTCATTTATCTATATAGATTTGTATGGTGTTCGACCGGACCAATTTGGTTATCTATTTGGTTTGAACATCGTGGCGATGATCATCATGACCAGCATCAACGGTCGTTTGGTGAAAAAAGTCGGCTCTCATGCCATGCTTCGTTTTGGTTTAGCTGTGCAATTAACCGCGGGTATTGGTCTGTTTGTTGGTTGGATGTTCAACCTTGGTTTGTGGGGTATGGTGCCATTTGTCGTGCTGTTTATTGGTACCTTGTCTACGATTGGTAGTAACTCAATGGCGTTGTTGTTGAGTGGTTACCCAACCATGGCTGGCACAGCATCTTCACTTGCTGGCACCTTGCGTTTTGGTACTGGTTCACTTATTGGTGCGCTGGTTGCTGCCATGCCGAGCGGTGTTGCATGGCCGATGATCATCGTTATGTTTGCTTGTTCAGTGCTGTCTGCACTATTTTATTGGACTTTAGGAAGAAAGGCGTAATGTCTAATTACACCAAAGAAATTCAACACTTGGTTAACTCTGCTCTGGAAGAACTGGATCAGGAACATCGTTCAGGTAAATTGGCGAATGCGCCAGTTGCTAACAATCATTACTTGGTTCGTTGGGTAACCAAAGCGCTAAAATCACAGCGTTTCGGTCGCACTGTTGGGGATGATTTAACGCGTTGGCAAAAAGCGGGTCGTTCAAAAGGGAACGATGCAGGCTTGCTGTTTATCTTCAAACGTATCTCTGCTTATTACGCACAATTCTTCCCAGAAGGCGAAGAGTCGAAAGTGATCAAAGATTCAGACATTGAAGCGTTTTTGGATCTTATGGAGCAAGCTCAATGGGAAGTTTCAACTTCTGAGCAACTGATTGGTTGTGGCAAAGTACAAATCTTCACCGAGGGTCAAAACTCGCTTGCGCTTTGTGCAGACCAATGTGAAAGCTGTTTTGATGGTGAAGTGCTTGTTAAACCGATGAGTTGGTTTGTTCGCGGTAACCACGCTGAATTTGTCGAGAAAGCAACACAAGCTGGCTACATGGTTCACAAGGTGACCGATTACAAGTCAATGGTGAAGTACCACGGTGAATACCTGATCTTCCCAGCCAACGAAGGTAACCAGTTAGCAGAAATTCCACTGTCATTTAAAGCGGACTAACTTGTTCATCGGAATACAAAAAATCGGAGCCAGTGCTCCGATTTTTATGTGTGCAACCTAAGTCGACTTAAGGCATGTACATGTCATTAAGCTTTGACACTTCTTTGTGCTTTCTACGTTTGATGAAGTAGTTAGAAACCACACCAAACATCAAGACCAGACCACAGAAGCCGTACACTTGCATGATAGTCGGATCGCTTGAGACAAAGCCAAAGTCTGAGAACATCACGTAAGCACCCAATACCATGTAGATGATGACCGCTGATGCTTCGAAGCGGAATGACCACGGCGTCACATCGATATTCTCATTCACTGGCATTACGTAGTCAGTATCACGTGGCATAAAGTAACCAATCGCAAACATCAGAGCAGTACACACGACGAATAGAATCGCCAATTGGTGTAGGAAGTGAATTGGTGTACCAAAGACCAATTGCATCGCAGCGTAGGAGCTAACAAACACGACCAAAGCAACTTTAGCGGCAATAGCAGGAACACGTTTGGAAATGTAGCCCACAAACACGATAGTGAAGATAGGTACACTAAAGAAGCCCGCAACCATTTGTAGATATTGGAACAAGCCTTCTGGTGCGTACATAATGAAAGGGGCAATACAGACCGAAATGATCGCAATGATAACGCCGAAGATACGACCTTTCCCGACTAACTCTTCATCCGATTTATCTTTGCCAAATAGTGGCTTGTAAACGTTCAAAGCAAACAAGGTGGTTGAGCTGTTCAATACACCGTTAAAGGTACTTAGGATTGCGCCGAACATGACCGCAACGAAGAAACCAACAAGAGGCTTAGGCAACACTTCGTTCACCAAGCGTGTGTACATCGTATCTGGGTTGCCCGCATCTGCGCCAAACATATGGAACGCAATGATTCCGGGAATGATTAGGAAAAGTGGAGAGATAACTTTAATCGCACCCGCCAGAATGACACCTTTCTGACCTTCTTTCAGGTTCTTCGCGCCAAGTGCACGTTGGATAATTGATTGGTCAGTACCCCAGTAGTACAAGTTCACCAACAATAGACCTGTGAACAGGGTAGAGAAAGGCAGTGGGTCGGTCTCTTTACCTACGGATTGCAACTTTTCCGGTGCGGCTGTCAGCAATACGTCTAAACCTTCCATAAAGTTACCGCCGCCTAATGCCATTAGACCAAATACAGGGATCATCAAACCGCCGGTGATCAAGCCTACGCCGTTGATCGTGTCTGCAATTACCACGGCTTTTAGACCGCCGTAAATCGCGTAGAAGAAACCCAACAAACCAATAGTGGCAGAAATAAGGGCGATAGAGCTGAATTCAGAAATGCCCAGTAAACCTTGTACATCAAAGATTTCACCCAGTACCACTGCGCCAGCGTAAAGAGTGGTAGGTAGAATGTTGATGACGTATTGGCACAAGAACAACAGGGTAACGAACTTCTTCACCGACATGTCGTAACGACTTTCTAAGAAGTCAGGAATGGTGGTGATGCCTTGCTTAAGGTAGCGAGGGACAAGCAGCAGCGCAATGATAACCAGTGTAACGCCAGAGGCCACTTCCCAGCCCATCACACTCATGTTGTGGGTGTAGGATTGCGCACTCATGCCAACAAAGCTGGTGGCACTCAGGTTGGTAAGAATTAAAGAGCTGGCAATGAGCCCGCCTGTTAAGCTTCGTCCACCAAGGAAGAAGCCGTCTTGAGAGGTGTTTTTATCGTTTTTAACTTTGCTGTAAGTGAACACCACAACAAAGCCTGTAAACAGCAAGAACGAAAGTAATACTGTAATAGACATTTTGTTTCCTTAACAAGTTAAGCAATTAAGTTTTGCTTGTTAGTTATAGGGTGTCCCTCTAGCGCGTATAGGAGTGTTTTATCAGGAACAACGCGAAGTTGAAACCCGGTCGCTAGAGGGCATAGATAGAGGTTTACATTTTCTTAAGGTGTACAATCAGTGCCGATTCTGGGTCGAGAATCGGAAGCGTTACCCCAATTTCCTTTAAGTTATCGCCACTTAGTGTCATGGTTTTGTCTAGCCATTGCGGACGTTGTTTCATCAACTGGAAGCTGGTTTTTGGCATTTCAACAATCTTGACTTCGTAACGGGCATTTTCATCCGCACAGCTAACGCGAAGTGGAGATGGCAGCGCATGATTTGGCATTGCCAACTGACACACCGTAATCAGCATTTCTTGCCCGTTCTCAACGCCATAGATGTTCTGGTTTTGATCGGCAGGATCAATGCGGAAAGTACGTCCCGAATGAAGCAAATCGCGATACTGTTTGTGCAGTTGAATGTAATGAGCAAACGCTTGTTTTTCTTCCGCGCTTTCTTTTACTGGATCGAGCTCCACACCCATGTGACCACTTAACGCTGTCACGCCACGCATGTTGATCGCATGGCGACGATTGGTTGAGTGACACTCTGCAGGACCAATGTGAGCGCCCATGACTTCAGGTGGGAAGAAGTAGCTCATACCACGTTGAATCGCCTGACGTTCCAGCGCATCGTTACAATCAGAAGCCCAGAAACGCTGAGTGCGTTTAAGGATTTCAAAATCAATACGACCACCACCCGATGAGCAAGACTCAATTTCAACCGCCGGATGCGCAGCTTGAAGCTCGTCTAGCAAGCGGTAAAGCGCTTTCGTTTGGCCATGCACAGCAGGTTTACCTTGATGCCCTGGTTGAACCAATTCACGGTTCATATCCCATTTCAGGTAGCCGATGTTGTAGCGAGTCAGCAAGTCATTCAAACGCTCAAACAGGTAGTTGAAGCAATCTTGGTTTTGCAAATCCAACACGTATTGCCAGCGACCTGAAGGTTGGTGGTAGCCTTGCAGACCTAATACCCAATCTGGGTGTTGGCGATATAGATTTGAGTCTTGGCTGACCATCTCTGGCTCTACCCAAAGACCAAATTCCATGCCGTTGTTGTTTACGTGCTCGATGACCGGCTCAAGACCATTTGGGTACTTAGTTTCATCCAAGTACCAGTCACCAAGCGCTGCGCGTTCGCCATCACGGCCTATGAACCAACCATCGTCAATGATGAAGCGCTCGACACCCATCTCAGCAGCTTCGGTTGCCATCTGCATGATGTATTCAGGTTTGTGATCGAAGTAAATGCCTTCCCACGTGTTTAAGTGAACAGGGCGAGGTTTGTTGTTTGGAAATTGGATAATATTGGCACGAACGAACTCGTGGAATCGCTCTGATATTCCATTCAACCCCGAGTTACTGTATGTCGCGTAAAGCCATGGTGATTGGTAGGTTTCACCGCTTTGTAGACGCTTTTCACCAGACAGTAACAGTTCACCAGCTTGAACAAAGCGACGACCGTCACTGCGAACGTCGGCACGAAGTTGGTGGTTACCACTCCAACCAAGATGGAAGCCCCAAACTTGCCCCAATTGCTCACTAAAGCCATTAGTGCCCGCGAACAAACCTGGGAAGTTTTCGTGAGAGGTGCGACCGCGACGGTTTTCTTGCATAAAGCCACCATGCTCAAAGCTCAAACGCTGAGTTTGAAACTCATGACACCAACGCCCGTGGAACGTCATCAGCTCGTTTGCATGGTTAGGAAGTGGCAGAGTAGAGGAGAGCTTACCCAAGCAATACTCACCGGCAGTCGTGTTTTTCACGGTGATGCGTTTTTGTACCACGTCACTGTTAAAGTCCAGTTGTAGCTCAATCAATAATTCAAGACCAGCGATGTCATCTTGCAGAGTAAATGTCGCGCTGTTGTCATCGTGCTCAATGGATGTGGTTGTGAACACTGGCGCCCAGTCTTCGCCATTGCGATGCCCCTCAATCCCTGGCGCATTAAAGTGACCACTACCAAGCTCAGGACAGAGTGATAAGGGTACGTCGACATCAAGACGAGCCTGCGAGATAGGACGTTCGGTTGAGAGCATTAAATCGGGATCGATCTGAGCGATCTTGGCTCCCCAATGAAGGATTTCAGGAACACGATCCACTTTAATGATCATGCTGTGATTCTTGGATTTTAAGTGAACAATTTTTTGCATGTTGTTTCTCTGTTTTCGCAAACATTTAATCTGCAAATAATCATGCGCTTGTTTGGTTTTATTTCGATTGAATAGCCGTTTAAATGTGACTTTGAACAGGTTTTGGAACTTGGTTTTGTGTGCTGGATCTGCTGTTTTCGGGAACATTTTTTCATGTTTTTTACGACATTGTTCACGAGAATATTCGAATGAATTTGGTAGAGTGAACAGCAAATCAGAATAGGAGAACGCAGTGGCAGTTACGTTTAAAGATGTTGCACGGTTAGCTGGGGTTTCGACGCAAACCGTATCGCGCGTAACCAATGGCGCAGATAACGTCGCAGAAGAAACACGAAAACGAGTCAACGACGCAATCAAAAAGCTTGGATACGTGCCGAATAAAGGGGCACAAATGTTGAGCCGAGCGAAGTCGCGGATCATCGGTATTGTCTCTTTGGATATCTCACTGCACGGTGTGGCTCTTATTGCTAATGGCGTTCGCAATCAAGCGCATGAGATGGATTACGCGACGGCGCTGGCAGTGTTAGGTGACAACTCCATTGAGGAATTCCGTAGTGCAATCCGAGAGCTCATTGCCCAACAAGTTGATGCCATTATCATCAACGCCCCGGTAACCAGAGAGATGGCAGACAACCTAGTGGAGCAGTTTAGTCAGCTCACGCTGGTTTTTATTGATGTACCAGAGGGGACGCCCGTCAACTCTCTCAGTTGTGATCATAAAGCTGGGGCAAATTTGGCGATCTCCCATTTGATTGAGCACAAACGCGAGTCTTTTGTGTGCATTTCCGGACCCAAGGCATCTACCGCTTCTCAGATTCGTTACCAAGAGTGGCAATCACAGATTCAGCAACATGAATTGGTGCAAGCGGCATACTATGAGGGAGATTGGCAAGCAGCCAGTGGCTACAACGCAGTTAAAGACGCCGTGTTAAAAGGTGTACCTTTTGATGCTGTATTGGTGGCGAATGATCAGATGGCGCTTGGCGTGTTATGCGCGCTTTCGGAAGCGGGTATTAATGTACCTAAAACTGTCTCTGTGGTTGGGTTCGATGGCATTCAAGACAGCCAATTTTTCTCACCCCCTCTGACGACGGTTAAGCAAGATTTCAATGAGCTTGGACGAAGGGCGGTCAAAGTAGTACTGAGCCAGATGGAGAAAGGGCAAGGCGTTGTGTCAGAAGTATTGCCAATCAGCTTGGTTGAACGACAAAGCACATCAGCAAAGGCGGACACGCTCTATGACAAGCAAGAAATACTCGCGCATCTAGAGAATATCCGCCGTTTACTGCCTTAGTTGTTAGATTGGTTCTCCAAAGCTTCTGCTTCTTTAGCGATGGCTTTGACCATGCCTTTGAAGATGAACAGGTGCGCAGGCATCATCGCAAACCAGTAAAGCAAACCGGGGAAGCCTTGCGGATGCCACCATGCGGTGATATCGAATTCGCGCTCTTCGCCATCGTCTTTGATCGTAATTTCTAAACGGCCAAGTCCCGGGCCTTTCATACCGAAAAACAGTGAAAGGAACTGGTTCTCTACGCAGCGAATAACCTTCCATGAATCAATGAAATCACCCACTTTGAGCTCTGGCCCCGGTGGTGAAACTCGAATGGGTTTCCCTCCACCAAAGAAGATATCGAGCCACTCTCGGGTGCGCCAAAGGATGTTGGCAAAGTAATAGCCTTTTTCAGGGCTCCCGATCTTTTGTGCGACCTTCCAAAGTGATTCTGCAGAAGCTTTTGTCTTAATGCTGGCTCCTGCCTGTTTTGGGTAATAGCCGTAGCCTGGTTGCCAACGTTTGAGTGCTGCTGGTTCAAACCCCCATACGTTACTGCGCACAAAAGTCCCTTCCGTAGCGATGGTGTCCGCTACGGATTGTTCATAGCTGATTAACTCTTGCGGAAATCGTTCATGAATGGCTTTGGTATCAGCAATGTAATCGTGCTCCAAACCAGCAAGCAGCGCTTTACCAATACTTGCAGGAACTGACGTCACAATAGCTAACCAATACGACGCCATTTGGGGTGTCAGCAGTGGGGTTGACCAAAGTCGGTAAGGCTTTTTCGTGGTCTTACAAATGACTTCAAATTGCTCGCGATAACTTAATGTGTCCGGCCCACCGACTTCGTAGATTTCACTTTCTGCTGGTTTGGTTTCTGCCAGTTTAAGCAAGTAGTGATTGAGGTTGGGTAGGGCGATTGGGTTCGCTTTGGAGTCGACCCACTTAGGCGCAATCAGAATCGGCAAGTTATAGACGAAGTCACGCATGATCTCGAATGCCGCAGACCCCGGGCCAATAATCACTCCCGCGCGAAGCTCGGTGACAGGAACGCCGGCTTGACGAATGATCTTTCCCGTCGCTTTGCGTGCTGCTAAGTGTTGAGAGTTGCCGGTTTGGGGCTGAATCGCACTCAAGTAAATCACGTGTTCTACGCGACTTTTCTCAAGCGCATTCTTGAAGTTCTCTGCGAGGTTTAATTCGTACTCAACAAAGTCGTGACCTTTCGCCATACCATGCACAAGGAAGAACACCAAATCAAAATCATTCACGACTTCGAGTGTCGCTTCTGCATCTGCGAGGTCTAAATAAGTGAGAGTGAGATTAGGGTGTGGTTGAGTTCGAGATTCTAAATAGTCTATATGACGCGCGGCTGCTGTGACAATGTAACCTTCATCAAGCAGCTGTGGAAGAAGCTGTGAGCCAATGTATCCTGAAGCCCCAAGTACCAACACCTTTTTCATTCTGAGTCCTTTTATTGCTGGTGGATTAGTCACCACTGGGTATAATCATGAGACACTTTTCTCGTTCTATCAATAAGTTGTCGTCGGAGCGTGCATGACTTTTTTCTCACAACTGGTTACTCATGCCGATAAGTCGTTTTTACGTCGACTATTTGCCATCGCATTACCCATAACTTTACAGAGCATGATGTTCTCCAGCCGAAGCTTGGTGGATGTACTGATGCTCGGTCAATTGGGCGAGGCGGAAATTGCTGCGGTCGGCGTTGCAGCAAGAGCGACATTCGTTACGACCATCATGCTCCTTGGCGTAACAACTGGCGGTGCGTTGTTAACAGCGCAGTACTGGGGAGCGGGAAACAAAGTAGGTGTAAGGCAAAGCACATCGCTGACGTGGATGATTTCCATGGTATTTGCGGCCCTAACGGTGGTGTTATTCGTTCTGTTCCCAGAACCCATCATGCGCTTAACGACGGATTCAAAAGAGGTGATTCGGCTTGGTGCTGATTATCTCGTTATTTCATCGGTTAGCATGTTTGCTGTTGCCTGTGTCGCAAGTATGGCAGTGGGTCTGCGTGCTATGCATCAACCGGGTCTAAGTACGTTTTTTAGCGGAATCGGCATTCTTTCCAACATCTTCCTTAACTGGGTGCTTATTTTTGGTCAATTTGGCTTTCCTGCGATGGGTATTAAAGGGGCTGCTATTGCAACCGTCATCAGTGGTGCTATTGAAGTAACTTGTTTATTCAGTTACCTGTGGTTTAAAAAACACATCATTGCTTTCGGTTTGGACGACATTCGTGCCAGCTTAGTGTTGGATAAAATCACCCGTTTCTTAAAACTTTCTCTTCCAACAACATTTAACTTCCTAGCATGGGCGGGCGGCTTGTTTGCTTATCACGCGATTATGGGACAAGCAGGCGTGCAGGGTTTAGCGGCATTGTCAGTAATGACGCCGGTAGAGTCGATTGCTCTTGCTATGATGATCGGTTCATCTAACGCTGCTGCGGTATTGGTGGGTAATCAATTGGGCGCCAAGAATTTTGGTCCGGTTTACTACCAAGCGTGGGCAACCGTGATTCTCAATGTGTTGATTGCCGTCGTTGTCGCGATTTTACTTCTGCTCTCAAACCAACTTATTCTCGATGCCTTTAGGGCTCTGACGCCAGAAACGCGCCACCTAGCTGAACAGTTTATGGTGATTCTTGCTGTCGGGGTGGTACTTCGTTCTGTTCCTATGATGGCTATTGTCGGTGTGCTTCGCGCAGGTGGGGATGTGAAGTTCTGTTTGTACCAAGATCTGATCGCGCAATGGGTAATAAGTATTCCATTAGCTGCCTTTGGTGCTATCTATTTAGGCTTTGAGCCGCAATGGGTTTATTTACTGTTTTTGACCGAAGAAGTCGTGAAGTGGGGGACATGCCTACACCGCATGGCGAGCAAGAAATGGATGAAAAATTTGATCGATGCTCAGGAAGGCTCGCGAGACAAGTTGCACTAATGGGTGAAAGCAATTCAGCTGTTTCCTTTCTTGAACATTACGGGAAATGACCGCTTTTGGTGTCAAATCTGCTGGGCAAGGGTGACAGGAGCTATAAAGGGATGCACTCCAATGATAATCGGTCAAAAACCAAACTAATGATTAAGGGTGAATGCAAATAATATTGTATCCGCATACAGTGCTTTGTATGTTTTGCTTACTATTTATGTGTGTCGGTACGTATTGTGAGAGACATTCAGAACTGCAGCGTGTAGAGTCATCACGAGAGCAAGCACAGAATATAATAGATGTCAGAACGCAATAAGAACTGAATGATCGAACGGTTCCATTGGTTTGAATCGTGTTCTCATTGTTTATGTTCTGCCACAGCATCCATCAGTCATATTAACCAATGTTAATAAAGCCTCCCAGACGGAGGTTTTTTTACATGATAATACCGGAAACCTCAGGAGGATTTATGGCACGTATAACTGCAGAGCAAAGAGCTTCGAATAAAGCGGAGTATGACGCGCTCGTACTCCGTATATTTGTGGAAGAGGGATGGGATCACGTCACTTATGACAGGCTATCCAAAGAGCTAGGCATCCGCAAAAGTACGTTACAGGGCTACTACGAGAATAGGTTGATGTTCGCTACGGCCTTACAGGGGAAAATATTACCTCATGTGATGCAAAAGCTTGATGTGAACAGTAGTGAAGGATTCATCAGGAGTTGGTTTGATGCTTACTGGGATCATGAGGATCACGTGTTCCGTGAAGTTGTTAGAATGTTAGTGACTAGCGTCGTAGATTCTGGCAGCGGTGCAGTGCAGATTAAGAGGGCGATTAATCAGATTGAATCGGTCTTGTCTAATAATATCGGTAAGGAAGAGGCTAGAAAGACAATGGAAATAGTCTTCGGGAAGATAATTTTTATCTATATGGAACAGTTGGTTAGTAAATAATTAAACTAATTCGTACTAATACGCTTGACGGTTTTTGCTGAATCTTTATAATGCCCACCTGTAGATAGCGAACAGCATTCTTTAAGTGCGTTCGCCTTTATTTTAAAATTAAAACGTACTAATACGATATAGGTAAAGTATTATGAAAAAGACAATTCTCTCTGTAGCAGTAGCAACAACACTTGGTTTGACAATGGGTGCGGCTCATGCTTCACAAGCAACACCATGTGATTTGTTTGGCGATCAGTTCCAAGGTGAATGCCGCATCGAAAAGGGCAACGTCATTATTGAAGGCTCAAATGGTTTTGGTTCAATTGTATTTGGGGCTGAAGGCGAGAATGAACTAACACTTGTTAATAAGACAACTGGTGAAATAGCTAAACTAAAGCTTATGGATAATGGCTATGTTATTGAGGCGGAAGACGTCAACGGTACTATATACCAATCTAAGGTGATGGCTAACGAAGATGGTAGTCTGAGCGTTAACAAGACAGTGGATGCTAGTGGTAACGAAGTATCATACTTGAAGGCGGTTGGCTCAGATGGTGGTGAGTATGTTCTCGCTAAGTCTGTAAGTTCAGATGGTGTTGTTACTTTCCAAGGAGCTAACGGTTCAGTTGAAATGACGACTGATGGCGATGGCGGCACGTCATACGTGGTTCGTGACTCTGCTGGTGATATCATTGAGGAGCCATCAATAGAGCGCCCGCCAGTTGGAATTAATCCTCCACTTGAAGATGGTTTACCAGTTGAAAAGCCAACGTTTGGTGGTCAGACTACTGTTGAGCAAAAAGCTGCTGGCGTTGAATTTATTCTAGAAAAAGCTGATATGACTGACGAGTATGATGTTCGTGTCATTGGGGGGGAGTTAGTCGTGACTGATGAAGAAGGCGAAAAAGTTGATGTTGAACACCTACTTCTCAAAGCTTGGAACAACAACAAAGATGACAACCAAATTGCAAGAAAAGAGCGTGGTCAAGAACGTCGCCAAGAGCGCCGTGTTGACCGTGACATGAAGAGCAACCCTGACAACATCCGTGAAGCTGCAACAGTTATTGTTAAGCATAAAGTGGATAACATGGACGGTGAATCAAAAGCGCGTTTGGTTAACAATATGCTTGAACGCGGAGATTCTAACTACCAAATCACTGATGCTGGCCTGACTATCGACGGTGAGAGTTATGTTGAGCTTACAGATAAGCAAGGTAACGTACTGCGAGTATCTGCTGATGAATTCAAAGCCGCTGCACTTACCAAACAAACAGAGCGTAAGACAGAGCGCGACTTGGACAATGCACCTAAGCTTGGTGGTGAACGTTGGTCTGATGCAGTGACTAACCTGACTGAAGCTGGTGAGAACTTAATGGCACTAGGCCAAGAGTCTAAAGCTAAACTACAAGCTGGTGCTCAAGGTATCAAAGCGGGTGCTGAAGACCTAATGGAAGCTAGTCAAACTCTAAAGACTGACCTTACTGCTGGTAAGTCTGAGCTAGAAGTAGCTGCACAAAGTGCAACTGAACAGATGGCAGCGCAGTTCGCAGCGATGCAAAAGCAGCTAGACGAACAGGCTAAACTAATTGCTGAACTCCAGAACGGTGAGAACCCACAAGTACCTAGCACTGGTATCTCTCCAGAAGCAGAGTCAGCACTACGTGATGCGTCAGCTACTCTACAAGCTAAGATGGACGTTGCAGTTAACAAGCTACAAGGTGCCGCTAAGACTCTTCAAGAGAAAGGTTCTAAGCTTGCACCACAAGACCCAGACTTCGGTATCAACCCACCATCACAGGGTGTCCCGGCTCATGAGCTTGGCTCAATTGGTGAAGGTCAAGCAGTCGCTTATGTGCAAAATGGTCTTGAAGAGCTATACAATACTGGTAACGAGCAGGCACAACAATACGCAGATAAGGCATTGAGTGATGCTAAATCTTACACTGATACTCAAATTGCTGGTATTAACTCACGTATCGACGGGATCGAAGAAGACTTAGAAACAGTGATGGCAACATCACAAGCAGTAACAGCGGCGCGTCCATACCTGTCTTCAAACCAGACTAACGCAATTGGCGTTGGCTTGGGTAACTCAGGTTCACAAAACGCGATTGCAGTAGGTTATGCTCATCGCATCAACGAGAACTGGACTGCCAATGCGAACCTATCTGGTACGAGCGGCAACGAAGTAGACTACTCTGTAGGTGCAGGTCTGTCATACGCTTGGTAAGAATTACCTATAAACGTAACGTTTACCCTGAACACCTAGGTTAGTAGGGGGTTTTTACTCAGTAGGCTCATCTTAGGATGAGCCTCTTTTCGTAAGAGAATATTATAGCCACCCATAATGAGCATCATAATGTGTTCTGACCTAGATTCAAAAGCTACCGCGGTTGCTATCGACGTGGACAAGTAGATTGCATCCAATAATAACTAAGATAGATTCTGTCTAGTTGTTTCACTTCAATGCCTCCGTTTCATGAACTTGCGAACCAGAAAAGCTAAACGTAACCTTTAGCGCTACCTACCTAGGCTTTGAGTCACAGTGGGTTTATTTACTGTTTTTGACCGAAGAAGTGGTGAAGTGGGGGACATGCCCACACCGCATGGCGAGCAAGAAATGGATGAAAAATTTGATCGATGCTTAGGAAGGGTCGCGAGACAAGTTGCATTTGTACTCTGATAGTGTGATCAACTATTCAAAATACTTCCTACCAACAGGATTTTAGTGTAGATTCTGATTCCAATTTTTAAACACCATTTGAGCGGCAAAATCAATGTTAAAACTGTCAGACCTATGTAAAGGCTATGTAGACGGGGGAGAGTTTCATCCTGTACTACAAGGGGCAGAATTAACATTACAACAAGGTGAACAAGTCGCATTAATGGGTGAAAGTGGATCGGGGAAAAGTACGCTCCTTAACCTTATCGCAGGTCTTGATACTGCCGATTCGGGCGAGATCCAATACCCAAGCTTTGCAATGCATAGCGCACCTGAACACCTTAGAACACTCTACCGCCGCAACAACATTGGTAATATCTTCCAGCAGTTCAACCTGCTTCCCACCTTGAATATCGCTGACAACATCCGCTTCTGCCGCCAATTAAAAGGCTTACCAGAAGACAAAGGCTTGTGGCGCCAAATTCTTTCTGCTCTCGATCTTATGCCGCTTTTAGGTCGTTACCCTGAAGAAGTGTCTGGTGGTCAGCAGCAACGTGCTGCAATTGCCCGTGCTCTGTATATGGAACCAAAGATCCTGCTCGCCGATGAGCCGACTGGTAGCTTAGATGAACGAAATGCTGAAGCGGTAATGCGCTTATTGACCAGTTTAGCTCGTCAGCTTGAATGTACTCTGTTGTTGGTTACGCACAGTGAAAAGGTTGCTGAGCACATGGAAGGCCGTATCCGTCTTCAAGGAGGGCAACTGCATGTTATGGCCCGTAGTTAAGGCGCTACTCGGTCATTACCGTCGTTATCCACTTCAAATTATTCTTGTTTGGCTTGGTTTAACCCTTGGAGTTTCGCTCCTTGTTGGTGTGACTTCAATTAACCAACATGCTAAACAAAGCTACGAAACCGGTGAGAAACTTTTTTCCAACCCTTTGCCTTACCGTATTCGCACTAAACACTCCGCAAACAAAATTCCGCAAGGCTTTTATATCCAGCTTCGTCGGGCTGGCTTTAACCAATGTGCGCCATTCGATGTCCTTCATTTGGACACCAAAGCAGACATGAACTTGATGCTGGTTGGCATTGACCCAGTCGCACTGCTGCCGCTACAGCAAGGTAAATCGTTAAAAGACCTTCCAATGCTAACGCTAATGAAGCCGCCGTATCCAATCTTAGTCAGCCAAGATTTAGCCTCACATATGTCATGGAGTGATGGTGACTTCATTACGCTTAATGATGGTAGCCAACTTGGGCCTTTAAAGGTGGACAGCGACAATTTGCTTTCCGGCACACGTTTAGTGACCGATATCTCTTTGTTAAGAATGCTACAGCGCAGTTCAGGCTTGTCCGCTATTGCTTGTGGTGAAATGCCAGAAGAAAAAGTTCTGGCGCTAAAAAACATGCTACCCAACGGTATGACGCTTGTTCGCAATAGCCGCACAGAATTAGAGTCACTGACTAAAGCATTCCATATGAATCTGACAGCGATGGGGATGTTATCGTTCCTCGTTGGCCTGTTTATCTTCTATCAAGCAATGTCTTTGTCTTTTATTCAACGCCAGCGTTTGGTGGGTATTCTTCGTCAGACAGGTGTGAATGGTATGCAGTTAGCACAGGCATTGATGCTGGAACTGACCATTCTTGTCTTAGTTGCATGGGCTTGTGGTAACTTCTTCGGTTTGATCTTAGCGAATGAGCTTATCCCTGCGGTGTCATCTAGCCTAAGTGATTTATACGATGCCAATGTAGGTCTAACCATTGGTTGGTCGTGGGAATCCAGTTTGTACAGCTTGGCTATGTCGGCATTGGGTGCGTTGATTTCTTGTTTGTGGCCTTTGATTCGTCTGCTGAAGTCTCAACCGATCCGTCTCTCTTCGCGCTTATCACTCATGCGTTTTGCTGGACGTGAATTCTCTTGGCAGGCGTTTGCTGCATGCGCTTTCTGTGTGGCAGCGGTAGCGGTTTACCAAGCACCGAGAACGCAAGAATCGGGATTTGCGATCATTGCATTAATGCTGATCAGTGTTGCGTTGTTTATGCCGTTTTTTATGTGGCATATGTTCCAAAGCTTTTCTTATTCCCTACGTTGGGTTCGTGTCCGTTGGTTCTTCGCTGATGCGGCGGCAAGCATGAGTTACCGAGGTGTTGCTACGATGGCCTTTATGCTGGCACTTGCGGCGAACATTGGTGTTGAGACCATGGTAGGCAGTTTCCGTGATACGACCGACAAATGGTTGAGCCAACGTCTTGCTGCAGATATCTACATCTACCCTACGAACAACTCAGCAGCTCGCATGAGTGCTTGGTTAAAAGAACAACCTGAAGTCGATGCCGTTTGGTGGCGTTGGGAAAAAGACGTCCCTACAGAACGTGGCGCACTTCAAGTGGTGAGCACTGGTGCTTCGGAAGGAGAACTTGATTCACTAACGGTAAAACTTGGCGTGCCTAATTATTGGTATCACTTACATCACTCAAAGAGTCTTATGGTGAGTGAATCCATGGCGTTGAAACTCGATATTCGTCCTGGCGACTATATCGATCTTCAGCCGCCACTAGGTGGAGGGTGGCAAGTCGTCGGTGTTTACTACGATTACGGGAATCCATATAACCAAGTAATGATGTCGCATCGAAATTGGCTGTATGCCTTTGCTGGTTCGGGCAACGTGGGGCTTGGTGTTTTACTTGAAGATAATGTGAATGGCGAAGGTTTGAAACGTCGCTTAGAAAACGTGTTCCGCTTGTCACAAGACCGAGTCTTCGACAACAACAATATCTATAACCAAGCCATGCGAGTGTTTGACCACACCTTTGCGATTGCAGGCACACTAGGCAACATTACGTTGATTATTGCTGTGTTTGGCTTGTTCTTTGCCACCCTTGCTGGCGAATTTTCACGGCAAAGGCACTTTTCTTTACTTCGTTGTATGGGCGTGTCGGGTAAAGAGCTTGTCCTCCTTGGTGGGTTACAGTTGTTTGCTTTTGGTATGATCTCCGCCATTATTGCCGTCCCTCTCGGATTAGCGTTGGCACATTTGATTGTTGATATCATTATTAAGCAATCTTTTGGCTGGTCTTTAGAGTTGCAAACGATCCCTTGGGAGTATGTTCAGACGATTGCTTGGGCGATGTTTGCCATCATGATCGCGGGGGCATTGCCAGTGATCAGAATGATTAAGAGTACTCCGATGAAGTCGTTGAGGGATGCTCTGTGACGAAGAATATGAAGCCGAAAAAGATCTTCTCGATATCAGTGTTGGTGTTTATTGCTTTCATTGCATTAACGGGTGCGACGCTGTATTTCACGCATTGGGCCGAAGCGACGGCAACGAAAGAGAGTGACATTAGCGCAGTACTACAAAGAGAAAGCAAAACGATCTTTGAACCAGTGTTGCCAGATGAACATGTCTCGCTTCCTCAGGATTTTCGCTTCCATCCAGATTATCAACATGAATGGTGGAATTACTTTGCCAAATTACAAGATAAGCATGGCAAGGTTTACAACGTTCAATGGAGCTACTTTAGAGTTGCAACAGATGAGCGTGATACCAGAGGTTGGCAAAATCCACAGCTTTTTATCTCCCATATTGTGATTAGCAATGGCTCTAAAGTATGGAAAGAACAAAGAGTGGCGCGTGGTGGAATTGGACAAGCTGGAATGACGAATCGCCCGTTCCGTCTGTGGATAGATAATTGGACGTGGCGAGCGTTAGGTTCTACGCCCTTTCCGGGTAACTTAGAGGTGACAACGGATACCTTTGGTATGGATTTAAATACCACTACTAGCGGCCCGTTCGTCGTGAATGGCGATAAAGGCTTTCAAGTTAAGCACGCGCTCCAATCTGTCGCATCCTTTAGCTTCAGTGCGCCTTTCTTAAATGTAAAAGGCAACCTAACCTTAAATGGTCGGGATATTGAAGTGACAGGGGCTGCGTGGACGCAAAAAGAGTGGGGTAGTGGCCTAATCGGTGAAGGACAACAAGGCTGGGACTGGTTTGTTTTCAATCTTGATGATGGACGAGCACTTACGGTGAGTCGCTATCGTCATCATGGACAGGTTCCCCATCTGTTTGGCACTTTAGCGACACGTTCCGGTAAGGTGATCAACTTAACTGAGAAAGAATTAACCATGACACCTTTGCAGGTCACTGGCTTATCAAACGGAAGAAGGCTACCGCTGCAATGGATCATTAATGTCCCCGAGCACAACATCAATTTGACGACGAGAATCATAAAATCGGACATGTGGCTTCCGTTTGTGATCCCTTATTGGGAAGGACCGATACTCGCATCGGGTTCCAATGAGGCGTGGGGATTTATGCAACTCACCGGTTACTAAAAAGAACAGAAAGCCACCTCATCAAAGGTGGCTTTTTTGTCGTTGAAACACGCAGTTTTCGTCGTAAAACTGCATGTTAATCACGAAAATCAGTCACATATTATACTAAGTTAATAGTAATCTATGTGAATACATAGACTTATAGGGAGATTGTCAGGTCTTGTAAATTTATATGTTCTTGTTGAAAAATACGATGTGTCGTAAAGAATACATCGGAAAAATCGAAGTTTATACTCTGAACAAGCGATTATTCTAAAATTTTCAGCAGCTATACACTCTCATCATTCTTTGTTAATCGTTTATTAAGATAATAAATATAAGGGCGAAATCATGAACGATGTCATTCGTGACTTTTTCAAAATGGAATCCGCTGGTGGTATTCTTCTGGTAATTGCGGCAGCAATTGCGATGACCATTGCTAACACACCACTTGGCGAAACTTATCAAGCAATGCTGCATACTTATGTACTTGGTATGTCAGTGTCTCACTGGATCAACGACGGCCTAATGGCTGTGTTTTTCCTACTTATTGGCCTTGAAGTAAAGCGTGAGCTACTTGAAGGCGCACTAAAATCGAAAGAAACCGCAATCTTCCCGGCAATTGCTGCGGTTGGCGGCATGTTGGCTCCTGCACTTGTTTACGTTGCTTTCAATGCTGGCGACCCTGAAGCGATCTCTGGTTGGGCAATTCCAGCGGCGACAGATATCGCATTTGCACTTGGTATCATGGCGCTATTGGGTAAACGTGTACCAATTGCTTTGAAAGTGTTCTTGCTTGCACTCGCAATCATTGATGACCTTGGTGTTGTTGTGATCATCGCGTTGTTTTACACCGGTGACCTATCAACGATGGCATTGTTGGTTGGTTTTGCGATGACGGGCTTGCTCTTTATGCTAAACGCAAAAGGTGTAACTAAGCTCACGCCGTATATGATCGTTGGTGCTATTCTCTGGTTCGCGGTTCTGAAATCTGGCGTCCATGCAACATTGGCAGGTGTGGTGATCGGTTTTGCTATCCCACTGAAAGGTAAGAAGGGCGAACACTCTCCACTAAAACACATGGAGCATGCACTTCACCCATATGTAGCATTCGGTATTCTTCCTCTATTTGCATTCGCAAACGCTGGTATCTCATTAGAGGGCGTATCGATGTCAGGTCTGACTTCAATGCTGCCATTAGGTATTGCTCTGGGTCTGTTGGTTGGTAAGCCGCTGGGTATCTTCACATTCAGTTGGGCTGCAGTGAAACTAGGTATTGCTAAGCTGCCTAAAGGCGTGAACTTTATGCATATCTTTGCGGTGTCAGTGTTGTGTGGTATCGGCTTTACGATGTCTATCTTCATCTCATCATTGGCATTTGCAAACGTGAGTCCTGAGTTTGACACTTATGCTCGACTAGGCATCCTGATGGGCTCTACCACTGCTGCTGTACTTGGCTATGCGTTACTGCATTTCTCGTTGCCAAAGCAGGCGTCAGAAGAGGTTGTTGAGGAATACTAAAGCGAACCGCGTTTAGAGCAGCAATTTGAAATACGAAAACCTCTCAATTGAGAGGTTTTTTTTATATCTTGGATTTACTATTTGTTAGTGCATAGCGGGGAACGACAGATGAAAAAAAGCCCAGAAGAAAATTTATCTGGGCGGATACAAACATAGGAGTTAATAAGAAAAAGCAGCAATGTAACAACCAGAAAGAAACAAGTTTGACGGCCTGAAAAACTTTAAATGCCCTAGTTGTTACAGTAATTCAGACCGAGCTAATTCCATTCAGTTCCATTTTTTTTAGAAGTTTTTTTCACAAAATAATATTCGCTTTAAATTCATTCCTTTACGCCTGCACTTTCTATGCCTGGTCAGACCAATGCTTGAAAATGTGATGTTAATCGTTTGTTAATCTGTCGTTTCGAGAGTATATTTCAAACAGTTGTTTAATACGAGTGATTGAAATGGCCCCGAGAAGTACAACAAAAGAAAAAATACTCGATGTAGCAGAAGGACTATTTGCAGAATACGGCTTCAATGACACATCGCTAAGAACCATTACTGGTAAGGCGAACGTAAACCTTGCTTCGGTGAACTACCACTTTGGCGATAAAAAGACGCTCGTTAGAGCCGTTTTAGACCGCTATTTAGAAGCGTTAATGCCGAGCATTAAAACATCCCTGATAGAGCTAAACACCCGTGACGATTACAACATGGATGAGGTATTCGAATCGTTACGCTTACCCTTACGGGCGTTAAATGATGTGCGACCAAACGGTACTGCCTTGTTTATGTTGTTAATAGGGCGTGGTTACACCGATGTGCAGGGGCATTTACGTTGGTTTATCAGCACCAGATATGACGAAGTGCTGAAGTTGTTTATGTTCTCCATAGGCAAAGCAAACCCTGAACTAACAGAAGAACAGCTGTTTTGGCGATTACACTTTACCCTTGGGACTTGTGTTTTCACCATGGCATCTAGCCAAGCACTAACGGAAATTGCGGAAAGTAAATTCCAAAAAGACGTCGATGCGAAGTCTGTTGTCGACCTACTGATTCCATACCTGTCGGCAGGCATGTCCGCCAAGTAAACCTGATTAAATCAATAAAAAAGAAAAGTGAAAGCCGCGAGCGGTGATGTGAACAAAAGGATCTGAACTATGAGCTCTCTACGAAGAAAATGGATTAGTGACCCAGCATTTAAAATGTTTAAGAAAGTACTGCCACCATTGTCGAGTACGGAAAAAGAGGCAATGGAAGCCGGTAGTGTATGGTGGGATGCCGAGTTGTTTTCTGGCAAGCCTAACTTTACAACGCTTCATCACTACCCAAAACCAGCACTGACGTCTGAAGAACAAGCCTTCATGGACAATGAACTTGAGACGTTACTTGAAATGCTAAACGATCAGCAGATCGTAAAAGATGACCGTGATCTACCACCTGAAGTCTGGGAGTTCTTACGTAAAGAGTGTTTCTTCTCTCTGATCATTTCGAAAGAATACGGCGGCCGAGAGTTTTCTGCACTTGCAAACTCAACCATCGTATCTCGTATTGCCACACGAAGCATCAGCGCAGCCGTATCAGTCATGGTGCCAAACTCTCTTGGCCCAGGTGAGCTACTTTCTCACTATGGTACTCAAGAGCAAAAAGACTACTGGCTACCACGTCTCGCTGACGGTACGGATATTCCATGTTTTGCCTTAACCGGCCCTGAAGCTGGCTCAGATGCAGGCGGTATTCCAGACCAAGGCGTAGTTTGTTACGGCACGCACGAGGGTGAAGAAGTTCTTGGTATCCGTGTTAGTTGGAACAAGCGTTACATTACCCTAGCACCTGTTGCGACTGTTCTTGGTCTCGCATTCAAACTTCAAGACCCGGATAGCCTGCTTGGCGACAAGAAAGATGTGGGTATTACCTGTGCATTGATTCCTGCTGATCACGAAGGTGTGGAAATTGGTGAGCGTCACGATCCGCTCGGTTCTGCGTTTATGAACGGCCCAACACGTGGTAATGACGTGTTCATCCCTATGGACTGGCTAATTGGTGGCTCAGAGTACGCGGGTAAAGGTTGGCGTATGTTGGTGGAATGTTTGTCGGCAGGCCGTGGTATTTCCCTTCCCGCGCTCGGCACCGCGATCGGTCACCTTACCACACGAACCACAGGCGCTTACGCATATGTCCGTAAACAGTTTGGTATGTCCATCGGTAAATTTGAAGGTGTCGCTGAGGCGATGGGACGCATTGGTGGTTTAACTTATCTACTTGAAGCAACACGTACTTTGACGACGACGTCTCTTGATATGAAAGAGAAACCAGGCATCGTGACAGCTATTGCTAAATACCACATGACGGAAATGGCCCGTACTATTCTGAACGATTCTTTCGATATCCATGCGGGGCGTGCGATTCAAGATGGTCCGATGAACTACCTAGCGAAACATTATCTAGGCATTCCGGTGGCGATCACTGTTGAAGGTGCAAATATTCTGACTCGTAACTTAATGATTTTTGGGCAAGGTGCGACACGTTGTCATCCATACGTACTAAAAGAGATGGAAGCAGCAGCCAACCCAGATGCTAAAGAAGGCGCGAAAGAGTTCGATGACCTACTGTTTAAGCACATTAAGCATGCAACGGGTAATACCTTTGGCGCACTTGGCGCTGCACTAACTGGCTCTCGTTTTGTTAAGGCGCACATGAGCGGCCCAACACAGCAATATTACAAGGACATCACTCGCCTAAGCCGTGCGCTAGCCGTAAGTGCTGACTTTGCGATGCTGACGCTTGGCGGTGGTTTAAAACGTAAAGAGATGATCTCTGCGCGTTTGGGTGATGGGCTAAGCTACCTGTACATGGCATCAGCGGCGTTGAAGAAGTACGAAGATGAAGGTCGACAACAGGGTGACTTGAACTTTGTCCATTACGCCGTACAACACTGTTTATACAATGCATCTAAGTCATTGAATAAAGCATACTCAAATTTCCCTGTGAAATACGTAGGTGGTGTGCTTAAAGGCTTGTTATTCCCACTTGGTAACCACTTCAAAGCCCCGAGTGATGAGTTATGTGTTGGTCTAGCAGAAGCGATGATGACCCCAGGCGCTCAGCGTGACCGTTTGACTCACCTTTGTTACATCGGCAAGGACGAAGACGACAGTGTGGGTTTGATGGAGCGTGCATTCCTAGCCATGTATGACGTAAAACCATTGGAGCGCAAACTGATGAAAGCGGCGAAAGATGGCAAAGTCGCGCGTAAAGGTCTGCTACATGACCGTCTACAGCAAGCGTTTGAAGCGGATGTGTTAACCGAGCAAGAAATTGATCAAATTATGGCGGCGGATAAGCTGCGTTACAAAGCAATTCAAGTTGACCACTTTAGCCATGACTTCTCAGAAGTTCGTACTAACGTGACCACGAAGAAATCGCATTTGAATTCAGCGGCATAACGTCCACACTAAAATCTTAGAAATAAGCATCTCAGCCGAGGTGCTTATTTGTTTCTGTCGGTCATAAATGATGCTGTGAGTGCTCCAACCACTTGCATTTTCGCAGCATTTTTACAGAAATTAGGTGCGAAGTAGGGCTGAACCTTTTATCCTAGCAACGTTTTTTAAAGGAAGTTGAATATGATCATCAAACCTAGAATTCGTGGATTTATCTGTACTACTACGCACCCAGTGGGTTGTGAAGCTAACGTAAAAGAACAAATTGCTTACACTAAAGCACAAGGCCCAATTAAAAACGCTCCAAAACGCGTTCTCGTTGTGGGTGCATCAAGTGGCTACGGCCTATCTTCTCGTATCGCTGCGGCATTTGGTGGCGGTGCTTCAACTATCGGTGTTTTCTTCGAAAAAGAAGGCACAGAGAAGAAGCCAGGTACAGCAGGTTTTTACAACTCTGTTGCATTTGAAAAGCTAGCTCGTGAAGAGGGTCTATACGCGAAAAGCCTAAACGGTGACGCGTTCTCAAATGAAGCAAAACAGAAAACAATCGATCTGATCAAAGAAGACCTTGGTCAGGTAGATATGGTGGTTTACTCACTGGCTTCTCCAGTACGTAAAATGCCAGAAACGGGCGAACTCATCCGTTCCGCGCTTAAGCCTATTGGTGAGACTTACACATCTACTGCCGTTGATACCAACAAAGATGTCATCATCGAAGCAAGCGTAGAGCCAGCAACTGAGCAAGAAATCCAAGATACAGTGACCGTAATGGGTGGTGAAGACTGGGAACTTTGGATGAATGCACTTGCAGATGCAGGCGTTCTTGCTGATGGTTGTAAGACGGTAGCGTACAGTTACATCGGTACTGAGCTAACTTGGCCGATCTACTGGGATGGCGCACTAGGTAAAGCAAAAATGGACCTAGATCGTGCATCAGCAGCATTAAATGAGAAGCTTTCTGCAACCGGCGGTAGCGCAAACGTAGCGGTACTTAAGTCTGTAGTGACTCAAGCAAGTTCTGCAATTCCTGTAATGCCTCTATACATCGCAATGGTATTCAAGAAAATGCGCGAAGAAGGCGTACATGAAGGTTGTATGGAACAAATCTTCCGCATGTTCAGTCAACGTCTTTACAAAGAAGACGGCAGCGCTGCAGAAGTAGATGAAGTGAACCGCTTACGTCTGGATGATTGGGAACTGCGTGAAGACATCCAACAACACTGTCGTGACCTATGGCCACAGATCACGTCTGAAAACCTAAAAGAGCTAACTGACTACGTTGAGTACAAAGAAGAGTTCTTGAAGCTATTCGGCTTTGGTGTTGACGGTGTGGATTACGAAGCAGACGTGAACCCAGCAGTAGAAACAGATTTCACACAAATCTAATCGTTTCTAACGGAATTGAAAAAGGCGCTCATTGAGCGCCTTTTTTGTGTCTTAAAGCTTTGTATAGAGTCATGAGCACTACCTAAAACTAACCAGCAACACTCATTCAAAGACATTAACTTAAAATAATCAGAATTGTACCGGCTAAGGTCATCAAAATATTGGCGATCGCGTATGTACCTGCGTAACCAAGCGCAGGAATAGTCGACTTCGCGTATTCGTTCACTACGTCCATTGCTGGTGCACATGTACGAGCACCGATAATGGCACCAAAGAGTAGGGCACGGTTCATCTTAAGCACGTAAGCGCCAACTAGGTATGCAAGAACAACAGGCACAACGCTGACGATAAAGGCCAAACCGATGATCTGTGGACCAACTTGAGTCAAGTGCTCGAACATCTTGCCACCCGCACTCAAACCGATCCCGACCATAAAGAACATCAAACCTAAATCTTTGACCATATTCAATGCCCCTTGCGGTACGTAACCGAAAGTGGGGTGGTTAGCTCGTAAGAAGCCCAGTGTAATACCGGATAACAGAAGACCAACCGCATTACCGAGGCTAAACGACACCTGTCCAAACGTCATGGTTACCAAGCCAAACATAATGCCCAAAATAAAGAAGCTACAGAATGCTAATAGGTCTGCCATTTGACTGTGAATCGAGATGAAACCGATTTTTTCAGCAAGACCGTGCACACGACTTTTCTCACCACTGACTTGCAGAACATCACCTTTAGCAAGAACGATGTCTAAGTCCATCGGCATTTCAATCTGAGCACGTACGACTCGGTTCAAGAAACAACCAAACTCAGATAGGTTTAAATCTGACAGACGTTTGCCTGCAATAGCGTCACTCTTTACGACGATCTCTTCTTCAACGATGCGAAGATCGAGTAGGTTGCGATCGAATACTTCTTTACCGTTACGGAAGCTAGGATCCAAACGCGCGTGGCTATCTGGAAAACCTACTAGTGCAATTTCATCACCTTCTTGCAGGATAGCATCGCCATCAGGGTGGGCAAGGATACCGTTACGACGAATACGTTCAATGTAACAACCGGTTTGACGGTAGATGCCCAGTTCCCGTAGGTTTTTACCATCGGTCCAATCAATCAGCTCAGGGCCTACACGGTAGGCTCGAATGATTGGCAGATATACCTTACGTTGACTCGAACTTCCTAACCCACGTTCTTGTGCGATTTGTTGGGCTGAGTCAGAGAGATTTTGCTTTTGCAGTTTAGGTAATAGCTTGGCGAACATAATCATGCTGATCAAACCCACCAGATAAGCCATCGCATAACCCACAGATAGATTTTCTAATACCAGCGAAAAATCCATGTTGCGCGGAATGGTTGCTAGGCCGGAGTTTAGCGCATCTTGAGCTCCTACTAACACCGGTGTTGCAGTAAGCGCACCTGCCATCATACCAGCAGATAAACCATAATCGAGCCCCATATAGTGGCTACAGAAATAAGTTAAGCCGACAGCCGAAACCAACACGGTCATGCTCAAAATGAAGTAATGCTTACCATCTCGGAAGAAGATACCGAAGAAGTTAGGCCCAGCTTCGATACCTACACAGTAGATAAACAGCATAAAGCCAATCGTTAGCGCTTCTGCGTTAAATGAGAAGCCGAGGTGTCCCATGATAAGCGAGGTAATGAGCACGCCAATAGAGTTGCCTAACTGCAGCTTTCCAAAGCGAATTTTGCCAATGGCAAGACCAATTGCTAATACGACGAAGATTAGAAGAATGGGGTTTTGTTCAAGAAGATGTACGACGTCTATGTTCACTGTGTGGCTCGGTAAAGTGTGTGCCAAAGAAAAAGATTAAGAATTGCGAATTGTAACTAAATATAGCAAAAAGATAAGTGAATTTTTTTAGGTTTTACTATTACTTGACGTAAGGGAATAACATTTTGAATACATAATAAAAAAGCCGCTACTAGCGGCTTTTTAAAATTCAGTTATTCGAATTACTCGTCGAATAGACCTAGGTGCTCTTTTGCGTAAGCTTCAAAGTCATCACAACCACCGATGTGGTCTTGGTCGATGAAGATTTGAGGAACGGTTTCCACTGGCTTACCAACCGTTTTTTCTAGGTCAGCTTTAGAAATACCTTCAGCGTGGATGTCTACGTAACGGTAGTTGAAATCATCACGTTTTGCCTTAAGTGTTTCAGCGTGCTCTTTAGCACGTACACAGAAAGGACATGCAGGGCGACCAAAGATAACTACGAACATAATCTTATTTCTCCTAAATCTATTCTTATTGAAAGCGAACGAAAACGTCAATGCTGCGATTCGCTCCCGTATGTTGGGACAACTATGCCCGATCCAGAACCGGAAATAAAGCAGCAAATGCCTCTTGTTTCGATAGGCGAAATCTATCGTATAAAAACTAAACACGCACTAAGCTTAAAGCCAAGAAAAGTCACTTTTAGAACAAAAGTTAATCGATCTTTGGGCTTAGATAACTCTGTGAAGTGACGCATAAAAACACACATTTTGAAGGGTTAATGGCGGCAAGGTGCACTCGGTCAACTTTTTTTTGCGCAAAGCATAGCAATCTAGTGTGAGTTGTTGTTTTGGGGAGGAAGTGTATGTTTCAGTTTATGACTGCAACAAGGATTATCTTCGGCGAAGGGGCGCTTCAATCTTCGTTGTCTGTAATCAATCAATTTGGCTACAGCGTATTACTGGTGACAGGTAAAGACACGCAACGTGCCACACCGATCATTAATTATCTTAAAGCGCAGAATATGCGTTATCAGCATGTCGCTATAAATGGTGAGCCTAATATCACCATGGTGGAAGAAACTGCCATTCTAGGACGAAAGTTTCAGCCGGATATAGTCGTTGCCATTGGGGGAGGCAGCGTGATTGATATGGGGAAAGCGCTCGCTGCTATTATCCCAAATCAAGGGGATGTGTATGACTACGTTGAAGTTGTTGGTCGAAACGTCCCACTAAAAACCAAACCGATTCATTTTATTGCTATCCCTACCACGGCAAGCACAGGTTCCGAAGTGACTCGTAACGCAGTGCTCAAATCTGGGCAAGACCAAGTCAAGGTTAGTTTACGCAGTCCGGAGATGTTAGCGGATGTCGCTATTGTGGATCCCACCTTAACTTATGGTACGGATCAATACACATCTGGAAGGGGAGCGATGGATGCTTTCACTCATTTGATGGAAGCGTATGTCTGCGGTGACCCTAACCCTTTAACTGACATGGTGTGCGAAGAAGGTCTCAGATGTCTAAGCCGCTCTGTCATAGCTGGTTGTAAGCAAGATAATCATAAGGCGAGATCAGATTTGTCTTTCGCAGCCTTGTTGGGAGGTATGGCGATTACTAATGCTAAACTAGGTGCTGCGCATGGTTTAGCTTCGGCATTAGGTGGAAAGTTAGATGCCCCCCATAGTGTGATTACTGCAAGGTTGGCGCCGCACGTAATGCAAGAGAACATAAAGGCAGCAAAGCAAGCGGGCAGAGCGGATGTGATCAGTCGCTATAGGAGGTTGGCACAACTTGTCACGGATAGAACGAATGCTAATGAACATGACGGTGTGCTATGGGTGAAAATGGTGCTCGATAAACTTGAGTTGCCTCATCTTGGTAAGTTTGGGGTTTGCCAAACCTCTTTTGAACAAGTGGCCGATGACGCCCTCATGTCCGTTGCTATTAAAGGAAATCCTCTTCCGCTCAATCAAGACCGATTAGTCTATATCTTACGTCAAGTGTGCGATTGTAGCGGGGAATGCATGGAAGAAAGCAAGCTTCATGCTAGTTCAGTTGAAATTCTTGAATCACACTCAGATCTCTCTAGTGTCAACGATTGACTGAGATAGCGAATGCGGTTATCTGTACTAAAAAAAGGGGAGCAATTAAGCTCCCCTTCGTATCTCTATTAGTACTGACTTAGCTTGTCGTAACGGCTATCTTTTAGCGCGTCTTTTACTCGCTTTAGGTTCTCACGGAACCCAGTACCACGACGAAGCGTAAAGCCCGTTGCAAGTACATCAATGACGGTCATTTGAACTACACGACTGGCCATAGGCATGTATACGTCAGTGTCTTCCGGTACATCTAATGTAATCGCCAGTGAGCTTGCTTTCTCTAGTGGCGAATCTTTGGCTGTAATTGCAATAACAGTTGCGCCGTTCTCACGAGCTAGATTCGCAATCTCAACTTGGCTCTTGGTTCGTCCGGTATGAGAAATCAAAACAATTACGTCGTTGTCACTGCAGTTAATGCAGCTCATACGTTGCATTACAATGTCTTCGAAGCAAGTAATTGGGATGTTAAAGCGAATAAATTTGTTTTGTGCATCCCGCGCAACCGCAGAAGAAGCGCCAAGACCAAAGAATGATATACGCTTTGCCTGAGTAAGGAGATCCACGGCACGATTCACTTGCATCGCGTCAAGGCTATTCTTCGCTACGTCCAAACACGCCATTGTCGATTCAAAAATCTTATGGGTGTAGGCATCAGGACCGTCGTCTTCTTCAACGTTACGGTTTACATAAGGCGTGCCATTGGCAAGGCTTTGCGCAAGGTGCAATTTAAAGTCTGGGAAACCTTTGGTATCCAGACGTCGACAGAAACGGTTAACAGTTGGCTCACTCACGTCAGCCATTTTCGCTAACGTTGCAATGCTTGAATGAATTGCAGTTTGTGGAGACGCCATAATTACTTCCGCAACTTTGCGCTCTGATTTACTGAAATTCTCCAGATTTTTTTGAATTTTTTCTAATGTATTCATAGTGTTCACGAGGGTATAGAGAACAACTCGCTGGCTCTGTTAACGGGTAGAAACACAAAGTTTCTCGGTCGAGAGGGGCGTTAACGAAAACGACCAGCGCCATAAATTCAGTATAAACCCGATCCTTTATCTGGCTAAAACAAATACGGTTACTATTTCGTGAGAATTTGACAAGCCTCAAACAAAATGTTGTAAAAACTACAGAATTGGATGTGGGATCGAAGGTATGTTGCTCTAGTGGCACAATAATGATGTTTGAGTTACACCAAAAAGAAAGAAATTTTCAATTTGATGTAACTCACATTGGCGCTTAAGAATTGAGAATGTCTTCGACAGTTTCTTCAATCTTAGCCATCAAGCTTGGTGCTTGTTGAGCAATTTCACGTTGCTCATCAAGAACAGCATTCAATATGTCGTTCGTAGTTAGAGGGTTCGCCAGCACAACACGAAATACGATGGTATTCATACGTTGCCATTGGTCTGGATTCAGCCTAGTACGAGAGACAAAGGATTTACCAGTTTCGCGTTGTCGCTTCTGAATAAATTGAGTGAGCTGGTTGATCAGTTCGTTCAATTTTTCTTTTTGCGTGCCCTGTGCCTTTTCCAGTGCTGCTCGTAGGTGAGTTGGTAAATAGCGATAGGTCAGTAAACAAAGTTCAGGCTCAGAGACCAGTTCAAAATCTTCTTGTTGCTTGATGAGATCGGCGAAATAGCGCGCTTTTGCAATACTCTGATCGATAAGCAGTTCGTAACCTGGGCGGCTAATGATGTGCATGGCTGCGTAAACCAGCATCGCCATTCCAGAACGAGAGCCTTCAAGCGTATGGCTGCCAAGATCTTTCGATCCTTTACGCAGTATGTACTGTGCGTGATGCTCGATGGATTTCATTGCGTCAGGATCTTTAAACAGAACCATGCCTGCACCCATAGGAATGTACAGTTGTTTGTGCGCGTCAATCGTGACTGAATCAGCAAGCTCAACGCCACCGAGTAGATGACGATGATTGTTCGACATTAGTGTCGCACCACCCCAAGCCGCATCCACGTGGAAGTGGCAATTATGCTGCGCACAAACTTCGGCAATTTGGGCTAGGGGGTCTACGCTACCCGTTTCGGTTGTACCTGCAACACCAACAACAGCTATCGGCTTAATGTTTTGTGCTTCAAGCTCCGCGATTTTTGCCTTAAGGTCATCGACAACAATACGGTTGTTTGCATCTGTCTTGACGGCAACTAAGCCATCTTGGCCTAAACCAAGGACATCGGCAGCTTTCTTAAGTGAATAGTGGCCACGCTCTGATACCAAGATCGCAAGACCTTCGTAGCCATAATGCTTCATCGCTTTGAAAAGGCCTTCCTTCTCTACACCTTTGAATGCACCATCTGCTTTCAATGCTTTGTTACGAGCAACCCAAAGCGCAGTAATGTTGGCAATGGTACCGCCAGAACAAAATGCACCTAGAGAATGTTTGGCGCTGTGCATCCACTTACGGTAGAACTTTTCGTCCTGACCATAGATAAGGCTGTGTAGCATGCCTAGCACTTGACGCTCTAGTGGAGTGAAAGCTTTTGAGGTCTCAATCTTCACCAAATTTTGGTTCAAGGCAATCATGATTTTCGACAGCGGCATTAAAAAATACGGCAGGGCAGAAGTCATGTGACCAATAAAGCTTGGTGCAGAGGTGTGAACCGAGTGAGATACCAAGGTATCTAAAAGGTGCTCGGTATGGTCTGATACAAACTCAGGTTGCTCAGGAATCTGAGCAGAAGAAAAGTCTTTCTCGATTTCACGTAAAGGCTTTTCTTCTGCCACGATGTGTTCACGAAGGAATTGATTTAAGTTTTGGGAAAGACTTTCATCAATTTTCGTCAACGTGGAATCTGGACCTTCAGGAATCGTGAAGATCTTTAACAAGCTCTCGAAGCTAACGTCAGCGGTTTTTTGTTCCTTAACCATAGCAAAGAATCTTTGTAGTTATTTTGGTAATGCGAGCGGCACAATCTAAACCAAAACGGGCGCAAAGTCCCGTTTTAATTATTGAAACCCATGTTGCTGAAATGAAACTTTAGGCGGGGTTTATTCACACTTCTGCTTTTCAATCTTAGCAATTGATTGATTATACTTGTTAAGCGCAGAATCGATCTGTTTTGGATGGCTTAGCAAGTCAGCAAACGCTGAGCGTAGGTCGTAGTTCTTTGGATGGTTAGCAGATTGACGATCGCTGAACGTCTTTTGTGCTGCCTGACCAAGGTCATCACTGCGAGTCGCAAGTTGCTTCACATCATGCTGTTCAAGCTTAAGCCAAGCCTCTACTGGTTGTTCTGTTGCAACACGGCTTGGATCGTTCTCTAGAAAATAATGTACTGCTTCACGGTTGAGTTCGAAGTGGTGTTTACGACCATCCAAGAACCACTGACTGACTTCTTTTAAATCCGGATACTGAGAGACAGTTAAGTCAACGAGGTCTTGATACCATTGAAGTGAGGCATCGACATAACCATCGTACTTCGAAGCTAAGCATTGCTGATCAGCAGCAAAAGTAAAAGTTGAGCTTGTAGCGAGGAGCGCTGCAACGACAAAGCGTTTCATTGTTCTTCCTTTTGGTTGTTTTCCCTTCGTAACCCCAATAAGCACCATGCGATGCTCTTTCACTGGTCACCGAACCAAGAATTAAAAAGTAAAATGGCCGATAGCAGCACGGTAAACCAGAAAATTCTCTTAGAATTGAGCATTTTGACGTTACTTGGGTATTTGAATTTTTGCCGTATTGTAATGGATGTTAATGAAAATTCCTGAGATCTAGCTAGCAAGTGACACAAAGAAAAGCATCATCACTGGCACTAATAAGCTCAAGATAAAGCCACTAACAATGGCAACAGGTACGCAACGAACACCACCTGTGGTCTGAATAACTGGTAGGGTAAAGTCCATCGCAGTTGCACCAGCATACCCAATCGCAGTACAAGGGTAGCTGCGAATAAACAGGGGAATAGCGACCAGCGCAACCAACTCACGCATTAATTCAATCAGGAAAGACGCGCCGCCAAATACGGGCCCAAAGGCATCTCCCATTAAAATACCCGCAAGTGAATACCAGCCAAAACCGGACGACATCGCCAAAGCTTGATAAAGAGGAAGATCCAAAATCATTGCAGCAATTACGCCGCCAAGCATACACGTTGCAATGATCACTGTCGCAATCGCCATACCTTGCTTGTTGAGTAGGATTTGTCTAAGCGTCAAACCACTATTGCGTAGTTGAATGCCGATAAAGAAAAGCAAAAGGAATAAAATCCACTCGCTCGCTGTGTCCACCCAAGACAAACCAATAGGAAGAAACAAGCCAGCAACTAGGCCACCACCCACAACAACGACAAGTTTGATTGACTCTAAAGCCATTGACGAAAGAGGAAGTTTCTTTTGATTCTGATCGGTTTGCAAAGGAAGCAGCTTATCGACCAAAGGTAAAGCGAGTAGGTTGCATACGCTCAGGCAGGCGAAAAATGTGCCAGCGTAAAGAAGAATAGTTTGTAAATTACTACCAAGGTTGTCCAATGCCGCAAGGCTCAAACCCATCAAAGAAAGAATGACGTAAATGAGGTATGAGGTCGACTTGTTGATTTTCTCCAACATCGAAGCTCGAGAAATTGGAATTAAATAGCCCACCACCAATGGGGCGAAGATAAATAGCATCCCTGAGAACATAAAACTCAATGATTCCTTTATGAGGTAAGCAGAATAACTTAGCCACGTATAAACGAATCAAAACACTATTTGAGCTTTAACGTGGCTGGATTTGATGTATTGGGAGATTAAAGGCCGCTAGCACTGAGAACTTCTTTAATTTCACTCTGGAAGTCAGTATCACTCATATTACTGAGTTCATACAAGACTTCTGCACCAGTTAAATTAAATTCTACTTCGTGTTCTTCAATTCGCTCATCCTGATTTCGGAACATTAGTAGATGGTTAGCGATACGAGCAATGTCTAAATAGCTAACTTCTGGACGAGATGCTTGATATTTTTCGTTTGAAGACACTTCACGGAAGTCATTATCAAAGCCCCATTTCTCAAGCACGAGTTTACTGGTTGCAGAGCAGCGAGTTTGGAATATTTGCAAAGCAATATCAGAATCGAGGTAATTCCCTTTATCGAGGTACAAGTGGTATTCATTAATAAGACAGAACAAACCGATATCTGCAAGCAAGCCAACGAGTAAGGCTTTCTCTTGCTCCAAATGTCCGTAGGTCGCAGGTTCGTGCTTTCTAAATTCTTGAACCACTAACACCATTGTTGCCCCGAGTTCACGAGAAACAGCAGCACTCTTCACTAAGATTGCGTTACATTCTTTAGTTAAATTAACCGAATGCTTGAGTTGCTCAATCGCTTGTGCAGTAACAATATCCCTTACTCTCAGAATGCCTAAGCGAGAAACCGCAGTGATGAGATCGTTACAGGTTATATTGCGACGGTTGAAGATAACAGAGTTAGCGACACGAACAACCACAGCGGCAAGGCCTGGGTCTTCGAGTAGTGCGTTAGCAACGTCGGCAATCGTGGTGTTTTCTTCAGTACAAAGCTGTTGAATTTTGAGTACGACATCTGGGATAGGAGGAAGGGATATTTTACCGGTAGAGATAGATTGTTCTACCAGCTGAGCGAACTCAGATTCCAATGCTTTTATAAGCTTATCTTTGTTATTGGGTAGCCAAAAAAATGATAGATGTTCCATTACGACGCTGTGCTAGAGAGCTTTCGTACAGTGTACCCTCACAGTATGTTAGTTATCAATTAAATACCTATTTCACTCTCGCAATTGCTGTATTAATCACCGTGGCGTTCAGTTTTTGGCAGTGCTTGTGTCAAAAAAATATCGGTTTAGGATGGGTAAATGTGAAACTAATCACGTATGTTGAATTTGTACTTTGGCATATGTGACATAGATCCTAACTTATTTTTCAACGTTAAGTATGATTAAGGCAGTTGGTGAGCGCAATTCACAAAAATATCGCCAACATATCGACATTTTATAATTCGCACTAAGCTGCTGTTCATCTGGTGACATCGCTAATCGGGGTAATTTATTCAGATTAAAGAGGTCAATGGACATGACAGACCAAGCTTTTTTTAACTATGTAAGCAATTTTAGTGAGTATCAAAAACGTTCAATGTTCGGCGGCATTGGTTTATTCAGCAATGACGCTATGTTTGCCTTGGTAAGTAACGACTGTTGTTATTTGCGTGGCGGCGACGAACTCGACGCAGAGTTTACTCAACTTAACTGTGAAAAATATAAGCACGTCAAAAAACAAACGACGGCAACAGTTAACTATTACGATGTAACAGATTTATTCGATGCTGGCTTTGCTGGTCTTGATGAGCTGTTACAAAAATCTATAGACTGCTCAATTAAGGAACGTAAATACCAAAAGTCTTCAGCCAGTAGACGTCTGCGTGATCTACCAAACATGCAATTGACGCTAGAGCGTATGGTGAAAAAAGCTGGTATCGATGACGTAGAAACGTTTTTGGAACTTGGCCCAGTAGAAGTATTCAACAAAGTACGAGTTGCGTACGGGAGTGATGTTGATGTGAAACTATTGTGGAAGTTTGCTGGCGCGATCGACGGTGTTCACTGGAAACTCATTCAAGAACCACGCAAAAAACAGTTGCTGGCGATGTGTGAGTAAGTTTATTTAGTTTCATAATGATTGACTCGTTTAGGATGAAGTTAGCGAGTCATTAAAGTGAGCGTTGAAAGCGACAAAAGGAAGTTGGAAGCTTTTGGCCACTTCATTCGAGTTAGTCATTGCAACGAGTCAATATGTTAAGAACAAAAAACCGAGGTTAATGCCTCGGTTTTTGTTTTTTGCTCCAGCTACGTTTCAATCAAATTGAGACTAGAACTTGAAGCGAGTAGTGAACATGACTTGATCACCATAGAAATCATTAATTCGCGCTTCAGCACCTAGAGAGAACAGTTCTGTAGAGTGGAAACGAGCGTATACTGAACCGATCCAATCGTCATCGTTATCGATAGATACGTAACCCGCTTTACCGCCCACTTCTAGTTGAGGCCCAAGCCATTGGCGAATGCCAAGGTTAAGTTCCATACCAACATCTGTGCTGCTTGAGTTTGAAGGCTGTACAACACGCATTAGCATTGCACCTGTTAGGTCAGCCCAGTTATTTAGTGGCGAGTGGAAACCAAAACCCGCTGCTGAATCGAAATCACCATCGAATTCAGAATCGATGCGAGCAATGATGTGCGCATTTGGGTGAATTGATTTGCTGAAACCAGCACCGAATGTTACTGGGCTTGCACCGATACGAGCTTCCATGTAGTCGTAGCTAAAGTTGCTCATTGTTGCTGGAGCGTTGTAATCGTTCGCAGCTAGAGCTTGGCTAGATGCCAACAAAAGGGCAGCGGCTAATAGTGTTTTACGCATAACTAACGATAAACCTTGTCTTATAGTTCCATGGATCCAAGTAACCACTTGAACCTTAATCTGATTTGTTCGACATCATAATAAAAACGAAGGTCTACGACCAACAAAAATGTGTCGATGTTTTGTCAATTGACTCAATTGTGCCAACTTAACAGCAAAAAACGCGCCAGATTCTCTTTATCTGTCCGCGTTTTCTATGGGGAGGGGTTATTCACCAAAGCTACTGCGTCGTTTCGCCATAGCGTTCAAAATGGCTTCAGAATCTAGAATTGCAGTCCATGATAAAAGGTTATCGTCATTTTCTATCATGAAAGCAGTCAGTTGCGACACAAGCGCCTCTCGAAGCGCTTCGCCTTTCCAAGGCTTTGCGATGTAGTAGTCTAAACTGGCGTGGTTCACCGCTTCTACGGTATCTTCGAGCCCGGCTTGTCCTGTGAGCAGAATTTTGCGTGCAGATCGAGTGTTGCTATTCTGACTCAACTCAATCAAAAAGCTGATGCCAGTTTGTTCTGGCATTATATGGTCGCAAAGAATGAGGGCCAAACGAACGCCTTCGTCGGTCATTTCCTCTATCACCTGTTTCGCTTCTGTGACAGATTCTGCACCCTCGACAACAAAGTTATCTTCAAAGGGCATGAGATCTTGAAGGACACTATCCAAGACTTCTCTTTCGTCATCCACGCACAAAATCAGATATTTCGTCATGTTTTATCTCCTTCTGATGTGATAGGTAACCAAACTTTCATGCAGGTGAAATGGTTCAACTCTGAATCCACTTCAATCCAACCATTGTGGCTTGCCACTATTTGCTGGCAAATTGAAAGCCCGATACCTAAGCCAAAGTTACCTTCTTTCTTTGTTGTAAAATTAAGTTCGAAAATCGCTTTCTTCTGTTGTTCTGGAATGCCGCATCCGTTGTCTTTAAACGAAATCACAGCATAAGGCTGATGGTTTTTTTCGATTCGTTGCGACTGAATGCTGAGTCTCCCTTTTTCTGGGAATGCGTCAATTGCGTTGGAAATGAGGTTTGTCCACACTTGTTGTAATGCGATAGGCTGACACAAAGTGTTGGGCAAGCTCGCATAATCTGTCGTGACCTGATGTAATTTGAGGCGATTCTCGAAGATGACCAATGTATCTTCTATGCCTTCATGAAGGTCGGCATAGTGCAGTGTTTCATCATCTGAACGAGCGTAACCTTTTAAGCTCTTAACCATGTCGGCAATGCGGGCGGCGCAGACGTTAATCGAGCGAAGTGATGCGCCTACTTGGTGATATTGTTCTAACGTTCCCAGTGATTGCAGTGACACCGATTCTTGGCGATTGAGCTTATCGATGAAGGTCAAGTCTGATTCTAATCCCAGATTGACCACTTTTTTCGCTAAAGCGCGGTCGGGCAGGGAATGGTTGAGTTGTTTCACTCGTTCCCTAAGTTCTGCTGTTGAGGCAGGCTTGGCTCTTTGTGCATGGGTGAGCAGTTCTACGCCTTTTTCTTGAATGTCGTGGGTTGGGAGTTTGGTGAGTAAGTGTTCTAGCGTATGGGTTAGATTTTCAACGCCACGCAATATGGCTGCAATCGGGTTATTGAGTTCGTGCGCGACACCTGCCACAAGTTGGCCGAGCATTGCCATTTTTTCGCGTTCGATCAGTTGTTGATGCGCAGACTCTAGCGACTCTAAAGTTTTTTGTAGTTGTAACTTAGTATTGATACTGCGTTGTAATCGGCGGTTAAAGTGACGAAGAAGCAAATTGGTAAACAGCGGTAGCAAGTTGGAATCGCTCTGCATAACCTTACGGAACACGTTTCTATCCAGTTTTATGACTTCTGTTTTGGTCAGTGTTAAAGCTGTAGAGAAGGAGCTTTCCCCAGTAACGAATGACATGCCGCCTATGATGTTACCTTTTGAGTGGCGAACGACCTCACGCTGCATACCAAGTTCATCCCTCTTATAAAGTGCTACCTCACCGCTGGTGATAAACCACAGAAAGCTGTTTGGCTCTCCCTCGACCGTCAGTAAGTGTTCAGGGGAGTAGGTTCGACAGGCTTCGCTATCGTCATTTTGAGCAAAGAAGTGTTGCAGTGCAGTAATGACTTGCTCTGCTAGTTCACCATCAGAGAGGGCATGGTAATCATTCAAGAAGCCAGCTTGATAGTTACTCATCTGGTTTTCAATGTGCGCGCGTAGTAACTTGTGTTGATCGAGTATTTGGCTATAGCTGAGTAAATCTTCTTTATCGTGGCGTAGGATAAATTGGGTGAGCTCTTTTTGGGCTGTATTGAATAGAACTTTGTCTGGCAAGGGTTTGGTTAAGCAGTGATCAAGACGACCTTCGTTTACTGCCGTTAAAATAGCTTCAATATCGGACGAGCAACTGATCAGTATTCTTCGAGCGCTTTGTGTGTGAGGTTTTCGGTCTAAACCGATAAGAAAATCAACACCATTAAAGTGTGTATGGTGACTCGCAATGACGAGAGCAACGGTCTGTTCTCTTTCTTCTAGGTACTCCAGTGCGCTCTGCGCTTCTTCTATGGATTCGACAGAGAGAATGTCAAACTTGCTTGAGAAAGCGGACAACTCCAATCGAAACTGCTCGGCACTGATAGGATTGTTGTCGAGACACAATACAGCGTAACGGTTCACAGGTGTTTGAGCTCCGGTTAAAACTTGGCACAAACAACATATCAATTAAACACCGTAATGGTTGAGAGCTGAGTATTATTCTCGATTAATGAACTAAAATAACCATCAATAGTCTGATTTAACTCAATGTTTTATCCGCTTAGGGTTTGGGTTAGACTGAGCACAAATACTCAATAAGTGATGTTATGGAAAATCTTAAAAAAATAGGTGCCATCGGTGGTGCCATTTCTCTTGCGCTATGTTGGCCACTCGCGGTTGGGCAGATTGGTCAAACCATCATTGAAGATGGTATTGCAAACATGAATGATGACATGGTGAAAGGCGAGATCGTGGAATACGACCGCGGTTACCTTTCTTCGGTTGTCCTTACTCGTTACACCGTGGTTGACCCAGATATCAAAACTCAACTTGAGCGTGATGGTTTGCCAACAGCTTTCGATGTTAAGAGTGACTTATCTCACGGTTTAACCAGCCTTACGGCGGACTCTAAGCTGGTGGATGCTGATTTCCTACCACTTACGATGCACAGTAAAACCCAGCTTAACGGTAATACTGCCTTTACCTTAGATTTGGATAGCTGGAACTATCAAAACGACGCTCAAGGAATGTCCCTGTCGACGAGCCCGTTGCAAATCACTGGCGACGTGACGGTGCTTGGCGATCTGAATTACCAAGTTTCAGTGCCTTCAGTACAAGTGGATTTTGAAAATGGTGAAGAAATTCACCTAACCGAGTTGACTGGTCAAGGTAAAGGCAAGCAAGCGAAGGGTTACTGGCTTGGTGAACAGACATTCTCACTTCAAAAACTGGATGTGGTTGATGCGCAACTTGCGCCAATGTTTTTGATTGAGAACGCGACATACAGTGGCAATACGTCTCTTAACGAAGCGGGTGATAAGCTCAACAGCAAACTAAACCTAGGTGCGAAGCAACTCCGTTTGACGGATGGTACTGATGTTGATGACTTCAAGCTAGACTTCTCCATTGCTGATGTAGACAGCCAGTCGTTTGACCAGATTATGTCTATTTACCAGAACTCACCAATGTTGGATGAGCAAGAAATTCAAACTTTGCTTCCTCACATTGATACGTTATTTAGTAAAGGTTTTAAGTTGTCAGTGAATGAGCTTTCTCTAGCGTTTGGTGAAGGTAAATTCCGTAACGAGTGGAAGCTTTCTGTACCAGAAGGAACGGATCACATCACTCAAGACCCAATGAAGTTAATGACGGCAACAAGCGGTTCGTTAAGCACCTATTTCTCTGACGAGTTAGTGGATCTCTACCCATTCATTCAAGAAAGTGTGGATGAGTTGATGGTGATGGAACTTATCGAGAAAAAAGATAATGGCTACCAATTAAAAGCACAAATTTCTGATGGGAAATTGAAATTCGAAAATGGGCAAGAGTTTCCTTTAATCGCCTTGCTAATGCCTGCACTGATGCAATAGGCAAGTTTACAACGTAAGTTTTTAGCTTTTTCAGATTAAAAAGAGGTCGTAAGACCTCTTTTGTTGTTTTTATCCCAGCGAAAACATGATATTAATTTCGTCATACTTACTTAGCAGGAGCAATGAGCATCATGGAACAAAATACGGGCAACGTATTTAACTTCAGTGCAGGGCCAGCAGGTCTGCCAAAAGCAGTCATGCAGCAAGCACAAAAGGAGCTAATCAACTGGCAAGGTCTAGGGACTTCAGTGATGGAAATCAGTCACAGAAGTAAAGAGTTCATTAAGGTTGCTGAAGAAGCAGAACAAGACCTTCGTGATCTTCTCAATATCCCAAGTAACTACAAAGTACTGTTTTGCCAAGGTGGTGCTCGTGCTCAGTTTGCCGCTGTTCCGCTAAACCTACTAGGTGATGCTGAAACCGCGACTTATATTGATGGTGGTTACTGGGCTGAAAGTGCAGTAGCAGAAGCCAAAAAATACTGTGAACCAGATGTTTTCAACGCGAAGACCGAAGTTGACGGTAAAACGGCTGTGCTACCTGCGACAGAGTGGAAAATCGCCCCTGACGCTGCGTATGTACATTTCTGTCCAAATGAGACCATTGACGGTATTGAAATCAATGATCTACCAGTGACAGATAAACCGATTGTTGCGGACATGTCTTCAACGATTCTTTCTCGCGAAATTGACGTATCGAAATACGGTGTGATTTATGCGGGCGCGCAAAAGAACATCGGCCCATCAGGTATCGCGATTGCTATCGTTCGTGATGATCTTCTTGGTTTAGCGAAGCAAGTGCTCCCAAGCATTTTGGACTATAAAGTGTTGGCAGAAAAAGAATCTATGTTCAACACGCCACCAACGTTCGCTTGGTACCTTTCTGGTCTTGTGTTCAAGTGGTTAAAAGAACAGGGTGGCGTAAAAGCCATTGAGCAAGTGAACCGTGAAAAAGCGGCGTTGCTTTATGATTACATCGATCAATCGGAATTTTACCGTAATGGTGTCTACTCAGCGAACCGTTCTCTAATGAACGTGCCATTCCAACTGGCAAAACCTGAGTTAGACGGGACGTTCCTAGAACTTGCAGATGCGAAAGGCCTGAAAGCTCTGAAAGGTCACCGTGCGGTTGGTGGTATGCGTGCTTCAATTTATAACGCAATGCCGTTAGAAGGCGTGAAAGCGTTGGTCGATTTTATGCGTGAGTTTGAGCAAGAGTACGCTTAATTCCGACCTGTGATATAATCCTCAAAAGCGTCGCAATTGCGGCGCTTTTTGTTTTCTGAAGAATCATTTTTTCTAATGGAAGCACTCGCACATTTCCATATGGCTATTTTGAACAACGACTTGCTGTTCGCTATCTTTGTCACATCACCAATTTTTGAGAACTCCCGTGAAAAACCTCTGTTTAACGTTCCTGTTTTGCTTCTCTAGCCTGACATCTGCTCAGGAGATCCAAGTGTGGAGTGGTATCGAATACTCCACGGTTGCTGAAATCAATGAGCGTTTTGAACAAGAAACGGGAAACACACTGGCGATCAGAGAGTTTGATGTAAACAACATTCGTTCAGAGTTGCTATTAGCGAAGCAAACTGGCATCACGGTACCCGATGTGATTTGGGTTCCTTCAGATTTCCTTGGTCTACATGATTATTTTGACCTTGCCAAAATTCCAAATAGCTGGATTGAAGAAAAGAGCATTGAACCTAAAGCGCTGGAATTAGTTACGGTAGACAATGCTATTTATGGTGTGCCTTTGGGCTTAGGAAATCATCTGGTGTTGTACGTAAACGCAAAGCTGACCAAAGATTTGCAACCAACGTGGGAAAGGTTATTGAAAGAGGCCAAGCTGGGGCAATCCTCACTCGCAATGCAATATCCGAACATGTACTTTTTGATGTCGTTCGTACCTATGTTTTCAGATCATCGTTCTACATCGGTGACCGATATTGATGTTGGTGCATTAGCCGCCGCACTTAGATTTTATGGTGACCTGCCACAAGAGAGAGTAGTCAAAAACAACTACACCCGAGACCAAGCCCGACAGCAGTTCATTCAAGGTGAAGTCGCATACCTCATCGATGGCGATTGGGCTTTGGGTGAACTCAAGCAGCATTTTTCTACCGAGTTAAAAATCAGTAGCTTGCCAACTTACAACAACCACCATATGCATTCCTTAAGTGGTGGTAAAGTCTTGGCGTTTAACGCGGAGGCGATGGCGAATCCAGCCAAGCAGAAAGCCATGCGAACTTTAGCGATGATCGTACAAAAACCTGAGTTTATTGAAGATGTGATCATCAACCAAAACCTGATTTCCACCAATCGCTCTATCAATCGCAAGTGGTATGACTCTGACACTACCTATTACAGTGATTTGTACAAAGAGCTTACCCCAGCTTATGCCATGCCAAGCACGGTGGAAATGGCGGTCACATGGGAAGCGTTGATTCGTGGTTACAAACGCTTTAGAGCGGGGATGCCAGCAGAGGGAGCTGCTGAGTTTGTGGTTGAGTTCATCCAAAAGCACTCTGCGCACATCCATAAAAGCAGGAAGTTGTCATTATGATCAGTTTGCGTAATATCTTAACTTTGATCGTGGTAATGGGTTCTTTGTTGCCAGCGTATTGGGTTGGTATCAGCATGATTGATAAACACCAAGAAGATCTGTTGGTGCAAAAGGAAATCAAGCTCGAGAACACAAATCAAGGTATTCAGAAAACAGTGACGGAGGATCTCACCTTTGTTGCTAATTTAACGCGTTGGTACTCGAAAGATCGATTGTTAGTTCAGGGAATGGACAACGTTCTTTACTCAAGCATTATTTGGCAAATGATCGAGACCTTCGAAGATCTGGCGACCAACGTGAGTACCACGTACATCATCGACAAGAATTGGCAACCTATGTATGAGAGTAACGGTTCGGTTTATCATCTTGAAAACAGTAAGTTACTAAAGAAAATACGTGCTGCAGATGCGGTATACAAACAAGGCAAAGTGTTCCACACCACCTATTTTGATGAAGGCTTGGTGCTAAAAGGTGGTCAAAGCGGCATTGTATTTGTGAGTCCTTTATTACCATATACCTTGTTGCCTGATTCTGAATATGAACCTCAAGGTTATCTTGTTGTGTTGGTGTCGTATCAGGATCTGATCCAGATATCCCAGCCATTCCTATATGCGCAAGAAAGTGTGAACTTCCATTACGGCTCGGTAAACCAGACGAAGGGAGACGCTTCACGTCATCTGACCAATATTGAAGTATTGAACAACAACTTTATTGAACCACTTGAAGTCACCATGATTCATTCAGTATCGAATGTGGCACGAAATCAAGAGTTAGAGCAGTCCAAGCAGCAACTATTAAACATCATTATTGCTACCTTGGTCGTGACTTTATTTATTGCGGTATTAGCGAGTCGTTGGCTAACACGTCCAATTCGTCAAATGGAAGTGGTTGTGCGTAGCTTTAAGAACAATAAGCGGCCAGAACTACAACCTAAGCGCTTTCAGTTTAAAGAATTTAGACAGTTGATGAATTTGTTGGACTCTTTGTGGTTGCAATTGACCAATCACATGGATGAATTGGAAGTTCGTAACCAAGATTTGCGAAAAGCTAACCAACGAGTGCAAGACACTAATGCTCAATTGGCAGACTTTAACCAAGAGCTAGAAAATCGTGTGGAAGAGCAAACGGCAACATTACGCACCAACTTGACTCGAGAAGAGGCACACCAAGAGAAGTTGATGACGTTGATTAATTTTACAACAGGTCATGCTGGCATTGGTTATCATGCTATTCCAGAAGTTATTAACTCAGGTCTAAATCGTTTGATACCTGGCTCAGGCATGCGTTTTAGTTTCATTCGGCCCAAAGGAACGCAAACCAAGACCATGCGTTCTTCCTCGGGAACCGTACTTGGCTATTTCGATTATGGTCATTACGCGATGAATGATGAAGAGCGAATCTTGATCGAACTCTTTAAGAAGCAGCTTTACTCTTGGCTTGAGTTAGAAGATTTTGCTCGTAGAGACAAACTATCGCGTTGTTTGAATCGAAAAGCGTTCGATGAAGATTATGAATTTGCGTGTCAGTCAGTCGCTAAAGGGCAATGGGACGCTGTTGCGATCATCATTATTGATATTAACGGTTTGAAAGCTTTAAACGATAATTATGGTCATGACCGTGGTGATATTCTGATTTCCAAATCAACCCAATTGATTAAGTCGGTATTGAAAGAAGAATTCTTACTTTATCGAATTGGGGGGGATGAGTTCTCGGTTATTGCAAGAAACTTAAATGGCCTGATGCTTGAGGTACTAACCTCAGCCCTAGAAGCCGCTCAAGAAGATAAATGGATAGAGTTACCTGAGCACAAGCGCCACCCAGTTAAGTTCTCTGTAGGGGGAGCTTCAAGTGAATTCACCTCTCTTGAAAATCTGTTTTCTATGGCAGATGAGGCCATGTATGAGCGTAAGAGAGCCTTCTATCAGAGTTCAGAAGAATATTCCAAAGAGCCATAGTTTTAGGTAGTAGTGCTAACGTAAGAAAGTCCTAATTCCAAATAGGTAGGGCTTTCTTGTCGGGTTCTTTTATGCTTGTGTCTCATCAACTACTTCAAGTGAAGCGTTAAAGGTTTCGCTACTGTAATAGACTGAACAGGAGATGCATCATCTAATGGAAAAGAGATACTAGAACTGATGATTCCGGCATTGTATAGGCAATATACGATGTCTAGCTTAATATTATTCTGTTCCAACTCAACGCCAGTAAATACCGTTCCGCAATCGGCTATTTCAGTCAAATTCACGGCTTTTTGTAATGAGATATTAAGTAGACGATCTTCAGAGTCGTAACTGAATGATCTGACAGCAAAGTCATCTATATCAATGGTTGATTGGTTATCTTCATCTGTATCGAGAAAGATAGGGTTTACTTTATCCCTATACCGAATTGATAGTGTTCCGTGTAAATCAAATGGGTAGCGAATCTTTTTCATACCTTTCACCTGAGAAAAAATTTCAATAGCGTTTTAATGATTGATCATACTGTTTGTAATTCGACTTTTGATAGCATCTATGAAGTGAAAAAACAATGAATTGCTAAATGTATATATTTTCAGTTAATTACATAAATTTTATCTGATAATAAGCGTGTTGCTTTCAGGGTATGAAATGTTATTTAAATCTATTAATCTAAATAGTTGGTGATAATATAGTTAACCAACATTAAGCATATTAATGAATGCTAAATTGCTATTTGCCTATGGATTCATTTAAATCAAGAATATTATGACAATAATATATACCCAAGTAACCTCGAGATGCTTGGTTCAGCGAGAATGACTTGGTTTGCAGGCGCGGCGACGATTTGAAGATCTAGTGGCTCTAAATCAAAAATCGTCAACAAAGTATGCGAGCCAAGGCAAGTCGCCCTTTGGGAGCTTGTCACTGAACCGATTTTATCGTCGAATCTCTTGGAAATAACCAGTTATTACACTGCGATGCTGTCCTTGAACTCGAATCAGTGACAAAGCTCTGAAACCTGCATCTTGAAGTCACTTGGGTATAGAAAAGTGAATGAAAAAATTAAGAAAAGAAGCCGCTCTGAAAGGTACATCATAATAGTGGAGCGAGAAGGAGAGGTTTCCCAATCAGCAAAGGATCGCTAGCAGGATGAGTAAGGCCAATACGACAGGGGACGGGCGATTTGTCGACATTGACCTTAAATTATGAACCATTCACTAAGGTCTGTTGATCTTTCGCGGTTAAATTTTGTTCGGATGGGGGCGCCTAGCCGAACCCCTTGGGCAGCGTTTGTTGGTCATTTCTACTGCGTTATCGACTTCTCATGTAGGCTACTACACAGCAAAGTCTCTGCCTTGTATAAATATCCAACAATTCGCTGCAAAAATCAGTTCGAAAGGTCAACAGGCCCTAATTTCGATATAACGTTAACAGATGCAATTGGGATGCTCTAAAGAGGTCTCACATGCGCGTTCAGTACAAACGTCGCAACAAGTCAATAAATAAAGAAACTCTGGCTGAGTAAAAAGCTCGCTGGTTTCAATGTACATCACCGCGCGAGTATATCGTTTTGAGCCAACTCTAATTGCGCCAACAGGGTTTTCACCCTCGTAAGCGGCGACACTGAAGCCCATTTTAAGCATCACATCCACAGAGCTTTTTAGTGTCACGCTCGCATAATAGTGATGGATGTGTGAGTTTTGGGCCAAGAACGTAAACTCTGTGTGCAATTGCCTACGAAAAACACGTTCGTTTTTTGAGTGTTGGCTAATCGCGTAGTAAGAAAATGTCCCTTTTTCTTTCAGCGGTTTAGTTAACCTTAAATCGATAGTATCAATCGGTAGACGGTTTCGTTTCGTCCGTTCGATTTCGTTTTCTAACGTAGGTTCCGTAAAGAACATACCAATGTTGTGGCCTACGAGTTCGCCCTTAGAGAGGTACTTATAAGCGATAGCACGACCATCTTTTTGGTATTCTACCAAATCGATAGTAGCAAGATTATGTTTTATATTGAGTGACTTCAACTGATTGTGGAAGTTGTTTAAACTGTGAATGAAACCGTGTTCATTACTTTGGCTGAGTTCTTCCTCGTCAATATCATTGTGCTCGACTTGATGAGCATTGTTGTAGTCAATTCCGGATATGATCGACATCGCATCCTGATAGCGTTGTTTTAATGAGAGTTCAAACTGCTCTACGTCTTCCTTTAATGATGAGTCTAACCCCAAGCTACACAAGTATGGCAGCAAGTTATTCTCAAACGCTCGAAGCACTCTTACGCGTCGGCTGAGGCTTGGTTGAGTGATACCCCTTTCCCATCTACTGAAGGTGACGCAATCTATATTTGCTAAATCACCACCTAATAGATTTAGCCGAATCGATGCCTGCTCCTGAGTTAAACCTAATGCGGTTCTTATAGATTTTAGATAACTCCCGAACACCTTACTTTCTCCCATGTGTCTAAAACATGTCTATAGCTAATTGTTATTTTTCATTTAAGTTATGTGCATGACATTCCTCTGCCGAATAGTTTGAAGGCGATAAACGTTATTCCATTTACGACTTACCTTCTAGGATTGATGCGGCTGATAGGAGGTTGAAAATGCATTAATATTCATGTCATGTTTGCTCATAAATATCATGAGAATCGTATTATGTTTGCTATTAAATTGAGAAGGCATTCACTGTATCGGTCAATAAAAAGATGCCTAGTCTAGGCCTTTTTTGTCTTAAAAATGGGATAAATAGCCTTGAATTTACTATCTTTATTGAAGAATTAGAGTGAAAATTAATGAGGGTTTACAATTGTTCGTTCTGTAAGTTATTGGTGTGTCTTATCTTAAAAGTGAGAAAGGTTCATGTGGGAGAACATATTTCATATGGGTATATTAGATATTTATTTAAGAGTATTTGCCTAACTTAAGTATGCTCAATAATATAGCTAAGCAACCACAAGATGCTAGGTTTAGCGAGAATAGCTTGGTTTGTAGACGCGGGAAAGATTTGAAAACCTAGTGGCCCTAAAGATATCCTGACCAAGACTACTCACTCTTTCGGAGAGTCTCACTGACCCGATTTTTATCGCAAACAACGTGGAAATAACTCGCTATTCCACGGTGTTGCTTTCCTTGAGCTCCAATCAGTGACAACACACCAAATCCTGCATGTTGCAGTCACTTTGGTATAAATAGAGCTTTTACACTAAATGTGCCAGAACTACGTTTTTCGCGAGGGCTCTAGTTTAGACAACTGTTATATTTAGGTTAACGGCTTTTGATGTTACGCTGGTGTTGATGCAGCAGGTATAGCATTGAAGGTTGGGCCAATAATATCGCAGCATCTATTTTGAGTAGGCATTTACGGTAGGCTGTCTTGCCTATTGTTACTGAACCAGATTTGTCGGGACTGTCATAAGCGACTTTCTCGGCACCTAAGCTAACAAGGTAATCTGAGAACTGATTGTCAAACGAGTAATAGTAGATACAGGTGATGTTCGAGCGCGCAGCTAGGTAATCTACCAAAGTTGGATGAAGCACCATAAACACTTGTTGATTGGCCGCATAGCGACTTAGGCAGCAAAGCGCAAGGTCTCGATTTTCGGTATAAGGTTTCACTAAGCTAAATGGCAAAGCATGGTTTGGGCTAGTGAACAGTGGTTCTAGGTCTTCGACTTTGAATAAAAAAGAGATGGAATGGCCTCTTACTTTATTGCTTTCTTCATCTAGGTAAATATTGGCAATAACTTTATTTTCTTTATGGAAGCTCAATAAGTCTAAGTCTATCAAACCAGGGTAGTGCGCATCGGTGTTGATAAAGAAGTTCTTTAAACGACTGGCATGTTCCGCTGTTTCATTTGAAAACATCGACTCTTCTATGATTTTCGTATCTTCCTGTGGTTTTAGCTCTTCGTATTCGGAGGAGATAAGCATCGCACGCTGAGAATGGAAGCGGTCATAGAGAATATCGCCTAAGACAGCACCGACCGTCGGCGCGTCTATAGTAAGTAGGTACGGTTTTAGATCCAACGTAAGTAGGCGAAGTACCTTGATGGCCTTGACGGTATTTGGCGTAGTAGTGTTTCTTTCCCAGCGACTGACCGTCACTGAGTCTACTGAGCTAAACTCTGGGTTAGACAGGTTTAACTTGGTGGCGAGTTCCTTTTGCGTTAATCCATGTTGAATTCTCAACTGCTTCAGATAGTCTCCAAACATAAATTTACCTTGTTTTTATTATTGAAATGAACCGACTAACAAGTGGCCTCTACACTATGGTAGTTGAATATTAAGCATAGTGTTTCCTCAATATCAGCAATAATTCGGGCCTTGTTAACCACACAGCACTATCGAGTTTGAGTAGGCAGCGCATGTACTTCTCAGTGCCTATTTTGACAATGCCATGTTTGTGTGGTGTATCGAAAGCGACTCTTTCAGCGCCAATACTGATCATGTAATCGGCGGTTAGTTTATCTATGGCATAGTAATACAAGTCTTGCACATTCGCGTGTGTCGCGAGGTGATCGATCCCCGTTCGATGATCGATCCAAAAGGTTGGCTCATCGGAGCAAAAGTGTGTGAGTGTGCAAATTGCCATTTTTTTGTTGTGAGAATATGCCTTAGTTTTCTTGATAGGAATCGTCAAGAACGGTGAACTAAAGTAGTTACCTAATTCTTCAGCATGGAAGAAAAAAGAGAGGGAATGCCCCATTAGTTTGCCAGATTCTTCTTGAATGTATTTTTTACCATATATTTTGTGCTCTAGTTGGTATTGGTACAGATCCAAGTCGAATAGCGATTCACTTTCAATTCCGATGCTATTGAGAAAATTCTTTAACCCATCTTCATACTTATCTGAGCGTGATTCAAATAAGGGCAATTCTTTCACGTCATTATTCGTGTCTTCTTTGCGTGATTGATATGAAGAGCTCATCAATCCTCCCCAAGGAGAGCGGTATCGGTCTTTTAGATAATCGTTGAGTTGGGTGTTGGCTTCTTCTACTTCTAAAGAAAGTAGATAAGGTCGAAGGTCATTGGTGAGTGAGCGTAAGACTTTTACTGCTCGAATAGGGTTAGGAGCCGTACTATTTCGCTCCCAACGGCTGATCGTGACAGAATCGATGGATACAAACTCTGGGTCAACTAAATTAAGTTTTACCGCAAGCTCCTTTTGCGTAAGGCCAGCTTTTAGCCTTAGTTGCTTCAGGTAATCCCCAAACATATAACCCTCATAACCATTTGAACATGAATAAATTCTAGATAAATTGTAGTGATTATTTTTATGTTAGGCAGAGTTATGTTTTGTCATGTCAATTATATGTCTGAGCTTAGTTATATCTTTTTCATTCTTCTGTACCTAAGCTGATTTTTCGTTGGTGTATACCCAAGTAACCTCGAGATGCTTGGTTCAGCGAGAATGACTTGGCTGGCAGACGCGGCAACGATTTGCAGATCTAGTCGCTCTAAATTAAAAATCGTTAACAAAGTATGCAAGCCAAGACAACTCGCCCTTTGGGAGCATGTCACTGAGTCGACTTCATCGTCAAACAACTTGGAAAGAGCCTGCTATTACACTGCATTGTTTTCCTTGAACTCGAACCAGTGACAACGCTCTGAATCCTGCATCTTGAAGTCACTTGGGTATATTACTTTTTTAGTAGTGAAATGACTTCAGAACGTGATAACCAATTCGCACTATCTACTCGATACAAGCAGCGCCTGAATGATTGATTACCTATTTTTATTACACCATCGTCATGCGGTGTATCAAAGGTGATCTTTTCTGCCCCCAAGCTTTCCATATAATTCACTGACCATTGGTCAATTGCGTAAAAGTATATATCGTGAATATTGGCGTGGGTAGCAACAAACCTAGCTCCCGATGCGCTGTTTACCCAAAAAACGGCTTCATTGGAAGAGTAGCGAGATACTGTACACATGGCCATTATTCGACTCGAAGAGTAAGAACGAGATTGCTGAAGTGGAATGGCAAGGTATGGCGAAGATAAGTATCGTTTAAGTTCATTTGCATCAAATAAGAAAGTGATTCGATGCCCTAGAATTTCTTTGGTGGTTTGATCGATAAACTTCCTCGAGCAAGATTTTTGCTCAAGTTGGTATTGATATAAATCGATGTCAAAAATGGCTTTATTATCGAGGTCAATGCTATCAAAGAAATGCTTGAGGTTGGCTAGATAATTGTCCTGACGACTTTCCAACAAAGGGCAATCCAAAATTTTACCAACAGGAGGTGGAGCGTCGTAAGAGGACATCATTAATCTTGCCCAAGGTGATTTAAAGCGGTGTTCCGCAATTTCTTCAAACAGATTATTGTCGACTTTGTCGGGCAGTAGAGTCAAATATGGCATCAAGTCGGTTGTCAGTACTCTTAGTACTTTTATGGCTTTAATAACGGTTGGAGCAGTGCTCCCTCTTTCCCAACGACTGATGGTCACTGGATCGATTGAGGCGAATTCGGTATTCGCGAGGTTAAGCTTCGCGGCAAGCGCTTTTTGTGTTAGTCCAATCTCTTCCCGTACTTGCTTTAAATAGGCGCCAAACATCAAATACCTCTCACATTCTATTTTTATTTTAGGTTATTGATTGCTTCGTCATTATAGGGGGCGCTTAGCAAAGCTCAAGCATTCCTATTTTTCGATGCCTACAGTTGTACGTTTCGTTGATTTACTCTTCTGGGCTGACCAATACTTTTGAATGGTGTTATGTATGAGTAATTTAACCAGGGAGGATAAATGTAAACAGGTCTTTGCTGATATTCGTAAAGGCGCATTCTATCCCATTTTTCAACCCGTCTATGGCTTGCAAGTAGATTTCCCTCTAGGGGTAGAAGTACTAACACGATGGGACACGCCTCGTTGCATCGAGACGTCATTTCGTTGCATTGATGAAGAGGGATACGCAAATCAGTTCACTAAACGGTTATTCCAGAAGCTTGCCAAAGAATTGAGAACATTGCCGAGTTCTATACGTTTTATGTCGGTCAACATACCACCGTCTTATCTAGCGAGTATGTCATTCTTTGCTGATGTTTTACCTTTAATTAATGCGTGCAAGCGAGCTAAAATAACACTCTGGCTAGAGCTCACCGAGAAAAACCAGTATCCGACGGAAGTAGCAGATAAAACCATGTTTCAGATGAACATAAAGGTTTGTCGACACTTTGGAATTAAAATCGCGTTGGATGATTTTGGGAGTGGCAACCATAAAGGTGAAGACATTATTCGTTATGTCACGCCAGATATTGTCAAACTGGATCGAAGCTTGTTAACGATGAAAGGAGAGCAGCATGTGGCTTTCTGGCAACGTTTAGCAGGTTGGAAACACAAGTACCAATTTGACCTTGTTGCGGAAGGAATAGAGACACAAAATGATTTGTGTTTTGTACAAAGTTTAAGTATTCATTATGCTCAAGGTTACTACTTGCATCGACCTACATTGCAAGCTGAGTTGGACCTTAATTTGCCTTTCGAAGTACTGGAACAAAGCCAATTGCTAAAAAGAGCGTAGTGCATTATTCATTGTTAACTTGCTGATTCAACCAGCCAATGAATAGTTACTCGTTTACGAGAGTGTTTTTCGTTGGCAGTGCAGCGGTTACTGTTAAATCCGAGCGTTCAAAAGAAATGCTTGTTACATCATCGAGACTGGATACGTCATTTTCATTCGTCCACAATGCTCACTCATCATGATTTGAGTGGCAATCCCACGTCTGTTTGTCGTGTAGTCATATTGACGTTTTCATTTTTCGTGAAAACATTGAGTTAAATTGATGGGAATAAATGGTCATTTTCCTGAAATTAATAAAACTTAGATGAAAGAAATGAGATTACCCTGTGCGTCATAAATGAACTCAAATATTGCTTGGATAAACGAAACTCCGACCAAATCACGGCCTTGTTTAAATATACTTCATCGACATGTGACTTTTCATCGTTTGTCAGGTGAAACGAATATCTGCTTAAATAGCGGTTAGAGACAGTAATTCACATATTAGGTAAAGATGACAACCTTCAATGTAAACGCACTAGTAACAGAATTCCCTTTGGTTGAGCGACTCATTGGGTTAGAAGAGGTGGTTTGGTTCAACCCAAATATTACCACACTTGAAGAAGGTCTGCCGTACGTTGGCTTAGGTGCTGCCAATATCAAAGACGCGAGTGAACGACTAAAACGCTTTGCTCCATACTTAATGAGAGCTTTCCCTGAAACGGCGGCTTCTAACGGAATTATTGAATCGAACGTTGTCGATATTGATAAGATGAAATCGTGTTTAGAAGCGCAATACGACACTTCGATTCTTGGGCGTTTGATACTCAAGAAAGACAGCCATTTACCTATATCTGGTTCAATTAAGGCGCGTGGTGGCATCTATGAAGTGCTGACACACGCAGAGAAGTTGGCGATGGAAGCAGGACTTCTGAGTGAAAGTGATGATTACAGCAAACTGTCGAGTGAAGAGTTTCGTCAGTTCTTTCAGCAATACAGCATTGCAGTAGGTTCAACAGGGAATCTGGGCATGTCTATCGGCATCATGAGTGCAAAACTCGGCTTCTCTGTATCGGTCCATATGTCGGCGGATGCAAGAGAGTGGAAGAAAAACAAGCTGCGTTCTCGTGGTGTGAATGTGGTGGAGTACGAGCAAGATTACGGTGTTGCAGTAGAGCAGGGGCGTAAAGAAGCAGAGAAAGACCCAACCTGTTTCTTTATCGATGATGAAAACTCGCAAACCTTATTCCTAGGTTATTCGGTTGCAGGCGAACGCTTGAAGCAACAGTTTTATGAAATGGGCATTGCGGTTGATGCGGAACATCCTTTGTTTGTTTATCTACCATGTGGTGTCGGTGGTGGTCCTGGTGGTGTGGCGTTTGGCTTAAAAATGGCGTTTGGTGATCATGTTCATTGTTTCTTTGCCGAGCCGACGCATTCCCCATGTATGTTGCTTGGTGTACACACTGGCTTGCATGATGGTATCGCAGTACAAGATCTTGGTATTGATAACATCACTGCTGCTGACGGTTTAGCGGTAGGTCGTGCGTCTGGTTTTGTTGGTCGAGCTATGGAAAGACTGCTTGATGGTTACTACACGATGACGGATGAGCGGATGTATCACCATTTAGGTGAGCTAAGTGAGCTGGAAGACATTCGTTTAGAACCATCGGCGTTAGCGGGCATGATTGGTGCGGTGCACGTTTCTAACGATAAAGCTTACCAAGCGCGAATGCAGTTTACTGAAGAGAAACTAAACAACGCGACTCACTTAGTTTGGGCGACCGGTGGCGGCATGGTGCCAGAGGCTGAAATGTCGGCGTACCTTGCGAAGTCTGGTCGATAATTGATTTTGCTCTTGCTTTGGGAACCGCGAGAGTAAAAGAAAAGGGCTCATCAATGGATGAGCCCTTTGTCTATTTGAATCCCAGTATTACAGAGATTGTAGTAGCTGGTGGTAACGACCTTTTTCTGCAAGCAATGCTTGGTGGCTACCTTGCTCGATGATCTCGCCTTGTTCCATCAAACAGATGTTGTCCATGCTTTCTAGCTCAATCAAACGGTGAGTAATGAATACGACCGTCTTATTAGTGAAGTGTTGCTTGAACAGTTCCATTACTGTTTGTTCAGTGCGCTTGTCTAGACCTTCGGTCGGCTCATCAAGCAGTAGGATAGGGGCATCACGCAATAGAGCGCGAGCAATGCCGATACGACGCTTCTCACCACCAGAAAGTTGACGCCCGCCGTCACCTAGCCAAGCATCCAGTCCTGGCTCGTCTAATAGATTCGCCAAGTCCACTTTAGTCAGAATATCAGCCAGTTGTTCATCCGTTGCTTCTGGAGCCGCAAGCAATAGGTTGTCACGCAGTGTGCCATTAAGCACATCCACACGTTGGCTAACTACCGTGATTGCAGCGCGCAGATCGGATTCGCTCCAATCTTGTAACGGCGCACCACCAATGCTCACTTGACCTTGGTTTACATCCCAGTAGCGACAAAGCAATTGAATAAGTGTCGACTTACCTGAACCAGTTTGGCCAACAATCGCCGTTTTTGAGCCCAATGGTAGTGAGAGCGTTAGGTCTTTCAGCACTTTTTGTTGACCATCAGGGTAGGTGAAATCAACCTTGTCGAACTCAATATTTAACGGTTTACCACCTTCACGCTTCGATGTTTCTGGGAAGACAACGTCTGGCTCCGCTAAGGTGATTTCGTTCAATCGACGCGCGGACGTCAATGTTTGACCTAGGTATTGGAACGCACCGGCGATTGGCATCAGAATTTCAAAGCTCGCCATAGTTGCAAACGCGAACAGTGCAATCCAAGGATCTGGTGCACGACCGCCAACACCATCAGCAGCAAACCAAAGCATTGCAACAAGGGTTAAGCCGTTAGCGAGCATCAACAAGCCAGACGCCATACCAGTGAGGTTTGCATTAACAAACTGGTTGGACAGCAGTTGTTTTTGTTTTTCTAGAATCACATTACGGTAACGCTCTTCTGCACCAAAAAGGCTCAGTTCGCTGTAACCTTGTAGCCAGTCCAGTGTCGCTACGCGCAGTTGTGCTTTGTTTTGAGTCAAGTGTTCGCCGTTATGTTTGCCCAGTTTGTAGAACAATACCGGCCATACCAACAGCATCACAGTCAGGATACCGCCAAGCAGTAGGGCAAGGTGCCAATCAAAGAAGGCGAGTACGGCAGTTAGCGACAAGATACCAAAGATGCCAACAATCACAGGGCTGACAAGGCGCAAGTACACATGGTCCATCGCGTCTACGTCTGCCACTAGTCGGTTCAGTAGATCCGCATCACGCAGAGTCGAAACGCGACCAGGGATCAGCGGCGCAAGCTTCTTGAAGAAGAAGATACGTAAATCCGTCAATAGCTTGAATGTTGCATTGTGGCTAACTACACGCTCGCCCCAACGGCCCGCAGTACGTGCCATCGCAGCGCCACGAACGCCAGCGCCCGGAAGCATATAGTTGAAGGTTTCACGAGCAATAGTTAAACCCGCGACCGCAGCCGCAGAGATAAACCAGCCGGATAAGGTGAGTAGGCCAATAGAAGCAGCCAGCGTCAGAAATGCCAGAAGCATGCCGAGTGACAAACCAAACCAATGCTTTTTATACAGTTTTAGATAAGGGAGTAAATCACGCATCTAAGTTCCCCTTGTCTGATTCACGTTGAGCTAGATTGGCAGCCAACATTTCTTTAAATAGACCATCTTGCGAAGCCAACGTTGCGTAATCGCCACGTTGAACGATTTGACCATCTTGCATAACCAGAATTTGGGAGACATTCTGCAGTGGCGCAAGTTGGTGAGTGATCATCAAGTTAGTGGTGGACTCGGTGTATTTACCGATGCCTTCCATAACTAATTTCTCGCTTCGAGCATCCAAACTTGCAGTTGGTTCATCAAGTAGCCAAAAACGGCCGTTTTGCAGCATCGCACGAGCAAGGGCAAGACGCTGTGCCTGACCAACAGACAAACCGCCAGAGCGATCAGAGATTTGGTAATCCAGACCGTGCATTTCAACAAACTCTGCGGCGTGGGAGTCGCTCAGTACAGAGTGGACTTGCTGGTCTTGAATATCTTGCTTACCTAGAGTGACGTTGTCACGAATGCTGCCGTGCAGAAGCATTGGGTTTTGGCCAATCCAACTGATGGTTTCGCGCCATGTCGCCAAATCCAACTCGGAAAGTTCACAGCCGTTAATTTTTAAGCTGCCTTTGTATGGCATAAAACCAAGGATGGTATTTACTAAGCTGGTTTTACCTGCACCACTTGGGCCAACTAGCGCAGTGCTTTGGTTTGCTTCTAGCGAGAAGGATAGCGGACCTGCAAGTTGCTTACCTTCAGGGCTGAAGATAACAAGGTCTTGAGCTTCGATATGAATCGCTGCGTTTTGTTCTACTGCCTTGTTTCCGTCTTTAACTTGGTCCACATCTAGTTCTAGAAATTCAACAATGCTTTCTGCTGCGCCCACTGCTTGTTGCTTGGCATGGTAGAAGGTACCAAGGTCACGCAATGGCTGATAGAACTCAGGCGCAAGGATCAGAATAAACAGACCTGCAAACAGCGTTACACCTGTGCCGTAGTAACCGAAGTTGAGCTCTCCGATATAGCTAAAGCCAAAGTAAACCGCCGTAATCGCAATTGAGATAGAAGTGAAGAACTCAAGAACCGCTGAAGATAGGAATGCAATCTTCAATACGTCCATTGTACGAGTACGGAAAACTTCAGATGCACCTTTTAATGTCTCGGTTTCTGATTGAGTACGGTCGAACAAACGGATGGTTGTCATTGCTTGCAAACGGTCATAGAAGTGACCAGATAAACGTTGCAGCGCTTTGAAGTTCTTACGGTTTGCGTCAGCGGCTTTCATACCTACCAACGCCATAAACATTGGAACCAATGGTGCGGTAATTAGGAAAATTAAACCCGCTGCCCAGTTAATTGGGAAAACCACCACTAGGATGATGAAAGGCACCAAAACAGACAACGACATTTGCGGAAGGTAGCGAGAGAAGAAGTCTTGCATGTCTTCTACTTGCTCTAGAATCAACGTTGCCCAGCTGCCTGCTGGCTTACCTTTAATATAAGCAGGACCAAGTTGGTGAACTTTATCGAGAATCAGTTGGCGGATGTAAACGCGGATCTGTTCGCCGCAACGATATCCAGCGATTTCGCGTCCCCAAGTACAAGCTGCGCGACCGATAACGGTGACACCGAGTCCGACGAAGTACCAAACGAGCTCGGACTTGTCGACTTGTTCAATAATGAGTTGGTGAAGAATGGAGGCGAGCAGGGCTGCTTGAGCCAATAAAAACACGCTTGATAGTACGCCTAGGCCTATCGCAACCATCAGCCAGCGCTTGGCCAACTTACTTTGTTGCTGAAGCCACTTATTCAAGCTGCTTTGCTTTTTCTTATCCATCGTGAAGGCTTAATGATAATTGTTTTAATGAGGCGGTAGTATACAAAAGAAAACCCAGCGGGAATACCGCTGGGCTTTAAGGATATGACACAAATGTGAAAAGTTATTTGTCAGTAAGTGCGTCTAAGAAGCGTTCTGCATCTAAAGCTGCCATACAGCCAGTACCTGCAGAGGTGATTGCTTGACGGTAGTTATGGTCCATCACATCGCCTGCTGCAAACACACCTTCGATGCTTGTTTGCGTTGCGTTACCTTCAAGACCGGATTGAACGAGGATGTAACCATCTTTCATATCGACTTGGCCTTCGAAGATTTGCGTGTTTGGTTGGTGACCGATTGCGATGAATGCACCCATTACGTCGATATCTTCTGTCGCACCGCTGTTCACGTCTTTAATGCGAACACCCGTTACACCCATGTCGTCGCCTAGCACTTCATCTAGTGTATGGTCAGTGTGAAGAACTATATTGCCGCTTTCAACTTTATCCATCAGGCGTTTTACAAGGATCTTCTCAGCGCGGAATGAATCGCGACGGTGGATCAGATGCACTTCTGATGCAATGTTTGATAGGTAAAGCGCTTCTTCTACAGCAGTGTTACCACCACCCACAACCGCAACTTTCTGATTGCGGTAGAAGAAACCATCACAAGTTGCACAAGCAGAAACGCCGCGGCCTTTGAAAGCTTCTTCAGATTCAAGACCTAGGTATTTCGCTGATGCGCCAGTAGAGATGATTAACGCATCACAAGTGTACTCACCAGAGTCACCTTTTAGACGGAATGGACGTTGAGACAGATCCACTTCGTTGATGTGATCGAACACGATTTCTGTTTCGAATCGTTCTGCGTGTTCTTTCATGCGTTCCATCAAACCTGGGCCAGTAAGACCTTCTGCGTCACCAGGCCAGTTTTCTACTTCAGTTGTGGTCGTTAGCTGACCACCTTGCTGCATTCCCGTTACTAGCACAGGGTTTAAGTTAGCACGCGCTGCGTATACTGCTGCGGTGTAACCTGCTGGGCCAGAACCAAGAATTAATAATTTACAGTGTTTTACGTCGCTCATTATGGCTCCATAGAGGGCTGAACATTTCTCCCGATTGTATGGAAATTCTTAGTGCTTTAAAAGCATAAACGAAAGGAGCGGATCGAATTATTGGTTATAGGTTAGAACTTGCTGATGTTTATGGAGAGGCGTTCCAGACTAGAATAAAATTCTGTTTATAGTAGAGAGTTCTAGTTTCAAATACTGCGCAAGCTCCGTTCTGAATGTTTAAACTACTGTTGATGTTAATTGTAGTGCTAAGTGTTGTTTTTTCTTTTTTGTTGAAGCTATCAACGTCAAATTCTGGTAATCGCAGAATATTTGCGTATCCTAAGATGTAAATTAAATGTTAATTCAAACAAGCTAAATGTGCCTCATTAAAGGAGCCAATGATGTTACATTCACGAGAGAACACCCTACATTTAACTCAGCTCAGCATGGCAGCGATTGAGCAACTTTCTCCTTCCTTTGAAGGCCTACCTCGGACAGAACATGCCGATGGCCAATATCGTCTTCGTCGTTACTCTGTGGTTGGGTTTGAAAACGGTCAGGTTGTCGATTTAAACAAGAACAGCTTTGTACAATCTTCTGATATCAACCGTTTCCAAGGTGATGTGATTCGCCAGTTTCAGCCGATTGAAAAAGGGATTCTTTCCAGTGAAGGTTTCCGTGAAATGTGTGAGTTGTTCGTTAATGCAAACCACTTACCAGACGGTCAGGAAATCGAGATCCATCAAATTCGAATCACCGCGATTTACGATGAGACCCAAGTTGCACCGGAAGGGGTACACCAAGATGGTTTTGACCACATTGCATTAGTCGGTGTAGGGCGTCACAACATCATGGGTGGCGACATCATGCTTTACAGCAGCCACAACCAAGCGCCTTTTTTCCGTAAAGTATTGGAAAATGGCGAAGTGGCAATGCTGGCAGACAGCAAATTGTGGCACAACGCGGTGCCAATTCGCTCAGTGATTAATGACCAAGAAGGTCATATGGATGTATTTGTACTGACAGCGACGGACAAACGAAATGAACTTCAATCTTAATCAGATCCGAGAACAATTTCCCGCACTGGCTCAGTATTATAACGACCGTCCAGTTACGTTTTTTGACGGTCCTGGCGGTTCACAAGTGCCGCAATCCGTTCTCGATAGTATAGTAAGCTATCTTGGCCGACTCAATTCGAACCTTGGAGGCCATTATTTTTCGAGTCAAGCAACGGTCGAAGTGATGCAGTCAGCTCGTGAGTCTGCACAAGCGCTATTAAATGCACCATCGTCTGGCAACATCGTATTTGGTGCCAACATGACATCACTGACTTTCCAGCTAAGTCGCGCTATTAGTCGAGATTGGAAAGAGGGCGATGAGATCATTGTTTCAGCCCTCGACCATTACTCTAACGTGTCGAGTTGGCAACAAGCAGCAGAAGATAAAGGCGTGGTGGTTCACCAAGTCAGAATCAATGAAGAAGATTGCACGCTAGATCTCGCGCATCTTCAGAGCTTGTTGAATGAGAAAACGCGTTTAGTGGCGGTGACTTACGCATCGAACACCACCGGTTCTATCGTCGATATTCCGCGTGTCGTAGAGGTGGCGCATAACATTGGTGCTCAGGTTTATGTGGATGCCGTCCATTACGCGCCGCATCACTTAGTGGATGTCCAAGACTTAGGATGCGATTTCTTAGCGTGTTCGGCTTATAAGTTCTTTGGACCACATGTGGGCATTGCTTACATTGCAGATCAATGGTTGCATAGTATCCAACCTTACAAAGTCGAACCTGCAACCAACATCGGTCCTGGACGCTTTGAAACGGGAACGCAAAGCTTTGAAGGTTTGGCGGGTGTTGCAGCAGCAGTGGAGTATCTAGCACAGTTTGGTGATACGAATGTGTCTCTTCGTCAACGTTTAGAGCAGAGTTATGCTTTATACAATGAGCATGAGCAGCATCTGAGCGAGCATTTCTTACAACGTTTAAGTGCGCTAGATGGTGTGAAGTTATATGGCATCAATGACGAAAGTAGCCAACTGAGAACACCAACTTTTGCGCTGACGTTTGATAAGTACTCTCCAGATTTCATCGCTAAAACACTCGGTGAGCACAATATCTGTGTTTGGAATGGGCACTTCTATGCACTCGGTTTGGTTCGGCAATTAGGGTTAGAAGAGTCGGGTGGTGTCGTTCGTATTGGTTGTATGCATTACAACACTACGGCTGAGATCGACATGTTGTTTGATGTGTTAGAAAATATCCTCGATGCGTAAGAATCGAAGACCACTAAAAAACTAAAGCTCGAGCCAAGTGCTCGAGCTTTTTCGTTTCGTTTGTTCAATGAGCCGAGAGCTTATTCGCTCACTTCAACTTCATAAGAAGTGAACTTACGCACGTTGATCACGCCAGTATCAAAGATCAGGTATTGGCCTTTAATGCCTTGCAATGTACCCGTTACAACTGGGTTTTTATCGAAGTTGTGTGAGGTGATTTTAGTCGGATGCTGCTGAACCGGGTAGCTTAGGGAAGTGATGTTTTCGCTTAACACTTCAATTGCGTCATCGCCATACTGCTGTTTGATCTCAGCTATTTTATCTTCCACCAATGGCAGCAGTTCTGCAAAGCGATCTTGCAACTCAATTGGGTCACCATCGCCTTTCAGTAGAGTTCGCCAGTTCGTCTTATCGGCAATGTGTTTTGCTAACTCGATTTCAATCAAGCCAGAGATATGGCGCGTTTTCACTTTGAAGATCGGTAAACCTTGAGTTGCACCTTGGTCAATCCAACGGGTTGGAATTTGGGTATGACGCGTGATGCCCACTTTCAGACTTGACGTGTTAGATAGATAAACGAAGTGATCCACCATGCAGTTTTCTTCACCCCATTGTGGCTCTCGGCAGGTGCCTTGCTCATAGTGGCAAGTCTCTGGCTTCATGATGCACATATCGCAACTTGCCAGTTTTTTCATACAGACAAAGCAGTGACCTTGCGAATAGCTTTTCTTCGTTTTCTTTCCACATGAACTACAAAAAATATTGCCAGTATGGGTCAAGGTAAGGGCTTGGCCAAGAAACGGGCTTAAGTCTATTTCTTCTTCGCCAACAGGGAGACGGTAGCTTACGGCACCATCAAGAGACGCACGCATTTTGTTTAGCGTGCCTTTAGCAATTATTGACATGACATTACTCATTATTGTGTTTTTGCACAGTATATACCGAACAGACGTTCAGATGCAGGAGAAAGCGAATACGTGTTGGCTTTCGCTTTCTGTTTGATGGCTTTTTAAACACAAGGGGAACGGAGTATGTGAAGTGCTTCGCAAATATTGTTGAGTGAGAATATTTCTACAATCCTGAAGCAGGATCACTATTGCTTTGTATGTACTATGTATTGACGTTAAGAATTCGGATTTAAAGTCACTTTTTAACTTGATAAATAACTTTGTTTGAAGTGTAAAAAATCTTTCAGTACATTACATGATATAAACCGAACAACTGTCAGTAAACAGGCCAGTCGCCATGAAGTGGATACATAAATTAATTTTTGCATTGTCAATATGCACCATCAGCTTGGTCGCGCTTTATAGCTTATTAGGTGACACACGTAAACTTGTCGTCACTCCAGACCAATTTGATATTTATGCCACGACAGATGCTAGTGCTGGTGGTTTGAGTGATTCAAAAATCAGTTACGAAGATCAAAGCCTGGTTTTAGATTGCGACTTAAAAAAGAGCAAATACGCTTGGCCATATTGCGGAATCTCAGTCTATACCGACGTGCTTGAAGCGACAAAAGGCCTCGATTTATCGAGTTATCACACCATCCGTTTGAAGTTACGTTACGAGCAAGCGGGTGATGGTAAAAACCAAAGCAAAGAATTGCGCTTGTACTTAAGAAACTACAATTCGGCGTACTCTAAGCCTGATGACGAATACACTATTAAATACAATGGCATGCAGTTTTCACCTTCAAACTTTACTGAGGTGATAGAAATCCCTATCGAGAACCTTCAAGTCATGACATGGTGGTTGAATGACAATAACGTTTCAATAGAGCATTCTGCACCAGAGTTTGCGAACATCACTCGAATCGACCTTGCTACTGGCGCTGGCGCTGGATTGGGTAAGCACAAAATTGTGATTGATAAGATCGAGTTTGAGGGGGCATACATTAAGCAATCTACGCTGTTGTTTGCATTGCTATTCTCTTGGATGGCGCTGGGCTTAGCTTTTTCACTTAATGAACTGCGAAAAAATAAAGTGGCTTATGACAGAGCGAAAAAGCGTCACCGTCATTTGGAACGAATGAACAGCACATTGCGCGCTCAAAATTATGAGTTTGCAGAACTGGCGCATCGGGATGCCTTAACGGGGGCAATGAACAGACATGCGGTACAAAGTTGGTTAGAACAACAAGCTCGGCAAGTTCGTTGGGGGCGTGATTCGTTTTCAATTCTCTACATGGACTTAGACAAATTTAAACGCGTGAACGATAAGTACGGTCATCAAATGGGGGACGATATCTTGCGAGAGTTTGTGATGGTTATTGCTAGCTCTATTCACGCTGATGATCGATTGGTTCGCTGGGGCGGAGAAGAGTTTGTCGTGTTTTGCCCAAACACCAATATTGAACAAGCCGTAAAGAAAGCAGAAATCGTCCGTCAAAATGTAGAAAAACATCTTTGGGTTCATGGCGAACCGCTAACTTGCAGTATTGGTGTTGCTCAAATGCAGAATGAGCGAGTATCCGAAACCATGGCGCGTGCGGATGAAGTGTTATACATGGCGAAGCGCAATGGCCGAAACCGAATCGAAGTCAATTACGGTATGCAAAAGCAACCAGAAATAAACACTCCGGACTAAACGAAAAAAGGTGGCCTAATGACCACCAAAAGGGAAACCGCTGAACAGAAAACTAGGGGTGTTTTGGTATTCGAATGATTACCGAGAACAGCGGCTGTAGTGCTACCTTTTATCTAAGACAGAGCAGCGTTTGCTGCTCTTTTCTTATCATATATCTGAACATTACCAGAACAACCAAGCGAATAGCGTGAGTGCACCGATACATGCAACATTGAGCACCATACCGATTCGCATCATCTCTTTCTGTTTGATATGACCCGTCGCAAATACAATCGCGTTAGGTGGCGTTGCTACTGGCAGCATGAAGGCACAAGATGCCGCGACTGCAATCAGTGCTGATAGAATGACTGGCGATAGACCAAGCGCTTCTGCAATGGTGGCAAATACTGGCACTAATAGCGCCGCACTTGCGGTGTTACTTGCAAACTCGGTTAGGAAAACAACGAACGCAACCACAGATAGAATCGTGAGTAGGACGCCAGCTTGCTCAAGGAAGCCTGCTAGACCGTTAGCCAAGAAGACACTTGTACCTGTTGCTTTTAGTACGTTACTTAGACAGATACCACCACCAAACAGGATTAAAACACCCCAGTCAGTTGTCTTTTCAATGTCTTTCCACTCCACAGCGCGAGATGCACCAAGTAAAAGAATGGCACCAATTGCAACCAGCGTATCGAACTTCGCAAAACCGCCAAGCATAGCGTTGATTGGTTTGCTGAAAATCCAGAATGTCACTGTTAATAGGAAAATCGCTAAGGTGATCTTCTTGCCGTTTGTCCACTCAACAGGCTGGTGGTCAAGTTCGAACGTGTGGCTTAAATCTGGTTTTGTCATGGTGTAAAGCACCAAGATCGCGATAGGCATCAGAATCAAAGAAATTGGTAAACCCAGCTCCATCCACTCTGTAAAGTTCAAACCGACTTCTGCGGCTGCGATAGCATTCGGTGGGCTACCTACTAGGGTAGCTATACCGCCAATAGACGCACTGTAAGCGATACCAAGTAGTACGAACAGGTAAGTGCTGTGACTCTTCTTCGCGTCTAGTTTGCTCATAACGCCTAGAACCAATGGCAACATCATCGCTGTCGTTGCGGTGTTTGAGATCCACATTGATAGGCCTGCGCTCACACCAAACAACATGAAGACAGCGACAGACATCTTACCGCGCGCAATGAGCAGTACTTTGTCTGCGATCGCTTGATCGAGTTTTTGCTTATGCAGCGCAGCAGCCAATGCGAAACCACCCAAGAACAAAAAGATGATTGAGTTAGAGAAGTTATTTAGTGCTGCTTGGGTATTGAATACGCCCAAGAATACCGCGAGTAGCGGGATTAACAGGGCAGTGATGCTTACGTGAATGGCTTCCGTTAACCAAAGTACGGCAACGAAAATCAAAATACATAAGCCGGTTACGACTTGAGGCTCAAAGGGTAGGGTGTTGAACAAAATAGCGAACAGCAGGACATTAGACGTCAATATCATGCTGTTGCGTGTGAAGAACCAATTCTTCAGTGTCACAGCGAGTGCGGTCATGGGTTGTGCTCCTTTTGCATTGCCTTAGTGTTGGTTTTTTATGGCAAAGTAACTGACTTGTAGTTATTTATTGATTAAATGTTACTTCGGATGCGAAAGGGTGTTTTGCCTGAATCGACGGCAGAATAAGAAAGTGTGAGGTGGGGAATTGGAAATGGGTATAAAGCTACCCATTTACTTTTAATGAATTGTTATCGGTGTGTAATGCAGGGTGAGAATGTTGAAAGCAGCAACACTTTGCTCGACTTAATGAACCGGAATGTTACGTTCGTTTTCGATGATTTCTTGTTTTTCTTCCACCGTATCTTCCACTGCAACGATTGGCTCTTGAGGTCCAAGGAAGCGCGGTTGCGTATTCATGATGTACAAGTCCAAAAACGCTTTCACACGAGCCATAAGTTCACGCGTTCGCATGTTGATCTTCTGCTTGCTTGCAGTTGGTCCAGCTACTGCCAAACACTGCGCATCAATATTGTAAGCGTCAGCAATAAACAGCGCGCGTTCACAATGGAATCGTTGAGTGACAATCAAGAAACGCTCAGAGGCGAATATCTTTTTAGCACGAACGATAGAATCCAGAGTTCGGAATCCCGCATAGTCCAGATGAATCACTTCTTCTGGTACACCAGCGCGCAGCAGATCGCGCTTCATTGTCCAAGGTTCATTGTAAGAACGGTGCGCGTTATCCCCACTAAGTAAAAACTGCTTCACTTTTCCTTGTTTGTACAGTTCGATAGCGGCGTTGATTCTGTGGGTGTAGTAAGTATTGAGGATCTTCCCAATGTATTTACTGGTGCCGAGAACGACCGCGACTTCATGCTTAGGCACTTGCTCGTAGTCGGTAAAGATTTCTTCTTGAGCTTGAAGCACGACCCATCGGTCAATCGCAATGATGGTGACGAAAAGACCGACTAAAGAGATCGACAAAGCCAAAGCAAGACGCTTCCATGAAAATTTGAGCTTCCACTTTGACTTTATGCGAGAAAACAGCAAAACGTTCGATGTCCTTAATTGAATGTGTATCTCTCATCATATCTGATAGAAATGAAAAGAGAGAAGCCCATTTATGCCAAAATATGGTTAGGATGAGAAAAAAAAGCATAAAAAACAAAAGCCCCCGCAGTGCGAGGGCTAATTATTGTACAAAGTGTAGCAAAATTTAGAATGCTGTGCGTTTGTAACGACGGTAAACTGGCTGCCAGAATGCTTGGTCAATCGCGTCATTTAGCGCTTCGTCGGTAATTTCTAGTGCGACACCTTGCTCAATCGCTTTCTTAGCGACAGCAAAAGCAATCTTCTTCGATACCAAATGGATTTCTTCCAAAGGTGGAAGTAGCGCGCCATGACCATTAATTGCCAATGGAGAACATGTCGCCAGTGCGCGGCTTGATTCCATCAACATTTCATCTGTCACACGTTTCGCGTTCACAGCCAAGACACCTAGACCAATACCAGGGAAAATGTAGCTGTTGTTACATTGTGCGATAGGGAAGGTTTGGCCTTCATGAACCACTGGCTCAAATGGGCTACCTGTTGCAACCAGTGCTTCACCGTTCGTCCAACGAATGATGTCGTTTGGTGTTGCTTCTACACGGCTTGTTGGGTTCGAAAGAGGGAATACAATCGGGCGCGCGCAGTGCTTGTGCATCTCTTTGATCACTTCTTCACTGAAGAGACCAGGGGCACCTGATACACCAATTAGCACGGTTGGCTTAGCATTGTGCATCACATCAAGAAGTGAGAAGCCAGTTCCTTCGTTTTCCCACTTCTTCGTGTTGTCGAACTTCTGAACAAGGCGCTGTTGGAAATCAAGAAGGTTAGGCATGCCTTCTTGCAACAGACCCCAACGGTCAACCATGTAAACTTGCGAACGTGCTTTCTTATCAGAGATTCCTTCCGATACCATTTGAGCAATGATCGCTTCTGCAATACCACAACCAGCAGAACCAGCACCCAAGAAAGTGATACGCTGATCAGACAGTTTAGTGCCCGCCGCTTTACATGCTGCCAGTAGAGAACCTACTGTAACTGCCGCCGTACCTTGAATGTCATCGTTGAAACAACAGATGCGATCTTTGTAGCGCTCTAGAAGTGGCATTGCGTTTTTCTGTGCAAAGTCTTCGAACTGGATCAGTGCATCTGGCCAACGGCGTTGTACTGCTTGGATAAACTCTTCAACAAACGCATCGTAATCAGGGCCAGTGATACGAGGGTGACGCCAACCCATGTACATTGGGTCTGCTAGGCGTTGCGGGTTGTTAGTACCCACATCAAGCACGATTGGTAATGTGTAAGCTGGGCTGATACCGCCACACGCTGTGTACAGAGAAAGCTTACCGATTGGAATACCCATGCCGCCGATACCTTGGTCACCCAAGCCCAAGATACGTTCGCCATCAGTTACCACGATAACTTTAACGTTGTGGTTTGCTGCGTTGTTTAGTAGGTCATCGATACGGTCACGGTTCGGGTAAGAGATGAACAGACCACGGCCACGACGATAGATGTTTGAGAAGTTCTCACACGCTGCACCAACGGTTGGTGTGTAGATGATCGGCATCATCTCAGAAATGTGGTTTTGAACTAGGCGGTAGAATAGCGTTTCGTTCGTGTCTTGGATGTTGCGCAGGTAAATGTGCTTGTCCATGTCACTTTCAAAGCTTTTGTACTGTTGGTACGCACGCTCTACTTGCTCTTGGATGGTTTCAGTCGTCTCTGGTAGAAGACCTTCCAAGTTGAATGAACTACGTTCTTCTCCGGAGAACGCACTGCCCTTGTTCAAAAGAGGGGTCGCTAAAAGAGCCGGACCCGCATATGGGATATAGAGTGGGCGCTTGTCGTTGTTCATTGGGTGCCTTAAATGTAGGGTTGAAGGATGCGTGCAAAATTCTAACGGGTTCACTATTTAGTTGTAAACATTCGTTGATGCACATCAACGTAATGTCGCAAAAAAATCCAATTCCCGACGAAAATATCGTCACTGAAACGATAATCTTGTCATTAAATGGCCAGAAACGATTCCTAAAGCAGGAATTTCTCACTCAGGTATAATGCCTCGCAATCCATTATCACGTTCTTATCTTTTATGTCTCAATTACCTATCGATAGCTTACAAGCGGAATTTGACCAACTCGTGAATCACCATCATTTGGTGGTTGAGGCCGAAACTGGCTCAGGTAAATCCACGCGATTGCCACTTTGGGCTGCCAATCACGGTCGAGTATTGGTGATTGAACCACGCCGAATCGCTTGTACTTCGTTAGCTGAATTTCTTGCCGAGCAATCTGGTCAACCTTTAGGTAAACAGATTGGTTACGCGATAAAGCTTCACGCTCACTATGATGAAAAGACTAAAGTCGTGTTCGTGACGCCCGGTGTTGCGCTGCGTTGGTTCGCGGAAGACAAACTGGCTAGCTTCGATATCGTGATGGTGGACGAATTTCATGAACGCCGCTGGGACATTGATCTCCTTACCGCGATTTTAAAGCAAGAAAAACAGCACCGTTTGATTGTCACATCAGCCACTTTAGAAGGCGAAAAACTGGCGAGCTATCTGCATGCCAAGCGCCTGCGTTCTGAAGGGCGTTGCTTTCCTGTCACCGTGACTCATCGCTCCATGGACAGTCGTTACTTGCCGAACAAGAAAAGTTGTGAGAATGATGTTGTGCGCACGGTAAAAGAAGCACTCGAAGACGAAGAGGGCGATATTCTCGTTTTCTTACCGGGTCGAAAAGAGATCACTCAATGCGCGCAAATGCTGCAAAGTATTGATGATGTGATGGTCGTGAAGCTGCATGCATCGGTGAGTGATGAAGAGCGCCATCGTGCGTTAACGGTACAAAAGCAACGCAAAGTGGTGTTGGCTACCAATGTTGCAGAAACCTCTCTGACCATTCCAAACATCCGCGTCGTGATCGACAGCGGCTTGGAACGCAGAACGGTGCAAAGAAATGGACGTACTGCCCTGACGTTAACCAACATCTCCAAAGCTAGCGCGGCACAGCGAATGGGCCGAGCAGGTCGTGTTGCAGAAGGGGCGTGTATTCGCTTGTTTGGTGAGCATGCACCGTTGGAACTGGTGACGCCACCTGAATTGCACCGTGAAGAACTTGTAGAGCCAATGCTAGCTGCGGCTTGTTGTGGGTACAGACTTTCCGAACTTTCCTTCCTCGATCTTGTGCCTGAAAAGTCACTTAACTCAGCACTCCAAACCTTGCAAGGGATGGAAGCGGTAGACGAGCAAGGTGACATCACCGAGCACGGTAAAAAAGTTTACCCTCTACCAATTGATGCCCTGTTTGCGGACTTAGTGACTCGCGTCCAAACCAAATCAGAAAGAGAAGCAATGATCGATTTAGCAGCAGCGCTTTCTGTGCCAGCTCAGTTGTATCAATTGCAAGGCGGTGAGTCTGCCGAAGCATTAGCACAAGAAGAACCATTTGGTTGTGATGCCTCGCTGATGATTCGCTTGGTGCGAGGGGAGCAACTTCCTGGCGTTAATGTCGATGTGAGCGTACTTGAAGAAGCACAAGGCTTGGCGAAACAGATGCGAGAAGTGTTTGAATTACCGGATCTTGAAGTCGCATCGCGATACAAACGTGATGAGTTGATCAAAGCCATTGCCACCTTGCATCCACAACTCGTATTTGTGCGCCGAGAACGACGTCGTGACGCGCTAGGCAATGGTTTGATGGAAATGATGGTTGGGCGCAATAGCCGTTTCTCCGAAAAAAATGAAGCAGCTTTGGTGTTAGATAGCCACAGCGTACCCGGACGAGGCGTAAAACAGACGCTCAATCTTGCCTCCGTAATGCTACCTGTTTCCCTCAATCTGCTGCGCGAATTAGAGCTTGGTGAGTGGCAACAAGGCGAAACCAATTATGAGGAAGAAGCCCCACGAGCGACCATGCATTTGATCTATGCAGGGCGAACCATCTGTACTGAATATCAAGCGCTTGAAGGCGAAGTTGCCGTCCAATCAATTGTTGAGATGATCGAGAACGAAACTTTACTGCCAGGATTTGCACCGCTAAGAAGGCAGCAAATTCAGCATTGGAAGATCTACAACGCACTCGGGCTAAATCCAGAGTCTATCGATAAAACGGAACTCGATGGTTTGTCTTTCGCGACTTGGTTAGTCGAGCAGCTGGAAACGCTTGGCGTAGAAAGTGTGGAAGATATCGAACTGTTTGAAGCCGATGACATCCCGTTCGAAGGCATCCCTGAGTGGGAATATGATGACTTTGTTGAACGCTATCCACTTAAACTCGTACTTGCAGAGCTAAAACTGGATGTTGAGTATTTTGTATCACGCAAGCTCGTGCAGGTTATCTACGCCGAAGGAAGTCGAAAAGGGGATCCTAAACGCTGGGAGTTGCCACGTTGGTCAGGTTGGAAAGTGCAATACAAGAAAGCCAGTCGAGTATTAGATGTGAAGTAACACAATCCGGAACAGTATTTGCTTCACCTCGTTTCCCTTGAAGTTTATGGCCTGTTTTTAGGCGATAAGGAATGAATTTGCCGCTCTTGTTGAGCGGCGTGAAGGAAAACGATGAAGTATAAAACAATTCCACTATTGTTATGCCCCGTACTGGCTTACGGAAAAAGTATTAATCATATCTCCACTTACGAAGATAACTATGTCCTCGGTACGTACACCTCAGACATTAATCAAGATGCTTACAATGAACTCGGTTCTGAAATGGACTCATTACAGCATTTTGAAGTGAAGTTTCAAATCTCCGCTTCGATTCCATTTTATCGATTTAACTCTGGTACTGCGCTGATGGGTGCGTACACACAAAAATCTCTCTGGCAACTTGCTAACTCTGACATATCTTCTCCGTTCAGAGAGACCAACTACAAACCACAAGTATTTCTCGCGCACCAATCCAACATGCTTTTATTCAACCACTTAGAAGCGGGCTATAAGCATGAATCAAATGGTCAATCAAGTAAGCTTTCTCGCAGTTGGGATAGGTTATATATCGCCACCGAACGTTTTTCAGGCCCTGTGGAATATGGTGCACACGCTTGGTGGGTAATCGCCACTGAAAATGATGAAATGGAAGACTATTATGCGCCTTATGAACTTTGGGCAAAGGTCTACACTGGCGCTGGTGTGTTCAATACCCGAGGCTTTTACAACTTTGCTGATGATAAAGGTGGCATCGAGTTAGGTTATACCTTGTACTTTAACGACATCCTTGGTCTGTATGTTCAGGGATACCATGGTTATGGCGAAACGCTCATCGACTATGATCACTCTCAAACTCGCGTGGGGCTTGGTATTCGATTGGTGAATTTATAAAGGGCTTTTATTTGCTTGATGTGCTTAGCGACGTTTTTAGTTCAGCGTTGAAAATATTAATCAATTGGATGCTTATATATGGCGAAGCTGTACATCATTTGTTACAAAGCTGGTTTTAATATTTCCTTTTGAGGTTAAATAAGGGCATAAAAGACCATTGTTTTATATCCTATTGCTATATCAAAGTAATTGAACGATATTTTGTATATCTCATTTCAGAGTGTCGAGGCATAGGATGGAGCAACAAGGAAAGACATGCATTGAATTCGACTACACCAGCTTCCTAGGGGCAACGGGAAGTAAGAAGTGGACCTTTCTGGAAGCGTTCGCCACCATCGCGCCCATTTTTGGCATGATGTGGAAACAGAACATCGCGGAATTGAGCCAACCAGAGGATCGTCTTTGGGACGCTGCATTAAAATCGATGTCTTCACGTCAGAGCGATGAATCCAATTTAGTGATGTTGGCAAAGCTTGCAAAACATGAAGGAATCCATGAATTACGTGTAGTTATGCCTTATTCGTTAGACTTAAAACAAATTGAGTACATTGAATCTAGAAGTAAACTAAAAGTAGATACCACAGAGCAAGATGTCCTTAATTTGAAGTTCTAACACTAAAGCGATACCTTCCCCCAATCAAAAAAGCGATCGAGTATTCGGTCGCTTTTTTATTACCTGTTGTAAACCTGAGAACCAATGCTGTGTTTTAGCTTAGCTACCTTTTGTATTCGGTTTTTACTCAGCGTTTAGCGAGTAAAGCTTAATCAATCAAACCGTATTCTTTGCTCAAGATTTCGATGATCTCTGCTTTCGGGTTGTCACTGAGCTTGATTGGCTGACCAGTAATCTTCTCGGCAATGTTGATATAAGTGCGAGAGATATCCATCAAAGATTCTACTGGCAGGTCGTTATCACGAGCAAGACCTTCACGCTCAGGCATGCGTTCTTTGTTAAGCAGAATATCAGGATCAGGGAAGTGGTTTAATAAGAACTGACGGAAACCTTCTTTCGAGTTCTCAACGATGTTTCCGGCTTGGTATTCTTTGGTATCCCAAATACGTGACGAATCAGGCGTACCTACTTCATCCATGTAAATGAGCTTTTCGTTACCTGCTGCGTCGTGAACGTAGCCAAACTCAAACTTAGTATCCACAAACGTTTGGTCGATAGCTTCAAGTGCATAACTAATAACGTTAAAGCCTTCTTTCAATAGTTTCTCGTATTGGGCGATGTCTTCTGCGCTAGAAAAGTTAAATGCTTCGTAGTTGTCCACGATGTTTTGGCGAGTGATGTTCACGTCATCCGCTTCAGGAACGTCTGGAATGCCTTTCAAGATACCTTTGGTTGACGGTGTCATTAGCAATTCAGGTAACGCTTTATCTTTCTCAAGACCTTCCGGAAGCTCAATACCACAGAACTCACGTTCGCCGTTTGCATAAGCGCGCCACATAGAACCTGTGATGTATTTACGGCAGATTGCTTCAATCTTAACTGGCTTCGCTTTTTGTACGATCCAAACGAATGGGTGAGGGATGTCCAAGATATGACTATCAGCAAGGCCATTGTCTTTGAACAATTTGAACCAGTGGTTAGAGATCGCGTTGAGTGCAGCGCCTTTACCCGGAACGCCTTTGAGTCCACCTTCGCCGTGCCAGATACAATCGAATGCAGAAATACGGTCACTGATCACCATGATGGCCAGTGGTGCATCAGGAGCGACATCGTATCCTTTTTCTTTGATCAGCCGTGCGCTGTCTTCTTCAGTTAACCAGTAAACAGAGCGAACTTTTCCGCTGTGAACAGGCTTGTGGGTGCGAATTGGCAGGTCGTCATTGACGGCAAGTACTTGATTAGCAAGGCTCATTGCGACATTCCTATCATCTTAATCAAACGTCATAAAGAGAAGATATCCAGCGAAAAATGTGCGCTGAATAAATCGAATGAGGGCATCATACCAGAACTATTTTAACTCGCCAGAGAAAAAGCAAACGTTTGCCTTTGCTTGGCTTTCCAAAGAATGAATTAACCAGAGTGAAAAAGTGTACTTTTTCTACTTAGTAATGGCCTTAATAAAGATGAGCTCCGGATTTTTGGCAGAGCAATCATCACTATCGAACTCTACTCTTACTCTTTTATTTATAAATGCAGCAGCCAATGCTACCGAGTCATATTCATTGCTGAGACATAGATGAGAGTAGTAACTGCATTATGAAAACTTGATATCAACGATGGCTTTTATCATCCGAAAGTGTTCAACATTCAACTTAGATGCATGTAAAGAGTTAAGAGCATGCGAAACTGAGTAATAAAGTGGGGAGCTTTTCATTGTGAAGCAACATGATTTTATGTTTAAAGGAGTAAGACCTGATTCGTAAACATGGTTAGTAATTTATTATAAAAACTACGTTAATTAATTTAGTTATTTTTAATTTAGAACCTTCTTATTGAGCTGGTCGGATGGTGTTGTTTCTATCGAATTCTAACAAGGTAAAATATTAATAACTATGATTTATCACTCTTTTAATACTCTCCATTTATAATGCTTGTTATTGATGCTTTTGTAATTAAAATGCATTTACAAAACCGATGTCACCAATGGTTTTATAAAAAATTCATAACCACCTTACACTTTCATAACAAAGGTGTTTGTTTTTTTATAAGATAAGTGTACATTGAGAACAATTTATTAACTGAAGCGTAACTATAGTTAAAATAATGATAAGTAGATTCTATAAATTGAACTGATAATAAGTAGAAGTGGCCTTTTAAGGCATATGTTTAGAATCTTTAGTTATTAGATACTATTAACAATATGATGTGAGGAAAATAAAGTGAAAATGGTGTTGTTAGTTGCTTTTTTATTTGTATCGTTGCCAGCGTTGTCTGGGGCATTTTCTAGTGCCGCGGTGCCAACAAGAGTCGATATAGAGAGGGGGAATGGTTTTATGGTTTATGGTAATTTTGGTAATCCAATGAACTGTACAAGAGAAAACAGATTTTTTATTCAGAAAACACATCACAGTACAGCGAAATCTACTCAACCGTTTTAGCAGCATTTACAGCACAAAAAAAGATACTGCTTTATTCTCATAACTGCACCTCGGTTGGCTGGTACTCTCAACCTGAAGTTACATATAACACTGTGACTCCAAGTGGTACGGTTTACATCCTTAATTAAGTTGTAGTTATGACAACATTAATTTTATGCATAGAAATAACGCTAGTCGTTACATAGGTAGTTATAAACCCCACAAGACTTGCCGTAAATCCGAGTATTTATATCACTAATCAATCTAGTCACGACGAGAACATAGCTTACATTATTATCAATCCAGCTAGTGGATGCATCATGTTGGTGCTTATATTAATAGGGACTATAAAGAAAACATTGAAGGAAATGTAGGCATTGTTGAGTGTTTTTAATCTTTATAATGCCGATTAGTGAAAGCAGATGAATTGTTAAACAAGAAGCGCTTAATAAGAGGGAAAATGAAAACGATATTATCACTAGTGGGGCTACTTGCCTTAGTCACTACTTTTCCGGCAATTTCGGACACACATTGCAAAGGAAAAGTCACTTATCTTGCTATCGGAAGGAGTGGAACTGTTTTAGTCAATGGTCCAGGCGGATTGCCGAGTGTGTACCTGTGTAATGTTCAAAATAAGGTCAACAATATAGAGGTCGAGAGTTGCAAAGCTATTTACAGCACCTTACTGGCTGCAAAATCACAAGACAAAACGGTCAATATCACCTTCCTACCTAATATAGACTCATGCTCGTCATTTAAGAGTTGGTCAGTAGCTAAAAATTTAAACTGGGTTTTCGCAAGCTAATAACCTCAAATTTCTCCGAATAAAAGAAAACAAAATGAAAAAATGTCTATTTACTGTCGCAGTATTTGCGAGCCTATCTTCTCCTGCCTTTGCGGTTAAATGGAAAGATTCACCCTATGTAGAGATCAAGAAACTTTACCCCCACAATGGAGGGTTGAATTTTTATACGGAATATAAGGATGAGTCTGTTTCTGCCTGCGACGGTGGTTACCGTTTTGAAATTCCTGCTTCAGCACAAAATTACGATACGAAAGTTAGTGTGATTATGGCTGCTTTTATGGCGAAGAAAAAAATCCTCCTCAGATACGATGCTGAGCAAACGAAGAAATGTGCTGCTGTAGTCGATCGTTTCTTAGTTAAACCTTAGTCGAGCAGGGCTTCATATGAACCATTACTCGCGGTGCTCATTGGTGTTACTGTCCGGGATCGCAGTTGTCGGATTTACAGTTTTTTCTAGTTCAAATACACCCAATTCGCCAGATGTAGATCAATCAACAAAAGAAGAGCTTTTCTCCAAGCATTCTCCACAAGTGATTTTGAGTGATGACGTGGCATTTCCATCTCCCGTTGTCCAATTACAACAAACGATGGCGGCGGGTTTAGTTGAGCTTGCGGATCCCTCTCTTGAGTTGATTCGGGGTGATTTACAAGATTTTTCTGATGAGAATGTAGATGAAACGTATCAACCGCCCTCAGAGCTTGCTGACCTAGAGTCTCGCTTAGAACAATTGCAACAACTACACAAAAGTCTTAAACAATAAAGGACAAAGTGGTGTCAACTAAAAAGTCTATTCAATATGCAACGATATTTGCGGTATTGTCCGCAAGCGTTGTATCCAGTTCGCTTGAAGCCAGAGTTCCCTCACTTTACAAAGATACTATTGGACTCAGTGGCGATTATGCAACCTCAGGTGGCGAAGCCACTTATACTTTACCCATCGTAGTGTCAGCGGGGCGTGCTGGTCATCAACCAGAACTCAGTCTTGATTACCAGAGCGACTCTCCCAATGGCATGATGGGCATGGGTTGGAGCTTGGGCGGTCAGTCTGTTATTTACCGTTGCGGTAAAAACTTAGAGACGGACGGTAACTGGGGGGGAGTGCATTTTAACTCGGACGATCGTTTTTGTATCGATGGTCAACGCCTTATTGCGGTTGAAGGCGCCGACGGCGGTGATTTAACCGAATACAGAATCAAAAAGAACGGCTACAACAAAATCGTTTCTTTTGGGAGTAGTGGTAGTAGCGGCCCAGCCTATTTTAAGGTTTGGAAAACGGATGGCAGTGTTCTTGAGTACGGCGTTACCTCGGATTCTCGCGTAGAGTTGCCAACTGAGTCGGATGTGTACAAGTGGTCTCTGAACAAGAGAACAGATGCGAGCAAACAAAATCATATTCTGTATCACTACCGCGAAGATAACGCAGGAGGACGTCACCAGTTAGCGAGCGTATCTTACACAGGGGGAAGGTCGAATTTGTTTATGAAAATAGAGAAGACAAAACCTCACAATACCTTCACGGTAAGAAGTTAGTCCGCGACCAACGTTTAAAGCGCATTAATACCTTTGACGCAGAAGGAACACAAACGGCTAACTATCAGTTAGATTATCAATACTCTAAATACACTGGCCGTAGTTTGCTGCTAGATATTGTGTATGGCAACGCTTCAAGTGGAAGCAGTACCCCGATATCATTCTCATGGAATGAACCTGGAGCAACGCGAACTACTTTTGGTACGTCTCCGATAGTTAATGCGGGCAATCTTTCTATACCGGATATTAAATATAAGATCCCACGAGTAACAAAGCCATTGGATTTTGCCAAAGCCAGTTATTTTGATGTAAATCGAGATGGTTACAAGGAACCTTTCGGGGTAAAAGAAAAATCGACCACATTGTTTTCATGTTCATATAAAAATTATTTTGATAGTTCTACTTTGGGTAGCATGTTGTCGCTAGACGGTGTTAGTAGTAAACCAGGGTTAGAAGGTTATACCCTAGTTGGTAGTATCGATTCACCTCAGTTGTTACCTCGTCCAAATAAGTTTATGCGTGTCGGCGACTGTGGCCCCAATGGGCGATATTCTAAGTATGAATATCGTGTGGATGACGATATCTTATCGGCACAAAGCTATATGCCAAATCTAGATGGCGTTTTGGTTGAAGTTCCAAACGTGCCAAATGTAGGTAATAAAATAGGCCTTAAATACATTTCTGGTGACTTTAATGGTGATGGTAAGCAAACTTTACGCGAGAGAATATACGTCAGAAATAAGATGAAGCATGTGCCAATGCATGTGCTAGATATTGATAATGATGGGATAGATGATTGGGTGTATGTTTACGGTAAGCAGCTTGTTTACTCTCTTTCACACAAGGGGCATAAAACGTTTTCTATTCCTGTTCAAGATAAAGAGTTGTGTGTTAGAAATCTACCATCTCTCCAGAAATTTTGTAACAACTTAGCGTACCTTACCTTTAACGATTTCAACAATGATGGTTACAAGGATTTCGCCGTTGTTAACAATAAAGCGAAAAAAATTGATGTTTTTACATTCAATGGTGTTGGGTATGAAAAGCAAGGCTCAACTTACAGCTTACCTGGTAGAGAACATAAGGTTGAATTTATTGACTACAATGGCGATGGATATCCAGAGCTTTATGTTGATGGGAAGTTTTATATCAATCATGGCGGTGATTTTGACCTAACTAAGCCGATCGATACCCCTGAGATTAAGGATATTTACTTGGTCGAAGATATTAATGGTGACGGTATTGACGATTTCGTTAGCAGTGTGGGTAAGGCTCCTAAAGAAAAGTCTAAGACTCATATTTCTACTGGTCTTGAGATAGACCGGATAAATATCATTACAGAGCAAGCCCGCACATATAAAATCGAATACAAACCAGCGTTGGATAAATCTGTACATACTCAAAAGCGATACTTTGATTACCCTTACTTGAATACAACACCAAGCAAGCAGCTGGTTTCAAACGTGATCAAGGAACCCAAAGGATATATAGCAACCAGATACTCCTACCATTATGAGGGGGCAAAGTCGCATGCGCTAGGCGGTGGCTTTTTAGGGTTTGCAAAAATTACGGAGGTAGAGTCTAACAACGGCTCATTTCTTGTTGCCAATAAATATGACTTTGTTACCACAACAACGGTAAGCGAATACCATCAGTTAGATTTGAAGAGAGCAGGAGAGCTGAAAAAGGTCACCGTTTACAAACAAGGTAAAGGTGCAAAACCGTTTGTTTATCGAGAATCTGATAAAGTGAGTGCCACGGATTTCAGCTACAAATCGGTGGACAGAACCCATCGTGCTTTTCAGGTTTACCCAAACAAAGTTGTTAAGAAAAGCTATGAAAATGGGGCATTACAGAAAACGGAAACAATTACTCGTGAATTGAATGCGTTTGGCGCATTAACGAAAGAAGAAAGTGTTCTAGTTAACGCAAAAGATACGCGTGATGCCTTTACCACCACCGTTGACAACACCTATGTTTCTAACGGGTATACGACGACATCTGTTACGTACAATACGATATCGCGTCATCAGGTGTCGGATATGTCGGCGAAGTTTGCACGTTATCAGGATGGGCTGACAGGGTATTGTTCAACCAGTAACGATGACGTTTACTTTAAGCCAAACGATAAATTTGTCCTCATACATGGCGAGGTGGATACCCCCATTTTAGTGACGCGTCATAACGAATATTACCGTTACCGTGTAACTAAGAGTCAATCCAATTCTTACAGTGGAATCACACAGCGAAGTGGAGAGCTAACTCAAATCAGTCGTGCTGAGTTCGAGCGCCAGACCACCAAACCTTGCGGTGACTTTACCTTTGGCAACATTATTGGTGATTCACACCCTGAATTGAGTACAACAACGGCTAACTTATCACAGCGTGTGACGCAGTCGGGTAATGAATATTGGCAAGTTGGAGCAGTACAGCGCACAACAAGTAAGGTGACAGCCCAACAGCATGGCTTAAGCAAACTTACTCTACAAGATTACGCTTACACGCAGAACGGCTTGGTAAGTAGTGTTAGAACCAGTGGCTCAGAATATGAACCTAGCTCTGGCTCAGGTCGCACGCTAACGACCGCTTATCAATATGACGCTTGGGGTAACATTCGCCAAGAAAGCCAGTACGGCAGTGATCTTGCACGCCGCACCACAACCTATGGTTATGAGCAAAATGGTCTCAAACTTAAAACCACTACCAACGCTAAAGGGCACACCACTACGTGGGAGTACGATGCTCAAGGTCGTCTGCTGTCTGAAACCAGTCCGTTAAAAGGGCGCAAAACACGTTACCAATACGATATGTTTGGGCGTGTAAGAGTGGCGACATTACCGGGTACTGGTAATACCGTTTTCACGGACTACCAGTTAGGTGCCGTTTGTATGAACGCACTTGCGACCACCGCACACTGTGTTACGGTCAGAAAAGCCGATGGCTCAGAACAGCAAACACAGTTTGATTATGCCGACAGAGAGGTCCGTCGCCTTCATCGAGCTTTTGATGGTCGCTGGGTAGTGGTCGATTCTGAATGGGATCAGAACGGTCGTAAGCGTTTTGTGACGGCGGCAAAGTTTTTAAACCAAGCCGGTAATGCGCCACGAGTAACGTTTGACTACGACCTTTACAACCGAGAAGTCCGCCGAATAGAACCAGCAAATCGCGGTGGATTAGCGATATTTACCACTCGTTACGATGGCTACAAAATAGAAGGCACGGATGCTCGTGGCTTTAAACGTAGCACCACCCACAATGTTATGGGGCAGGTGATCCGTAAAGACGAGCCACTTGGTGCTTATCAAACGTATCAATATTACCCTGATGGTAAGCTAAGACGTACGGTAGATTCTGACGGGAACATTACTCAAGTAAAATACGACAACCTAGGCTATCGAACAGAGCTAGATGATCCGGATATCGGCCATTGGTACTATCGCTACAACGCACTAGGGCAGCTTGTTTATAAGCGAGATGCGAATGGAATCGTCACCACTATGGGTTACGATACGCTGGGACGTAAAGTCGCACAAAATGATGGTAGTGAGGCATCACAATGGCGATACGATGAACGTGGCGCCTTAGGCACACTATCGTGGATGAGTGGCAAGGGACAAAGGACAGATTATTTCTATAATTCCAACGGGCTATTGCAAGAAAAAGCAGTCACAGTCGGGCAAGAAATCTTCTCGACACAATATGAGTACGATAAACTTGAGCGTCTAGGACGAGAAGTTCGTCCTGATGGTCAAACGTTAAAGTCTGCTCTTGGTAAAAAAGGCCACCAACGCTTAGCGGTGGAGTATCTTTACAACCAATTTGGCTATTTGGGCGCAGTAAGAAGCCCAAGAACTTACGCTGATGATATCTTTACCAGCGCCAAGTTCCGTGAAGATATCCGTCAACTTCTTAGTGGGGCGATCAACCAAGCTAATACTTATCTACAACGCGCGAGTCGATACGCAAGGCAGGAGCAATTCTTCCGCACTAAGCAGTTAGAGTACGAAAGAAAACGGGTTGACGTTTACAACCTTGATAGCGCGTCTGCAGCATTACTAAAAGATAATTACCGTTATAAACAGTGGTGTGATGGCCAGAACACGTGCTATTTGCGTCCTGCAACTTGGGTAATGCTGCACGATGACATCACTATCCCTCTGGATGTCACGCTCGAAGGTCAGGCTTATCGAATTACCAGCGAAAAAGATGGCAGCGATTTATGGGATATCCTTACACCAGGGCTGCAAGCGCATGATCTGACAGCAACGGCCATTTCTGAGCAGGAATTAGCTGGTCTTAGCCTTACACAGATGAAGGACATGCTTTTATCTGGTGATTACGATGAGGATGGTCAGCCAGACATAATGTATCAAGGCGATATTTATTCGGCGAAGGCTGACGATGAACTGCGCGGTGAATTATTATTCGCAGCGGAAGATCTTGAACAAGCCGCCAATATTGCTAACCGCCAGTACAAGCAATACAAAGCACTGGCGGCTGACATGATTGGGGTGTCGGAGAAAGTCGCGAAACTGAGTGGCTTATATTGTGAGTTTGCTAATGACCTAGCTGGTAACCGAGTGGATGCGAGTCTTCGTAAAGAGTGCAGGAGCAATGGTGGTGTGAGCCAAGCCGATATGTTGGATACGATTTTAACCAACGCGGAATTGGCTGCGGCAAATAAAAATAACGCCTACGTTTACTATTGGCAGCGTCAATCCACCGATGCTTTTGATCATACACTCAGTGAAATGCTGGGTAATGGGTTGATGAACACGTATGATTACGATGCAGATACTGGACGAATGAATGCGATAGCAACTTATCAGGGTAATCATGTCTACAGCTCAGATAAAATAAGCAAGCCATCTCGAAATCAGCACATTCGTTACTTGCGTTATCAATACGATGAGCACAACAACGTCACTCAGCGCTTTGATGATCAGCTCGGCATCACTGACATTTGGACGTATGATGCGTTAGATAGAGTCGAAACCAACACCATGGTTCTGGTTGATAAGGCTCGCCATGGTCTTAACAACCCGGATCTGACAGGTAAACGCAGCTTCGAATATGACAAGCTGGGTAATATTCGCCACAAATCAGACGTGGGTGTTTATCAATACTCTGGAGTGGGGGCGGGTCCGCATGCTGTTACCAATGCAAATGGTTTAGACTACAACTACGATGCTGTGGGTAACATGACCAGCGCGAAAGCGAAAGGCAGCAAATCCAATGAGCGAACGATGCGTTGGTCGCCGTTCAATAAGCCAATCAAAATCGTACGTGAGGGTAAGTCGGTAGAGTTTTCTTATGATGCGAACCACGACCGTTACTTAAAGCGAAGCTCAGATGGTAAAGTTACCTTCTACTTTGGCAAAACTTATGAACGAGAGAAAGACCTTAAAACAGGGGAAATACAACACAAGCACTTTATTTTCGCTGAGGGTAAGTTAATTGCCTTAAACACTCAGACGCTCGATAGTAAAAACCAGCTCAAGAATAAGCAAGTGCGCTACTTGCACCATGATGCGCTGGATTCTGTTGACATGCTGACTGACGGTTACGGCTTAGTTGTAGAAAAACGCAGCTATGATACTTGGGGTAAACAGCGCCACGTTGAGTGGCAAGATAAAAGCGCCGCGAGTGTTGTACAGTCAGCTATTACCAACCGAGGTTACACCGGGCATGAGGAAATCACAGAAGTTGGATTAATACACATGAACGGACGTGTGTACGACCAAGAGTTAGGGCGCTTTACGAGCGCGGATCCACTTGTTCAGTCGCCATACGTAGTAAATAGCTTCAACCGCTATGCATATGTGATGAATAACCCGCTCAAGTACACAGACCCAACAGGGTTTAGCGGGGTAGATTCCGGTGTTGCATCAGATGACTCAGAGACTAAAGGGGATGATGGAAACCCAAATTCAGACGGCGGTAAACCTAAAGGTAATAGGGGGGGGGATTCAGAAAGCAGAGATCCTGAAGGCGAGAAAACCAAAACTAACGATGTGTTTGGTAGTACTGTTAATAAACTAAAAAAAGTGAGAGATGCTATTGCGCCAGGCTATGGTGTCGCTGGCATGGCTTATCACGAAGCTCCAGAGGAAGATAGAAACTCCGCGGCAAACAGCCTAAACATGAATGCAAAAGACGTCCGGGCTTCAATGCGAACGGCGAAGGTTATGGCCGCTGTTGGTGGGGTTGTTGGAAAAGGGAAAGGAGGTCGTCCAAAAAATGGTTTAGATACGAGTTCTGATACATCACGTGAAGCTCTCCGCAAAGCCAAGGAGGTAAACGATATTCCAAGAAGTGCCCAACCTGATAAAACGATTAAACCAAATACCCCTGAAGGGAAGGAGGCAGGCTTAGATGACCGAAATGTAAAACAGTTGGAATATACTAATAATAAAGGTGAGAAAATTTCAATTAGACAAGACAAACCTGCTAAATATGACGACGGCGGTAAAGGTGATCAGAGGAATCACTACAATGCAGGAATTAAAGGTTCGCCGAAGCTTAAGCAGCACCATTACTACGGGGATTAATAAAATTGTGAGTACTTTTTTGCATAAAAATGAGAAAGCCTTCTTTTTTAACGTGGATCTGTCTGATTCGCTATTTCTTGAAAAAATCAAGTTGCGTTCGGAGCAAGAGTACGATGTGGATCAATGTCCAGAAATAACTGCTTTGAAATACATAGAGAAAATTTCCCATTGTTTTGATGGAAATGTGTATTTGGTAGTAGCTAGCCATGATATTGGTCCAGCTAGTAAACTTAGGTTAAAAAAGGGAGCATTGTGGTCTAACAAAGAGCTTCGAAATCTAGAGGGCTATAGTGGTGAAGTTGAGGTCGCTCTGGGTAGTACTAGGCTTGTATCGTTAGTAAATTTAGAAAAATTTGATTATGAATCGGAGGGGGAAGCTGTTTTAAACTGGGCTTTTAGCTTTATCCTACTAACTAAGCTCGATCTGGAGAGTTTTAATGGACTAGTTGAAGGATGGGTTGCCAAAGGAGAAAAGTCAGTTTTGGCGTTTAACTATGATGCTGTTGCTAGGGATTTGTTAAAGTTAAGTACAACATCGGTTTTGCGTTATTTCCCTGCTGACAATGGTCGAGATGAAACCTTAGTAGTCGTTGGTAATAGGGGGATGTTGAAGGATGTGTCCAAAGTTGTTCACTCCATCACTTGACTAAACAGTAGAGCCCAGAACAAAAATCGGTCGGTGTTTCTAGGCTCTTAGGCTCCTTATCTCTAACGTACTATTTTGGGAAATAAATGAAAAAACTATTCACACTGCTGTTTATCGGCTTAATGTCATTCAATGTCTATGCAGGCTCTCAGACTGGTAAAGTAAGTAAAATAAACCTTTATGGTGAAAACTGGCCAAATGGTCATCGAGGTGAAATATTGTTCACGTTGGATCATATGCCAAGTGATGCTAGGTTCTTTCGTATAACAAAAAGTGACATTGCTTTTAATACTCTTCTATCAACGCTGTTATCCGTAAAGCATGCCAAAACGACGATTACCGTTCATTATAATGTCGGTGATTCGAAATATAAGTATGCACCTGTAAAAGCAATTACTATTGAATAATGCACTGAAAGTAAAAGGCCCTTTAATGGGCCTTTTGAACGAGCTAACCTCTCATTTTTCTCATAGGCCGCTATTGTCGCGTTGGCGTTGAGCTGCGAATAAAAAAAGCCTCGCAAACGCGCTGTCTCTTGATCACAAGTCTAGTGATCAAGAGACATTGCGAGTTCGTAGCCTTCAAGGATGGTTTGTAGTTTAAACCATCCTTCCCAAAGCACCTTTATTGAAGCTCTACCCGTCCTCTTGGTATCTTTCCAACCGCCTAATTTAGCGAGATTTTTGTACGCCCAGCTCATATCGGGCACTTCTTTAGGTAACGTCTTACTTTCTAGTTTCAACCACAGTAGCTTCCAAGCTTTTTTACCCAATACCTTTTCACAACTTTCTTTCGTTAGCTCATCAACTTCTTTAATGAAGCGTAACGCCAATAAACGCGTAGCAACAAAGGCATAGATGACACTTAATCTCTCTAAGTTATCTTTACTTTGTAGCCTGAGTGACTCCACATCTGTCCCTTCACTTTTCCAGACTTTATGGAAATCTTCAATCAGCCATCGGCGCTCGTAATAACCGATAATTCTCATAGCGTCTTCAACGTTGTTTACTGGCTCCGACGTCAAGAGGTGCCATGCTAACTTGTCTTTTGATGTCCCTTGCTCAAGGCAACCAACATAATAAACAGGTATGCCTGCGTGCTCTTTTTTGTTTGCCGGAGCCTTTAATGTCACCTGACCATATTTAACATCAAGCTTTACATCTCTCGCTTTTCTCCCTCCTTTTTGGGGGATGGTAAGCTCTTTTGTCTCGACGCTTGGTAACGCTTGCGCATAGTCGTAAAGCTTTTGATGATGAGCTTCTAGGCAGCGACTTTGCATTGAGCGAACGACAAAGCGCTGCTGATGTTGACGTTTATAAGTCAAGTATTCGAATAGGTCTGCTTCTCGGTCACAGACCGAGATAACATCTAACATTTTATCCCCTAGGCGTTCAACGACACGGCGAGAAGCTTGCTCCCATTTGTAACTCTCTTTCTCCTTATAAGGACGAGTCGCGTGTTGGTGCTTTTGCCCACGCTTAGTAATATCTCGGCTCCATCGTTGTTGCTCTATAAGCCCAACAATGGTCTGACTTTGTGGAGCGAAAAGTAGAGTTGAATGTACGTGGAGCGCTCGGGTTCTGTCACCTTGATTCGTGTGCCCGAGCTCCTCTTTTATACTTCGATGCGGGAAACTAAGCGTTGTTGTATCTTCAATCGCGAGTAACTCCTCATGCTCGTTAGCTCGAGATACAGTTGATTGAAAACCTGCTTCAGCGATGTCTTTTGCATCAATGTTTTCATTGCGGATAAAGCGATATGCACCTTCCATATCAGCGGGAGAAAAAGGAAGTTTAGCCACGGAAACTCCTGGTTGATTAGCAATGGAAGTCGCTAAACTGATAAGGCGTTGTGTTCTTCGAGGGTCTTTAAGTTGTGCTTGTCCAAATTGTTCTTGTGCCCAAAGCTTAGCGTCTGAATGTGTCATCTTAGTGTTTCAGTAAGGATTACTAAGTGATCAGATCACACACACGTGAAAGAGTTCAAAAAAAATCCCCAAGCTACAAGCTTGGGGATTTGTGTATAAGAGACAGCCTTAAAAGGAGGCGAGATGCAGGATGGATAACGTCGATCTTGTTAGTGGTACTTGTTCACTCTGCCTTCGACGAAAAAGACTTCACACTGATAACGTTGAGCAATATCGCGAAGCATTGATTGATTCATTAACGCAATCTTGTTCGATGCGACGACAGCGCTAGCGTTACCAGACTGAATAGCTTTAATCACGATCTCCACTTCAGAGAGCTGTTGAGACGGCTTCATCTGAATGATGTTTTGACAGCGAATGTGGGAAGCAGCAAGTTGCTCAAAATCAGGACGAGGGCACTCGGCGGTAAACAGAATCCATTGCTGTTGTTGAGACAATACTGCCAACTTAGAAAGAAGTTGGTCCGACACATCCATAGGTTGTGTTGCTTGTGCCAATACGTTGTAGCGAGAGTATGTATGAGATTGAGTTTGTAACTGCATATTACTGTTCCTTTATACATGCTGTATGTGTATACAGTAGTTTGTTTTTGATGCCTGATCAACCGATTTTTATGAATGGAGTTGAAAAACTTTCCCTTACTTAAGATTTGTTTTTTGTCTAAGTTGTTGAAATTAAAATATAAAGTTTAGTTTTTGATATGTTTGATAAACATGGTGAAATGTGAGGTCACCTGCATTGCGGAGCTGTATATACAGGTGGTTACTACTGTATATACAGTAATTTCGGCCTAGCTATACAGTGGTTTTAACCGGTTTATACAGTGCTTTTTCGTGATGGCACACAGTAGTGTTAGTGCTTTTGAGGGAGAAGAAAGGAAGAGAAAACAAGAAAGGCAGAGGCAGAACGTTCAAGAAAGCGCTTTGCTTTTACAGGAAATGATAAAAAGCAGGCTGCGAATACGCAGCCTGAAAATACAAGGATCGATGTTTAATAATGGTTAGAATTCGGTTTTTGCACGTGCGATTTCTGTTTCAAATTGACCAAGGTTACCCGCTCTAACGAGTTGCACCATAGTTTGGAACATGCTGCGAATGTGCTCGATGTTACCTGAATTGGCGCGGGAGCATAAACTGCCAAGGTCGGAGTTTGCTAATCGCAATAATCGACTTCTGTTAGGGCCAGAGACTTTTCTTTTAATTGTATTTTTCAAAACCATCAACTCACCAGTTGCAACGGCTTCAGGAGGCTGGCTAGCAATGAACGCTTCAGCTTCATCTGTGTACATATGGTCACCTGTTTTTTTGTTTGAGCGACAAAACTATACTCCAGATAAATCGAGGGTTTGACCCGGTAACTAGGAAAACAATCGTGTTCACTATGAAATAAGTGACATCGTTTTTAATTGGTTAATTAATAGACTGAGAAGCACCAGAGGGATAGGGAATATGAATTCCTTCTAGAAAACCGCGATGAAACAAGTATTGAAGTGGGATCAAAAAAGCGCCTTACAAAAAGGCGCTCTTGAAAATCAGTTCCGTTGATTTGCTCTTGTTAGCTTGCTCGTTGTGCCATGCGTTCGCGCATTTGCATTTCGCCTTGGTTAAACAGGCGAACATCGATTTTTGCGATGTCGTAGCAGGATTTGCATGAGCTATGGTACTTGCCGTCGACATAATCATGACGAGTTACAAAGCTAGGTTTTTTACACCAGTCACAGGTGCCTTCTTCAGTGAACATTGATTTTCTCCCCACCTACATAAATTTTGAGTCGCTAGGTGTTATTTTTCGCCCAACATTATGGCATACAAAATATAGTCAGGTTAAATGTCTGTTAATTTGTTTGAGAGGGAGATCGATTGCGAGCCTTGATTTATGAGGTTGAAAGGCTCGCAAGATAAAGGTACGTGGCTTATTTTTACTCTTTTGTAACATTTTGTGAAATGGTTTTAAACGCCTGATTTAAACGCTTCATCTCTTCTTCTGAGCCTCTAGAATCAGGGTGATAGAGTTTTGATAATTGTCTGTAGCGCAATTTCACTGCTTTACTGTCAGGAATGGTTTGTGGCGTATAACCAAACATTGCACACGCAACCACCAATTTCTGTCCGTCTGATTGGTTTTTTACTTTCTTAAACTCTTTAAATACTTTTTCTAACTGTCGTTTGAGTTGCTTATTCGTAAACTGCAACTCTTTTACTTGTGTTTCTAACTGCAGTGACTTGGAAGCGTCATTCGCTGCGTTTATTTGTGTTTGACGGTGGTGTCGACGATAACCAAATAGGCCTCCGCCTACTAAAATCGCAAGCCCTAGAGCGCCTGAAGCAAACCATGCCTGAGAGGGTTCTGCTTTATGCTCACCATGGCCTTTCGTTTGTTTTTGTTTCTCCTCAACCGTTGCTTTTTTATCTAACTCGACGATCTCGGAAACTTGCTTCGCTCGCATTTGATTAAAGCGTTGTTCTAAAAACTGGTTGTAAGCTTCTTCTGCTTGTGGGTTTTTAAGAGCAGAAAGTTGATACCACGCATCAACTAAGTCAGCGTTAGTGACCTCGGTTTGATGATGCTGGATAAAGTCGGCTAGTAGAAAACCACTGTCAGTAGGGTCATTTAACGCAACCGAAGTAAACCAGTAGATTGCTTGAGAGTCATCAATGTTACCAGTGAGGCCGCGAGCATAATCTTCCGCTAATTGCTTTTGTGCAGGAAGATAGCCTTGATGAGCCGACTGTTCTAACCAATAACGGGCATCGGAAGGAGAGTCTGTATTAGGTGTTAGTGCCAGTTGTTGTGCTAAATCGAATTGGTCTTCAGGTTGCGTCGGGCTTTGAGAAGCAAAGGCAGTACCTGTTACGAAGGCACTTAAAGTAAAGGAAAGGGCAGTGGTTCTAAATGACATGGGATGTGTCAGGTCTAGCGATCCTCGCTAGACCTGCTCCGGTAACCGTTATTATTACCGATATGGTGCAACCAAATTACTTCAGTGGCAAGATCTGGATTTCAACACGGCGGTTGCAAGCACGACCTTCAGAAGTTTGGTTAGAGCAAATTGGGTTTCGCTCGCCGTAGCCACGTGCAATTGCACGACCTGGTGCTACGTTTTGTGATACTAGGAACTGACGTACCGATTCTGCACGACGCTCAGACAGTGTTTGGTTGTAAGAGTCACTACCAGTGCTGTCCGTGTAACCGTCGATCACAAGGCTTGTATCTGGGTATTCAACGAGGATACGTGCAACGCCACGTAGTGTGTTGTGGATGCTTGCGTCCAGTTGGTAAGAACTTGAAGAGAAACCAATACCGTTTTCCATGCGAAGTAGCAGCTGGTTTTCACCAACACGTTCTACTTGTACACCTGAATTCAATAGTGCGCGACGTAGCTCTGCTTCTTGTTGATCGAAGTAGTAGCCAACACCTGCGCCAGTAGCACCGCCAGCAGCCGCACCAATTAGAGCGTGTTTACGACGTTCTTTTGCGTCATCACCTGTTGCCAAACCGATAGCCGCACCAGCGATAGCACCGATCAATGCACCTTGTGTGGTCGAGTTAGTCTCGTATTCACCTGTGGTTGCGTTTTGGCGTTGAGTTGCTTGACAGCCAGTAAGAGCTAGCACTAGCGCAAGTGCAATAGACATCTTTTTCAAGGGAAAATCTCCGTATAAGCTGAGGCGCAATTGCGCCTCATAATGGGATGCGAATTATGAATGAGTAGGTATTGATATTTGTTATGCGAACGTCAGATTGATAGAAGCTTTGTAAGCTTTTTCTTATAGTTGCTGATGTTATAACCGTTTGTGCAATTATTTAGACGGGTTGTCTAACATCTTTCTCGCTTGTTCACCGCCAACGCCACGGTTGACGGAAACCTTACGACCTTTTTTTAACCCAACTTCGTAATCTGCAGTGAGGTTCTTCATCGCTTCTCTGAGCTGTTGCTTGAACGTCTCGCGATCGATGTTTTTAAATTCTTTATCAATGTAATTATTGATTTTATTGGCTGACTCTTCATCTGGAGAGATAACAGGCAGTTTTTCCAACGCACCTTCAACCCAGCCAGAAACAAATGAGTTTACGCGGCGCGTTACTTCCATTGAAGAGGTACCAGAACCGGCAAAACTATTGCGGAATTGTCCGGTGCTCTCGTTCATTTCACGGTAGATAATATCGAACGCAAAGGCCGCGAAAATAGCGCGGTCTGCCTCTCCGATAAATTCGACGCGTTTAAGCCCTTTGTGATTCAACAAGACGGCTTCAACACCAAATTTGGTATTGATGCCACGAATCACGCGCAACAGCGTTGAACTGATGTTTGCTGGCAGCAGATGCGAAGATTGAGTTTTACCCATTTTGATAAACTCAATATCATCTTTATCCAAGCCATACTTAAGCATAAGGCGGTGCGCCATCTTGATAGCATTTGCAGCCTCATTTACGTTGGCGGAGTTGCCCAGTTCTAAGCACTTGGCGATTTTTTTCAGAGCTTTTTGTTTATCCATCGACGACCAATAACGAGAACGGAAATTTAGGAAGTCGGATATATTACCTTTTTTCAGTCAAAAACGGAATAACGGGAGTGGGAGAAAGGCAGCGAGAAAAACAAAGCCCCTTTAATGATAGGGGCTTTGGTGCGAAGTAGAATTACAAACCGAGTTGGTCGAGTAGGTCATCGGCATCGCTTTTGGAACTGGCTGCTTCCGATGCTTTCTTGTCTTCCATACTTTTTCGAGTGGCTTCTAAAATATCATCTGGGCTTTCATCTTCTGCCACTTCAAACTCTTCGAGTTGGATAAATTCAGTTTTGTCCATCGCAAGCTCAAGGTAGAAGATGTTGTTATTCGCTGTTGAGAAGGTCACGCGGCGTGCTTGAGGTCGATCGAGATTGGTATCAACTTGCAGAATCACTTGCTTATTGAGCGACAGCATTTTTGGTTGGTTCTGCGTAATGTTGGTTTGTAGCTCTTTACGAATCTTGTTCGTGAAATCACCCACTAGCTGATTCATCAGTTCACCGAGTACATCACCGACTTCATCTGATGTGTGTGAGATCGCCAGTTCCTCTTCTGGCATGCCCATATTGCGCATGTAGTTGGTGTAGATCTCAAGTGCCGCTTTTGCGGTAAAGTTAATCACTACAAGGCCCGTGAAGCCACCATCAAACAGTACAAAACAACCAAAATCCGGCTTGAGGCTGGTTTTATTGATCTTTTGCACCATTGCAGAGTAGTTAACTTGAGAAGAGGTTGCCGAAGTAAGAACGCCAGAAACCGACTGGCAAAGTTTTAGAAGGATATCTTCAGTGGTTACAACTTTATTTTTTTTCATCCTGAAAGCTCATATTGAAAGGCTATTTCCCCTTCAATGTAAGGCATCAAGCCTTAAAAAATAAAGCATAAGTTTAAATCTTGTATAGAGATTCTGATTTGAACGCCTTTTTAAATGTTGTAAAGTGACGTAATTCAAAGAAAACAACTTCATCCTCGTCTCGGTCTCAGTTTTATGGCTGCGGGTCGAAAATGCGTGGATGACTAAAAATTAGATAACCCGCAGCTGATTGGATCAGCGCAGTAGGGGCAGGAAGCAAATGTTACCAAGATTACACTCGCAAACGGATGTCGATCCTCTCGTTCTGAGTTTTCTCAAAGAACTCGAGCACTCCGGGTTTACTGGCGATATTGAAAGCCAGTACTCTAGTCGTCTCGCAGTAGCCACTGATAATAGTGTCTATCAGCAACTCCCTCAGGCCGTTGTTCTCCCCAAAACCACCCAAGATGTCTCGCTCATCGGTAAATTGAGCAACAAAGAGGAATATGAGCGTATTACGTTCTCTCCTCGTGGTGGTGGCACTGGCACTAACGGTCAGTCGTTAACCAAAGGCATTGTGGTTGATTTGTCTCGCCACATGAACAAAGTCTTAGAAGTGAACGAGCAAGAGGGATGGGTTCGTGTTCAAACGGGTGTCGTCAAAGACCAATTGAACGATGCCGTTCGTCCTTATGGTTATTTCTTCTCCCCAGATTTATCGACCAGTAATCGGGCAACGATTGGTGGTATGATCAATACCGATGCTTCCGGTCAAGGCTCGCTAAAATACGGTAAAACGTCTGATCACGTTCTTTCTCTTCAAGCCGTTTTTGCCGATGGTTCAATTTTAGAGTCTGACCTTTCTCATGGTTTGCCGACTGAAGGCGAATTTGCTGACACGGCAATGCGTGTAACGGAATCTGTGTGTCGTGACAAACGCCAGCAAATCAACGACAAGTTCCCTCCGTTAAACCGCTTTTTAACCGGTTATGACCTTAAAAATGCGTTTGATGAAGAGACTGATAGCTTCGATATCACACGAGTTCTATGTGGTGCGGAAGGCTCATTAGCGTTTATTACAGAAGCTAAGCTCAACCTAACCCATATTCCCAAAGCTCGTACTTTGGTTAACGTTAAATACAACAGTTTTGATTCTGCATTGCGTAATGCCCCGTTTATGGTGGAAGCGAATGCGTTGTCGGTAGAAACCGTAGACTCAAAAGTTCTAAACCTTGCGAAACAAGATATTGTTTGGCATACCGTCAGTGACCTGATTACCGACGTGCCAAACAAAGAGATGCTTGGTATCAATATGGTGGAATACGCAGGGCAAGACGAAGAAGAAGTTGCGTCTCAAGTCGCATATTTGACTGCTAAGCTCGATAGCATGCTAGAAACGGAAGAAGCGGGCATCATTGGCTACCAAGTATGCAGTGATGTGGCGAGTATTGGCCGTATCTACAACATGCGTAAAAAAGCCGTGGGTCTATTGGGCGCTGCGAAAGGGCGTGCTAAACCCGTTGCGTTTGCCGAGGACACCTGTGTGCCACCGGAAAACTTGGCGGACTTTATCGTTGAGTTCCGCGAGTTACTCGACGCAAAATCACTTAACTACGGCATGTTTGGTCATGTCGATGCAGGCGTACTTCACGTTCGCCCAGCATTGGATTTGTGCGACCCTCATCAAGAAACGTTGATGCATGAAATCTCAGATGAAGTCGTTAAGTTGGTGGCAAAATTCGGTGGTTTAATGTGGGGCGAGCACGGTAAAGGTTTCCGCTCTGAGTATGGCCCTGAGTTCTTTGGTGAAGAACTCTTTACTGAATTGCGCCGTGTTAAAACCGCTTTTGACCCTCATAACAAAATGAACCCAGGCAAAATCTGTACGCCGCTAAATAGCGATGCAGAGCTTGTCAAAGTCACCGATACCAAACGTGGTTACTTCGATCGTCAGATTGATGTTCAGGTACGTGATAGCTTCAAGCAAGCGATGGAGTGTAACGGTAACGGCTTGTGTTTTAACTACGACACCAGCTCGCCTATGTGTCCTTCAATGAAAGTCACTGCAGACCGTCGTCATTCGCCAAAAGGGCGTGCGGGTTTAGTTCGTGAATGGCTACGCCAACTAACAGAGCAAGGCATCGATATTCTCGATCTAGAAAAACAAACTCTGGAAAACAAAACGTCCATCAAAACCATGATTGACCGAGTCCGCCATTCGATTAATCGTCGCCACGAGTATGACTTCTCTCATGAAGTGTATGAAGCCATGAACGGCTGTTTAGCGTGTAAAGCGTGTGCTAGCCAATGTCCAATTAAAGTTGACGTACCGAGCTTCCGTTCTCGCTTCCTTAATATTTATCACTCACGTTACCAACGTCCAGTTAAAGACTATTTGGTATCGAACATTGAATCCATGCTGCCATTGATGGCCAAAGCGCCGAGTGTAGTAAATGGTGTGCTTAAGCAATCTTGGGTGCAAAGTTTGACTGCGTCGACAGTCGGATATGTTGATGCACCGCTGCTGTCTGTACCGGCCTTGAAAGAGCGAGTAGAGACGTTAACTACGGCTTACGATCTGCAAGCGTTGAGTGGTTTACCTTCTGAAGATAAGCAAAAGTATGTACTGATTGTACAAGACCCTTTTACCAGCTATTACGATGCCGAAGTAGTGGAAGATTTCGTCAAGCTCGTCAGAAAGCTCGGTATGAATCCAGTGTTGTTACCGTTTAAACCAAATGGCAAAGCACAGCACATTAAGGGCTTCTTACGCCAATTCAAGAGCACCGCACAAGATACTGCGAAGTTCTTAGAGATGGTTGCGGATTTGGATATCCCTATGGTTGGTGTCGATCCTGCGTTGGTACTTTGTTATCGAGACGAATATGCCGAGGTATTGGGCAGTAAACGTGGTGATTTTGATGTGTTGACCGCCCATGAATGGCTCCACCCAAGATTAGGCGAGTTCCAGACATTAGAGTCGAAAGAGCAAGCACCTTGGTACTTGTTCGCGCATTGTACCGAGAAAACCAAAATGCCAAATGCTGAGAAGGAGTGGGGGGCTATTTTCGCTCACTTTGGGGCGGTATTAAATACAGTACCTGTCGGGTGTTGTGGTATGGCGGGTACATTTGGCCATGAAGTGGATAAGCTAACCATGTCGCGGGATATCTTTGACCTGAGTTGGAAGCCAAATCTAGATAAGTTAGACAATGAAAGATGTCTCATCACTGGCTACTCATGCCGAAGCCAAGTCAAACGCTTTGAAGGGGTAAAACCTAAGCATCCGGTTCAAGCTTTGCTAACCTTGGTATAAATAGCTTCGTAAGCCCAGTTTTACTGGGCTTTTTATCACTTATAACTCGCGTTCATTTTTGACACGCAGACGCTTTCATAAGGATATGAAAATTGAAAAAGCTTGAGCTTAAAGTGCCACCTGTCGCTTTGTTTTTGTTGATGGTGCTCCTGATGTACTGGTTGAAAGAAGCCATGCCAGAAATGAAAATTACTGTACCGTTTGTTGAGTTTGTTACCGCTGGGCTAATTTTGATCGCGGGGGTTGTTGGTATTGCTGGTGTTTACGAGTTTCGAAAAGCTAAGACGACCGTTAACCCAGTAAAACCAGAAACTGCTTCGTTGGTGGTGGATACTGGTGTGTTCGCTTACACACGTAATCCAATGTACGTAGCGCTATTGCTTGTCATCATTGCGATTGGGCTATGGTGGCAACACCTCAGTGTTATCTTATGCGGCGTATTGTTTGTTGCTTACATGAATCGCTTTCAAATTAAGCCAGAGGAGCGAGCATTAGAGCGATTGTTTGGTGAAGACTATTTAGATTATAAGAATCAAGTACGTCGCTGGATTTGATGATAGTAAAACAAACCACAGATAAAAAGAAAGCCCAGCGAAGTCGCTGGGCTTTCTTATGAATTTGACTTTGAAATTGGTCGGCAGAAACTTTGTCTGTTAAGAACTAAGCTGCCTTAGCGAACTTTGCTAGAAAGGCGTCCTTACGCTCGTTGAAGCGTTGAACCAAATCGTCTACCGCATCTTGGTCGTATGGCTTAAGGCCACTTGCCACCATTCGCTTGATCCCTTTGCCTACCACTTCGCCGTCTTGTTTGAATGCAAAGTTTAGTGTTACCACACCGCGTTTACCTTCGACATCAAAAGTCGCGCCGGTAAAATCGACTTCCGGATGAGTCAGATCGAGACGGTTAAATTCCACTTCCATGCTTTCGTAGATAACAAGAGGGCGCTGGCAGTTGATCATCATTTGTTTCTCTTCCATAAGAGGAACCATAATGTGTGGGAAGTTCATGCCAGAGAACTGAACGTAGTTTGTTACTACATGTTCAATAAATGCAGCATCGCGGTTGGTTTCACCTTCGCGAGACATGTGTAGGTACTCTTTGCCTGCTTCATTGACGACCGCACTTTCTTTTTCACACTTATTTTCAATGTGAAGTGCAACGCCATCGCTTACCATTCCTGAGAAATCGAAACGCATTTTTTGGCTCACACCTTCTTTGCTCAGTAACACTGCAAAAAGCAGGTCTCCTGGAACACAAAAGCGTTTGTTGTCTTCATCATGAATAGGGTTGTAATCACCAGCTACGCGCTTGGCAAAGTGACTTGCTTGCTCACGAGTAAATTGGAATTGGTGATTATTGTTTGAAAAATAAGGTGTTAGAAACATAATTTTTACGTAGTAACCGAAACTGTCAGGGATTATAGGCGAATATCTTCCTGCCAATGGTCCATCCAGTGGAAAGTTCACAGCATCTTAACAATGAGACGATAAGGGGGGTGAATAAAGCCACAGTCCACTCGTTCATCGTTGCCTTGGAAATACCTAGGAAAATAGGCGCTTTTATCAGTAAATCATAGTTCAAATGTATCGATTGAGGATAAATATAGTTGGTCAATGGCTTACTTCTCTTAATTTTGTGAGATATTGACTGTTTATCATCGTAATTAATGAGTAATTTAAATATTAAGTTGTTATAAAACAGTGCCTTAATAATATCCGTGTTGAATGGTATTGGCGTATTATTATTTGGCGTTTTGTACTATCTACATCCTCTTTTGTCCAAAAAGACACTATTGGTTCTTTTGTAACTAACAATCTCTGCCTAACCTGACCTAAAGATAATTAAACAGAAACAGTAATCTATATTGTTATTATTATCCGTATTGGGAGCGTTCCCATTATTTGTCCTTATGAATTTTAATGTCTTATTTTTCATTGCCTTAAGTGGCAAATCACTTACAACAAGTTGAGATAAGGTGCATTGCCGCAACTGGGCTGCTGGTTTAATGTTTCGCGAAATTTTATAAAAACAATAAAAAATAGCGCCCTTGCAACCTTGATAGCCTCTTTCCTAACAGACTGTCTTGTACGCAGGAGGTAATAAAACACAACAACAAAAGTTTGGCTGTCTATGAAATCAATGATCCCTCGGCATCAACCAAAGGCTTAGCTCTAAGTCTCTCTGCTCTCGCCGTTTGCCCACGAGAGCACCTTAATTAAAAACGTTTAATTTCCGGTTGCGAATAAGTAATCGGAGGCTTGCTGCTTCCTGCAAGAAGCGAATAACTTCTCAAACCAAGGATAATTATATGAAGTTAAGAAAATTGGTATTGGCGTGTGCCATTGCTTCCCCCTGTGTTAGTGCTTTTGAAGTTTGTAATATTGGTGATGAATACAACGTACTGGATCGTGAGAGCTTCCACGATATACGTAAGTCAAATTACCGAAACTTCAGTGAAGACCTAACGGCAGAAGATTTATTTTTATCTGCGCCAGAACACCACGCAGACGCGCGACCTTCGCTTGCTGAGGCAGATGAAGTTTTCCCAGAAACTGCATCTCTACTTGAGGTCGGTCCTGCCAATGTTGCCGTTCTTGAATCCGAAGAAGCGGCGAGTTTGCTTGCGACAATCGGGCATTCGACGGCAGGTTTTGCCAAGGGTGCGCTAGAAGCGTTAGGACCAGTAGGCGATACCATTGCCGTGGGATTGTGGGCAAATGATGTGGCTCAATCCTTTGAAGATGAAACGAAAACGTCCTACGACCGCTTTGCTACGGTGATGAGCCTGATTGATTGGTTTGGTGTTCTCAAGCTACCTGAGCGAGAAATTGATCGTAAGATTCTAACTGCTCGTTGGAATCGAGTTGCCGCGGGTGATCATTATAGCTTTACCGTTCATGACGACATCGTCACTCAACAAGACAAAAAAGATAAGCAGCATTGGGCGGATCTTGCATCCGGTCAACAACGCATGCTTGAGGCGCTGGCGAAGGGTTATGCCTCTGATGTAGCGCTTAAGTATCAGCAGCATTATCAAGAAGCGTTAAAAGCACAAGCTGTGTTAGCAGAGACGTTGATTAACTCGGTCGAGAGCGAAGTTCAGAAAGCCATTTTTAATAAGCTCGCGCTGGAAGGCACGAATGCCAAACTGTTTGCCTCTGATCTTGCTTCAACTTGCCGCACTGAGATTGATGCGTTGCTGGCTTTGTACCCAGAGCAGGAAGAAAACAACAACCGCCCAATGTATGTGCCATCGAAGCGAGAAGCCAATCAAGCTTTAGCGCGCTTGCAGCATTGCCAACAAGACCATCTGGACTTGGCAGTGGCGGTGCTTGATGAACTTAGAAATGGGGAAGTGCAAGGCTTAGATCGTCAATCACTGCATCAACTTTACCGACAAGTTCTCAATTCGAAGATCAAAATCGTCGAGACCGCGAACTCCCAGCTTGATGTGCTTAGAGCCAAGTTAAAAGAAGAAATGTATGCAGAAGGCATGAATGCCATCGATCGTTTGTTTGATTCAGAAGCGGTTGCGAAAGCCCATCGCTATTTTAAAGCCCAAGCGGATTATTTAGCGATAGATGAAATGTCTCGCAGTATTTTTGGGCGTCCAGCCACGGCTACTGAACGTCGTCAAAAGTACTTTGTTATTCAAGAAGGGTACGAGAAGTGTATTCGAATTGGGATACTTGGGGGTGACCCGAACTTCAGAGGGTGTACTGAGTACACGTGGATTCCTGCAGAGAAAGAGCATTATGACTCTGCAAAAGATGAAGTAATTTCGCAGATGGTGATGCCAAATCGCGATGCGATCAAGCGTGTCTTTGCACAATCTATGGATGAACTGATCAACGAAGGTTGGAGCTCTCAACATGAAGAGGCTTGGCTTGAACAGCAGATCCTAAGCTTTTCCGATAAGCAACGCATCATCAGAACTGCGGAAGCCGACAAAGCGCGAGTGGTGCGTTGGATGTTTGATTCCAGTGCGGCGCTAGAAGCCGAGTGTGGCGGTGGTAATGCTTGTGCCGCTTGGTCCCCTAGCTACCTAGCAAAAGAAAATCTGTCTCGCGAATCGTCATTGCACCACATTGCTGATTGGCATGAAAGGAACAAAGACTCAGGGTATTACGTGCATTCAAAGCGCTTGGCAAAACTGGAGGGTTTTATTAGCTCGGCACTAGAGAGTGAATGGCAGGCAACACATGTTAACGGTTTTTATAGTTACCTATATCCGGGAAGCTTTGATCTCGATAAACATGCTCCTTTAATTGCGTCAGCGCTAAAGGCGTCCAACTTGAATACCAGCAATCTTGCGGCCGCATTACCGCTAGCGAAAAGCGTGGTAAAAAATCGTATTTTAGAAGCGATGAGTGTGGCTGACAGCAATGGTGAGGAATGGCTTGCTGCACAGCTTGGCGACTTCCAGAGATACATTGGCATTATCCATGCGCAGAATATTTCTACAGGTCACTACGCATCAGGAGAAATGGGGACGACCGCACTCCTATCTGAGCCACTACCTGCACATCTACTGCGCTATATGACGTTGGACGTTTATTACAATATCAACGACAGCGACTCTGCTTATTACCACCCAGCGAACAGTGGAGAAGACATGAGTTATGACGTGCGTCTACATGCATCGATCGATGATTTGTTTAACGCCGATTCTGAATTGGGTAGAAAGCTCGACCTGCTGGTTCAAGTTAATAATAACTTCACTAACCTACCGGGCAGAACTTGCATGATCATGTACCCGCAACTGAGAGACGCCTTGTTTAAGGTCTCCGGTGATGAATCAATGTATTGGTTAACGCCGTTTTCTGATTGGTTTGACAGTCTTACTCGTCAGCAATTAGAGCTGTTTAGTGTGATTCGATTCGGTGTGATAAAGCAAAATGAGCTCAATATCTCCTGCGATTTGAGCCCTAACAACCCAAGATATTGGTAGTCGGAGGTGTTGGTTATGTGGCGATTAATTACATTACTTATTCTCTGTTTTAGTTTTTCTGTTAGCGCGGCACCATTTGATGCTCTCAAAGCACCATTGCGTAGCCAAAATCAAATCGAAGAGTTAGCGACTCAGTTTAGCGATTGGTCAAACGCAGCCAGCGGTTGGCGTTATAGGCTGATGACCGCGAATGAGCTTGAGGCGTTGGAGGACTTTTCTGTGTCAGGTTATCAACTTGCCAATGACTATTTACGTGCGGTGGATACATCTACATGGGGAAGTGCCGGAAAAAGTGCTCGAAAGTTTATTAAGCAAGTAGGTAACGCGATGAAAAAATTGCCTCGTTACAAGGGGGTTACTTACCGCGGAGCGTGGGTGAAGCAATCGCTTTTGAACAAGCTTCAAGCCGGGGATGTGGTGGTCGAGCCTGCGTTTACGTCAAGCAGCACCATTCCTGAAATCGCGAAACGGTTTGCTGTGGTAAGGCCAAACTCTCCACAGCCATTGCAGCGAGTGCTGTATGAGGTGCAGGTTAAAAATAATGGGCGTGCACTCGGCGGACTATCGGAATTCAGTGGTGAAGCTGAGGTCCTGCTCCCTCCAAACACTTATTATCGAGTCACTCATATTGAAACGGGGCAGAATTCCGCAATGGTGGCACTGGAGACGGTGTCGCCTTCGGAACCTACGACGGGGAAAACTTACAATTTGTATTCGGGTGAAGAGATCGGCCGTTCTTATTGGCGCGCTTTAATCTGTGGTTAAGCATGGAGGAAAATATGAAAAAGATAATGTTAATCGCTTTACTAGCGGCTGTTGTTACGTGTCCAGCAAGCGCGGAAGACTTTGCCGAGTTTAAAGGACGGGATTTGTCACCAGTTCAACAAGAGCAGATGGCAGATGACCTAATGGATTGGTCTGTCGAGAATCACGCAAAGGCAGAGCGGAAGATGATTCCGGAAGAGTACTCAGCAATTAAACGTTACGGTCGAGTTGATCACGATGTTGTGAATGAGTACATGCGAGCAGGTGAGCCTAAAGAGTTCTTAATGCCGGGATACGGGGAAGCGCTTAAAGAGCGTGTTTCTCACATGCGAAGTGTGATGAACAAGTTACCAAATTACAAAGGAACGGTTTATCGTGGTTCTTCTATCAAGAACAGCCTTTTAGAAAAGCTCAATATTGGCGACATCCTGCATGAGAAAGCCTTTCTATCGACTTCTACTATTCCAAGTGTCGCCAGAAACTTTTCCGCTTCTGGAGCATATGAGGGAGTGTCTGCGGCTCAGTTTAAAATTGAACTGAAGTCGTCTGGGCGGGCTATTAATGCTTATACCTTTAAAGCTTATGAAGCAGAAATTTTAGCTAAGCCCAATACTTATTTTCGTGTTGAGGCAATAGAGAAAATCTCTCCTCAAAAAAACTATATCAAATTAAGGGAAATCAAAAGTCCGTCTAAATATTTAAAGGCGGAGCCAGATATTCATATTTACGATAGTTTTAGTGGAGAAGAAGTCTCACTTCGAACCAGATCGACTGTGTACTGCCTATAATATCCATTGCCCTCATTCCAATTAAAGGATGTCAACGTTTAAAACAAGTCGTTTTTTCTGAAGTATCAAGGTGGCAACTGTATTCTATACAGTACTTGTCAAATATTATTTAAGTCAGTGTTGCCTTATCGCTAAAGAGAGACATGTTCAACAGAAAGCCGATTGAGTTAATAGCTCAATCGGCTTTTAATTTTTGATGAGTAATTTAATGTACGCTTGGTAACAAACTTTCAGGCATCAATGCATTATGCAGTGCTAACTTTAGAAGTGTATTTGCTTGCTCAATGTCGGGTGCGAAGTAGCGGTCTTTATCATAAAACGACACTTTCTCACGCAGCATTTGCTTAGCAATCTCTATGCGCTCAGAAGACTTGTTTGGCGCACGGAAATCTAAACCTTGCGCGGCTGACAAATATTCGACTGCCAAGATGCCACGTGTATTTTCTCCCATCTCTTTCAAACGACGACCTGCAAATGTAGCCATTGATACGTGGTCTTCTTGGTTTGCTGAAGTCGGCAGACTGTCTACCGAAGCAGGGTGAGCCAGTGTTTTGTTTTCACTTGCCAACGCAGCCGACGTCACCTGCGCAATCATAAAGCCTGAGTTCACACCGCCATTGTCGACCAAGAATGGAGGAAGCTTAGATAGCGCGCTATCAATAAGCAGTGCCATACGACGCTCTGACAAGCTACCAATCTCTGCAATCGCAAGCGCAAGGTTATCCGCCGCCATAGCAACTGGCTCAGCGTGGAAGTTACCGCCAGAGATGATGTCGTTATCTTCAGCAAACACCAACGGGTTGTCTGATACTGAGTTCGCTTCTACTTGCAGAATCTCTGCGGAATTACGAATTTGCTGTAAACATGCGCCCATGACTTGGGGCTGACAACGAAGTGAATATGGATCTTGTACTTTTTCGCAATCGGTGTGTGATTCACCAATCTCGCTGGTTGCTTCTAGCATATGTCGATACGCTAATGCGGCATCCATTTGGCTACGATGACCGCGAACACGATGAATACGTGGGTCGAACGGACGACGGCTACCTAATGCCGCTTCTACCGACATCGCCCCGCAAACCGTCGCGGATGAGAACAGATCCTCTGCGATGAATAGGCCTTCCAGTGCAAATGCCGTTGACGCTTGAGTACCGTTAAGCAGTGCTAAACCTTCTTTAGGGGCCAGTGTGATTGGCTCTAGACCAGCAATTTGCAGTGCTTCTAGACCTGAAATGACTTTGCCATTGTGACGTGCTTGGCCTTCGCCAAGAAGCACCGTACTCATGTGAGCTAGCGGCGCTAAGTCACCAGAAGCACCCACTGAGCCTTTTTGTGGCACACATGGATAAACTTGTGCGTTCACTAGGTCAATCAGCATGTTGATGACTTTCAAACGCAAGCCAGAGAAGCCACGCGCAAGGCTATTGATCTTAAGAACCATCATTAAGCGAACGGTTTCATCAGACATGAATTTCCCGATGCCTGCCGCGTGAGAGAGTACAATACTGCGCTGTAGCGTCTCTAGATCTTCTGGTGCAATACGAGTGTTCGCAAGCAGACCAAAACCCGTGTTTATGCCGTAAACGGTTCGATCTTCTGCAATCACGCGGTCGACGACTTGAGTGCTTTCCTCAATGGCCGGAATCGCTTCTGGATCGAGAGTAAGGTTAACAGGTGAACGACTCACCTGACGGAGTTCGTTTAAGCTAATATGACCTGGCTTTAGCGTTAAATTGAGCATGTCTTTCATCCTTACTTCAGCTTTTTCAGCTCTTCGTTGAGCATTGGTAGATCTAATTTTTGTTCGGCTGCACATTGTTTGGCGATGTCGTAGCCAGCATCAGCATGACGCATAACACCCGTCGCTGGGTCATTGTGAAGTACGCGAGCAATACGCTCAGACGCATCATCACTGCCATCGCAACAAATAACCATACCCGAGTGTTGAGAGAAGCCCATGCCAACGCCGCCTCCGTGGTGTAGAGACACCCACGTTGCGCCGCCTGCTGTATTCAATAGCGCATTAAGTAGCGGCCAATCCGATACGGCATCAGAGCCATCCATCATACCTTCGGTTTCTCGGTTCGGGCTGGCTACAGAGCCGGAGTCTAAGTGGTCACGGCCAATAACAACCGGTGCTTTAAGTTCACCGTTTTTCACCATTTCGTTGAAGGCTTGGCCAAGGCGCTCGCGGTCTTTCAGACCTACCCAACAGATGCGCGCAGGCAGACCTTGGAACTGAATGCGTTCACGTGCCATGTCTAGCCAATTGTGTAGGTGAGGGTTATCTGGGATCAGCTCTTTAACTTTTTGGTCGGTTTTGTAGATGTCCTCTGGATCGCCAGACAACGCTGCCCAACGGAATGGCCCAATACCTTCACAGAATAAAGGTCGAATGTAAGCTGGTACGAAACCAGGGAAATCAAACGCGTTTTCGACGCCTTCTTCTAGCGCCATTTGACGGATGTTGTTGCCGTAATCCAGTGTTGCAGCGCCGCGGTTTTGCAGCTCTAGCATGGCTTGAACTTGTACTGCCATTGATTGTTTCGCCGCTTTAACCACGCCGGCTTCATCTTGCAGGCGCATTTCTGCTGCATGAGACATGCTCCAACCTTGAGGCAAGTAACCGTTCAATGGGTCATGCGCAGAGGTTTGGTCTGTTACTACATCTGGCGTGATGTTACGTTCTACAAGCTCTGGGAAGATGTCTGCTGCGTTGCCTAGTAGACCAACTGAAATAGGCGAGTCTGATTCTTTGATCATCGCTAACGCTTCATCCAACGATGTGGCTTTCTTGTCGACGTAGCCTGTGCGTAGACGGTAATCGATACGTGATTCATCACACTCGACGGCTATCATAGAGAAGCCCGCCATGGTACCTGCTAAGGTTTGTGCGCCACCCATACCACCTAGACCACCAGTGAGAATCCAACGACCTTTTGCCTCGCCGTTAAAATGCTTTTTCGCCACTGAGACAAAGGTTTCGTAAGTACCTTGAACGATGCCTTGCGAACCAATGTAAATCCAGCTGCCTGCGGTCATTTGACCGTACATCATCAAACCTTCTTTATCGAGCTGATTAAAATGCTCCCAGTTTGCCCAGTGTGGTACTAGATTAGAGTTAGCAATCAGAACGCGAGGTGCATTTTTGTGAGTAGGGTAAACGCCGACAGGTTTGCCTGATTGAACTAAAAGAGTTTGGTCGTCTTCGAGTCTTTCTAATACTTCAACAATTTTATCGAAGCATTCCCAGTTACGAGCCGCACGGCCAATACCGCCGTACACCACCAATGAATGCGGATGCTCCGCTACATCTGGGTCAAGGTTATTCATCAGCATACGAAGAGGGGCTTCAGTCAGCCACGATTTGGCGCGCAGGTCGGTACCGCGTGGAGCACGAATTGTTCTACTGGTATCAAGTCGTGGATCTTGTCCTTGGCGCTGTGTCATTGTAAGACTCCTTTAGTTTCACGTGTAAGCCAAGTCTATGCTTGGCTTTTGTTATATGAGTAAGGTGCTATTCGAAATTGAATGGATTGAATAAGGCTATTTGTGCTTATGCTCTTTTTCGGCCATGGCGTTGGCGATATCCCAGCATAAGCGGGCTGCCAATCGAGCCGTTTGACTATCGATGTCATAAGTGGGGTTGTACTCGGCAATATCAGCCAGCATCAGCTTATTTTTGTAATGTAGGATTCGGTCTAAAAACGGTGAAATGATGTCATAGCTAACCCCTCTTGCAGCTGGAGCGCTTACACCTGGCGCAGTTGCTGCAGGGAATACGTCCAAATCAATCGTCAGGTAGAGGTAATCGCAGTCATCGATGAAGTGCTGTAGCTGTGTCAAATGATAGCTGTGATTCATGTAGCAAAGCTGCTTATCTTCTACATACCATACGTTCAACTCATCAGCTTTTTGAAATAGTGCCTTCGTATTGCTGCTGCGACTTACCCCAATGCAAGCGTAGTGAAACTTCCAGTCATTGCGTTGGCAAAAGTGATTGATTTGATTGAATGGTGTACCAGAGCTTGGCTTTACATCGGCCATGTCGCTTTCAAAAGCACGTAAATCAAAGTGAGCGTCGAAGTTGATAATACCAATTTTCGGCGGCTTTTCTGGGTGGTGAGTATTGAAATACTTTGCTAGACCAGAGAAAGAGGCCCACGCGATTTCATGTCCGCCACCTAGGACAACAACAGGTGAGTGTGGTAATGCTTGAGCAATGGCTTCTGCACATTGTGCTTGGCTGCTCTCTAAAAGGTCATCTTCGCAGGCCACGGTGCCAAGGTCGTAAAGTGGAGTATCTTGATGCCATGCTAAGTTTGCCAGTGCTCGGCGGATTAAATCGGGTGACTTTTTCGCACCAATGCGGCCTTGATTTCGAGCAACTCCTGCATCGGTAGCAAAGCCAAGAATCGAGACGCCTTCACTTCTGCTCGCTAACTCTTCAACAGAGATGTTTTTAATCACGTGATGAACACGCTTACCAAGTTCACCGTCTTCTGCATCGTGACGACCTTGCCAGTGAAATGGAGCGGTATTTGGATCGGATTGAGCCATATCACAATCCTCCGTGTGAGACATACTCACCATTGACTATGCGACTAATCAAACGTTTTGTTCCTACTTGGTAGCTCAGGTCAGCAGGGTGGTCGATATCCCAAATTGAGAAGTCGCCATCAAACCCAACCTCAATCACGCCACGTGAGTCTCCATAACCCAATGCTTTTGCGGCATGTTGTGTGACACCACGCAACGCTTCTTGAGGCGTTAATCGAAAGAGGGTGCATGCCATGTTCATCATTAACGTTAGATCTGCAAATGGCGAAGTGCCAGGGTTGATGTCTGTGGCAATTGCCATTGGAACATTGTGTTGTCTAAGCAACTCGATTGGTGGCAATTGCTTCTCTCGTAGGAAGTAAAAAGCGCCTGGCAGTAATGTCGCAACGGTCGATGAATTTGAAAGCGCGAGCACACCTTGCTCGTCCAGGTATTCAATATGGTCGGCTGAGAGGCCGTTGTATCGTGTGGTTAGAGCGGTACCACCAAGATTTGAGAGCTGTTCAGTATGGCCTTTCACTCTCAAACCATATTGTGCAGCAGCCCGAAAGACACGCTCGGTTTGTGCCAGATTGAAGCCAATGGATTCACAAAATACGTCTACGCTGGTGGCGAGCTTTTCTTGAGCCACGAGAGGGATTATTTCCTCACAAACGTAGCCAATGTAGTCATCAGAACGATCTTGATACTCTGGTGGAAGTGCATGAGCGGCGAGCAGCGTTGTGGTGATTTTTACTTTGCGCTCATGCTCTAATGCTTTTGCTGCACGAAGCATCTTGATTTCATCTTGCAGTGTGAGTCCGTAACCAGACTTAACCTCGATAGAGGTAACACCGCTGGCGAGTAAGCCATCTAAACGTGGTAGGGCGAGTTCAATAAGTTGTTCTTCTGTTGCTGCGCGAGTGGCATGAACGGTGGAAAGAATACCACCACCTTGTTTCGCAATTTCTTTGTATGGTACGCCGTTAAGGCGCATTTCGAATTCGTTGGCGCGGCTGCCTGCGTAAACAAGATGCGTGTGGCAATCTACTAACCCTGGCATTAACAATTTGCCTTGAAGGTCGATGGTTTGCCCATATTGGGCTGGATTCAAAAGGGATTCGGTATGTTCGCTATCTTTACCTTGTTCTTTTGTGCTGATGGCGACAATTTTTCCTGATCGAATTCCCACACGAGCAATTGGAGTCGGCAAATATCCTTGTTCTCCTTCTTGCATGGTTACCAGTCGTGCATTTTCAATCAACAAATCCATTTCCACTCATCCCAATACTTACTTGATTAAATGTATATACAAATAAATAGGAGAAAAAAGCATCACTGACAAGACTAATGTTGCTGAAATGTGATCGAAACGAAGAAGTAATGCCTAGTTTACAATAGGATCTTAGAGCTTAATTTGTACTTATTACCTGGGTGATAAAGTAACGCTGTACTGACCAGTTTGTCTTGGCTCCATGTACGTCGGTTGAGCAGTAAACATGGTTCATCAGCTTGCATTTTAAGGTCTTGCTTAACGCGCCCATCTGGCGCAATGGCTTCTACGGTATGTTCAATTGCGCTGAGTGGGCAGTTATTAGAAAGGTACTGGTTTGGCGTCATAGAAGTAAAGTCTTGTTGAAGGTAACTCGGTGCGTATTGGCTGTTTATCCATCTGAGTTCCAGCTGAATTGGAGTCTGATCTTCATAGTGGATGATTTCACTGTAGAAGACGGTTGTACCAAGCATGACGCCCAATTTTATTGCGATGTCATCATCGGCTTTGATTGCGATTTGTTGCAACACTTCACTATGATGCTCTCGACCACGATTGCTGATCTCATCAGCAATGTTACGAATGTCTAGGAGAGGGGATTCAGACTTTTCTTCCGGGTCACAAACAAACGTCCCAAGGCGAGGACGACGTTGTAATTTGCCTTCGTTCACTAAGTCTCTAATGGCTTTATTTACCGTCATTCGACTGACTCCGAATTGTTCGGTCAGCTCAAACTCTGTCGCGATGCGATGCCCAACCATCCACTCTCCCGAATCAATTTTATCGAGGATAAATTGTTTGATTTGCTTATAAAGTGGCGCAGACATAGTGACTTCCTTTTAATTGACTATACAAATAGTGCGTAATCTATGTACAAATTGCAAATACCTAAACCTATTTTGTGAATGGATAAAAGGAATTAGTCCGCATTCTTGAGGTCTATTGCTTGCAGTACTTTCATCAGTTGTGTAAACAAAGGTTCTCCAAAACAAAATTAATAAAACAGGCAGTCACAAAGGAATTCCATGTTTAAAAAACTAAAAGCATCGCTTGGTATCGGCTCGGCAAAGGTAGATACGATTTTAGATGAGATGAGCGTTTATCAAGGTTCAACGTTACGTGGACACGTTCAAATTAAAGGTGGTGATGTAGAGCAACAAATCGATGCTATCACTATCAAACTGAATACTGAGATGAAAGTGGAAGCAGATGATAGCGTTAGCTACCAGACATTCACGATCGATCAATTGAAGGCGGTTGAACCTTTCATCATCCAACCGAATGAAGAAAAACAAGTGCCGTTCGAGTTAAAACTGCACGATGAAACGCCAATTACGGCAGTAAGCGCAATGAAAAACCAGTGCCACGTTTGGGTAGAAACCACATTAGACATCGGTTTTGCGATTGACCCACGCGATCGTGACTACATTGAAGTAAAGCCATTACCCACAGCATCACGAGTAATCGGCGCTATTGAGCAAGCTGGTTTTACTATGGTTAAAGCCGATGTAGAGAAGGGCTTCTTGCGTGGTAACACATTCTCGTCACGTTCGGGTATTTACCAAGAGCTAGAGTTCCGTAATAACGGCTTCGTTTCCACTAAAGAAATCGAATTGTCATTCATATTGGATGGTGCGACGCTCCATTGTTTAGCGGAGATCGACCGCTCATTTAGCATGTCTGGTGATCAGTATCGTTCATTCTCTTTACCTATTGATGCGACAGATTCACAGGTTGCAGCAGCAATTGCTCCGACTCTTAACCTGTAATCGTTTACTCTGCGGTTCTCATAAGCTCTGATGGAAGAGGGACGCTCACTATCAGAGCTATTTTCATTTTTAGATAGCGTCGATTTTTTATCAATATTATTGAGGCTCTCATTCACTGAACAATGAAGTTTCAGTGACAAATTGTAATCGCTCTTTGCATTCTAAATGTGAGCTAGGTACAATCCCTCTCTCGATATTGGTCCGGTATTCGTGTTACCGAGCGGCCTTTATCGATTCTCGAAAAATCTTCTAATTTGAATAACATGTGTTGCTTGGTGTGCAACACCACTGTAAAGGATATAGCATGCCTATTATTACTCTTCCTGACGGCAGTCAGCGTCAATTTGACAACCCAGTTTCTACTATGGAAGTTGCGCAATCGATCGGTCCTGGTCTTGCAAAAGCAACTATCGCTGGTCGTGTAAACGGTAACCGCGTTGATGCGTGTGACTTAATTGAAGAAGACGCAAGCCTTGAGATCATCACAGTTAAAGATGAAGTCGACGGTCTAGAAATCGTTCGCCACTCATGTGCTCACCTTCTTGGTCACGCTCTAAAGCAACTTTACCCGCAAGCTAAAATGGCGATCGGTCCAACCATCGACAATGGCTTCTACTACGACATCGACCTAGAAGAATCTCTAACGCAAGACGATCTTGAAAAGATTGAAAAGCGTATGAAAGAACTAGCGAAGACCAAGTACGAAGTTGTTAAGAAAAAGGTTAGCTGGCAGGAAGCACGTGATACATTTGAATCACGTGGCGAACCATACAAAGTGGAAATCCTAGACGAAAACGTATCTCGTGATGATCGTCCGGGTCTTTACCACCATGAAGAATACATCGACATGTGTCGCGGTCCTCACGTTCCTAACATGAGCTTCTGTCAACATTTCACTCTATTGAATGTTGCGGGTGCTTACTGGCGTGGTAACAGCGACAACAAAATGCTTCAACGTATCTACGGTACGGCTTTCCACGATAAGAAAGCACTGAAAGCGCACCTAACTCGCCTTGAAGAAGCAGCGAAGCGTGACCACCGTAAACTTGGTAAGCAATTAGACCTATTCCACATGCAACAAGAAGCACCAGGCATGGTGTTCTGGCATCACAATGGTTGGTCTATCTTCCGTGACCTTGAAGTATTTGTACGCTCTAAGCTAGACGAATACGGTTACCAGGAAGTAAAAGGTCCACTTATTATGGACCGTGTTCTTTGGGAACGTTCTGGTCACTGGGACAAGTACGCTGATGCGATGTTCACCACTTCTTCTGAAAACCGTGAATACGCACTGAAACCAATGAACTGTCCAGGTCACGTGCAGATCTTTAACCAAGGTCTAAAATCGTACCGTGATCTACCGCTACGTATGGCTGAGTTCGGTTCATGTCACCGTAACGAACCATCTGGTGCACTACACGGCATTATGCGTGTACGTGGTTTTACTCAGGATGACGCTCACATTTTCTGTACTGAGAGCCAAATTCAAGAAGAAGTAACAAATTGTATCAAGATGGTGTACGATACGTACCAAACATTTGGTTTCGACAACATCGTAGTGAAACTGTCTACTCGTCCAGAAAAACGTGTAGGTTCAGATGAAATCTGGGATCAATCTGAAGAAGCATTGAAACAGTCTCTAGAATCAATGGAAATTCCATACGAGATTCAAGAAGGCGAGGGTGCATTCTACGGTCCTAAGATTGAATTCACGCTATACGACTGTCTAGACCGTGCATGGCAGTGTGGTACTGTTCAGTTAGACTTCAACCTACCAGGTCGCTTAGGTGCAACTTACGTAGGTGAAAACAATGAACGTCTTGTTCCGGTGATGATTCACCGTGCAATTCTAGGTTCACTAGAGCGTTTCATTGGTATTCTTATCGAAGAATATGCCGGTTTCTTCCCAACTTGGTTGGCGCCAGAACAGGCAATTCTTATGAACATTACTGATAAACAGTCAGATTATGTTCAGGAAGTAGTACAAAAACTACAAAAAAGTGGAATTAGAGCTAAAGCGGACTTGAGAAATGAGAAGATTGGCTTTAAAATCCGCGAACACACTTTGAAGCGTGTACCGTATATGCTTGTTGTCGGTGACCAAGAAATGGAAGCTGGCGAAATCGCAGTACGTACTCGTAAAGGTAAAGATCTCGGCAAATTTAAAGTGGATGATTTCATTGCATACATCCAAGACGAGATTTCAAGCCGTAAGCTCAATCTGGAGGAATAAGCTATTAAAGGCGGAAGACGCGGCCAACAGCCGGTAAAACAAAACCCACACCGTATGAACGGTGAAATTCGTGGCGTTCGTGAAGTTCGACTAACTGGCGCTGACGGTGAATCAGTTGGTGTTGTATCGATTCAAGAAGCGATCGCAGCTGCTGAAGAAGCAGGCATGGATCTTGTGGAGATCAGTCCTAACGCTGAGCCGCCAGTCTGTCGTGTTATGGACTACGGCAAATTCCTCTTTGAGAAGAGCAAATCTGCTAAAGAGCAGAAGAAAAAGCAAAAACAGGTTCAGATTAAGGAAGTAAAATTCCGTCCTGGAACTGATATTGGAGACTATCAGGTAAAACTACGCAACCTGACGCGTTTCCTTGAAGAAGGCAACAAAGTGAAGGTAACAATTCGCTTCCGTGGCCGAGAAATGGCGCACCAAGACATCGGTGTTGACGTTCTTCATCGCTTAAAAGAAGACACTGTAGACTTTGCTGTAGTGGAATCTTTCCCAAGTCGAATCGAAGGTCGTCAGATGATCATGGTTCTAGCCCCTAAAAAGAAGTAATTAACGGCTCATCAAGTAATTAAGACCTGGCCGTTTCCCTTTTAAAGGTAAACGGTTGGGTTTTGTTCGCCCTAATTACGTTGTTTATTAAACCTACTCAATGCGGAGTTATTCATCATGCCTAAGATGAAAACCAACAAAGGTGCTGCTAAGCGTTTTAAGAAAACTGCTGGTGGTATTAAGTACAAGCACGCTACAAAACGTCACATCCTGACTAAGCGTACTACTAAGAACAAGCGTCAGCTACGTCCAAATGCAATTCTTCCACGTTGTGAAGTTGCTGCAGTTGTTCGTATGTTGCCATACGCTTAATTCTTTATAGTTATCAATCGTTTAGTTTAGGAGAAGCATAATGCCTCGCGTAAAACGTGGTGTACAAGCTCGTGCACGTCATAAGAAAGTTCTAAAACAAGCTAAAGGTTACTACGGTGCACGTTCTCGTGTTTACCGCGTAGCTTTCCAAGCAGTTACTAAAGCTGGTCAATACGCTTACCGTGACCGTCGCGCTAAGAAACGTCAATTCCGTCAACTATGGATTGCACGTATCAACGCAGCATCTCGTCAAAATGGTCTATCTTACAGCCGTTTCATCAACGGTCTTAAGAAAGCATCTATCGAGATCGACCGTAAGATCCTAGCGGACATCGCAGTATTCGATAAAGCAGCATTTGCTGTTCTAGTTGAAAAAGCGAAAGCTGCTCTTTAATTAGCAGTTTAGGATTAAGAAAAGGAGAGCATTAGCTCTCCTTTTTTATTGCTTTCTGATATGACCCCAATAAAGTAGACACTCAATATTGGAATTTGAGTGCGATGAAAGTAAAAACTGTCCGAAAACATTCAGAAGATTTCAAGAAACAGGCCGTACAGCAATCTTTAGATTCTCCTGATACCGTAAAATCAGTGGCGAAATCGTTAGGCATTTCCCCGAGTTTACTGTCCAAATGGAGGGCTGAAATGACCTCTCAAAAACATACATCACCCACTCTTCCCAACGTGGGACCAGAAAAATCAGTTGTTCAACTAGAAAAAGAAATTCGAAGGTTGAAAAAGCGTCTGGAAATGGCTGAGATGGAGAACGAATTCTTAAAGGAAGCGAAAGCTTACTTCAACAGCCTAAAAGAATAAGATTTGAATACATTCTAAAATATACGAGTGTCCAGCGACCAGTAATAAGGCTGTGCCGATGGCTAGATGTTTCTCCAGCTGGCTACTATAAGTGGCTCCATCGAAAGCCAAGTGAGCGTGAACAAAGAAATGAAAGTTTGCTCGACTTTTTGAAAAAGGAAAGTGATAGGCAGCATTGTATCCCCGGCTATCGAAAGCTGTGGGAAGCCGCGGTTGCTTTCGGTTTTATTTGCAATAAGAAGCGAGTTCAACGGCTATTACAGTTAGTAGGTTATCGTTCTAAAGCCAGTAAAAAGCGCCATGGTCGAGCTCCTAGGCAGAAAACACTGATGCCTGCGTACAATCTTCTTAATCGCCAATTTGACGTGAGTAAACCAAATCAAGTTTGGGCTTCTGATATAACTCAAGTTCGATGTAAGGAAGGTTGGAACTACCTTTGTGTCATATTGGATTTGTATTCGAGGAAGGTGGTGGGGTGGTCTACGAGTCGCATAAACAATGCTTATTTAGTGCTAAAAGCCTTGAGTAAGGCATGGAAGAGTCGTCTACCGGATGGAAGGGAGTTAATGTTTCATTCGGATCAAGGTGTTCAATATCGAGCGATAGAAACCTTACGATGGCTTAGGAAAAAGGCGATTACCGTGAGTATGTCGCGTAAAGGAAACTGTTGGGATAATGCTTGTTCAGAAAGTTTCTTTGCTCAATACAAAAAAGAGTGGATTAGCAATTTAGGAGAGGTATCCCGTCAGGAAATGACAATGCAAAGCCGACTTTATATCGATACGTATTACAATCCGGTAAGAAGGCATGGGACTCTAGGTGGAGTGAGCCCCATAGACTTTGAGCTAATGAATTAACCCTCCGTGTCTACTTTTAAGGGGTCATTCCACCACAAACTCTCCCATTTCCCATTTCCCATTTCCCATTTCCCATTACCCATTACCCATTTCCCGCTCATATCCCAACTCCGACCAAATCAGTTGCTCTAATGGCTGGATTTGCTATTTTTCCTCTACTCATCACGTCATGGATAAGGAGCATCTGTGTTACCGAGCTATTGGGAATATCGCCTTAAATCATTCTGTTATCTACTTATCGTAGGGTTTATTAGGATTACAAACAAAAAAGGATTAGAAATGGACATTCGACAACTACAAGCGCATATAAAAGAGTTTGATCACGACCCGGAACAGAAACAGCATTATTTCCTCAAACTGATTGAAGAAGTGGGTGAGTTGTCTGAATCGATTAGGAAAGACGCCACTGGACAACCGACAGAGGACACAATTAAAGGAACAATCGCGGAAGAACTCTACGACGTACGCGTATACCCAAATATCCTCAATGCGCTAGGTTCAGCGAGATTGCATTGGTTTGTAGACGCGGCGGCAATTTAAAGGTCTAGTGGTTCTAAATCGAAAATCGACAACAAAGTATACAAGCCAAGGCAACTCGCCCTTTGGGAGCGTGTCACTAACACTATTTCTTTGCCAAACAAAATGGAAATAGAAAGACTATTCCTCAAGTTGTTTGACTTTGAACTAGAGTCAGTGACAACGCTCTGGATCCTGCTCATTGAAGACGTTTGGGTATAATATGTTTGTGCATTAGCCAATGTTTATGAAGTAGATTTAGAAAAAACGCACGAAGTGAAAGAGATATTGAATAAACGGAAATACAACCGCTAGGGAAGGGGAGTCAAAATGGTTCAACGCATCAGTTACGAATTTTTGCCGCAAATTGCTGGTCCTTATGTCCATGCGGCAAGACATTGTGAGACCTTGTATGTTTCCGGATTGACAGCAATGGGCTCACCGAGCCAAAGTGAAAATCTAATCGAGCAAACAAAAACGATTCTGTCTTACTTATCGAAAATACTTGCGGAAGAACAAAGAGAGAAACGTGACCTCATCAAGCTGACGATATTTGTAACCGATATGAACCAATTGCCAGAGATTCGCTCGGTATTATTCGACTTCTATGAGGGCTATTTGCCGGCTTGTTCATTAGTCGAGGTGAGTCGTTTGATTCATCCTGACTTATTTATTGAGATAGAGGCAGTCATCTCATGTGAAGCATTATAGAGAGGGGCCAATGAAAATAAACCGATTGGATCACTTAGTCCTAACTGTTAAAAATATTCCAACCACGCTGGGTTTTTATATGCAGGTTCTTGGTATGGAAAGCATCACTTTTGGTGAAGGACGAGTAGCCTTGATTTATGGAAAGCAAAAAATAAATCTTCACCAACTAGGGAGCGAGTTTGAACCTAAAGCACGTCAAGTTGCTTCTGGCAGTGCTGATTTGTGTTTTATTACAGACACACCTATCTTGGATATTATCTCTCACCTTGAAGCTCATGCTATTGAGGTAATTGAAGGCCCCGTTCAACGAACCGGTGCAATTGGTAACATCCTATCTGTTTACATTCGAGACCCAGATGGTAACTTAATTGAGTTATCTAACTATCTTACTGAGGCTTAACATGATTTATTCAACAACCGAGACGATTCCAGGACGAGAAATCGCCGAGATAAAGGGTGTAGTAACGGGTAATGTGGTTCAATCTAAACACATTGGTCGAGACTTCATGGCGGGTCTAAAAAGTATCGTTGGCGGTGAAATTCGAGGTTATACCGAAATGATGACTGAAGCTCGCAATATCGCGATTCAACGTATGGTTGAAGATGCTGCGAATATGGGCGCTGATGCGGTGGTTGGCATCCGTTTTACAACTAGCTCGATTGTTGATGGATCTTCTGAAATTCTAGCGTTTGGAACGGCTGTGAAGCTCGTATAGTTGAAGAGGCTTTTGTCGTTTTAATACAGTGAAGATTGTTTTTTCGTTCGCTATTTTTTAGTTTCTCCCTGGTGTGGCATTCATGTCGGTGAGTTTGCCTCGCCATCTAGTATGAAAAGTCTGTCGACGTTGTTAATAAGTCCAAGACAACGTCGTTCCTAATTGGGTTCTCCTTCCTATCGTTTACATACCGATCATCATTTCGGGGTATTTATTGTATCCATTCGTTGCTTTGACATTTTGACTAAAGTGACTTCGATCGCACTGCGCTGCTAAACCTAATTGTGTTCACGAACTATCGTCTGACTGAATAATTATGCCTTTTGTGATGAATTGTTTTTAGGGCAAATGTTCTAACGCATGATGCTTGTTTGAGTAGTAAACTCTCGCCATATTTTTACTTTCTAGGATTTAATGCGACGAATAGCATTAAAGCTATGATGTTTATAATGTAATAAATTAGCTACGTATAATGAAACTGAATGCATTTTAAATGTCGCTATTAGTGTGGTAAATGTGAGTTTAAGTATATTAATTCAAAGTTTTCCTATAAAAATATGAACTTATGCCTTGCGAAGTAATTCTAAATTGTTACAAATACCATACAGCTGTAACATTACTAAAAGGAATTGTAGATGAGAGAACTCACTCCCGAGTACTTGTTGGCCGCATTAAGACAAGCGATAAAAACGAAAGGCCTAACATATCGAGAGCTATCAGAGAAAATGGGTATGCCTTTGTCCACTTTTAAACGTCATTTAACAAGTACTAACCTCGCTCTAGATAAACTGCTCGAGTACTGTCGAGCGATCGACTGTACTCTGGACGAGTTACAAAAACTCGCCAATCAACTACAAGCAGAAGATCAAGATTATTTCAGTCACACTCAAGACGAAGTGTTCTTCCAATTTCCCCACCTCTATGATTTTTATCGAGAGTTGAGAATGTTGCGTGGTAAAGATGGCTACACGATTCTAATGAAAAAGTATGACCTTTCTAAACAGACGATGCGCGACTATTTAGGAGCGTTGGAGCTCTTAGATCTTGTTTACGTTGATGAAGAAAATAACATCACATTGCATGGCCCGCTCTATTACAGTTATGCAGAAAACTCAAAGCTTAACGATAAATATACAGAGATCATCAAAGAGCAGACGACCACTCATGAGAAGTGTGTTCGTGTTGCATTATCTCGAATGAAAATTACTGAAGAACAATTACTTACATTAGAAGAACAGGTCGCGAACACTGTTCTCGATTTTCACTCCAAGAATGTCGTAGCAGAAAATTTCAATGTCTCCGATTTTACGAATGTCTTACTGGTTGCGGGACCACACCAACCTGTTACCTTCTCTGATGGCATAGTTCAAACTGATGGTAACTTTATTGAAGATATCCGTTGTGCGATCGCTTCGGCTGGGGATAAGCCAAGCTTATCAATATAACTAGTAGTTATTTTTAGTGATTTATAGATTCATACTTGAAATGTGTAATTGGTGAGCTAACATGACGATGTGTCAATTATGACGATTCGTCAGAAAGGTAATGAACTTTCTGCCAATCATATTCGTGTTACTATTCGTTAGCGTCACATGGGGATACGGATCAAAGAATTATGTTTAATTTTGGCTGCAAAAAGAATGACAAACAGGAAGACTGTCGCGTTGTTTCCGGCTTAACGAAGAAACAACAGGCGATTGCCGATCGTGAGGTAGAGTTGATTCAGCTTGCGAAGTCATTGGTGCAAGGGCAGGGGTTTGCAAATCTCACCATGGATAAGCTAACCGCAGCGAGCCCTTATTCAAAAGGGACCATCTACAACCATTTTTGTAGCAAAGAAGACGTGATTCTTGCTTTATGTATCCATTCATTGAAGAGTGAAGCCGTGTTCTTCGAGCGTACGGCAAACTTTGATGGCAATACTCGCGAGAAGATCATTGCGATGCATGTTGGGTATCGTATTTATGCTCGCATGGAGCCTGTATTATCAACGTGTGCAATTGTTGCTAAAACGCCGTGGGTGATAGAAAAAGCATCTCCAACGCGCCTTAACGAATTAAACCAGTTGGAAGAAGAAGTGATATCCGGTGCGGACGCTTTGGTAAACCATGCAGTAGAAGTAGGGGATCTTAAGTTTTCTCCAGCTGTTGGCTCAGATGCCATTGTGTTTGCTAACTGGTCTATTGCTTTTGGTTCTAATGCGCTGGCGCAAAATGCATCGAACAGTCGTTGTATCCAGCGTCTACAAGACCCCTTCTCTGTGCTTCACAATGCGAATATGTTACTTGATGGCCTTGGATGGTTGCCGCTCTCAACAGAGTGGGACTACCGTAAAACTTGGCGTCGAGTGGAGCAGGAATTGTTCAGTGAAGAAGTTGCATTCTTAGACTCAGTGAATCGCTGATACCCATGAATGCAAAAAACCAATCCAATAAAGATTGGTTTTTTAATCACACTATTTGACGGATCGTCAATAACGATTGTTTTTGCATCAATAATTTTAATAAAGGTGATGCAACAACAAGGTTTAAAGCGAATCTGGATCGAGAAACAGTGAAAGCTGCTTTTTTGCTCCGTCTTTTGACGAAACGTCACAAAGGGAGAGTGTGATGAAACACCGCCAAGCTCAACAAACTTCCACCGGACAATGGGGGAAGATTCCAACCAAGTACAGTATCTGGGTATTGCTGGCAACGGTATTACTCGTGATTGTCGCGACCATCGGAGGAAAGAATCTCTATTTCCGTGGTGACTATAATATCTTTTTTGATGGCACTAATAAGCAGTTGCTTGCCTTTGATGAAATTCAAACGACCTTTGCTAAAACCGATAACTTAGCCATTGTTATTGCACCGGATAACGATGGTGTCTTCACCCCTGAAACCCTCCAACTTGTCCAAAACTTAACGGTTGATTCATGGCAAGTCCCTTACTCAAGTCGTGTTGATTCGATTGCGAATTATCAACATACCGAAGCAATCGAAGATGATCTGCTTGTCGAAGACCTACTTTATGAAGACTATGAATTAACGCCGGCGCGCATTGCCAAAGTTAAGCACATTGCCTTGACGGAACCAGTGATTAAAAACGCTTTGATTTCTGAGAATGGCGACGTAACGATTGTAAACATCACGGTTCAATTGCCCGAAGTTGATAAGACCGCTGAAGTTCAAGAGGTGATGAATCACATCAATGGGATGATTGAGCAATACCAGCAGAACTACCCAAATGTCGAGTTTCATAAAGCAGGCATTATCGCAATGAACTACGCCTTTATGACGGCTGCGCAAGAAGACAGTTCTACGCTGGTCCCTACGATGTTGCTTGTTATTCTCGTGTTCCTAACCATTATGTTACGTTCCTTCTTGAGTGTGATTGCGACCTTGGTCGTGATTATCGGGTCCGTGATGGCAACTATGGGACTATCTGGTTGGGCAGGTATGTTCCTGAGTACGGCGACGGTCAATGTCCCAACTTTAGTCATGACACTCGCGGTTGCAGATTGTGTTCACGTTATCGCTACGATGCGTCAGTCTATGCAAAATGGATTTAGCAAAGCGCATTCGATAGAACGCAGTATTGCACTCAACTTCATGCCAATCCTTATTACTTCAGTAACAACGGCGATTGGCTTTCTGATGATGAATATGTCGGATTCTCCAGTGTTACGAGACTTCGGTAATTTGTCCGCACTGGGCGTCATGATTGCCTGTTTCTTATCCGTTACTTTGTTGCCTGCCTTATTAAAACTGTTACCGATACGAGTCAAACAAAATACATCGAAAAACGGTTCTGATTTTATGGATAAGCTAGGCGATTTTGTGGTGACAAATCGAAAAGCCTTGTTACCCCTTTCTGTTCTAGTGATCGTTGTCAGTGCGAGCTTAATCCCGCTAAACAAAGTGAATGATGAATCTGTGAAGTACTTTGATTCACGAAGCGATTTTCGCCAAGCCGCTGACTTTATGGAAGAGCGAATCAGTGGGATGACAAACATCAGTATTGCCATCAAAACTAATGAGTCGCAGGGAATAGCAGACCCAATATTTTTGAACTCGATTGGTAGTTTCACCGATTGGTTGCGTGCTCAGCCGGAAACTGATCATGTCGCAACTCTGGCGGATGTGTATAAGCGTTTAAATAAAAACATGCATGCCGACGATGATGATGCTTATTATTCACTACCACAAGATCGTGAATTAGCCGCGCAGTATTTGCTGCTTTACGAAATGTCACTGCCTTATGGGTTAGATCTCAACAATCAAATTAACGTTGATAAATCCTCAATTAAAATGGTTTTGACCGTCGATAACTTAGGCAGCGTTGAATTGGTTGACCTTGAGAATCGTATCTACGCTTGGTTTGCGGAAAACGCGCATCAATATGAAGTCGTTGCGTCGAGCCCTTCGTTGATGTTTGCCCACATTGGCGAAACCAACATGGCAAGTATGCTTTCTACCTTACCTATCACATTAGTGCTTATTTCTGCACTGCTCATCTTTGCGCTTCGCTCTCTCAAGTTAGGATTGATCAGCTTGGTGCCAAACATCGCACCAGCCGTGATTGGTTTTGGTTTATGGGCGCTGATTTCAGGAGAAATCAACCTAGGATTGTCTGTCGTAGTGACGTTGACACTCGGGATTGTGGTCGATGACGCTGTGCACTTTTTGTCAAAATATCAACGCGCACGTAAAGAAGGGCAAACTGCCGAGCAAGCGGTTAGATATGCGTTCCACACGGTGGGGCGAGCACTTTGGATAACGACTGTCGTTTTAGTCGCAGGTTTCTCTGTTTTGGCAATGTCGAGCTTCCGTTTGAATGCTGACATGGGCCAACTGAGTGCGATAGTCATCTTTATTGCCTTAGTTGTGGATTTCTTATTCCTACCAACGTTATTGATGTTATTCGATAAAGAAGCTTATGCCCAAAGCAAGGCAATAAATAACCCCGATACGGACTCACAGAAAAGTGTTACGGCAACTCAGTTGTAATTCTGAAAACAGACAAGGATAGAATGATGAATTTACTCAATACGCGATTGAAAGTAGCGTTAATAGCAGCCTCTTTTCTCATGACGCCATTTTCTTGGGCTGACGAAGCCAAAGGTTTGGAAATTGCACAAGAACGCAAGGTTCGTGACGAAGGTTGGCGTGATTCTGTTGCGACAATGCAAATGATCCTGCGAAATGCTCAAGGGGAAAGCAGTACCCGAGCGATGCGCTTGAAGTCTCTTGAGGTAGTTGATGATGGTGACAAAGGGTTAACCATTTTTGATGAGCCACGAGATGTAAAAGGTACCGCTTTCCTTAATCATTCACATACAGTGGGTTCCGATGACCAATGGCTCTATCTACCTGCATTAAAGCGCGTCAAACGTATTGCATCACGTAATAAGTCGGGGCCATTTATGGGCAGTGAGTTTGCGTACGAAGATCTAAGTTCGTTTGAAATCGAGAAGTATCGATTTAACTATCTCAAGGATGACGCTATCAACGGGCAAGATACGTTTGTTTTAGAGCAAATTCCAACCGATAAAAATTCAGGTTACACCAAGCAAGTAGTGTGGTTGGACAAAGCGCATTATCGTCCAATGAAAGTAGAGTTCTATGACCGTAAAGGCGCGCTACTTAAGACTTTGGTTTTCTCTGATTACAAACAGTACTTAAATCAATATTGGCGTGCGCACACGATGGCGATGACCAATCACCAGACCGGCAAAAGTACTGAGCTGACAACAAGTGAGTTAACGTTCCAAACTGGATTAAAAGACACCGATTTCAACAAAAACATACTTAAGCGCGTTAAGTAAGGAGATCGAATGAGTAGGGTAAACATGGCCAGTATGATATTCGCTGGCCTAACCACTATGCCTCTCTCTGGCTCTTTATTGGCGGTTGAGTTAGCAGGACAGGTCAACATCGAGCATCGTCAGTTTTTCTCCGATGGTGCTCAGGGGCAGGGGAAAGGACAAACTTCACTGGTCTTGCAGCCGGAGTTTTACTGGGACCTACAAGATGGGGAAGCCAGTTTCACGTTCACTCCCTTTTATCGTTTAGACAGTATGGATGACGAGCGGACTCATGGTGATATTCGCGAAGCGTTGTATTTAACTTATTGGGATGACTACGAGCTACGTGTCGGCATCAGTAAAGTCTTCTGGGGTGTGACTGAGTCAGCACATTTGGTTGATGTCATAAACCAAGTCGATGCGGTAGAAGCCGTTGATGGTGAAGATAAACTCGGTCAACCCATGGTCCACTTTACGTCAGTCAAAGACTGGGGAGTAGTCGATGCCATGGTGTTGCCTTATTTTCGCGAACGAACATTTGCAGGCAAAGATGGACGTTTGAGAATTGAACCAGTGGTCTCTGATGATGCGATCTACGAATCTAGCCGAGAAGAAAAGCATGTTGATGTTGCTTTCCGGTATGCGCAGATGTTTGGGGATTGGGATGTTGGCTTGAGCTATGTCTACGGAACAAACCGTGACCCGTATTTTCGGTTTGAGCAAGGGGAGTTAAAACCTTACTATGCCCTAATGAGCCATGTCGGTCTTGATGTTCAAGGTATCGTCGGTGACTGGCTCTGGAAGTTGGAAAGTGTTTATCGTGACAGTTATGATAATCATGTCGGTGCTGTCACAGGTTTTGAGTACACGATAGTTGGTGCATTCGAAACGGCTTGGGATTTGGGTATTATTGGTGAGTATCTTTATGATAGTCGAGGCAATAATGCACAAAACATCGGACAAAATGATGTGTTTGTGGGTATTCGATTGGCGCTGAATGATGAAGATGGAACTGAAATATTAACGGGTATCACCCAAGATCTCGATAATTCAGATGTGTATAACGCGAAACTGGAAGCTTCCAGCCGTATTTCAAATCATTTTAAATGGCAGATAGATGCATGGTTGTTTAAAAACGAAACGCCTACCGATCTGCTTTACTTCGCCAGAGACGATGACTTTATCGAGCTATCCATTCAATACTATTTTTAGCATTGTCGACTAACCTAAAGTGTTTTTACTTGGGGACGAAACTGCGGTATTTATGCGCAAAGCAGCAAGCCATAATCCTAGGGATTTACGTGCGAAGCTGCTTTTTTTGCGTTTTTGTGTTCTTTTTATTCAATAACCTCTTCTTTTCATAATTCAATTTGGCTTTGGTGGCGGGTTTGGCTACTATGTACAGCTATCAAAAAACCAATCACTCCCTTATGGATACTACCAATAGGTAGATGAGGAAACGATGCAACATCTAGAAGAGATCATTGCTAACGCGAGTGCAGCAATTGAAGCCGCAGAATCGCTAGTCGTACTTGATGAAGTGCGTGTTCAGTATCTAGGTAAAAAAGGTGAGCTAACTGCTCAGCTTCAAAGCCTAGGTAAACTACCACCAGAAGAGCGCCGTGAAGCGGGTCAAGAGATCAACAAAGCGAAAGGCGTAGTTCAGCAAGCTATCGCAGCCCGTAAAGATGCACTACAACGTGCAGAACTTGAAGCGAAGCTAGCAGCAGAAACGATTGACGTAACACTACCAGGTCGTCGTATCGAGAACGGTGGTCTACACCCAGTTACTCGTACTGTTGAGCGTATTGAAAAGTTCTTTGGTGAACTTGGCTTTAATACTGAGTCTGGTCCAGAAATCGAAGATGCATTCCACAACTTTGATGCACTAAACATTGCCGCTGATCACCCAGCGCGTACTGACCACGATACTTTCTTCTTCAACCCTGATTTGATGCTTCGTACTCACACGTCTGGCGTACAGATCCGTACAATGGAAAATGGCAAACCACCATTCCGTTTCATTGCACCGGGCCGTGTATACCGTAACGATTACGACCAAACGCACACGCCAATGTTCCACCAAGTGGAAGGCATGTTAGTTGATGAGAACGTGAACTTCGCTCAACTAAAAGGCATTCTGCACGACTTCCTATGTAACTTCTTTGAAGAAGAAGTAGAAGTTCGTTTCCGTCCATCTTATTTCCCATTTACAGAGCCTTCGGCTGAAGTAGACGTAATGGGTAAAAACGGCAAATGGCTTGAAGTTCTAGGCTGTGGCATGGTTCACCCGAACGTACTACGCAGTGTAGGCATCGATCCTGAGAAATACTCTGGTTTTGCATTCGGTATGGGTGTAGAGCGTCTAACGATGCTTCGTTACGGCGTAAACGACCTACGTGCGTTCTTCGAGAACGACCTTCGTTTCCTAAAACAGTTCAAGTAATCCAGGGGATAAATCACTATGAAATTCAGCGAATCATGGCTTCGTGAGTGGGTTAGTCCTTCGATTACCACTGACGAACTAACTCACCAAATTACAATGGCGGGTCTAGAAGTTGACGACGTACTGCCAGTTGCAGGTTCGTTCAACGGCGTTAAAGTTGGTCACGTTGTTGAATGTGGTCAGCACCCAGATGCAGACAAGCTACGTGTAACGAAAGTAGATGTTGGTGAAGAAGAGCTTCTAGACATCGTTTGTGGTGCATCTAACTGTCGCTTGGGTATTAAAGTTGCAGTAGCAACAGTCGGCGCTGTACTACCAGGCGATTTCAAAATCAAAAAAGCGAAACTACGTGGTCAACCATCACACGGCATGCTTTGTTCATTCACTGAACTAGGTATTGACGTAGAATCTGATGGCATCATGGAACTAGCAGAAGACGCAGTAATCGGTGCCGATTTCCGTGAATTCCTAGGTCTAGATGACGTAACAGTTGATGTAGATCTAACGGCAAACCGCGCGGACTGTTTCAGCATTCGCGGTATGGCACGTGAAGTAGGTGTACTCAACCGTGCAGACGTAACAGAGCCTTCAGTAGACGTTGTTGCACCTTCAATCGAAGACAAAGTGTCTATCGAAGTGAAAGCTCCAGCTGCGTGTCCACGTTATCTAGGTCGTGTGGTTAAGAACGTAAACGTTCAAGCTGAAACGCCACTATGGATGCAAGAGAAATTGCGTCGTTGTGGTATTCGCTCTATCGACCCTGTTGTAGACATCACTAACTACGTGCTTCTAGAACAAGGCCAACCAATGCACGCATTCGATCTAGCGAAGATCGAGGGTGGCATCGTAGTTCGTATGGCTGAGCAAGGTGAGAAGTTAACTCTTCTTGACGGCAGCGAAGCAGAACTAAACGCAGATACACTAGTAGTAGCAGACCACAACAAAGCACTTGCAATCGCAGGTATCTTTGGTGGTGAGGAGTCTGGTGTAACAACAGAAACTAAAGACGTTCTACTCGAATGTGCATTCTTTGCACCTGACCACATCCGTGGCCGCGCACGTAGCTACGGTCTGCATACAGATTCTTCTATGCGTTTTGAGCGTGGTGTGGATTACGCACTGCAAGTAAACGCAATGGAACGTGCAACAGAGCTTCTTGTTGAAATCTGTGGCGGTGAAGTTGCACCTGTTGTTGCTGTAGAGTCTGAAGCAGACCTACCTAAGCCAAACAAAGTTGCTCTACGCCGTACTAAACTAGACAACCTACTAGGTCATCACATTGTTGATGCTGACGTAGTAGAAATCCTAGAGCGCCTAGGTTTGACTGTTGAAGCTTCAGAAGAAGGTTGGATGGCAGTAGCGCCAACATGGCGTTTCGATATCGCTATCGAGCAAGACCTGATTGAAGAAGTTGGCCGTATTTACGGTTACGACAACATCCCTAACCAACACCCAGCAGCAGCGCTTAAGATGCATAACCACGTTGAAGCGGATCTTCCACTGAAACGCGTTCGTGATCTTCTTGTTGACCGTGGTTACCACGAAGCCATTACATACAGCTTCGTTGAGCCAGAGCAACAAAAGCTAGTTGTTCCAGGTGTTGAGCCGCTAATCCTGCCATTCCCAATTTCAGCGGATATGTCAGCGATGCGTCTTGGTCTTATCCAAGGTCTGCTGAACACGGTTGTTCACAACCAGAAACGTCAACAGCCACGCGTTCGTCTATTCGAATACGGCCTACGTTTCATCCCATGTGAATCTGCAGAAAACGGTATGCGCCAAGAGCCAATGCTTGCAGGTGTTATCGCTGGTACTCGCGGTGAAGAGCACTGGGATATCGAAACTAACACTGTTGATTTCTTCGATCTTAAGGGCGATCTAGAAGCGATTCTAGAGCTATCTGCGAACGAAAAAGCATACTCTTTCGCTGCACTGTCACATGAAAGCAAAAAAGCTAACCCAGCACTTCACCCAGGTCAATCTGCGACAATCATCGTAGATGGCAAAGAAGTGGGTGTGATCGGTACAGTTCACCCTGAGCTTGAGCGTAAGTTCGGTCTAAACGGTCGTACTATCGTATTCGAAATCGAATGGTCTGCAATCAACAGCAAAGTGATCCCAGAAGCGGTAGCACTTTCTAAATTCCCTTCAAACCGTCGTGATATCGCGGTAGTCGTGGACGAGGCTGTTGCATCTGGTGACATCGTTAACGCTTGTCTAGAGCAAGGTGGCGAGTTCCTTAAAGATGCGAAACTGTTCGACGTTTACGTAGGTAAAGGCGTTGAAGAAGGTAAGAAGAGCCTAGCAATAGCTCTGACTCTACAGTCACTAGAGCGTACGCTTGAAGACGCAGATATCGCTGGTGCGGTTGACGCTATCGTTGCTCACGTTTCTGAGAAGTTTGGTGCGTCTCTACGTGACTAATCTCGCGTAACGTATCTTCTTAAGAAATGAAAACCCTGCCAGTTTGGCAGGGTTTTTTGTATTTTTGTAATAGGGAATAGGGAATAGGGAATAGGGAATAGCTAGAGCCAAATTGTCTCCACGTTGATCCTTTCATCTTCAAAGCAAATCTTACTCACACCAATCTTTTCACTTCGGTTGTATTCGTCAATACTGTGGTCAAAGCCGTAAGCGGTGGCGGGGGCCATATGTTGAGTCACACCTTGTTTCGTCACCGTTAGTGCATCATGACCATGCCCGCAAATTACATCTTGAACTCGATGCTTAGTCAAAAGCGCAAGTAAGCTTGCATCGTTCTCCAAACAAATCGCTTTCATCCAGTCTGAGCCGACAGGAATAATGGGATGGTGGACAACGACAATCGGGTTGGTTGCATGACGAAGCTGCCGTTTAAAGCGGGCTACTCCACGGTTATCAACTCGGCCAGAGCCAAGAGGATGGTGTTCATCTAATGGTTTAGCGCTCGAATCTAAAAACAATACTTCTCGCCCATGAATTTCCGCTTTTTCAACAACATCAACGCTGCTATCACGAAATTCTTCTTTCATTAGGATGAAGTCATCATGGTTGCCTGCAATGGCATAAACGTGTTTGTTTTGGATATGTTTATTTAAGAACGCAAGCAAAGCTTGATAGTCGCTAGCCCTAGGGTTGCAACATAGGTCTCCAGTCAGTAAGAGAGTGTCACAGGTTGTTTCATTTTGAGCCGTGTTAAGGGCTTTGCGAAGGCGGTTAAAGCTGGATTCATCGCTTAAGTGGCAATCACTAATTTGGATAACGGTACGCACGATTATGAAATAGCCTGACATTCTATTGAGTTATTGGTGCAGTGTAACATTGTTAATCGCTGTGTGGTCCGCGATCTTTGATGCCTTTATGTTAATGAAAGCGTAAACATTAACAGTAATGGTAGCGTGAGAATGCTAAAGAAGTTACCAAATAGCACCATAGAGGCGACGGTCATTGGTTCTATGTTCAATCGTTCGGCAAAAAGATAATTCATCACTGCTGGTGGCAACATTGTAAATAGCACCATCATTTGCAATTGCATGGTTGGAAGTGGGATAAGCCAATAAATTACCGCAAAGGCGACCGCACCAGTTAACAACGACTGCACTGTACAAAGCAACCCTACTTTCAAACCACCAAGTCTTAAGTTACACATCTGAGCGCCCAGAGAAAGCAGCATGACAGGGACAGCGGCTTGTCCAAGTAAAGCGGTCGCTTCGTAAAATGGTGGCCAAACGTTGAATCCAGAAAGGTTGATGATGAGTGCTAAAGCAGCAGAGATAAAAATAGGCATTTTAAACATTTGCTTCAATGGGTTACCACTACTTAGAAGCATCACGCCCAAACTGATATGTAAACAGGCAGAAACCACAAACAACAATACTGCTGAAGGGAGAGCTAGCTCGCCAAAAGTATAGGTGAACAACGGAATTGCAAGGTTTCCGCTATTTCTAAACATATGTGGTGGTGCCCACGCTTTGAAAGAGAGTCCTGTTAACTTGGCTATGGGTAGCATGAGTAATCCAGGAACGATAACAGTAATAATTGCGGCCAGTAGTAGGGGGACTTGCCCAATATCAAGAGGCATACTGACCAAAGACGAAAAGACCAATGCAGGAGTAAACACATCCATGTTGATGCGATTGATCGGCCGAAAATCTGGTTTGATATAACGTCCGACTAAATAACCCGCACAAGCTAAAGCAAAAACAGGGAACAGAATACTGATGACTTGGTGAAACATTGGGCGCTCTGAACGGGAGTTATTTATTTGCAAACAGTACCAATGTTTCTCTATGTCGTCATTGCTATCTCATCAGAATATTGGCACTGTTCAAGCTTTCTTTTTATGGAAAAACCAGCAGTATCTGCATTAAAGGTAACCTGAATAGTACTGGTCAGATCTATATTGCTCATCACTCAAACCACTGAAAAATTGGAAAGTTTTTTGTCAATTGTTTGTAAAGTGACCAGTATCTGACATTTTTGTTAAATAGTGATTAATGTTGCTTTTTGTTTTTAAACTAGTAATTTGAACTGGATATTTTTCCTTGAAAAGAGAGAATTAAAGTAAAATCTCGAAATATTGGTGGGTAAAGTAGCTTCCTCTTCCAGTGAACGATATATTAGCAAAGAAAAAAGTTGGCGAAAATCATAAGCTTGGCATACACTTCCTGATGTAACCCCGATATGTTGTTGAATTGGTAGGGTAAAACTGCTCTGGCGCTACACATAAGGTAGCATTGTTTAACATAGCTTTGAGGAAAGTTTTATGGCGCTCACAAAAGCCGAACTTGCAGAAAACCTGTTTGATAAATTGGGATTTAGTAAACGGGACGCCAAGGAAACGGTGGAAGTGTTCTTTGAAGAAATTCGTAAGGCACTGGAAAGTGGCGAACAGGTAAAACTGTCAGGTTTTGGTAACTTCGATCTTCGTGATAAGAACGAACGACCTGGTCGTAACCCGAAAACTGGTGAAGATATTCCAATTACTGCTCGACGTGTCGTTACGTTCCGCCCGGGTCAGAAGTTGAAAGCTCGCGTAGAGAACTTAAAGGCAGACCAGTAAGCCATGTAACATGGATTGAGACCACGCTTTGTCGTGGTCTTTTTGTCTGTACGTTTCGGTATTTACTAAAGAACAAATAAAAAACCACCGCAATTTCGGTGGGTTTTTAGTATTAGGTGCATCAGTTTATGTCAATTATGCCGCTTCTAAGTGTGTCGTTAGGTATGGATGCCATGCCTCTTGATACAAGTTTTTAGATTGCGTACGCATGTTTCTAATTGATGCCATTTCTAAGTCATTCAAATGGCGATCCTCCACTAGAGCTTGACGCTCTAATTTCTGAATCTGTTCATATAAGTCGTGTTCTGGACCGTTTTTTACATCCGCAATAGCTTTTAAATGCAGTTGCACTTCGGCAACGAGGTTGGTCTTAGGCAAGCGAACTAAGAGGTTTAGGTCTCGATAACCGGAAGCGGTTGGTTTTTTAAAGCGGTTTTTCACTTTAACTATCGTTGTTTCACGCTCTAACGCTTCGTATACCGAAACCAAGCTTGCTACATCGTCAGCAACAATGGTCGCACGTGCTAGGTCAGTGATTCGGTTTACTTGACCGTCCAATTCGTGAACAATTTTCTCTTCGGCACGGTGCTGAGATTTAACGCCAGCAAAGTAAGGCTGAGCATCAGTAAGAAGGGCAGTACTTTTACAGATAGTTTCTAGCTCGAACTGCGCTTGGTGAGCTTTGCTGTAAAGTACGTCGAAATCTGAATAAGGCTGAGTTGGTTTGGAGTCGATTGACTGAATGCCATACAAACCACTAAGGCTATGCTTGAACAATTTTGAACAAACTTCGTTTTGACTAGCTGAACGATCTTGTTCGTTATTTGTGACATTTGGAAGTGCGGCGAACGCCGGCGCACGGCTTAGTACTAGAAGCATCAATGCTGTAGTACGTAGAAATAAGCTCATTCACTCTCCTTAACTTGCTTGCACTTAGAAAATGGGTAACGAAAAGGTCACTAAGATTCGCAAATCAGGTACTACCTAGTTAATGGGGGCTCTGTGAAAGATTCCAAGGCTGAGTTTTAACCTAATAGTAGAATCGTGTTCCAGATCACCATTTCGCTTGCCTTTATTCTGACAACCAGAAAAAGGAAGGGTTCATTCTTGAACGATAGCTATTCTACCAATGCTGTATTAACCAAAGATGAACAACATAGACAAATTTGAAAAAATCATTAGTCTTAGCCCACAAAGTAGCGTTAATGCTCATTGTATTTATCAGCCGACAAGTAGAAGTAAAATGAGAGATCAAGAATTTTGGCACAACAAATGGGCGAGTAACCAAATCGGTTTTCACCTAGATGATGTAAACCCACTATTGCCAGTATTTTGGCAACGCACCAACCCAAAACGTGAAGACATCGTGTTGGCTCCTCTGTGTGGTAAGTCTGAAGACCTAATTTGGCTTGCGACGAAACATGACGAGGTTCAAGGTGTTGAGCTAAGCCAAATTGCGGTAAGAGCATTTTTTGCAGAGCATTTCTATACCCCGACCGTTACGTCGATTAACGGCATGCATGAGCTGTATCAGTTCGACGAGCTGTCCATTTATACGGGTGACTTTTTTACTGCGCCAGTTTCTAAAGCCGATATCATTTATGATCGTGCAGCCTTGGTTGCATTGCCTCAAGAGATGCGAGAAGAATACGTAGCTCGTCTTAAGCAACTGTTGAACCCTGGCGGACGTATTTTACTTGTGACTCTTAACTACCCACAGGATGAGATGTCAGGACCTCCATTTAGCGTGCCAGTCGAAGAGATTGAACAGTTGTTTGCGGGTTATAAGGTAACTTGTTTGAATGTCGACCAAGCCGACGAAAACCATCCGAAAATTGCGAAGAAAGGTCTAAGTCGCTTCTCTGAAGAAGTGTACTTAATAGAGAGCGAATAAAGGGCTTTTCGAACCCACAGAAAGAAAAAGCGCAACCAAATTGAGCTGCGCTTTTGTACATATCGAGCTGATTAACGAAATCAGTAAACGATCTGTACTTTAGATGCGCTGTTCACTGCATCTTCAATCGAATCTTCAATAGTTTTACGGCGCGTTAAAACGACACCTAAGCGACGGCGACCGTCGATTTCTGGCTTACCAAACAAGCGAACTTGTGTTTGTGGTTGAGCCAGTGCTTTTGCAATATTATCAAAGCGGATATCGGTGGAGGTGCCTTGCCCAAGAATGACTGCTGATGCTGAAGGACCATACTGAACGATGCTGTTAATCGGCATACCAGTAAACGCGCGAACATGAAGTGCAAATTCAGACATTTCTTGAGAAATCATGGTTACCATGCCAGTGTCGTGTGGGCGAGGGGAAACTTCGTTAAAAATAACCTTATCGCCTTTAACAAACAGCTCTACACCAAAGATGCCGTAGCCACCTAGTGCATTAACGACTTTCTCTGCTGTGTATTCAGCCGCTTTGATGGCGTTGTCGGACATTGCTTGAGGTTGCCATGATTCTCGGTAGTCACCATCTTCTTGGCGATGTCCGATCGGGGCACAGAAATGCACTCCATCAACTGCACGTACCGTCAGGAGCGTAATTTCGTAATCGAAATCAATAAAGCCCTCAACAATGACACGACCAGCACCCGTGCGACCGCCTTCTTGTGCATAGTCCCAAGCCGCTTGCACGTCGTCTTCTGTTTTGATTACGCTTTGACCTTTACCTGAAGAGCTCATCACTGGCTTCACAACACATGGGATACCAACATGTTCTACTGCCGCTTTAAAGTCCTCAAAGCTATCAGCAAACTGATAAGGGGAAGTGTTTAGCGCCAACTCTTCAGCAGCAAGGCGGCGAATGCCTTCACGGTTCATTGTTAACTTAGTTGCTTTCGCTGTAGGAACAACATTCAAGCCTTTCTCTTCTAATTCGACTAATTTATCTGTCGCGATGGCTTCAATTTCAGGAACCACGTAAGCAGGTTGCTCTTTGTTGATGATCTCTTCCAGTGCCTGACCATCAAGCATGTCGATGACGTAGCTACGATGCGCTACTTGCATCGCTGGAGCATCGGCATAACGGTCGCATGCGATTACTTCCAAACCAAGACGTTGGCATTCAATTGCCACTTCTTTACCAAGCTCGCCAGAGCCCAAAAGTAATACACGGGTAGCATGAGTGCTAGTAGCAGTACCGAACATAGTGTTCCCTTACAAAATAAAGTGATGAAACAGAAATTGCAGAGGATCATACTGATTTTTACGGATGAAGCAAACGTTTGCGTATGGTTTTTGATAATAAAAAAGGCCCTACTTCAAGTAGAGCCTATCTCTTAAGCATCGTATGAATTAAACGTTCACAAAACTCACTGGAATATCAGGATTTAGTGCTTCTAGCGTTGATTGAGTATCAGCTAGGTGACTGATCTTGCCTTGTGAGTTTTCAACCAAGGCTGCTGCTTTGATGTCTTCAAACTGCTCACCCGACATCAAGATCTGAATCAGAGCAACTTGAAGTGGAGGAAGGCTAGGGTTGAACGCTGCATTCTCTGCATACGCGCCTTGGAATACGCGACCGCTGTTCATCTCAAGCGCAATACCGCTTAAGTTGTTAGTGTATGGCGCGTGGCTGATGTTCATCGCATTGACGGCTTTTTGGATTAAAGCATCGTCTTCATCACAAACAAACTCGTGCTTCACCTCTGCCATAAGACCTGACTCAATGCCTAGATCTGCTGGACCAAACGCTTCAGGAAGGTAGTGATGAAGTGACTTTTCTTCACGTTCTGGTAATTGGATCTTCAGTTCTTTCGCGGTGCTTAGTTCATTCATGAACTGACGGCAGTGACCACAAGGGCTGTAGTTGATGGTAATGTCTTTTACGCCATGTTCGCCTTTCATCCAAGCGTGGCTAATAGCGCACTGCTCAGCATGAACGGTTTGACCTAGCTGAACACCGAAAAACTCCATGTTCGCGCCAAAATAAAGACGACCTGATAGGCCGCGAACAATCGCACCTACATAAAACTCAGAAATCGGAGCGTAAGAAAACGCTGCGGCAAAAGGAAGTAGAGCAACACGAAGCTCTTTGTCTGAAAGGTTGGTAGCGTTCAGCAGCTCATCAAACTGTTGCTCAGAAATAGTGGCATCAAAATCGTCAGCGAGAACGATAGGAGCAAAATGTGTTGAAAGTGCTTCAGGAGCGCTTGCTAGCGCCTGTTCAATGCGACTTTTCATGTTGAATCCTTGTTATTGCATGGACAGTTATTCTATGCGAAAGATGGAAATGTTCTGTGCTTTGGATCACGTTAATGTCTGTAATGATGATTTACGTTACATAGTTAGAGTGAGCTCACACATGTATTCGATTGCACAGAGGCTTAACGTTATCTCTGTCCCATAAATAACTATATCAACTTAGATTCATACTGCGAATTTTTTGGAAAGGAGTTAAAGCCGGCTCAGTCTATTTACGTCAAGAAAGAGCAGGCTTTGGCATTTATCTTTATTGGTATAACCAAACGGCTAGAGCAAAGAAGCTTGGCGCAAGTATCGATGTGATAATACCGCACAACACGAGTGCGAGTGATGAAAAGGCAGCATCACCGGGTTGTTTCTCTGCGCAAGTTGCGGTGCCAAGCGCGTGGGAAACGGTACCCATTGTTAATCCGCGCGCAATAGGGTGTTTGATGCCGATAAGATTGAAGATTGGATACGCCAAAATCGCACCGAATAAGCCAACAATAAGCACAAGAATGGCGGCAACAGCGGCTTCACCACCTAAGTGGCTAGAGATCTCCATTGCGATAGGCGTCGTTACCGATTTACCCACTAAACTCGCAATTAGGCTAATATCTGCTTTGAACGCAACGGCAATCAGTGTCGCTGTCAACATAGACATCACACTGCCCAAAGAACAGGCCAGAGCAATAATACGCCAGTTCGCTTTGATTTGAGGGAGCTGTTCATAGAGTGGATATGCTAGTGCTACGACAGCCGGTTGGAGTAAGAAACTGATGTACTCGTTATCGGTATAGTAAGTCTCGAACGGTACCTTCAAAAAGGTAAGCAATGGAATTAACACAGCGATACTGATCAGTAGCGGATTCGCGATAGGATTATTGACCTTAATGGCGATTTGACGTGCTGCTAGGAAAACAACAATAGTGACAAGTAACCACATATTAGTGTTTCTCCTTCAGCAAGTAATCTAAGAACCACGCTAAGCTGACCAATACGATCAGTGAGCCGCCTACTGCACTCGCAATAATTGGCAGCGCATTCGCCAACAACATATCAAAGTGCTGCATCAAACCAACACTGATTGGGACGAACAATAAGATCATGTAGCGAATGAAAAGCGTCGCGCCAGGCTTAACCCATTCGACTTTGACGAAGCCAAGGGTCATAGAGAAAAACAGCACAAGCATACCAAGAACACTTCCGGGAACGGAGATGCCAGCGAATTTTTGAATTGTGTTGCCGATACCAAGTGCTCCCATAATAAGTGCGAGGGAAATAAGCAAATGGATCAGCTGTAGTAATCGGTCTTTAATCATTTTGACAGCATATAAAACAACAAACACACCCGAAGGTGCGTTTGAACAAGGTAAGAAATTAGGAGGCTAGGCTCTCTACGTAACGATAGACAGATTTTAATAGTGCTATCTTCTTTTCGTCACTTTCATGTTCGTGAACTAAGTTTTCTAAATTCAACATGTACTCTTCGATTTGGCTTTCGAAGACTTCACGACAATGTTGCGCCCAGCGCCTTTGCTCTTGCTCATCCAACGTGCCCGTAAAATGACGCGCACGGTAACGGAACAACAGTGGTTTAATTCGTTTATCGTCGAATTCGATATCAAGAGCTGCGAGGTTGTTTGGATCCGTTTCTCGGATGATATCCATTGCTGCTCGATCGGCTGGGGAGAAAAATCCATCGTACAGCTGCGTATCGACGTCATCGCTCTTTTCGAATTCACGCTCAATAGAGAATAGACTAATAAGTTTGTCTCGGATCTCTGGATGCTGACGAAGTAAAGCAAGATTGCTTAAGCATTTTTGGCGATCAATACCAATCAACTCTGCGTTGTCGGCTGTCAAAGTCTTTGCGGGAGCAAGAATAGGGCACTTATTCAAATGCACCAGTTTGACAGGCACAGGAAGCAAGTCTCCTAATTCATCGCGTTTGGTGTACAAACGTACTTTTAGCTCTTCTGCCGAAAGGTCGAGGATCGGCTGAGGATCTTTTGCCAAGTCGATCGTGATAACGGCGTTGTTGTTTGTTGGATGCCAAGCGACAGGTACGATCCAGCTTGTATACTGGCATTCACGCCCTAACATGCCAGAAACGTGCATTAACGGTGTCATGTTGACGATATCAACAAGGTCGTTCAGTTTGCGTTTGTTACGCATAGAGAAAAAGTAATCAAACAGCTTCGGTTGTGCCGCTTTGACTTTCTTCGCCATTTCGATGGTCGCGATGACGTCTGCCATCGCATCATGGGCGTTACTGTGCTCGATACCGTTGGCTACCGACAAGTGCTCCAATTTAAAGCTGGTAAAGCCTTCATCATTTTCTGGCCATTCCACGCCTTCTGGCCGAAGCGCATGACATGCGCGCATTACGTCCAATAAATCCCAACGTGAGTTGCCGTTTTGCCAGCTCCATGCGTAAGGGTCGATAAAGTTACGGTAACAGGTGTAGCGTGTCACTTCATCATCGAAACGAATACTGTTATATCCAAGGCTAGTGGTCTTTGGCTTCGAAAGCTCTGCGTGAATTTTTGCAATAAATTCTGGCTCGGGTAAGCCTTCTTGCATTGCTTTTTGCGGCGTGATACCGGTAATCAAAGCTGCTTCGGGAGAAGGGAGGTAATCAGCAGGTGGTCGGCAATACATGACTAATGGTTCGCCGATGATATTGAAGTTTTCATCTGTACGAACACCAGCGAATTGGCTCGGACGATCTTTGGCTGGACTTGTACCCCAAGTCTCGTAGTCAAAGAAGAAAAAAGTGGGCTGATTATCTTGGTGCATTCTGCTTACCGTTTACGGAACCGATGGGAGTATTAGACCATTCAACGCCTTGACTCGCAACGAAAGATGCAAGGTGAAGTTGTGAAAATGAAAAAGAGGTCGTATAAGCATCAGCTTGATAATTTATGTCTGGTTAGCGTGTAAGCAGTAAGGCATTTCTTTATCGAATAACTGGCGCTATTTGAGCGCTGTGTATTTTCCTAACCAAAATCCAATGTCATTAATAATCGGGTTTCGTTAGACATAATGTTCGGTGAGCGGTGTACCAAGCCCGTATGCTCATTACCTATCCAGCGCCCACCCTTAAGAAGGGCAACATCACCACAAGCAAGTTGCTGTATATCAGACTCTACGTCATATAAGCCCGACTCTGAATCTGGCAATCCGTTACTCCCGCGCCCCAATTTAGAGCGATCGACAGTACTATTTTGAAGCCATTGCGTGCCGCTACCAAAATAGCTCGTAACCAATCGGCAAGGTACTTGGTCAACGTGAAAGCGGGGACACATTGCGCTATTGAGCATTGCGAGGCGTAATCCTGCATCTTTTAGTTCAAACAAATAGCAGAACATATCAACCAACTCAGCAATATTTCTTAGTAGCACTTCTGGCGCTTTTCCGTCAGTTGCGAATTGCAACGTTTCTAAAGCATTTTCTGGGGAGACGCTCAACGACTTACCAAAGTTGGGGTTTGATGTAACAAACGCTTTGCTTGCATCAATAAGTTGTTGATCAAATTGACGCTGCCAAATCGCGATATTGATGTCTTCTTGATAAATGTCTGCCAACACCGTCGGTTCTTTTCGTGCACTGAAACCAGTCGTTTTTTGTGTGTTTCCCAAGGCTTCAGTTGTAATGGACTCGGTTAAAGTTGAAGTCATGATATAACCTCCGATGTTATTCGTATGCGGATTTACTTTGTTGTAATGTTATATCATAACATATTTTGCTAACAAACCTATTTGCCGCAAATCTTATTTAGACTCTAGTAAGTCTTTGAAAAAGGTTGGGGAGATTCGCCATGCTTTTATTTTAGCGAGCCTGAAAACCAAAAAAGCCGACGGGAAAACCATCGGCTTGATTATTTGACTGGTTGAAACAGTGAGTGATCTACGCTTTTTGTTCTTCCATTCGTGTCTCTTTTTCAGAAGACTTCAATAGGCGACTGGTAATCGTACCTGCCGTCATTGCGCCTGATACGTTTAGTGCAGTACGCGCCATATCAATCAAAGGCTCGATAGAGATAAGTAACGCGGCAATCGTTACTGGCAATCCCATTGCAGGGAGTACGATAAGTGCAGCAAACGTTGCGCCGCCGCCTACACCAGCAATACCAAATGAACTGATGGTGATAATCGCAATCAATGACAGAATGAAGTTAATTTCTAAAGGGTCAATGCCTACTGTCGGCGCAACCATCACGGCTAACATCGCAGGGTAGATACCAGCACAACCATTCTGGCCGATTGTTGCGCCAAACGATGCCGAGAGGTTAGCAATTGCAGGTGGCACATTAAGCTTAGTGATTTGCGCTTCAACGTTCAGTGGAATCGTTGCTGCTGAACTGCGTGATGTAAATGCGAAAGTCAGTACTGGCCAAATCTTCTTAAAATACTCTGCTGGGCTTACACCAACGAAAGACACTAGTAGTCCGTGTACAAGGAACATAAGCAAAATAGCAACGTACGATGCTACGATGAAACCCAACAAGTTAAGGATGTCACCAGCACTTGAGGTTGCGACCACTTTTGCCATTAATGCCGCGATACCGTAAGGCGTTAATGCCATGATCATCTTAACTAAACGCATCACGATAGACTGAGCGGTTTCAACGAAAGTACGAATAGGAGATTCCAATTCTTCTTTTTCTGCCATGACTTTGCGCGCGGCGATACCCACCAAAACACCAAAAATAACCACAGCGATGATAGAGGTCGAACGTGACCCCGTTAGGTCAGCGAATGGGTTGGTTGGAATAAAGCTAATTAGCATTTGGGGAATAGTCAGGTCACTCACACTGCCTGCTCGGCTCTCTAATACAGCAATACGAGCGGTTTCGCGCGCACCCTCGGTCAAGCCCTCTACTGACAAGCCAAACGTTGAGGTGACAACAATACCGATAAGCGCAGCAATCGCGGTAGTTACTAATAAAACAGAAATCGTCAGGCTAGAAATTTTGCCCAGTGAGCCGCCTTTCTCCAATTTGACTACCGCAGCAATCATAGAGACAAGTACTAATGGCATTATCACCATCTTCAACAGGCCAACATAACCACTGCCGACGATGCCAACCCACTCAAGAGTTTGAGCAATCACATCGCTGCCCTCACCATGAATCAGTTGTAGAGCAAGACCGAAAAGTGAACCGGTAACCAGGCCGATCAGAACAAGACGAGATAGGGTGTTCTGTTTTTGTTGCTGGCTAAAAAGTAAGAATAGTATGGCGACAAACACCGCCAGAGAGGCAACCACTGAGAAATTCATAATTTGACCTTATCAATCAGCGCTAAATGCTGACTGTTTTTTTATATAGAGCTATAAACTGATGGCGTAAGATAACGTTCGGGATATAACTTTAAAAATGAAAAACAGGTATTAGATAGATCTAAAATGAATATAAATACGCGACGCACTTCTCGTTAATTATTGATTTAGAGCGAATTCCAACCAGGTTTTTAATCGTAGTGCTTTATGAGGTCGAGCATTTCTCTCCGATGCAAATAAACGATAGGGTCTTCTTGATAGCTGAAAACTTGGTAAATCATCGCTTTGGCTACATCTTGGGCATGAATTGGCACAAAGTTAGCCAAATTACCCAGCATAAGTGGCCTTATGACTTTGAAAAGCGTTTGAATGAGCTTTTCATCAGTTCGAGGGTTTTCACGTTGACCGACTAAGGGACCAGGTCTTGCAAACACCACTTCATCAAAGCCCATTTTCTCGATGTTTTTTTCCATGTGGCCCTTACAAGCAAGATAATGAGACGATGAAGAGGCTTTTGCACCTAAGCTGGAAACCACAGCTAGGCGTTTCACACCGATCATCTTCATTTGTTGCGCGACTTTACACACCAATTCCACATCGATTCTGCGCAAAGCATCTTTACTGCCTGCTTGTTTTAGCGTCGTTCCTAAGCAAATAAAGCCGACGTTTGGGGTAGGTTGTTGTTCGTCCCAGTCATGAATGGTTAACTCAGCATCTAGGATGGGGATAATCTTGTTGTCAGGATCGGCGACATCAGTCAAGGATTTTCGAGAAAGGGAGTAGAGCGTATCAATGCTTGGTTGTGAAACCAGTTTATTGATGACAGCTTTGCCGACAAGCCCAGTCGCACCAGCAATGATGACGCATGCGTTCGTATTGTTACTCATTGTCTTCTTCCTCATAAAGAACAAATGCTTACGCTATTGTAGCTGATTTACCTGAACAAACATTAGGCATGAATACAATGTTTGATATTTAACTTGTTTGTTTTGTCTTTTCAAAAATAAAAAGACCCGCGGGACAAACGGGTCTTTTTTGTTAGGAGAATGATAAGGGTATGGATCGCCGAGGTTGGCGGGTTGGGTTAGGCTTGCCTCTCTTAGCGGGGCGACGACTTTGATTGGCAAACATGATTTCTCGCTTTTTTGTTAGGGACAATCCTTAATTGCATCAGGCATGCCAACATTGCTCTGAAGGAAAACGATAGTCAAAATTATGAGCAGCGCATTGGTTGAATGAATGCGCATAGTGTTGAATTAATTTAATTAAAACATGGTGTTATTGAGGTTTTGCGTTTCTGGTTTTGACTAGTTGGTTTTAATTTCAGCTTATCAATAGTGCCTTCTTTATTTATTCAATGTCGCTTCAACATTCATCATGAATGAAAAGTTCTCTCTTAATTTTCATTTTTATCAATATGACAGTCGAAATGACAAAAGTGCCAGTCAAAAAGAGAAAATTAGGTGAAATTGCACACAAGAGGCGTACACTTGTTGTCTTTAAAAAACGAGCCATTGGCTCATTCGAGACTTTTCAGACCAAGGACGTCGTATGAACATAGATCTCAGTACACTTGCACCTACGCAGGTGTATCATTTGATGACTCAGACCGTTATTCCTCGCCCAATTGCCTGGGTGCTTACTGATTCGGGTGAGCAAAATTTCAATCTCGCGCCATTTTCTTATTTCACCGCCGTTTCTAGCCGTCCTCCTTTGTTAATGATTTCAGTTGGTAAGAAGCCCAATGGAGATATCAAAGACACCACTCGAAATGCATTAGAAACTAGTAAATTGGTGATTCATATTGCGACGAGTGAACTCGCTGAACAAGTCACTCAGTCTTCTGCCACGTTAGAACATGGGGAGTCTGAATTGCTCACCACTCAGCTTGAGACTACTCAATTTCAAGGATGCGAATTACCTCGCTTAAAGGGCGCGCCAATTGCATTCGGCTGTAAGTTGCATGAAGTGATAGAGATGGGGGAGACACCACAAAGTTTGATCTTTGCAGAAATTGAACACATTTATGTCGATGAACGGGTCATATCCATGGAAGGTGATCGTTTAAAAGTCGACGCTCTTGCGGTTGACCCATTAGCAAGGCTTGGTGGAAATGAGTACGCCACGCTAGAAAAGACGTTCTCTGTTGCTCGTCCAAAATAAATAATAAGGAACCATCATCATGGATCGCTCTTTTGCCTCAGAAATTCAAGCTCGCATTGATAACAAAACCAAACCAGTAGGCGCTCTTGGTTTGCTCGAAAAAGTAGCCTTAGAACTGGCGCTAATTCAAAGCCAAGATAAGCCGCAAGCGGTTGAAACAATAGAAATTCGCAAACCAACCATGTTGGTATTCGCTGGTGATCACGGCATCGCTGAAGAAGGGGTGAGCATTGCGCCAAGTGCTGTGACTCAACAAATGGTGGCGAATTTTCTTGCTGGAGGTGCCGCCATTAATTGTTTCTGTGACCTCAACCAAATTGACTTTAAGGTCATTGATTGTGGCATGTTGTCGCCCATCGATACCTTAGTTCCGGACTTTAAACATCATCCCAACTTGATTGAGAAACGTCTGGGAAATGGCACGGCAAACTTTGCTAAACAAACAGCGATGTCACTAGAACAAGTCGCGCTAGGTTTGGAATATGGTGCCAAAGTTGCTGAACACGCGATCCTGAGTGGTTCGAACTTGTTGATGTTTGGCGAGATGGGGATTGGCAATACAAGTTCTGCATCGGCACTGTTAACTGCGCTGAGTCCATTGGAAGTAGACCATTGTGTTGGCTATGGTACGGGTATTACTCAAGAGCAACTCAACCGCAAGATCAAGCTAGTTGCACAAGGTGTGAATCGCTGTCGTGACCTTGATACTAAAGGCGCGTTGGCTCAAGTCGGTGGGTTCGAAATCGTGCAAATAGTTGGCGCATTCTTAGAAGCGAAACGCCATAAAACGCCAGTCTTGGTCGACGGATTTATCGTATCTGTAGCCGCTTACGTCGCGACTCTATTAGATGAAGAGACGCGAGATTACATGCTGTTTGCACATAACTCAGAAGAAAATGGGCACAAGTTTGTGCTGGAATGCTTACAAGCTGAGCCTCTCTTGGATCTTGGGTTGCGCTTGGGTGAAGGGACCGGAGCCGCACTTGCTTTACCACTGGTAAAAGCGGCGGCTCAGTTTTACAACAACATGGCGAGCTTTGAGAGTGCGGGAGTGACGGTTTAGTGTCTGCTTCGGATAATACACTCCATTCAGAGACTCGTTCTTTGCGCTATCAGAGTGAGCTTTTCTTGCTCGCAGTAAGCTTTTTTAGCCGTATACCAGTGCCTTCTGATTTACCTTACAGTGAAACGCGCATGAACCAAGCGGGTCGATATTTTGCTTTGGTCGGAGTGTTGCTAGGGCTACTGTGCGCAGCTGTGTTTTCACTGGCGAGTCTGTTGTTCCCAAACTCAGTTGCCATCGTGTTAACCATGGTATTTAGCCTGCTGCTTACCGGCGCGTTCCATGAAGACGGTTTAACGGATATGGCGGATGGTATTGGCGGTGGTATGACGTTAGAGCGCCGCTTAACCATCATGAAAGACAGCCGCATCGGGACTTACGGAGCGGCAACGCTAATGATGGCGCTGCTGGCGAAGTTTGTATTTTGGAGCGAGTTAGCCAATGAACCTCAATTTTGGCTGATGATCGTCGTGGCGTACACCGTGAGCCGAGCGCTAGCAGCCACTCTCATATATGACATGCCTTACGTTAGTGACGCGGATACCTCGAAAAGTAAACCGTTAGCGAACAAACAATCGAGCTTAGAAGTCGCGATACTACTGTTCACAGGTGGGGTTGTAGCGCTGTTATTGGGCGTGACTCAGGCAGTGGTTATCATATTGGTGTTGGCACTGTTTCGTGTCGGCTTTAAACGCTGGCTGACCAAACGTATCGGCGGATTTACTGGCGATTGCCTTGGTGCCGCGCAGCAGCTTGCAGAGTTGCTTGTTTATCTCACTCTTATCGCATTTAGTCATTCATTATGAAGCAACTTATTCTAGGTGGTGCGCGTTCAGGAAAATCGAGCTTAGCAGAGAGCAGGGCGCAACAGTGGGCACAAAATAAAAACGGAACGCTTCACTACGTGGCGACGGCATTGCCTTTTGATGAGGAAATGAGGCAACGCATTGCTCACCATAAACAGCAGCGAGGGGCTGGGTGGATTGAACATGAATGTCCGCTTAACTTGCCTGAGCTCATTTGTGAGTTTTCGTCTCAAGATGTCGTGTTAGTTGACTGCCTTACGCTTTGGCTCAACAACTGGATCTTTGAACTCGGTGATGACTGCTGTAATGAGCGGTTAGAGGAAAAAATTGAGCGGTTGGTAAATGCGATAGCACAATCTGAAGCGACGCTGATTTTTGTCTCTAACGAAGTCGGCATGGGTATTGTGCCGCTCGGCGCTGTCAGTCGCTACTTTGTTGATAATGCGGGACGGATGAATCAAAAATTGGCGATCGTATGTGAGCAAGTCACGTTTGTCGCTGCGGGCTTGCCGCTTGAGCTCAAACCACAGGAAGGGAAGAAATGAAAACGCTGAATATCTATTTACTGCGACACGGGAAAGTGAACGCAGCCCCAGGTTTACACGGACAAGCCGATTTAAACGTTGATGATGTTGAGCAACGCAAAATTGCACAAGCCTGGCAACAAACGGGTCGAGAAGTAGAAGGGATCATTAGCTCTACTTTGTCACGTTGTCACGATCTTGCTCAGATACTTGCAGAGCAGCAACTTTTGCCTTTGCATGTGGAGCCACAACTTCAAGAGTTGGATTTTGGTGATTTCGACGGTATCCCATTTGACATGCTTTCTGAGCATTGGAACAAGCTCGACGCGTTTTGGAAAGCACCTGCACAACACACCTTGCCGAATGCTGAGAGCCTAGACGATTTCTCTCATCGCGTAACTTGTGCTTGGTCTCAAATCATTAATGATATCAATGACAACTTGCTAATTGTCACGCATGGTGGCGTAATTAGAATGATTCTCGCCCATGTGTTGGGGGTGGATTGGCGCAATCCACGATGGTATTCGACATTAGCGATAGGAAATGCGTCAGTAACACATATAACAATTACCATCGATGATCAGATTTACGCCTCAGTTCGTTCGATAGGCGTACCACTATTTGAAAATTAGTCACGGAAGTAGCCAACGCTTGGATCTCGACCGAGTTTAAGAGAGAAGAGGGCTGGCTCGATTACATCAAAAGGAACCTTAAATGACTGCTCCTAGCTGGGATTTATCCATCGTTTATAACGATCTCGCTGACCCACGAATTCAAGATGACATTGCCCTTGTAGAGCAATGCATTGACCTACTCAATAAACAGTCTGCTGATTGTAACTCTGTCGAAGTGATGCAAAACGCAATCTTAACCAGCGAGGCGGCAAGCCGTTTGGCAGGCACTATTGCGAACTTCGCAAACTGTTACGCGTCAGTGGATGCGACAAATGCAGAGGCGAAAGCACTGCTTGGTCGTATGACACGTATCTTTTCCGAGCTTTCTCAAGCTTACAGTGCCTTTGAGCTTAAATTGACTCACGCTGATGATGAGTTCATTACTCGTGTTCTAGATCATGAAAATCCAGACATTAATGGTCAGGCGTTTTCGATTTCAAATTCACGTAAGCTCGCTGACACACGCTTAAGCACTGAAGAAGAAAAGTTGTTAGCGGCAATGAGTGTGGATGGGAAATCGGCGTGGGGCAAGCTTTACAATAACCTTACAGGTTCATTAAAAGTTCAATTAGAACATGCGGATAGCGAGAGCGAAGAACTCGGTTTCTCCCAAGCGGCGAGTATTCTTTATGGCTCGGAGTTTGAGCGTCAAGAAGGTGCATGGCGCGGTGTGCAAAAGGCGATGGCCACACATCAAGAATCGTTCGCAGCGATTCTCAATGCACTTTCAGGTTGGCGTTTAACGGAAAACAAAAAGCGTTCTGTTAAACGTGATGTTCATTTCCTTGACCCAAGTTTGCACGGTAGTCGAATTAAAGCTGAAACGCTTGACTCAATGATGACGGTTGCAAAAGACAGCCGTGACATAGGCCAGAAAGCGGGCTTACTAATGGCAAAAGTACACGGTTTTGATGAGATGAAACCATGGAATCACCTTGCTGCGATGCCTGCTCTAAGTGGTGAAGCGAAAGTTTACCCTTTTGATGAAGCAATCGACGTTATTTGTGAAGCGTTCGAAACCGTGAACCCAGATATGTCTGAGTTTGTCCGCATGATGGTACAAAACGGTTGGATTGATGCCGCACCCAATGCCAATAAACGCCTTGGTGCGTACTGTACCAAGCTGCCAGCGACACGTACGCCACTTGTGTTTATGACTTGGAGTGGTAGCCGCTCAGATTTGATGACGCTTGCTCATGAGCTTGGTCATGCGTTCCACAACTGGGTGATTCGTGACTTGCCGCTTTGCCAAACGTACTACCCGATGACGTTGGCAGAAACTGCCTCGATTTTCGCTGAAAACATCGTTCGCGATCATCTAATTTCAAAAGCAGAAACTGTGGATGATAAGCTCGAAATGCTGTGGGAAGAGCTCTCTTCGGCGTTAGCGCTGATGATCAACATTCCAGTTCGTTACGAGTTTGAGAAAGCGTTTTACGAGCGTCGACAAGAGGGTGAACTGACCGCAGATGACTTCTGTGAACTGATGTCAGAAACGTGGAAAGATTGGTATGGCGATGTAATGAGTGAGGCTGATCCTTATTTCTGGGCGAGCAAACTTCACTTCTCTATTTCTGGTGTGAGTTTCTACAACTATCCGTATCTGTTCGGCTTCTTATTCAGTAAAGGCATTTACGCGCAGCGTGCTTCGAAAGGTGAGAGCTTCTACAGTGACTACGTGGAATTGTTGCGTGATACTGGCAATATGATGGCAGAGGACGTAGTAGCCAAACACTTATCGATGGATCTGACGCAACCAGAATTTTGGCAGCAGAGTGTTGAGCTAGTTCGTGACAAAGTAGACGAATTTGAACGTTTACTCGCACAACGTGGTGAATAAACGCTAAAAGTTGATCAAATCATAATGATCTTCTTTAGGGCTGTGGTAAAGTTCACAGCCCTAACACTTTGTAATTGTTTAAAAAATAAACGCCTCAATGCTTGATTTGAGTGCATGGCGCGAAAAGGTATGGGATTTTAAATAAATCTGGTGGCTTCTACTCATAAGTGGGATCGCAACAACAAAAATCCTTTGTACAATTTATTAACATACCCGCCGTGCTATTAAGGAGTAACGCATGACGAAGTCTCTCTTTCGCCAATCGTTTTTAACTGACACGTTAGATGTTCATATTGATGTCGCGCCAGCGGAGCAGGTGCTGTCTAATGGTGTAAAACTTAAACTCTATCAGCGTGGTGTGCTAGAAGTCATTCCTGATGAATACACTCAGGAAACGAAGAACGTCATCATCTCTTGTGGTGTCCACGGGGATGAAACCGCACCGATGGAGCTGGTGGATTCAATTATCAAAGACATCGAATCCGACTTCCAGAAAGTCGAGGCTCGATGCTTATTCATTATCGCTCACCCAGAATCGACTCTGGAGCACACGCGATTTTTAGAAGAAAACCTTAACCGACTGTTTGATGAGAAAGAGCACGAGCCAACCAAAGAGCTTGCGATTGCTGATACTCTCAAATTGTTAGTGAGAGATTTCTATCAAGATACGGCAGCTGAAACACGCTGGCACTTAGATTTGCACTGTGCGATCCGTGATTCAAAGCACTACACTTTTGCTGTGAGTCCGAAAACGCGTCATCCTGTTCGTAGCAAAGCCTTGATTGATTTTCTCGACAGCGCACATATTGAAGCGGTGCTACTGTCTAACTCTCCATCGAGTACATTTAGCTGGTTTAGTGCGGAAAACTACGGTGCGCAAGCACTGACCATGGAACTTGGTCGTGTTGCTCGCATTGGTGAAAACGATCTCGATAAGATGACTGCATTTGACCTCTCTTTGCGTAATTTAATTGCAGAATCAAAAGCAGAGCACTTATCGAAGCCATGTATTAAGTACCGCGTAAGCCGTACGATTGTGCGCTTGCATGAAGATTTTGACTTTATGTTCGATGACAATGTAGAGAACTTTACCGCGTTTGTTCATGGGGAAGTGTTTGGTCATGATGGAGATAAGCCGTTAATGGCTAAAAACGACAACGAAGCGATAGTCTTCCCAAATCGCCATGTTGCTATTGGGCAGCGAGCAGCGTTAATGGTGTGTGAAGTGAAAACACGCTTTGAAGATGGCGAATTAGTCTACGATTGATGCGAGTAAGCCCTAAAATAGGGTAAATAAGCATACTAAGTCATTTGCAATTTACCGAGGCTTAACTGTAAGGTTAAGCCTCGTTTGTATTTATCGGCCACTATGGATTTTCAACAACTTATCCTGAACAAGGAGCGACGCTGGCAACGCAATCTTTTGATTATGTCAGTGATTCTCGTGCTGCTCTCTGCCATTCATTTGATGGTCGGAGAGGTTTTCCTTTCTCCTTTTCAATCTCTTTCAGCGTTTGAACAAAAACTGTTATTGGATTTGCGTCTGCCACGTTTGGTAGCCGCTGCGATAATTGGCGCCGCATTAGCGGTCTCAGGGGCAACATTGCAAGTCTTGCTTGGGAACGTATTAGCCGAGCCTGGTGTTCTCGGGATCTCGGGGGGGCAAGTTTGGCAATGGTGCTCGCCATGTTTGCTTTGCCTGTTTTGCCTTCCCCAATAATTTTTATGTTAGCCGCGATCGCTGGCTCGATGCTATTCACCGTCATATTGGTTGGCATAGCGCGGGCGATGCATCTAACTACCGCAAGGCTGCTACTCGTCGGTGTTGCTCTGGGTATTCTGTCGAGCGCCATTGTGACTTGGGCATTCTACTTTAGCGATGACTTAAGCCTCCGTCAGTTAATGTACTGGTTAATGGGCAGTATCGGTGGGGCAAGTTGGTATCAGCACACGGTCACTTTGGTCATGCTACCCGTACTTGTTTGGCTATGTTGCAAAGGTAAACCGCTGGATAAGTTGATGCTAGGGGAAATTCATGCCACTCAACTGGGCATTGACGTTCATCAGATGCGCTGGAAACTTATTTTGGCAATTTCCATTCTCGTTGGTGGTTCTGTCGCGTTAGGTGGCATTATTAGCTTTGTGGGTTTAGTTGTTCCGCATCTGCTCCGATTAGCGTTTGGTACAGAAAACCGCTACCTGTTACCTCTTTCTGCAATATCTGGCGCAGCCTTATTGGTGTTTGCTGATATCGGCGCGCGTTTGTTACTTGATTCTGCTGAGCTGCCGCTTGGAGTGATGACCACTTCTATCGGTGCACCTATCTTCATTTGGATGCTGGTGAAAAGTCATGATGCACGTTAAGCACATCGCAGTTGGAAGTCGACTGCTACCGCTCTCCTTTGAATGTAAGCCGGGTGAGGTTGTCCATGTCGTGGGGCCAAACGGATCCGGGAAAAGTACATTACTTGGCGCGATATCTGGCACCTTAACTCAGCGTGAAGGCGTGAGTGGGGAAGTGCTTGTCGACAATAAAGACTTGCTAGCAATGCCGCTTTCAGAACAGGCGCATATTCGTGGGTATTTGTGTCAGCAATCAAGGCCCGCATTCAACGTTGATGTCTTTCAATACTTAGCACTTTCATTGCCAACGGGTGCCAATATCAGCGATGCGAAAGTACGAGATGCAGTCAATATCGTTATTGAGCTGGTGCAACTGCAAGACAAGCTTCATCGAAGTATTCAGACATTATCTGGCGGCGAATGGCAACGTGTGCGCTTGGCTGGGGTATGTCTGCAAGTGTGGCGTACCATCAATCCATATTCGCAGCTATTAATACTCGATGAGCCAGCAGCGCCGTTAGATATTGCTCAGGAAGGGTTACTGTATCAATTGATCAACGCGGTTGCAGCACAGGGTATTTGTATTTTGGTCGCTAACCATGATCTGAACAGAACGCTAAGACACGCGGATAAGGTATTACTGCTCAATAATGGTGTCCTGCATTCAGCTGGTGTTGCCGATGGGGTCTTGACGGAAGACGGGCTAGCTGAGGTGTTCCAAACTCAAGTTCGAAAAGTTCTTATAGAAGACAGGCCGTATTTGATTTTTGATTAATAATCCAAGAGATATACAGAGCTCTAGATGCTCAGATATTGATTGCTTATGATGCTAAAACAAAGACATCTGAGGTGAATGGAATTGTTGGAGATCACAAGGGTTGTCGATGCATTGATAATACTCAACCCATACCTTATTACTTCTTGGAGATTCTCGTCTTAGGATTTTCTTTATTTACTTAACGAGAGGCAGCTTCCTTTGAGGTCAGATAATATGTTCCGAAGCCCCCTTTTAACGGAGATCCTTGAATCTGAGCTGAAAAATAACAATTTAATTGCTGAAACTACGACTTGGCCTCCGAAATGCAATAAGCTCATTGTATTGAGGTAGCGATTCTCACAATCATACCGCTTAGCTGATTCTCGTGAGCTAAAGGATGGGCATTATTGGTTCGCAGAGTATGTCGACGGTGATGAATGTCTGGCATGTCGCTTTGATGTTCTTAAACATCATTCGTTTTAATCACGTATTTCATGCTTGCAGCATGTGTAGAGCAGGAGTTCATTTGATGGTTCCTACCTTGTACATTTTTTCTGGTCTTCCTGCGTCTGGTAAATCGACGCTAGCAAAGCTATTAGCCGCAAGAGTTGGCGCGATGTATGTACGCGTCGATACTGTAGAGCAAGGTCTACGTGATTTGTGTCATTTGAAGGTTGAAGGTGAGGGTTATCGGCTGAGTTACCGGATCATCCGAGATAACCTTGAACTTGGGTTGAGTTGTATCGCTGACTCTTGTAACCCCATAGAGCTTACACGGCATGAATGGCAGCAACTGGCAACAAGCATGTCCGCTCACTTTGTTAACATAGAGATAAGTTGCTCGGATCAGAATGAGCATAAACAACGTGTTGACTCTCGTAAGAATGAAGTTGAGAACCTGCAGTTACCGAATTGGCAACAAGTAAAAGCTCGTCACTACGAGGCTTGGAAGACGAAAGTCGTCAAGATTGATACGGCAGCAGACAGTATCGAAACATCGTTTGCCAAATTGGTCGAAAAGCTTGGTATTTGAATTTAGCATTCCTTTTATGATGGAGATTCGCCATGCACAAGCGAGATAATGGTCTCGATGCCCAGGGCTTTATCCGCAATGACTGTTCACCAGAAAACATTCAAATAGAGTTCCAACCAGTTGTTGAGGCCGTTGTTGGTGAGTTGCTAACGCAACTTCCAAAACAAATAGATGGTATTTACTTGTACGGCAGCGTTCCCAGAGGTACAGCAATGCTGGGGCACTCAGATCTCGATGTTTCGGTAATACTGACCACGCCGGTGAGTCAGCATGAGATGCAAATATTTAGCAAACTGTCTGCGAGCATTCCCAAAGCTTATCCGCAAGTGAGCAAGCTTGATATTGACCCTGGTTATCTTCACCGTGTTTTAGAACTACAAGAAAAGTATCACTGGCAATTTTGGCTCAAGCACTGCTGCTGCTGTATTTGGGGCAATGATTTATCGAAAGGATTTATGCCGCACAAACCCAGTCCTGAAATAGCTTATGCACTCAATGGTGATTTAGCTGTTTTCTTGGACCAAATGAGAGTCCGATTTTCACAAATGAGTGAGAAGGCAGTAGCTAAAACTATAGGCAAGAAGTTGATAAGAGCTGCCTATTACTTTGTCGCTTGTAAGGACGGCAGTTGGTATACAAGTCTGCCCGAATGCGTCGAAGTGGCGAAGAAACATTACACAAGCCAACACAAAGATATTGACCTCGCTTACCAATGTGCAATAGGCAAAATTACATCTAAAACAGACGTTATTGTGCTTTATCAACGGTTAAGTCAACGTATCATCAGTCTACAGGGAAGGGTATGAAAACAAACTATCTAATTCATGAAGAAATGTATGTGCAAGCGCGCCAAGCCGGATGGGAAGGCTGGGGCGGCAATGAACGAATTTTTAAGCCGATGTTAGTTGAACGTTTTCTTGCCTTGGAAGGACGTCCGACACAAGGTAAACTGCTTGAGTTAGGTTGCGGTGAAGGGCATCACTGCAGGGCATTCTGTCAGCAAGGCTTTGAAGTGACTGGTGTCGATATTTCGGAAACGGCAATATTGTGGGCGAAAGAAAAGGCACAATCAGAGGGAGTGGCTGGCACGTATTATGTCGCTGACTTAACCGCAGAATCTTTGGAACTTACTGAACGTTATGACGTTGTCATCGATGGCAATTGCCTGCACTGTATTATCCGGAATGACCGAACCACATTTCTCAATCATGTGTATCGCTTACTGTCTGAGAAAGGGACGTTTTTTGTGAGCAGTCTGTGCTCGAAAGATACCAATAGCTATCACATATACAAAGATGGGTACGCTTATCGGTGTATTCCATCAAAAGAAAGCCTCGTTTCCGAATTGGAACGAGCTGGTTTTGAAGTGCGGAAAGTACAGGTGTATGAGCGCGATACATCAAACCACATTACGGTGTGTGCTGTGAAAGCTTGAATGACTTCTTAACCGTTGTTTAAAAACGCTCGGAATAAAAAAGCGCCCACAATATTGGGAAGTATTGTGGGCGCTGAATTTTATCTATCGTGCTTAAATGAAGACTTATTGCGTTAGTGGCTTCAGATCCGCAGGACGGTAGTAAACCGATTTCAGTACCTTGCCTTTACGGACAGTTTTGCCTTCAGATACAAAATCTTCTGCACATTTAGCGATGATATATTCGCCTTTTTGAACTGCCATTAACTTGATACCTTGCTCTGCGTAGAACGCTTCTGTCTCTGCGTATTCTTGTCCGTTGCGGCACACTTTGCTCATGTTGCTCGAGTGCACTTCATCCCAACAAGGAATAAAGTCGATACCGCGGTTTACTGCAACGTTAAGCAGTAGATCGATCAGGTAGCTGATCGTTAGGTTATCTTCAACTTTGCTGTCACCAAGGTGTACCAGACGACCCATTAGAACGTAAACGCTGTCGATGATTGCGTCCGCTTGCTCTGTTTTGCAATCCGCTTCTGCTAGCTCAGTGAGCTCTTCGATCGCCAGAGACGTGTGTAGCGTGTCTGCTTGCGCGTCTAGGCTTGCAACATCCGCCACAGGTAGGTCGAAGGTGCTACGGAACTCGGTGATGTCACGGTATAGGTGGTCAAAAATCTCTTGGGTTAGCTTTGACAGTTGCATTCTAATGTCCATTGAATCGATTGAAGCGACAATCATATCAAACCGAACTTTAATCCCCAAGCGATCCCATTCTAACTGGTTAGAAATCTGTCTCTTGGGGATTTGTGTTTAACGGAACAGGTAAGGGAAGAGCTTCTTACGTTCTTCTTCTGAAAGCGCTGAGACACGTGCGATATTGGTATCTGGGATGGACTCTGGGTCAGGGTAGTGTTTGAGTACCTTTTCCATGCTTTCTTCACGAATCAAATGAAATACTGGGTACGGTGAGCGATTCGTTAAATTCTCATCATCTTCAGGCTCTGAACCACCAAAACAGTAATCGGGATGGAAGGTTGCAACTTGGAAAATACCTTCCCAATCTTGCTGTTTGATCAAGCCTTCAACCCAATCGATGAAGAAGTTGTAGTCCCAGAAATCTTGTAGCATGTTTGGCACAACGACTAAGGTTGTCTCCAGTTTTTCTGGCTCGGTATTACTTAATTCGATGAGTTGCAGCAGAATATCTTCTAACAAAGCTTCTTCTTGCGAGGCTTCACTAACGAAGATTTTGATTTGTTTATTACGCTGTGGCTTAGCGGCGAAAGGGCAAAGATTTAACCCGATCACGACATCATTGAGCCATTGATCGACTTGTTGTGTGATTGCATTGATATCCATGTGTGGTGTTGCTTGTGTTGAGCGCATTGGCATACGACTTTCTTGCTTTTATGGGTTTGGCGCAAGCATAGCAGAACTCGTATTCAACTTCTTCTTAAGCTTGTTAGATCCGCACTGTCATCAATATCACGACTTTCGGTGAAATGCTTCAAATAAGCGATAGCTGCAAACATGGCTACGTACAACGAGCTACCACCAATCAAAACGCTTGACCATCCTCCGTGCTGCCAGCAGTAAAGCAACAAGAATCCACCTAAACTACCCCCAACGTAATAGTGAACCAAATACAGAGCTGTTGCCGTTGCTTTGGCGCGAGTCGCGTTTTGTCCAACCCAACCATAGGCCAAAGTATGAGTAAAGAACGCGCCAAAGCTGATTAATAGTAAGCCGACAAGCATCGCGGCTATGCTTTCAATTGCCGCAATCCACATACCCGCCATGCTGACAATAGAACCTAAAAACATGCCAAGTATGGGAGAAAAACGCTTACTCCAATGTCCGGCGCAACGAGAAGAAAAAGTGCCGCCTAAATAACAAACAAAGATGAGGGAAGCTAAACCCACTGGCACGTTGTGAGGGGGACTTACTAAGCGGAACCCCATTACCGAATAAAGGTTTACGAACAATGCGAAGTTCAATCCACCAATCAACATGGCATACCACACACGTTGGTTTTTGAAGTGTCCTGCAACAGCGCGATTGTGGTGTCTTAAGCTGATTGAGGAAGGAGTAAAGTTGCGTTGTTTTGGTAGCAAGTAATACACGCTTGCTACGCCGATAAGTGTTACCATCATCATAGCCTCAACGGCGACATTTATGCTGAAATTATCCGCTAACAAACCTCCGCTAATACGGCCAGCAATACCTCCCAAGGAGTTTGCCGCGATATAGGTACCGATCGCCATCGAGAACGCGTGTGTGTCTAACTCTTCTGCCATATAAGCCACGGCAACTGCTGCAAAGGCTGAAATGGCGATGCCTATTAAGGCTCGACAAACCACCAAGAATAGAAATGAATCACCAAATAGCATCAGTGCTGATATGGCAGGAATGGAAACCAAACCAAACATCATCACTGGTTTACGTCCAATAGTTTCTGAGAGCACGGCCATGGGCACTAGGCTAAAGGAGAGAGCAAGTGTGGTGGCTGCGAACAACCAGTTGACCTGAGTTTCTGATATCTCGAAGTGTGCGGCAAAAGTTGGAAGCATTGGTTGAAGAAGATAAAGGTTAGAGAAAACCAAAAAAGAACCAAGCGCCAGTGATAGCGTGATGCGTTTGTATTCCGGAGTGCCGAAAGTGACCATGAGTCCTGCCTAATGTGAGCGAGCCAATGAAAGAAACTGTGATCAATCTATCAGTTAGATTTGGATTGAAAAAATATATTAAAAATATGGTTGCTATATATTTTTGATCTTATGGAATCGAAACAACTTAAACATTTCTTAGCCGTTGCAGAGTACGGCAACATTACACATGCGGCCAAGGCTTTGCATATTGCTCAGCCTGCGTTAAGCATTTCAATTAAGAAGTTTGAACAGTCTCTTGGAGTGATGCTGTTTCGTCGAGATGACAAGAAGATCAGCTTAACCAAAGAAGGGGAAACCTTGTTGATTCATGCTAAGCGAGTGATCCAGCAATTACACGATGCACAGCTGGCGATTGATGAGCTTAAAGGTTTAGCCAAAGGAGAAGTGCGCCTTGGTACACCGTCGATGATGGGGAGCTACTTTTTCCCTCGCATCGTGATGGCATTTAAGAGTCAATACCCAGATTTGAAACTTACGCTGGTGGAGGCGGGCACTCAGTCTATTCGTCGTATGCTACTCAATGGGCAACTCGATATTGGCGTGATCAGCTGTGACGATGTGCCCGACGATCTGGAGACCGATCATTTGTTTACCAGTCAAATGGTCGCAGTTGTGGCTCCAGAACATGACTTAGCCCAGCGAAAGTCCATCGCATTTGATGAGTTTTTTGAACATGACCTCGTGATGTTTCAACATGGTTATTTCCACCGAGAGTTTTTAGATAATGTCAGTGAAGAGCATGGCTTTACGATGAACTCTTCGTTTGAGACAAACTTATTGCCGTTAATCCTCAGTATCGTCAAACAAGAGTTTGCGATCACAGCGCTTCTCGAATTGGTGACACTGCACGAACAAGATGTTGTGGGTATTCCATTTGAACCTACTGTGAAACTCGACCTTGCACTAGCTTGGCGAAAGCAAGGTTACTTATCCATTGCAGACCGTACCTTTATTGATTTTGTGAAAAGATATATTTGATACAAAAAGAGCTTCTCATTGGAGAAGCTCTTAAGGTTCTTAGTTGCTGTACATTTTTTCAAAGTTCTTGGGGTTCCAGCCGATCATGACTCGGTCACCAATTTTCAGCACCGGCACTGAGCGTGCGCCCAAGGCATCTAACTCTTTACGTCCACGCTGCATCTTTGCATTGCACAAACGGTAATTAATGTTTTTCGAATCAAGATAACGTTGAGCATCTTTGCAGTGGGGACATTTGTCTGTGATGTAAAGAACGACTCGTTTCATTCAATTTCTCTCCATTATCGTCGGGACGCGAAGTTTAACGAGGTTTAAGGATAAAGGAAAGCTTGAAACCTAAGATGAAACTCTTAGTTATCTCAGGTATATTTAGCGCCTTTCTTTTGCAATAGCAGACTTAACACGCATGCATCCGTCACTTCGATACATTCAAGGCTATCCACAGAACATTGTTGAGCAAGTAAGCTCATTGGTGGACAGTGGCAAATTGCTCCCTTGGTTCGAAAAACGCTACCCAGATAGGCACCAAATCAAAAGCGAAAAGGCACTTTACGAATATGCGATAGCGATTAAAAACCGTTACATGAAGAAAGCCGCGCCAATTAGCAAAGTGGTCTACGATAAGAAAATTCATGTGGTTAATAACGCACTTGGCTTACATAGCGTGATCAGTCGTAACCATGGTGGCAAGCTGAAATCAAAAAATGAAATCCGCATTGCTAACGTGTTTAAAGATGCGCCTGAGGCATTATTGCGCATGCTGGTGGTCCATGAATTGGCTCATACACGCGAGAAAAACCACGACAAAGCGTTTTACCAATTGTGCTGCTACATGGAGCCTGAGTATCACCAACTCGAATTTGATGCTCGTCTGTTTATGATTTACCTCGATTTAAAAGCGAACTCGAATGAAGACCAATAATCACAACGCGAAACAAGCTCAGTCAAAAACGGCGAAACTTAAGCCGAGTAAAGAAGCAACCAAGGCAAAACCAAAGCGTGTGAAAAGTAAACCGACAGCGCAAGTTACAACTGTGGCGAAAACCACCGCCACTGAGAAAAACAGCGACGTGGAAGTGATCAAAATCGCCAAAAGTGGTTTGCATGATCGTAATGCGCATCGAGGTCGCTACGATTTCAAAAAACTGGTCACAGCAGAGCCTCAGCTCCAATCATTTGTGATTAAGAATCCAAAAGGGGAAGACTCAATCAACTTCTCCGATCCAAAAGCAGTCAAGATGCTCAACAAAGCATTGCTTGCGGCTCATTATGATATTGAGTTTTGGGATATTCCTGATACTTACTTGTGTCCACCAATCCCTGGGCGAGCGGATTACGTTCACCGAGTTGCGGAACTGCTGGATGGTGAAGTAAAAGGAAAATACGCGCACAATAAAGTGCGGGCGCTTGATGTGGGAGTTGGCGCAAACTGTATATACCCAATAGTTGGTGTGACTCAATATGGTTGGCACTACACGGGTAGTGACGTCGATCCAAAGTCCATTGAGTCTGCACAAGCAATCGTAGAGCGAAATGCCTCGTTAAACGGCAACATTGACTTATTGCAACAAACCAATGAGTCCAATATTTACCGTGGCATCATTCAACCGAATGAACGTTACGATGTCACGACGTGTAACCCACCATTTCATCGCTCAGCAGAAGAAGCAGCGATGGGTAGTCAGCGCAAGCTTGATAACTTGAAAGCTAACCAACGTAAGAAGGGCGTAAAAGTTCACTCTCACCAAGTAAAAGCTCATCAAGTAAAAGCTCATCAAGTAAAAGCGAGCCAACCCGTACTTAACTTTGGCGGACAAAATACAGAGCTTTGGTGCGAAGGTGGGGAAGCGGTATTTATCCGTAAAATGGCAAATGAAAGCCAAGCTTTCAGCGCGCAGGTACTTTGGTTTACCACGTTAATTTCCAAGAAAGACAACGTTCGACCGATGCGTAAACAACTAGAAAAACTGGGTGTTAAAGCGATCCGAGTAGTGGAAATGAGCCAAGGTCAAAAAGTCAGTCGCTTTATTGCGTGGTCTTATATGGATAAAGCACAGCGAAAATCATGGATTGCGTTGAAGTAATAATTCAGATCAAGTTTTCCAAATAATTAAAAAATAACGCCACGTTGTTGGCGCTATTTTTTAACAAGGAATCCGCTAATTTAATATCTATAACAAACCAGCTATTTTGTCTTCAAATCTACTTTAATGAGGGGCTATCAACTTCAAATAACATGGGTTACTATCCAGTAAATAAATAGTATTAATATATGCCTAGCTATGTCAGATAATGAACTGATCATTTTTCCTTGGAACCACAATTTTGAGACCGGGATTAAAAATGTTGATGAACAACATTACCATCTTTTTTTATTGGTGAATAAATTAGCAAATACGTTGATTTATGATGATCAAATAGAAGTTGATGGGGTTTTCGGTGAGTTAAAAGACTATGCTCAATATCACTTCTCATTTGAAGAAAGTATATGGAATGAATACTTTTTCGACGATATCTGGAATGACGAACACAAGAAAAGCCATGCCTCTTTTGTTGATGAAGTTATTAAAATTCAAACTGAATCTAAAGATCTCAATTGGCAAGAGTCTATTGAGCACATTCTACAGTTCTTAATTCGATGGCTTGTATTTCATATCATCGGTGATGATAAAAAAATGAGTGTTGCAGTAAAAGAGTTGGAATCCAGCGATTCTTTAGAGACTGCCAAAGTGAACGCTGTAGATACATTGCAAGGTATCAATGGTCTGGTCGCCGATACGGTACTCAAGATGTATTTTGAAGTATCAAGTCAATCCATTGAATTAGTGAGAGAAAAACATCGCCGCTTTGTGGCAGAGAAGGAATTGAGATGCCTCAACAAAAAACTGCAAGAGCTGGCCATTACTGATGAGTTATCTGGATTATATAACCGTCGATATTTCAATATCATGACACCGGATATTCTTACCAAAGCGCGGGACGCTAAACAGTTAGTCAGCTTTGTATCCATCGACTTAGACTATTTTAAACAGCTTAACGATCAGTTTGGTCACCTGAAAGGTGATGAGGCGATCGCTAAGGTTGGGGGGTTATTGTCTTCACACTTTAATGATGTCAATGACATTGTCTTTAGAATAGGTGGAGAAGAGTTTCTTGTTGTGATCGTTGGAGCTGAGCATCAAACGTCAATTAGCCGTGCAGAGGCATTTAGAAAAGCCATGGCTAAGCTTTCCTTCAATTGTGAAAACAATGACCAAAGCCATATATTAACCAGTTCGATAGGTGTATTCACTCAGCAACCAGAACCTACTTCAGACATCCGCTATTTCTTAGACAAAGCCGATCAATGTTTATATAAGGCTAAGTTGAGTGGAAGAAATAAGGTCATTTCAAGCTCTAATTTTTAATTAAATATAATCTTCTCTGCTTTTTTAATAATAGAAGTTTACATTTATTCTCAAGCTGTTATTTGGTTAAGTTTAATCGATTTATACATATTGTTGTAAGCGTAGTGGTATTCTTCATAAGCTACTATTGATGTAGTCCTGCTCTGTGTAGATATCCTCGTCTTTACCTTAAAACTCTTTCTTGCTCTTCACGTTACGCCAAAAGTTGAACGTTTCGGGCTTCTCAATAACGCATCTCGCTAAGTATTTACTGTTTAGTCAGTTATGAGAGCTCGTACTTTCAAACCGGACTTTTGTCCTGAAACTTTCTCATGCTTCCTCATTATGATGACGCCATCAGAACGAACGAGGAAAACATTATGACTGCTCATATCGCAGGTTCTGCAGAAGATTTTGCTTCAACCGTAATCATGCCGGGCGATCCGCTACGCGCAAAATACATTGCTGAAACTTACCTAGAAGATGCCAAACTGGTTACGGATATCCGTAACATGCTGGGTTACACCGGTTACTACAAAGGTCAGCGTATTTCGGTGATGGGGCATGGCATGGGTATTCCATCTATGGTGCTTTACGGTCACGAGTTGATTAATGACTTTGGTGTAAAGCGCATCATTCGAATCGGTAGCATCGGCGCAACACAAAAAGACGTCCACATGCGTGACGTTATCTTAGCGCAAGCCGCAGGTACGGATTCGCCTACTAACGCTAAGCGCAGTAGTGGTTACCACATGGCAACGTCTGCGACATTTGAACTGTTGCACAACGCTTATATGTCTGCGAAAGAGAAGGGCATTGATGTCAAAGTGGGCAACATCTTCACAGGCGATCTCTACTATGATCCAGACGAAGACATGATCCCTGCACTAGAGCGATTTGGTGTACTAGGCGTCGATATGGAAGTAGCAGGCTTGTACGGCTTAGCGCACCAATTCGGCATTGAATCGCTAGCGATTTTGACCGTGTCTGATCACTGCATTACTGGCGAAGAAACCACAGCAGAAGAGCGTCAGCTTTCTTTCAACAACATGATTGAAATCGCGCTAGAAACTGCCATTAAAGCTTAACCCTAAGATTAAGTTTACTCTGAGAGCTGGTTCGCTGGCTCTCTCTAATTATAAGAACATCTATCCTACGAGCCCTTGGAGTGAAATATGAAAAATAAAATAACACTCACCGCAATCAGTTTTCTCGCCAACTTCATCATGGCGGGCTTTGCAACCCAATTTGGTATGTTGGTTGAACCGCTTGCCAACACCTTTGATGCGAACGTTAATGAAGTCGCGTCAATTTTCTCGCTACTAAATGGCGGCGCACTTGCCGGCACTATTGCGGCATTCTTTTTGATTGAAAAAGTCGGCATCAAGCGCATGACCGTCCTGTGCTATGGTGCGATTGCCGCTTCTGCGCTGAGCTTATATGTTGCGCCGTCACTGTCTGTCGTAATGCTCGGCATGACGGTAATCGGTTTTTGTGGCGGTGTTGGTCTGTGTATCGCGGGTACCATCGTGGTATCGGTATGGAAAGACAAAATTCAAAGCACCATGCTGGTAGTGCAAGACGCGACCTTCAATGTTGCGGGCGTTGTTTTCCCTTTGATTACTACTTATGCGCTAACCAACGCAATGAACTGGAGTATCAGCTATCTAAGTGTTGGTGTTGTGGCTCTGGCGACCATGTTTGTCGCACTAATGACTAACTTTAATCAATGTGGCGGTGAGAGTGGCTCTGAGCAAGAAGCAAAATCAGAGTGGAACTTTGGCATCATCAGCGGCGGTGTGGGGTTGTTCCTAGGTATGCTTGCGCTTTACACCTTCCTAACTTGGGCGCCGATGTTTGTGAAAGAGAAGTTTGATATCCCATTCGAGCAAGCGGGTAACATTATCACACAATACTGGTCAGCAGCTTTGGTTGGTGCACTGGTCTCTACTGTGATTGTGTCACGCATGAAGATTCAAACTTTCTTGTTGACGATCATCTCTGTTGCTATGGTGATCACCAGCGTTATCGTAACCACGGATAAACTCGAGTGGTTGTCATACCTGACTTACGGCTACGGCTTTGCATGTGCCGCGCTTTATAATGCCTTTATCGCTTATGGTGTGTCGTTTGTGCGCAATGCAACGAGTAAGAACGTATCTTACATCTTGATCAGTGGTAGCGCTGGCGCCATGTTCAGCCCAGCAATTAGCTCGGTCATGGAAAGCGTAGTTGGTCTGCAAACTGTGATGTACGCAATCCCAGTTATCTACGCAGTGGTGGTAGCGATGCTTCTTGCGTCCATTAAGTTTAAACCTGTCAAGCAAAGCCAAGCTGCATAATTGCGGTGAGAGAACAAAAAAGGTCTGTACAATGCAGACCTTTTCTTATTTAGAACTTGGAAATGAGGCTACTGTTCAACGAAATCACGCAGTCCATCCAAATCGAGAATGCGCAGTCCTTTCTTCTCTTTAGCGATAAAGCCTTTGTTCTCTAGTTCTTTCACTGCGCGGCGATATACACGGTCTGAGGTGGCAAATCGCTCCGCTTCCAAATAGTTCTTTTGGAACCCATCCACTGGCAGATCATTTAAATACTGATGGTAGATGTCGTATGCCACGTTATAGGTGATCGGATAGAGTAACCGGCGAGAAAGAATCTCCACCGTATCTTGGTAATCAATCGCGATGGCGCTGGCAAAGTAAAGCGATAGGCGAGGCTGTTCTAGTAAGCATTTTTGCAGTTTTTGCGCATCAATAATGGCAACTTCAACTGGCTCTACCGGAACGATGTCCATTTGGCAGCGATAGCCAGTAAAGAACTCCATTTCGCCAAAAACTTGTTGTTCGCACTCAAGCGTACCAAGCAGAAAGGTCTTGCCATTTCTGGCTGTTACGCCCATAGAGACTCTACCTGAATCAACAAGGTACAAGTTCTCGACATGCTCACCTTGGGTGAGGAGCTTTTCATTTTCATCAAAAATTCGGCGCGTACATATGCAATCTCGGATCGTTTGTTCGATGAGATGTTTATCTTCACTCCATTGCGCCTCAAAGCGTCCTTTACCTAGGGTCTGTAACTGCATCGACTTACCTTAAATGACAATGCCCGCTTGCTCAAAACGTGCCATCAGCGGCTTGCTCTGTTGTTGATACCAGCTCGCAGGCATGTTGGGTTTAAGCTGCGCTTTTTCTTGTTTGCTGATCACAACATAGCGCAAAAACGTGTTTAGCGTCGCCGTCATCATTTCAATGCTCATATCACCATCTTTACTGATGGTTTTTAAAAGTCCGACTACAGTATCCTCTGGCACTAGAGGCTCAATAAGCGCGTGTTTACGATCATCAATGGACGCCGAACACGGCAGCGCTGCACGGGCGGTTTCCCAACAAACTTTATTGGTTTTGCTCACCAGGTTGTGCTTGTAGCAGAAGTAGCTAAACAAGAAGCGTGACAGGTTTTGCCAGCGCTCGGCTTGGACTTCTAACCAGAGGTGTTGCAGCTCGATATCGGCATCGGTCATGGGCGTTATTCAGAAGATTGAAAAGAGGGCGTAGTGTATATCGTTTTGAGGTCAACGCCAAAAAGACCGCATGATTAAAATAGAAAAACGCCCTATACAAGTTTTAAATTGAATAGGGCGTGGCTGTTTAATGATGATCTTATTTTTGTTCTAGAAGTTTAGAACTGACCTAAGTACTGCCAATCGGCGTTATTTGGGTTCGTCTCGGTTGGCCAAGGGAAGTACCAATATTTACCGTCAATTAAGCGGTAGTAATGGTAACCACCGCGGAAGTGATAAACGTAAATATCGTTAATCGTTCCTGTGTTGTTGTTTTCGCCCCAAATCCCCATTCGCTCTTGTTTGTGCCAAGTTAGGATCTCCGCTTCAAACTTGGCCAAGTCACGGTTGAGCTCAGCAATGTACTGTTCAATGTCAGTATCACTGCCAATAAAGCGCCAATCTGCGTCAGAGACGTTATGGGTAGGCAGGGCACTGTTCACACCCGGACGTTTTTGCATAAAGTAACGTTGTGCGCCGTCCTCATCTGTGTCGATGAAAATGGCGTTTTCCGATTGTCCCCATTTGGTTGTACCTGCTTGTTCCCATGTCAGCAACTTAGATTGATTGAAGTAGCTCGCTACGCGCTGGGCGTTGTCGTTGTTACTGCGATCAATGGTCAGTGGGTTAAAGCTAAACTGAACATGATTTTCTGCTGATCCTAAGTACTTCCAACCTTCATTATCCGATTGATTCGTCGGGAAATTAGCTGCAGAAATATCACGCATTAAGAAGTAATCACGCGTCCCCAATACTGGGTTCGGGTACACGTACAATGCTCCTGCTCGGCGCCCTGCACTTGTCTCTCCGTTGTTCAGCACGCCTGCACCGTAGTTGTCTGCAACGAACTTGTCGAAGTCAGTAATAAAACCAAAGTCGATGCTGTTTAGTAAGGCGTTATCAGTAAACAGTAGTTGTTGATCAACGTACTGTTTGTAACCGTGTTCCTGACCAACAAAGATAGGACCGACAAGCTTATCAAGTGCTGGGCTTTGATCTGGGGTCAAAGAATCCAACACTTGCTCACTATTTACGTCGGTGCAGCTTAGCGTTACGCGAGTCGGTAACGGTAACTGTTCCAAGTTAAAGTGGAACTTGTTACTTTGCGAGTCGTTAAGTCGTCTACTTGCAACCGCGATGTTTTGTACTGAACCATCTTCACGCTCTACGGTGACTGCGCAGCTACGCTGAGAGATCATACTTGGCTGAAGCATGCCGCCTTGGTGTTTCGCGTAACGCCAATCAGCGCCATTCTTGTGTTTCACGCCAGTAAACTGCTGACAGTGTGAAGAAGTAAAGTAGCCCGCGCCATCATGAGTTGTACCTGCTTTGTTCAAGACACAAAGTGGCACTTCGCCAATCTCGCCATTTGGTGTGTAGGTCACCGCACCTTCACCGTACTTAGACAGTAGTGAATAGTCATGATCTTGAGAAATCATGCGTTCACGTTCACCATTGACGCTCCAGTACATGTCTTCACTGCTTTCACAGCGCGCCAAATCATCACTCACTGTCCCGACGAAGTTTGCGCTTTCGCCATTGCTTGCGGTGTAGCTGAACTGACAAATGCGTTCTTGCTGGTTGTTTACTTTCATCATCTGCCACAAATCTTGTTGAATTTGCTCGTCAGACAAAGAAGATACTGCTTGCCAACCTTCCGGATGGTAAGTCACGTCTGGTGCAGAAGGTAGCTCAAACACGTTGCCGTAGTTGGAGTAAATCAGCGGGTAAACTTGGCTTGCAAGTTCATTACGCGGATCGTAAATACCCAACATGGTCACAACAGGCACGCCTGCAGCGCTAGGCACTGGTGTATCGGTTTGCGCTTCTTCGTAACTTTGGCTTTCCTGGTTCCAACGTGCGTAACCAGTACTGCTGTTTAAATCAACGTTAAAGCCGTTGTTAAGCCAAGTTTGAACGCGGCGAGACTGAGAAGGGTGCTCCAAGGTGTAATGACTAATGGTGCCTAATAGTGCGGCTTCGCCACCAGCTTGTGCGTCACGCATAAAGCGGAATTCACCCGCAAACGGTGGCACCACTTCACCCCCCACATCGTTAGTCGTGGCTTCACCTGTCCAGTGTAAGTTACCGATAAAGCGGCGATGTAGAGCATCCCAACCCCAACCAGATTCCAAATCGTGCGTAGATGCATACCAAGGGTAGTGACCCAGACCGTAGTTATGACCCAACTCGTGCGACCATTCGTTACCAGTTGTCGCTGTTAACGTCACGATGCCACCACCGCCACTGCCGCCGTGATCAATAATGCCGTTGGTGTATACGCCGCGGTTGGTGTGCGCCGTAATGTGGTTAAAGCGCTTGTTGTAAGCTTGCGAATAACCCGCGCTATCGGTAATACCAATGTTGGCATTGTTCACGCCTGTGGATACCAACGCTTTACCAATGGCTTCGCGCATGTCGCCGCTGTGCCAACCGCCTTCACCGTCAGAACTTGCGGTGTAAACCTTGCCATTTGGTAACGTGACTTTCGGGAAGTATGCGGCAGTGTAATCCGCCATCACCAGTTTAGATGCTGGGATTTTCTGGAAGTAATCGGCGCTCAGTTTTGCCATGTTTTTGATCATAGTGTTGCCATCACGCGGCGCCGTGAGCATACCCATGTCGATGTTTTGAATGACAAGTTCCGGCGCGCCGCCAAAGACAAGTTCATTGGCAGCTAAGTCGCCTTGGCGATCAGTGTTATCGGTTAAGCGCAGCGACAAGCCTGGCTTCATCCAATCCCATTGCAGCGGCAGTGACCACGCGTGATGGGAGAATACCACTTTAGAACGGCCATTATCTGGTTGATCGGAAGCTGCAAGTGCGCTTGGTGGCAACATCGGAAGGCGAGCAATTACATTCCCTTTAAAGCTCACTTCCACCCATACTTGTTGAACGGTTTTGTCTTCCGGTGTAAACAATAGTAGTGCTTCACGGTCGATAACCAAGTCAGGGAATAGGTTCACATCGTTCTGGCTTGGCGCAGTGGTGGTATGGGTTTGAGCAAAATGGATAGAGCCGGTCAAATCGCCATTTAAGTGATTTTCCAGAGGCAATTCGTCAGCATAGCCAAGACGTGCTGTGCTGGTGGTAAATTCAACTTGTTGAGGTTCGATACAATCAATTGCATTGCATGAAGAAAGCTCAACGATGTATCGAGTGTCTGGCTTCAGGTTACCAATGAATAAGCCTGATTGGACGTTTTCATAACGAACGGGATTTGCGCCTGACTCAGTCAGTGTTATTACTACGTTGTCGTTTTCAGTTTGAGCAGCCCAATTTAACTGAACACCTTGATCAGAAACGTTCGCAACGGTCAGCGCATCGATACTTGGTGCGGATAAGTCACCACAGTCGGAGGCCTCGATGTTTTGGATCATTTCCGATTGCCAAATGTATCCACCATTTGGACGTTTCGAGCCGCGAGCTGCAGGAATGTACTCAACGTAACAGCCTGTATCATCGCGGTTCATCACGCCAAACTCTTTGTGCATCAGATAGAAACCACCGTTGTACATGATGAATTCCCATTCAGGACCGACGAAGTCCACCACATTGCGGTAGGCTTGATCTTGATCGCCAGATAGGAAAGGGAACTTAGGGTAGCCATCAAAGTTCACCCAGTACTCATAGCCTTGGAAATCAAGGTAGGTTTCACCATCACGCTGAGACGAGCCTTGGCCTTTGTCTGCCAATTGCTTGAGCATTTCAATGCGTTCAAAGGTTTGATTTCCGACTTCGACCAGCGTCAGGTCGTGGTTCGCGTGTGCGAAAGTGGCTGTACTTCCTAGTAAAGAGGAGATCAGCCAAGCGAGCGTATTTTTCTTCATATTAGACTCTACTTTTGCCAATTGAATAGACATTTATGTACCGCTAGAAGCTAGGTACAATATGGAGGGGTTGCATAGGCCCTCTCGATGTGAGCGCCTTACGAATTTGATTATCTGATGGGAATTGACGTCGAAATAGATAGCATGAATTGCGGTTGTGATTTTGCTTCCACCTTTCATTCAGTGGTGAAATCAGATTGGTATCTTATGTCCAAATTCGCATTTATCCATCTATACAAAATGGCGTTTTATATGTATGCGTACGCTATATGGTCTTGATGAGCGGGTGGTTTCTCGTGGTTTAATTGAAAAAGAGAACGGATACATCATTCAACAGAAATCAAAAAAATCCCCTTCATGCGCAAGGCTAGAAGGGGATGAAGTTATCTTCTGAGTTTAAGCGAGCGGGGCGCTTATTTCACTAGCTTATTTTACTAGGAAGTGCTTAACGAACTCAGTGATTTTCACCATGTCGTCAACCGCGATAAACTCTTCAGTGGTATGTACTTTTGCCATACCGGTAGAAAGGTTTACGGTTGTTAGGCCTTTCTTGTTGAAGTTGTTCGCGTCGCTACCGCCACCAGTGCCTTTTGTGAACGCGTCGATGCCCATGTCAGTAAACGCCGCTTTGATTGCTGATACGTGAGCGTTGTCTTCTTCGATAACAAACGCGTCGTAGGCGCGGCTTGATTCGATTTCAACTTCTGCACCGTGTTTTTCACATACAGACTCAAACGTTGAGATCATGTGGTTCACTTGCGCTTCTAGCTTCTCACCGTTTAGCGAGCGAGCTTCGGCAACAATTTTCAGTTCTGGCATTACGATGTTGGTCGCTTGACCACCGTTTACCATACCGATGTTTGCCGTTGTTTCTTCGTCGATGCGAAGTAGTTTCATTTGATTGATAGCGTCTGCCGCCACCATGATCGCACTGATGCCTTCTTCAGGTGCCAAACCCGCGTGTGCTGGGCGGCCTTTGATAGTCGCAACGATTTTTTGCTGACCCGGAGCTGCTGTCACGATAGTGCCGATAGGGCCGCCTGTATCCAGAACGATCGCTTCTTTAGACGTTACGTGGGTCATGTCGAAGTACTCAGAGCCGAAAAGACCGCCTTCTTCGTGCACTGTGAAGGCAAGCTCTAGCGTTTTGTGCTCTAGGTTTTCAGCTTGGATACAACGAACCGCTTCCATGATTGCTGCGATGCCTGATTTGTCGTCGCCACCAAGGATGGTATTGCCTTTAGATCGGATGATGCCGTCTTCGATGATTGGTTCGATACCAATGCCCGGTGTTACGGTATCCATGTGGCAGCTCATTAGGATAGAGCCTTCTTTCTTGCCTTCTAGACGCGCATACACGTTGAAGCCGTTAGAAATGTGTTCTGGTACAGGAAGCTTGTGAACCGTAAAGCCTAGTTCGCCCAGTTGTTCAGCCAGAGTTTCTGCGATTTGTTTTTCGTTCATAGATTCGCTGTCGATGCGAACCAGTTGGCAGAAATGTTCAACTAGACGTTCTTGATTAATTTGTGTCATTTGGATGTCTCTTTCTCTACTTGGTCGAGACCGCAGCCAGTAAAGCGCGAGTCCGAACGGGAACAGAACACCTCTTATTACATACCTAAACCATGTGAAAACTGTCTTGAATCAAAAAACACCTCTGCCTGACATTATTCTGACCTGCCAATTTCCGGATCTGATGCGGTGGTCACGAAAGCAAAGATTTGTCAGCGCATTGATTCTTAACCCCATCTTAACCCCCTTGCCATTAGTCTGCGTTCATCATAGCGGGAGACAATGAAATGACATTTCGATATTCCATCATTACTTTGATGCTGACTGGCTTAGTCGGCTGTGCGTCAAACAGTGATGCAGGTTTTACTTCTCAAGCGACTCAAACCAATACGCAAACCATCGAGAAATTGATGGACAAAGTGGCGGCCGAACGTGGCCTTGCTAAATCAACGGTTCAAAACGTGGCACCAACTTATCTCACCGACTTGGTCAATGTGCCAGAACTCAATCAATATTTACAAACGGCGCTTAAAAACAATCCAAGCCTGCAACAGAGCATCATAGCGTTGAGAATTGCTTACGCGCAGCAGGGCGTGACAGTTGCTGACCAATTGCCAACGGTTAATGCGAATTTCTCTGGCGAAAATAAAGAAGACAGCCATGAAAGTTACAGCGCCGATGTTACGGTGAGTTGGGAGTTAGACTTATGGCAAAAACTCGCTGATACCAGTGCGGCAGCGCGTAAAGATGTTGCAGCGTCTCAAGCCGACCTGCAAGCCACCAAGGATTTATTGGCGGCCAACATGATGCGTGCTTGGTTAGAAATCAGCGTAAATAAGCAGTTGCTTGATATTGAGCAACGCCGCTTAACCATTTTAGAAAACAATGAAGTGCTGGTTTTACAACGCTACCAAGTAGGGTTAGGCAGCTTGGAAGAATTAGACAATGCCAAAACCAGTGCGTCATCTACGCGTTCGACCGTTGCTCAATACCAAGAGAACGTAGCCAAAAGTGAGCGCAGCTTAGTACTACTAACAGGTCAATGGGATTCAGCGTTAAGTGAGCCACAGGTTACTTCTCAATTCCCTTGCGTGATTAACCCGCTAGACAGTTTATCACAACAAGACATGTCGGGGCGTCCTGACCTACAACAAGCCTTCTTGAATATCGAAGCAGAATCTTACCGGACCGATGCGGCTTACAAAGCCATGCTGCCTTCGTTCAGTTTATCCGCAAGTTTGTCAGACATAGCAGAGACGCCAAGCGAAGCGCTGTTAACCAGCCCGTTATGGAGTTTATTAGGGCAAGTCTCCGCTCCGCTATTCCAAGGTGGAAAGCTGAAATCACAAGCAGAAATCGCTGAGCTTACCACCGAGCAAACCTACTGGGCGTATCAAGAAACGCTATTGAGTGCTGTTAACGAAGTTGAGAATGCGGTTGGTCAGGAATACTCGTTAGAACAACAACAGCAGCATTTGAATGACGCGCTAACCAGTGCCAAACGTAGCTTTGTGAGTTACGAACAGAAGTATCGTGAGGGTTTGGTCGACATTTTTGATCTGCTCACCGTTCAACAGCAAACCTACGATATCGAAGCTCAACTGGCGAATGCCACATACCAACGATTATTGAACCGAATTGATTTAGGCCTTGCTTTGGGCTTAGGAGTGTCCTCATGAAAAAGAATGCCATTACTTACGTCATCACTCTAGCTGCGGCTGGTTCTATTTTTGCGGTTGCTGCTTATAACGGTAGCCATATAGCACGAGCGAAAACACCACAAGAAAAGCCAACGACTGAAGTGGTAGAGCAAGCGCCACAATCGAATATCGAGCAAACATTGAAACTTCAACAAGTGGCGGTGCAGACAACATCATCGGCGAGCTATCAAGCAGAAGTTATCGGGTATGGGGAAACCAAACCTCGTTATGATTTGAGCTTTACTAGTGAAGTTAGTGGACGAGTGAAGTCGCTTGCAGAATCATTTGAAACAGGGCGCATTATTAAAAAAGGTGAAGTGATCGCCAAACTCGATGACACCTCTTACCAGCAAGCCGTTTCTCAAGCAAAAGCCGATGTGGCGTCGGCACGTCTCGCGTTGTTAGAAGAACAGCGTCAAGGTGAACAGGCGAAATCGGAATGGGAGCGTTCGGGTTTAGACGGAGAACCAAGCTCGCCTCTTGTGCTTCGTAAACCACAACTCGTAAGCGCACAAGCAACGTTGAATAACGCTCAACAAGCATTGAAAAAGGCAGAGAAAGATCTTGAAGATACGGTAATTCGAGCACCTTTTGATGCACTCGTTGTTGTGCGTGAAATACAGCCCGGCAGTTACCTAAGCACGGGTAGCAATATCGCGACTTTGTACAGCGTCGACCGCGTTGAAGTTGAGATCCCGCTATCTGACCAACAATGGGCAAATCTACCAAAAACAGATGATGTCAGCGAATGGCATATTACAGTGCAAGACACTACGAGTGAGCACCAATGGCAAGCTAGAGTGGCGCGTACCAGTCAACACGTAACCCAAGATACGCGCCAACGATCGCTTATTGCGGTGGTTGATTATCCGTTGGAGCAGGAAACCCCTTTGTACCCAGGTACGTTTGTTCAAGCGAAATTAACCGGTGCTAAAATTGATCAGCTTTGGGAAGTGCCTGCCTCGGCATTATCTCCACAAGGCGATATTTGGACGGTAGACGCTCAGGGGGTCTTACAAAAATCGTCCGCCCACAAATTGTTTGAGCGCCAAGACAAAGTCTATGTTTCTCCTACATTGACTGACGGCGCTGCTCAAGTTGTGATGCGTCCGTTAAGCAACTTCCAAGTTGGCATGAAAGTGACGCCAAAGGAGGAGGGGTAAGATGAGCGCGAATCAAACGCCAAAAGGTATCGTAGCTTGGTTTGCTAAAAATCCAGTGGCAGCGAATTTACTGATGCTGGGCGTGATCATTGTTGGCCTGTTTTCAGTCAATTCTTTGCGTAAAGAAGCGTTTCCAAGTTTAGAACCGGATGTGGTGACGGTATCGGTTAATTACGACAGTGGTGACCCTAAACAAGCTGAAGAAGGCTTAGCGATTAAGATCGAAGAAGCGCTTGAAACCGTTCCGGGTATTAAGCGTATTACTTCAACGTCTAGTTCGTCCGGTAGTAACGTTTCGATTGAGAAAGAGACCAATTACGAACTCGATACCTTGTTAACGGATGTCAAAACCAAAGTGGATGCCATCAATAATTTACCTACGGAAGCAGACAAGCCGGTTATTGATAAAGCGCGGATGCAAGACCATGCGATTTGGGTTCAGCTGTATGGCGACGTCGACCGAGCGACGTTACAAAGCTTGGCAGAGCAATTGAAGTCGGATTTGTTAAGTCAAAGTGCGATACGTGATTTGGAAATCAAGGCTGAAGTTGATCCTATGGTATCCGTAGAGGTGAGTGAAAGCGCGTTACAGGCTTACGGCTTAACACTGACAGACGTGTCGGATGCCATCAACGCAGAATCTTCAACCGCAATTTCAACTAGCCTACGCAATGGCGCGAAAACCGTGCGTTTGAAAGCCTCTGAGCAAGCATACGAAGTCGAAGATTTTAAAGCGATTCCGGTTATGATGACGGCGAGCGGCAGTCAAATCACATTGGGTGACATCGCAACAGTTCGCGATACGTTTGAAGAAGACACATACACATTGTCACGTTACAAGCAGCAGAATGCGATGGGTATTCAGATCGTAATGGATGAAAACAGTGACGTCGTAAACATCGTAGAGCAAGCGAAACAAGTTGTTGAGCAGTGGAAAGCGAGTAACTTGTTACCTGACAATGTTGAAATCGATACTTGGTACGACAAGAGTACGATGATCAAAGATCGTTTGTCATTGTTGGCGAAAAACGCACTGACGGGGATCGCGTTGGTGTTTATTGTTCTTGCACTGTTCTTGAACATTCGCGTGGCGTTTTGGGTAGCCGCATGTCTGCCGTTTGTGTTCTTCGGGACTTTGTTCTTTATGACTGATTCATTTGTTGGGCTGACCATCAATGAAATGACCACTTTCGGTTTTATCATGGCACTTGGGATCGTGGTGGATGACGCCGTGGTAGTCGGGGAAAGCATCTACACCACAAGGCGAGCCGAAGGCGACAATATAAACAGCACCATTAGAGGTACCTTGAAGGTCGCAGCTCCGACGGTATTCGGTGTATTGACTACAGTGGCTGCTTTTCTCTCTATCGCAGCGGTCGACGGAAAAATGGGGCAGATCTACGCGCAATTTGCGATGGTTGTAACCATTTGTTTACTGTTGTCGCTGGTGGAATCCAAACTTATTCTTCCTGCTCATCTGGCTCATATCAATACCCATCGAAGTGATAAAAAAGGCATCTGGAGCAGCATCCAAGGTGGTGCAGAAAAAGGTTTAGATTGGCTAAACGAACGCGTCTACAAGAAGGTCATTAAATTCGCACTAGAACTCCGTTATGCTGTGGTTCTTGGGTTTGTTGCGTTGTTTATTTTGGTCATTGGCATGCCGATGACAGGCGCGGTACGTGTCGCTTTCTTCCCAGATATTACGGGTGATACGGTGACCGCTGAAATCAGTTTGTACAATGATGTCAGCTTTGGTCAAACCGAAGCCAATTTATTGAAGCTGGAAGATAATGCGATCAAAGTTGACCAAGTGTTACGAGCAAAAAAGGAGAGCAACGCCGAATCTTACATCACCAGTGTTCAAGTGATTGCAGAAGAAGATAAGCTTGGGACCGTACAAGTCGAATTGGATGCTGATGCCTCTTACAGCGCGAATGACTTTGCTCATGCTTGGCTTGAGATGTCTGAGCAAATGGAAGGGGTGAAGAAGCTGAAAGTCATGTCCTCCAAAGAAATGGTCGATAACTTTAAAGTAGAATTGAAAGCCAACGACCAAACCGAGCTTGAAGCGGCGGGTAATAAGTTCAAGCAGACACTTCAATCGATGCAAGGTGTCAGCGGTATTGATGACAACTTGGACTTGGGTGAGCCACAGTACCGCTTTGAACTGACCGAACAAGGTCGTGCGCTTGGTATGGATACGGCAAGTCTCTCGCAGCAAGTTTTGCAGTCCTTCGGTGGCGATATTGTTCAGCGATTCCAACGTGGAAAAGATGAAGTCAAAGTGCGTGTCCGCTATCCAGAAAATGACCGTCAAACGTTAGCTGACATTAAACAGTCGAGCGTTCGCACCCCGGAAGGAGCAGTGGTGCCTTTGGTGGCCGTAGCGAACGTTTATTCAGATTATCAACAAGCGGAAATCACACGCATTGATAACATGCGGGCCGTGTACTTAACTGCTGTTGTCGATAAAGATGTAATTTCATCAAACGAGTTGGTTAATCAACTTAAACGTACTGTGGTACCGGAACTTCAGTCGGACTACCCAACCTTGAAGATCGACTTTACAGGGGAGGCCGAGCAGCAACAAGAATCGACAGAGTCGATGGAAAGCACGTTTGTTCTAGCGTTGGTCGTTATCTTTTCGCTGTTGGCTATTCCATTGAAGTCTTATGTCCAGCCACTGATTATCATGGTTGCGATTCCATTTGGTATCGTGGGGGCAATACTTGGGCATTGGTGGAACGATTTGACCATCAGTATTTTGTCACTTAATGGTATTTTGGCATTGAGTGGCGTGGTAGTGAACGATAGTTTGTTGTTGGTGTCGCGCTACAATGAATTAGTGAGAGAAAAGAAACTGCCGCCAGCAGAGGCGATAAAACAAGCGTGCACTGGGCGACTGCGCGCGGTACTACTGACATCAGTCACTACATTTGCAGGTCTTGCTCCGCTACTCAGCGAAACATCGATGCAAGCGCAATTCCTAATTCCTGCAGCGGCAGCACTAGGGTATGGTATTTTGTTTGCGACGTTGATTACGTTGATATTAACCCCGTCATTATTGATGATTGATAACGATATTAGAACGAGTATAGAGCGTATTAAACAACGAGTGATGCGCAAGGTAGAAAGCACGGCATAACTCATACACGGTCACATTGAATGAATATTTAGAGGAAAGGATGAATTCTGAAAAACTGCAATTATTGTTGGTTGAGGATGATTTAGATTTGGCGAAAGCCGTGATTGATTACCTCGAACTGGAAGATATTCAGTGTGACCATGCTGCCAATGGTGTTGCTGGATTTTATCTGATCAAACAGAATCCCTATGATGCCGTCATACTGGACCTCAATTTGCCCAAGATGAATGGGCTAGAGGTGTGTGCGAATCTTCGTGCATTGGGAATAGATGTTCCTGTTTTAATGCTTACAGCCCGTGATACTTTGGATGATAAACTGACGGGCTTCTCAAAAGGAGCCGATGATTACTTGGTTAAGCCGTTTGCGATGGAAGAATTGATCGTACGGGCACAAGTGTTGTCGCGCCGAAGAAGTGGACAAGCAACGAAATTGATGGTCGAAGGGGTTGAATTAGAACTACAAACCCAGATCGCAAGCCGAGATGGAACGGAGCTCAAGTTGACACCTATCGGCGTAACGCTTTTAGAAACCTTAATGCGTGAGAGCCCAAATGCCGTCTCCCGTGAAAAGCTCATGCATAGTGTCTGGGGAGACGAACAACCGGATAGTAATAGCTTGAAGGTGCACATGCATAACTTACGCAAAGCAGTCGATGCTAATGCGAAACACAAGCTCATTCACACCATTGTTGGTCGAGGTTTTGCGTTTAAGTTAGAGGGTGAGCAATGAGGATCAGGCGCAGTTTACGACTTTATTTTCTTGCTGTAATGTTTCTTGTTGGTTCCGTTACCATTCTTATCATGTCTGGTGTGGCGGTGAATTACTTCTTTTCAGGGATGGATATGGCGATGGCAGGTTCTATGCGAGCCCAAGCCCGCCAAGTCACGCCGCAAGAAAACCACCCAGTTAAACTTGGTGAAGTGACGGTTGCGATGCGCTGGCAAGACTTACCTCTACCTATTCGAGAAACCTTTAATGAGGACGAACTCATCCCTAATGAGTTGCTCAAGCATATAGAAGGTATTCCAATTACTAAGCCACCTAAAAGAGGCTATTTTGCGATGAAAATCGTAGATAGGGGCGAAGCAGTGTATGTCTCGATGGAGCTTCCTGAGAGAGAAGGGGATACACGATTTCGTGACGAGGAAATTCCGCACTTCTTCTACATCATCTTTACTGCGCTCGGGGCACTTTTGCTGTTTTCAGCCGCTTTATTCGTAATTTTAAGAATTGTATCCACGCCCATTGAAGATCTGCGTGAGTGGGCAAAATCTCTCGATAAAGAAAAGCTTAAGGAGCCCATCCCAAGTTTCCAGTACAGTGAGCTAAACTCATTAGCCGAAATTGTACAGTCCAGCTTAAGTTCAGTACAAGACAGCTTAGATCGTGAAAAACAATTCCTCGGGTACGCGAGCCATGAGCTTAGAACACCCATCGCTGTGACTCGTACCAACACAGAATTGCTGAGCAAAATGATCAGTAAAGAAGTGGATAAAGCGAAGCAAGAAGAAGTACTCGAAAGAATAGAACGTGCAGTATTTACCATGACGGACTTAACGGAGACCTTGTTATGGCTCAATCGTCAGGAAGACAAAAGTTTGCCGACGGAGAGTGTTGTGCTTGGTGACTTGGTCACTCAGATCAACCAAGAACTCACTTATGTGCTGCATGGCAAGCAAGTAGAAGTCTCAATTTCCACCGATAATACGGAGTTGAAGTTGCCTTCTGGTCTATGCCGAATCGTGATCACCAATCTCATTCGCAATGCTTTTCAACACACTTACTGCGGTAAAGTTGTCATTGAGCAAATTGGCAATGATCTGAGAATCGACAACGACAACCTATCTAATAACGAAGTAGAACAAGATCTCGGTTTTGGTTTAGGACTCGAGTTGACGGAACGGCTGATTGATCAATATGGATGGCATTACGAGAACACGCCAACTTCTTCTGGTCGTCGTGTGGTAGTTTGTTTTGCTTTGCCTCTTGAGCTGAAGGTATAACTAAATAAGTTAATGAATTTAAAACGTAAAATTGTAATGCTGATGGCAAGGTAAGTGCTTTATGCAGTCAATCGATCTATTTATGTAATTGATGAAAAGTTAACAGTATATCTGCATGGTCGATTGTAATTTAACGGACAATTATTGAAGCAATGTCACTAATGTGGATTAATGAGGTTTCTGTTTATTCATGTCCTCTCGCACTGCCTTTCTGGATAGGCCGGACTCTGAAAAGGGTTCGGCTGCTTTAATCAAAAATAATCAAATTTAAGTTTTCTAAGTCTGAAAATGCTAAAAGCCGAGTCAGTAACTCGGCTTTGTCTCAAACAGTCTGGCTAATTTCGCTGCAAGTTCAACAGGGTTAAACCAATCATCCATTCAATTGTGCGCTGGCTATCCTTACTTAACTTGTAGGAAGTCACTGCCTCTACCTGACTTTGAAAATCGCTAAGATAAGGCGTGTGATGCTCACAAACGGTCATCAAAAATGCCAAACGCCAAATAGCCATGAATTCGGCATCTTTAAAGTGATGTTGCCAACTATTGATAAAGGTGTCCTCATTAACAGAGAGGTCTAACTTATCTACGATTATCTTTAGTAGTCTGCCTTGCAGTGCGCGTGGAATATCGGCTTTTTTTGCAAAGTGGTGGCTTATGCCCGTCCTCGATATACCCGTTTGCTCACTCAACGTCGTGTAGGACATCTTCTCGTAGCCAAGCGTGATCAATTGCTCTGTCGCGACATCGAGAATGGTGTTGATGGTGATTTGGGTATCTTCGTGAGTTCGGCGTGCCATAACTATTGCCAGTGTTGTGATTAAAAAATGATACTAACACTTATCGTCACTCATTCCATATAAATATCCTTATCTTGACGTTGTTTGAATGAGAAATGCGCGTTACTGCCCATAAAAATCGCCATGGTAACAATCTGCTTACATCTTGCTGCGGTGTGTAAATTGATGCTGGATATGATAATGCATTGATATAGCTCGATTTCCGTATAATTTTCGTAAACGTTTGCTATAACAAAATTGCGTGTAACATAAAATTTACAATCTCTATTTCAAACCACGTAAACCTAGATTTCTGCCCATGTATTCCAATTTTTCACCTCCTGCGCCAAGTTAGAAATATTAAGTGAGAACACAAGTTCAAACACAACAATGACATAAGGAGAAAGTCATGGTGGACACCTACAACCCATTAGGCACGGATGGATTCGAGTTTGTTGAATACACAGCGGCAAACAGTGAAGGTATTGAGCAATTGAAAGCATTGTTTGTTTCGTTGGGTTTTGCAGAAGTCGCAAAACACCGTTCCAAAGAGGCGTGGCTGTACCGACAAGGTGACATCAGCTTTATCGTCAACGCTCAACCTCACAGTCAGGCAGAAGGTTTTGCTAAAGTTCATGGACCTTCTGTTTGTGGCATGGCATTTCGCGTGCAAGACGCCAACGTGGCACTCAAACAAGCGCTGGATAATGGCGGTGAAGAGTACAAAACGGAAATCGGTCCGATGGAACTGAGCATTCCGGCGATTTACGGCATTGGCGAAAGTCTTCTGTACTTCGTTGATCGTTACGGTAAACAAAGCATTTACGATGTCGACTTCCGTTTCTACGACGATGCAGACGAGCGCCTAGCGAAAGCCGACGTTGGTATGTACGAAATCGACCATCTGACTCACAACGTGAAGCAAGGCAACATGGACGTGTGGTCTGGATTCTACGAGCGCATTGGTAACTTCCGCGAGATTCGCTACTTCGACATCGAAGGCAAACTGACCGGACTTGTTAGCCGAGCCATGACAGCGCCTTGTGGCAAGATCCGCATTCCAATCAACGAATCTTCAGATGACAAATCGCAGATTGAAGAGTTCATCCGTGAATACAACGGTGAAGGTATTCAGCATATCGCGATGACAACCGATGACATCTACCAAACCGTTCAAACACTGCGTGATCGCGGCCTGGACTTTATGCCAACACCAGACACGTACTACGAGAAAGTCGACGAGCGCGTAAAAGGACACGGGGAAGACGTCAGCAAACTGCGCGATCTGCAAGTTCTTATTGATGGCGCGCCAACCAAAGACGGCATCTTGCTGCAAATTTTCACCCAGACTGTTATTGGTCCTGTGTTCTTTGAAATCATCCAACGTAAAGGCAACGAAGGCTTTGGTGAAGGTAACTTCAAAGCCTTGTTTGAATCGATTGAAGAAGACCAAATCCGCCGAGGAGTACTAAGCGATGCATAAATGGATCACATTCCCTCATCGGGAGGGAGTGTGCTCCAAGCAAGCACATGCTGATTTCCCGGAAGAGGCAATTTACGAACGTGAAGCAGGTCGAAGTGGGTTCTTCGGTCCTGCGGCACACTTTCATCATCAACACGCACCGACAGGTTGGTCTGAGTGGGAAGGGGATTTACGCCCGCGCGCTTTCGATTTCAACCTAGTCGAAACGGCGAGTCAGATTTCGCCTTGGGCAGTGCCGCATCTTCTGCACAACGCCAACTGTAAGATCCGCGTATGGCGAATGGACGAGAAGATGGACTTCTTAGTGCGTAACGCCGATGGCGATGAGTTGTTATTCATCCATCACGGAACTGCTGACCTCTACTGCGACTATGGTCATCTCAAAGTGAGTGAAGGGGATTACGTAATGATCCCGCGCTCAACCAGTTGGCGATTAGAACCAAGCGAGCCGATGTTTGTTCTGATGATTGAAAATACTGATTCCGCTTATTCTTTGCCAGAAAAAGGCATGGTGGGCAATCATGCTGTGTTCGACCCGGCTGTTCTGGAAACGCCGTCAATTAATGACGAGTTTCGCGCGCAGTACTCAGAAGATCAAACTCAAGTTCATGTGAAGCGCCATGACAAAGTCAGCGTCATTACCTACCCATTTAATCCGCTTGATGCGATTGGTTGGCACGGTGATTTGGCGGTAGTTAAAGTGAACTGGCGTGATATTCGTCCATTGATGTCGCATCGTTATCATTTACCACCTTCTGCGCACACCACGTTTGTTGGTGCCGGATTTGTCGTGTGTACGTTTGTACCTCGTCCAATCGAGAGCGACCCGGGCGCACTGAAGGTGCCGTTCTATCATAACAATGACGATTATGACGAAGTCTTGTTCTACCACGCAGGGGATTTCTTTAGCCGTGACAACATTGAATCTGGCATGGTGACTTTCCACCCTGCAGGTTTTACCCACGGTCCTCATCCGAAAGCGTTCAAAGCAGGTCAGGAATATAAGAAGAAGTTTACCGACGAAGTGGCTGTGATGATTGATACGCGCCACGCGCTCGAGTTCTCTGACGAACTCGATAAGGTTGAAAACAAAGAATACGTCTATAGCTGGCAAGAGAACTAAGGGGCAAGGATGAAATTAGCAACCAAGAAAAATGGCACTCGCGACGGTCTGTTGATGGTCGTGAGCAAAGACCTGACACAATGTGTGCCGGCAACCGAAATTTTCCACGCGATGCATCTCGCGCCAACCATGCAAGTAGCATTGGATCACTGGGATAAAGTCGCTCCACAACTGGAAGAGCTTTATAACGCGCTAAACAATGGTTCGGTCTCAGGAAGCGAAGAGTTTGAATCCCACTATCTAGCATCACCATTGCCACGCGCCTATCAATGGGCAGATGGCAGTGCTTACGTTAATCACGTCGAACTAGTCCGCAAAGCGCGCGGTGCGGAAATGCCAGAAAGCTTCTGGACCGATCCTTTGATGTATCAAGGCGGTTCTGACGCATTTATTGGTCCTTGCGACAACATCGAATTTGCCACCGACGAGTGGGGTATTGACTTCGAAGGTGAAGTAGCCGTGATCACTGGTGACGTGCCGATGGGAGCAAGCATTGCAGAAGCACAAGAATCAATTCGTCTTATCATGCTAGTTAACGATGTGTCGTTGCGCGGTTTGATCCCGGCGGAGCTGGCGAAAGGTTTTGGTTTCTTCCAATCAAAACCGTCCTCGGCGTTTTCTCCTGTTGCAGTAACGCCAGATGAGCTGGGTGAAGCATGGTATGAGAACAAAGTTCATTTGCCTTTGGTTTCAACCTATAACAATGCACCATTTGGTTGTCCAAATGCAGGTGTAGATATGACGTTTGATTTCGCTGATTTGATTGTCCATGCCAGCAAAACCCGTCCACTTTCTGCGGGCGCAATCATTGGCTCGGGCACGGTATCGAACAAGCAGGGCACGGAGCACGGTACCTCTATCGGAGAGGGTGGCGTAGGCTACTCGTGCATTGCAGAGGTGCGCATGATTGAAACTATTCGTGATGGCAAACCGTCGACGTGCTTTATGTCGTTTGGTGACTCAATCAAGTTGGAAATGTTTGACGCAGATGGCGACTCGATCTTTGGCGCGATTGATCAGCAAGTCAGCCAATACCTAAAACACTGAGAGTGAGGGGCAAGGGAAGTATGAGCGATAACATCACCCTCTACGGCTACTGGCGGTCTTCGGCGGCTTATCGAGTGCGTATTTGTTTAAACTTAAAAGCCTTGAGTTACGAGTCCAAATCCGTTCACTTGGTACGTAACGGCGGTGAACAACACAGCGCGGAATACCATGAGTTAAACGCCTCTGAGCTTGTGCCAGTGCTGGTGGATGGTGATATTCAGTTAAACCAATCTCTTGCCATCATTCAGTATCTCGATGAGCAGTATCCGCAAGTTCCAGTGATTCCAGAACCATCGCCGCTGAGATACCAAGTATTAGCAATGGCTCAGGATATCGCGATGGAGATCCACCCTCTCAATAACTTGCGCGTGTTGCAGTACCTAGAAGGGCAGCTGTTGTGTGAACAAGAGACGAAAATCGAGTGGATTCATCATTGGGTAAATCAAGGCTTTACGGCATTAGAAGAGAAACTAAACCAGCATCGAAAACAGCATGGAAACTGTATCTACAGTGTGACTGACTCTCCCTCTGTTGTTGATATTTGTTTAGTGCCTCAAGTGTACAATGCGTTACGTTTTGGAGTGGATATGACGCCTTATCCGGTAATTAGCTCGATTGTAGAAGCGTGTAATCAACTGCCCGCGTTTATTGATGCCATGCCAGAGAACCAACCCGACGCGAACAGCTAGTACTTTCTCTACATCTTACTGATTAACAAACGGGCTCTTTATGGAGTCCGTTTTTGTTCTCTCTGGTTCATGTAAAAATCGTGTTCAAAACGTTGGCTACTGTTATTATCACCCCGCAAAATTTATCGGTTTTGTTGCTCTGGTTGGGATTTCCCTTTAGGCTTTGAGCAACTAGTTGTTTTGGGCGCACTTTATCTATGACCAACATCTTTATCATTGTTGTTCTACTTGTTGTTTTCTTCTTTATCATTCAAAAGTACGTGATCAAAAACGATGACACGCGAGACTTCCCATACCGTTCGAAAGGTCCTTTATTAAAAGGGCAGGAAGGGGCGTTTTTTAATGCATTGAGAGCGGCGGTTGGTGATCATGCTGTGGTGTTTGCCAAAGTAAACATGGCAACGTTGATCGCACCAAAAGAGATTAAAAATAAAAAGCAGTTCTTTATTGCCAGTAACCGAATTTCACGCAGCTACTTTGATTACGTTATCTGCGATCCTAGAACGCTTGAACCACGTGTGATTATTGAGCTTGATAATGGCCAGCAGCTGCATAAAGGCAAAGTCGAGCGTCAAAAGTTGCTGATGCATGTGTGTAAGTCGGCGAATTTGCCTTTGATTGGTGCATCGGTAAAACACAGCTACCAAGTGGGGCGTTTACGTCGCTTGTTGGCGGCACACATTGATCTGATTGAACCGGATAAAGAGATTCGTTTTTGTAAGAAGTGCGGTAGTCCGATGATCATCAAAACAGCGAGCCAAGGTGATTTTAAAGGCCGACGCTTCTTCACTTGTAGTCGCCAGCCTAATTGTACTTACACTGAAAACTACAATGTAGTGTTTGATACTGAAGACGATTAAACCGTTCTTCCAGATAAGCAGAAGGCTTTGGCTCATGGGGTCAAAGCCTTTTTCATCTTAGAAAGCGAATAAATCCAGTCGCTAGTAACGGTTGTCTTATAAGCACCTATACTTTGATAAAGAAAGAAGAATAGGGAAGTAGGATGCGATTTGGATGGGGCCTATCAGCACTGCTAGTTGCACTTAGTGCTCAAGCTCAGCAGCCTTTAAAACCACTAGAATGCCAATTGACTGAAACGCCACAAGATCATTTCTTGTTCTATCGAGACCAGATGGTTTACCACAGTGAACAATTTGCGATTTTTCAAAACTTCAAAGGGCGAGTAAGTACGCAAGTGGATCTCAAAACCGGTAAGCTGATCCGGACAACGTTTATAGGTGAGCCGTTTGAGCCTAAATACCAAATCTTGTTTGGTCAGTGCCCCGAAGTATCACAGGTTTTGCAGATCTGGATGCTCAGTGAAGTGCCTTACGATAATTAGCCAGAATTATAAAAGTTAAGTAGATCACACTTTTAGGCCGTGTTAGATGGTGGTTTGCTGATAAAGTCGTCTAAAATCGGGTCTTGAGTTTAGATTTTCGCCAAACGAATCAAAGTTAGTGAATTTATGCTTGCACGCCTCATAGGATATAGCTAATATCCTTCTCGTTCTTAAGGAATGGGTCCGTAGCTCAGTTGGTTAGAGTACTACCTTGACATGGTAGGGGTCGGCGATTCGAGTTCGCCCGGACCCACCATTCCTTAAAGTCATACTAAAACCAAAGTATGCTGAACGTTAAATTTGGGTCCGTAGCTCAGTTGGTTAGAGTACTACCTTGACATGGTAGGGGTCACCAGTTCGAATCTGGTCGGACCCACCAAATTTTAGTTCTTCGTGAACAAACACAAAGCCCGCTAACTTAGCGGGCTTTGTCGTATCTGAAACTGTTAAATCTTTATTTGCCTAAATCTTTTGAAACCTAGACTTAGAACGTCAAACCAAACGAAAAGTGTGATTGTCTTTTTTAATATTGAACAGCGATAGTTGCAGTAGGCTCTTTCTCGAACGAAAGTGCTCCTCTTTTTTTAGATATAGAGAGGGATACAAATGTGGAATAACATTTCTCTAGAAGCGCTGTATGAAAAGTGTTTGGAGTTATTGCTGACATTTGGACCAAAGTTCATTTTGGCTTTAATTGTGTTGTTTGTCGGTTGGTGGCTTGTCGGTAAAGTCAGTCGCGCAATAGAAGTGACTTTGGAAAAAATGAAAATTGAGCACGGTTTGAGAGGCTTTCTCTCATCTCTTGCTTCTGTCATTTTAAAAATCCTTTTGATCATTTCTGCTGCATCTATGATTGGCGTTGAAACCACATCCTTTATTGCAATGCTCGGTGCCGCTGGTCTAGCGGTCGGTATGGCACTACAAGGCAGTTTGTCTAACTTTGCTGGTGGTGTACTTATCCTATTTTTCAAGCCATTTAAAGTTGGTGATGTGATTGAAGCCCAAGGGCACATGGGCAAGGTTGTCGATATTCAAATTTTTGTGACTGTGCTGCTTACCTATGACAACCAAAAAATCATTATCCCAAATGGATCTTTGTCTAACGGGACTGTTAAGAATCTATTTTGTGAAGAAAAACGTCGTATTGATATCGAATTTGGTATTAGCTATGGCGATGATATTAACAAGGCGAGACGCGTTCTCATGCAAGTAATGGAAAACTACGATCTGATCATTAGTGTTCCAGAGCCTGTTGTGCATGTGAGTCAGCACGGTGACAGTCATATTGGTATGTTAGTGTGGGCGTGGGTAGATTCTGAAAACTATTGGCCAGCTTATTTCGGCCTTTATGAGCGAGTGAAAGATGCCTTTGATTCAGAAGATATCACGATTCCATTCCCTCAAAGAGATGTACATATCCACCAATAACGAGAAAGGAGCGTAAGCTCCTTTTTTTGTTTTCTAGTCAATATCAATGTTGTCAATGTAATAGCATGCCTTGTCGCGTGTTTTTATGGAATGCTCTAGGGTCTATTGACCTTTCGAGCTGATTTTTGCAGCGACTTGTTGGATATTTATACAAGGTAGAGACTTTGATGTGTAGTTAGCCTGCATGAGAGTTCGATAACGCAGTAGACATGACCAACAAACGCTGCCTAAAGGGTTCGAGCTAGGCGTCCCCACTAAAATCGTTTGATGCTTTGTTGAAGAGTATTTGCTTAGTATGACTAGGCTATACACTCCTTGACTCGCCTAAAACGATTTTATCTCGAACAAAATTTAACCACGAAAGGTCAACAGACCCTAATACCCATCGCTTTATCTACTGCTGATTATTTAATGTGTCATGTTATTTTATTAGTAAAGTTAAATATAATAATAATGCAATTTAAAGTTCTTATTTATTTTGGCTGCTTATATTAGCTGTTCTTAAATCACATCTTTTGATCATAATGATTAAGAAATGGATTGGAATATAAGTCACAAGAAAGATTCATATTTATCTTTGATTAATACATGTGCGGGTTTGGTGTATTTACTCTACGTTTATATTATTTTATGGGTGTTAAATAATCTTATTGTACTGTTTTTTAATGGAATTGTTTCTTTGTGAGGGCTTTGTTATATGTAATTGAAATATTTAAAATTGTGATGTTTGTTCATATCAATAATCGTAGAACTTTCATTGAACAAACTTACGTATATTATTTTTTACTGTTTTCTGATTAAAACTATAAACATGCAATAGGTGACGACGGTTATAAAATAATCGTTGAAGCTATTTTGTACAATAAACGGTAGAGAGTGAAAAAGTGAAAGCAAATAAAAACATTCTTAAAGTAGCAGTGGGTATGGCGATGCTATCTGGCCTACCAACAGCAGCAAATGCTCACGGTTGGTCAGAGTTTCCAAGTGCGCGTCAAAATACGTGTTATGAGCAAGGTGGAGTTTGGTCGGGTAATCCACCAAATGCGGCGTGTGCTCAAGCAAAAGAAATCTCGGGCACATATCCTTTTGTTCAGCGTAATGAGTACGCAAAGAACATTACGGATTACAACAACATGGCAGCGGTAAAAGCGGCGATTCCTGATGGTACATTATGTTACGCAAACGACCCTCAAAAGAAGGGAATGGGTGCGCCACATACCGCTTGGACTCGTACAGAGTTAAACACTGGTACATTTGAATTTGTGTTTAACGCGACTGCGCCACATAACCCATCATTTTGGGAGTTTTATCTAACCAAGCCGGGCGTTGATCTAAGTAAAGCGCTGGCGTGGGGCGACCTAGACCTGATTCAAACTGAAGGCAATATTCCGGTAAGCGGTGGCAAATATCGCATGAACGTAACGATTCCTTCTGATCGCTCTGGCGATGCAATCCTTTTTGTCCGTTGGCAACGTGACGACGCTGCGGGTGAAGGCTTCTACAACTGTTCAGACATCACTATTGTGGGCGGCGAGACGCCTCCACCGGAGCCGACACCAGAACCAGATCTAGTAAAAGGCGATCTATACATTCCTGTTAACTTTGCTGGGCTAGATCTTGGTGACACAGTTAAATACGACATCATCAATAAGTACGGCGAAGTTGCACGTAGTTTTGATATTGTTGTTGATGGATCAAACGCTAATGATTGGGAACGTTTATTAGCGTCAGAAATCAACGGTTGGCATGCCGAGTTTAAAGATGGTGCGGTATTCATCGGTGATTGGCATGAAGAAATGTCACACTACATGTACTTCCAAAACGATCCGTCACGCAATTTCTTCAACTCGAAAGATGGCAGTGCATCAGGCGTGATTTCGGTTATCGATGGCGATGATGGTAACGTCGAGCCATTAACAGGCGATATCTACGAGCTTGTGAAGAGTGATAATGTTGTGAATGCTGGCGATAAAGTTGTGATTGCAACCAGCGAAGCGGCGAACCTAACTCAAACTCAAGGTTCAGTCGTTAGCATTCAAAATAACGGCACTGCATCTATTGTTGTAGATACTAGCGCAATTACGCAAAACGAAACGCTATCGTTTGTTGCGAATGCAATAAACAGTGAGCGCGCAGAGACTTTCACATTTGAAGTGATTGCAGAAGACAGTGGCGTTGACCCAGATCCAACACCAGACCCGGATCCAACGCCAGATCCAGACGGTGATGCGTGGGATGTTGCTAAAACATACCTAGGCGGGGAAATCGTGACTTATGACGCTCAAAACTGGAAAGCTCAGTGGTGGATTCAAGGCGGTGATAACCCTAAAGCGGTTTACCAGAAAGATCAGTGGGGTGTTTGGCGTCCTGCTAATTAAGCCCAATTCTCATAATGAGAAGCATCAGTTTAAGAGTTACTTAAATTGACAAATGAGGAAGCCACCATCGTTTTATACATGGTGGCTTTTTGATATCTGAATGACGAGACTTTGCGTGGAGAATACTTGGCAATTCTAAAAAACTGACGAGTTAAGATGCCCATTCTTCGTTGCTCTTATGGGGTAATATGCACGTGAGCGTTAACACCTCCTATAGTATTAGCCTCACCTAAAATGACAATAATGCGAAACTTTGCTTGAGCCCCATGGATGTGAGGGCTCTTTTTTTTTGGGGGGGGGGGGCTGTAAAACAGTACATGGCTTTGATATTGCGTAGTCAGTCTCAAGTGTGAGGCAGAGTATCTCTCGCTGTCAGAATGAGAACATGTTTTCGGTTGGCTTTCTAACTTACGACCAGCGAGCTTTCATGGGTTGCCCCTAATGCTTAAGGAATTGTGAAGGAGAGAGTAGTGAAGGAATCCAAGACATTAGTTGTTAGACCAATAGTATTCTGTTGGGCGTTAATCTCACCTCAAAAACAAGGCTCCTTTGAAGATTATTTATGGGCGATGGGTAAAGAGGCCAAAAAACGAGGATGGACGTACATTTTGTGTGTGGCTGAGCCTGTATCACTAGAGATCAAGTCGTGGTTGAATGATTCAGGCTGTGAGCTCATATGTTTAGAACGAGACAAGATAACAAACACAAACTTTATCGTGCGTTTATTGAAAGAGCGCGATGTCGATATACTTCACACCCACTTTATCGGCCCAACCGATAGAGCGTTGTTGTTATGTAAATTGAGGTGGGGTGGCAGAATTGTTTTTTCTGATCACAGCTCCACCCCCATTGATAAGTTTAGTCACAGTTATCTAGCACTTAATCATCTTCGGTCCATGCGACAGAACCTGATGAGCCTCGTTATTGACGCGTATTTACCAGTCTCTGATTTTGTCGCAGCGCGTATCGCCCTGAACTTGCCAAATGCTCAGCACAAGATCCGTCGGCTTTATAACGGTATTGACTTAACGCGGTTTCAGCCGACTAACTCAAAAGACAACGTGTTGCGGATAAAGTCCGAGCTGCTGGGAATATCTGACGACGTCACGACTGTGGCCTTTATTGGTCAGTTAACTCAGGAAAAAGGCGTCGATCTGTTTCTCAATGTTGCCAAACGGTGCGTTGATGATGGTGTAGAGTGTCGGTTCTTCATTATCGGGGATGGTGCGTTTCGCAAAGAAGTGGAAAACCTTTGTTCTCATCATCTTTACCGGAATGATATCCATTATCTGGGTTTGCGTTCCGATGTTCCCGACATTTTGCGTGTGACAGATGTATTTGTGATGCCATCCTTATGGGAAGAGGCCTTTGGTCTAACTGCCATTGAAGCATCTGCATGCGGTGTTCCTGTTGTCGCATCTAATATTGGCGGACTTCCTGAGGTGATATTGCATCATCACAGCGGAATTTTGGTAGAAGCTGGAGATGAACTTTGTTTATATAACGCCATCCGTAGAATGATAGAAGATACGGACGCTCGGGTTGAGTTTGGCAAAAACGGAAGACGTCACGCGGAGCAGAATTTCAATTTGGACAATATGGTGTCCAAAACCTTTTCGCATTATCAACTCCTGCTTAATTCAAACGAAAGCTTGTGGAAGAGCATGAAGAAAATGCTTGAATTGAGAGGGTAGGAGGAAGGGAAATCTAATGCTTGACGTAAAAGACATACTCAAACAATTACATGAAAATGGTATTGCTGTAATTGATGGCTATATTCCGTTACCTAAACTTGAACAAATGCAGCGCTGCTTTGATCGTCACCTTGCCCATCCGCAATTTAATACTTGGACAGGCTACCAACAAAATGAACGATGGCGTTTGCTTATTGAAAATCTACTTACTTTGTCGCCTGCTTTTCTATATCCCATTAAGCAAGATGATTTGATGGATATATGCCGTGAATATATTGGTGAGCGATTCCAAGTGACGGAAGTAAGAGGCTGGAAAACGATTCGCACTACGCGTAACTTTCATGGTTGGCATAACGACGCATGGTATGACGTAAACCAATGCAAAGAGCCTCCACCTCAGCTTAAATTGGGCGTCTATCTTACTGATGTTGACAGTGGAGAGTTTGCTTACGTTGAGCAAAGTCACCAACAAAAACTGCCTCCAAGTCATTGGAATATAGGTCAAGTCAAGGGAATGAATTTACCAATACGACATGTGACCGGTAAAGCGGGAACTGCCTTTTTGTTTGATACAAGCGGAATCCATCGACAAAACTGCCCGGTACTCACATCTCGTAATGTGGTGTTCTACAACTTTCACGATCCTGCTTTTCCTATTCAGAGTTTAGATAAAGACTACGATCGTTACGCACCACTGTTACTTAATGCTGCCTTCTTAAAAGGATTGACCAAAGAACATGAGCGAATTCTAGGCTTTGGCGACGAGCGGTATTTTGAAGATGGTTTTATACCAAAGCAGCGGTATCCTGCTCTGCATAACTTGGTCAAAGTGGGCCTATTTACACGCCTTCTGGGACAAGATTGCCAACAATTATTTAATCGAGTGGCGGTAAAGATCTTTTGAGGACGTTATTCTTAATCGTTTAGCGTAGGCAGAATACAATGATGTTGTTAAAATGCCAATACGCGGCTGCACATTGAACTTCAGTCCACTCAAAGAGAGAACATCTATGACGGTAGAAAATGTGCTTCCTGAACACTACGCAGAGCTGCTAGCTGTTTGGGAAAATTCAGTCCGAGCGACGCATGACTTCATCACAGAAGAAGATATTGAGTTTTTTAAACCCATCATTGTTGAGCAAGCATTTCCCGCAGTAACCTTAAAGTGTGTGAAAGACACTACAGGTGCAATACAAGGTTTTGTTGGTGTTCATGATGAAAAAATCGAGATGCTGTTTCTTCTAGACCAAGCAAGAGGAAAGGGCATAGGTAAGATGTTGCTGCAGCACGCGATCAAGCATCTCGGCGCAGTAAAAGTCGATGTGAATGAGCAAAACCCACAAGCCGTCGGTTTTTACCAACGTATGGGCTTTAAAATCGAATCTCGCTCACCACTCGATGATATGGGTAAACCATTTCCAATTTTACACATGACGTTGTAACGCTCGATATGTCGTACATCCGCCTCAACCAGGTTTTGTTAGAAGAAACGCCCAAAGCTAATAACTTTGGGCGTTTCCGTTTGTGACTGTTGGATATAGGCAGTCACTCAAAGCAGGTATAGGAAAGAAAATGTTTTTCACGACAGGTTGCTTTTACCGTGAGAATCAATGTAAGTAACAAACAACTCGACTAGATTCGGATTAAACTGGCCTTTATCTTTTTCGGTTAAAAGGATGTTGATTGCTTTCGAGTTAGGCATGCCTTTTCTATAAGCTCTGTCTGAAACCATTGCGTCCCATGTGTCGACAATCGCGAGCACTTGCGCGATAAATGGAATCTCGTCGCCCTTAAGACGAAATGGATAACCATTCCCATCCCAACGTTCATGATGAAGACCACCAACCATTGTCGCTGTTTCTAGAGCTTTAATACCTCTTGCAATCTGGTAGGTGTGCTTTACATGCTCGCTCATCACTTGACGTTCAATTGGTTCAAGCTTGCCATGTTTATGGAGGATAGTCGTTGGTGTTTTTAGCTTGCCTAAGTCATGTACTAGAGCTGCATCAAAAATCAGCTCTAACTGCGTATCTGTAAAACTCAGAAACTCACCAAAATCATAAGCGATTAAACATACATTGAGCGTGTGTGTATAGGTTTCCGGAGAGTGCTCAGCCATTTCTTGTAGCAACTCAAGTGCTGTAAATGAATGTGCGTGGTTCAATGCCATTGCATACACATGATTGAGTTTGACGTTTTGCATACCTACACCTTAAGTCGTTCGTTTGGGGCGGCAAGTATGGTGAAGGTTAGTGCTTGTGTTAAATGAATGGTCGTGAATCGAAATTAATAAGGGTTAAATCGGTGTTTTAGAAGTTTTTAGAATGGCGTAATTGTTTGGAATCAACGAGATAGCGTCGTATAAAACTTATAGTGAAAATCTATGGGAGAATGGGTTTTAGATTGTGGTTGCGTGGGCAAAAATGGTTAACAGCTATGTCTCATCAATACGCCATTAATGGCATTATTCACAACCATTTATTGGTAACTGATTTCGCTCGTGTGGATGATAGCCGCTCGAACAATCAGTATTAATTATCACATCATGACCCGAACACTATTTCACATTACATTGTGGCGTACGACGATAGCTGAATTCTCAAAGGAGATTGGATACTCTCAACATCACCAAGGGTTGGTCAACAACCGAATCATCATTCAACTAACCCCCGAAAGAACACGGCTTGTCGCTACCGTTCATTTAGATGCCCACTCTCTAAACTATGAAATTAGCAGCACTCAAGATTGCTTCGATTTTTGCCAACTACTCAAGGCAATAGAAAGTGTCAAAAGCTTCTAACCAGCATTAAGCTCTGGATTTCATCAATTAAGAACAATTAATTCTCAAATTAATCATTTTAATATCATAGTCTTAATCGTTAATAACTAATCATAGTCATTTAGTGGTTACTTTGAAGCGTAGCAGCCAAAATGTTTGAATCTTCAACAACCGAGTGACATCAATGAAACTGTTCAACATGTATCTGTTGAAAAGGAATTCATCTCTATCTTTGCTAACAAGCGTCTCCCTCGCAACACTTCTTACTGCGTGTAATGGTGGTAGTGAGGGCGGCTCGGACAATCCGGTAATTACTTCACCTGTCGACAATACAGCGATCTTCTCTGCCAACATTGGTAACAATGCTATTGTTGGTGAGCGCACTTCTATTAACGTTACTGGTTATGTTAATACAAGCGATGATAGCGAGTTTGAGATTACGTCTGTCGAGTCGTTATCAGGCGATGCTTGTCAGATCGTCAGTTCTAGTTCAACGTCGTTTGATGTGAGCTCGAATGAAACGCAAGATTGCCTGTATCAATACCGAGTTTCTCCTATGAACAGTAGCGCACAGTCAGAGTCTTATGTTCGTGTTGCTTCTGCTTCAACATATGCATCGACATCGTTACCGAGAATCACAGCCTCAACCACCGAGAATCAAGAAGTCGTCATTGACCTTGAAACGGAGTTAGGTGCTTCGATGCCCGATAGTAGCTACGAGTTACAAGAACAGATGGTTGTTATTGGCAACGGAAGTGCCACTTATCTCGACTCACAACGCGTTCAATTTACTCCGACAGGAAAAGGGCAAAGTGAGATTTTCTACAGCTACGAAAGCGACTCTGCCATCAAGCAAGGTACGATTTCGGTTTCTGTCTCGGAGTTGACTGAAAATACTCCACCAACCGCCAATGCATTTGCTCATCAAGAACTCATTAAACTTGGTGAAAGCACCACGATAGATGTTGCGTCATATGTCTCCGATTTGGATGGAGATGACGTTCAGTTAGTCAGTGTTGAAGACTTTAACTCTACGATCGCATTGTCGTCGCCAACCGACGTAACGAATACTCAATTTACGTTCGAGTCGACAACACCTGGTGCTCACGATGTGGCATATACCGTCAGTGACCACATGGGTGGTTACACAACATCGGTTGCTCGTATCGAAGTAGAGCCTGATTTTTCATTGATTCAGGATTGGGAAGACATCGTCACTTACGATCCAGTTATTGATACAGAGATTCATTTTTTTGCGCCGATGACAAAAGTATATGCAGACTACGTAAATGCGTCTTACACCTCAACCTATACAGAAAATGGTGAATATGGTTTGAAAGATGCAGAGGTGGTAATGCAAACGCTCACCCAAGCACGTCAATACTGCAAGGTGCGTGGTGGTCGTTTGCCACTCCAACGCGAACTTGAAACCCTAATGGCAAACGAAACCAGTGCGTTCAGCAATCACAACTGGCCAACGAGTAAGAAGTATTGGACAGCCGAGAACGTCAGTGAAACCAATACAGCGACGGTTAACTTGAATGATGGCCTGGTTGGCAACCAGTCAAAAACTGTGGCTATGTACACAACGTGTGTTGATCTTAGTGGCGGTGTTAAGGATTTCTCATCAGTGATCGAAAGTAGTTCAGCGGTATCTAATCGCTATGACTACAGGGTTCAAGTCTTTGATCCTGATGGCAACCTTGCTCCTTTTACTGATGTCACACTTGAATCAGTTTATGAACGGGGAGTATTTCAGAATAGAGAACCGATTAGTCATCTAACTACCAATGATTTAGGCGTTATTAACGATTCATATTTTGATATCTCTTTCACTGAGGAGGTTGTATCAATTGAAGTTAGCTCCGCAGAGGAATTGTTTCCGTTCGTTCCTGAAGATGATCATCTAGCCATTGATGTTACAGACCCATCGCTGTGGAGCAGTGATGAATATTGGAACAAAGGCATATACGAGCCGGATGAACAAGGTTTGATGTTGATGCCAGGTGTCGGCTACAGCAAGCTTTTTCACATTTATGAAACGCCGTTTAATGGTGAGAACTTTGTTATTAGATTTCGAGTCACGGCTGACAGCAGTTCTTCTCGAGGTGAGTTTGCTGTGATGATACAACAGCTAGGAAATGATCAGAGTTCTTGGGAGCAAGACGGAGTTATACAAACAGGAAACACTAGACCTTACCCTGTAGGAGAACCGACGGCATTTGGTTTGAATGTAAACCTCTATGGTTCCACACCAGTCTCGCTGTTTGAAGGGGGAGAGGTTTCTAGTTCTACGAATATTAGCTTTCGTGACCCTGACCGTTATTACTGGTTTGATAAAAGAGGGGAAGAGGTTTTTGTCTATACCTCTCTCACCGAAGACAGACCTGCACAACCCTCTGGATCTTTTAGCATAACTGGAGGAGTTGATCTGACCAATCCTTATTGGTTATCGATCGGCGGAAAGAACGCAGAGGCATCAAAAAACTACCGTATTTCAGAACTGCACATGGCAGCTTACTAGGGGAACACAATGAAAAAGTCTTTAATACTAACTCCAGTGGTGATGTGTTTTCTTTCTGCATGTAATGGTGGTTCTGGTAATGATTCATCATCCAACAGTGTTGAAGGAAGCTCTCCTGAGACAGTGAACATTGAAAATTCTCCTATCCAATCTAAAGGACTGGTGAGTGAAGAGGTTGCTATCGACGTTTTGGCAACAAATGATGTCAACGCGGCGATGGAGGTGACATCTGTGCGTTCAATATCAGGAGATAGTTGCCAGGTTACCTCCATTGATAAACAGTCATTTACGACTAGCTCTGACGAAGTAGGAGAGTGCCAATACGAATACACAGTCGCACCACAAAATAGTGAGCTTTATGTTGGTGAGGAATCCTCAATTGCTCGTGTTTCTGTGTCTGAAACAGCAGCTGATAACACAGTACCCAACCTTGCAGAAACGACGGATATTGATACGCCTGTTGTGATTGACCTTTCTCAGGAATTAGCCGAGGAACTTGATACATCAGTGTTCTATCTATCGTCTGATGCATCTGTGCTTGGCGCCGGTATCGTTGATAGCGATGCGGCTAACAATATGCTTACCTTTACTCCTTTTGATGTTGGAGTTTCTAGGATTACTTACTCGATGACGGATGGTTCAGTTACTAAACTTGGAACGATTGATGTTGCCGTCTCTGATACACAGAATACGCCGCCAGTGGCTCTTAACTATGTCCGAGAAGGCAAGTTAGATAAAGATATGCTGGTTACTATTGATCTAACGGAGTATGTCTCTGATGCAGAAGATTCGGTGATCCTAGAGTCTGTCCGAGCTTACAACGCAGTAACGGAAATTACGTCTGCTTCTGAGCATACGTTTACGTTTCGTTCTTCAGAGCCTGGTGCGCATGAAGTGGCTTACACCATTAATGATGGACGTGGAGGGTACGATGTTGGACAAGTTTACATTGAAGTCGAGCCGGACTTTAGCTTGGTGCAGGATTGGGAGGACATTACTCTTACAGATGCAGTCATTGAGGCTGAAATTACGTTTTCAGCTCCGATGTCAGAAGCGATGGCTGAATACGTTAATGCTGATTATATTGACTCCAATATCGAAAGTGGTGAAGTGGGGCCCAGAGGGGTTCAAATCGCTTATATGAATTGGGAGCAGGCTAAAAATTACTGCTATACCCGAGGTGGAAGGCTACCAATGACTAGAGAACTAGAGTCTTTATTAGCTGAACTTCCATTTTTTAATCACAACTGGCCAACAGAGATACCGTACTGGTCAGTTGATAGGCTTTCTGAGGCGGATGCACAAAAAGTAGATTTGACTTCTTCTGAAATATCTTCAGGAAATGCGAATGAAGATTATGGCTACGTTACGTGCGTATATCTTAACGGAGACGCAAAAGATTTTACGGTCACAAACTTAGAGAGTGACGATTTTGGTGACTCTACGAATACAACTAGGAAAATCACAACGACATTATTGGATCCTGATGGAAACCCCGCCCCATATCAAGACGTTATGTTTTGGATTCGCAGTGACGGGGTTGGTGGTTTCGGAGCTTCTAATACTGATCGTGAAACAGAAGATAAGTCGGATATTAATGGCATCTCTACGGCGTTCTATGAGTTTACTCGTGGGTATGAAGACAACGTAATGGTGCAATACAGAGATAGTGTTGACTTTGTAACGGTGAACTTTGCTGAAGGAGGGTTCGATGTTACCAATCCGAATGACTGGAATGTTTCTAAAGTTAATGGAACAACCGAGCTTGAGGCATATGAACCTATTATTAGTGATAAAGGTACAAAAGTGGCTGTAGGTGAAATAAGTCAATTTATTACCTCGATAGCTAAGAAACCGCTACTTGGCGAGCATGTAGAAATTAAGTTTGGCTTAGATAGAAGTACAACTGATAAACTGACTGCTGGGAATACAAATATCGTTTTACAACAAGTTAGCTCTAAAGCTCCAAATATATACGAGTCGTGTGATGAAGCGATGTATGGAGATTGCAGGTGGTCTACCGATAATAAAGATGATGCGGGGATCCCTCAAACAGATGAACGTTGGTTAGCTTTTATCTTTGACTATTATGGCAGTAAGATTGTTCTTAAAGATAAAAATGGTATTTTAGCTCAAGGGACTTTAACAAATCGAGGGTTATCACAACTGTACTACAAAGTAGTGATAAATGGCTCTATGATATCCATATATCAAGCAACTAACACTGATTACTCTGATCAGTCATTAGCATTGAGTGCTAGTATGGAAAGTTCAAGCATAGACACCGAGAGCTTTTATTACTTTGGATTGTCCGGTGGAGCGCATGGTAATAGCGGAGTCAGAGCGGTTATTAACGCACTCGATATTCAATACTAATACTAACTAGGGGCTCTATTTGAGCCCCTATTCACATTCAGAGTTTTTTCTCATCCAGCCAATTTAGCTCGCCTCTTATACCAGCTATTTGCCTCTGTACTCCCTCAGACTCAATCTCTCCATCATAAGTCAGCAAAAAATCATGCTCGTTCAAGCGTTTAAGCCTCACATCAAAATAACGGTTATTCACGTTTATCAGATCTCTTTTAAATGCAGCAGATGAGTGATCTGCGATGTACAAATACTGAGTTTTCAAAGTTAAAAAGTAGAAGCTGTTTTTTTTGTAGCCTAGAATACCGGAACTTTTCCTTGTCGTTCCGTCCTCCAGTGTTGTGACGAAGGTGAATATACCATGGTTGACATAAACACTGAGTGTCCTTTTGGGGTTCGTAAGTTTGCTGTCAATGGAGAACTTAGAGCCAACTAAGCTTAGCCATGGGCTTGTAATAGCAAAGAGACCAATAGCCACTGAAGCCTTCCAAAATGAAAATTTACCAGAAGCCCAGTTGGCCAGAAATCTCGACATTATCGAGTCTTTCATATTCAAACCTCTTGCTGAGATAAACAGTATTACTTTTGGCGTCGAACTGAGCAACGTTGATTTGAGATAAGTAATCTTTAGCGTTCATCTCAATCGTTTCGGCTGCATTCCGATTGTTATTTAAGAACTCGTAGTTTTTGTTTATCGAGAGCATAAAAACAGTTTCATCAACGACGGCATAAAGCCCGTAGCCGTGTCGAATGATGTCATTTGGCATGAATTGAAGTGATGAATAAAAGCCATGCGCAAACTGCAAATGTGTCTCCAGTCGATGTTCTGAGGCAGGGCTATAAACAGTAAAATCACCACCGGTGGCATTGATAAAGGGCATCACAACAATGAGAGCTGCGATGCCAATCGTGCGTTTGATATTCATAATAAGTACAAAGAGTAATAGAGTGCGCCGCTATACGACAAAATGAGAACACTTAAAAAGAGATCCCCCCAACGAATGTGAGGAGGTTGAGTTTGGTTTGAGTCTTGTTGTGATTGCTTGTTTGGTTTTCTCTCCAAGCTTGGGCGAGCAGTGAATGGGGTACTGTCGCAGCCCGGTTGTTCAAACACAACGTTGACTCCGACAGGTAGGAGTAATTTGTATCCAAGGGATGGATAGCTTTTGACTTCAATCTGTTCGTCTATAGTTTCGAGTTTTCTACGCAACTTCATAATACTAACGTTGAGAGAGTTTGAGCCGATGGATTTTTCTGGCCATCCTGAGTTGATCAACTCTTCACGGCTATAAATGCTATTGGTGTCTTTAAATAGAGTTTTCGCAATGTTTAAACTACTGACACTCATTGATACTGACTTGAGCAAGCTTTGGCTTGACTCATCGTATGCTTCAATAGTTCGGTTGTCTTCATTAATGCAAAGCAGCATGGGTTAAGGGCACTGTAAGTTGGGGATCTTAATCACTTGTTCGGGGTAAATTACGTTAATGTTTTTGAATGCTTCAAAGTGAGCGTTCGCCGTTTTCAGCTCTGTAAAAGAGACATTATGTATACTTGCAATCTTGTATAGCCAGTCCCCGCTTTTGACGTGGTATATCTCAGTCTTACATATGTTGTTTTCAGCTTTTTCCTTGGCGACTTCAGACTTAGAAGCTTTATTTGTTTGTATTTTTGATACGACTTCAAAGTCGTTATAAACAGGCGTTACAACATCAATATTGGTCTTTTGGAAGTGATACTGAGCGCCAAGGCCTAAAGACTGTAGTTTGTATTCAGACGCTTGATTGAAAATAAACTTATAGCCAAAGTTAAACGACCAACGTTTACTTAGATCATAGCGTACACCGAGTTGCGCGATAGGTGATAAGTCATTACTTTCCCGCATAGCTCCCAAGCCGCCATAAAGCTTGTAGCGTTTAGAAAGAGGTGCGTTGCCTAATAAGGATAAATCGGTCGCGTATCGAGACTGGTTCTGTATTGTGTCGCGGTATTCTCCCGGCTTGACGATATCGAGTTGACCGTAAAAACCAGTAGAGGTTTCTATCGCCCAAGTGGGAGAAAGCTGATAACCCAACGTTAATGACCCGCCAAAGGAAGAATCAGGCTCTCCTGTCTCTGTTTTTCCGTTGTGAGTGATTGTCCCACCAGCGTACCAATTCGAAGGTTGTTCAGCCGCAAAAGTAGATAGGCTCGTAGCCAGAACGATGATGACTGCTCTTTCTTTCATTAGTAGAGCTCCTCAAACATCACAGTAAAACTGCCGGAATAAGTGCCAGACTCAACCTCTGTCGAAGGGATATCCTGATAATTCACATTGAGATCAAAATTGATGGTGCTCGTCGGTGCATCTACCACATAACTTGTCTCATCATTTGTCAGTCTATTCACACCATCTTCGACCCATATTTGGTCTTCACAGTTTGATGATGGACATTCAATGCTAAAAGGGATTTCCGATTCACCGGTACTTGAAGTGAGTTTGAAATCATGAGTTAACAAAGTCATAGATAGTCCTGTGCTGAATGTGCCCATCGCAGTAATATTGAATGTGGTTTCAGCCGACACGGTGTGATTTGCAGTGTCATAGACGGGCTCCAACACTCCATCTCCCGAGACATCAATACTTTCTAGGCTGTTAGGCACGTAATCAATATTGATGGTAAAAACGTCTGAAAGCACGCGGTAGGTGAGGGCACCTCCCGATGACTGATAGTAGTACCGAACATCCGCAGGTATCGTCGTGGTATACAAGCCTTTATCTTGACCTTGTAGTGCATTCAATAATGCAGATGTGTCCATCTCAAATGTTGGTCTGTAAAAGTAAAAAGGCGTCACCGCTGTGCTGTAATCTAAAGAAAAGTCTGCACTGCAGTTTTGTACGCTACTATCGGAAAGGGTAACGATATTGCCAGATAGCTGAGAAGTGGTGCATGTTGGGCTCATAAGCTGAGTGTCATTGCGTACATAAGCGTTTGATGACACGTTGTACTGCACGCCATTGAGAGCGATAGGTGCATTGATGGTTGCACCAGTCGGCCCGGTTAACGTCACTTCATTCGGCTTATTCGCCAGATAAGCGCCCGGCAAAAAACGCTCGGTAGGGGCTAGACCACTGGCAACCGTCCAATCACTGAGCGTATACGAGCTACCACCTAACGTAATTGCATTGTCTAATCGTAGCTGTTGACCCTCAACGATAATGTTGAGAGTAGCGCTTTGTGCTAACGGAGAGGCAAGTAGCATAAGCCAATAAGCTGAACGAACCATTACTTGCGTTCCTTCAACGTCAATTTTTTACGGTAGCTTTCGTCATGATTGACGATGGTGACCTCAATTTGGTCTTTATCGATGTTTTTAGGCAACTCGTAAGCACGCTCTCTACCTGATAGCGACATCGCCGTAAATTCACAGTCTTCTTTTACGGCATCAGTACATTGGTCTACATACGCACGTATAAAGCTGTTACCTGTGTTGTTAATATGTAATTTTCCACCAGACAATGACACGGAATAATCGATTTTCTGTGTTTTAGCAGGGATCACGAACAAAGGTCGGTAGCCAAAGTTAATCGTTACTGCGGATTTCATCTTTCCTTCAGGATCGTATGGCGATGGCTCAAAGCTCACCAAGTAGTATTGATCTTCGCTAAAATCACATTTGTTACCGCAAAGAGAACGCACACCGACTTGTTTCTGGCGCCCAGACTCGACGATCATCTTCGGATGGGTCAGAGTGACGCGCCAATCAGAGAAATTTTCCTCAGTGTATGGTACGCGAGTCAGCTCTCCGTCTTTTATTTGCAGTTGAGTAATGTTTGATTGAATAAATTCAGTCATTGGCTTGTTGTTTGAGATCGTAAAAACGCCGTTGCCGTATTCGTCACCCACCAATAACATGGTGTCTACATTCATTGCTGACGCGGTATTTGCAATTAGTGCTACTGCTAAAATTGGAAGTGATTTCATCATCAGTTACCTTCTGGTCGATTAAGTACAAAGTCGTGCTCTTGTTGCGTTTCCGAGTTGGCGTATTGAGCGACGTTTTCAATGTTTTGACGTTGTTGATGACTGAGTTGAAGATCCTTATCTCCAGTCAGATAAACGAAAGACTTTCGACCTAAACGAGTGGTTAACACCTTGGTTCCGTTGTCAGTCATTGCCTTAAGTTGTTGATCAATTTCGGTGAGGTCATCAAACTGACCGATGTACATCACGTTGATTTCTTGCTTATCTCTTACCAATACGATGGATTCCATTGGGGAGAGAGCAGGTTGGCAGTAGTTAGTGCCAAAATTCAGTTGCTTTGCATCGTCTACGGATGGCAAATAGCATTGTTGTCTTCCGCTAGTTAATGAGAAGGTTTGGCCCTCTTGTACATCAATCTTGTGTATACCTGATGTGATATTTGAGATTGATAAACATGCTGGTCCTTCACACTCAATTTTTTCGATGTCATTACCGAAAATATCTTTGAATTTGCTAACAAAGCTAATTACACGACTGACGTTTGAATTCAATTCAATAACCGTCCCCGGATGTGTATAACCAGTCGTATTTTGTTGACCTGTGTTGTGAAGAGCGACGCTCTCAACATCTAATTCGATCGTACTTGTTTGATATTCATCGAGTGGAATCAAAGCGGATTCACCATAAATATATTCTTTGTGTTTGATCTGCTCGTCCGCTTTTACAACCAGCAATCCTTTTGTTTTTTCTTCGCCCTCATCGAAACGTATATTGTTTTGCGTTTCAACAGTGACGTAGGCGTCGCTCTGTTTTGTCGTAAAATTAACGCTATTCTTGCCAATAACCTGAGTGCTGCTTAGTGAAGCGTTAACGGACTTTTCTCCATTGTCGGCAACGTAAACAAAGCCATCTGCTTGATAATGATCGTTTCTATTAGCTGCGTAAGCCGTCACATTGTTTAGCGAAGACTGCGAAGAGTTTGAGTAGTAACTATTGCTTGCAGTCAAGCGTACGTCAGTCTCTTCACTCTCTATCAGATCACGAGTCTCCAAGCTGTTGGTGTACTGGCTAAATCCATCTTGATCAATGGTTACGCTCGATTTTCCTCTGAGCTTTGATGCTAATGGTACTGACCAATTTAGCGCGAGTGTCACTTCGCCTTCATCAAAGTTAGAAGCGAGTACTTCATTGTTGTAACTCAAATTGACATCAATAGTAGAGTCGAGAACGAAAGGCGAACTGACACCTGATGACAAAAACCAGTTCTTACGTTCGTTATTATAGATATCTGCTTGATTCAAATAGTTTACTGAGCCGTACCCGCGAATGTTGTCACCCAGAGCGAAGCTGCCAGATAGGCTTAATTGTTCTTTGTTTGTTGCACCATATAGGTATTGCGCGAAACGGTTTTTCTCTTCGTTTTCCAGCTTTTCGTAAGTGACACCTATATGGTCAATATTTAAGTAACCCGATAAATAGGTCGCTTCGCCGTCCACTGACGATACTGTCAACTCGTAGCGACTCTCAAATGGTAAGTAACCCTTCAAGCCAATCTGGTTCATTATGTGTTCTTCCGTCAGGGTAGAACCCAGTGCAATGGTTTGAGTATCAGACCATTTATAAGCAGTCATGCCTTGCAGAAAAGGCGCTGCTTCAAACGATTCTGTCTTTTCTAACTCAAACTCATCGTCTTCACTTACGACATCGATTTCCCCCCCTTGAAACTGACCAGCAGCAACAAAGAAATCGAGTTCACCGGTGTTTAACGTATCGGTTTGTGCGTTGTAGACTCGGACTGACTCTGAAGAAACCACTTGCGAGCCTGTCGTGATCTCTACTGTCACGTCATAAACACCATTTGGAAGTTCCGAGTAGCGAATGCTACCTTGCCCTTCTGTCACCGATTTTTGGGCAATGATCTGTTCATCTTTATAAACCTTTAACACACCACTAGAAGGCGCGTAATAGAACAGAAACTGATCATCATTGTTACTCGCACGGCTCAAATTTTTGCTTGAAGATAAATTGACGTTAACATCGTGATATTGTGTGCCATTAAGCAAAAATGATGTGCTGTTCAATGCCAAGCGATCTTGATGATAGCCAGCAGTTAGACGTAAATTTTTGTTCTCGATGTTGTAGTAACCGTAGTTAACCTCAGACGCGTTATCTTGATTACTCGCATAGGCATCGAGATGAACCGAACCATAAGGTAAGCCGATTACCAATTGATCACTGAGTGAGAGGTTAGGGCTGTCGGTGAAGTCAGACGATGTGTATAAACTTGCTCGATTAATCAAACCTGGATTGGCGTTGTATGTTGACGCATACTCTTTTTTTAATGCTCCTGGCTTAGTATTCGCGAGCAGTGATTTGTTTACGTACACGTAAAGTTTGTTCGAATGATAATCATAGAATGTATCGAACGATTCAGGATTCAGGGAACACAGATTTAAGTCGCCAACACAATCTACGCTGTTTTCTGTACCAAGCATGAACTCATTTGCGATTTTCTTCGCTGCAACTTCAGTTACTCCAGAGCGCACAAAGTGAGCCACTAGCTTCTCTGTATCATTAGGTTGTTGTAATTGGACAGAGGTATACGTTACCAGCATAGGTAGAGCGATAAAGGTACCATTTAAGCCCTTGACCTCGACATCACGAACTTGTTGCTGATAAAAGTTTTGGAAGCCGTCCGGCACCGACGCTGCTTGAGTTGTCGCATTTAGTGCGAGTACACCCAAGATACTGTAAGCAAGAGTGAGAGTTTTATTCACAGTGAAAGCTCCGCAAGCACAGAAAGTTTGCCTTGGCATAAGCTCGCGCTTTCAGGCAAGGTTCCGAAAGAAAATTTGACGTCGTATTCGCCAGTTTTTACGCCATCCGAAGCCTGATTGAACTCCATTAACACAGGTTCAAGCTCTGTTAATGGCTGTCCCTCAATGTAAACCTGAGCAAAATCCGACGGCGTTATTAGCGCCGTCTCATCAATGCTGTAACATTGTGAAGTATTGCTCTTCATAAATAGTTGAAACTTCATTGACTGATCCGTGCTAGGAATATCCGTAGCAACAGTCAGCAATGTAAACGCATCATCAAACGTGTTCGTTTCGGCATTTGATTTAAGCGTCAGTGAAGAAGGGGAAAACGCGACGTCAGTGATCTGATAAGAGAAAAACTGACTTTTATCGATTTCACTTACTAACTGGAAAATGTGCGTCTCTGCCAGCGCGCCGAAACTCAAGACTCCGGATAGCAGACAGAAAAACGAACGATTCATAGAAGTCTTCACGTTATTCCCCAAGCTATTTAGAGCGCTTCTACATAGCTAGCAGCCATTTGAACAATAACTTGAGCTTCGCCTTCAACAGGGACATCGGTAATCTCTGTGTTGTTTGTAACAGAAAGCTGCAGATAACCACCTGTTACCTGACCAGAAGTTCCTTGAGTAAAGGTCTGTGATGAAGCATTGTCAGTCAACTCAAGAACAGCCTCTTGAGTTACCTGATTGCCAACCAATACTTGAGAGGTCACGTAAGTCCAAGTCGCTTCTGGCTGACGAAGACCTACTTCTTGTGTTTCAGGGTTGTAGTCGCGAGCCTCTAGAACCACATTTGAAGAAGTGAAAGTGCCGTCTTGATTGACGTAAAGAGTACCTTGTTGAATATCACCACCTGATTCACCGGTGATGATTAAGTTTGAGCTTGGTACTGAGCCGCCAACAACACCACTCCAAATTGCATCAGCAAGCGCTTCGTCTGCTGCATTTGCTGCACCTGAAACCATTGTCATTGCTGTCGCACTCACTAAGAAAAATGTATTAAGTTTCATGTTTTTCACCTATGTTTAAAAAAGTTATTTACTCGTATTTAATATGAGATTGGGCTGTTTTGTGTGGAGAGCAATTTGACTCTATTGAGCGAAACTTTGGAAATAAAAGGCTGTTAATAGTGCTTTACCGATGATTAAAAGAGATTTAATTTGATTGAGTTAGATTGATAAGTTTATGAATAACTTGAATTTATATTTTTTTATATAACAATTAATGCTAATGGAGTTGCACGAGGTTAAAGATGTACGAACGACTTTCTATTGATACCGTCAGAAGAACGATTACTTTAGTTGATAGTGAATCGGGAAGGGATAATCAACCACTTGAACTGAATCGAAGTGAGTATAATTTGCTTTTGGCTTTTTGTGACTCTCATGGTGAGGTGATAGACAAACAGGCACTTATTGAATTGGGGTGGCCCGGTCGTGTGGTTGGTGATAACTCGCTTGCGGTTGCTATCATGAAGTTGCGAAAAAAGTTAGACAGCTTGGATTTGGGCTTTGAAATAAATAACCTTCCCGGTGAAGGTTATGTTTTTATCAATGCTAAGAACGTGGGAATAGCACATGAGAATGGCGTGGCAGAGACATCTTTACGTGAAACCGAAGAGCTCACACCAATTGAGCCTTCTATTGTAGATAATCCAGTAGAAGTTGACGAAGTGGTTTGCATCTCAGAACCCCCTCAAGACACGGGTATCAAAAAGCTTATTAGAACACCGCTGTTTTGGGAGGTTTCACTTGGGATAATTATTGGTGCGGTGACCTTCTTCTTCGTGTATCGCGAAGCTTTTGAATGTTTTGATTGCTTTGGAGGTTTAGGTGGCTAACGTAAAAAGAATGAGTTTGAGATTACTTGCGGTAGTTTGTATCGCTTTTTTTCTACCATGGTTCTTTTCTCTTGGTACTTATTTTTCTGGTTACGCCCACTTTCAAGATGAAGAGCATGAGATCTTATTGACGGCTAAATCGGGCTTCTACAAAACCATTCACACTTTTGATGGCCAAGTGTACCGCGTTCACACTGGTATCTATGCGTCTTTAGGCAGTTCAATGTATTTCTTTTCACTTGATGGTAATTACATTGAAGGCCTTGATCCTGAGTTTGCGGAGAAAGTGATCAGTTTAGATTTATCGCGTTATTTCCGAGGACTCACTCATGTGAAACTTGCAGATCGAGGGGATGGTAAGTGGATCGGTAAGATGCAGAAGGCAGAGAGTGAACATTTATTTGATGAAGTGGTCCTCAATGGTCGTTTGGTGGGGTGGTGATAATGACTACGAAGAAAAAAGTAATCATCTACCTAATCTTATTCATCGCTCTATTGTCCATTCCATGGGTTAATGCAGTCAGCAGCAATTTTGTAATGGAAGGGGATTTTGGCGACAGGAGCGTCAAATTTATCGGCTCTCATGGCCGATATAAACTAGAGGCAAACTACCGCTCAAAGACACATGTTGTAAATACGGGATATTACGCTTCTCTGTTTGACACTTTGTATTTATTTCAGGTGCGCCGAGATAAAGTCGCCGCTGATGATGCGTTTGATATTAACGAGTTTCTTAGGGGCCATCGAATTGTTATTGTTTTCAAGCTTAATCAAAAGTCCGACAAAGAATACTTGGTCAAACTTATCGAAGAAGACCCGCGAAAAGGTATCTCTGAGTACCCAGTAATTATTGAAGGTGACTTGGGGATTTTATAGTAAGCAAGGGGTAGCGCTCTAATAACTAGAGCGCTATTTTGTATCTACACGAGTAATTTTATATTCCACCATTTTGATATCTTTTCGATTGTAAGTTGCCTAGAAAGGACTACAATCGCGAAATGTTACCCCTCATTGGTGGATCTAAAAATGATAAAGAAAACCCTCCTTGCTATGGCACTTTCTGCAAGCATTATCGTTCCGGCGAGTGCTTGTACTGGCATCTCTCTTTCTACTGTGGCGAATGACCACATTCATGGTCGTACAATTGAATGGGGCGAGAACGATCTCAACAGCAAGTTGATTGTTGCTCCCCGTGATTACACGTTTACCTCGACTATGCCGGACCAGAAACAAGGTTTGAGTTGGAAGAGTAAGTACGGCTTTGTTGGGATCTCCGTTAGTGACGATCGTTTCGTTGGTGAAGGCATCAATGAAGAGGGACTGACTGCTGGTTTGTTTTACTTCAAAGGTTACGGTTCATTAAAAGCGTACGACGCGAAAGATCGCGCAAACAGCATTGCGGATATGGACTTTGTTCGTTGGATGCTGTCGCAGTTCAAAACCGTCGATGAAGTTAAAACAGCGATGAAAAACATCGATATTGTTCCGGTTTATATCGATGAGAAAGGACAACCTTCACCAACTGGGCACTGGCGTGTTACCGACAAAGCGGGCAACAACATCGTCATTGAAATCATGGATCATGGCCAAGTACACATCTACGACAACGAAGTCGGTGTACTAACGAACTCACCAACGTTCCCATGGCAAGTGACCAACTTGAACAACTACATTCACTTGCAGCCGGGAACCAGTGCGCCAACAAAATTTGGTGGGGTAGAGGCTAAGTCTTTTGGTATCGGTTCGGGTTTCTTAGGTTTACCTGGTGATATCACGCCACCATCGCGTTTTGTTCGTGCAGCGTTTTTTGTGAACACTGCTCCAGAGTCTAAAACTGGGGAAGAGGCGGTATCACAAGCGTTCCATATACTGAACAACTTCGATATTCCAATCGGTACTGAATTTGGCCCAGAGTATCGTGAGCATATTCCAGATTTACCGAGTGCAACGCAATGGACGTCGGTCATTGACCAAGGCAATGGTGCACTTTACTACACCACCATGCATGACAGCAGAATCAAGAAAGTGGACTTGAGCAAGGTCGACTTTAATCAAAAACGAGAGCAGAAGCGTGAGTTGGACAATGGAAAATTCACCTACTCGGATGTCTCGCTATAACGCTAGGTTTATAAATTACGTTAGTAAGAATGGAGAAGATGACTTTCTCCATTTTTTATACCTATCCTATTTAACAAGCCACTGTATCTTTTCTTATCGTTCGAGAATAATAGCTTTGTAGTAAAATTCTGATAACTTTTATGGGTATAAGACTTTTTTGCGTCGATTTAAATAAATTTATTGCTCAATACTTTCTTGTTTTATTAATTGGGTTTTTACTCAGTGATTTTAAATAAGATTATGATATTTTTGGCTTTGCTTGGCCTTTGTGTGAGCGATGAAAGAAATGATCTTTGGTTTTGTTAGTGACTATGAACTACCGTATCAAATAGAATACAAGGCACCAATTGCTAACAGCGCGGCGGATGAGATGATGGTATTTGGGAGCGGTGATTCGAGTATCAATGCCAAACGTAACGACGGATAGACACGTTTAAGCACGTTGTGGTATCTGGCCTTCAAGTTTTCAAAACAATATCAAGCGCATTAATAGATGCTGTCAAAATATGGACTTAGGTCACACTATTATCACTCAGTTTTAATATGAATTTTAGCTGGCTCGCTGCGTGCGCTCAATAATTCGACGGCTACTCACATGTATTGTTGCGAGTCAACAAAGTTGTAGTTTAATAACATGATTCTTATCATTGTTCGCTAGTGAATAATTCCAATAAATGTATGAACCCTACACACTAATTTAATATTGCCGATAATTTTAGGTTTACTTGTGTTATTTAAGAGTTAGTAAAGTTGTCGCCACAAAAATTAGGCGGTTTCTTAAACCATGCAGCGGAATACAAAGCGAAGATGTGTGATTTATCGTAAACACCTTCCGCACATGACTCCCCTTAGTCAATCTGTAGAACAAGGAATAGACAATGATAAACTTACATCACCGTTTCTCTTGCATACATACCGTCGTCGCCTCTCTTTTCTTCTTATTTACAAGCTCAACTCTCGCTGCCTCAGCCCCATATGATCAAGGAAAGTATCAGCCCGTACTTGATGATTCAAAATTGCAAGCCCCGGATAGCAGCACCTTGATTAATCAAGGGGAGTTTGAAGGGCAGCATAACAAATATTTTTATGTACCTGACTCTGGCCACTCATGGATGACCTTCGAAGTAACAGGTGACCACGCCCGTTCCGAGTTGCGTCAAATAACGACGTGGTATACTTCCGAGCCTTCAAAAGTGAACAAGATGATAGGCAATACTCTCATCATGGAGCCACAGTCAGGCTCAGTAGATGAAATCACGTTCATGCAAGTGCATGATGTCAAAGACAATGGAAATGCGATCAATAAACCATTAGTCCGCTTAGTTTGGTTGAGAGAATATCAAGGCGTTGAAAACCACTACTGGGCGGTGATAAAAGCGGATGCTTGTGAAAGTTGTAATAACTACGACAAGATTGACTTAGGAGAATATCGAGACTCGGCGGTCAAGTTTGAGATACGACTAGGAAACAATGAACTGTCGATCAAGCGAGATGGTGTTACACATTCGGATATCAATGGATATGACGTGACATACTGGGGCGAATTAGAAAGTCACTTTAAAGCAGGTGTATACAATCAGACCTCAGGTACAGGAGTGGTTCAGTTCGAGTCTTTAAATTACTACTCTGAAAGCACAAACTAAGCTGTCTTCTGTTTCATCCTAAAATACATTGACAGTATCTAAGAAGCCAGTAATGCGAGTTGCTGGCTTTTTCTTTTGAACATCGTTAGATATCCTGATACCTAGACTCAATTGCGCTCTTATCTGATTGCAGGAATTTATTGTCTGCCTCACTGACTAACTAGCTAGGCTTTTCCTGAGTGATGGGGGGGGGGGGACTTTGACCAGCAAGGTTGGTTTGTGCGTACTCTACGCTATCAATAACCCTAAGACATTTTGATTTACGATTTATGATAGTGCTTTTTGATAGTTAAAAATCACGACACTCAAAACGTATAGAATTTAATTATTCTGATTATTGTGGGGAAAAATCAGACGGAAACCTTTGTTTTCAAACTATAACAGACTCTTTGAACATTAAAATTGCGATTTTCGTAGGCATTCCTCTAGAAAAGTTCTGTCGTATGCTATCCCGACCATAAGCGGTATTTGCCAAAATTCCTGCCAAATCAATTAAAGAAGTTGGCCGAGGAATTATCGTGAAAGATAAAATGGAAACGTATTGGGTTCAGCTTGTTGATAAGGCAAGTTCTGCATCTGATTTATCTGATTTGACTCGCTCAAGGCTGAGAGGGTGTATCGGAAAGTATGGATTACGTTACAAGGTGGAAGGAGGCGTATTGAGTGAGCATCGCTATAACCGTAAAAACTTGGTGAACAATATTGACGGTGAAGGCGAAACTTCACCATCGTAAGTAAGCTTATTTGGCGTTTTTATTTGTGTACTCTAAAGCTATCTGAGTGGCGTCATTGCTGGTCAGCATTTGATAAGGTCGCAAACCAAAGAGTGGCATAATGGAGTAGATGTGATCAAACAAATCCGCTTGAACGCCTTCGTAATAAGCCCAATCGGTATTATTGGTGAATGCGTAAACTTGAATTGGAATGCCCTCAGAGGTCGGCTCTAGCTGTCTCACCATGATTAACATGTACTGGTGAATGTCTTTGTTCGCTTTCAGGTAGGCATTGATGTAAGCGCGGAACATGCCTAAATTGGTCATCTGGCGAAGATTGCCAAACGCTGGTTCGTCGCTCATCTCTTCGTTGTATTCGGTGATTTCACGCGATTTTTCATAAATGTACTGGCGAAGAATTCGAATACTTTTCAGCTTTTCAATTTCTTCATCAGATAAGAATCGAATCGATGTGACGTCGATATTGACCGATCGTTTAATGCGGCGACCACCAGAATCTGACATGCCTTGCCAGTTAATGAATGCATTTTGGACCAGAGCATAAGCGGGTAGCATGCTGACTGTATTATCGAAGTTTCTTACTTTTACTGTCGTGAGTGAGATTTCCTCTACTGTTCCGTTGGCGCCATAAGAGTCCATCTGGATCCAATCATTTAAACTGATCATTCGGTTCGCTGAAAGTTGAATGCCAGCGACAAAGCCTAATATCGTGTCCTTAAACACCAGCATGACAAAACCAGTGGCAACCCCTAAACCAGATAGGAAGATAACTGGTGATTCATTTGCCAATATCGACATCGATACCACGACACCAACAAAGAAGGTAAAGAGCTTAATGAGTTGCACAAAGCTCTTAATTGGCATCTTTCTCGTGATGCCTTTAAACGTCGCAATGTCATTCATGGCATCAAGTAGGGCGAATATCATCCAGATAAAGATGACCAAAATAGAGATGCTTAGAATGCGGTCGAATATATTGGCCAGCCAATCATAGTGTCCAACGGCTAGTGGAATAAACACGTCCAAGACCATGATTGGAATCAGTAAGGATAGCTTTTCTAGAACGTCGTATTTGGCAAGACTATCCGCTAAGGGTTTATTGGTCTTTTGCAAGACATTATTTACTGAGCGAACGATAAGGTGATGGACAATCAAATAACTGATTGCCGCCGCCGCAAGGCTCGACAAAAGAAAAACGCTTGTGAGTTCTATGCCATAAGGATCGCTATTAATTCCTACGGTACTTAGTTTCTCTGCGATAAAAGTGCGAATATGATGATCGAGCAAAATGTCACCCTCAAAATGCGGCCTGATGGATAGTGATTGAGAATCTCAAGGTAGAGAGTCAGGCAACAGACGTTGGAAAGCCGCCAATCCTACTCTCCATCTCCTTGTTTTGCACTGCTTTAATCCAACAATCTTGAATCTTATTATTCAAAAATAGCGTATAGGCGATGATGTGATACGGGTTTAACATCCAATTCTGCAAACGGGACACGTGTTTCTGTTAAGTCTGTGAACTCTCAATATTTTATTAGACTAGACTGAAAAAGCGGCGTGCGTTTAATTCAAGAGGCATTCAATGGAAAATTCTAATCAATCACAACAACCTACTTTTTTATCTAAAGGTTGGAAATACTTCGTTATCGTTGGCGTTATCATTTCTTTAATGGGAATTGGAGCAATGAGCTTACCCGTGTTGGCTGGCGTGACGATCTCGACCATCGTAGGGGCTGTGCTGTTGTTCAGTGGTTTGGTTCAGGCTTATCACACTTTTTCTATTAACGCTTGGAAAGAGAAACTTTGGTACGTATTGAGCGCGGTGTTATATATCGTGGGTGGTTTGTTCATCTTATTTAAACCTCTTGCAGGTTTGGTGACGATTACCATGTTGATGGTTATCGTAATGATCTTAAACGGTTTGACTCGTGTGTTCTTTGGCTTGAGCAATCGCAGCCTGCCAAGTAGCAATGTGATCGTATTCAGTGGCGTGATTTCCGTTCTGATTGGTGGCTATTTCTTCATGTTGCTCGACGATCCTGCATTTTCAACCACTCTGTTAGGCACATTTGTGGGTATTTCATTATTGATTGAAGGTATTAGCTTCATCTTCATGGGGATGCAAATGAAGAAGCTTTCTCAGTAACGAATAAATCTAGCGCTAAACATTTCTGAAATATTGAAAGTGCCCGCCATCTAGGTGGGCATTTTTTCAGTTTTTGGGGAGCAGACTTTAGGATTGGCAAGGTTTAGCGTGAGTTGTATTGCGCTTTTGCTTAAACGACATCACCAATTGTGGAATGAGCGACATTACTATCATGCCGATCATTAAGCTGTATTGAATTGGCGTATAGCTTTCACCCAGAAGAATTAAACCAGAAACAATCCCGGCGATAGGGTTAGCAATACCACCAAACGTGAAGTCAACCACCGACATACGTTGTAGCAGCCACACATACATGCCGTAACCTAATGCCGTATTCAGTAAGATCACCCATAACAAACCCCAAACGTTTCTCAAGGATGTATTTTGTACAGCGTGAATGTAAGGTTCTGGATTTAGGCCAGCAAGCACACCAGCAGCGATAGATAGGACAACACCACCTATGATGAGCTGCCAAGTTAGTACCGTCCACCAGTGCATTCGAGAGCCGAGTGATTTGGTCACGCTACTGCCAATCACGATGCACGTGATCGCCGCTAACATTGCAACTAAGCCAACAGGGTTTAGGGTTATCGAGCTAGGATCAAATAAGAACCAAGCTAGCGCGATAAGAGTGGCACCGCTGATGGCTTGAATCGAACTAGGCTGACGTTTATAGACCGTCCAACTAAACAGCATTGCGAACACAGGCACGGAAATCATACCAACACCAGAGATCGCAGAAGGTAACGTCAATGCCATTACGAAAATGAGCCCGAAGAAGAAGGCAATGTTGATGGTTCCTAGTATCAGTAGGATTTTCCAATCTTGCTTCTTTGGTAATGATGGTTTGATTGCTAGTAGCAAAAGACCAGCAGGTAACGCGCGCAGTGCGCCAAGCAACACTGGCGGCCAGTCGGGCAAAGTAAATTGTGTCACGGCGTAAGTGGTTCCCCAGAAGAACGCCGGAATCATCGCGAGTAAAATGTTCATGTTAAATATCTTTACGTTGAGGTAATTTATTGTAAAGGTACGCGCGTGGTGGCTTCTTGTAAAGTATCTTTATGTTAAAATAAATTCGTCAATCAAAATGTCTTTGGAGATGAACAGGTAATGGACGCAATTGATAGAGTGGTAGGACAGTGGGCAAAGGAAAAGCCAGAACTCGATACTGAACCGATGGCGATCATGGGGCGCTTGATGAGAATTGCGAAACATATGGAAAACCATGTGGCGGAATTACACAAACGTTATGATCTTAAAATGGGCGAGTTTGATGTATTAGCAACGCTACGCCGCAGCGGTCAGCCTTATCGCTTAACACCTTCAGAGCTGATTTCCTCAATGATGCTCACCTCTGGTGCGATGACCAATCGACTCGATAAGCTTGAGAAGAAAGGTTTGATTGCTCGTGAACACAGTAAAGAAGACAGACGTAGCGTGACTGTTGAACTGACTTCAACAGGGTTTGAGTTGATCGATTCGCTTATCGAACTGCACCTTCAAGCTCAACATGAGTTGATGGGGACGTTGAATCACGATGAGAAAGCGCAGGTTAACCAGGCATTAAAGTTGTTGTTACCACAATATGAGTAATCAGGTTAAGCCGGTTTGTGATAAGGAATCATCATGGATATTAAAGCGTTAGAGCAATACCTAAATACATTTATGAGTGCAGAAAGTGACTTTCCGTTTGGCCCTGAAGTGCTTGTTTTCAAAATAAAAGGAAAGGTATTTGCGATTCTCGCGGAACGTGATGGAAGAGCATATGTCAGTCTGAAAGTAAAACCCGAAGACGGAGAAGTACTGACCTCACAATTTACCGATATCACGCCGGGTTACCATCTCAATAAGCGTCATTGGATTACAGTCTATTTCGATGGGGATGTTGAAGATGGTTTGGTGCAGGACTTATGTGAACGCTCATATGAACTCGTAGTGGCAAAACTAACCAAAGCGCGGCGTATTTCACTGGGGTATCAGTAAGATAGTATGCCCTTGGTCACAGATACTTTACTTATTATCAATATCCTCAGGCAAAAATTCGCACCTTTAACTCTCAAAGACTACATATGTTATACCGATGTTAAAGGTGAAGTTATGCGAGCATTATCTGAATGGTTAGAAGCCTACGGTGAAAGCCATCAAAACCCAATTAATCAGAAGATCCATAAAGTTGCCGTACCCGGTATATTTTTGTCGGTTGTCGGATTGATTTGGTCCATTCCGCAAATTCCTGTACTTGGTTTCAATCTTAATTGGGTGTGGTTAGCTGCGCTACCTGCATGGGTGTTTTACTTTCGGCTTTCATTGAGCGTCTTCATGATGATGATTGGCTATACCTTGGCGTGTATTGGCTTAATTTGGTCGATGGACATTCTTGGCTGGCCAGTACTGCAAATCTCGATGCTGCTCTTCGGTGTGCTTTGGGTATTTCAGTTTATTGGACATAAGATCGAAGGGAAGAAACCGTCCTTTTTTGAAGACGTTCAGTTCTTATTTATTGGTCCAATTTGGGTGTTTCGTAAGCATTAATAGAACAGGAAGGAAGTCGTAGAAAGGAGGAGTTGCTAAACTCAGGGTATTAGTCATTATCATGCTACCTAATTATGCCAACCGCACTGTTTGTTTTAGTTTTTGTTAGCTTAATTCCTTATGCACTTGCTGGCTTTGGCGGTTATGCCAAAGTCCAACAACTCGGTCACCTCGACAATCATCATCCTCGTTTACAAGAAAAAAAGCTCAGTGGTCGTGCGGCCAGAATTATTGCCGCGCAATCTAATGCCTGGGAAGCGCTGGCTTTCTATACCGCAACGATTCTTACTGTGAGCTTGAGTGGCGTTCCATGGTCAGACTTATCTATGCCAGCGATGGTTTTCGCCTTTACTCGAATGCTCCATCCAGTTATGTACATTGCTGATATTGCAATAGGTCGTACTCTTGTCGTTATCATTGGCTTGGCGAGCTGTGTTTACATGATTTCTCTAGCGTTTTCGGTTTAGTGCTACGTTTCCACAAAGTTAGCTTGTGCATCAGTTTCGTGATTTAGCCTATGCTACTATCGTGCTGCTTTTATCGTTCCCATGTTTAAAAGTAGAGTAAAAGTGAACAGTTGAAACGTACTGTTGTAATGAGGTAGTCGTATGAGTGCAGAACAACATTTTCAAGGCCAGTTTGAAGTTGAACTAAAATACCATGTGCAAGACAAGCGAGCATTTTTAACCGCGCTCAGCAGCTTAAAGCACGAAGTCATGTTTGAAGAGAACCAAGAGTCCGATTGGTTTTATGACACGCCTGAACGAAAGCTTACCAGCGAGAACAAAAGCTTAGTGATTCGAGAAATCGAACCTTCTGGCATCAAGCTTTGGATTGTGAAGGGCCCTGAAGAAGATCGTTGTGAAGCCACAGACATCACGAAGTCTCACGCTGCCAAAAGTATGTTAGAGAACATGGGGTACGAAGTTGTGCTCCATACCAAGAAAGTGCGCAGTATTTACTTTGTCGGCGAGTTCCATATCACACTCGACCATCTTGAAGGTGTTGGTTATTTCGCTGAGTTCGCGATTATGACCGATGACGAAAGTGCCCTTGGACGTTACAAGCAGAAGCTAGAAGCCCTTGCTGCAATGTTTGGTTTGGATGAATCAAATAGAGAGTTACGCTCCTATAAACAAATTTGGACATCTCAGTAAATTCCACGTCATTTCTTATTGGTCTGACAAGCAACTTCCTACAATCACACTATGATTAAAATAGTGAGAAGCACTGAAACAGCGTTACGCATGTTAACCGTGTTATTTGTGACTACGTCACTTATTCGGAGGAAGAAATGTACAACCGCGAGCACAAATACGTGTATTGGCGAGAAGAGCGTAAGAAAGGCAAATGGCACTATATTGTGAAGTCTTTCTTGATGATCTGCTGTGCTTTGTTGGTTGGCAAGGTGATTGGCTTGTTTATCTTTGGTGAACTCCAAACGTTAAAAGACGTGACAGAACAGCTACCCGTCGATTTGTTTATTATGATGTTGGTGGGAATCCCGATTAGCGTAATAGGTTGGTATCACGAAGAGTCCAAATTTTTCCGAGCATTGAAACGCCGTAATAGGAAGTTCAAAGCTCGGTTAGAGAATCGCAAAAATCCAAAAAAGCGCATTTAGAAAGGGGACGCTCAATTCAACATCTGCGGCATTTTTTATTGTGTCGATTCGCTACCGCTTCTATTTTCTCAATATTTATTGCCCGTTAGCATGGTAAATCGTGCGCTGCTACGATTTCTCTATTCCTCTTTTCTACAAGACTCAGTTTTCATGATTTTTGGCAAGTTTTTAGCTGATGCATTTTGTTAAATTCCAGCTTAGAACATCCCCTCAATAGGAAAAATAATGGATAAGAAAACCATGCTGCACAGCCAAAAGATGTACTTCTGTGACGATGAAGAACTGGCAGCGATGCAGACTCAATGTTTAGAAACGCTTTATGACTACAACCTTAGTCGGCCTTCAGAATCAGAAAAGCGAGGTGAGCTCCTTGAACGTTTGCTCGCATCTGTTGGTAATAATTGCTATATCGAGCCGCCACTGCGTGCCAATTGGGGATGTCATACATACGTTGGTGACAATGTCTATGCGAACTTCAACTTAACCTTGGTTGATGATACGTACATCTATATTGGCAACCATGTGATGATCGGGCCAAATGTAACCATCGCAACGGCGGGCCATCCTGTTGATCCTGATTTGAGGCGCGAAGTTGCACAATTCAATATTCCAGTACGGATAGGTGACAACGTTTGGATTGGAGCGAACTCAGTTGTACTGCCAGGAGTGACGATTGGTGAGAACTCGGTGATTGGTGCGGGCAGTGTAGTAACTAAAGATATTCCAGCCAATGTGGTGGCGGTTGGTAATCCTTGCCGCGTTCTTAGAGAGATCGGACAACACGATAAAGAGTACTATTTTAAGAACCGTAAGCTTGAACAAAATATGTTCAATGGTCAGTTTGAACATTCACATCCTTAAGAATACACAGTGATTTTACACACAACTAACCTTTGGTTCCTCCTTCCTATGCCAAGCAGCCGGTAGGTTGAAAAGGGAAGAGCAGGCCGAGAATTCTCGACCTGCAAGTTCGCTTATCAACTAAGACTAGAAAACGAAGTTAACCATGATGGTATACAGATTGGCGTCGTCATCAGATGGGGTGGAAACAAACGCGCCAGAGGCGTTGCGATAAGCCTTGAAGTGTTGCCATTCTGCATTGAGTGATACGTTGTAATGTATATCGTACCTCACCCCAAACAGGTAACTGTCACCGACTCGATGCTCGTGGTCATCAAATTGTTGACCGTAGACTGCGTAAGGTGTGAACCGATTAAGATTGTATTCTCCTTGAACGTACCAAGCAGAAGCAATGTCGTTAGTTTGACCTTCAACGGTTAGGGTTAGGGCATCAAACTCATATTCTGCACCTAACGAGAATAACTGGATGCTTTGGTCTTTTGTTTTAATGGTTTGGTCGGGAATCAGCACGACGCCCATTCCTGGGATGTTGGTGGTTAAATTGGTCAGCTTGGTTTCTTGGTCGTAATTGGAGTCCAAGTAAGTGAAGTTCCAACGGTAGTAATCACCACTCAATATTAAGTTCACACCAAACATCTCGCTAGTCTCAAATGTTAGTTCGGTGTTGGCGTTAAAGTCTACAGTGCTCTTATCTTTAAAACCGATGAAAGGTATGGTGGTTAGGGTCATGCTGTCGTTCAGATCGTAGTTCCAAAGCACGGATAAACCATTGTATGCAGTGATGCCTAATATACTGTCGTAAACCTCATTTGGTGGGCGAGCTGGGGTAAACGCATGCCCCACATAATAGTATTCAGAAGCGAGAAACACAGGCATTCTCAAACGGCCGCCTCGGAACTCAAAGTTACCGTAGGTGTAAGCTAAATACGCCCATTCTAATTGAGGCTCACTCCAGTGATCCTGTGGTCGTTTTACCACTTGCGCTGAGGCTTTAAAGGCATCGTAAAAAAAGTCGAGTTGAACGCCAAAAGTGGTGTCACAGTCGTAACAGTTTTCATCATCGATAAACCGGTTTACCAGCAGTGGCGTCTCATTATCTGATGTTGCCCAAGAGGTTGAACCAAAGCCGCTGAGCGACAAGTTATCAGTGATTTCTATGGTTGCGAAGCTCGGAAAAGCCAGACCGCTAAGTGCAATTGCGATGAGTGATTTCTTCATATTATTTCTCCGAACTGACTACGTAGAGGATCTGAGCATTAGAAGGCAAACTGTTCACTGGCGCATAACCTATGCGATTGGGTTTTTCTTTCATCCATTCCAGTAGGGCATTCATGTCCGAACTGTCGATGACCTTAGGAGGGCGAGCTTTACCTGAGAAAGACAAGCTAGCCCAATGGGCATTCATTTGAGCCACGTTTTTGTTCAGTAAATAGCGATAAAATTCAGAGCGTTCGGAAGAGGTATCCGGCCAGTCTGACAGCTCAATACGTTTACCTTGCAAGCGTTTTGTCTTGCCCCGATAGAGCTTTCTTGCCTTAGTAATGTTTAACTCACTAAACTCTGAATTGAGTGAGAATATCGCGTATTGATCCGCGGCCAGTGCTTCGCTATCGAATGACATGAGTAATGCGAAGGCAATCAGTGCGGTAGTAAACCCTCTCACCACGCTGCTTTTGGAAATCAAGAAATGGGTATGCATATCCATGAACCTTTCCGTTAAATCACACTTTCAATTTGATGAAGAAGCTTCTCTTTTCGCACCGGTTTTGGCACGTAGGCATCCATACCAGAGTCGTAGCAGCGTTGAATATCGTCATCTACGACACTTGCAGTTAAGGCAATGATTGGGGTTTTCGGTAGGCCTGAGCTTCTTTCATACGCGCGGATTTCTTTGGTTGCTTGGAAGCCATCCATCACCGGCATCATGCAATCCATCAAAATGATGTCGAATCCATTATCTTGTTGGAACATATTAAGGGCAATTTGGCCGTTTTCAGCAATCTCGAACTCGTAACCGGCTTTACTCAGTAATAATGATGCAACTTTTTGGTTGACGGTATTATCCTCAACCAAAAGGATACGCTCAGAGCGATTCGGTATGGTATTGAGGGCGGGCTCTTCTTTTAGAGCGGTGGCTTGATGGTTGTCGACATGGCTGACAGACATCGGGTTAATGTTGTTAACGGCATCACCACCCACGGGGACATCGACTGCTTTTGCCAATTTTTCTTTCAAAACATTGGCTTTGAATGGTTTAGGAACGTAATCGTCCATGCCGACATCAAAACACTTCTGAATATCGTCATCCACTACGCTTGCAGTCAAGGCAATAATAGGGATGCGGTAGCGACGATTTTCCTCTTGTTCTACTTGGCGAATTTTCTCTGTTGCTTCAAAACCGTCCATCACTGGCATCATGCAATCCATTAAGATCAAGGCATATTGGTTCTTTTTGAACATTTCAACGGCTTCTGCACCGTTTGCTGCTAAATCGAAAGGGAAGCCTGCTTTAGTCACGTGTAGGCCGGCAATTTTTTGATTTACGGTATTGTCATCAACCACCAGGATTTTGCTCTTGCTGTTAGCGACATTGGTTACGACTTGCTGGGCTTTTTGACTGCACTTCGCTTCACAACTCTCCAATGCTTTCACCAAGCGTTGACCAAGGAGCGGCTGGGTAATCATGGCGCTTACGGTTTGGCCGAAATCAAATTGGTCACTGTGTAAATGTTTCACTAAGCACACGCGTACATTCTGCGTTTCCAGTTTGTAGAAAGTGTCTTCATTGGCTTTGGCTGCATTCGGGCGTGTCTCCGCATAAATCACGACTATTTGTTCTTTTTCGTTAATCCACGTTGGTAAACCGTCCAATGACGTCACGGATTGATGCATCGCAATACGATAGAAATTGAGTTCATCACGCAGGGTGCTTTCCATATCCGTATCGTCACACACCAACCAAATTTGGCTGTTATGGGTTAAGCGTTTTGAGTCAAAGTCGAGTTGTACAATAGGCGTCGTCAGTTGGAAAAAGAATCGGCTGCCTTGACCTTTTTCAGACTCTAGTTGAATTTTGCCACCCATCAGTTCGACAAGTTGAGTACTGATCGCCAAGCCAAGCCCAGTGCCACCAAATTGACGCGTAGTGGAGTCGTCTTCTTGAGCGAAGGGTTCGAAAATCTTCTTCTGTTGTTGTTCATCGATGCCGATGCCTGAATCTTGCACCGAGAACTCCATCACGGCACTAGAACCCGATACTGAATGAGTCGAAACAGACAGACAGACTGTGCCACTCTCAGTGAACTTCACTGCATTCGACATAAAATTCATTATTACTTGGCGCAAACGGTGATCATCAATCATCAAGCGGAAAGGGGTATTACGGCTAATACTTACTTGAAGGTCGATGCCTTTCTCTTTGGCTTTGGGAGATACAATAGAGGCAATGTCATAAATGGATTCACGCACGCAAGTTGAATGTGGGCTGATCAGCAGCATGCCTGATTCAATCTTAGAGAAATCCAAAATGTCGTTAATCAGACTCAATAGTAACTGAGAAGAGGTCTCGATGGTGTCGACGTAATCACGTTGAGTGGCGGTTAATGACGTGTCGGAAAGGACTTCTGAGATACCGATAACTCCATTTAGTGGCGTGCGTATTTCATGCGACATGTTGGCCAAAAAACTACTCTTCGCTTTGCTGGCCTTAATCGCATCGTCTTTGGCGCGTTCGGCATCTTCTTTGGCTTGAGTCAGCTTCACTTTCGCTTGTTCACGCTCGTAGCTCAATCGTTCTACTTCTTGGGCGAATTTGCTTAATTCGTCTTTGCCTTTGACCAATTCTTTAAGTGGTGACTCTTCGCTGTAGCTGTCGCGACGTAAGAACTCGAGCACAAGGTTTAGGTTACCTGTCACTTTACGCACCAAGCGTATTGCTAAGCTGATGACTAAGATGGTGATTAACGACATCACACCAATGAACAGTAATCGCTGTTGATTAGCAATGGAGATTGCATGATCAACGTCCGCATTGAGTTGAACTGTCATTTTGTTATCGACGCTTTGCAACAGTTCAAGGCGACCATTGAGCGCGGTTAAACCCGCGGAAACCTCTTGTGAAGCAAGAGAACTGAGTTCTTCTTGGTTGAGTAGGTAAGTGCGAAATTCCTGGCTCAGAACAAACACGTCATTCGTAAAGGTCTCAATCAATAACTCAACTTGTTGTTGATTGGCGTTCAGCGTTACAAAGCGTTCTAGAAACAGCTGTTGGTTCTTAACGAGGGATTCGATCTCGCTACCGATGTCTGTGTCGTAATACTGGTTTTGCTCTACAGAATAAATCAGATATTGGCTTAAGCGGTTTTCTTCTTTCGACCAGAACATTAACCACTCGATTTGCATTAAGGCAGACAGATGGTTTTGAATTTCAAACGTGGCATTGTTAAAAGGAACTTTCTCTAAAGCCAAAAGAATCTGTTTATAGGTGTCAGCACGCCATTCAGACAAATCTAAACGTTCGTCCATATCGGTGTTGGTGGCTAAAGATATGCTCGCTTCTTCAAGGCTGGTCAATAAGTCAGCCATCTCAACCCCTTTGTCGGCAAAAATACGACTGGCGTTGGTATTCAGTGTCTCAGTCGTGGTCTTGATCATTACCGCTTTATCGGTCACATCAGGATTATTGGGCAGATTGTAGAGATACGATACCTGATCCATGTAGTTAGAGAACAAATGTGCTTTTTCAAGATCGTGAGCCTGAGTAGAGAGCCTAGCTACTTGCTGTCCCGCGAGAAAGAGCAATAAAACGATGGGTAAGAAAACTAAGCAAAACAGCTTATGTTTTACAGATAGGTTATTCCATGAAAGCGATCTAGCCACAGTGCACGTCCATATCCGAGAGATTAATATGAAAAGTGTAGTGTATGCGTCTCATTTGTTAGAGATTACGTACAAAAATTCATACTTTGGCTATCTGAAAACTGTGACTTTTGTGACAAAAGTGCATTTTGATAAGAGTATTAAGCTTTAAAAACATCAATAAAAAGGAAAATGTTACATTTTTTGTGCCTATTTAACGTCATAAAACTTATCGATAAAAACCATTTGTTGTATATGGAAAATGTTTTGTCGCAACGAAGGATAAAGTTGCTGTTTCGATATATAGGGGTAGGTATAATTTGTTCGCTTTCTTGTTAATGAGATTGCTAAACGTCAGTGCTTGCATTTTCTTTAATTTGTACGCCGATTAAAGTCAAAGGGCGTAAGCAAAACGTGCCGTTCAACGATTAAAATACGTATTTAAAGTACGACAATACCACAACAATAATTAAGTCATGAATGTATCTCGAAGTCTTCAAAACGTAACACTCCGTTACACTGTCCCAATCGTCTTTATGGCCTTATTTACTAACTTTACCTATTGGGCCTATCAACAGGTTGATGAAGCCAAGAGCCTTGCTCGTTATCATGTGAAGTCTGCTGAAGTGAACCTTGGAACCATTGTTAATGGGTATCGCGATTTGCTACGAGCCATGAGTCATGACGAGCATTTCACCGAATCTCAACTCTCACTCAAAGAACGGGCCACTCGTGCCGTGCCATATCAAGAAGCTTTTGAACTGGCAGGCATTGGATTTAGTGATGGCGTTGGGAACATGGTAAGTACCCATAACAACAAAGTGCATTCTATCGCGCATCGAGATTACTTCCACCAAGTGATTCGAACGCAAAAGACCGTCATGACCGATGTTCTGACTGACATCAGTAATGGTAATATCGTCTATGTATTATGTCGTCCAATGTTCGATATCTTAGGGGATTTGCAAGGCACCATATCAGCGTCGATTCACTTTAGTGAGATACAACACGCGCTAAAAACAGACAGTGAGAATGAGATTTACAGCGTCCTACTGGATGACGAACTGAATGTCATCAGCCACTCTAAAGACACGCAGTATGTAGGCGTGAATCTGTTTAACTATGGATATGAAAAGCTCTTTGACCGTAAAACCAATCTACATGCTTTGTCTCATTCCTCATCTGGAGGCTTCTTTACTTATTCTTCACCATTTGACCTGTCATACATTGAGTTCCGAAAGGTTGAGGGTACGCCTTGGATCTTGCTTTCAAAAGCCAAGTTCAGCAGCTTATTAAGTGAAGGGACGACGATGTTCGGCGTCAATGTCTTGCTTATTATCGCCATTTATCTCGTCATAACACGCTTGATGGGTAAGCAAGTTGTTGGGTTGACTCAGCCTCTGGACCGATTCTTAGAAGAGAGCCAAGTGGTGCTTAACGACAGTTCTATGGAATTGAAAGAGCATTTTGAATTGGTGCTGCAAGCAAGCCGCAATGGCGTGTTTTGCTCTCGAAGTGGCTTATTAACTCGAGAATACTTTCTGCGTGGTGCTGAGAAGTCTCTTGCGTTAAGCAACAACCCTAAAGCTTGTATCTTCTTTGATATGGATGATTTGAAGTACATTAATGACACTTACGGCCATCTCGCTGGTGATAAGGTGATTGCTCTGTTTGTCGCTGTGTTGAGAGAAACGTTCAACCATAAGCGTGACATTATCGGACGTTTTGGTGGCGATGAGTTCGTGGTGCTAACGCAGGAATATGAAAACAGAAGGGATCTGGAAAGAAAGCTAGAACAATTCTTGAACAAGCTGCAAACGACGGTTGAACGACTGGATCTTAATATTGATTTGTCAGCATCAATCGGTGTCGTGCTTACCGATCGAGCCAGCCGAGATATTGAAACCTTGCTGCACTGCTCGGATATGGCGGTGTATCGCAGCAAGCAATTAGGAAAAGGGCGCTACACGTTTTACCACCCATCGATGGTGGAGATCCCAATCTTCTCATAACAGACTTCACTGTAGATTAAAGGGAGGCATCATGTCTCCCTTCTTCATTCCTCTTCTTATTTAAGTTAACGCCGTTTTTGGTTTCATACGTAACACGTGCACGTCATAGTCACGCAGTAAATAAAGAACGAAACACGCCCCAAGCATTGGCCATGCCGCAAAGAACAATAGATTGTTGAATGGGTCGAAGTACTTGGCAAACGCTGAGAAGGTGGACCCGGCATGCAAGATTAAAATGGCAAGGTATGTGACGCTCTTCCACAGTCCCGCAACAAATACAGCTAAAAAGACCAACTGAGCCATTCCTATCGCAACAGATACACCATTGGAAATACTGAGGCCATAAAACCCGGAGAAAACTTTCATCGCGTGCTCGGGTACAAACACCTTGTCTAAAGCCCACATGATAAAAACGATGGCGATCGTTAGTCTTAGTACCAATAATCCCCAAGCCAATTTACAGTTAAGCGTTGATGTTTCTACATCTTTCATTTCTATTCCTTTTGGTGTTATGAAGGTTCTCATTTCAAGACCGACCAAAGCCGCTGCGACTTACAAATCCATATGTAAATATTCGTGACTCGTTCTCAATTTCAGTTCGAAGAGGGCTGCAACTCTCATTACTCAAAATTTGGGCTAGATTGCAAAATTGACCGTCTAGATAAAAGTTTCTAGATGGACAACCAAAATGATGTCATCTTTCTATAGGCAAGGATTTGCTTACTCAGTAAAAAGGAGATGGTTTCATGAGCAATGTGGATTGGCATAAAAATACTATTGAAGACAGTACGTTAATTACTGCGACCTATAAGAATACACAGAATGTACGTCGTTACTTTAAAGCTAAGTGTGGCGAAGATTTCAAATTCGATCGTGACTTTATGCAGTGGATGCAAGATTCTGAAGGGCTGACCATGAGAGACGCGGCTCAAGAGTGGTTGCAACGCCAAGAGCAGAAATAGGCTCTACATGGACATCTATCAATATCGATTTCCTAACACTTACTTTACTCTTCTGGAGACCTGATTTTTACCACGAGAGAGCCTCTTGCTGGGTCGCCAAAATCAACCAAGCTTGGTCGAGCATGGTGCTCAGTGCTTGAGCGAAATGGTTTTGAACTTATTGAAGCGATTGAGCGAGAGGGCGTTTCCGAATTCTGGCAATCGATTTATCAGCAATGGACAGAAAATGAAACCCGATTACGGCAAGAATTCCCCAATGAAGTGGTTAACGGACTTATGTTAGAAGTCAAACAAGTCGGCTCAGGTCTATTTGATGGAAGGCCTTGGTGGTTGATTCATGCTCGAAAACGTAACGAGAAACATTGATATGTGTATAGCAACAAGATTGACACAACAATTGAGCGGCATTGGTTATCCAGAAAAACGTGTTCGTACAGGTTTGGTTCGTACTATTTCTGCAAACGGCTTTCGCTCGTTGGAAAGTAAGGTTCCAGATGATGTATTTGAGCAATGCGAAATCTTGTTGTCAAAACGAGACTGGGCGTTGAGTTTAATTGCTTTTGATTGGGCTTTTCGACTGAAAAAATATTATGACAAAGAAACGTACTCTCGATTCGAATCATGGCTCCACCAGTACATTACCGATTGGAACGACTGCGATGATTTCTGCACACATGCTTTAGGTGCTTTGATAGCTCAAGATAATAGTTTGTTTGAACGAACGTTGAAGTGGACCAAAAGCGATAATTTTGCAGTGAGAAGAGCAGCAGCGGTCTCGCTTATTTATCCTATTAATAAAGGGATGTATGGCGGGACTGAGCCGTTTAAAGTGGCGAACCGCTTATTAGAAGATGAGCACGACTTAGTTCAGAAAGGCTACGGATGGATGCTTAAAGTATTGGCACAGAAAGAGCCAAACAGCGTGATTGAGTATTTAAAGTGTAATCACAGTAGAATGCCAAGAACGGCCTTTCGGTATGCAATTGAAAAACTCGACAAGCAAACCAAGCAACGCCTGATGGCGCTTTAAACTAGATCGCACTAGCACTTAAGCATGAATGAAAAAAGCCGACAGAATCAAATTCTGTCGGCTTTTGTTTTATTGAAGGCTAAAGACTATTGAGCGCTATTTAACCAACAAGTAATCAGAAGGGGACTTATCTGGTTTTGGTAGTCTCATCGAGGACACTGCGTTGTAACCATCTGATGTTAAACCGCCAGAGTAATCAACCGTACCATCTGGCAAGTTAGCTTTGGTTTCTGATGGGTTCCAAGTACGGAAGTAGTCGCTTAAGTCATATCCCGTTAGGTATGAGGTACACGCCATCATCAAGTCACCCTGGTTTAGGTGGCTGCTTTGTGCAGAACAGTAGTTAATGCCTTGATCACCAGTATTGTCACCGCGTGCTTTGCGATGTGCCAATTTGAAGAAGTTCCAACCTTGGTCTTCACCAAAAATACTTGGTTTTTCAGCGTTGTTTTCATACCAGTTATTGATATCGAAATGTTCTTCAGCCCACAGTTTTAACTGACCAAACATCGCAAGGCGCATACCCACATCCGCTTCGCTCCATGCATGACCCTCAAAGCGGTCAACCCATGTAGGTGACTTAGAAAGGTCACTGGCGATTCGGTCCATGTAAGGTTTTGTCTCACGCTGTTCCTGCATGTAAAGAGCAAGAATGTTGTTTGTCACCTCGGTTGAACCTGCCATCATGAATGGTGCGGATGCTAAGTTATGTCCGACTTCGTGCCATAGTAGCCAATCATTGGTAGGATTGGTTGGCATGACTGTCCAAGTTGGACGATAGCTGTTGCTTTGTACGGGATAGCCAGAATGAGCAGCACCAATCGAGATTTGTACGTCATTCACAAAGCGATGGCGGTTTGCTAGCAGCGCATCGTAAGTGAATCGACGGTGTGATCCTTCATCGACCTTTTGATCACGGCCATAAAAATCGCTCGCGTGATTTGCGAATGCATTCATCTCATCAGCAAACTGAGTGATATCAGCGTCAAGTACGTTATTTACAGGCGTCGTATAGATGAAGTGGCCAGTGTCGATTTCGGCAAGAGGGACGTCAGTATTGATAGGGTTGACCCATCTGCCGTCTTTCCACCAAGAGGCACGAAGTACACCATTGAAATTGAACGTCACAACGTCACGTGAATCCACTTCCAAAGGTTGAACATAAATCAAGCCACCGTAAGGGACTTTAAACGTGAGTGAGTCGCCGTCGTATTGGTACGTCTTTTGAACACGTGGTGGACGTTTCAAACTCAGTTCATGGTTTGCACGTCCTGTTAAGTCATCGACTAGAGCAACGCTGATCGCTGCTTTTACACCGCCCGTAATGGTGACTTCCTCAAGCTGAGGAGCCCATAACCCCGTAGATTGCATGTTGCCTGCTGTGCCAACAACCGTCTTGTTGTCAGTATGAATGTTCACACTTGCGGTGGAGCTTGCTTCGCTAGGGCGACCAGGGTAGGCATTGGTGTCAACACGGATATCGACGTCCCAGTAAGAGCGACCGAGCATCATACGAGTTAACGGCTTTTCCATCCAGTTAAGTGGATAAGACGGGTTAAGTTCGCCAGAATCGGTGATCATCGACCATTTGGCTAATTGCGATTGTGTTTCATCACCACAATGATTGCCGCCTGCGTGAGTATCCTTGGTGTAACAGTTGAGCATCTCTACTGCACGTTCAAAACCAAGCTCGTCTTGCATCGCTGGATTGAATTCGTATTGCTCATCATTCCACAACCAAACGGACAGATTGTCATACGTTGAAGTTAGCTCGGCCTGAGATAAGCGTTCACCGATTTCGCCTTTACTGCGGTAGTAAAGCTCATGCGAGAGTAAGCGGTCGATATTCGCACCCAAGTTTGCCGCTTTTACCATACTGTCGACGACTTCTGGGCTCATTTCATAACGAGTAAAGTCAGGACGGTGATGATTGCCTCGGCTTGGAATACCATGACCTTCACGGACTTCAATACAGTTTACTTCGTATTGATAGTCGTCTTTACACATTGGTACACCGACGAACTCGTTTTGTAGTTCGGCTATCGCAGCTTGCTTTTCTTGCTCTGTTTTCACGATGTGGAAAGCGTAGCGTTGATGTTCTTGTCCATCAATTGAGACTTTATACAACGGAATTTCCAGAGTTGGCATATCGATGTTACCCGGCCAAGTCACACTGCCGTCGTCGTTAATGACGATTTTGCTTGTGTCGTCATAACGTTCATAAACCACCAAATCGTATTCTGCTACGGTATGTAGGTTAGGGACGTTCGGGCCTGATGTACTGTGACACCAATAACTGTCGCTACACAATGACTGGAACGTTTTGGCTACGTTCGCTCCGCCCACGGAGACACCAGCGGCGTCTGCTAGACGTGCAATTGGCTCCGGGTTACTTTCTTCTAACGCATCAAAGAAGATAATGCTGCCGCCGTTATTCACGTACTCAATCAATGCCGTGACGTCATCTGCGTCCAATTTAGGTTGGTTAATATCAGACACGACAGATTTAGTATCATACCCGTCAGTTTTGATTTCGTAGGACTGAAGCAGCAACAATGGCGTAGATTTAGCATCGAGAGAATCAAATTGGCCACTGGTCAAACGCTCCATTTCTCCCAGTTGGTAACTCGGGTTAACAAAAAAGTCGTAGATTTGGCCTTCTTTGCGATCCCAACGGAAGGCGTGACCCTTTGCGATGTTGGTAGCAATTGCCACAGACTCTTGCGAGGCATTCGGGGCTAACCAATCAATGAGGTTGCCGAACATGACTTGCATGCTGCCGTGATCGTTTCGGCTATCGGTCTCTTGCGCTTCTGCATTGTGTGGCGTGGTATAGCGACAAGATTGCTCTGCTGCATCAATACCGAGATCCGCGCCAGCCCAGTAGTTTTCGGGGCAAGAGAAGATCGAGGTGTACATCGCGTTACCTAAGAACACCACTTTGCCAGAGCCAATCATACCTGCGGCCATCGATGGTAAGTTAAACGTTGCCGTTTTCTTAGAGATAACTTCTGGTCGCTGCATAACAACGCTTGAGCTCTCATCGATCGTGGTGGCGTCAACAATATAGGCTTTTTGATCTTTGCCTGATCCACGAGTCCATGCAGCTTCTTGATCAAACGGCAACCAGTAGCTGTTGTCATTGCGTGGCATTAAAACAGGGAAGGCTTCATTCGTTAGATTGAAGTTGCGCATTGCACGTGCATAGCCTGAACCGCCCCAACCGTGGTTATCATGGAAGATATGTATTGCATCAACCCCCGCATAGATCTGTTGCAGAGATTGCGTCACATAGTTGTTGCCAGTTGCACGCACAATACGCTGCATTGGCGCGGCGTATGTTGATAACGGTGTAGGTTGTTTTAACTGAGCATCAATGATTTGCGTTAAGCCTTGGCTGAACTGTGCTTCAAACTCATTTGGCGTCGCAAAGTTAGTCCCTTCAATGATTGCACCGTTAGGTAAGCTCAAATTGATCAGCTCGTTGATTACGTTTGGGTATTGGGCGAATACCTGACGAACGTTGTCGCTAATTTCGATTTGACTGCCCGAGTGTTGACCGTAGCGCTGCACAAACGATGTTAAGTTTTGCTTTACTAATGCATTGTCACTCAGGTCTTCAAGAAAATAGTTGACCTTGTTACCTTTAACTTGACCTAGTGTAAACGTATCGATACCAAAGATCAGGTTTTCGCCCCAAAGGTATTCAAACTCACCATTTGCATCAGTAATACCACGTGCCGACTGGCTAAAGAACTCGATACCTGCAAGTGCATTTCCTTGGGAATCGGTCAATCGGCTTTTGGTGAGTGGCTTGTTTGCTGCACTTGGCTTGTACTCATAGGTTGCTTCCGCGTTTGCAGAAACAAATGAACCAGTTAGGTTATTACTTGCACCTTGCGTAACTTCTGGCTGCAACTCTGGGTCGACGTGTGCGCTAGGTTGTTCGCCCTCATTTACAACACTTGGGTTTAGGAACTCATCAATCGCCGCTTGGTCGTCACTTTGGTAAAGGTCTAGAATGTCGTAACTGTTGAGTTCATCCAAGCACAGTTGTGATTCTTGAGTCGGACAAGTCGAAATTTTATTCAGCAGGTTTGCGGCATTACTTGTATGTGCGCCAAGCACGTCTTTCAAATCATACGCTTGGGTTAATTCTGACGGTTGAGAGCCGTTACGTGTTTGCTCCGGAATCTGGTAATTAAATTCACCGAGTGTAATGCCACCAAATTGACAGCTAAAGCGACCTTCAGGTGCTGCATAAGTGAAGTAAGCAGATTCGCTGATGTCTTGACCGTCACACTGAATATCGCCCGTCACCTGTTTGCCATTGATAAACAGCTTACCTTGGTAGGTTGTCACGCAAATATCTGGTTGATCAGGCGGTAATTCGGGTTCAACAGTAGGTGGTGTGGTGTTTGTTGAGTGCTTGTTTTCATCGCCTCCGCAGCCAAACAGCAGCGACGCGACAAGGATTGAAAGAAGACTTCTTTTCAAAGACTAAACCCTTATGAAATACCATCGAATAATAGATGGTGAGTTGGTTAAGATAAACTTTATTTTAAAGCTCACATTTATTGATTGATGCTAAGTAAGTATTTAAGTTTTAGTGACTTTTTTGAGCTCAATAAATGCGCGCGCATTCTAGATTTAAATGCGACCGGAGGGAACAAAAATTAACGCTCGATCTCAATTATTTACGCTTATGAGAGGAGGGTTCCGATGACGAGTGATTCTCTTGGGTACTTTAACTTTCTTTTCTTAAAAAATAGCGTAGAGTTTGGTGGTTTTTCACTGAAATCATTTCATTATGTCCAACGCTAAACTCCTTCTTATTCGCGGCTTACCGGGTTCCGGTAAAACAACACTAGCAAAGCAATTGTCCAAACAGCTCAAAGCAAAACATTTTGAAGCTGACATGTATTTTGAGAATGAAAATGGCGAATATGTTTTTGACGGTACGAAGTTGGCACAAGCGCATGAGTGGTGCTTTCAACAAACTCGCAAATGGTTGAGTAAGGGAAAGACGGTGATTGTGAGTAATACGTTTGTACGTCAATGGGAAATGAAACGTTACGTCAAGTATTGTGAGAAAAAGGGCATTGAAGTGGAAGTGCAGGTCTGTTGCGGAGAGTTTTCAAGTGTTCATGATGTGCCACCAGCAACGATTGAAAACATGCGTCGCCAGTGGCAAGAGTAAAGTTTCTAGATTTGGTGTCATAGTTATTGACCTCGGCCATCGATCATCACAATCAGCGTTTTGCTCATGATGGCGATATCCATTGAAATCCAAGAGTAGAAAGAACTCAGGCTGAGTGCGTAACTGTGGTCAAAACCAACTTTGCGTCTCACATCTTCAATGCACGAATCATATCCTTGATTCACCTGAGCCAACCCCGTAATCCCAGGCAATACGCCGTAGGTGCGTTCGACAAAGAAGGGGATTTCATCTTCCAGTTTTTGGTAAAAAGCAGGGCGTTCAGGACGAGGACCAATCAGAGACATTTCACCTTTCAATACATTAAATAACTGTGGTAATTCGTCCAATCGTGTTTTACGTAAGAAGCGGCCAACCGGCGTAATACGTGGATCATTTGCAGAAGCCCATACCGCACCAGAGCGTTGCTCGGCATCAACATACATGGTGCGAAACTTCATAATTTCGAATAAATCCATTTTTTCCGGGGTACAACGCCCCACGCGTAGTTGGCGATAAATAATAGGGCCTTTTGAATCAATGACAATCGCTAAAGCAATCAAAGGCATGATTGGCGCGGTCACGATTAAGATCAATAGCGAGATGAGAACATCGAAAGTTCGCTTTGCTAGATGAATGTTTGAGTCGTAGCGTGATGTCTTCATGGTGATTTCCTTATTGATTAATGCGCTTCCAACGCCCATTTTTCATACCTAGTAGGTAACGTAATCCACCTGCAAAATTAGCGATGTGTCCTACGACCATGTAACTGATTAACTTGAACGGTTTGAATATATTGAATACCGGAACAAAGTAGGTGATCAGTGCCACCAGATAGACGGCTAACTGTCCAAGCATTAAAAACTGAAATGCTGGATAGTGATCAAGCAGCAATGAACTCACCAAGCATATGATCATCAGGTAAGGTGTCGCGAGACGCAGTACCTTTCCTGATAGAAATGCAAATGCGGTGCCACGATAACGAGGGAGAAGCAGTTTTTTCAGCTTTAAGAATTGCTGCATATTACCGGCAGAAATGCGCAGACGGCGTTTGAAGTCTGATTCGTCTGAGCTTTCTTCTAGCTCGATGGCGAGCATCTTGGGTTCGTAGATAGAAGCATAACCTTGGAGCACGATGCGCATCGGTAAGATGAAGTCGTCGTTGATGATTTCTGGCTCTAAAGGTGTGAACAACGCGGTTCTAAAGGTATAAAAAGCACCGTGAGAGCCAATCGTTGAGCCAATCAACGACTCTTTGTACTTCACTTGAGATTGATAGTGCCAATAAGCCGCTTCACCTTGGTTTTGCGTGGTCATGATTTGGTAGGTCGCATTAACGACACCGACGTTCTCATTTTGATAGTGTTGGCTGGCTAGTAACAATGAATCACAAGACACCAAAGCGGAAACGTCACTTAAAGCCGTGATGTCTGAAATGACGCTTTCCATTTCTGCATTAAGAAGTGCGACCTTACCTCGATTGATTTGATGATCGTGGATGATGAATAAGGTATCAGCACAAATGGCTTCCTGAATGGTGTCTTGTGCGATATCTGCGGTGTTATCAGAGCACCCATCGCAAGCAATAACCACGGTAAGTTTGTCTCTCGGATAATCTAAACTCGCAAGGTTGCGAATTTTCTCTGCTATCCATTGTTCTTCGTTGTAAGCGGGAACAATCACCGTCATGGTTGGCAAAGTACAGTCGCTTTTTGAAGCTTTGTAGTTACGTTCGCTGCGTTTCGGCGATGCTTTACTTTTTCGCCTACGTGCAGAGAGCCAGCTGAGTACCAAAGGGTAGCCAACATGGTGGTAAACAATCAGTAGCGCAGACAAAACAAAACTAGCTGTCCAAAGTAAATCACTCATAAGAAGCCTCCCCAGATAGAGCCGCGTAGCGATTAACCATATCGCGAATATCAAAGTGCTTAAGAATGTGTCTTCGTGGTGAACGAGATTGTCGTGACAACTGGTTAGTTAATGCTTCCGTCAGCATTGGAACTCGGTTTGGTTCTACCAGTGCACTGGTATGCGGGCACAATGTTTCTTTTACCGCGCCGACATCACTGGCGATACACGGTACGCCGCATGCCTGTGCTTCCAGAGTCGAAAGCGGAAAGCCTTCTTGCAGTGATGGTAAGCAGAACAAATCGAGGCTCTGATAAAAGCTTGGCATGTCGTTGACTAAGCCAAGGAACGACACTCTATCTTCTAATCCGAGCGTTCTTACTTGAGACTCCAACAAGTCTCGTTGACTGCCGCAACCAGCAAGTGCTAAATGTGTGTTTGCTGGTAACTGCGAAAAAGCTTTGATTAGGATTTCTTGCCCTTTCACGGCCTCTAAGCGGCCAGCAGTTCCGATGATGAATTTGTCAATTGGTAGCGAGAATGTTTGTTTGGCTAACAGTCCATTGCCGTCTTTGAATTTTTCGCAGTCGATACCGTTGTGGATCGTTTTCACCCGTTCGTAACCCAAGTTATTGATGATTTGCTTCGCGACAAAATCGGCGTCTGCGACAACCTGTGGATGAAGCAGTTTGAGCAGGGCGGTTTGCAATCGTGCGGCTTTTCTATTGTTAAGATGCCAAGCATCGTGCTCAGTATGGATCAAGGTTTGCACACCATGGAGTCGAGCGGCGATACCGCCATAAAGTAAAGGTCCAATATGATGGGTATGTACCACATTGGCACGCAGCAGTTTCAAGGTTTTTTTCAGTGCTTTTATTGTGCAAAAATCTAAGCCAGATTGTTTGTTCAGAAAGTGGAGTTGGTCTTTAAAGTCTGCCAACTTTTCCCAATGGTTTAGCGCAGTGAATCTGTTTCCCTCTAGGCTGATGACAAAAACAGAGTCTTCGGGCTTAGCAAAGCGCAACATCTCCAACACCAAGGTTTCCAACCCGCCGGGTGCGAGATGCTGTACGACATGGACGATCACTTTGCCTTTGTTTTCTCGGGTCTTAACGTTTTGCATTCCTTAGCCCTCGACGTTAGTTGTTATAATCAACATTGCACGGTACGTGCCAATCATTAAATCGTTTTAAAACAATGCCTTAAATTAGTGCTTTCATGCGTTATTTAAAATGACACCAAGGCGTTCTCAATTTGAGATTCATATTCGATAGTGGATTTTAAAGGGGCAACGTGTTGATAAAATAGAAAAAAGCACCCCAGCGCGAGTGCTTTGATTCAACAGAATGACGAGCCAACTACGTGCTAATACGTCACCTTAGGAATCGTCGTGATCACAGCGACACCTAAGTGGTTTTCTAGTGTCTTACGTGAACGGATGGAGTTGTCGGCCAGTTCGATAATGGTTGCGATACCAACGCCTAATCCAGCACCGCCGAGTAGACCAAGAATAATGAATACGATGCTTGGTAGGTTTGAAGGCAGAGTTGGTGTGTAGGGCTCATCAATAATTTTCACACGTTTGTTTTCTTCGAATACGCCAAGGGAACCGGTTAATTGTGCCATTTCATAACGTTCGACCAGATCGTCGTACAATTCTCTTTTTACCGCGACGTCTCTTGCTAGTCGGTTGATCTCGGTAGCGGTACTACCAAAACGATTGGCGTTGTTTTCCAGATCTTGAATCATGTTGTAAAGGCTATCGGTTTCTTCTTCTAGCGATTCGTATCGACCACGCATGATTTGTAACTGATGAAGCTGAGAGACAAGCAAGGGCTGCGCATCACCAATATTGCTTACCGTTGCAGTGCTGGCAATATCCCATAGCTGATTGCTGTTCATTTCTGGCTGTTTAGAGTTGATCAGAACAGTACGTTCTTGCTCAAGTCGATTAAGTTCCCTAACTTTACCTTGGACCAGACTGTGCGCGTCCGTGTATCTAGCGCGAAGTAAGGTGAGTTCACTACGGATCTCAATGATCTGTTCTTCAATCTTACCGATAACAGGATTTGTTTTAGAAAGCTGTTGGTCCAAGCTACCCAAGCTGCGTTTTACACCCGCCAACTCAGCCTCTTTTTCTGCCAAGGTTTGTTTGAGGCTGGCCAATCGAGACAGGCTTTGTGCCTGCATCTCGGGTGTGGCATGGGCATACGTGTTTTTATATTCGGCAAATGCCTGCTCTGCTGCGTCCAGTTCTGTGCGTCGTTTATCGATATGAATCGTCAAGAAATGACTGGAATCTTTGATAGATGAACGCTCTGGTGCAAGCAATTGCTCAACGAAATGATTACTGACTGACGTGAGTATCTCTTCCATACCAGCAGGAGTGTCGTTGGTAAGTTCGATTTGAATGAAGTCTTTACCAAGTTGCTTGACGGAGAGACGACTGGCGAGATCTTTAATAATGAATTCTTGCTCTTTTGGGGTCATTTCATCGTTAATCAATTCTTGTTCTTGAGCGACAGAGAAGAGCACATGTCGGCTTTTTAATAATGTACTCAACGCGTTGATACGGTCTTTTAATTGAGTGGAAACGGCCAGATCTTCAAGAAACGGATTCATTTTTGCGGTTTCTTGCACCAACATACTGGTATGGGCAACGTAATTGGTAGGCAGGATTTTACTGACGATAAAACCAAGAATCGGCAACACCAACATTGGTACGACAATGAGGTAACGTCGACGCCATGCTCCATGAAGTAACACAGATAAGTTTTCTCTTAAATCGTTCATAGTGACCTCACTAGTTGTTCAACTTGAAAGGCTCTCGATGCCCAGCTTTGTTTTTCAATCAGTGCCATAGTGCCATTTGGGGGAGGCAGTAAATGCTTCAAGCTGGCACAAACATCATCGATATCCGTCACGACATGTAGCATCTGCTTATAAGGTGTAAGCGCTGGGAAAGAGGTGCTGATAACGGGCGTGCCTGTCGCTAAATACTCCAAAAGCTTGAGTGGATTACACGCTTTAATTTGGGCGTTGTCGATAAAGGGCAACCAACTTGCGTCCCAATGTTGTGAGTAGCTTGGCAAATCATGGTGTGCTCTAGGGCCAAGGTAATGGACGTTATTTCGTTGTGGCAACGGGTTATGAGGGAATTCGTTCGGCCCAATGAAAACAAGATCCCAATCGGGTGCTTGTTCGGCAACTTGTTCAATCAAAGAGTAATCTAACCATTCAGACAAACTGCCGTAAAAACCGAGAACCTTTCGCCCGTTATCTGGCAGGTCTTTGGCTTTGCTTGATGGGGTGGAGAACAGGGGGAAATCCACACCGTGAGGCAGTGTGACGGTTTTATTTTCTGGGAATTTTGCTGTCAGTTTGTCACTTGCCGCCAAAATGACGTTGCAACAATCAATCAAATCTGCTTCATGTTCCAAAACGGTTTGGTGATCGACTCCCGCAAGCGCGCCAAAATCGTCACCACAGTAATAAATAATGCCTGTGTTACTCATGGCCTTACACACATCAACCGCCGTCGGTAGAGACGTCCAGAATATTGGTTTATCAAAGCCAAGCTTGGTTAATTTTCGATTCAGTTGACGTTGCATTATTTTCGAAGCGGCTTTCCGAGCCCAGTGAGCACGTGGTGCAGGGATGGTAAGTAGGTCAATCGTCTGAATGTTGTCGTAAACAGTAGAGTCTTGTTTGAACGCTGCATTGCTGCGCGCATCCGCGTTAAAGGAACGTGTGAGTTTATTCAAAATGCGCTTTGTGTCCTTTGCGGCCCACTTGGGTTGTCTTAAACCAATGGAGTTGACCCACAGTATGCGGTGGTTATTCGCTAAATGTTTAATGATATGTTGAGTGGAAGAAGGCAATCCGCCAAAATCTTCGCCAAACACTACGATATCCTTCATTTTTCTCTCCTTGAGCCAACTTTATGATTGTTCTAATAAGTAGAGTTATCACAATACGTGCCAAGGAAAAAAATTCAATATAAACATTGAGTTAGGATAGATGAGATAACGAAGCTCTAAGATTTCTCATTTTGACAATCAGATTGAACAATACGATGTATCACAATGGTGAGCGCAGCAAGAATATAAATCGGCCAAGTAAACCCTTGCGTTAGGAAAGTACCAGAAACAATCGTACCGATAAGTCCACCTAATACCGCGTTTGCTCCAATGGATAATGTATGGTCGCTGGTGGGTGTCAGAAGTCGGATTGTCGCACGTGAGGTCCGAATCAAAGACACAATGAGTGCGATAAATACAAACAGGCCAACAAACCCTGTTTCTGCAAGCACACCAAACCAAGTACTGTGTACGGCGTGATTGAGCCCGTCCCAATGGGAACTGTAGAAGAAGTAGTTATTGTAGAAATTGTCGATCCCGATACCAGTGAATGGATTTTCTAGCGCCATCTTTATTGCGGCTTCCCATGCATAAATTCGTCCCATTGCGGATTCATCTATCCCTTCTTCCGCGGCACCGCCAGAAGAACGACCAGAAATCCCAGCAACGGCATAGAGCACGAGTGCGCCGACTAATCCAAGTGAGACAACAAGTGCCTTGCTTTTAATGTGTTTAAACGCGAAATACGCAAAGACAGAAAGCGCACCAAGTAGGCCGCCACGGCTTTGTGTTTCTAAAATCGCGGAGAACAATACAAGACAGGTGATTAATGCGAATAGGCGAAGCGTGAGGCTAGCCCGTTTCTCTAGCAATTGGCTGACGGTAAATGCAAGCGGGAACATGAGTACCAAAGATAGATCATTTGGGTCGCCAAGTACTGAGCCTAAATCGCGGCTGATGGTGACGCGTGAGCCTTCGACTAATCCAATGTCATTGTTGGCGTTATAAAGCGCAGTTAAACCGACCAGCAAGCCCGCCAACATGATAGCTTTAGACATTTGAGCAACTTGTTTTGGCGTGGTGATTAGCCAAGTAATCGCAAGTGTCATCACAATGATTTTCCAATAAACACTGGTGAATTCCTCAATCGCAACGGGGCGATTCGAAGCAAACGCCACACCGAGCGTAACCAGTACCCAAAATATCGATAACCATTTTAAACAAGGGTGCCAAAACGCAATGATTTGGCGGCTGATAAACAAATGGTAAGACAACGCCATGAGGGCACCAAGCGAAAGCAATAAGGGAATTTTGAAGCTGTAAATCACCGGGAAAGTTTCGTGAATTCGAAAGAAAGAGAAGATCACAAACAGAGTAACAAACCAAAAGGTCTGGTTAAGAACAAATAAAATGGCCAATGGCGCAAAACACAGCACTAGGATCAGAATTGGACTAGGCATCACCAACCACAATAACGCGACACACATAGTGAACGTTATGGCGATGATGGATTGCTTCATTCTTAATTCTGCTGGGTTCATAGTGGTGTTCTCTTCATTTGGCCGCGCCACTTTAACCACAAGTGATGTATGCCGCTTTTAGCCTGTGAATCAAGGTAACGAAAGGCAATGGTTGCGATGAGTATGCAGCTTGTAAAACACACCAACATGATGAGTGGGATTGAGTTGGCTGAATGAACCAAGAATAACGTTGCTCCAGCAAGGATATGCAGTGTGACCATCAAACTCAGATGGAAAGGAAGCTTCATGCATTGCTGGCCGACGCTAAAGGTTAACGCCAATCGACAAAGCTGAGCGTAGTAAAGCGCGATGAATACGCCGTAGATGCCCAAAGAAGACAAGCTAAACAGCATCGCAAGACCAATCGCTGCCGGTATCGCATTAATGCCCATTAACCAGTGGGTCTTTCGTTTATAAAGAATGCTAATGCACAGTAATTCACTCCACTCTTTGAGTAATGCTATCGGCAGAAGAAACAGCACGTAAAGTGACGCTTCTCGGTACGCTTCAGGCAAGAAATTATTGATGATAATTACGGCCATGGAACCAACTACCACGGTTAAAAAAGTCAGGTAAATCATTCCTAGGTGAGTGATTCGTGTTGCTTCGTTGGAGCCTTTTTTTTCTAAAATCGAGAAGCGTCTTGGCGACCACCACATTGCGAACGGTTGCGCCAAAAAGCACATGCCAATTGCGAACTTAAATGCAATGGTATAAACCCCAAGCGTTGCTAACGATGCATTCGCCCCAATAAACCAACGCTCCGCGCCGTTTAAACAAAACATGATTAAGCCTGAACACATGATGGGGTAGCAGTACTTGAAGAATTGCTTTGATGAGATAAAACTCGGCAGAACCAATTGGTAGCGATTGGTCACGTGCAACCAGACCAACTGTGCCAAGGCTGCGATCAATCCACCAAGTAAAACAGACAACACCGTTTGGCTAAATTGAAGCGCAATGATAATAAAAGCAGCCTGAAGTGCTGTGGTTGTCACCATGATGCTTAACAAGGTTTTGGCTTTGTCATCTTGCAGTCTCAGCCATGCGGTCCCGATGGCTATTGCACCTTCTAAGGCGATGGCGACTAAGGCAACCATCCATTCGATCTTGGTAAAAGGTTCAGGAGTAGGAGTGAACCTTATTACCGCAGTCAGTATCAAAGCGACAGGAATCGAGATAAGAAGAGAAAGGGAGTAGATTTGGTTAAGTAAGGATTTTCTTTTGTGCGGATCATCTTCCACACCTGCAAAGCGGTTTAATGCTTCATGCAAGGCCAAACTAATGGTTAACGCAATCACGATACCAACAGAGGCAATGATCTCCATTTTACCGATTTGCTCTGGCGTCAAATACTGCGGGAGTATTGGCAGCATAATCAAGCTAATGCTTTTATTGATCACCAGTGCAATGGCAAAGAGTGACATGTTGGTCATTGCTCTAGACATGGTCATATCCTTTGACGTTGTTGCGCTTTTTCGCGCTGGATTCGTTTTGTTGTTCTGGCCCTGCGCACAAGTGCTGAGTAATTGGGAAATAACAACGTTCAGCAGTGTAAAGTCGAGCGACATTTAGCGCTTCTATTCCCATTGTCACCTTCAACCAAGGAGACTCATTGAGTAAGCGAATCGCGTTGTGCAGCGAAGCCGCGTCGTTTGGTGTGTACTTGATGCAGTTTTTTCCATCAGTAAGAATGCGATCCCAGTAGCTGTCATCATGTGGAATCACTACACACATTCCTGCGGCTAACGATTCCAGTATTGCAAGACCAAACGGCTCATTCTCTGCTGTTGCAACAAACACACCACATTGTGCTCTAAGGTCATCTAAATTCTCTGGGGACTCGTACCAATCGACGCCTTTTGCTGTGAAATCAGGGGATAAGCCTTCATCATTAATCAGGTTTGGTTGGATGTAACACACGGTTGTTTTGAGGTTTATGCCGTTTTCTAACTGAATCGCCTCTAAAAGCAAATTGACGTTTTTGCGTTTTAGGAGAGTCGCTGCCCAAAACACGCGAGAAGACATTGGGTTCGCTTGCTTTGGCCAACGCTCTGAAGAAAGACCGTTAACGAATGATGAGGTGTTTAAGGTCGTCCAGTAACGTCTAACCGCAGCGGTGGGCAGGTTTAGATAAGCTTGCAGCGCGTGAATCATGGATTCGCGGCAATTTGCCAAGTAATAAATGCTGGTTGCTTTCACAAGGCAGTAGCCAGCAGATCTTGATTTACCCACGGATTGGCTGACAATTTGAACCACTGGTCTTCGATTCAATAGGCGTAATAAGTACAAAGGCATATCGTTGTTTGGATTAGAGAGACCGAGGAGCCAGTCAACCTTAGGCAATCTGATCAAGACGAATAGCAACTGGAAAAGGTAAAAGAAGCTCATAACCCAATAAGCCAGTCCGTTTTGGGAGGTAACCGGAGAGCAAGGGATCTTAACTACTTGAATGCGTTCGTTATCTCCCAGTAACTTATTCCAGTGTTCTGGATGAGTGGTCGCGACATAGCCGACCACATCGCGTTGATTACATTGTTTTAATAGCTCAGCATTTGCTACTTTAGATCCGCTTTGTAGAGGGTTGGTATCCAACATCAGTACGTGTTTCATGAGCCGCTCCTCAGTTGTGCTTTAGCCAATGAGGCATTGGTTTCTTGCTGTGCGAAGGAGGTATTGAAAGCGCAGGCTCTTGTGCCAGTTCACTATGATAAATTGACTCTAAAGCGTTCACTGAAGCGGAAATAGTGAGGTGTTGTGTCGCGTATTGATAGGCATTGTGAACGAGTTGATTGCGCAGTGGCGCGTCATTAAGCATGCGCTGCATTGAGTTGAGCAGGCCGGCCATGCCATGATTTGGATAAAGCAGAGCGCTGTGATTGTGTTCGACCAACTCAGGAATGACACCGATTTTTGGTGCCACGATAGGCAGTTTTGCTAACGCTGCTTCCCCGACCGCCAAACCATAGTCTTCTTCGTAAACACCACTGATGAAGGCATCGACGTTCCCCGTCATCCATGCGTCTTTGTTATTCTGTTGTCCAACAAAATGTACCCGGTCTTCAACACCTAAATCCAATGTGAGTTGTTTTAATGACTCTCTCTCTTCGCCATCCCCAACAATGACAAGGTGCGGATTATTCTGATGATAATTGTGCATATGAATAGCGCGAATCAGACGATCAAAACCTTTACTTTTAATCAGAGAGCCGACAGATAGGAATGTGAATGCGTTCTTTGGGATACCAAGATAGTCTTTCACATCAACCGATTTTTCACTTCGATCTAATGAGACGCCATTGTGCACCACATGTAAGTTTTCTTCCGGATAGCCATCTCGAATCAGCTCTTGCCCCATGCCTTGGCTAACACAAATCAGTTTTGGCGACATGTGTATATCAAGTGAAAATCGAGCGCGGACGCCGTAATGACAATGCAGTTGTGTAACCAACGGAACATGGTTCATTCTCGCTGCCAAACACATCCACTGACAAGTTGCGCCATTGTTGACGTGGACTAGGTCAATATTGTGCTTGTCGATAAGCTCAGAACCTTGCTTGATAAGGCGGTTCCAAGCGCTGATGTCCCAACGATGTGTACTCCACCCACCAACTAATTTGAAGGCGGAATATTGAGTTTCGATGCCCATTTCATGGCATTTCTCAATCAAAGGCTCACAATTTGTCCATACATAAGGTTGGAATTGGTCACGATCAATGCGAGACAAAAGGTCAAGCAATACGACTTCGCTGTGGCGAATCCAGTTGTCGCCATAATGAACATAAAGAATGCGTTTTGGAGTAGTCATCGTCGTCACCTCGGTTTGCCCATTTGTTTAATGGGGTATTGCAACCGAGATGCCAAACTTTGTTAATTATTTAACTCACTGATTCATAAGGACAAAATGGATGTAAGGTAGAGGGGTGACGATTCTTTATCATAATGAGAATGCATATGCATCAAGATTAACTCTCAATTTGATAGCGTTCAATCAAAATAGGAATGACGCTTTGCGAAGAATATTGCTCAGAGATGGTCTTAATGGCCTTTTTGCGAATAAGAGATTGAGTATAGACGCTCATGGTTATCCAATGGTTGAGCTTTTCTATCAAATTGAGAATGTCTTGAGCAATAAACCCATTGTTGCCGTCCTCGATAAGGTCTGACATACGGCCAACGTTTAGGGTAAATACGACAATTCCACGCGACATTGCCTCTAATGCTGCCATTGGAAGGCCTTCATAACGAGAAGATATGATCAATACGCCGATATTGTTCCATACCTCGTTCATATTGCTTTGATGACCATGAAACACGACATTTTTTGGTGCTTGTTGGGAAAGTGTTTCTCTTTCTGGACCGTCGCCATAAATCGAGAACTGGCGGTCAGGTAAATGCTTTGCTATGTCGATAAAGCGATCCGCGCCCTTTTCATGGCTCAATCGACCCACAAACGCGATTTCTTTGTAGTTGCTGTTAAGTTCTGGAAGCGATACAAAGTTATTCAATAGTTCTGCTTTGATGGGCAGCTTGTTCTGAATACTTTGGCTGACCGCAAAGCAATGGTCCGATAGACGGCCACTGTAACGATCAAGCCAATCGTAAAGCCAAACTATTCCGGTCGGAGTTTCTCCTGCGTGGTAGGTCGATATAAGGCGAGGGAAGGTCCGCGTAAACAGCTCCGCGCTACGGGCAAGTAACGCGGCTTTGTAACCGTGAGTATGAATGACGCTAGGTTGATGTTCCGCGACAGCACTTGTGATTTGTTTTACGGCAATGGATGAATGTGAGTCGTTACCTTTGGGGCAAAGCTGATGTAAGTAGCTAACAGGAATATCGGAATGACTCAACTTCGAAATAAGCGGCGCAGGTGGATGGTATTCAACCACCAACACCACTCTAACGTACACATGGAACGCCTGTAATCCTCTGGCGAGCTCAAGGACGTGACTTTCTATGCCGCCAAAGATGCGGCTGTCGAGTAGAATCCAAACCTCGCCCGCGATGGGTATATCATGATTGTTCGAGATTAGCCTCATCTGCTTCCCACGCTTGTTTTTTACGGTAAACCGTAGAAGGGCTCAGCTCTAACATCACTGCGGCGTTAAGTACGTTGCCGTCACAGTAGGCAATCGCATTTTGTATCGCTTCGCGTTCCACTTTCCACATTGGGCGAATCGTACCGTCCGAATTAAAGTACGGTGAAGCCACTTGTGCAGACGCACTCATCGGAACTGGCTCTGGTACGATGACGGATTCTTGCATCGGCATTTCGGTAGCGATGTTTTCAATGGATTGTGTTGGCGATGGCTCAGATACAATTGCAGGGGTTAATTCCACGGGTTGAGCTACTGTGCGGGCTTTTGATGGCTTACGAGTCAATTGAGCTGGTAAGTGGGCCAAGGTCACTTTGTCTTCATTATTCAACACCACGATGTTACGAATGATGTTTTGTAATTGGCGGACGTTGCCTGGCCAATCGTAATGTTTAATCACGTACTGCGCTTCGTTGTCGATATTGTTGAACTTCTTCTTGTCCTGCTTGGAGTAAACGGTCAGGAAGTGCTTAGCGAGCGTGACAATGTCACTACCTCGTTCTCTAAGCGGAGGCATATCGATTGGCACAACATGGACGCGATAGTATAAATCTTCTCGGAAGCGGCCTTCTTCCACTTCGGTCAGAGGGTCGCGGTTAGTTGCACAAATGATGCGAACATCAACCTTCATCTCTTTAGTTGCACCGAGCGGCGTGTATGTGCCAGTTTGTAGGAAGCGCAGCAGTTTTTTCTGCATCTCCAATTCCATTTCACACAGTTCGTCGAGGAAGAGCGTGCCACCATGAGCAACGGTGGCTGCACCTTTACGGTCAGTCGTCGCACCGGTAAACGCCCCTTTGACGTGACCAAAAATTTCGCTCTCCATTAAGTCTCGAGGAATTGCGCCACAGTTAATGGCAATAAAAGGTTTGTTGCGACGATCACTTTGACGATGTATCGCTTCGGCACAGACTTCTTTACCCGTACCACTTTCGCCAACGATAAATACGCTCGCAGTCGTTGAAGCAACAGCATCAATGGTTTTGTAAACGGCTTGCATCGGTAGACTAGAACCGATGAATCCGTGGTAATTGTGTCGGTCGAAGGTGGATTGAATGTTCTCGACCAGGTTCTCTAACTTGGCACGCTTGAGATGGAGCGCAACGGAAGTTTTTAGTCGGTCTGCGTTGATGGGCTTTTCAAGGAAGTCTTCTGCGCCTTTTTGAATCAAGCCGACGGCAATATCAACGCTACCGTGTGCGGTCGCGATGATCACTGATGTTGGGATTTCGTTTTCATTGATCCAATCCAGCACGTCTTCCCCGGACATGTCAGGCAATTTTAAATCAAGAATTATAAGTTGTGGTTTGCTTCTCTCAATGAATTGGATTGCCTCACGCCCAGTTTCAACGTGAAAGATGTCGTAAGGCTCGTCCTTGACATACTGTTTGTAAAGTATGGCTAGTGAGGTAGAGTCCTCTACCAATAACACCCTTGGTCTCATAGTCCTTTCCCAACTTTTATTCGTTTTCTGTTCTAACGTAGAATCAGTTCTAACGCTGTCTTTGCTCTAACGATGCGTTATCTGCTGGGGAGTCAGTTCGTGAGAATGAATAGTTGTCGTACTCTCAAGCAGATAGCTTCTTTTCTATTCTCATTTTGAGAATCTTTATATTTAAGTATTAGCACAGGTTGGGAGTCTTGCAGAAAATTCTTTATTTTTTAGCTAATTAAATAACTCAATATATCCAAGTATGTTGAAGTCATTTGCGTATACACGCTAATCCTCAAATCCTTGTTCTTTTCTCTGATTCAAAGCAACAAATGAATTTTCGGCGAGTTCTGGTAATGATTGGCATAGAAGTAGGGCTTGTTGAGTTTCACCTTCAACACAGTGTTTCTCTATGGTTCGTGCATGCCGAGAAAGGGGACGATTTCCAAGTGCTAGAGCGGAGCTGCCTAGTGTGTGCACCTCAAACTCCAGGGTATCGATATTGCTGGTCTCTAAGGCTTGCTTGATCTTTTCTACACGTTCGCGAGATTCTTCAATGTAGTGCTCAATGAGCGTGGGCATTATCTCGGCGCACGTATCTTTGATCATTTGCTGAAGAATCAATTCGTCGACCAGTTCCGGCTCTATGGCCACGTTTGTGTAATTGCTCATTGGATGCGCTCCCTATAATGTAAATAACTCACTGTTTCTAATTTGTTCTGATATTTTTGCTTTTAGCTTTTCTGGCATAAAGCGCATTTTTTTTACCTGACGAAGCAATTCGTCTTTTAAACCAGCATTGTGTTTCATGTTCAGCACAGCGCCGAGTAGGTTCGCGTTACTGCTCTCCAGTAGTTTTTTGGCTTGGTCAATCTGTGTGGTGGTAGTCGATCCATAACTGGCTATTAATATACTGGCATCACAGACGCCTGCGACAACTTGAGCAGGAATATTATTTCGATTTAAGCTCAACAAGGGGGAGGTATCGATGACGACACGGTCGTATTGTTCTAACCAATCGTCTATGGCTTTTTTGAGCATGGTTGGGTCACGATACGCGAGTTGTGTGCTCGCCATTGAAGGGACGGTTAAGCCCACTAACGTTTGATGATCTTCTTCTCTCGCGATGAGTTGCCCGACGCCTTCTTGGCTAGAGAATTGATGCACGGTATTGTACGCAGGTTTAAACAAGTTCAAATCCACGTACAACGTGTTATGTCCTGCGAGAATCAAGCGTTCAGCGAGTGCTGAAGCCACGGATGTCACCCCGTCTTCTGATTGACAAGCGACGACGCACAAAGATCGGTGGCCTTTTAATTCGCCCAATAAGTAAATTTGCTCGATTTCAGCATGAGTCGCAGGAATAGTCATTACAGCGCTCCTATTAACACAATGGTGGTGGTGATTTGCAGAAGGTCTCGCAAACCAGCTCGCGCTTTCTCCGCAAAACTTTCATCTTTGTGTGGAATATAGATAGTGTCGCCGGCTCGAATAACCGGAAGGTCGTAAATGTTGGCGGTTTTACTGAATTCAGTTAAGTCGAAGGTACGGGCTTGCCCTTGGCAACAAGACATATTGACCACGCTAATTTTCTCTACGTAAGCGTTGTCACTCGGGCCTCCGGCTTCAGCCAGTAAATCGAGGATAGTCATATTGTCATTGAAGACGTAACGCCCGGGGTCTCTTACTTCACCCAGAACTCGCACTGTAGATTCTTTCGAGCGGTCGAGCCAGTTCTTGTTCTTTTCAGGTATGTAGATGGTATCGCCCGGTCGAACATTCGGTAGGATGTTTTCGTCGCCGGTTTCAAAATACATCGAAAGATTCAGTTTACTGACTTTGGCGTAACCAAGGCCACGATGCGTCACCCGAATATTATGAATATCGGCGTCTTTGGTTGGACCGTCCGCCGCAGAAAGAATATCAAGGAAGTGCATCTCGTTGGTAAAACGATAGCGACCAGGAGAGTTGATTTGACCAAAGACATAGATAGAGGCATCTGAGCTCTGACTCACCCATTGTGATTTGTTGTCCGACGGGTCATCGGGCAATGCATGAACCCTGACCACCGTACCCGCACTCACATTTGGAAGCTTTGAATTTGGTGAACCATCTAAGATGAACTTGTCTAGGTCAAACTTCGCCATTTTCCCGTTGTTTGCTACCTCAATTTTACTGGTGTCCGCTCGACGAGTTGGGCCTCCTACATGAGCCAGTAAGTCAATCAAGTCCATTTCATCTGACCATTCGATACGTCCAGGACGAACAACCTCACCCATAACGGCAACGGCACGGTTTGGAGCCACTTTGAGCCATGATTTTTCATTCATGTCCGTCTTTTCAGGGACGAATATTGCGTCACCAGATTCAATTTTCGGCGGCTTTATTGATGTTAGCCCTTCGGTATGCGCCGTTAAATCAAACTTGATGACTTGGCCGTTCGCCTTAAGAACTCGAATCTGACGTGACTCTGCGTAGCGAGTTGGGCCACCTGCGTTAGCTAAAATGTCCATAAATGTCGCGCCTTTCTTGCCTTCGAAAGCGCCAGGGTTATCCACTTCGCCCATCACATAAACGACGTTTGAACCCGCTTTTATTTCCTCCTCTTGCTTAGGAACAAAGATGGTTGCTCCAGGCAAAATCTCAGGTAACAGGCTTTGGTCGCCCGTATCTAAATAACGTTTCAAATTGAACAGGCTAGGCGTGTTATTTGTGATCACACGGATTTGTTCGACGCTAGCGTAGCGAGTGACACCTCCAGCTCGCATGACGACATCGACAAGCGTTGTATTAGGTTTGTAAGTAAATGAACCCGGCGCGTTTACCTCTCCAAACACTTTGATTGCTTTGGAAGCATCAGCGCTGTCGCCAGAGTTCGCCAGTTTAGCTGCATCAAACTCTTGTTCGATGTTGCCAACGAGCGGTGAAGCAGGGACGAAGAGAACATCCAGAGATTCGAGCTGCGGTAACTGGGTGTCATCACCGGTATCGAGAAAGCGTTTGTAGTCAAATTCGATGTTCTTGTTGCCACGTTTGACGATGATTTTATCTAATTGCGCACCAGCACGCAGTCCACCGGCTTCGTAGAGAAACATCTGTATATTAGAACCGGCTTGCAATGTGTACTCGCCAGGCTTGACCACATAACCTTGAACGGAAATAAGCAATTGCTGCTGCTTGATGAACACGCGAGCATTATTGACGTCTCGATAAACGGATTTAAGATTATCGATAATAACGCTTTGGAGCTGCTCTTCATTGTACCCAGCAACAAACACAGGCCCGATTTCAGGCAGACTAATACGGCCACGTTTATCAACTTGGAACCCTTTGTTTAGAGAGGCTTCACCAGGCAGGTTGATTTGAACTAAATCGCCCACTTTGACGACTTCGTCTTCAGCAGCCCAACTCACGTTGATGTTGATTAGACAGAACAAGAAAAGGGTGACAACAGATTTGAGTATTCTCATAACATCTCTCCCATGTCAGTCGTGCTGTCTGAATTTGAATTAAGTACTTCAATGCTTACTCGTCGGTTGGTTAGGCGGACCGCTGGCGTTTGTCCTTCGTAGAGGGGGAGCGTTTCGCCCACGGATTTGGTCTGGACCCGGTCTGAGGTGATACCAAATACATTGAGGTATCGTTTCACTTGCTCAGCACGCTCTTGCGCCAGTTTTTGGTTGTATTCAGGTTCGCCAGTAACGTCGGCATGGCCGGTGACAACAAGGGAGAGAGAAGGGTGCTCTCGCAGAATATAGGCCGCTTCTGCTAGGTGCCCCATGTACTTTGGATTGATTTCTGCGGAATTGACGGCAAACTGATTATCAATGTTAAGGAGATCATAGACGTTTGCGACAATACTTAAATCGCTGCGCAGTGCTTCAATATCTTGCGGTGGCGTACACGTGGTTTGAGAAAGTACGTAATCAAGTTGTTGTTCTAGTTGGCTCAATCGACGACGCTGAATCACAATATCGTTAGCGGCATCAAGCAACAGCCCGCCTTCGAGTTCACGTGCAATTCGGTTTTGTTTTTCCAATGCCTGAACGACTGCTGCAGGGAAACACCATCTTGCCCCTTCCTTAATCAATGCGTCCAAATGCAGTTTAGTAAGCTGCCAATCGAAGCGAAGACCATGTTCCGGACCAAGAGGCTCATCAGGCATAACGGGTGAAAACTGATAATTCTCAATAGAAATATCTTGGTAGCTTTCTGCCATGCCACCCTGACCATGCTCGGGGTAGTTAAACGTTGAGCAACCAACAACGCCGACAACGAGACTGCTCATTACACTTTGTCGTATTAGATTCACCATGCCAACCTCCGTATTAACCGGTATTTTTAGTGGCCCTTTGAATTCACGGGAATAGCATGATTGATACGTAGCAGACTCATTATCTCTAAGGGTTGTCCCGATACGTTTTCGATTATCATACTGCGTTCACGTTCAACTAGGCGCTTATATAAATAAACAATGGCACCAATCCCTGAAGAATCAAGAAATTGGACGTGTTTGAGGTTGATTTCGACTTCCTTGTGATCATCACTGTGAATTACCTCATCAATATGATGTTGAGCTTGACGGCAGCCTTTCGCGTCTAAATCGCCAAAAAACTCGATGGTCAATGTGTTTTGATCGGTTTCTAGTTTTCGCAGTTCCATAGTGTATTCTCCATTAAAAATCTGTCTGATTGAGGTAGAGCACGTAACATGCCAATAATAAATTTATTTAAAAACAGTCGTTTATTGTTTTAGATTCGTAATTTTTAAATTGAGAATTAAGGCGCACTCAATTTGAGAATCAAAAAAGTGAATGGATTGAATGATTTATAAATGCTATTTCGATCTGATCTTTATGTGTCTATTTGCATTTGTTTGCTTATGGGTGTTGCTGTGGGTCGTAGAAAGTGAAATGTGGGTTAGGTGATTTGATCGAGTTACGGTTCAATAGAGATGCTTTTTTGTACAAGGTCCCCACATGCCATTAAGAATGACATTGATTGCCCTCGCTGTAATTGCTTCCGCTCAGCCACACGCTGATCCAAATTTACTTCCACCTGTCTCTTTAGCTGAATCGTACCAAGATGGTATCGACGTCTCTCAATATTGGTATAGCGAGAAGCTCGATGGGATTCGAGCGTACTGGACAGGCCAACACCTCGTAACACGTAATGGCAACCGAATTTACGCGCCGGAGTGGTTTGTTAAGGTATTACCGGATTACCCGTTGGATGGTGAGTTATGGGCAGGTCGAGGCAATTTTCATATTGTACAGCAAACAGTACTAGATAAAACGCCGGTAGAAAGAGCGTGGCGACAGATCGATTTTATGGTGTTTGACATGCCTTATTCTGCAGGCGATTACCGAAAGCGTTACTACAACATTCAAGATTTGGTGTTTACGATTGACGCTCCTCATATTAAATATGTTGAGCATCGTGCGATTCAAGATGAGAACCATTTGTTTATCCAATTGGACCGAATTTCGCAATCTGACGGTGAAGGTGTGATGTTGCGTAAGGTATCAAGCCGATACCAAGCAGGCAGAGGCAGTGATTTACTCAAGCTTAAGCGTTATGAAGATGCTGAAGCCTTAGTGGTAGGCTACAAGCCAGGGACAGGCCGCTTATTAGGTATGATGGGCGCATTGCTGGTGAGGTTAGCGGACGGTACCGAGTTTTACATCGGTAGCGGCTTTACCGATGATGTTCGTAAGTCTCCGCCTAGGATTGGTTCTACAGTTACCTTCCGCTACAACGGGTTTACTCACAATGGCAAACCAAGGTTCGCTCGATTCCTAAGAGAACGGATGTCGCTGTAAGTCTGAATGGCAATGAGTTTTGATCCAACAAGCATAAAACTAAAGAGCATTAGCGATTTCCAACTTTCACTCCACAGCGCTTAAATAAGCCTTTCCAAAATTGCACATGCTTCATTGTTTCTTGGCGAAACTCTTCATGTGCTTTTTCAATACCATAACTAGTGCCATGTGCCTGCATTCTTTGCTCAATAAGGCTGATCCCGCCGTCGAGTTGCTGATAGGTGCTGTCGAGGTATGCCATATATGGTTGTACCTCAGCAACGTAAATCGATTGGAAGACGTTTCTCAAATAACGAAATTGTGTGGAATCGCGATTCGCACCACATTGAAGGCGGTCTTGATTCGCTTCAAGTATCTGTGTGGTATGACGTAACCAATTAGAAGCATCAACCAACGTGTAATAGAGTCGACCGACAAGGCGAGTTTTTTCGATCTCTTCCTGATAGTTCACCAAGGTGATATCTGGCAAGCGAGAGATCGTGCGATAGGGCGTTTGGTACATTTCATTGAACACCAAAAAAGCATCTCTCACATGAGCAACGTGATCTTTGCTGTCATGGGAGAGCCAACTTGACCCCGTGAGTTGTTTTCGCATTGCGTCACTGGTGAGCAGAACATTGTCTAGATGTACGGCGAGGTGATGCCACTTTTGGTCGTACAACCCGTTGAGCTTGATGCTCTCCTCATCGCTTAAAGGAAATTGGGTTAAGCAGTCGTTCATCGTTCGTAGCAAACTGGTTTGGTAGTCAAAATCGTAAAAAGCATCTTGAATCTTACCGAGCTGAGAGTTTTTCTCTGCAAGCAAATTGAATAAACCGCACTGACGGAGTTGATAGCTTTCTAGTAATCCTAATGAAAGACGAGGCAACTCTTGCAAGAGTTCTCTTTTGTCTGGGATGGTGATAGAAGGGGGGTCGTTAACATCGGAAGCAGAGACATCCAGCACGTTCGCAAGGCGCTGATTGTATTTTTCGAACACTGCTTTCTCTGGGGCGAACCATTTGTTACACCCACTAAGCAGCGATGTTGACAGTAGTACAGCCGAAGCAATGACCCGTTTTCTCACAGCATTTCCTTTTAAATCATCTAGTACGTATACCTCCGAGGGCGTTACAACGATCAAAAAACCAGCGTTTGCTCTCGCTATTTTTTACTCCAAGAACCCATTGATAAGTCACTTTATTTCAATACGCCGAGGGTTTTTAACTTGCGATAAATCGTGTTGCGGCTCAAACCTAACATACGGGAGGTTTTGCTGATGTTGCCTTGGTTCGCTTGGTAGGTTTTCACCAACTTATCTTCTACAGTAGAGCGCATATCTTTCGCTTTGAACGTGCCTACATCTCCAACAACGTTTGTTTGGCTTAGCTTCCTCGCTAAATGGTTAGGAACATGACTGAGATCGAGTTGCGGTTCTCCTTGTGCCATCAATGCAGAGACTTTTATTAAGCTGTCGAGCTCACGGAGATTCCCCGGCCAACCATAGCTCAGCATCAACGACAGTAAGTGAGGGCATATGCTTTGTTCAGTCTCAGAGTGACGGCGATGAATGTTCTCAATCAGGGCTTGTTTATCGCTGCGTTCTTCAAAGCGGGGCAATTCAACAATCAGGCCATTGAGTCGGTAATAAAGATCTTGGCGAAAATCACCCATCGCAACAAGCTGTTCTAAATCCTTGTGTGTCGCAGCGATGATTTGTGTATCGACTTGGATGGTCTGGTTAGAGCCGACAGGCAATACGGTCTTGTCTTGGAGTACATGCAGCAAGCGGCTTTGTGCTTCAAGCGGAAGGTCTGCAATTTCATCTAAGAACAAGATGCCTTTGTGCGCTTGGCGAATCTTACCCTGGTAGCCTTTGTTGTTTGCACCTGTGAATGCGCCCGCGACGTAACCAAACAGCTCTGATTCGACTAAATCTTTTGGGAGTGCGCCACAGTTCACTGATACCAAAGGACCATTTTTTCGTTGGCTGTTTTTGTGTAGTGCTTTGACAAACTCATTCTTACCTACGCCTGTTTCGCCGAGGATCAACAAGCTAATGTCTTTGTCGATAATGCGATTCGCTTGTTGCCAGCAATGTTCGACATTGGTATCGCCGTAATGAAGATCGTTAGAAGCAGAAATTGAACGAGATTGAATTTTCTTGTCTGACAGTGGTTGAGTTTTAAATACTAAAGATTGGTTGTTGGCAGAGTCGTCGAGTATTGATGCTAATGACCGTCCAACAACGTTGGTTTGATCTAAAAGCTGTGAGGCAACTTGGTTATGAGCCAGTATCTGACCTTCTTCATTGGCGATAATAATGCCTTGCCAACCACTATTCAGTAGTCCTTGCTCACAGGCTAAATCAACTCGAATGTGTCCTTGAGGGATTTGGTTTAGAAGCTGATTTTCCACTTTCTGAACCATGTTTTGAACCAATACCTGCGTTGAAAAGTCATGTTTCTTCTGCTCACTGGTGATGTCCAATACACCAATCAAATTTCCCAGATGATCGAAAAGAGGGCTGGCAGAGCAACTAATAAAGCGATGTTGCTGGATAAAGTGCTGATCACCAATCACAGAAATGGGTTTCGCCTCTACTAATGCCGTGCCAATAGCGTTGGTCCCTTTGAGTTTTTCTTGCCAACAAGCACCAGAGCTGAGCGCTATCTCAGTGAGTTTTTCACGGAATTTGGGTTGCCCCCAGCTACCAATGATCACGCCTTCGGCATCAGTCAATATCAGTCTGCTATCGCTGTGGGCGAACAGTTGATTAAACAAAGGTAGGGCGAATTGCTTGACTGCATCGATTAAGAAGCTGAGCTGGTGGCGTCGGCCCTCAAGGAATGCGGAAGTCACGCGAATATCATCAGGTTGACGTCGCTGTTTTAAACCGGCTTGCTCACTTCTATCCCAAGACGTTGAAAGCCAATTGTTGTTGGTAATGTGTTGAAGTTCCATGACTGTACCATTTTGTCACAGTGAGGGTGTGCCATTTTGGAACACTTGAACACTGGTGTTCACACCATACATCCGCTCAAACGTCACTCACTTGGTTTGTTATCGCTTGGTAATCATAGTTTTACATTTAATTAACAACAAGACGTGCGTTGTTGGCATGTGACTTGAGTGTTGTTCTTACAACAAGACCGCGTTAAACACTCGGTTGTTTAAAACAAAAACTGAACGAGAACAAAAGGAAGAGCTATGATCTATGCACAGCCAGGTAGTGAAAATGCCATCGTTAACTTCAAATCGCATTACGACAACTACATCGGTGGCGAATGGGTGAAACCGGCGGGTGGCGAATATTTTGACAATACATCGCCAATCAACGGCCAAGCGTATTGTCAGGTTGCTCGTTCTGGTGAGGAAGACATTAACCTCGCATTGGATGCCGCGCACGGCGTAAGAGCGCAATGGGCGAAAACCAGTGTCACTGAACGTGCGAACATCCTCCTGAAAATTGCAGACCGTATTGAACAAAACCTTGAAGAGCTCGCAGTGGCTGAAACGTGGGAAAACGGCAAACCCGTTCGTGAAACGTTAGCGGCGGACTTGCCTTTGGTTGTGGACCATTTCCGCTACTTCGCAGGTTGTATCCGCGCTCAAGAAGGCAGTGCAGCCGAGTTAGATGAACATACCGCAAGTTACCACTTTCCCGAGCCAATTGGTGTGGTTGGTCAAATCATCCCATGGAACTTCCCAATGTTGATGGCGGCTTGGAAGATTGCACCAGCCCTTGCCGCGGGTTGCTGTATTGTTTTAAAGCCAGCGGAACAGACTCCAACATCGATTCTTGTTTTGATGGAAAAAATTGGTGATTTGATTCCTGCGGGTGTATTGAATGTGGTGAATGGCTTTGGCTCAGAGGCTGGGCAAGCATTAGCAACCAGCAATCGCATTGCAAAATTGGCCTTTACTGGCTCCACCGAGGTGGGTAACCATATCCTCAAATGTGCGGCAGAAAATCTCATTCCATCCACTGTTGAGTTAGGCGGTAAATCGCCTAACATCTACTTCCCTGATGTGTTCGATCACGAAGACGAATACCTAGATAAGTGCATTGAAGGGACACTGCTTGCGTTCTTTAACCAAGGTGAAGTCTGTACCTGTCCATCTCGTGTGTTGGTGCATGAATCTGTGTACGACAAGTTTATCGAGAAAGTCGCAGAACGTGCCAAGACCATCAAACAAGGTAACCCACTAGATACTGATACTCAGGTGGGCGCTCAAGCCTCGCAAGAGCAGTTCGATAAGATTCTAAGCTACCTAGAAATCGGCCGCCAAGAAGGAGCAAAAGTGGTGTTCGGTGGTGAGGTCGCCAAACAAGAAGACGATTTGGAGCAGGGGTACTACATCCAACCAACGCTTCTACAAGGCCACAATAAGATGCGTGTTTTTCAAGAAGAGATCTTTGGTCCAGTTATCGCTGTGACTTCTTTTAAAGACGAAGCAGAAGCTTTAGCGATTGCCAATGATACCGAATATGGCTTAGGGGCAGGCGTATGGACGCGTGATCAGAACCTTGCTTATCGCATGGGACGCAACATCGAAGCAGGGCGTATTTGGATCAACTGTTACCACGCATATCCAGCGCACGCGGCATTTGGTGGTTACAAGAAATCAGGCATCGGCCGTGAGACTCACAAGATGATGCTCGATCATTATCAGAACACGAAAAACCTATTAATCAGCTACGACGTTAATCCGCTAGGGTTCTTTTAAAAATCGGTATTTTCAAGGCAACAAGAAAAAGCAGCAATAACAGAGCCTCGAACAGTTCGAGGTTCTGTTTATTGTGTGGTGGGGTGAAAGAGTATTCATATTTTCTTACTGATCAATGCCTTCCAGAGTCTGGGTCTTATTTCCAGTATGTGATCTTGAACGTTATCAGCTTGTTAACGCTTGCTATACTTATCTGGCCATAAACAAAGGAAATAATAAGGACGTTCAATGTTAAAGCTCAAGCAAATTGCTGTCGCGGCTTCTCTGGCTGCATTAAGTACAAGTTTTGCAGTTTCTGCAAAAGACACGTTCGTGACGATCGGTACGGGCGGTGTAACTGGCGTGTACTACCCAACGGGTGGTGCAATTTGTCGTTTGGTGAACAAGTCACGTGCTGATCATGGCATTCGTTGTTCGGTAGAGAGTACCGGTGGCTCTATCTACAACATTAATACCATTCGAGCAGGCGAGTTGGATCTCGGTATCGCTCAATCAGATTGGCAGTATCATGCTTACAACGGAACCAGCAAGTTTGAAGATAAAGGACCATTTAAAGAGCTGCGAGCGGTTTTCTCCGTTCACCCAGAACCATTTACGGTTGTGGCTCGTAAAGACGCCAACATCCAATCGTTTGATGACCTAAAAGGTAAGCGTGTCAACATTGGTAACCCGGGCTCTGGCCAGCGCGGAACGATGGAAGTGCTGATGAAAGAGTACGGTTGGAGCAATGACGATTTCAAACTGGTGTCTGAGCTAAAAGCATCAGAACAGTCAAAAGCGTTGTGTGATAACAAGATTGACGCAATGATCTACACCGTAGGCCATCCAAGCGGTGCCATCAAAGAAGCGACTACATCTTGTGACAGCAATATCGTCACGGTTGCAGGCCCACAAGTGGACAAATTGGTGGCAGACAACAGCTTCTACCGCATCGCAAATGTACCAGGCGGCATGTACCGCGGTTCTGAAAGTGATGTGCAGACCTTTGGTGTAGGTGCAACGTTTGTCTCTTCAACCGCAGTGCCAGATGAAGTGGTGTACAACGTAGTAAAAGCGGTATTTGAGAACTTTGATGATTTCCGCCGTCTACACCCAGCGTTCGCTAACTTGAAGAAAGAAGAGATGGTGAAAGACGGTCTATCAGCGCCGCTTCACCCAGGTGCTGAGAAGTACTACAAAGAAGTGGGTTTGATTAAGTAACCTTGTTTTAAAATAGAAGCTTCAAACCATGAAAAAACGCCATCGTATTTTGCGATGGCGTTTTAGTTTGTTTAGAGTGAGCCCTCAGTTAGGCAAATATTTGGACTGTGAGCTAAAAATAAACATCAATAAAGAAGTAAACAGTAATGGCAATAGAAGAGAGGGCTACAAAGCCTTTTACGTGGCTTGGATTCAGCTGACGAGACACACGCGCTGCCAAGTAACCGCCGACTAATGTACCAACCATGACAACGCTACCTTTGGTCCAATCGATTGAACCGTTGGCAACAAAAATCACGATGGCAATCAGGGAAACGCAGGTCGAAACGAGCAGCTTAAGCCCGTTCATTAAGTTGATATCTTGGTGTCCTGCAACCACTAAATAACTCAACACGATTACGCCCAATCCGGCATTGAAGAACCCACCGTAAGCAGAGACGCCAATCAAAAGAAGACTCAGTGCAATCACACCCAGAATGCCGGCGTGTTTGGTCTCTTTGGTCAGTGACTTAATCAATGCAGTTATGTGTGAGCCAGTTAAAAAGAGCACGGTTGCGAATAATAGTAGCCATGGAATCGCTTCAAGAAAAACAGATTCTGGCGTATTCAGCAGAAGGTAAGCACCGACAGCGCCACCAATCAAACTGAAAGAGATAGTGAAAGCCAGCTCTTGCTTGTTCTTCATGATTTCTTCGCGAAAGCCGATTGCACCACTGATGTAGCCTGCGCAAGAAGCATAGGTATTCGTTGCGTTTGCGATGATAGGAGGCACGCCAACCGCCATCAATGCAGGGAAGGTAATGAAGCTACCACCACCGGCGACGGAGTTCATGATCCCACCCACGACGCCTGCAGCAAACAAGAGAGCAAATTCCAGCAGCATAAAAAGTCCTTTTTTGTTCTTATAGTTTTGTTTCTGAACGGTTAACACTACGCAACTCACCCAAAGAAATAAAGTAGCGATTAGTCCAAGAAAAAAGCCACCGCAGAGGGTGGCTTGGTTTCAAAGGTCTATCTTGAGGGAGAGATAGAATGCTTATTGCTCAACTTTCACTGGCTGCGCTTTAAGCTTTTGAAAGAGTTTTACAAACAGTGGGCTGCCAAGTACCAATACTGCAAGCACCGTGAATGTCAGTGTGATTGGGCGTTCCCATAGGAAGCTCAGTTCACCGTCGGAAATCATCAATGCACGGCGGAGGTTTTCTTCCATTAATCCACCAAGGATAAAGCCAAGCAACAGCGGTGCGAGAGGGAAGTTTGCCAACCTTAGTGCGATGGCAGCCATTGCCACAAGTAACATCACAAACACGTCCATGGTGTTGAAAGAAACCAGATACACACCCGTGATGGAGAAGAACAGAATCATCGGCAACAACACGGTTCTTGGTACTGCCAACAGCTTTGAGATGTATGGAATCAGCGGTAGGTTGAGAATCACCAACACAATGTTGCCGAAGTACATGGAGATAATTACCGACCAAAATACATCTGGGTGCTCAACGAACAGACGAGGACCTGGTTGAATACCGTAAGCGATTAACGCTCCTAGCATGATTGCGGTTGTACCAGAGCCCGGAATACCAAGGGTCAAAAGAGGAACGAAAGAACCACTTGATGCTGCGTTGTTCGCTGACTCCGGAGCGACCAAACCTCGAATGCTGCCTTTACCAAACTGCTCTTTTTTATCTTTTGGAGCTAGGTTACGTTCCATGCCGTAACTTAAGAAGGCGGCGATGGTTGCGCCTGCGCCCGGAAGAACACCAGTAAAGAAGCCAAGGATTGAAGAGCGAATAGAAACCGGTGCTACTTCTTTGATTTCTTCCTTGGTGACTTTCATCGAGCCAATGTTGCTCAGCTTATCTTGTTCCTCATCACGCGTATCTTCAGAAGGCTTCAAAATGCCCATCAAAGTTTCACCCAACGCAAAGGTCGCCATCGCCAACAATAGGAAGCTGAAACCATCCATCAAATCTGTTAGACCAAAGGTGAAACGTTCGACACCGACACCTTTATCGATACCGACGGTAGATAGCATCAAACCCAGAATGGTCATCATCCATGCTTTGATCACTTGTCCTTTACCTGCGAAAGCAGCCACTGCGGATAAGCCAAGTAGCATTAGCGCAAAGTAGTCAGAAGATTGGAAGCTTAACGAGACGTTAGCCAGCGCTGGCGCCGCAACAAGCAGCATGATTGCTGAAAGCGTACCGCCAGTGAAAGAAGAGTAAGCCGCCAGCGCAAGCGCTTTACCTGCTTGTCCTTTCTGTGCCATTGGGTAGCCATCAAACGCGGTGACTACCGTTGAAGAACAACCCGGCGCGTTGATAAGGATAGAAGACGTTGAGCCGCCAAACACCGCACCATAGTAAACACCTGCCATCAGAATCAAACCTGACGACGGATCTAATCCATAGGTGATTGGGATCATCAGTGCGATAGCAGAAATAGGACCAAGCCCTGGCAACATGCCGATAAACGTGCCGACAAAACAGCCAACAATCACCATCATGATGTTCATTGGCATCACGGCGGTGGATAATCCTTGTAGAATTCCATCTAACATAATTCAGTCCTTTCTTTTGACTACCAGATGGTGAAAATCAAGCCGGGCTCAAGGTAGATATCCAGACCTTGAGTAAGCAACAAGTAAAAGGCGATAACGAACGGAAAAGAGGCACCAAGCAGCACCGATTTGCGTCGTTCACCAAGTAGATAAAACCCAGCGAGTAAGAAAAAGCCTGTCGCCAAAACAAAGCCAAGGTAAGTTAAGCCAAGGCCGTAAAGCGCCATCAAAATAATAAAGGCAGCGAGCAGCTTCCAATTGAATGATAAGACCGCGCCACTTTGTTTATCTGGCTGACCTGTCACCAGTAGCATCAAAGCCAAGCCAATGCCCACATAGGTCAGAATGGTCGGTAAGGTGCGAGCGGTGAAGGGTTCGTATTCATCCCCGGGAAAGAGGGGGATTTGCGTGGTTTGGTAGCCATAGCATAAACAAAACAACAAAAAGATCATTGCACCGACACGATCGCGGCACAGCAAATTCTCTTTGGTAAAAATATTGGTTGAATGAGACATATCCAACTCCTAGAACAACAGGAAAAGACCGTATATGGGCGTTAATGAAGAAGGACCAAGTCATTAACAATTAAGCGCATCGCTGCTAGTCGACTTACTTAGTGTTTACCAATCAATAAACAAAGGAGTTTTTATTTGTCGAATATCGACAATGCCCATATACGGTGAAATTAGAGTGCAAATACAACTGGGGCTAGAGATAGCTAACCCCATAAACTCGGATGGGAGTTATTGCTTCTTAAGGAAACCTAATTCGCGCATTAGATCGCCCATTTGCTGCTCTTGCTCTTCTAGGAACGCGAAGAACTCTTTATCCGCTTTGTAGTTGTCAATCCAACCATTACGGTCACGAACAACTTGCCATTCGTCCGTTTTGTACATCTTGGTCAGAGCTGCGTTCCATTCATCGAGCTTGGCTTGGCTAGTGCCAGGAGCGGCAAAGAACCCACGCCAGTTCGCGAACACAGTCTCATTGCCATATTCTTTGAGAGTTGGGATATTTGGAGCAGCGTCCAGACGTTTTGGTGCCGTAATTGCCAGTACTTTTACCTGACCAGATTTCGACATCTCTAATACTTCGCCAAGACCTGTTGAAAGCAGTTGGGTTTCGCCAGATAGCAGTGCTGCCATTGCTTTGCCACCAGCATCGTACGCGATGTAGCGAACTTTACGAGCATCGAAACCTTCGCCTTTAAATGCTGCAGCAACCACTAAGTGATCCATCGAGCCACGAGCAGAACCGCCCGCAATTTTTACTTTACGTGGGTTAGATTCAAACTCTTTCACCACATCTTCCCATGTGTTGTACTTCGAATCCGCGGAAGTCACGATAGCGCCGTAGTCAGCAATGGTTGCGGCAACGGGTGTTAGATCGCGGAAAGATTGCGGGAAGATGCCAGTCAGTGAACGAACAACGATTGGGGTTGAGTTCACCATCAACGTATCAGGTTGGCGCTCAGCGGTTTCGATGAGGTGTGCAATGGCTTTACCACCACCTCCACCAGAGAGGTTTTGGAAAGAGACATTCTCAACGATGTCTGATTTAACCAGAACATCACCCGTGCCACGAGCGGTCATATCCCAACCGCCACCAGCACCACCAGGGATTAGGAAATGGAGTTTTTCAACATCAGCAGCAAAAGCGTGGAAAGAAAATGAGGCTGCAATGATGGATGCGGCGAGCGTTGGTTTGAGTACCTTTAACATGTTTCACGTTCCTTATGTTGGTGACTCTCTTGTTTTGAAGAGTCTTATTATTTGTTCTCCTAACGAGGTAGGGTGACTCGTTAGTGATGAGCTAAAGGTTAATAAGGTGTTAACGTGATGTCTCTAATGCGTAGATAAAGAGAATATTGAGTATAAACGACGTTTTGTTCATAAAGTTCACGCGCACTTTTATGTTGTGGTATCCGGATGAATTGAACCTTGCTCACAGCGGTAAACTTTCTAAATGAGCGATACTGATGGGTAATAACAAGAAACAGGAGAGAAGAATGAAGTTTATGTGGTTAAAGGTATTGCTGACGGTGGTGGTGTTCGCAGGCTTGTTTTTGATTGTGTATGAGCAAGTACAAAGTGGTGTGAGCTAGTCACACAAAAGCCGAGACTCGCTCGGCTTCTTCTTTATTTTATATGTACGTTGTTTATTTGAGCATGTGTACTTTTGGTCACTTGATCATATGTACATAGTTATAAAACTCGACATCGCGTACGTAACCGTGTTTCTCATACACAGATTGAGCGGCTTCGTTGTCTATGCCTGTGCTTAACATAACAAAGGCAGAGTCGGTCTCTTTCGCCAGTTGGTCTGCTTGTTCCAATAAGCGTTCACCAATCCCTCGTTTTCTCTGGGATGAATCCACATACAAATCGTAGAGAAGCCAAATCTTTTTCATTTCTAACGAACAGAAGAGTGGATAAAGCTGCGCAAAACCAAGCGTCTGCCCACTTTCATCAGTCGCGTAGTACACGACTGATTCTTCATTCTCAATACGAGCTTTGATAAAAGCCTCGGGGTCTTTACCTGAAACATCGACTTGGTAGAACTCAAGATACTTCAGGTAAAGAGGGGCAATTTTCGCAACGTCATTGGCGTTTGCTTTTTTCACAACGATCATAATAAAACCTCAAAGGCATACAGGATGTTAGCAAGCATACGCCTAATGCGCTGGGAGGCTTTCCGGTAATCTAATCTCTCTAAAATGATGAGCTAGCAATAGTTGTAGAATTTACTCACTTTCAGCTCATCCATGGCCACAATGCCTTCTACATCGAAAGCCGTGAAGGGACGATGAATATTGACAAAACAGCCTGAATCTCGGATTTGTTGTAGGGATTTTTCCTTACCTAAATAGACCAGCAATGAGGGTGTTTCCGTCGAGCCCATATTGGCAAGATTGAACCCATCGATTTCCATTGCATTCACCACGTTAAAATCATCCAACGCGAGTGAACCCATTCGAATATAAATGTCATGGTCTGACAGTTTTGCCAACGGTTCCTTTTCAACCCCTTGTATTTTGGCTTTGGTCATCACGACCTCATTGGTGGCATGAAAAGCACCAACGAAAGCTTCTAGGGTATTGATTCGAGCCTCGCGTTGCATTTGCATCATCTTAGGTGCAGAAAACAGTCCAATGATCGCCAGTACCACAACCGCAACCACCACTTCCGTTAGGGAGAATCCTTTTTGTTTCATAGCGATTTCTTATAAATGGGGAGTAACACAAAAGAGGCGTCATAGTAGCGAGCGAGGTGCTCGGTATAAATTTGAGATGAACGATTATTTCAACAGTTGAAGCCTATCAATGAACGATAAAGCTCATTTAAACACCAAAGCTTGAGCTATATAGAAAAGTAACAGATTGACAAGATAAAGAATTTTCATGAATGTAATGGATTGGGTTAATTTTATCGTGATATGCATCGCATATTGGTTATCTTCTCATTTCTTTTCTGACCGAATTAATAACTAGAAAATTCATTTCTGTGAATGACTGTCTTATTTGTTAGATCGTTTTATACGTAGATTTTGCAAAATTGATAGCAAACATTACGTTGTATCAGTCTACGCTTATGTATGGGTTAATTTAGTATTTTGATATTTAATGGTGATGTAATTCCGAACAATTTTGTACTTTTCGGTGATATTGGGGCTCGAGAATGAAAGAGAGTGTTGAGCTAAATAGTAAATACTCAATCAAGTTCATTGTAAGTAGCATGTTTATGTTCGTAACAGCGTTTACGGCTATCTTTGCTATGGGAATGCAGTATTACTTCGGACAAAAGATGTCCCAAGAACACGTCATTTCCAAATTGAGCTCTGCAGCTGCTGATGTCAGTGAGTACATTCATCAGGTTGACACAAACGCGACAAACAGCACCAAAATGCTAAAGAACTTTCTTTCTATGGCGGATCATGACTTCTCCGAAAAAGAAATCCTCACTTTGTTTGCACAGGTCTTGGAAGAAAATCCCTTTATACAAAGCTTGTATGTAGGGAATGAGAACGATGACTTTTTCCAAATTATCAATCTAAGAACATCGGAGACTATTCGTGACAAAATGGATGCAGAGGTGCCAGACCGTTGGGCAATCGCTAAAGCTTCTGGAGTAGGAGCAGAGCGTCAGATGGTGGTCTCTTATGTTACCGAAAACTTTGAGGTAAACAGAACCGTTGTAAGCAAAAGCAGCTTTTACCCGACGCGTCGACCTTGGTTTATCAGTGCGAAAAATACCGGTGTTTTCAAAACTGAACCGTATCTGTTTAAGAACATGAAAGTGACGGGGCAGAGTTATTCGATACGCAATGGCGATGATGTGATTGGCATCGATATTGAACTTTCTACGTTAAATCAAAAGATCATGCCTACCGCGCTCGGTATGTCTTTGGATAGTGGTGCAGAATCGTTCATCTTTAATCATAAAGGCGAGGTCATTGCTTCCAATATCGATTTGCATCGAGATGTCGAAATTCCTTCTTCAGCCCCACTTGAACTCAACGAGGCACAAAAAGCCGTAGTGATGAATGCGCCGGCTCTCATTGTGTCTAACCAGAATGATTGGGGCCCTTATGACTTCTCACAAGCAGGCGAACCCCAAGGTTACGCTATCGACATGTTGAGATTGATTCAGAAGAAGACCGGACTAAAGTTTGATTTTGTTAATGGCTTCGAATCTTCTGTATTAGCCCACAAATACATCAATGGTACTATTGATCTATTGCATTCTGTTTCTGGTGAACGTCGCCAATATGGTGAACACAGCGACCCGATGTACAGTGCAGACCTTGCCATTGCGGTAAAAGTGAATCATCCATTTCCTAAATCGCTAAAGGATGCCAATCAAGAGTCAATTGGTGTCGTCGCTGGATTTGGGATGAAGGAGTGGCTGCTTGCTCAATATCCTGAGCTTAATATTGTCGAGTTTGAAAGCTTAAGCGACGCAAAAGACGCATTGCAGAAAGAGATGGTTCCTTATCTCGTTGATACCTTTTTGACATTGGATGAGCTCAATGGCTTGGAGCGCGTTTCATCAATTAATGTCAACAAGCTAGAAGAGAAGCCAATTCCGTTTCACCTTTACTTGAACCACACTCATGAGAGCTTGTTGGATATTATTAACCTTGCTTTGAAAGCTATTACACCAGAACAGCATCAGGCACTTAAAGATAAATGGCTGACTTCAAACCAGTGGCGAGGGACGTTTGTCCCTTACCCTAAGGTATATCAGTTAGCAAAAGACGCTTCTGCACATAACTTGATGACTAGGAGAATAATAGAAGGTAAGCCGAGTTATGTTTATGTGACGCCTATTTCAACCTCTCGCGGTGGTGATGATTATTTTGCTGTAGTGATCCCCAAAGAAGTGGTTACTGAAGCCGTTATCAAACGGCTGGTGAATTCTTTGGTTTTTACTGCTGTGGTATTGATTGCGTTGTTTCCGTTAGCGTGGCGTCTTGGTACACCAATGACTCGATCCATATATGCTTTGAAAGCAAGAACCACTGCGATTCGAGAAAGAAGGTTCGACAAAGTAAAACCGGTAGAGACTCAAGTAAAAGAAATCAGCGAGTTGTCAGATTCGATGATGGATATGGTGAGTGTGATACAAAGTCATGAGCAGCAGCAAGAAGAGTTTGTTGAAGCCTTCATTCGCCTTATTGCACAAGCGATCGATGACAAGTCACCATACACCGCAGGGCATTGTAACCGAGTACCAGAAATCGGCATGATGCTGGCGGAAGCGGCTGAAAAATGTCAAAGCGGCAAATTCAAAAACTTCGCCTTCCAAAATGACGCGGAGCGAAGAGAATTCCGAATTGCTGCTTGGTTGCACGACTGCGGTAAGATCACGACGCCAGAACATATTGTTGATAAAGGTACCAAGCTTGAGGCCAACTACAACCGCATTAATGAAATACGAACTCGATTTGAAGTGTTAAGACGTGATGCTGAAATTAAATACTTAACCGCTTTACTGGAGGGTGGCGTCAATCCAGAAGAAGCAAAAGCTGCGTTTGACAATAAAGTCGCGCAACTGAATCAGGACTTCGAGTTTGTGGCGAGCGCCAATATTGGTGGTGAGTTTATGAGCGACGACAAAGTTGCGCGTATTAAGAAAATATCGGAACAGACTTGGCTACGTTACTTCGATGATCGCTTGGGTTTGTCGCCATTTGAAGAAATGAACAAGCCTGCGTCGAACACGCAACTGCCGGTCATGGAAAAGCTATTGGAAGACAAACCAGAGCACATTATTAAGCGTATTCGTCCTGTTGAGTTTGCACCTGAGCATGGTATTCAAATGCAAGTGCCGGAGCATCAGTACAACATGGGAGAAGTGTACAACCTGACAATTTCTCGTGGAACGCTGACACCGGAAGACCGCTTTAAAATCAATGAACACATGATCAGCGGCATCAAGATGCTAGAGGCATTGCCGTTCCCACCTGAGCTAAGTAATGTACCGCGTTATGCTTCGACTCACCACGAGACGCTGAAAGGAACTGGTTATCCCCGTAAATTGAGTGCCGAAGATTTGTCGATCCCTGAGCGTATTTTGGTGATTGCCGATATTTTTGAAGCTTTAACCGCAGGCGATCGCCCTTATAAAAAAGCGAAGCCTGTCAGCGTTGCGATCGATATCATGCACAAAATGGCGCTGGATGAGCATTTAGATATGGATCTGTTCATCTTGTTTGTGGAAAGTGGGGTGTACCTGGATTATGCGAAGAAGTTTATACCAGAAACGCAAGTGGATGAGGTCGATGTTCAGAAGTATCTCTCTAACTGAAAATACAGGCCCAAACTAAACCTTCACCAAATGACTTTGTTAAGAGCGATACATTGGTATCGCTCTTTTTAGGTTTAGGTTGAATTACTGTTGAGAAAAATTCAACTGAATCGCAGGTTCTTGGTGATGCATCCAACGAAGTCGGATACCCAATAGGAAGGCGGCCGCAGATAGGCCAATAATGAATCCTAACCAGAAACCTTGCGCGCCCATTGGTTCAACAATCCAATCTGTGCGACCAAGAATGTAACCAATTGGAAGTCCCAATAACCAGTACGCAACAAAGGTACGGTTGAAGATTGCACGCATGTCTTTATAGCCACGTAGTGCACCAGCAGCGATAACTTGAACCGCATCAGTGCATTGGTAGATTGCAGCAAACAGCAATAGCACCATCGCTAATTCGATAACTTCTGGGTTATTCGTGTAAAGCAAGGCAATTTGCTCACGGAACAGAACCGTAAGAATTGCCGTCATCATTGCTAACGCTAAACCGACCATGACGCCAACGCGAGAAGCGACGCGTGCGCCATCGACGTTTTCTTCCCCAAGACGATGACCAACACGAATACTTACTGCGGCACCCACACTCATCGGCAGCATAAACACCAATGAAGAGAAGTTAATGGCGACTTGGTGCGCGGCTACGATGATTGAACCCAATGGGGAAACCAACAGTGCCACGACTGCAAACAGTGTCACTTCAAAGAACAATGCAGCGGCAACAGGGAAGCCGAGCTTAAACAGACGAATCTGAGCTTTCAGTTGTGGCTTATGAAACTCGCCAAACAGATTGATGCTTTTTAGACGAGCAGACGTAGTCACATAAAGGAAAAGCAGCCCAAACATCACCCAATAAACGATGGCGGTTGCGACGCCACAACCAACACCACCAAGGGCAGGCATACCAAATTTACCGTAAACGAAAATCCAGTTCAGCGGGATGTTCAACATTAGGCCGATAAAACCAATCACCATGGCGGGCTTGGTTAGCGACATGCCATCAGTAAAGCTGCGTAACGTTTGGAACAACAAGAAAGCGGGTACCGCAAAAATAACCGCGTGGATGTAACCAACGGTTTTCTCGGTCATCGCCGCTTCTACATCCATCAATCCAAGTATGAACTTAGTTTGGAACAAAACGCCGATAATAGGGATGCTGATCAACAATGCCAAAACGATGCCTTGTTGGATCTCAAAAGGAATTTTTACTCGACGGCCAGAACCATTTAATTGAGCGACAACAGGTACAAGGGCCATCAATAAGCCAACGCCAAACAGGATTGACGGTAACCAAATACTTGCGGCGACAGATACCGCTGCCATGTCAGTCGCACTCACGCCACCAGCCATGACCGTATCGACAAACCCCATCCCGGTTTGCGCGACAGATGCGATCAACACAGGGGTCGCCAGCTTAATAAGACTCGATGCTTCTTCTTTATAACGATGCACGAAATACTCCAGAGCGGAACAATAGATAGAATAAAAATAAGTTGAAAAGATAGGGAGTGTTCGAGGACAAAAGATGTGATGAACTGATCTGATGGTTGATTTTAGTCACTATAAGGTGAAAAAATGCCTCGGAGGAACTCCGCGCAGATGATAAACAATTGTATGCCCAGATGCCATACCCACAAGATAGGGATTTTTGGTTAATTGATAGACAATAGTAAAAACAGCTTGCGAATGTTCGTTCTGGCTATCAGTCGCTTCTAACAAATAGGTAAAGAGAATGTTTACAGGAATAGTTCAGGGTACGGCTAAAGTCGTTCAAATCGAAAAAAAAGAGCGCTTTCAAACTCACGTTATCGAACTTGAAGGCTCGTTAAGTGAAGGGCTAGAGATTGGAGCCTCGGTCGCACACAATGGTTGTTGTCTAACCGTCACTAAAATTGAAGGAACGCACATCAGTTTCGATCTTATGCAAGCGACCTTAGCTCTGACAAACCTAGGTGAATTGGTAGAAGGCGACAGCGTAAATATTGAGCGAGCAGCCAAATTTGGTGATGAGATTGGTGGCCACAGTATGTCTGGGCACATCAGTTTAATGGGCGAGATTGTTGATGTGATTGATACGCCAAACAACCGCACCATTTGGTTCGCACTGCCGCAAGAGTCGATGAAATATGTACTGGCGAAGGGGTACATCGGTTTGGACGGTTGCTCACTGACCATCGGCGAAGTCGAAGAGAATCGATTCTCGGTGCATTTGATTCCGGAAACCCTGCAAAGAACCTTATTTGGTACGCGTCAGATTGGAGAAAAAATAAACATTGAATTTGACCCGCAAACTCAAGCTATCGTCGATACGGTTGAACGTATATTAGCAGCAAAGCAGTTGTAAACGTTTACTTATGACCAGAAACAAGAAAGGAGCTTAACCGCTCCTTTTTATATTTTGTTTGGATGTTTACTTTATGTAGATGATTACTCGGGGGGATTAAAGCTCTCTATTCGTAGTTATCGTCAATGAACAATTCTACCTTTTCGTGCAACTCATCCACTTTCATGTTGAGGTGGATAGCGTGGCAGCACGCAGGGCAGTCGTCATAAAATTCTTGGTTACCATTACTTGCATCTAAAGTGATGCCGATAGAGTGCCCACAGTGAGGGCATTTAACATGTCTTTCAGTGTAATTTTGCATACAAAAACTCCTAGTATTGCAGGGCTTTTAATACTTTGTTGTCTCGAAAATTCAGCCCTTGAACACTCGTCTTCTCTCTGGTGCAGAGATACAAATTAAGTCGAGTTACTTTGAATATTAGGTGCTGTTGTTGCTAATTGAGTCGAAATAAGTACAAAAGTTGACCCCAAACTCATGATTGAGCTTGAGGCCTTAAACTAGGGTGATGTGCGTCGAATTTTTACATTCGGCAATGATCTTTCCCTTCCAGATCAATAACAAATAATCTTCTTAATTATCGATTGGGCCTGTTCAAGATAGTGACCTCCGAATAAGTTACAATGATTGAGGATGTGATAAAGGTTGTAGATGTCTTTTCGTTCGTCATAACCTGCGGGTAATGGCGCAACGGATTCATATCCTTTATAAAACTCAGGTTGGAACCCACCAAACAGCTCAGTCATCGCGATATCACATTCACGATCTCCCCAATAGCAAGCTGGGTCAAAGCAGATAGGGCCAAATGGCGTCAATGCCGTGTTCCCATTCCACAAATCACCGTGAAGCAATGATGGCTCTGGAGCGTGATTGGCTAAAAGCTGTTTCACAACATCAATAAAGTCATCGATATCGACGAGGGTCACACCTTTTTCTTTCAGCAACTGCAACTGCCAACCTATTCGTTGCTCAGAAAAAAAGACACACCACTTTTTATGCCATTGATTTGGTTGAAGGGTAGAGCCGATGTAATTATCGGAATCAAATCCGAACTCTTTCTGTTCTCCCCACAAATGTAAACGCGCCAGTTGCTGGCCAAACTTAAAGCTGTGCTTTACATCTTCAAGCGGTTTGGTTGGTAGGTAATTCAGGATCAAGAATGAGTGGGTTTTGGTTTTGCCCGCTAACACGACTTCAGGGACAAACACCGTCGAGGTTTCACGTAACAAGTGAAGGCTTTCTACTTCAACTTCGAACTTAGATAAAAAGTCTCGATCATTGAGTTTGACGAAATAGCGCTGTTCTCCGTCATTGATCATGTAACTCTCACTGATGTCTCCACCAGAGAGGCGTGTCTTCTCAGTGATTTGATATTCGAACATCAAGGTATCAGAAAGCTGTTGCGATATTGCTTGCCACATACAAAACCTCGCTTATCTATTTGACCAACAATAGTTTAGGATAAACGGCGGAAGATTGACGCGCAGTTGAGCAAACTTCGACAATAAAACTGCTGCATATAGTAGAAAATGTGCATAAGTGTGAATCATGTCGCCTATAACCCTATGATTTATGGACTTAACATATGGAGCTATTGGTATACAACGAGTATTATTATTTTTTTGACTTTAGTTCCATTGGTGGCATGAAAATACTGATTTGTGATGATTCGGCGGTAGCACGAAAGTTGATATCCCGTTCCATCGTACACGAAACATCATTGCACCTGATCGAAGCCCAAGACGGTTACGAAGCGTTGACGATTCTAGCGGAACAAAATATTGACGTTTTGTTTCTCGATTTAACGATGCCGATTATGGACGGGTTCGAGGTACTAGAGTCTCTACCGGTCAGCAATTATCCCACTCAAGTTGTCATCATTTCTGGTGACGTTCAGCAAGAGGCTAAACAACGTTGTTTAGATCTTGGCGCAATCGACTTTATCGCCAAGCCTCTGTCAGAAGAACAGGTTATCCCGCTATATGAAACGTTAGGGTTGCAATACGCATTTAGCTCGAGTGGAAATGCAGTGCCAGCCCCCGAAATTGAGATTACCCCTCTGGCGAAATTTCGTGAAGTTGCCAACATCGCGTTAGGTAAGGGGGCTGCGATTATGGCCGACCATCTTCATGAGTTCATTCAACTGCCAGTGCCCCACGTTGGTCCATTGTCGTATGGAGAACTGCATATGACGTTAGTGGACGTGATCGGTCGAGACAGTTCAGTTGCCGTTGCTCAGCGATTTGTTGGTGGTGGTATCCATGGTGAAGCTCTAGTTTGTTTGCGTGGCAAAGACATCAATCAAATCGGAGAGCGCCTTGGTTATTTGCTTGAGTTCACGCGGCACAACGAGATCATCCTAAATGTGTCGAATCTCTTGGTATCTTCATTCTTAACGTCTCTGGGTACACAGTTGGATAAGCAATTTTCGTTGCGCCAGCCTGCCATTATAGAAAACGTCATTCCATACAATGAAGAGAAGAGTGAATCTGGTGAACTCTTTACCATCGAATACACCTACATGGCAGAGGCGCTCGATTTTGAGTGTGAAGTTCTGTTTTTGATAGATAAATCATCCGTAGAAATCATCTATGAAATTATGGAGCTAATCTAATGTCCGAAATTACGCTGGATATAGCAGACTTTCATTGGGTTACCCAAATACTCGATACCATGGACTCAGGGCTCATCGTTTTAGATGAAGACTATAAAGTCTGCGTGTGGAACAGTTTTATGCAGTCTTACAGTGGCATACTATCGCAGAATATCCTCGGTGAATGTTTGTTTGACCATTTCCAAGATTTACCCCGAACGTGGCTAGAGACCAAGCTCAAAACGTCCGCGGATTTAGAAACTCGTTCATTTTCAAGTTGGGAAAACCGTCCATACCTTTTTAAATTCAACAACTTTTCGCCGGTTTCCAACAGCAGTCATTTGATGTTCCAAGATATTGTTATCACGCCTTTACGCTCGTTATCAGGGGAGGTGAGCCACATAGCCATTCAAATCAACGATGTCTCGGAAACCGCGCGTAATAGAATCCACTTAAGAGAAACCAACCAACACCTGTCTGAAATCAGCCGCAAAGATGGATTAACTGGATTATTTAACCGTGCTTATTGGGAACAGTCACTGAAGGAAGAATTCAATCAACTTAAAGTGATGGAAGGGGCGTGCTCACTGGTTATTTTTGACATCGATCACTTTAAAAAAGTCAACGACACCTATGGGCATCATACCGGGGACGAAGTGATTCGTCGAACGTCCAGTTTGTTGCGCAAAACCGCACGCAGTAGTGACGTTTGTGGACGCTTTGGTGGGGAAGAGTTTACCGTTTTATTGCCACATACCAACCAAGAACAAGCGTCCTATTTCGCAGAGCGTCTTAGAAAGCGAATTGAGCAAGAAATCGTGAAAGTTGAAGACTTTTTGATTAACTACACGATAAGTATCGGTGTTTGCGAGTATAAATCTAACTTTGAGAGTCACACACAATGGCTGAAGAGTGCCGATGCAGCGTTGTATCGCGCGAAAGAGAATGGACGCAATCAGACTTGTTGTCATCAAGACGACTAACCTAATTGGATAAAAATCATTCAGTTGGCGCATCAATGCTTGTTAATATGAAATAAGTTAATGAAATTTTCTCGGCATGTCTTACTATTGAAACTAATTCGCTTTCATCTTCGAAGGCTTGCATTAAACGGAGAAAAACAGTGGTTGTAGAAACCGATGGATATCTCGCTCTTATAGAGCACCTGTCACTTAACTTAGATATTTTCACGTCTGAAATTGGTGACACAGGATCAGAAAGCATCGAAGATGTCGTGAATGACATGGTGGCGTCGAACATCATGGCGATTTTCGAACAAAACCCAGAACTGCATTCAAGTGTACGTTTCAAGCTACTTAAAGAAGCGGATGCCGTCGTTGAAGACCTTGGCGAAGTGTTAGCTGGCGTTTGGGGTAAGAAAGCGACCAACGAGCAAATTGCATTCCTTGATGAATACATTGCGCTAGTGAAAAACTTATTTGATACCGCTGTCGCGACTTACGATTGAATCTAGTCTCTCGTCATTTCGATCTAAAGAGGAGTTACATGGTAACTCTTCTTACTTGCCAAAACTTCGATGCCCAATAAGGGTTGTCTATTCTTGAAATGATCACGCCTTTCGATGTGGAAGCGTGCATAAACTGCTTATTCCCTAGATAGATACCAACATGGTAAGTGGTTCTTCTTGTTTTGAAAAACACTAGGTCACCCTGTTGTGCATCTGACCAGCTCATCTCCACGCCTTGCTTAGATTGCTGTCTTGTCGTTCTTGGTAATGACATTTGATATGCCTCGACAAAGGCTTTCTGTACGAAGGCAGAGCAATCAATACCAGACTTTTTGGTTCCACCCAAGCGATAAGGCGTGCCTTCCCACTCATCATAAAAGTCGAACAGGCCCCGATTGTCGGAGAGCAGTTCAGTAACAGGAAGAGAGACCTCAGCTTGTGTTTCTGGATCGGGGGCGGACGAACACGCACTAAGTAGTACACTGATTATCAAAGGAAAATAAATACGACGCACATCACCCACCTGTCATCCCTACAACTTAAAACTGAAATATTAATGTCATGACCAATACCTAGTATGGGCAGCAAATCACGTTTTGTCTCACTTCTGTGACGAACAAACGGGAAGTTGATTCAAGCCCAAGAAAGAACATTAATTGATTATGACAACGCGCAAACGTCTACGCTTCTCTTTTTCACTGATTCAAACGATCAGTGCAACATTTTTAACTATCATCGCACTTGTTATAGCCCTTTCTGTCTCAAGTTTCAAAGGAATGGAGCAGGTTGGAGAACAATTTGAAGAGTTGTCTCAAAAAGCGTTACCGATGGCGATGGCAAATGCGACACTGACAAGAAATGTTTTAGAGCAAGTAAAGTTGCTTAACTATGGAATGCAAATTTCTGATCCAGATGAACTTCCTCTCATCACCGCACAAATTGAAGCTCTCGCACAGCAAACTGAAGGTTTAATAGAACAAACATCGGGAGTCGCTGAACATTTATCTAACATGTTACAAGTAAATGTTCAGGAATTGCATCAAGTCACCAATTCCATTTTATCGAAACAGTCTGCGGTGATTCAGATGCAAAGCGACATTAACTTGGCCGTCGATGGGTTTCGATATGGCTTAAGTTCGATTGGTCCAGAGATGAACCGTATCAGCTCATTCCTAAGCAACGACAACCCTGAATCGAGTGATGCGGCAAATCGCTTCATTGCATCTGCAAGCTCGATGGAAAGCACCTTCTTGGTCATGATGATGCAAACCGAGCTAGAGAAAGCGGAGCAAGAATACAGAGAAATGCGAAACCGTATCGCTGGTATTAATCTCGCTTACGATGATTTCAAAGAGTGGCACCCTGAAGTGAATGAGTTCGCCAGCCTAACTGCGCCTTATGAGATGGTACAGGCAGGCTTCAAAGATGAAGGGGTTTTGCGTTTGATTCTAGCGAAACTTGAACGGAGCGAGCAGCAAAAAGCGGAGTTTCAACGTGCCTCTCAGCTCTCAAACGAAACCATGTATTTGCTCGACCAAGTCTCTGATTCTGCCTCTGCGCTGATTGATGAGCGTGAAACTATTGTCCACAGCACCATTCAAAATGTCAGCTTGATGGTTGTTGTTGCCGCTGGCGTCATCTCGCTTGTGGTGTTAGCGACTTGGTTTGGCCTTCGTACTTGGATCAATCGAGGGTTGAAAAACATCCTTACTCGTCTTTCCGCTTTAACGGAACATGATTTCCGAGATAAAGCGCATGAGATAGGACCGTTTGAGCTTAAAGAAGTCGCACGCAAACTCAACCAAGTTATCGACTCAACACATGATTCGATTTCAACCGTTACGCGTAACTGCGAAACCTTGTACCAAACCGCTGAGATTAGCCACGATGCGGCAGAGCAAACAAATCAAAGCTTAACTGTGCAAAATGAAGCGCTGGCGAGCATGGTGACAACCATTACTCAGTTAGAAGCGTCGATTAGAGAGATCGCGACGGTGACGAATGCCTCTTCCGAAGATTCGCATTTAGCGACAGAACACACAGTGAAAGGTGTTGCTGTGGTAGAGCAAAACCGTCAGCGTTTGGAGTCACTAGAAAGCTCACTCAACATGAATGAACAATCCATGATGGAGCTCGACCAACGAGTTAAACAGATTCGTGAGATGGTAGACATGATCAGTGGCATTGCCGATAACACCAACTTACTTGCTTTGAATGCGGCGATTGAAGCGGCGCGTGCTGGGGAACAAGGGCGAGGTTTCGCGGTAGTCGCCGATGAGGTTCGCAAGTTGGCCAGTGATACCTCGCAGCAGACCACCAATATTCGTGAAATGATGAATGAGTTAGTCGCAGCGGCAGAACGCTCACGTAAAGCGGTAAGTGAGTCGCGTGAAGAGATGGCGCATGCACTTCAATCGAGTCATGAAGTAAAGTCGGCTTTTTCGGATATCGATGCGGCGGTTCGACATATACAGCTACGTGTCGAACAGATTTCTGTTGCGACAGAAGAGCAAGAACGAGCAACAGCGGATGTATCACAAGCCATTACACATATTTCTGACCAAGGTGAACACACCAAACTCCAATTAGAATCCATGGTCGAAAGCTCAGAGCAAGTCGCAGACATCGCGGGGCATCAACAAGCGATGCTACATAAATACGAACTGCATCAGGTGAGTTGATCCAGTATTAGGTAAGACCAAACAAACTTCTAATACGACCAAAGGCAGGGCAATCGCTCTGCCTTTTATTTTTTGACGCCAAGAGTGAGTGACCCAAATCGCAAATTGATTAATGGCATAAGAGAAATGTGTCGCTAACATTTGTTAATGCTTTGTTGTCGCTTCAAGGTTGTTAGAATATTCCGTTAAATCAAGGGAGTGAGATGAATGCCGGAGCGAGCAAGTTTGATATTAATAAACGATCACCGAGAAGTTTTATTGATTGAACGAGTGAAGGGCGATAGACACTATTGGGTGTTTCCTGGCGGCAGTGTAGAGGATAGAGAAAGTCTTTCTGAAGCAGCAAAACGCGAAGCTTTAGAAGAGACCTCTATAGAGCTGACATCGCTCACTCCTGTGTTTCAGATCCAAAATCAAGGCCGAATGGATCATTACTTCTTATCACATATCGGCTCAGCTACCCCAGCATTAGGTAACGGCCCCGAACGACAAAGGCGCTCGGCTTTCAATCAATATATTTTGAGATGGGTGAGTTTTACTGAACTAGCCATGTTGCCTCTCTTTCCAGTCGAAGCAAAACAAATATGCCTTCAGAGCGAGGAGGTACTCTGTGGTTGATAAAGTGTGTCCTCTGGTGTTGCGAAAACAAAATCGTGAGATTCTTCTTTTCAAACATCCTCTTGCGGGCGTTCAGTTGGTGAAAGGCACTGTTGAACTCTTCGATTGCGACGTCTTAAGTGCGGCAAAAAGAGAATTGGCAGAAGAGTCGGGGATTGAACTGGTCAATCAACCAACCTACTTAGGGGCTTGGGAGAGCGGGTTTCAAGAGCAACGTTGGCATTTTGTTTTGTGTGAATGTGAAGTGTTGCCGGAACATTGGGTTTTCCACACTCAAGATGATGGTGGGCATGATTTTGAATTCTTTTGGCATGAAGTTACGAACGACATCTCTTCCCATGCGCACCCTGTCTTTCAGCGTGCTTTAGAGCAAGTTCGTCAGCTTATCCGCCTTGGAGCAATGAAGTGAAAGTTGAAATCGGTAATCACACGAATGCAGAGTTGCTTCAAGAACTCAAAAAACAACGCATTCAATTCAATCCGTTTGCCTTACAGCTGTTTGAAGACCAAATGATACAAACCAAACAGCGTGTTCAGACTTTGTCTTTATCGATAACAACGCCTTCGGAATTAGGTGCTTCATTTGGTTCAACGTTGGCTGAGCTTCTTGCTCATGCAGCTCTGAAAGGGCTAGAGCCTTGTCCGCTCGCCGTGGCACCATACTTGTTACTTCAAGGTTTTTGCTCACAAAAGATGAATACGTAACGCTCGCTTCTTTGCATCTTGAGCAGGAAGAGACCTATCCCAGAGGTTTGTATCTGCGTAGGCGGGATGATAGTGTGTGGCTAAGAGGTTATCGATGTGATGATGCCTTTATCTTTCCACCTTCAATGAAGTTTGTGTTCATTGATGCGAAGGCTAAAGAGGAGGAACAACATTGACGTTTGTTTATTACCCATTCCCGACAACTTGACTGGAGATTTGTTGCAGCCTCTAAACCGCCTCCAAGCATCACATCCCAACGTGTATCAGCAGTAAGTAAAGAAATACGTAAATCGTTCTCACGAAGGAAATACAAACAAGGAAAGTTCATGAAAAAACGCCTCGTCACATTGGCAGCAATTGCGTTGTAAGGTTGTGCAACGATAGGGACCCTAAACCCACCAAACAATCATGTGAGAATCTCTCATGAGGGAAAGCAGAGTTACTGTAAGGAAATACCAAGAGTTTACAGCGGGATGAATTACAGCATGTGCTTGTTAAATGGTGAGCCAAGTTATTCAGAAAACACGGGGCCCAAACTAGATGGGGTGCCTTTCTTTGTGTTCGATACCGCTTTTTCAGCGCTGGTTGATACCTTGTTCTTACCGTGCACCATAACAATGCAGGCACAGAAAGGGCCAATAGACGTTAACTAAGCTTTCAAGCGAATCATCAAACCAAACGCTATACTTTTATCAGGAGCGAAATGATAAGGAAGAACAGCCATTGTTGTTCTTTCAATCTCTCACGTACGGTTTAAAGGCACTGTCGCTCTCAAAAATGGCGTCGAAATTACAATTATTTAGCTGATTTCTATATGCTTTGCGCATTCATTCAGATAAGGAAAGGAAACAATGATGGATAAATTCGTAGTGTTCCTCCTATGCCTTTGCCTGACAGTAGGTGGTGTTATTCACCTTTACGACAATATTGTCGATGGCTTTTTGCCTTACGATTTTGCCCCAGGCTGGTTAAATATGTATTGGAGTGCTTTAGGGCTCCTAGATTTGCTTGCCGTGTATTTGTTGATCAAGCATCGCCGGACTGGGCTGGTTTTAGTGTTATTGATTATGTTAAGCAGCGTAGGCTTTAACTCATATGCACACTATGGACTGGCTGTATTAGAGAGCAGTGGACAGCTGCAATGGCAAACCTTGTTATTAGGATTTTCTATTGGGGTATCGGTCTGGTTGTGGAATTCGCAAAAGACTCGTCATTCTCGTCAGATATTCCGTTAATTTTTAGACGTTACGTATTTTTCAACAGGGAAGTGTTATGGACAACTTTAAGGAGCTGGCGAGCTTCGGTATTTTTGCCGCGCTATCAGGCTTTAGCTTTGGTGCGATATTTTTTGGGATTGCGTTTGTGTACGCAGCCATCAATAAACAACAAGATGTGAGTGTTTTCGCCATATCTTCGATTATCTTGGGAATTATCGGTTTGTTTGTTGGTGTCACTCAATCGAACAAAAAGCGAGATTTGATCAAAGCCTAAGTTATTTAAAATAGAAAATGCTTAAACGCGTTTCGAGTGAAAACCCTTCGGTAGTATCCCTTACTAGAGATTGCTTTCAAGAATTGAGAGCAATCTACTCTCCAAATAAAGCCGCGAAATCGACTTCAAGCAAAGATGAATGGGTCAATTATGCTTATTATCTTGAAGATAGAATCGTTGGCTGCGTCAAAGTCAAACTAACAAACGGTGAGTTGCAATTATCTGGACTGGCTGTAGAAAGCGCATATCGTAAACAAGGCATCGCTCGCCGCTTAATTATGACTTTGTGTGAGTTATATGGCTCGGGGAATGCTATGAGTGTTTGGTGTGTGGAAGATACGGGTAATGTCGAGGTTTTTAAAGCACTCGGTTTTGAAGTGCTGCAAACAGAGTCTTCCTCGTTGTTCTCATTAACCAATGGTCATCCAGCTACGGAAGTTAAGTTGGGCTATTCAATCCGAAACACACAGGTATGAGTTGCGGTTGCTTGCTCGTGATACATATCATCTAGGTAGGTCAGCAACTCGTCCTCATCGAGAAAAGGCGGCACTACAAAGTCTCTGATAGGGCGCTTTATCGAAGTTTCCGAATCGATATAAAGCGTCCAAATCCCATCTTTGCATTCAGCAAGCATGATTTTTCCAAACACATTTACTTTCATTGAACTGCTCATGAGGAAGACTTTTCCTTGTAACGAAATGGTTGGGTGATCAGTTTATCCAATCTTTGCTCGTCTTTGTCACGAATCTCTGGAACACCAATCACAACATTATCATGACCTAATTCCGGTTGAGCTCGGTAAGTGCCAAACAAACGATCCCAGATCGACAAGAAGAAACCAAAGTTTGAATGTGTCTCGCGCACGATGACAGAGTGGTGCACGCGGTGCATGTCTGGCGTCACAACCAATTTACGTAACTTCGAATCCCAAGGCAGTGGAAGCTTTGCATTGCTATGGTTAAACATCGCGCTAGCATTCAATACGATTTCAAACACTACGATGGCGATAGGAGAGACGCCCAAAGCAAACACTGCGGTGATTTTCACCACCATAGAGAGAATGATCTCTATCGGGTGGAATCGTGTCCCGGTTGTGACATCGATATCCAAGTCGGCGTGATGCATGCGGTGAAGTTTCCACAGCGGTTTAACGCGATGGAAGATTAAATGCTGTAGGTAGATGATGAGATCGAGTAACACAACGGCTATCAGCACATTTAGCCAAGTCGGTAAGGCAAGAGTATTGAGTAGACCCCACTGGTTTTCATGAGCGATGATGGCAGCTTGGAAAGCGGCAATAGGCATGACAACGGCAATAACGACACTATTTAGCGCGACCAGTGTGAGGTTGTTAAACCAGCGAAATGATCGGTCGACGGTAAGCTTCTTTCTCGGCAGCTTGTTTTCCCACAGGGTACATAGCAACAAAACACCAATGAAGATGCTGAGTCTTAGCCAAGAAGGGTCGTTAAAGGTAGTTTCGGTCACGCTAATTTCCTTGATAGATTCGCTTATTTGTTAAGACCTTAAGATTCCACCGTATCTTTCACCGAGAAGCCAGGAATGTGAATATCAGTCCGTTTACCAGCATTTCTTGAGACTAACCCGCTATGCAAGTAGAATCGCGCTCTAATTAACACATGCACTTATTTCTAACTGGCACTTTCTATCCATGAGAATCCACGCTTTCCATCGTTTATACCAGCACCGTCAATCTATCTCAACGAAGCCGTTTAACGCTCGTGGTTGTAAAGTGGTTCGCTGTCCATATTGTCAGGTTTCTGAGCAATATTGTTTGTGCGACATTCAGCCGAACATCGAATCCAATATTGCCTGCATGCTGATCGTATCGGAAAACGAAGTGTTCAAGCCAAGTAATACCGGGCGTCTAATTGCTGATACGATTCAAGAGACCTACGTGTATCAATGGAATCGTACCGAGCCTTCTCAAGAGATGCTGGCATTGCTAGAGAACGATGCTTATCAACCTGTGGTGGTATTCCCAGCAGATTACGTGGATGAGCCTGAGCGTTTATTGGATGGTTTGAATCCAGAGCGTTTGAAGGCATCCGATGGTTCGAACAAAAAATGGTTACTGATCTTCATTGATGGCAGTTGGCGTGAAGCGCGTAAGATCTTCCGCCGTTCAGAGTTTCTTAAGTCTTCACCTGTGCTTTCAATTGAGCCGGAATCATTGTCTGAATACATCATGCGCCGCTCAGACAATGAGCAGCATCTATCTACTGCAGAAGTCGCGACGTTAGTATTCAAACAAGCAGGTGAAGAGCAAGCTTCGGAGTGTCTGCAATTGTGGTTTGAAGCCTTCCGTGAAACCTACATGCTGACGAAAACTCGAGTAAAAACCGACTGGTCTCGACCGCATCTGAAACGTTTCAAAGAGTGGGCTAAAATCGAGAGCTAACTCTAAGGAATGAACTTTTGTTGATGGCTTGTTGTTCAACTGGCTTCAATGAGAGGATAAATCTGCATTCGGTCACGGTTTGCAGGCGTACAGATATGGATAATGCCTAAAGTTTATCTTTTTTGACTTCAGCATTTTTTGGGAGTCGTTTGAGCTTTTTAGGAGAGAATTGCATGTATTACGGCTTTGATGTCGGTGGCACTAAAATCGAGTTTGGTGCGTTTAACGAAAAACTTGAGCGTGTAGCAACAGAGCGTGTACCAACACCAACTGACAACTACGATTTACTTGTGGAAACCGTCGCGGGTTTAGTCAACAAATACGATGCTGAATTTGGTTGTGAAGGCACGATTGGTCTTGGTCTTCCTGGTATGGAAGACGCGGATGATGCAACAGTACTAACGGTCAACGTACCTGCGGCAAAAGGCAAACCACTTCGTGCCGATCTTGAAGCTAAGATTGGCCGTAGCGTAAAAATCGAAAACGATGCAAACTGTTTCGCGCTTTCTGAAGCATGGGACGAAGACCTTCAAAACGAACCATCTGTACTTGGTTTGATCCTTGGTACTGGTTTTGGCGGCGGCTTTATCTACGAAGGTAAAGTATTCTCTGGTCGTAATCACGTAGCGGGTGAGGTAGGTCATACACGTCTTCCTATTGACGCATGGTTCCACCTAGGCGAAAACGCGCCTCTACTAGGTTGTGGTTGTGAAAAGAAAGGTTGTCTAGATAGCTACCTATCTGGTCGTGGTTTCGAGCTTCTTTACGCGCATTACTACGGCGAAGAGAAGAAAGCGATCGACATCATTAAGTCACACGCAGAAGGCGAAGCAAAAGCGGTTGAGCACGTTGAGCGCTTTATGGAGCTTCTAGCAATCTGCTTTGCGAACCTGTTTACTGCGACTGACCCACACGTTGTTGTACTAGGTGGCGGTCTATCTAACTTCGAACTGATTTACGAAGAGATGCCAAAACGTATTCCTAAGTACCTGCTTTCTGTCGCGAAATGTCCGAAAATCATCAAAGCAAAACACGGTGATTCAGGCGGCGTACGTGGTGCTGCATTCCTAAACATCAAATAATCGTCTGAGTTTTCGGTAAGCGAAAACACATAAGACCTACATTGAAAGCCTCGTTTTCCTTTAAGGTGAAACGAGGCTTTTTTTATTTTTGTCGATCCATACTGCTGCTCTGTATTGCTAAGCTGCCATCTTTACGCAGCTTTACGCTTCGTTTACGTCCCTTGAACTCTCGATTGATAAGCTTTCTGTATTGCTTCCACTAACAGTAGGAATGAAGATGTTCAACTCATCAAAATTGCGCTATGGCGTTCTTAGCATCGCCTTAGTTGGTATGGTTTCACCGACGTTTGCCAAGCCTCCAGCACCTAAGCCACCAAAGCATGGGAAGAAGGTGGTGGTGGTAAAGCCTGTCTACCGTCCCGTTTATAAAGCGCCAGTTCATCGCGTATACCATTACAATAAAATTCCGAGAACCGCGACTTACCTAGTGATTGCGGGGATCACTTATACCGTCGTTGATAATGTCTATTACAAGCGAAGTGGCGATCAGTATATTTACGTGGAGCAACCTCCGGTATCTGTGCAGAGCGAAGTGAATACAGTGAGCTCCACTGTCGTAACAAATAAGGGGATGGCAGGTAAGATAGTCGATATTTTGCCGAATGAAGCAACCACGGTGACCGTTAATGGGGCGACTTTCTATGTTCAAGGCAGTGACTGGTATGCGCCAATTGCGGGAACCAATCAGTTTGTGATTGTAGAGCCTCAGCTATAGTGTGTTACCTTTGGATTGCATGTATAAAAAAACTCGCGACGAATCGCGAGTTTTTGTTTTGGTCTGTGTAGCTTGGCTTATTTGCTCTTTTTACCTACGCCCAAGTTTTCTTTTTGAGCTAGGGTGATTTTGCTAAAGCCTAATTTTCTGAAATGATTGTCGCGGTAGTTACGTACTGCCTTCGTGTCAGATACTGCTTCGATTTGCTGCTCCATCTTTAGGAACTCAGTGATGTCGATACCTTCCGCTTCTGCAACCGCTTCTTGAATGTTACGGTGTTGCTGGTATGAGAACGTCAGTTCTTTGTCTTGGTCTTTGTAAGTGTAAAGAATGGTGCGAGCCATAGCTGTCTCTCTGAAAAGTTTTTCTGTAATCAATAAAAAGGCCAGACACGCTGACCTTTGAATTCTGAATCGGCCTAGATTCTGCCTTGAAGTGGGATAATTGTCACGCTTTCTCCTGCTTTTACTGTATCAACAGCAGGGGAGATTTCGATCAAACAATTTGCTTCACTCATTGAGCGCAGAATACCTGAGCCTTGTTTACCTGTTGTGCGAACGGTTAGGCGACCTGTTTCGTCTAGCTCGTAGATACCGCGGCTAAACTCGGTACGACCTTGGCGAGAGCGTAGGCTTTCTGTGGCAATTGCGCTGACTTTTAATGGCTTCCAGCCTTGTTCACCTTGCATCTTACGCAGCGCAGGTTCAACAAAGTTAATGAATGAAACCATAACTGCCACAGGGTTACCCGGTAATCCAAAGAAAGGCTTATCGTTGATTTGACCGAACGCAAGCGGACGACCAGGGCGCATGTTGATACGCCAGAAATCAATTTGACCCAGTTTGTCTAATGCAAGTTTGATGTAGTCCGCATCACCAACGGATACGCCGCCAGACGTTAATACGACGTCAGCTTGTGCAGAAGCATTTTCTAGCGCTTCAATCATCAATTGTTCGTTATCCTCTAGGATACCGAAATCCAAGATCTCGCAGCCGAGCTTCTCTAACATGCCCATGATAGTGAAACGGTTTGAATCGTAGATTGAATTCGCTTTCTGCTCAGTGCCCGGCGCTTGTACTTCATCACCAGTAGAGAACACGGCTACTTTCAATTTGCGAAACACATTCGCTTCACCAAAACCAAGAGAAGCAATCATGCCCATCTCAGGAGAGGCTAGGCGAGTACCTGCAGTAAACACATCGCTACCAATTGCTAAGTCTTCACCTGCTTGGCGAACGTTTTGACCGGTTTTGATGCTCGCGCCATTGAACGTGACAGTATCGCCGTCTTGGGAAGCTTGCTCACGCATAACAACGGTATCACCATTGATAGGTGTTGGTGCGCCCGTCATGATCTTAACCGCTTGACCAACTTCTAGTGGTTGATCGTAAGCATGACCCGCCATCACTTCAGCAACCACTTGGTAGCTGTCGCGCTCGACGTCATCACCGCGAATCGCGTAACCGTCCATCGCTGAGTTAGTGTATTGCGGAACGTTCACAGGTGACACAACATGATCTGCAAGCACACGACCGTATGCATCTTCAATCTTGCACGCTTCGGTTTCAGCAACCGTGTTCACCAAAGATAGGATCTTTTCTTGCCCTTGAACCACAGAAAGGAAAGCTGGAGACAGGGTATCGCAGCATGCGGCTTCTTTCTCTTTACTCTTTGGTGCTTTCGCTTCTTGAACATACTGAATTACAAACTGAGCAATTGCTTCAAGATCGTTGATGTTCATTTGTGGCAGTTCAGAATCCAATTCGCCGCTGTCTGAAGCAATCGCGATGATGTTTTCATCGTTTGGATGAAGCCAAGGCTTGCCGACTTCTTCACGGTGCAATTCGATTTTAGGAAATGCGGTGTTTTTGCATCCTTCCACTAGAACCACGTCTAGCTTGTCCTCGTCGAAACGCGTCAGAAGGTAATCAAACTCAGATTCTGATTCTGGTGTTTCTGTCATTAGTGCGAAGCGGTTACGCGAAGAGATCAGCATTTGCGATGCGCCTGCTTTACGTAGGCGGTGGCTGTCTTTGCCCGGTTGGTCGACATCGAAGTTATGGTGTGCGTGCTTTAGCATACCAATGCGTAAACCTGCTTCGGTCAACTTTGGTAGCAATGCTTCAAGTAGCGTGGTTTTGCCTGTACCAGAGTAGGCAGCAAAACCAAGAATAGGGATGTTTAGCGTGTGTTTCATGATTCGAGTTGTCCAAATTGCGCCAATTCTTCAGGCGTATTTAAGTTGACGAAACAGTTTGGTGAGTCGCTAAAGTCAACGTAACTGGTGTTGCACTCTTTGTAGAGTAGGATGATCTTACGATCGCCACGTTCTAAAAACGCAGTCAGCTTTGGCAGTACGCGCTTATGGTAAAGCGTGAAGACGGGCTGTTGGTGGTCGCCATCATGAGCAACCAAAATATCGGTGTCTTCTTTTACTGCATTGCAAAAACGCTCAACAAGATCGGTGTTGATTTGTGGGCTGTCGCAAGGGACGAAGCCAACCCAATCGGTTTCTGTATGAACCAAGCCCGCGTGGATACCGCCCATCGGACCCGGGAAATCTTTAAATTGATCGCTGAAGACGAAACCAAACGCACGGTAGGCGTCTTGGTTTCGGTTCGCATTGATTAGAATGCGTGGTGTTTGCGGAGATAAACGTTCGATAACGTGTTCGATGAGTGGCTTCTGATTCAGTTCGATCAGACCTTTGTCTTTTCCACCCATGCGGCTGGCTTGACCACCAGCCAAAATGACCCAACTAGTTTGTGTTGGCTGAAGCATATGCGTTCTCTTGGGATGTTTCTTTTGGTATGACATACAAGAGTGGAGACTCTATCAAAGTCTTGTCTTTAATCCACCACTGTTTTTTACATAAATCCGTCAACGCGTTCGCTTGGTGGCTAGTCACAACAATACTAGAACCGCGATCAAGCAGATCTTTTGCCATGATAACCAGACGTTCAATCGACTCTTGGTCGAGAGAGGCACTTGGTTCGTCCATCAACAAAATCGATGGTTTTAAGATCCAAGCTCGTGCCATTGCTACGCGTTGCTTTTCACCGCCGGACAATACAGAGATGTGTTCGTCGGCTAAGGTTTCCAACCCTACCATGCGCAGCGCACTAATAACTTGAGCTCGCTTATCTTTTGCCGTGTCTTGTTGATATTTAACTCCATAAACGACGTTTTCATACACAGTGCCGTCAAAAAGGTAAGGAGACTGATGGAGATAAATCACGTCAACACGACCATTGCGACGCGTCCACTTCTTCAACCAAGTATCTTTCGGTGCCACCACTTTACCCGTTGAAGGCTTGAGCAAACCTGCAAGGATCTTGAGTAGGGTGGTTTTACCAACGCCATTGTCACCTTTTAGGTAAATTGCATCGTTTGGACCAATGGCCAATTCAGGGATGTGGAAAAGCACACGCTCTTTAAAGCGCATGGACAATTGCTCGGCGGTAATTTTTATAGTCATAATTCACCCTTACATTGGGTCGATGGCGAGTCGATTGCTTGCTTCATGTTCTTAGATAGCCTTTGCCTCTCATGCTCGATAAGAGGAAGTTGAGCGCTAACGCTAACGATAGTAATACAATTCCTAATGCAACTCCTTGCGCAAAAGCACCTTTACTACTTTCCATAGCAATGGCAGTCGGAATATTACGGGTTACGCCCATAATGTTGCCACCAACCATCATTGAACAGCCTACCTCTGTGACGATTCGTGAGAATCCCGCAATGATAGCCGCCAATAAAGGAAAACGTGTCTCCCAGATCATAGTAGCAGCGATACGAGGTATTGACGCACCTAACGTAATCGCCGTTTCAACTGCGCGACGGTCACTGGATTGCAGCGCGCCGTGCATCATTGAGACTAGAACCGGAAAACAGACGATCATTTGCCCTAAGATCATGGCTTTTTGCGTAAACAGCATTTGCCAATCACCCAAAGGTCCTGCTCTTGAAAGCATCATGTACAACAGCAAGCCAATCACGACCGTAGGGACAGCTTGTAGCGTGTTGACGATGGACAATAAGAACCACTTACCACGAAAGTCGGTGTAAGCAAGGACAAAGGACATCAAAATAGACGGCAATACCACCAAAGATATTGCCGTAATAGAAACACTAAAGGAGACCGCAACGATCTCCCATAGGTCTGCATCAAAATTCACCAGTAAGCGCAAGGCTTCTAGTGTTGTATCAGCAAGATTCATATTGCGTTATTTGCTCTCAGCATTCGCAACGAACAATTGTTTACCATTCAGACGGAAGCCATTGATCAACTCTTGACCGCGTGGGTTCACTAACCAGTCACTGAAAGCCTTCGCACCTTGGTAGTTGATGGTTGGGTAACGCTCTGGGTTAACCAAAATCACTTGGTACGGGTTAAACAGTTTTTCGTCGCCTTGGAATAGAATCGCAAGATCCAATTTGTTTTGGTAAGCCAACCAAGTACCACGGTCAGTCATGGTGTAGCCTTGCATCTCTGACGCCATGTTTAGAGTAGGGCCCATGCCTTGGCCTACACTGCGGTAGCCACCAAAGTTTGGTTCCATCTTAGTTTGCGCCCAAATGCCCAATTCTTTTTTGTGTGTACCAGAATCATCGCCACGAGAGATGAATGTCGCGTCTTTGTTTGCGATCTCTTTGAATACGTCTAGTACTGACGCATCGTCTTTTACTTGTGCTGGGTCAGCTTTAGGGCCAACGATAACGAAATCGTTGTACATCAGTTTACGAGGAAGGACGCCGTAGCCGTTCTCAACAAACACACCTTCTGCTTTAGGGGCGTGTGTCATAACCAAATCAACGTCGCCGTTTTCACCCATCTTCAGCGCTTTACCAGTACCAGCAGCGATGATATCCACTTTGTAGCCAGTGTCTTTTTCAAATTGAGGAAGTAAGTAGTCCAGTAAGCCTGAGTGGTAAGTACTTGTTGTTGTCGCCAGACGAATGTGTTCGCCATCTTGAGCTGAAAAAGCAGAGTAGCTTACAAGAGTGATTGACGTTGCAGCTAGAGTCAGCGCAATTTTTTTCATTTTAGTTGTTTCCTTTCCAATGATTCTTTGGCTTCTTAAGTCTTGGGTTACTAAAGAAGTCGCCAGAGCGTCATAGCGCGCTCATATCACAAGTCATCTTAGGGTGGAGGAGTGATGGCCTTGCATTAATATCTCCTACATCCTGAGGTCACTTGGACACTTCATATAGCAAACAAGATGCCAACATTTTACAAGCTCAAAATGTTTGATTTATGCGCTAATTCATGGACTTATTTGCATAAAAATTTGCGTTGGTACAAAATGTCGCACTTTTTGTAGGGTATCTCTGTTTAAACTTGGTACACTCTGTCCCATTCCAATCCAACTGGGGTAAATATGTCTACTCAATCCCATATTAGTACAAACCAACAATACAACGCTTTTTCAGTACTGGTCGTTGATGACGAACTCGGTATGCAAGCCATCCTTAAAAAGGCGCTGGGCAAACTGTTTTCGCAAGTCGATACAGCGGGCAGCATTGAAGAAGCGGAAGAACTGCGTAATTCACGCCACTACGATTTGATTCTGTTGGATATCAACTTGCCAGGGCGTTCGGGGATTGAATGGGAAGAAGCGTTTGAGGACGATGACAAGCGCGCGGACGTCATCTTTATGACCGGTTACGCAGACTTAGAAATTGCGATTCGAGCATTACAACTTGGTGCGTCGGACTTTATCCTCAAGCCGTTTAACCTAGAGCAGATGTTGAAAGCGGTCAGCCGTTGTATGGATCGTCGTTTGACTGAGCGCATGCAATACGCGATGAAACGTGACTATCAGCGTCTTCACACGTCAGAAATCATTGGCGGCTCTGAGAAAACCCGTCAACTCAAACAGCTGATTACCCAGTTTGCGCCTTCTCGCGCATCAGTCTTGGTCGAAGGTGAGTCGGGAACAGGTAAAGAGCTCGTTGCGCGCGGCATTCACCAAGCGAGTGGTCGCACAGGACCATTTGTCCCACTTAACTGTGGTGCGATTGCGCCAGAGCTTTTAGAGAGTGAACTATTCGGTCATACCTCAGGTGCTTTCACGGGCGCTAAAAAGTCTCGGGAAGGACTTTTCCGTGTAGCGAACGGAGGTACATTATTCCTTGATGAAATTGGTGAAATGCCGTTATCCATGCAAGCGTCACTGCTGCGCGTGTTAGAGCAACGTACCATTCGTCCGGTAGGTTCAGAGCGTGAAATCAGCATTGATGTGCGCATTGTCGCGGCGACCAACCGCAACCTGCAAGAAGAGGTCAACAAAGGCAACTTCCGTAGCGACCTTTACTACCGTTTGAACGTGTTGAAGATCGAAGTCGCTCCCCTGCGTGAGCGCAAAACCGATTTGTTCGAGCTTGTGCCTTATTTTAGCAACATGCTGACGAGCGAACTGGGTATTCAAGCACCGAAGTGGGCGCATGAGGATATGGAAGCGATGAGTGAGTACGAATGGCCAGGTAACATTCGTGAGCTGAAAAACCTCATTGAGCGCTGCATCTTGTTAGGCAAACCGCCTGCGCACCATTGGCGTGAATTGAATGGCGGACATGCGCTGCCTAACGTGTCGATTACGGTTTCTCATACTGCAGAGCTGCCAACATTCAAAGAGGGCAGAGAGTTCAGCGGTGAAGGTTATCCAAACACTTGGACGCTAAAAGAGGTTGAAAAAGCGCATATACAACAAGTGGTTACTCTTCATGAAGGCAATAAATCTGCCGCTTCACGTGATTTGGGTGTGGCAAGAAAAACCCTAGAGCGCAAATACAAAGAGTGGGACTCTGAGGACGAGGATTATGCCGAATAGTACTTGGCAGCAACGCAAGGGATTGTCTAAATGGACGTACCGGTTTAAAACCATGGTGCGTTATAGATTGTTGATTTTGACCTCCGCGCCAATCTTTTTAACGTCGTTGGCATTGATTGGTATCACGATCTATTGGTCGATTCACTATACGTGGCAAAATGCATTGTTAGACGTATCGGAGCGTTTGGGTGTCGCTAATAACAGTATTACGCTGCTGCAACAAAAGCAGGCGAACTACGTGAAATCGTTCGCGGACTCTTATGATTTTCGTACCCGAGTGAACCAAAATGTCCCACAAGCAGAGTTGCAAAAGTGGGTTACTGCGCAGAAGAAACGCTACGGTTTGGACTTTTTGTCCTTCCAACGTGTTAACTCAATGGAAAACAAATTCCGCTTTATGGATTTAACTAAGCGCGAATCTTTCTTCGATGTTCTGGACAGGAAAGAACTGGAAAAGCTAGACCCCGAACTCGCCAAACGTGCTGAAGTACCAATTCTAAAAAATGGTGGTGTGGAAGTGCGTGGCTTGGTGAGTCGAACCGTGATCCCCGTATATAGCCAGCAGAATGACTTAATTGGCTTCTTAGATGGTGGTTTGCTACTCAACAACAGCACGGTGTTGGTCGATCAAATTCGTGATCTTATCTATTTGAGTGATAACGACACCCTCCGTCCAGTGGGGACTTTGACGGTATTCTTGGATGATCTTCGTGTTAGCACCAACGTTCCATTAGACAGTGAGCAACGTTTGGGACGTGCTATCGGTACGCGGGTGAGTTCTGAGGTATACAACAAGGTATTGGCAGAAGGTGAGCAATGGGTCGACCGCGCGTTCGTCTACGACGCTTGGTACATCACCGCATATCAGCCAATCAAAGACCAATACGATAATGTCATTGGTATGCTCTATACCGGTTATTTGATGTGGCCATTCGTAAAAGCCTACATGACCAATATCGTTGAGATAAGCTTGATCACTTTAATGCTGCTCTTAGTTTCTGGCGTGATGGTGTATCGCGGCTCACGTGATCTATTCCGTCCAATCGAGCGCATCTACAAGGTCGTGAAGCTTGTCCAGCTGGGTAAAGAAAAGCGTATTGGTCCATTAGGGTTGGATGAACATCACGAACTGGCTCAGTTAGCGCGCCAGTTCGACAACATGCTTGATGCTTTGGAAGATCGCAAAGTCGAGCTGAAGAACTCTGCCATGCAGCTGGAAGGAAAAGTTCAAAAACGTACGGCGAGTTTGAAGGAAAAAACAGAACAGCTCGAACTCCACATTCAGTTGCTCAACCAAACGCGAGATAAGCTGGTGGTGAATGAGAAGCTGGCAGCACTTGGTGAATTAACCGCGGGCATTGCTCATGAAATTAATAATCCGACCGCAGTAATCCTCGGAAACGTCGAGTTGATTCAGTTTGAACTTGGAGAAGAGGCAAACCGTGTACAGGAAGAGATAGACGCCATTCACGCTCAAATTGACCGTATTCGTAATATCACGCGTAGTTTACTGCAATACAGCCGTCAGGGTGGTGTACAGGACGAAATTACGTGGCAACACGTGAACCCAATCATCGATGAGAGTATTACGCTGGTTAAAACCGGTACTAAGAAGCGCGACATCGAGTTTGTCACCGATTTACAGGCTCATACTTCGGTCGAGATCAATCGCCACCACTTGTTGCAGATTCTGGTGAACTTGCAGATGAATGGCATTCATGCGATGGACGGCAGAGGTAAGCTAACCGTCGTGAGTGAAGGTTGGATTGAAGACGGCGAACTGAAAGGCGCAGCGATTCATGTCACCGACGAAGGTTGCGGTATCAAGCCAGAAAACTTAAGTCGTATCTTCTCGCCGTTCTATACCACTAAGCGCGACGGTACTGGTCTAGGGCTTTCTGTTTCGCAAAGTATTCTTAGCCAAACAGGCGGCGAACTAAAAGCTGAATCAGAATGGGGCAAAGGAAGCACATTCAGTATCTATCTGCCTAAAAAAGCCGAGTTGCTATTTGACGTTATGAATATTGTTTAGTGCTATTCTTAAGCTGACTACGAGTCCCAATCAAATAAAAAGGGTCAGTAAATTTACTGACCCTTTTTGTATCTGTTCCTCTCTAAGTGCGAGAGGAAAACGTCGAATTAACCTGTATGCACCGCAATCTTTGGAGGATTGATTCCGTGCTTTTTAAACTCTTTCATTACACGTAGAGTAATGTCGGTTTCAAAGAGCTTCTCGTAGGCGGTATCTACCACATACGCCTTACACGTTAACTGAATTGCTAAGTAGTTATCAGTAATCGTCTGTTTTACGAGAACCGTCACAGGCTTCGGTAGATGGATATAGCGACTTGAAGAGGCCGCTTCCTGAATTAAGTCACGTGCTAACGCAATGTCTTCATTCATGCCTACATAGAACGGAATCACCACCTGCATATCCAGCGCACCGTAGTTACCGCTGACGACCACTTCACTCAAGAACTTGTTGTTCGGAATGGTAATGATGTCATCGGTTAGGGTACGCATACGCACTGAACGCAAACCAATCGCAATAATATCGCCATAATTCCCTTCAAACGTGACGCGGTCACCAACTTGGAATGGACGGTCAACCATAACCGTCATACCCGCGATGAACGATGCCGCTAGGTCTTTCATTGCAAAACCAACGGATACCGCCAACGTACCACCAATCAAAGCAAGGATCTGGTCGTTGATGCGAAAGCTCATCATAAATACCACAGAGCCGGCGGTTAAGTAGATAAAGAACTGCAGGAATGATTGGAGCTTTTGCAGTACCATTCGATACTGCACAAATTGGCTACCAATACTTTCTACCATCGAGCTCATAAACTTAAGCAACAACCATGTACATGCAATCACGATGATAGAGAAGAACACGCCGCTCCAGCGAATCAAGCTGGCAATTTGCGAGATATTATCGACACTCGCGATTTCTTCAGTCGCCAATGCAGGGGAGCTCAATAAACAAAGAGCCAATACGGTGAGTAGTTTTTTCATCGTTATTTCACCAATAAATGTTGACGGTCGAGAACGTTAGTAATGTGACGGAACCAGTGATCCGACACGCGAGCTTTGTCTTCGCTCCACTCAATAAAGCCACGGCTTTGGAAGTAGCGAAGAGTACCGATAACTTCCGCAATACTGAGCTGGGTACATTCAGACAACTCCTCTGGCGATGCCACTTCAAGCTGAACAATAGAACGCAGAACGGCCAGCATAGGCTTCGGCATTTTTTCTAGCTCTTGAGACTCTGGAGCGTGGAACAATCGAACTACCACTTGCTGCGTCTCTTTATCCTGACGTAGAGACAAGCGGAAAAAGCGCAAGCCAACCGTCGGGTTGCCATCAGAGTAGTGCCACAAAATACGGTAGAAGCCTTGTTTCGCTCGTTCTTCTTCAGTGATGTCTTCCTGATCCCATTGCTTAGGGACGACAAGGCCATCAAACGTCACTGGGTTTTCAATCTGTTGGTTAATACGCGTATCAAACAGCGCAGAGAGTTGTTTCTCGCTCCAGCGTGGCATAAACGCTACCCAGTCAAACAACAACCGTTCGCCACGAGCGCGGTCGACAAAACGCCAACTTGCTTTCTCAATCGCCATGACAACGCGGTGGTTCTTCTTAGAGCGACGAAGTAGGTTAGTCAGTTTAATTAAACCGCTTAGACCACCCACCATCGGCTTAACTAAACGCTGGGCGTTATCGACGGCGATAAGGTAAGGCGTATCACTCTTACGTAGCAGAGAAAGGACTTGAATTTCGGACGCGTCCTCTTCTAAACCGAGTTGTAAAGCGAGTTCTTTAAGTAGTTCACTGTAACCCGCATAAGGGCAGTTTAGATAAACCGGTTCGGCGTTCTTAACTTTATTCAAGATAGTGCGAAGGAAGGTTGTTGTACCAACGCCACGCTCACCCGAGATAACGCACACGGCAGGGCTGTCTGTCAGGAGATATTTAGACAGATGCTTGATTTCATCAGAGGCGTAGTCCACCAACTCGCTTTCTTCGCTACCTGGGAGAATATAGTCAAACGCTTGATCGCCTTTTATTCGCACAAGATTGGTATCTGCACCGTTATTTCCCGTTTGTTTTGCGACTTCAATACGGAACAAATACGCTAAAGCTTGGCTAAACATGGTGTAGTTAGACAACATGGCAACAATGCGGTGTTTAAAGCTGTGCAGCATGATCCAGATAGCAGCAATGGCGGTGCCGATAATGCTTAGTAGCATGGTGTCTTTTCGGCGGATGGCCCAGTTTACCCAAACAGGGCGGTCAGAGAGCTTTTCCGCGACTTCAAATACCTTTTTACGCCATAGGCGCAATACCGACAGCGTCACCAATACAAACCAAAAGAACAGTGCGCTGTAGATCCAAGAATAAATGGTGCCTTTGCCTAGTGTTCGAATCGAGATTTGCAAAATCACGCCTGCGACAATCGCGCTCCATACATAGCGACGAATGGTCGATAGACGCAGCGCAATCACTTCTTGGCTGGTACTACGACTGTTACGGTAAGCAAACTCTAAAATGAAGCTGATGGCAATAGAACCACCCAACACCCACCACGTGAAGATCTCGAGAATGATCAAATGCTGCAAGCTCGGGATTTCTGATAGCACGCGAAGAGAAAGCGTAATTGCAATCAACCAAGCAATCGCTCGGTGTGCACGACTGATGTACCAAATCAAACGAACCCAAATCGGAGGCTTGGCCACATTGTCTAATTGCGTTTCACGGAACAGCGTAATGATGCGCTTGCTGTTGGTTAACCACCAAACCAACCCAAAGTAAATAAACAGTACTTTAATGCCTGCCCAAAGTACTGGGATTGGTGAAATGAACACCTCTTTTATCAGCGATTGGAATGAACGAATCTGGAAGAACAGTAAGTATTCCGCATTCAATTGAGTTTGACGCCACTCTTGCTTGAATTGGGTCACACCATAAGGACCAAAGCCAGTTAGCTTGTCGTGTGTAATCGGATCCGTCAGCGCTAATAATCGCTCTTTGCTTTGACCAAGGCTGTTCAGAGTCAAATTGCTAGACTGCGTTTCAAACCACTCTTTGTCTTCACCAGACTCGCGATAAGCTTTTAAATGTTGGTCAAAGATGAGGGTTTGTTTGCGCTGCTCGTTCATCACTGCATTAAGCAGTTGATTGACTTTGCGTTTGTCTTGGTCAGACATAAACAAAGGTTCAGGCAATTTGTTTATCTCCTGAGTGATCTCTTGCGCCACTGGCAATACTTGAGGCTCAGGTTGGAATTCGTACTCCCACTCAGCGTGAGCGGGTAAAGAAAGCACGAGACCGACTAGCATTAAAATGCGCGCCATGAAATGCATAAAATTCTCTTAAAACTTATAAGGTTAGAGTTAGTGTAGTTGCTTTATCGCGATATGCGAGTTTTACCCAATGACCGTGCGTGATGTTGCGATTTCCTTTGAGAAACGGATGCTTAATAAAGGAATAACGTACGGAATTGATAAAAAGGGACGCACTATAAACCCAATCTCATGGTGTATGTCAATGCTTAGTCATGACAGATTTATGTCTCACTTTTGAACCTGTTAGGGTAAGAGCCCTTAGGAATGGCAAGGTTTATGTTAGCCAAATCTCAAAAAACAACCGAACGAAGAAAGCTTTTTCTCATTAATTAATAAAAACAAAACTTGAAGTGTGTAGCCTTAAGCAGTAACGTTGCGCGGTTTTTCCCAATAAACTTGAATTGCTAAGGTAAAGGTTTTGATTTCCACAGCGAATATTACTCAACAATTTGGCGCTAAGCCGCTATTTGAAAACATCTCAGTTAAGTTTGGCGAAGGTAACCGCTACGGCTTAATCGGGGCTAACGGTTGTGGTAAATCAACCTTTATGAAAATCCTGAGTGGTGAGCTAGAGCAAACTAGCGGTAACGTAAGCTACGATCCGAACGAGCGCGTTGCAAAACTGAACCAGGATCAGTTCGCATATGAAGAGTTCACGGTTATCGACACGGTAATCATGGGCCATAAAGAACTATGGGAAGTGAAGCAAGAACGTGACCGCATTTACTCTTTGCCAGAAATGAGCGAAGAAGACGGCATGAAAGTGGCTGACCTTGAAGTTCAGTTCGCGGAAATGGACGGTTACATGGCCGAGGCGAAAGCGGGTGAGTTGCTTCTTGCTGTAGGTATCCCAATGGAGCAACACTTCGGTCTAATGAGTGGAGTTGCGCCAGGCTGGAAACTTCGTGTGCTTCTAGCGCAAGTTCTCTTTGCTGACCCTGATGTGATGCTTCTTGACGAACCAACCAACAACTTGGATATGGATACTATCCGTTGGTTGGAAGACACGCTAAACGCGCGTAACTGCACCATGATCATCATCTCGCACGACCGTCACTTCCTAAACTCAGTATGTACGCACATGGCTGACTTGGATTACGGTGAACTGCGTGTTTACCCAGGCAACTACGACGAGTACATGACTGCGGCTTCCCAAGCTCGTGAACGTCTGCTGAACGACAACGCGAAGAAGAAAGCACAAATCGCTGAACTACAAACGTTCGTTGCGCGTTTCTCTGCAAACGCATCGAAAGCAAAGCAAGCGACATCTCGTGCGAAGCAAATCGACAAGATCAAACTGGACGAAGTGAAAGCGTCTAGCCGTCAAAACCCATTCATTCGTTTTGAACAGTCTAAAGAGTTGTTCCGTAACGCTCTGATTGTTGAAAACCTAAGCCAAGGTTTTGAAGACGATCTGTTTGCTAACTTCAATGCGATTTTTGAAGTCGGTGAGCGCGTTGCAATCATCGGTGAGAACGGTGTGGGTAAAACAACCCTACTAAACACGCTTGCTGGTGTACTAGACCCACGCTCTGGTGAGTTCAAGTGGTCTGAAAACTCAAACATTGGCTACTACGCGCAAGACCACGCGCATGACTTTGCAGAAGATATGAACCTGACAGATTGGATGGGTCAATGGCGTCAAGAAGGCGACGACGAGCAAGTGGTTCGTGGTTTCTTAGGACGTATGCTGTTTGGTCAAGACGACATCAAGAAGTCAGTGAAAGTACTGTCGGGTGGTGAGCAAGGCCGTATGTTGCTTGGTAAGCTAATGATGCACAAACCAAACATGCTGCTAATGGACGAACCAACCAACCACATGGACATGGAATCGATCGAATCATTGAACACGGCACTAGAGCAGTACAAAGGCACCTTGTTCTTCGTATCGCACGACCGTGTATTCGTAGACTCACTAGCTACACGTATCATCGAAATCCGTGATGGTAAAATCACAGACTTCAAAGGCACTTACTCTGAGTTCCTGAAGTCACGTGGTATTGAAGGTTAATCCTTCTTCCGAATAAAGAAAAAGACCTCATCGCGAGGTCTTTTTTTATGTCTATTCTTTGTGAGCGCTAATTCTTTGCTAGCCCTAGATTGTGGCGTTCAGTCCTTAAATTGCCTCATTAGATAAGCATAAATGCCAACGAGCCCGAAAGTAATGATCATCGAAACGATGATACCGCTTGGGGTGAGTAGATAATTCCACAGTTGATCGTTGTTCATCGTTCACATCCTTTGTGAATCCATATGATTGTTTAAGTCTAACTCATTTGGCGACTTAATGATGAGTTATTGATTTCCCTTTACATCAAAATCAATTTTCTCTGCGCCTGTGAATACTTGGAAACGTAAACCTTTAGCACGAGCGATAGTGGTAATGCCAAACTTCTTGGCTAGATCTAAGCCCATTTGCGTAACGCCAGAGCGAGACAGCAAAACTGGAATGCCCATCTGTGCCACTTTAATCACCATCTCTGATGTAAGGCGACCAGTTGTGTAGAAAATTTTATCTTCACCCGTTTCTTGGTTAAGCCACATTTCACCCGCGAGGGTATCAACAGCATTGTGGCGACCAACATCTTCCACAAATGACAGTACTTTATCGCCTTTGCACACTGCACAGCCATGAACTGCACCAGCTTTCTTGTAAGTGTCATTATAGTGCGTCAACGCTTCTAACGAGGTGTATATCTCAGACTGTTTGAGTGGCATTTGTGGTACTTGATAATCTTCAAGCTGCTTCATTACGTTGCCGTACATAGTGCCTTGACCACAGCCGGACGTGACGGTCTTCTTCTTCAATGCACCTTCAAGATGTTCAATGTTCTCTTTGGTGATAACCGCAGCTGTGTGCGTTTCCCAATCGATAATAACTGATTCAATCGCTTCAGGATCTGAAAGGAAGCTTTGATTCTTCAAATAACCCAATACAAGCGCTTCTGGGCGAGAACCGAGTGTCATCAGTGTGACAATCTCTTTCCAGTTCAACATGACGGTAAGAGGGCGTTCACATGCAATTTGCTTAGTCAGGTTCTCACCGTATTCGTCAAACACTTCTACTTCGATGGTCTGTAGGGGATTTTCACTGGTTTTAATAATGTTTGGTTTTACCACAGTCATGTCCTGATGAATGAGAGAGCTCATGGACGCTCTCATTAATGGGTTCTTTTGTCTTAACAAGGATTACATAGCAATTCTCATTCCAAAATAGCGGGTATAAATGAAATTGCGAGGCTTTACGTCAAATGTCTGCTAAAACTGAGAGTTCGCAGTAATGACACAGACTCACACTGACGGCTAGACTAATTTTGTATAGAGAGAAAAGTGAGTTTGATTTGGCGCGTTTATTGCTTTGTAACGCTAAAATGGTTGAAAGCAAAGTACAAAATGTCCTTTTCTGTCTTCAAGCCTACATAGAACAAACTGGATGAGTTATGTCGAATACGAAAGAGTTCGAGAACAAATACGAAAAAACAGAAGATTCATGGCCAATTGGCGTTGATTTGGTAGAACACGAAATCAGCACTGGGATTTGGGTCACGACTCAATGGCAGCTTGCAGGTTTTGAAATCACGCCAACGGATGAGACTCAAGATGTGTGTTTACTGCAACTGCATAAAGATGAGCGCACTGATTACCGATTTAATCTAAGTTCTCAGCAACCTAAGTTGTTTTTAATTATGGATAATGTGGATTCTGGTGAAAAACCAATAATTCAATTGCTTACTGCCTCTCAAACGGTTGCTGCACAATATATGGATGGCGATAACCTAGTGTTGTCCAATGATATGCCGTTAGCCGTTCAAGCTTGGATGGAAGCCTTTATTGGTCGCCATGGTGAGTTACTAGAAGTAAGACGTAAGAAACGCAAAGGAGCGGGCAGAGCAAATGGCAACTAGTTTCTTTAGCCGTTGGTCGAAACGTAAATTAGATGAAACCACTACAGAGCCTACAGACGCTAGGGTTGTAGACGCTGTTGAATCTACTGAACCGGAAACTACACAAGCTCATGAAGAATTAAGCACTGAAGCGCAAGCATTGGCTACCGAGGCTTCTGCTACAGAGACTGAAGCTAAAGGAGCAATGGCTCAAGAAGCATCAAGCGAAGCAACCGATCCTGAAGAGATGTCCGTGGCGCAGTTATTGGTTTCTGAGGCTTCAGAGAGCGTTAAGAAAGCCGCACTGCGTAAGATGTTCCTGTCAGAAGAGTTTAACGTTCGCGATGGCTTGGATGATTACGACGACGACTACAGTAATCTCAAGTCGCTTTCTGAAGGGGTGGCTGAAACACTTCGTAATTGGGTGAAAGACAAAACGGAAGAAGAACCATCAGAAGAACACGCACAACTTGCTGAATCTCATGAAGAAAGTGATATTGAAGCGTCTGATATAGAACTTACTGAAGGTGCCGAAACTCCCGAAGAACAAAAAGGGCTGTATATAAACACAGTATCTGATGAAAGTGATATTCCAGAGACAAAACTAGACCCTGAAGAGGTGGGACAAAATATACCACACAAAGAATAGGTACATTTTGACTAAACGCTCAATGAACCGGCTGAGACAAAATGTCCCAGTCGGTTTTTTTATCCCTACAATTTCTAAGATAAATAGCTAACCTATTGAAAATTAGCTGATATTTAATTGGCACGACATTTGCTATCTGTTGTTCATTACCATTCTTGTTGAAGTTAGACCATTTTCCTAACAGGCAGTGATAACCCGTATTGGACTACCTAAAAGGGGTAGTTACTGACGAGTTAATCAGCAGAATCGCCTGCGCTAACTACAATGAAAGATGGAAGAAACTATCCATGCGTATAAATGGAACTGAGCAATGTTGAAACAACTATTAGAACAAGCAACTTCCAATAACGGTAAAGCGCGTCTGTATGCGTTTGAGAATACCGTAGAGTTGACCAATCTTATTCCACCAACGGTGAGCTACGAGAGTGGCGGTAATACGCTGATTGTTGGACCGACTGCCATCATTGAGAGTGCAGCCGCGCAGCTATCTCAAATGAACAGCCTGACACTTCTTTCTACAGACGGAGAGAAAGGCACCAATCCAGAACTGTACTTTGCAAACTCAGTTCAGGTTTCTGGTTTCCTAGGTACGTTTGAAGTGCTTATCGAAAATAACGGTCTAACAAGCAACCTAGCAAAAGTCGCTATTAATAGTGATTGTTTCGATGTTGTTCTCGATCTTTGTCTAAGCAGCTGTATGTCAGAAGAGGTTCCGGTTCCGGGTTACTACCCAGTAGGACGCGGTTATCCAAAACTGGCAGAAGCGCTAGAAGAAATCCCAACATTAATGGGTACGTTTGATAAGCCAAAATTCTTCCGCTTGGACACTGACCTATGTGCGCACAGTTCTCGTGGCGTAAAAGGCTGTGAGCGTTGTGTCGATGCTTGTCCTGCTGGCGCACTATCAAGTGAAGGCAGCGATAAAACCGGTCATCACATCGAGATTAACCCATACCTATGCCAGGGCGTGGGTACTTGTGCAACGGCTTGTCCGACAGAAGCGATTCATTATGCGCTACCTAATCCTGAAGATACGCAAAAATTCATTGAACGCACGTTAGCGAACTACGAGCAAGCGGGCGGTCTGGATCCTATCGTTCTTATCTGTAGTTCTCGTCACGAGACTTACAACGTGATGGCACTGAAAGCGTTACCAGATAACGTGATTCCAATTGTGGTTGAAGAGCTTCCTTCTATCGGTATCGATACATGGTTTGCAGCTCTAGTTAATGGCGCGACGCAAGTGCTATTTGCGGCTTCTCGCTTTATGCCTGCAACCATCATTCGTGTTCTGAACAACGAAGTGGGTATTGCGCAAGAGCTATTGGATCAACTTGGTATCGCAAAAGAGACCATCGATATCCTTTACTTGGAATCGCTTCGTGAAGGTCCTCCAACACTATGTACAGATTCATTCGACCTTGCCCTTGGCGATCTTCAAGGTAACAAGCGTCAACGTTTGTTTACTGCGCTGGATGCAATGTCTTCTTCTCGTATTCCGGTTGAGAACATTGTTGAACTGCCTGCGAACGCGCCTTACGGCAATGTTTCTTGTGAGAGCAAAGATTGTACGTTGTGTATGAGCTGTGTGGCGGTTTGTCCAACACGTGCACTTCATACTGATGGTGAATCTCCATCACTTAAATTCGTTGAACAAGATTGTATTCAATGTGGTTTGTGTGAAAAAGCATGTCCAGAGAAAGTTCTGACTCTAACGCCACGCATGAACTGGGTGAAAGAAGAGCGCCAAAAAGCGGTTGTGATTCACGAAGAGAAAGCAGCGGAATGTATTCGCTGTCATAAGCCATTCGCACCTCAGTCTATGATCGACATGCTACAAAATAAGTTACGCGGCCACTCTCATTTCTCTGATGAAGCGGCGATCAATCGTATCGCGATGTGTGAAGACTGCCGTGTGATCGACATGTTTGAGTCGATGGCAGAAGACCCAATGAAACAACTGAAATACTAGGAGCTCGCAGTGGATACACAACGAGAACAAGAACAAACACTGAGAACAGAGATCTACTTGGTTTTGTCAGCGCTTTTCCGTAGCGCACCAAGTGAAGAGATGATCGAGTTCCTGACTTCTCTAGAAGTTGAACCATCAGAAAGCGCAATGCAAAAAGCGTGGATTGCGCTTCAGCAAGCGGCAAAAGATTCTAATCGCGAAGCGCTCGAAGATGAATACCAAGATCTTTTCATTGGTATCGGTCGTGGTGAAGTGATGCCGTTTGGCTCATGGCACATGACGGGCGCAATGATGGAAAAACCACTGGCTGAAATTCGTCACGATTTGGAACTGCTTGGTTTCGAGCGCGATGAAAATGTGAAAGAGCCGGAAGACCACATCGCAGCACTTTGTGAAGTGATGTCGATGCTAACGGGTGAAGAAGAAGATCTTCAACAAGCGGTGTTTAACAAACACATCGCACCTTGGTTTAACTCTTTCACTCAGCAACTAGAAAACTCAGAGAGCGCGAACTTTTATAAGCCAGCAGCTCAACTGTGTGAGGCGTTCTTAACACTGGAACAAGTGCGCTTTAGCGTGAACACCAAAAGCAGTAAGCACAAATTAAAAATTGATGTGAAAAACGTCACTGATTACGAGTAATCGAGCAGTACTTGGTCATATCGATAGAGGGGCAATAGCCTCCAAAGATCTACCGTAAGGTAAGGAAGCAATGATGAAAGATAATAAAGAAATAAACACAAGCCGTAGGGATCTCCTGAAAGGCTTAACGACTGCAGCCGTAGCTTGTGCGGTTGTCGCTGGAACAACAAAAGTGGCAAGCGCTTCAGAAACGGTTGAGCCTTCTGAAAATGACGTGAAGAAGAAAGGGTATCGTGAAACTCAACACATTCGCGATTACTACGACACACTTTAGGAGATAACGGATGAAACTTGTCAAACGCTCCGACAGTGTGAGCAAAGAAACCAATCAGCTTGGCGTTTCTCGCCGTGCATTCATGAAAAATACCTCGCTTGCTGCTGGTGGTGCGGTTGTAGGTGCAAGTCTTTTTGCACCGGGCATGATGAAGAAAGCACAAGCTAAATCGGTGGATCCAGAAGCGAAAACAGAAGTAAAACGTACCATCTGTTCTCACTGTTCTGTAGGTTGTGGTGTCTACGCTGAAGTTCAAAACGGCGTGTGGACAGGTCAAGAGCCTGCATTCGACCACCCATTCAACGCTGGTGGACACTGTGCAAAAGGTGCAGCACTGCGCGAACACGGTCACGGTGAGCGTCGTCTGAAATACCCAATGAAGCTTGAAAACGGTAAGTGGAAGAAGCTTTCTTGGGATCAAGCGATCGAAGAAATCGGTAACAAGGTGATGGACATCCGCAAAGAGTCGGGTCCAGATTCGGTGTACTGGTTGGGTAGTGCAAAGCACAACAACGAACAAGCGTACATGTTCCGTAAGATGGCGTCGCTTTGGGGTACCAACAACGTTGACCACCAAGCGCGTATCTGTCACTCAACAACCGTAGCAGGTGTCGCAAACACTTGGGGTTACGGTGCGATGACCAACTCTTTCAATGACATGCACAACTGTAAGTCGATGCTGTTCATTGGTTCAAACCCTGCAGAAGCGCACCCTGTTGCGATGCAGCACATCCTAATCGCGAAAGAGAAGAACAACTGTAAGATCGTTGTTGCGGATCCTCGCCGTACCCGTACCGCTGCAAAATCGGATCACTACGTATCGCTACGTCCGGGTTCTGACGTTGCGTTTATTTGGGGCGTGCTATGGCATGTCTTCGCGAACAACTGGGAAGACAAAGAGTTCATCCGTCAACGTGTATTCGGTATGGATGAAATCCGTGCAGAAGTGGCTAAGTGGACACCAGCAGAAGTTGAGCGCGTAACTGGCGTACCTGAGTCTGAAGTTTACCAAACAGCGAAATTGCTTTCTGAAAACCGTCCGGGTTGTATCGTGTGGTGTATGGGTGGTACTCAGCATACGACTGGTAACAACAACACTCGTGCTTACTGTGTACTTGAGCTTGCGCTAGGTAACATCGGTAAATCAGGCGGGGGTGCAAACATCTTCCGTGGTCACGATAACGTACAGGGTGCAACTGACCTTGGCGTACTATCTGACACGCTACCAGGCTACTACGGCTTGTCTGAAGGTTCATGGCGTCATTGGTCGAAAGTGTGGGAAATCGATTACGAGTGGGTGAAAGGTCGTTTCGATGACAACGCTTACGGCGGTCAAAAACCAATGAACAGCGCAGGTATCCCCGTATCTCGTTGGGTAGATGGTGTCCTTGAAAACAAAGACAACATTCGTCAACGTGAAAACATCCGCGCAATGTTCTACTGGGGTCACGCAGTAAACTCTCAGACTCGTGGTCCTGAGATGAAGAAAGCGATGCAGAAGCTGGATATGATGGTTATTGTTGACCCATACCCAACAGTTGCAGCGGTAATGAACGATCGTACTGACGGCGTTTACCTGCTTCCTGCAACGACTCAGTTTGAAACGCACGGCAGTGTGACAGCATCTAACCGCTCACTTCAGTGGCGTGATCAAGTTATCGAACCATTGTTCGAATCTAAACCTGACCACGAAATCATGTACCTGCTAACTAAGAAGCTAGGTTATGAAGATCTGCTGTTCAAAAACGTACGCGTAGAGAACAACCAGCCAGTAATTGAAGACATTACTCGCGAATTCAACAAAGGCATGTGGACCATCGGTTACACAGGTCAAAGCCCAGAGCGTCTAAAAGCGCACCAACAAAACTGGCACACATTCCACAAGACATCTCTGGAAGCAGAGGGTGGTCCTGTGAATGGTGAGACTTACGGTCTACCTTGGCCATGTTGGGGCACACCAGAGATGAAGCACCCAGGCACACACATTCTGTACGATACGTCTAAGACGGTTGCAGAAGGTGGCGGTAACTTCCGTACGCGTTTCGGTGTTGAATTCGAAGGTCAAAGCCTACTTGCTGAAGACAGCTACTCAAAAGGCTGTGAAATCAAAGACGGTTACCCAGAGTTCTCTGACAAGCTAATCAAACAGCTTGGTTGGTGGGACGACCTAACGGCTGAAGAAAAAGCCGCTGCGGAAGGTAAAAACTGGAAAACTGACCTGTCTGGTGGTATCCAACGCGTAGCGATCAAGCACGGTTGTATCCCGTTTGGTAACGCAAAAGCGCGTGCGATTGTTTGGACATTCCCAGACCGCGTGCCGCTACACCGTGAGCCGCTATACACGCCTCGTCGTGACCTTGTAACGGATTACCCAACTTGGGACGACAAAGAAGCAATCTTCCGTGTACCAACGCTTTACAAGTCTATCCAGAAAGAAGACAAGTCTGGCGAATACCCAATCATCCTGACTTCTGGTCGCTTGGTTGAGTACGAAGGTGGTGGTGAAGAAACACGTTCAAACCCATGGCTTGCTGAACTTCAGCAAGAAATGTTCGTTGAAGTGAACCCGAAAGACGCAAACGATCTTGGTTTCAAAGATGGTGATGACGTTTGGGTTGAAGGTGCAGAGAAAGGTCGCATCAAGGTGAAAGCGATGGTCACTCGTCGTGTTAAACCGGGTCTGGCGTTCATTCCGTTCCACTTCGGCGGTAAGTTCGAAGGTGAAGACCTACGTCCTAAGTACCCAGAAGGCACGGATCCTTATGTTGTTGGTGAAGCAGCCAACACGGCAACCACTTACGGTTACGACCCTGTTACTTTGATGCAGGAAACAAAAGTAACCCTATGTAACATTCGTAAAGCGTAAGGAGTCTGACAATGGCACGAATGAAATTCCTATGTGACACCAAACGCTGTATCGAGTGTAACGGCTGTGTTACTGCATGTAAGAACGAAAACGATGATGCTCTTGAGTGGGGCATTCAACGTCGTCGCGTGGTAACACTGAACGACGGTGAACCAGGTGAAAACTCAATCTCTGTAGCTTGTATGCACTGTACAGACGCGCCTTGTATGGCAGTTTGTCCAGCTGACTGTTTCGAGCACACAGAAGACGGCATCGTTCTTCACAACAAAGATCTTTGTATCGGTTGTGGTTACTGTCTGTTTGCTTGTCCATTCGGTGCGCCTCAGTTCCCGAAACAAGCGTCATTCGGTGAACGTGGCAAAATGGACAAATGTACATTCTGTGCAGGTGGTCCAAACACAGAACCAGGTTCTCTAGAAGAGCGTGAAAAGTACGGTGCGAACCGTATTGCTGAAGGTAAGCTACCTATGTGTGCATCACTATGTTCAACGAAAGCACTGCTAGCAGGTGATGCAGAGAAAGTATCTGACATCTTCCGTCAACGTGTGGTTGAGCGCGGTGCGAAAAACGCAGGTTGGACAGACGGTAACGATCTTTCTTACGACGCAACCAAAAGCTAAGTAGGAGAGACACATGTTAAATACTCTTAAACGTGCGTCTCTTGTAATGCTGTCGATGATGACAGCATTACTCCTGACCTTCGCGATGCCAGCGTCTGCGCAAGAAGAAACATCTCCAGTGGTACAACAGGAGATGACGCAACTTGCAGGTGCAGACTTTTGGCGTCAGGTCAAAGAGGGGCAAGAAGGCTATACCACGTCGAAGTCAGCAGAGCACGGCATACTAATCAGTACTCCGGGCGAGACTTGGTACATTCTTAAAGAGAAATGGATGTCTCCTGCGGGCGCTGTCGCGATTTTCGGCAGTATCGCAATGGTTATCATGGCTTACGTGTTCGTTGGCCCTCTGATGTTAAGCAAGCCACGTACTGGTAAAAAGATGAAACGCTGGTCTCGCTTAGACCGTGCACTTCACTGGAGCATGGCGTTTACCTTTTTAACGCTGGCATTCAGTGGTTTGATGCTGGTTTACGGTAAGCACTTCTTGAAGCCGTACGTGCCTACTGAGTTCTGGGGCTTTGTTGTGATGCTTGCAAAGCAGTACCACAACTACATGGGTCCGTTGTTCTTTATCTTGCTGATGTTTGTTCTGTTGAAATGGTGGCGTAAGTCCATTCCAACAATGACTGACATTCGTTGGTTCATGAAAATGGGCGGCATGGTTGGTAAGCATAAAGGCACGCATCCATCCGCTGGTTTCTCAAACGGTGGTGAGAAGGCGATTTACTGGTTGTTGATCTTCTTCGGTGCTATCGCTGCAGTGAGTGGCTTAGTTCTGGATTTCCCAATTTTCGGCCAAACTCGCCGCGATATGGAACTATCTAACCTTGTTCACGCGATTTCGGCACTGATTCTGATCTGTGGCTTTATCTTCCACATCTACATCGGTCTATTCGGTATGGAAGGTGCATTAGAAGGTATGGTTACTGGTGAAGTTGACGAGACATGGGCGAAAGAGCACCACGACCTTTGGTATGAAGAAGTGAAATCTAAAGAAGCGATGGGTGAGGCTGACACAGCTCAAACGGACGTAAAAGGAGCGAAGACGAATGAACAAACCTCATAACGGGATTTGGGTTGCCTACATCCTGAGTTGTTTTACCCCGTTTACGTTTTTGATCTCAGGCGTTATCGCAATCATTTACGCGGGTTACCGTTTGGATAAAGGTGAAGACAGTGACGTAGTGAATTCACATTACTACGGTTTGATTCGCACATTCTTCCTGTACTTCACGTTCTTTGTTGTTCTGATCGTAACAGTGGCAACATCGAATGGTGTATTGGTTGGCGTAAGTGACTATTGGGTGCACAGTACTTTGTTAGACACGGTTGCTTACTTCATTCCTTGGGTAGGTATGCTGTTCGCAACGCTTGCGATTTTCGTGTGGTTCCTACGTATGTACCAAGGTATGAACCAACTACGCAATAATATGCCGCACAGACCGTCTACAGGTCCAAACCTATAAAACGGTCTATCTGCTCAAAAGCCTCGCAAACGCGCTGTCTCTTATACACAAATCCCCAAGCTTGTAGCTTGGGGATTTTTTTTGAACTCTTTCAAGTGTGTGTGATCTGATCACTTAGTAATCCTTACTGAAACACTAAGATGACACACTCAGACGCTAAACTTTGGGCACAAGAACAATTTGGACAAGCACAACTTAAAGACCCTCGAAGAACACAACGCCTCATCAGTTTAGCGACTTCCATTGCTAATCAACCAGGAGTCTCCGTGGCTAAACTTCCTTTTTCTCCCGCCGATATGGAAGGTGCATATCGCTTTATCCGCAATGAAAACATCGATGCAAAAGACATCGCTGAAGCAGGTTTTCAATCAACTGTATCTCGAGCTAACGAGCATGAGGAATTACTCGCGCTTGAAGATACAACAACGCTCAGTTTTCCGCATCGAAGTATAAAAGAAGAACTCGGGCATACTAATCAAGGCGATAGAACTCGAGCTCTCCACGTACATTCGACGTTACTTTTTGCACCACAAAGCCAAACCATTGTCGGTCTGATAGAGCAGCAGCGATGGAGCCGAGATATTACCAAGCGTGGGCAAAAGCACCAACACGCGACTCGTCCTTATAAGGAGAAAGAGAGTTACAAATGGGAGCAAGCTTCTCGCCGTGTCGTTGAGCGCCTAGGGGATAAAATGTTAGATGTTATCTCGGTCTGTGACCGAGAAGCTGACCTATTCGAATACTTAACTTATAAGCGTCAACATCAGCAGCGCTTTGTCGTTCGCTCAATGCAAAGTCGCTGCCTAGAAGCTCATCATCAAAAGCTTTACGACTATGCGCAAGCGTTACCAAGCGTCGAGACAAAAGAGCTTACCATCCCCCAAAAAGGAGGGAGAAAAGCGAGAGATGTAAAGCTTGATGTTAAATATGGTCAGGTGACATTAAAGGCTCCGGCAAACAAAAAAGAGCACGCAGGCATACCTGTTTATTATGTTGGTTGCCTTGAGCAAGGGACATCAAAAGACAAGTTAGCATGGCACCTCTTGACGTCGGAGCCAATAAACAACGTTGAAGACGCTATGAGAATTATCAGTTATTACGAGCGCCGATGGCTGATTGAAGATTTCCATAAAGTCTGGAAAAGTGAAGGGACAGATGTGGAGTCACTCAGGCTACAAAGTAAAGATAACTTAGAGAGATTAAGTGTCATCTATGCCTTTGTTGCTACGCGTTTATTGGCGTTACGCTTCATTAAAGAAGTTGATGAGCTAACGAAAGAAAGTTGTGAAAAGGTATTGGGCCAAAAAGCTTGGAAGCTACTGTGGTTGAAACTAGAAAGTAAGACGTTACCTAAAGAAGTGCCCGATATGGGCTGGGCGTACAAAAATCTCGCTAAATTAGGCGGTTGGAAAGATACCAAGAGGACGGGTAGAGCTTCAATAAAGGTGCTTTGGGAAGGGTGGTTTAAACTACAAACCATCCTTGAAGGCTACGAACTCGCAATGTCTCTTGATCACTAGACTTGTGATCAAGAGACAGCGCAAACGCGAGGCTTTTTTATTGTAGAGAATCTTCTTAATGTCACCAGTTTTTAAGCAGAAATTAGAGGCAAATCAGCAGGCTTACGACCATGGTCTAATCCTTATTGCTATTGTTGTTTTTGTATCGGTGTTAAGCTTAATAAAAAGAGCAACAAGGATAGGTTATGAATTTCCCATACAGAAATATTGTCGTACTTACTGGCGCTGGCATATCGGCTGAGTCTGGTATTCAAACATTTCGAGCTCAAGATGGTCTTTGGGAGAATCACCGAATAGAAGACGTGGCAACGCCAGAAGGTTTCGACCGCGATCCGGATCTTGTCCAAAGCTTTTACAACCAACGTCGTTCAAAGCTTCAAGGCGAAGACATCAAGCCGAATGCGGCTCATATCGCGCTAGGAAGCCTAGAAGAGCAGTTGGAAGGCAAAGTGACTATTATCACTCAAAACATTGATAATCTGCACGAGAGAGGCGGTAGCGCCAATATCATTCACATGCACGGTGAATTACTCAAAGCACGTTGCAGCGAATCCAACCAAGTCATCGAACATTCAGAAGACATTGAAACCGGTGAATTGTGTCATTGTTGCCAGATCCCAGCGCAAATGCGACCTCACATTGTTTGGTTTGGTGAAATGCCACTGCGCATGGGTGAGATTTACGCAGCCTTGGAAGAAGCAGACTTGTTTATTTCTATCGGTACATCTGGCGTGGTATATCCAGCCGCAGGCTTTGTACATGATGCGAAGATGCATGGTGCACATACGATTGAAATCAACTTGGAGCCAAGTGCTGTCGAGAGTGAGTTTGAAGAGAAGCGCTATGGCAAAGCAAGTATTGAAGTACCAAAATTGGTCGATGAAATTCTTGCTCTAGAAAATGAAGCCAGCGCTTAAACAAGCGGGCAGAGATGAGTTATAACAAAGGCATCGAGTGATTCGATGCCTTTTTGTATTCTGACGCTTTGTAATTTGTGCGGTGTAGCTGGAGATACAAAAAGCGAGCTTCAGATACAAGAAAAGCGACCTAAGCCGCTTTTCTACACTATTTCGACAGACTGATTAGTTGTCTACTTTTAGCTTTTGGAAGTACTCATCGTAAAGCACGCTTGCTTCACCAACTTCGTCTTGCCATGTACCGCTGTCCATCACTTCTTGTGGTGGGAAGATGCTTGGATCGTTAGCAAATTCTTTCGGTAGTAGATCGTGCGCTGTTTTCACTGGAGTAGGGTAACCAATCTCTAGTGCAATCTTAGCTGCATTCTCAGGACGTAGTAGGAAGTCGATCATCTTATGAGCAGCATCAACATTCTTCGCGCCAGCTGGAATTGCTAGGCTGTCCATCCAGAAGATAGTGCCTTTTTCTGGCCAGATGATGTCGATGTTCGCGCCTTCTTGACGAGCCATGTAAGCAGAACCATTCCAAAGCATACCAAGTGATACTTCACCTGCTAAGTATGGGTTCGCTGGGAAGTCTGAGTTAAATACCAACACGTTTGGCATTAGCTTTTTCAGTTCTTCGTAAGCTGCTTTGATCTCGTCTGGGTTAGTCGTGTTTGGTGAGTAACCAAGCTTAGTCAATGCAATATGGAATACTTCACGAGAATCATCCATCAGCATTAGTTGACCTTCCCACTTGCTATCCCAGAAATCGTCCCATTTAGAAACCGATGACTTGTCTAGCATGTCAGCATTAATACCAATACCGGTCGCACCCCAAATGTAAGGGATAGAGTAGTTGTTGTTCGGGTCGAACGGCTTGTTCAGGAAGTTAGTGTCTAGATCAGCAAAGTGAGAAAGCTTCTCTTTGTCGATCTTTTGCAGCATGCCTTCTTTACGCATTTTAGATACGAAATAGGTAGACGGTACTACCAAGTCGTAACCAGAACCTTGAGTTTTCAGCTTTGCGTACATGCTCTCGTTAGACTCGTACGTAGAGTAGATAACCTTAATTCCAGTTTCTTTTGTAAAGTCTTCAAGAACTTCGTTTGGAATGTATTCCGACCAGTTGTAGAAATACAGTTCTTGATCAGCAGCCATTGCAGGGGAAGCGATTAGCGTCGCTGCACACAGTGCGCTTGCGTAGAATTTACTTTTCATTTTATTTCCGTTTTGTTCAGCAACAGGTCAAATCAATACTAGTAACAGATACTGGTTTGAGCCAAATTGCGATAAGCACAATCCTGTTTATTTGAGCGCGAACGTTAAACATCATGTCTTCATCGACGAGAATGTTTGAAGTTGTGTCAAATAAACCTAGCAACGTGTAATTATATCAGTCAATTACGAAAATAGGCAGCGTATTGCTGCCTATTTTCATTTACTAGATGGCTTATTAAGCGATTATTGGCCCGCTTTAAGCTTTAGGAAGTAATCTTCGTACTTCGCTGTCATGTCACCAACAGAGTCTTGCCATTCAACACGGTCAAGATCTTCTTGAGAAGGGAACAATGGTGCAACGTCTTTAAACTTGGCGTTAGACTCTGCAACAGCAGTCAGGTAGCCCGTATCAGCCGAGATTTGCTCTGCGATTTCTGGACGTAGTAGGAAGTCGATCATCTTGTGAGCCGCTTCTACGTTCTTAGCACCAGAAGAGATTGCAAAGTTATCAACCCAGCCGATACCGCCTTCTTTAGGGAATACAAGCTTTAGGTTCATGCCTTCGTTTTGAGCAGCTGCCGCGCTACCATTCCAAAGCATACCAACGCCAACTTCGCCAGACATGTATGGAGCACCTGGGTTATCAGAGTTGAATACTAGAACGTTTGGCATAAGCTTTTGTAGCTCTGCGTACGCTTCGTCTATTTGTTTTGGATCCGTAGAGTTACCTGAGTAACCTAATTTGCGTAATGCGATATGGAAGACTTCACGAGTGTCATCCATCAGCATTACTTGACCTTCAAGCTCAGGTTTCCATAGGTCAGCCCAGCTTTGGAACTCGTTTGGATCGTACATGTCAGCGTTAACCGCTAGACCTGTAATCGCAACAACGTGTGGAATAGAGTAGTCGTTGTTTGGATCGTAAGGCTTGTCTAGGTAGTTAGTATCTAGGTTACCGAAGTTTTTCAGTTTAGTCTTATCGATCTTTTGTAGCATACCTTCGTCACGCATCTTCGCTACGAAGTAAGTGGAAGGTACCACTAGATCATAACCTTGGTTATGAGTTTTTAGCTTTGCATACAAGGTTTCATTCGACTCGTAAGTCGAGTAGATGACTTTGATGCCAGTTTCTTTAGTAAATTGTTCTAGGATATTACTGTTGATGTAAGGACCCCAGTTCATAAATACTAATTCTTTATCATCCGCTGCCGCTGTACCAGAGAACAGAGAAAGCGCACATGCACTACCAGCTAATAGAGTAGCCCATTTTTTCATTGACGTTAGCTCCAAACCAAACGTTGTCCAATTTTGGACGATAGATAGAAAAACAGAATGGCATGTAACCATTCTGTTTCGTGATGTTAACGGATGAGGATTTTACTTTACTTTTTCTCTTGCTAGCAACTGAGAAATCACTACCAAGACCAAAGAAACAATCAACATGACCGTTGCTAGGGCGTTCACTTCCGGTGAAATGCCCACCTTAACCATTGAGTAAATCTTCAATGGCAAGATTTCGTAAGTTGGACCTGTTACAAATGAGCTAATAATTACGTCGTCCAGAGACAGGGTAAAGCTCAATAGCCAGCCCGCAGCAACCGCAGGTTTTGCAAGAGGAAGAATGATCTGTTTTAAGATTACCCATTCACTCGCGCCTAGGTCTTTCGCTGCTTCCAACATTTTCACATCAAAGCCATTTAGTCGGCTGTACACTGTTACCACAACGAATGGTAGACAGAAGGTGATGTGAGCAATCAATAGGGTAAAGAAGCCAAGCTGTGCACCTAATACAAGGAACAAAGCAAGTAATGAAATCGCCATAACGATATCTGGTGACATCATTACAACAAATAACATGCCGTTGACCGCGCCTTTACCTTTGAATGAGTAACGAAATAGGGCAACAGCCGTTAAGCTACCAATGATGGTTGCCGCTGTTGCAGAGAATACCGCTACGTTCAATGAATGCCATGCAGCCTGCATTAGGCTGTCGTTGTTTACTAAGGTTTCGTACCATTTCGTGGTGAAACCACCCCATTTCATACCAAATTTGTTGGCATTAAATGAGTTAACAATTAAGACGATAATTGGTAGATACAGAAAAGCATATACCAGCGCCATAAAGCTAAATCTAACTGTGCGTCCCATTAGTCTAGCTCCACTTTCTTATTCAATAGTTTGCCTGCTCTGTAGTAAGCATAAAGCATAACAGCCATTGCGAAGGTGAGGGCGATACTGGTCGCAGCACCAAATGGCCAGTCACGAGCGTTCAATACTTGGCTCTTAATTACGTTACCGATCAGTAGGTTCTTCGCGCCGCCAAGAAGGTCAGAGATGTAGAACATACCCAGTGCAGGTAGTAGAACCAATAAACAACCGCCGATAATGCCAGGCATTGTTAAAGGCAAAATTACTCGCGTAATGGTTTGAAACTTGTTCGCACCAAGATCTTTTGCCGCTTCAATGTAAGTGTTGTCTAGCTTCTCGATTGCCGAGTAAAGCGGCAAAATCATGAACGGAAGCAGGATGTATACAAGACCGATCATCACTGCCGTTTCTGTATACATTAAGCGTATCGGCTTATCGATGATTTCCATTGCCATCAGCGATTTGTTTAAGACACCTTGTGTACCAAGAACAATCTTTAGCCCGTAAGTACGGATCAGAGAGTTTGTCCAGAACGGTACGATAACCAAGAACAACATAAACGGACGCCATTTCTCTGGCATTTTCGCTACGATGTAGGCAAATGGGTAACCGATAACCAAACACAACAATGTCGCGATGATCGCCATGTAGAAAGAGTGCATTAGCACTTTCGCGTACAGAGGGTCAAGCAAGCGAAGGTAGTTGTCGAAAGTAAACGTTAATTCAATTAGGTTCGCTTCATCACGCGTCAAGAAACTTGTACCGATAATCATTAGGTTTGGTACCAACACGAAAAGTGTTAACCAACCAACAATTAGGGCAATGATCGCGTTCTGAAGATTAAGCTTCTTGCTTATCATTTAGTACTACCTCCCAGCTCTCAACCCAAGTGATAGCGACTTTCTGGCCGAGTGAGTGGTCCACATCTGGATCATCTTCGTTAAAGAATTCGCTTACCATCACGCGCATGCCAGAATCCAACTGAATAACTGAATCTAGCGTCATACCTTTATAGGTACGCTCGGTCACGTGACCTACGATGCCTTTTTCTTCAGACTCTTTGATCTCTTCGATACGTAAGTCTTCTGGGCGAAGTAGTACTTGAAGTTTGTCACCGGCCTGTGCTTCTTGATCGTAGTAAACCACCGATTCAACACCTTCAATTTCTGCACGGATACGTTTCTCATCGATACGATCTAGCATGGTCGCGTTGAATACGTTGATCTCACCGATAAAGCGAGCAACAAATAGGTTCTTCGGTTCTTCGTAGATCTCACGCGGAGAGCCGTCTTGTTCAATAACACCGTCGCGCATAACAATAATACGGTCAGACATCGATAGGGCTTCTTCCTGATCGTGCGTAACGAAGATAAAGGTAATACCAAGTTGACGCTGAAGCTGTTTAAGCTCGATTTGCATTTGCTTACGTAGTTTGTAATCAAGTGCAGATAGAGATTCATCTAGCAGCAGTACTTTTGGCTTGTTGACAACCGCGCGAGCAATCGCGATACGTTGTTGTTGTCCACCAGAAAGTTGGTGTGGCTTACGCTGTGCCATTTTTTCTAGGCGAACCATGCGCAGCGCATCCATTACTCGTGGCTCGATCTCTGCAGCAGGTGTTTTCTGCATACGAAGACCAAATGCAACGTTTTCAAATACGGTCATATGAGGAAAGAGTGCGTAACTCTGAAATACCGTGTTGACGTGCCTTTGCTCTGCAGGAACCTGTGTTACATCTTGGTCATCTAATACGATTTGACCGTTGTCTGCCGTTTCAAAGCCAGCGATCATGCGTAAAACCGTTGTCTTACCACAACCAGATGGGCCAAGAATCGTCAGAAACTCACCATGATTAACATCCAGATTTAAATTACCGATGATTTCCTTGCCATCGAAACTTTTGCTAATACCAGATAGACGAACTACTGGCTTTCCTGCTTGCTGTTTAGCGTTCAACGTCTGTATTTCTCCCACGTTCAAATTGGGTTATATCCCATTGATGTGACATTAGTCATTCACTTTTGAGGCGCGCATCATAATCACCAAAATTGTGAAATCAAAGCATTTTCTTATCTTGAAACAGAAAAAATTTTGCAGGCAAAAGTAAACATTCCTTACCATACTGTTTTTATGGGGGTATTTACGCTTTCGCTATCGTTTTGTAGGGTTTTAATTTCGCCAGCAAATGTTTTCAATTTCATAGATTTGCGAGTGGTTAATTATCGACCAAATAGAAGATATTGCAAGTATTGAGGCCGAGATCTGATTTTAGACTTGGAAAGATTTCTTTATAATGACGCCCTTATTAATTGGCTGGTTTTCCAGAAAAAAATTTACAAGTTAGCCTTGGATAACATATGAACAACGATTTTGAGAAAGATTTCAATTTAGGAGGGAGTGTAGAGCGAGCTCTTTCTGGCAAGTATGAACTAAAAGCGGGTGCTGTTTTTAGTGAAGCTTGGCGCACGACCATTCAACAATTTTTGTCCTTCTCGCCAGCGATCATCTTGTTGCTTTTCGTTCAGTTGGGCATCTTCTATATCGCATTGCAACTTCAATTAGGTGACCCAGGTGTGATTCTTGATGCGTTGCAAGACCCTGAGTCTTTTACCACTGACATCGTCTCTGCTATTTATGTCGCTAACTTTAGTTACGAAGTGATCAGTGCGCCAATTTATGCGGGTATCAGTTTGATGGCTATGAGCCATGTCGCTGGGTTGAAAACAAAAGTACGTCACGTTGGTAAAGGCCTACAATTCACTGTGCCAGTGATTTTAGCGACGCTGTTTAGTCTAATGCTGCAGGGCGTAGCTGGGATGATTTTCCCTCTGCTATCGTTATACCTTTCTTTAGCTTTTAGTCATTCTATCTTATTGATTTGTGAGAAAAGAGTGCCACCAATGCAATCATTATTATTGTCTCTTCGTGCAGTCAACAAGAAGATTTTTGTTCTTGCAGGGCTTTACTTGGGCGTGATGTTGATGTTTATTATTGCAGCAATGTTCTACGGAATTGGCTTGATCTTCGTACTGCCGTTCTTCTTCCATTTGAAGGGGATACTGTATCGCGAAATGTTTGGTATTAAGCTTAAGATCGTAGCGACACAGCAAAATGATAACGATCACGATGGTAACTCTCAGGTGTTTGATGCCTAAATCTTTAAAATCAATGAGTTTACGAGTGGCGGCTATCTCAATAGCCGCCACTTTTGTTTCTATAGGTCCGTATTTACACTACGACCGAGAATATCGAAGTGCGATTGACACTCAGGTAGTTCATGGACCTGTGTCACACATAGATTTGTCCGACCTTCCTTATATTGGTGATATCCCCGATTTCAATTCGATAAAGGACACTAAAGATAAGAAGACGGCATTCTTTGATTTTCTTCGACCGAAAATTGCGTTAGAAAATCAGCGCATAGAAAAAGAGCGTGCCTTCTTAACGGCTTTGAAGCTTGGCGAGGTAAGCTCAGAACAAACTTCATATGCTAAACGCTTGGCTGCACTTTACTCTTACCCATTGAAAGACGAGACGGTAACGGAAGCTTGGTTGGATGAAATGCTTAAGCGAGTTAATGTTTTGCCTGAGGCTTTGGTGTTAACACAGGCTGCGAATGAATCTGCGTGGGGCACCTCTCGTTTTGCAACCGAAGCAAACAACTTGTTTGGTCAATGGTGTTATAAAAAGGGCTGCGGAATCGTCCCTGCGAAACGCGGTGCAGGTAAAACGCACGAAGTAGAGAAGTTTGACACTGTACAAGAGTCTGTACATGGCTACTTTATGAATGTGAATCGTAACCGTGCGTATGCTGATTTACGTGATATTCGTGCGAATTTAGCAGGGAAACACAAGGATTTGTTATCTGTGGCGACGGCATCAGAACTTACTCACGGCCTGCTTGCTTACTCTGAACGCGGCATCGCTTATGTGAATGACTTGCGGGCGATGATTCGTCACAATAACGCTTACTGGACACAATAAAAGAAATAACGGATCGGATGAAGAAGTTAAGCCTAAGTTTACTGGGTAGTGCGGTACTGATCTTGGCATCGCCTATCACTCACGCTCAAGAATACATGTTTACGTATTCTAAGCTTTACACGCAATTAAAGAACAACATTAAAGACGGCCATGATGACGTTAGAGTCGGTGTTTTCTTTGTTGATTCTGATACAAAGCAATTGTGTGAAATCGAAAAAGCATGGATGGAAAAGGAAGAGCATTTTGAGGAGTTTGTGATACCAACTTCGAAAGAGCTACCGCTTCCTATAGATAAAAACCTAAAGTCAGCGAATCCACTTGTCTTTGTACAAACGCCCAAAGATACGCGCTGTGATTATTCTCTTGTAGTCATGACGAAAGAACCGTTACAGGGTAGCGTTACGTACGAAGAATTGAAGCCTTTGATGCCTCAAATGCAAGCCTTACTCGAAGATCTTGGAGGTATGTTTGCGGGTTGGTTTACGGCCCAAGTACAAGGTGTAACCATGGAGTTCGCTAACGAACTTAATGATACTATTACGTTCTCTAACGGGACTGAAAAAGCGATTGTTAATGGGAAGGTGCAAGTCGCAATGAGTGAAATTGGCGAGGGTGGTCATATGACATTACCTCAACCAACGACTCGTGTATTACCTTATCTACCGAATGCAAAAAAATAATCATAAAGAAACCGAAGAAGAGCTGCAATTGCGGCTCTTTTTTTGTTTCTAACGTTCATGACGCTGTTTTTGAGTGCATTTATTGATGAGTCCGTCACACAAACATTTAATCCTGCGCAAAAAGCTCGTATAATCCACGCCCCATAGAAATCCAAGTTAGGAAGCCCTAGTCGATTTATCGGCGATGTGAGAGCCCGCAATGAACCAAGTAGATACAAGAAAAGAAACCCTAGAATTCAACAAGCTTCAGAAACGTCTTAGAAGACATGTTGGAAATGCCATTACTGATTACAACATGATCGAAGAAGGCGATGTTGTGATGGCATGTATTAGTGGTGGTAAAGATTCATTCGCGATGCTTGATATCCTGTTGAACCTACAAAAGGCAGCGCCTATCAAATTTGAAGTTGTCGCAGTTAACCTTGACCAGAAACAGCCAGGTTTCCCTGAGCATATTCTTCCAGACTACTTTGAAACGCTGAACATTCCTTACTACATCGTAGACAAGGACACTTACTCAGTAGTTAAAGAGAAAGTGCCAGAAGGCAAAACAACTTGTGGCCTATGTTCACGTCTTCGTCGTGGTACACTTTATTCGTTCGCAGAGAAGATTGGCGCGACTAAACTGGCTCTTGGTCACCACATGGATGACATTGTAGAAACGATGTTCTTGAACATGTTCCATGGCTCGCGCCTAAAAGCGATGCCACCAAAACTTCGTTCAGATGATGGTCGTAACGTAGTTATCCGTCCACTGACTTACTGTCGTGAAAAAGACCTAATCAAATACGCAGAACATAAAGAGTTCCCAATCATTCCTTGTAACTTATGTGGTTCTCAAGAGAACCTTCAACGTCAATCGATTAAAGCGATGTTGATCGATTGGGATAAGAAAACACCTGGTCGCGTAGAAGCTATCTTCAAGTCAATCCAGAACGTAAGTCCAAGCCAGCTTGCTGACCGTGAACTCTTCGACTTTGTAAACCTACCATTAGATCGTGAAGGTAACCGCGAAGAATACGAATTCAGTGAAGCAGTGGTATCTTCGACAAACATCGACGAATCAATGTTTATCGATGTAACCAACATCTAATTCGAAAAGAGGAGGCGAAATGAGCCTCCTTTTTAATTTGCGTGCCTTAAGGCCGTGAACAGAATAAAAACCCCCCCAACAAGTGGGGGATTTTCATTTCTATATCATTTCAAAAACAAGCGCTGTTATGTCGCTGTATTCGGATCGAGCGGACTGATGTAACCGTTTGGTTTTAATGCCAGTACGTCGCAATTGATTTTATCAATCACATGCTCAGCAGTGTTACCAATAAACACCGCAGAAAGCCCAGTGCGACCAGTTGTACCAAGAATCACCATCGCTGCACTTAGTTTTTCTGCAGTTGCTGGGATAATGTCTTCTGGTAAGCCTTGCTCGACGATCGTTTGCTCTTCATCAAGAGCATGCTTCTGGCGAAGTGCTTTCATTGCGGTTAAATGATGCCCACGTACAGCGTCTGTATAGGTTGTAGGATCAAATTCCGGCAACTCAATTGTGATGTTGGCTGGCGTAACCGGGTACGCATTAACAAGGTACGGATCGGCATCAAGTCGGTTACTGATTTCTTTAAGACGCTCTACCATCGAATCATTCAAGTCAATATGTGTTGGGTTTTCCGAACCAACATGAACAGACGCGAGTATCTTCGCATGCTCAGGCCAATCAGCGTTCTTAATTAAAAGTACAGGGATAGGGCACTTACGCAACAAATGCCAATCTGTAGGAGTGAAAATGACGGATTCTAGAACGTCGTGCTTACGCGTTCCTTTAATAACGATGTCGTGACCGCCAGCAAAGACTTCAGCGATGATCGCTTCATAGGGGCGATTATGCCAAACAACACAAACATCAAAGTCGAAGCTATCGTCTAAATACGGTTGGGCTATCTTACGCATCCATTGTTCACGTTGGTGGATAACACCGCGACGCATAGCATCTCTTTCATCGACCGACAGCATTGAGGTCATGTCATACGAAAAATCGTAGATTGACAGAAAGAAAGTGATTCGGCTTCTGGATACACTTTTTCGAGCGAGTTGAACCGCTCTTGCAAGTGCTGGCTGCTCATCATTATTGATGTCAGCAACAACAAGGATCTTACTGTATATACTCATATCTAAGCCCACTTATTATTGTAAAACCAAATACTGAATATAAAGTAAATCAGTATATTGGAGTACACAAGGTACATTTTTACTGTAGCTCAGTTTGAAGAAGAATTTGAGGACTTTCGAAGGGATTTTAGAAGAAATATGATGTAGCTCATTTTCGAGCTACATCAATTGATAGGGTAAATTAGTCTTTGCTAACGCCTGCAAGTTCCATCAATGCATCGTGATCTAAGATGGTGATGTACTTACCTTTTACGCTCAGAATTTCAGATTTCTGGAAGCGACCAAGTAAACGGCTAATGGTTTCTACCGTTAGACCAAGATAGTTACCAATGTCACCACGAGTCATGGTTAAACGAAATTCACGAGGACTAAAGCCGCGCTGGGAAAAACGTGTTGATAGGTTGTACAGGAATGCAGCAAGACGTTCTTCTGCATTCTTTTTAGAAAGAAGCAGAATCATTTCTTGGTCGCCTTTAATCTCGTTACTCATCAAACGCATGATTTGTTGGCGAAGCTTAGGCATTTTTCCTGATAGGTCATCAAGGATTTCGTATGGAATCTCACAAACCATAGAAGTTTCAAGCGCTTGAGCAAAACTTGGGTGTTGGTCACCTGTTATTGCGTCAAAACCTACAAGGTCACCAGCTAAGTGAAACGCAGTGATTTGCTCATCGCCTTGCTCTGTAATGGTGTAACTCTTTATCGTGCCAGAGCGGATAGCGTACAGAGATTTTAGCTCATCACCTGCTTTAAAAAGCTCTTGGCCTTTTTGGATTGGCTTTTTACGCTCGATGATTTGATCCAACTGATCCAGCTCAGACTCGTTTAGAGTGAACGGAATACACAGTTGGCTAATGCTACAATCTTGGCAATGAATCGCGCAACCACCTGATTGGATACGCTTTGTTGCAGGTTTTTCAGAAATCATAACAACCTTTCACTATTTGATATACATCAATATTTTATCACCGCTTACTTCTAAAGGGTAGCAAAAAAATTATTGAAAACGACTTTCATACTATATGAAACCGAGCATTCGCATAGCTCCGGCGGCAGTATACACGCCATAAGTTATTAAGATTAACGCTGAGATGTTTCTAAATATTAACGACTTTTGCAACTTCTGAAAGTGGCTCGCTCCGTATCCGATCGCGAGCATTGATGGAAGGGTACCAAGACCAAATGCCAGCATGATCATCCCGCCATTTAATGCGCTCCCTGACACTGCTGACCAAGTGAGAGCCGAGTACACTAAGCCGCACGGTAACCATCCCCAGATAAACCCAAACGGCAGGGCATGTAAAGGGTGTTTGAGTGGGAGTAGGCTCTTACCAGTAGGTGAAATCAATTTCCAAAGGGACTGCCCAAGTTTTTCAATAATCAGCAGGCCTTGCCACCACTTAGCAATATATAAAGCAACCAAAATCATGAATATAGCCGCAATAAAGCGGAGCCACGCTAATGATTGGGTTAATCCACTCAGTTCAGACAAGCCGGAAATAGCCCCACCAACCATTGCTCCAACACAACCGTAGCTAGCGAGGCGTCCAATATTGTAGAAGAGAGGGATAACGGGTGAAGGCTTAGTGTTTTTTGTGCCCATAGAGAGTAGTGACGCGATACCACCACACATCCCCATGCAATGACCAGCCCCGACCAAGCCAATCATAAAAGCACCGATAAAATCTGGACTCATAGAGTAACGTTACGGTTTTTTGTTATTTGGTTTTTCATCTTCATCGAGAAGAATGTTGTGGCCTTGTCGCTCTAGATCTTCGAACTGATCACTGCGAACGGCCCATAGGAAAATAGCAACCGCCACACAGACCAAAACAATGGCGATAGGGATTAAAATGTAAAGACTTTCCATGTTAGCTCTCTTACTTTACTTCTCTTTAAGCAGTCGCAATGAGTTGGATACTACAATGATAGAACTCGCAGACATACCAACAACGGCAACATAAGGTGCGACAAGACCTGCAACTGCCAATGGCAAAATTAGCAGGTTGTAACCTAAAGACCAAGCCAAGTTTTCTCGGATTATCTTTCTTGTACGTATCGCAAGCAATCTTGCCTCTAATAGCTTCTCTAAATTATCGCCTAGAAGGGTCATATCTGCAGAAGCTTTGGCGACATCCGTACCACCACCCATCGCAACGGATAGGTGTGCACCTGCAAGAGTAGGTGCATCGTTAATGCCATCACCGACCATCATAGTGATGTCGTTTTTATCTAGTCCTTGAAGATACGCGAGTTTGTCTTCTGGTTTTGCTGAGGCGAACACATGGTCAATACCCATTTCGTTGGCAACTGGTTGCGCGTTTTGCAAAGAATCACCGGTCAATAGCGTTGTCTTAATACCTGCATCTGCAAAACGCTGGATGAATGCTTTGCTCTCTTTACGAATCGGGTCGCGGTAATAGAAGGTCGCAACGTGTTTTTCGTCGACAGAGAGATAGACCGCGTTGCTTTCATCTCGGTTCTCACCAACCACAAAAGTAGCGCTGCCGATCTTTACTGTCTTATTGTTCCAATTACCTTGAATGCCAGAACCAATGATGTTTTGAACGTCACTTACGGTAACGTTTTCTTGACCAAACCCTGAAAATGCCCGAGCAATAGGGTGGTTTGCGTGCGCTTCAAGTGCCGATGCAATCGCAAGTGCTTCAGCTTCGTTAAAGCTAGCAAAGGTTTGAGTTTGATTAATTTCGATGTCGCCTTTGGTCAGCGTACCTGTCTTATCTACGACAAGATGATTAATCTTACACAGCGTTTCGAAAACATGGCCTTTACGTAGCAAAATACCAAAATTACCCATTCGAGAGGTTGCACAAGTTAGTGCGGTTGGCGTTGCTAAGGATAGGGCGCATGGACAAGTCGCTACCAAAACAGACAGCATAATCCAGAACGCATCATCAGGTTTGGTTTGGTGCCAGTAAAGCCACGTGCCAGCTGAAATGATTAGAATCGCGCCAACGAAATAACGTGCTACTACGTCGGCAATTTCAGCGATTTTAGGCTTAGAGTGCTGAGCTTCATCTTGAAGACGAACGATATTAGAAATCATCGAATCTGCTTTTGAATTCGTCACTTCGAGATCGAAAGACTCCTCGCCATTCAATGTGCCCGCGTAAACGGCATCTCCCGCCTTCTTAACTACATGAACAGACTCTCCGGTCAGCATAGACTCGTCGATATGGATACGACCAGAAATCACTTTGCCATCGGCAGGAATATGTTCGCCAGGAAGAACGCGAATGCGATCGCCGACCTTTAGTGTCTTAACTGGGATTTGTTCACCGTCTAACGTGGTGGCAATCGCAGGGATGAGTTTAAGAAGGTTACCGCTAGCAGCCGCGGCTTTGCGACGAGCACGCATTTCTAAGAATCGACCAACCAACAAGAAAAAGGTAAACATCGAGATGGATTCAAAGAATACTTCACCTTGCTCTGTCACCGTTGCGACTAGACTTGCCACATAAGCAAAGATTAATGCGATGGACACAGGGACGTCCATACCAAGCGTTCGTCCTCTAATACTTCGCCATGCATTGAGGTAAAAAGGAAGCGCAGAATAGAGCAGTACAGGAGTTGCGAAGATTAAGCTTACCCATCGGAAGTAGTTTTTAAACTCCGGCTCTAAATCGCCAAAAACTTCCAGATACAACGCCACCGCTAACATCATTACTTGCATGGTTGCAAGGCCTGCAATGCCTAAGCGATACAGGTATTGCTTCATTGTGTGGTGATATGCGGCTTCTTGTTTATCCGCTTCAAAAGGTGCAGCCTTATAACCGAGTTTGTGAATCACAGAGAGCAATTCGCTGAGACGAACTTGTGTTTTATCCCACGCAAGTAAAGCTCGGTTCGTGGTGGTATTTACACGGATAGACACTAAGCCTTTTACGCCCGAGACTTGCTTTTCGATTAGCCAAGCGCAAGCTGCGCAAGAAACGCCGTCCAAGGAAAGGGTGACTTCAGAGGTGTTCTCATTATTACGAACAAACTCCGATTGCACTTCTTCATTGTCATAATGAATCAGCGCCTGGAGCTGTTCCGGAACTAAATCTGCTTTTTCAGCTGGCGCAGTTCGGTATTGGTAGTAGGAGACGAGCCCACTCTCGACAATGGTCTGTGCCACAGTTTCACAACCCGGGCAACACATGTCGCGAATTTCACCCAATATTTCTACTTTGAAATCCGTGTTGGCTGGTACATCTTCACCGCAGTGATAACAGGATTTACACATAGACTTACTTCATTAATATTGTTGGTTGTGCAGGGAATTCAACTCGACCTTGAATCATCCATTCTTTGTTGTGTGGTTCAAGTTCAACAAACCAAGGACCTTGAATAGAGTCTTCTTGCGTCAAACGATAATTGCCTTTCGCATCGGCAGTGAGAAGCTTAGTAAAATCACGGTCTGGCAACGTGCGGTGTGTAAACGTCGCAGTTAGCGCAGGGAAGTGCGGCAGTTCCCCTTTGTTAAAAGAGATAACCACCGTGTTGTCATCTGATGAAACGGTAGCGTTAAGACCAAGGTCTCGTGCGACATTCATTTTACTAATGTCGATGTTAATACCTTTGCCCTTTTTATAGTAATCCTCAGCGACCAAAGATACCGAGTTGTTGGCGAATACGACCACAGTAACGATTGTCCAAATCACCACAGTTAGAGGTAGGATGATCAGGAACCACGGCCAAAATTGTTTATACCAAGGCTTTACCATAAAAAAGTTCTCAACAGCTAAATGAAAAAATGTAAGGCTTTAAATTTAAAGGAAAGACAGCCCCTATGAAAGGGGCTGTTATTGAAATGTTACTTATTGTCGGAGTTGCTTAAACTCCAGACGTATGCCGCGACAAGTTGAACTTTGTCTTCGCCTAGAATGTCCTTCCAAGCAGGCATTACGCCAGAGCGACCATTCATAACTGTTTCTGTTACTGCGGCGCGTGAATCGCCAAATAACCAGTCTTGGTCAGTTAGGTCAGGTGCACCTACAGCAGGGTTACCTTTACCATCTGTGCCGTGACAAGCTGCACACACTACAAAGCGAGCTTTACCAGCTTCCGCTTCACGTGCATTCACTTTACGACCAGATAGGCTTAGCGTGTAGCTTACTACTTCTTGAACACCTTGTTCGCCAAGTGCATCTTTCCACGCAGGCATCTGCCCGATACGGCCTTGCATGATAGTAGTAACAATAGCTGCTGGCTCGCCACCGTATAACCACGCGTCGTCAGTTAGGTTAGGGAAGCCTTTCTGACCGCGAGCATCAGAACCGTGACATTGCGAACAGTTCTGTAGGAACAAACGTTGACCAACTTTAATCGCTTCAGGATCTTGCGCTATATCTGGGATAGGGCGTAGACCTTCTGCATTATGAGCAAGAGCACGGAACGCTTCACCGAAGTAAGCATCTGCATCATCAAGCTCTTTAGCATATTGGTTAAGCTGTTTGTTTTCTTGTGCTCGTGCGATGGCTTCTTTAGATTCTTCCAGCGTACGTACGGTTTGATCTGAACTCTGCCAGTTAAGGACGCCTTTAAAGCTACCTAGACCTGGAAATAGAGTTAGATATACAGCTGCAAACACAAACGTGCTCACAAATAAGTATGTCCACCATTTTGGCAGAGGGTTGTTAAGCTCGCGAATACCATCGTACTCGTGGCCCATGTCTTCCCCTTCCTCGACGCCCATTTTATCTTTAGCGCACCAAGTCAAGAGGATCGCACAGCCTACCAGCGTACCGACAGTAATCACGATAATCCAGAGACTCCAGAATGTAGTCATTACTTCTTCACTCCTTGGTTATTTGGGGTCGTTTTTTGCTCTTCGTCTGCAAACACCAAGTTAGCATCTTCCTCGAAACGTGCTTTACGTTTCTTACCAAATGCCCACCATACGATGCCAATGAAACTCGCGAAGAGTACTACGGTATAAATACTATGAATTGTACCGAAATCCATGTAACCCCCTTACTTCATTGCATGACCAAGAGACTGAAGGTAAGCGATGATTGCATCCATCTCTGTTTTACCTTCTACATCTTTAGCCGCATTCGCGATTTGTTCATCCGTGTACGGAACACCGAACTGGTTGCGGAATACTTCTAGTTTCTTCTGCGTCAGTTTGCCGTCTAGTACGTTCTCTTCTAGCCAAGGGAAACCAGGCATGTTTGATTCAGGTACTAGTTCACGAGGATCAATAAGGTGAACACGATGCCACTCATCAGAGTAACGTCCGCCTACACGAGCCAAATCTGGACCAGTACGCTTAGAACCCCATAAGAATGGGTGTTCCCAAACACTTTCACCGGCTACAGAGTAGTGACCGTAGCGCTCTGTTTCAGAGCGGAAAGGACGAATCATCTGACTGTGACAAACGTTACAACCTTCACGGATGTAGATGTCACGACCTTCCATTTCCAGAGGAGTGTAAGCGCGTAGGTTTTCTACAGGCTCCGTCGTTTGCTTCTGGAAAATTAGAGGAGTGATTTCTACGAGCGCACCCCAACTAATTGCAAAGACGATGAAAATTGCCAACAAACCGACATTACGTTCTAGGATTTCGTGGCGATTATTCGAATTATTACTCATTCTTTAATCTCCTTATGCCGGTTGAGGGATAGCTTTTAAGCTTTCTTTAGGCGCCGTTACCGTTTTGTACGTGTTGTATGCCATTAAGAACATACCGAATAGGAAGATGAAACCACCTAAGAAACGTACGAAGTAGAACGGGTAAGATGCTTCTACAGATTCTACAAAGCTGTAAGTCAGTGTGCCGTCAGAGTTAACTGCACGCCACATTAGGCCTTGCATCACACCAGAAATCCACATTGCTACGATGTAAAGAACCGTACCGATAGTTGCCAACCAGAAGTGAACATTGATTAGGCTAACCGAGTACATGCGCTCTTGACCAAATAGACGAGGAACAAGGTGATATACAGAACCAATGGAAACCATAGCAACCCAACCTAGAGCACCAGAGTGAACGTGACCAATGGTCCAGTCGGTGTAGTGCGATAGTGCGTTTACAGTCTTGATAGACATCATTGGACCTTCAAAGGTAGACATACCGTAGAAAGACAATGAAACGATTAGGAAACGTAGGATAGGGTCATAGCGAAGCTTATGCCATGCGCCAGACAGCGTCATGATACCATTGATCATACCACCCCAAGATGGAGCAAATAGAACCAAAGACATCACCATACCTAGAGACTGAGTCCAGTCAGGTAGTGCTGTGTAATGCAGGTGGTGAGGACCAGCCCAGATGTACAGGGAGATCAGTGCCCAGAAGTGAACAATAGATAAACGGTAAGAGTAAACAGGACGTTCAGCTTGTTTAGGGACGAAGTAGTACATCATACCAAGGAAACCAGCGGTCAGTAGGAAACCTACCGCATTGTGTCCATACCACCATTGAACCATCGCATCCACGGCACCGGAGTAAATCGAGTAAGATTTACCAAGTGATACTGGGATAGCCATACTGTTCACGATGTGAAGTACTGCTACTGTGAGGATAAAGGCACCGAAGAACCAGTTAGCCACATAGATGTGAGAGGTATTACGTTTGACCAATGTCCCAAAGAACACGACCGCGTAAGATACCCATACAATCGCGATTGCGATATCAATAGGCCATTCTAACTCAGCGTACTCCTTACCTGAGGTAAAACCTAAAGGTAGGGTGATTGCTGCGGCTAGGATAATTGCTTGCCATCCCCAAAAGGTGAAGGCAACGAGTGGGCCACCAAAAAGACGTGTTTGACAGGTGCGCTGAACAACATAATAAGATGTTGCGAACAGAGCACTGGTACCAAACGCAAAAATTACCGCATTAGTATGCAGTGGACGTAAACGACTGTACGTCAACCACGGCGTATCAAAGTTTAGCTGTGGCCAAACTAATTGAGCGGCAATCAAAACACCAACAGCCATACCAACTATGCCCCATAAAATGGTCACAAGGGTAAATTGGCGAACGACTGTATAGTTGTAGTTTTGTTCAAGCTGCTTTACTTGGCTCATTTGCATGCTTCCAATTTCTAATTAACTACACTTTACTTCCAACACGACTTGCGTCGTAACACCACCCAAGTAAACTCTAGAATTTAAGTGTTATCATCACTTTATTTCCATTGCTGACTTTAATAAAAAGTGGCATTTTCAGCGAGTCACTATACTTGAATTAACAATTCAATGACAGAGTAGTAACCTTACTAGGCCTCTGGAAATCATTTTTTATTTAAAAAGTTTGAAGTTTGTAACAAGGATATTAGGAATTATGGCTGCACAAAAGTTAACAAAGGCAAGACTTGCACAAATCTTAATCATGCTCAGTCTTTTAATTGGTGCATTTTTCTGGAGAACCTTTACTTATGAGACGAGTAGCGTTGTGGATTGTTCACAAAAACAACGATGTGATGTAACAATCGGAACAGAAAAAATCACAATAAACAAGGGTTCTGATGGCTTTTCGATCGAAAGCACAGAAAATGGCAGTATAAAAATTGATCTAAATCAATCTGGTGAGTTTATAGATCTGTCGGATAAATATCGCCAGAGCAATTGGAGTGATATTTCTGAGACTCGAGTAATTAATTTCAAAATAAGCGAAAACATTGTCCAAGTTCATTTATAAATCAGATCTGACGCGAGATAATGACGCTTCTTTATACAATTATTACTTTATTGTCTAGCGCTATATTGTCGTAATGGTATAACGGTTAAAGATCACACAATAATTAAACTCGTATGCAGTGCCAATCATTATTTACTCATATTACAGACGAATATTTAGCGATTAAGAAATTTCGCACGGAACTCTTTGAAGAGAACCTCTCTCACCTCATCTGCTATTACACAGAGGAGTATGACTTCCGTGCTATTCAATCAGCGTTTCGAGAGCTGTTTCCTAAACAGTCTCTCCACGGTGCGAGCTCGTGTCAGGCAATTATGACCAACCAAGGTTACCATCGTGGACCAGTCATCGCCGTTCTGGCTATCTATGATTCGGGACCACATTCCTATGGTACTGGAATTTCGAAATGTGGTGATTCTGTCGATACTTATGTGGATGAAGCGCTGAACATGGCCTTATCTCATGCTAACCGGCTCGGCGAGGTACCCAACCTTATTCTTTTACATGCCACGCCAGGGAATGAAGAGGCTGTAATTGAAGCGATCGATCAGCGGTTTGGTACTTTGGTCCCCATTATTGGCGGCTCTTCTGCCGACAATAACATAGAAGGGAACTGGTCTATTATAACCACGCAAGGAAGTGAAAAAGCTGGCATTAGCTTAACACTATTTTATTCATCTCAACCTGTCGATATTGCGTTTAGTGCAGGGCATTCCCCAACGGATGTTACGGGAACTGCAACGAAAACCCATAACCGATGTTTATTAGAAATTGACGGTGAGCCAGCACTAGATGTTTATCGAAGATGGACAAACCACCAAAATAATCAACCAGATAACGAACAATTTCTGTTTACTAATGCCAGTGCTTACCCGTTAGGTCGTGTTGCCGGGTACTTATATGAAAGGCCTTATTACAAGCTGTCCCATCCCATTCGCGAGACCTCACACGGTGGCATCGAGTTGTTCACAACTATCGAAGAAGGCGAGCAATTAACGCTAATGAAAGGGAGTAGGGAGCATCTAATTGCAAGAGCTGCAAGGGTTGTGAATGCCGCTTTTAATCAAAAATTAGAAGAGTCTCGAAAAATAGGTGTGATCAATATCTTTTGTGCTGGTCCTATGTTGCACTTAAAGCAAGATATAAACAGTGTTTGCGAACAAATTAACCAAGAATTAGAACACCTGCCTTTTATTTGCCCATTCACATTTGGTGAGCAAGGAAGATTCATTGGTGGTGAAAATGGACATGGAAACTTGATGATATCATCAGCGATTTTCCATAAACCTTATGAAAAATAAATACTTAGAGATATATCAACAAGAAGCGTTGCAAGAAGCGTTGGTCGAACTTAAAGAAGCAAGGCAACGAGAAAAACTTCTGGCAGATGAAAATAAAGCCATTCTATCTGCTATCTCTGCAATGAGTGAGGCTCGAAATCGACACGAAATATTTTCCGGCCTTAACAACGTACTTAAAAAGTACATCAATTTTGATGACTTCATCGTGATCACTCGAGACCATACTAGAGACGCATTTAAAACCTTAATCTCTACAAATAGTGTGTTCGATAACTTAGATTGGTTACAGGGTAGCGTTTCCGAGCGAGCTTTAAACGGTGAATGTATTTTACTGTTTGAGCCGCTAAGGTTACGTGAGTTTGAAAACCTTAACAGCTTCATACAAAGCCATGTTAATTCAGTTGTCTTAACTGGGATTAGAACCGAGGTAACCCAAAATATCATCTTATTGATCGGTGCTCAAAAAGGGCATTTTAGCATCGAGAACAAAGAGACATTAAGACGCTTTAGCCCCTTAATTGAACGCGCTGTTATAGATATTGAAACCAAAGAGAAGTTACAACGTATCGTTGACGTGCGTACATCTCAACTCGCCAGAGCAAGAGAAGAAGCGGAAAAGGCAAACCAATCGAAATCTGAATTTCTTGCCATGATGAGTCATGAGATTCGAACGCCGTTAAACTCGGTATTGGGAATGTTAGATATACTGCGCCAATCCATGCTTACCGATGACCAGTCCGAAGTCCTTGATCAAATGGAATGCTCGGCAGAACTACTATTAGCGATCATCAGTGACATCCTTGATTTATCTAAGATAGAGTCGGGCAGCTTTCAATTAAATGAACAGTGGGTAGATTTGAGTGACGCTGTAACATTTGTTATTTCCCAACAAAAACAAGTAGCTACCAGTAAAAATTTGAACTTTAATTTAAGCTTCGGATTAGAAAAAAGTAAACAATATTGGATAGATTCCACAAGGCTCTCCCAAGTTTTGTTCAACTTAATCGGTAACGCCATAAAGTTCACTGACTTTGGTGAAGTCAGTGTTGCAGTAGAAGAAAAAAATGGTGAACTCAACATCTCAATTACTGACTCCGGAATTGGAATTCCTAGGACCAAACTCAATCATTTATTTACTGCATTTCATCAAGGCGACGGTTCGATTACACGCCGTTTTGGTGGGACTGGCTTAGGGCTTGCCATCACTAAGCATCTAGTAGAAATGATGCGAGGTTCAATTACCGTCAATAGTGAGGAGAATGTAGGTTCACATTTTTGTATAACAATTCCTGTCCTTACACGTAACAACCAAAAACGACCAGTAAAGATTGAAACCAGCAGGCCATCGAAAGTATTGAACATACTCATTGTTGAAGATACCGAATCAAATCAATTAGTCATTAAGCTCATTTTAAATAAGCTAGGACATAATGTTTGTATTGCTAACAATGGATCCGAAGCAATTCAATTTCTAGAACAAAACTCTCAGGCTGTCGATATGATACTCATGGATGTCTCGATGCCAGTCATGGATGGGATAACTGCGACAAGACTCATCAGGAAAAAAAGGATTTCAATTCCTATCATCGCACTAACGGCACACGCATTAGAGAGTGACAAAAGTATGTGTTTGAAAGCCGGCATGGATGGATTCATTTCAAAACCAGTTCGTAGGCAAGATGTTTACGAAGCGATCCAATCATTAGTAGAAACTGCGTAGCGCCTTAATATAGATCTTAACAATCGTAAGATTATTAAGATCTATATTAAGTATTTTATGGTAAATCATGGTTATGTTTAATGGCACTCACAGGAAGCGTTGTATTTTGAAATCTGAGAGGGATAGGAGACTAAACTAGAGAAGATTTGGCGTACACGGATACTTGATTTAACATAACACATATAATACGCACTTTAATAATGATTCTGATGGGCTCGAAATCACCATAGCTAAGCCACCACAAGCCATTGAAATACTTGGTAATCCAAGCCCGTTAAACTTTTTTGCTATGTTTTCCCACATATCGCGAATCTCTGGATTCTCGTTGCGATCAGCGTGAAAAACCTATTATTAAAATCTTAGTATCTCAGATGTGTTCTTTCGTAAATGACCTTTCTACATTTGCCATACTGCACTGATATGACCAGCCATGACGTTTGTTAGTGCCATTGTGGTGTTCACCAGCTCAAGCTTCTCTTTTTAGTCAGAATCAATTAAGCAATATCTAAGGCTTCATCCATTTAAGTGGACCCGATTAATTTTCCAAATTCTGTTCGTTCGCTTTCAATTCCGGTTAAGTTAGCTAATCGATACTCAAAAATTTGGGAGTTTCTATACTTTTTCTACGTCCTTTTTTGTGAACCACTTTTGTTTAGAATTGACGACGTCACTTAGCTAGTTGGAGCTATACTTTAGTTCATTCTCGAATATTTCTTGTTATACAAGAACGAAAAAATGGCCAAGTTAGGCCGTTTTCTTGTTTTAATAAGTTACAGTGTAATTTATTAAAGTATTTTTGTCATTTTGCCTGGCATGTTCATCCTTATGTTTATTAGCGCTTCTCTAGAGATTTGAACATTAGCAAACCAAAACGATTTATGCTTTTCATTAAAGATACCACTTCTAGACAGTCCATCGTAAATAGCATACGCCCTAGCCTGCGCCAACGCAGCTCCGTAAGTGCTTCGTTTTAATACTGGCACTTGATCGAGGTCTTCCAAAAGTGCTTTTTTGATATGAGATACATTTGTCGGCCAATCTAATTGTTGTACTAGGTTTCTTGTGACGTGTGATTCAAACTTACTTATTACATTGGAAAGAAAAACCGTGTTTGGTTTGACATCAACACACGCATAATACAGTTCGTTTTGATTGCTATTTCGATAATGCAGCATCACTTCAATCAGTGCATCTTCGAATGCATACGTAAAGTGATTGATGATGAGGAAGTTGCCCAAAGCCCTTAAGGCCCCAATTAGTATGCCGCAATCAGAGTCCTCGACTCCTGCAGCTTCTAGTCTCATCCTAGTAACATTCGCAACTAAGACTAAGTGTTGCCAGAACTTGTGACTGATCGACGTGGTGGTTAATGCTGACAAGCCATTTTGCATGCCTAAGTTCTACGTCTTTAGAGACGTTAGCTGCGATATCCATTGCTTCTTGCGTATAGTTTTTTTGAGTGAGCAACAAACTGATATTCCTAGCAGTATTCTTTTCGTTGCTCGAATTCTATCTACAAACAATGTTGCAGTAAACAATCTGTGAGGTTTATTCCAACTACAAATAATAATTGATTACTTAAATGTTAGGAATCTATTCAGTTTCCTGTTGTTATGTGGAGTCTGATGTACTTTTCTGGATAGGCATATCGATAAGTTTTCCCAACTTTTAAGATCGACAGACAGATTTATCTCCACTACCGCGAACTCTTTTGACTGCCGCCTTTTTTCCTTTGTGCTCCATTTCAATCATGACATCGCAATAACCTTGGTAACGGTCAAACTTGTTGTCGACTTTAGTTTGTAGTTTCGTTTTGAGTTTCTTGGCTAGAGGGTTATTGTCAGAATCATCTGCAGTCAAAGGATGACTAAACATAAATAACAACATAAAAGTGACAGTGCAACGCATTGGAGTCTCTTTAACATCCATTTAAACAGCCTTCAGCTTATCTTTAGAGTAAGTATAAATAAAAACGGAACGCGTAAAATGCGTCCCGTTTAATGCCGGTAAGTAATTGATATATCGCTTACGCGCGTTTTTTCCCCTTGTGGCTCTTGAGTCCTTGGTGAGGAAAAACATTGCGAATTCGCTGTTGAACTTTCTTCGGAACTTGTTTTGAAAAGGTCAAACGCATTCCTGTGCGCTGATTATAAACTTTCATCTCGCCATCAAAGGGGTCATGCTCAGCAATATCTTGCAAGTTGTGCTTAAAAGAAGGAGGAAGATGGCCTTTTACTTTTGTAATATGCCCTTTCTCAAACGATATTCTTAAGACAGGTCTATCTACAGCAATAAGCCAAAATATGACAATAGCAGCGATCAAGATTACATATAGCATTTGATACTCCTTTAGCTAGACAATAGTTTGTTTAAATCTTCTTTAATTGAGGTTACTTTTTGGCTCGCCTTCTCACTACGAGAAGCTTCTGAGAGTAAATATTCGATAGCGTCAGACAGTGTACAGCCTAACTCATTTGCTCTATTTGATAGCTTTTCCCAAACACGATAGTCAAGGTCAATAGATTTCTTTTTGGTATGAACTTGTTCAGCATTGAAATGGCGTTTACGCTTGGCACGGATTGCTTGCTTGAGTTTATTTTCTAACTCTTTCGACATGTGATTTTCAATCCAAGCAAGAACTAGAGTTGGTTCGTGTTCCAACTTTCGTAGCTCTACAACGGCAGCATCTGCTTCACTGGTATCAATATACCTTGTAATCGCTTCACCATCTTTCCATTTTTTGATCAGATACTTCCATTTCCAACCACACTCTAGATTTTCAAGCTGCTGATATTTCATCCTTTCGACCCTTAAAACACACCTGGTGACAGCGTAACCCAGATGTTGTTATACAGCAATTAAAACTCAATAAAGTATCGATGTTGATCACTCATTTGTCGAAGGTTTAATCATATGAATCTTCAGTATTTTTAGATTGCTCAAATTCTCGCTAGGGAGTTATTGGACGTTTCGTTATAATGACTCCAAGATTGAATTAAGATGATTATTAATGAACCAACTTGACTGGCAAGACGTAACCCCTTCATTTGAGCCATATGAAGCACTATTGGAAACAGCACCATCTCTCCCAAAAAAAACGTTCACAGATCTTCAACCTCGCCTAACCGCGACGCTAAGTAGATTTGCTCGTGTTAACGGCTTAACAAGAATTCTGCTAGTAAACTGTGCAGATAATGCTATTTACCGCGAGTTCATTCGTGAAGCTGTAACAGATGTCGCATCATTGCCAGTTGTCTCTATAGAATCTTTGGATGCCAAAGAACTATTCGACCGTTACAGTGTCAACAGTGAAGGACAATCAACGTTCGATTATGGCTCACTGTCAAAGGCTCATGGTGGCTATTTAATAATCCCTGCTAACCTCATTTTGGCAAATGCTGCTCGATGGCCAAACATTAAAGCTGCGATACAAGGTGAGGTCTTTGCTCCTATTAATTTGACCCCGAATCGTATTGCCTCTTCTCCTCTTGTCGCCCAGCGGTATGACGTTAAGTTGATCATTACGGGTGACCGAACTCAATTAGCAGAAATCGAATATGTGGATGATGATTTCTCTACTGGCTTAACCATGTACACAGAAGTAGAAGAAGATATCCACCTTTCTGAACAAAATCTTACTTTGTACTTTGGTTTGGTTAACTGGATATGTCAGAAATACCAACACCCTACTTTAGACTGTTCCGCTTTCAAACGATTGATGCTTGCTGGTATGCGTTATACCGAAGATCAGCATTATCTTCCCCTTGGCGTGCTTTGGCACAACCAATTGATTGGTTTAGCCAGCCAGTACATGGAAAGCGATGTTATTGATTTTACGGCGCTCGATGCTGCAATTGATGACAAATACTACCGTGAATCTTACCTACCACAGCGAGCCGTGGATGACATTCTTGATGGTCAAGTGATCATCGAAACCACTGGTGGGCAAGTTGGTCAGATCAACGGGCTTACTGTGATTGATATGGCGGGACATCCGGTTTCTTATGGTGAGCCTGCGCGTATTTCTTGTGTTATCCATTTCGGTGACGGTGATATCTCAGACGTAGAGCGTAAAGCTGAATTAGGCGGAAACCTGCACGCCAAAGGCATGATGATCATGCAAGCGTTCTTAAGCTCTGGCTTGAACCTTGATGAGCCTCTTCCTTACTCTGCCTCGATTGTTTTTGAGCAATCCTACAGCGAAGTTGATGGCGATAGCGCATCGTTAGCTGAGCTTTGTTGTTTAGTGAGTGCCTTATCCGAGTCACCTGTTAATCAGCAGATCGCCGTCACGGGCGCTGTAGACCAGTTTGGTCGTGTTCAAGCCGTAGGTGGCTTGAATGAGAAGATCGAAGGTTTCTACCAAGTATGTAAGCACCAAGGCTTTACGGGTGAGCAAGGCGTGATTTTACCTAAGTCTAACCTCAAGCACCTCGCATTACATAAGGATGTAATAGAAAGCATCAAAAATGGTCAGTTCCATATTTGGTCGGTTTCTACTGTCGATGAAGCCATTCCAATCCTGATGTCGAAACCGTTCCGAGGTGAGGAAGATAGCATCATTGGCAAAATCGCCGAACGTATTGAAAACTTTGAAAGGCATGAGCATACTTTAGGAATTGTGGAGCGCATCAAAAACTGGTTTGTCTAGTACTGATCGGAGTTGTTTAGCGTACACGTGTTCACTAAGATGCAGCTATCAAAAATTGGAGTAATTGATAATGCAAAATAAACGTGATTCTTATAACCGTGATGACCTTTTAGCTTCTAGCCAAGGTGAGCTGTTTGGTCCTGGTTATCCGCAGCTTCCTGCGCCGAACATGCTAATGATGGACCGTATCACCAAAATGTCTGAAACTGAGGGCGATTTTGGTAAAGGTTTGATCCTAGCAGAATTGGACATTACTCCCGATCTTTGGTTCTTTGATTGCCACTTCCCTGGTGACCCAGTAATGCCAGGCTGTCTTGGTCTAGATGCAATGTGGCAACTGGTTGGTTTCTTCCTAGGTTGGGTTGGCGGCAAAGGTAAAGGTCGTGCTTTAGGTGTCGGCGAAGTTAAATTTACTGGCCAAATTCTACCAACAGCGAAAAAAGTAACGTACGAAATCCACATGAAACGCGTTGTTAACCGCAAGCTTGTAATGGGCTTAGCTGATGGTCGTGTATGTGTTGATGGTAAAGAGATCTACGTTGCGAAAGATTTGAAAGTTGGTTTATTCCAAGATACCTCTAGCTTTTAATCTCCTGCTTACAGAATATTCTTAAGGCTCCTTTTTGGCTGTCTCTTGATCACAAGTCTAGTGATCAAGAGACATTGCGAGTTCGTAGCCTTCAAGGATGGTTTGTAGTTTAAACCATCCTTCCCAAAGCACCTTTATTGAAGCTCTACCCGTCCTCTTGGTATCTTTCCAACCGCCTAATTTAGCGAGATTTTTGTACGCCCAGCTCATATCGGGCACTTCTTTAGGTAACGTCTTACTTTCTAGTTTCAACCACAGTAGCTTCCAAGCTTTTTGGCCCAATACCTTTTCACAACTTTCTTTCGTTAGCTCATCAACTTCTTTAATGAAGCGTAACGCCAATAAACGCGTAGCAACAAAGGCATAGATGACACTTAATCTCTCTAAGTTATCTTTACTTTGTAGCCTGAGTGACTCCACATCTGTCCCTTCACTTTTCCAGACTTTATGGAAATCTTCAATCAGCCATCGGCGCTCGTAATAACCGATAATTCTCATAGCGTCTTCAACGTTGTTTATTGGCTCCGACGTCAAGAGGTGCCATGCTAACTTGTCTTTTGATGTCCCTTGCTCAAGGCAACCAACATAATAAACAGGTATGCCTGCGTGCTCTTTTTTGTTTGCTGGAGCCTTTAATGTCACCTGACCATATTTAACATCAAGCTTTACATCTCTCGCTTTTCTCCCTCCTTTTTGGGGGATGGTAAGCTCTTTTGTCTCGACGCTTGGTAACGCTTGCGCATAGTCGTAAAGCTTTTGATGATGAGCTTCTAGGCAGCGACTTTGCATTGAGCGAACGACAAAGCGCTGCTGATGTTGACGTTTATAAGTCAAGTATTCGAATAGGTCTGCTTCTCGGTCACAGACCGAGATAACATCTAACATTTTATCCCCTAGGCGTTCAACGACACGGCGAGAAGCTTGCTCCCATTTGTAACTCTCTTTCTCCTTATAAGGACGAGTCGCGTGTTGGTGCTTTTGCCCACGCTTAGTAATATCTCGGCTCCATCGTTGTTGCTCTATAAGCCCAACAATGGTCTGACTTTGTGGAGCGAAAAGTAGAGTTGAATGTACGTGGAGCGCTCGGGTTCTGTCACCTTGATTCGTGTGCCCGAGCTCCTCTTTTATACTTCGATGCGGGAAACTAAGCGTTGTTGTATCTTCAATCGCGAGTAACTCCTCATGCTCGTTAGCTCGAGATACAGTTGATTGAAAACCTGCTTCAGCGATGTCTTTTGCATCAATGTTTTCATTGCGGATAAAGCGATATGCACCTTCCATATCAGCGGGAGAAAAAGGAAGTTTAGCCACGGAAACTCCTGGTTGATTAGCAATGGAAGTCGCTAAACTGATAAGGCGTTGTGTTCTTCGAGGGTCTTTAAGTTGTGCTTGTCCAAATTGTTCTTGTGCCCAAAGTTTAGCGTCTGAATGTGTCATCTTAGTGTTTCAGTAAGGATTACTAAGTGATCAGATCACACACACGTGAAAGAGTTCAAAAAAAATCCCCAAGCTACAAGCTTGGGGATTTGTGTATAAGAGACAGCCTTTTTGGGGCCTTTTTCATTTTGTAATTCATCCTCGCGACAAATGTAGAAAAGGCTCTTAGAGAGCCTTTTCAAATCCTTCTGTTTGTATGTGGAGAGTTATTTGTAGAGACCAGATTGTTTTTCATCTCTGGCATCACGCCAACCACCTAACCAATATGACCGAGCATCAATTTGTTGATACGGACAAGCCTCTTGAGACCTCCCATTCAACCCAGCTTTATAGCCTTGAGATTGAGCTCGTTCTAGGCGATCACGCTTTTGTCTCTTCATAGTTAATTCCTCATACAGGTCCATTTACTAACGTACAGCTGATATTGTGAAACTTTGATGGAGCTTTTATGACTCCACTTATAAGAATCGATCAATTTGAGGATTTTCTCAAGGCATAAAAAAACAGAGGCTCATTTCTGTGAGCCTCTGCTTGATTTAAAAAATACTGACTATTTTCTACGGAACCTGAACAAACCTAGCATAGTCAAAGCCAACCAACCTAGGCTCGCACCTTGTCGTTCTGCCGAATCTTCTTCAACGCTACGCGTTTCAATATCAGCAGCCGTTGCCCCAGCAATTGGGACTAGCTTAACTGCAACGATCTTCTCTTCACCATCACATGACGAGTTATGCGAGGTCGTTTTATAGCCACCACTACACATCATCGCTGTACCGGAAATTACGCCTGCATCGTTGATGTCCGTAGCATTAATAATACGGAATGCATTGTTCTCATCAGAGTGATCACCACCATTTGTTAAGTTATCTAAGAACCATGGTTTACCATCAAATAATGTTGTAGAACGTTCACTAGTCGACTGTCCATCTTGGGTATACGGATAAATGAAACCACGTTTACGGCGAGGTTTACCATCATCTTCACGAGTGGTCTCTGCATCTAACTGACCCACAATTTCATTGTAAGCGTTAATACCACCCATGTGACCACCGGCGCCACTGAAGAAAATCCCTGTTGTTGGATAAAACGCACTAACAGACTCAGCACTCACGTTATCAACGATAAACAATCGATTAGGAGCAGAGCCTGTTGGCATTAAATAACCACCGGAACGTTTTGCTTCACCAATGGCGACAAAGTTGTTATTAACGTCAGTCAAGCGAGAGTTTGAATGAACTGTATCACCATCTATACGTTGCTGTGCACCACTAACTTGTTTATTTTCCCAAGTAACGCCTGCGATAGAACCTGCTGTCGGCAATGTACCAACAAAAACAGTCGCATTCATGTAGTTGTCATCTTTGTAAGTGTTGTAACCAACGCCATATACCGTGTTTCCACTTTCAGCGATACCGCGCATGCTACCTTGCGCTAAACGCTCACCATCTTTCGCAGTTCCGCTTGGCCATTCAACCTGACTGACGGCTCCAGTTTGATCCCAAATCGCTGCTTTTGATGTGTGGTGGGTCCCATTATCGTTTGAGGCTTTTTCTGAGATACTACCTACCGTAAACTTGCCATCAGTACGCCATGCACGGCTAGCGACGACAGTTGCATCTTCATCGCTTGGGACAATTGTTGGAAGAACAGGAGCTACTACTGTGTTTCGAGTTTCCAATTCAGAAGAATCAGAGGAACTCACAATACTTTGGTTCCCAACAGCCTCTCCTTCTTCGGTAAGGCTGTTAATGACATTGTTGTATTTGTTTTCGTAAGCGCTTTCATTGCCTTCGACGAATGCAAAAGAGTTTGTTGTAAAGTCTTTGCTTAACTCTTCACCCCACGGTTGCCAATGAACATAAGCCCACGACTCACATGTAGAATAGCGACGTTCGTTGTAACAATAACGTTCGAAGTCGTCATATTCTTGGATGTAATAAAAGCCTGAGTCCATCGCAAAAGGCACTTCCTCTCGGTAGCTAACACCATCAACGGCTTCACTTGCAGATAACGGTGTTGTACGAGTCTCGAGAGCAAGCTTGAATTGTTCTGGCGTACACCCTGCTGAATCGTTGAAACAACCTAAGGCATACGGGGCATCTGTACCAGGGTTTTCTACATCTCCCTGTTGGATCGCAACACCATAAGCTGTTGAGTAATCAATATTGTCCCCGTTTACTCCGGGATCCACCTCAACCACTTGATACAATGCTGCATTCGCATTCATTGCCGTGCCAACCATCATCGCGACGGCGGTCAATTTGAATTTGTTACTACAATTCATCGAATTCTTAACTGTCCTGTTGCATTGCTTCGAGTTCTTCCCATCTCTCGAATGCGATTTCCAACTCCTGCTCTACAGCAGCGAGCTGTTCCAATACCGGTTGAGTTTCTTCTACAGATTTAGCGAAAAACGCAGGGTCATTCACCTGTTCTTGTAGTGCCTCAATATCCGACTCTAATTGTTCTAGTTTAGCTGGAAGAGCTTCTAATTCTCTTTGCAGCTTATACGATAACTTCTTCGAATTGTTCTTAGGTTGCGTAGTTTTGGGAGTTTCCTCAACCACTTTCTCTTTCTTCGCTGCTTTTTCAACCGAGCTGCGCGAAGCAAGAGCTTGTTCACGTTGCTGTCTTGCATCGTGATAACCACCAACAAACTCTTCGATTACGCCGTTACCTTCAAAAATCCAACTGGTCGTTACTGTGTTATCAACGAACTCACGATCGTGACTCACTAAGAGTAACGTACCCTGATAATTGGCAAGCATTTCTTCTAAAAGTTCCAACGTTTCGATATCCAAATCGTTGGTTGGTTCATCAAGAATAAGTAAGTTGTTTGGTTTCAACAATATACGAGCAAGTAACAAACGGTTCTTTTCACCACCTGAAAGTGCTTTAACTGGTGTTCTCGCACGCTTCGGAGCAAACAAGAAATCCTGTAAATAACTCAATGCGTGACGCTGGCGACCACCAACCATCACTTCTTGTTTGCCATCTGCTAAGTTATCGATAACCGTCTTTTCAGGATCGAGAATTTCTCGGTACTGGTCGAAGTAAGCCACTTCGAGTTTTGTACCGCAATGCAAACGGCCGCCTTGAGTTTCTAACTGACCTAATAGCAGCTTGAGTACGGTACTTTTACCGCAGCCGTTAGGACCAATTAGTGCAATGCGATCGCCGCGCATGATGTTGAAGCTGAAGTTATCAACGATATTTTTACCGTCAAAAGCAAAAGAGACATTCTCTGCTTCAAAGACAATCTTGCCTGAGCGAGAGGCATCGTCGATGTTTAAGTTTACCTTACCCTGAACTTCACGGCGGTCACTGCGCTCTTCACGTAATTTTTTTAGCGCTCTTACACGGCCTTCGTTACGAGTTCGACGTGCTTTAATACCCTGTCGAATCCACACTTCTTCTTGAGCAAGTTTTTTGTCGAATTCTGCATTTTGCATTTCTTCAACACGAAGCATCTCTTCCTTCTCTACAAGGTAGTTCTCGTAATCTCCAGGGAATGATGCTAATTGACCACGGTCGAGATCGACAATACGTGTTGCCATTGACTTGATAAACGTACGGTCGTGCGAAATAAAGATGATCGAACCTTTAAAGTCTTTCAGGAAACCTTCTAACCACTCAATGGTAGTCACATCAAGGTGGTTCGTCGGTTCGTCCAAAAGCAATACATCTGGATCGCATACAAGCGCACGCGCAAGTGCTGCTTTACGTTGCCAACCACCGGACAAATCCGTCAATTTTGTTTCGGGACTAAGCTTGAGAGCGCCCAAAACGTTATTAACGCGGTCATCAAAACGCCAAGCGTTCAAGTGGTCGAGTTGCTCTTGCACTTTTGCAAGACGATTAATGTTCTTTTCGCTCGGGTCATGCGTGACAAGATCAAGAAGATCATGGTAGATCTTGAGTAAATCGCCAACTTCTGCCAACCCGCCAGACACGAATTCGTAAACTGTGCCCTCTTGGTTGCGAGGTGGATCCTGTTCTAAACGCGAAACCACCACATCTTGAGTCACTTGAATTTTGCCATCATCAAGCAAAATGTCTCCGGCGAGTACTTTCATCAAAGTTGATTTACCAGCACCATTTCGCCCTACTAAACAAACCCGTTCGTTTTCTTGTAGAGCAAATTCTGCTTTATCAAGCAGTGGATGGTCCCCAAATGCAAGTTGTGCATTATGAATGGTAAGTAATGCCATTATTTTCCAACCAATTTTTGAGTTGTTCCAAGTCAAACGGCCAGTTCAACTCAGAATTTTGATATTTTAATACAGGAATTGTGACGCCGTAACGCGAGAAGAGTTCATCATCGAGTGCAATATCGACAATGTTTGTGTGTTCGGCGAGACCAGCCTGACCCATAAGGTCATATGCCATCTCACAGAGATGGCATCCTTCAGTGCTGTATAGTGTGAACGCTTGTAACATCCCTTTATCTTTAATCCTTTGTTTATTCTACGTGAGACACTAACCAACAGTTGTGAATATGTTTATTGCGAGAGAAGTCTAGTGGCAATGTTTGCGAAGAAATATTTTGCGCTTTTAGCCCTAACTCTGCCAACGCAGCTTCATCCATTTTAAAGTGGCGTTTATTGTTTGAGAAAACGATCGTGCCACCTGAACGCAACAAACGCTTGAGATTGGTCATCAGCTTAATGTGATCACGCTGCACATCAAATGAAGTTTCCATACGCTTAGAGTTGGAGAATGTCGGTGGATCAATAAAAATCAAATCATACTCACCTTTCGCATTCTCTAACCATTGCAAACAATCTGCTTGTTCAAAACGGTGTTGACGACCAACACGACCATTTAATTGCATGTTGTCTTTTGCCCAGTTCAGGTAAGTATTCGACATATCTACCGTGGTTGTCGAACGTGCGCCACCCATTGCTGCGTGCACGGTTGCGCTACCTGTATAAGCAAACAAGTTAAGGAAGTCTTTACCCTGAGCCATTTCACCCAAGCGACGACGAGTGATTTTATGATCCAAGAACAGACCTGTGTCTAGATAGTCGTGAAGGTTTACGATCAACTTCACGCCGTACTCGTTCACTTCAAGAGTCTCGGACTCCTGACCTAATTTTTGGTACTGGCTACGACCTTTTTGCTTTTCACGAACTTTAAGAACAACTTTGTTCGCTTCAACACCTGTCACCTGAATTGTGGCACGGATGATATCGGTCAAACGGCGTTTCGCTTTCTCTTCTGGGATATTCTTCGGAGCTGCGTATTCCTGAATCACAATTTGGTCGCCGTAAACGTCGATTGCTACGTTGTATTCAGGAAGGTCTGCGTCATAGATACGGTAACAGTCTAACTTATCTTTACGAGCCCACTTACCAATCTTACCGATATTTTTCTTCAAACGGTTTGAGAAGTCAGGTGCGATTTGAACTGTGGTACCGTTTGCTCCCTTCACTTCATCAGCGCTACGCTCTGCGATGCTGTAGTTTTTCTGGTGACACGGTAACGCACCGTTATTCAGTTTAAACTGTTTATCAGCACGCATGCGAAGACAGCTTAATAGTTCGTCTGAACTAGAGAAGATAGACGCGTTACAACCGCCAAATTCTGCTTTTAATTGGCCACCAAATGCCGTGTACAACGCAATCAAGCCTGGCTCTGTTCCAAGGCGCTCACCGTAAGGAGGGTTAGACACAATAACGCCCGCTTCGAAACCGGCCGGACGGGTAAGAGTTGCAGCATCACCCTGAGCGAATTCAATCAACTCTTCCACACCAGCTCTGCGAGCGTTGTCTTGCGCTACTTTCAGAACTCTTGGGTCGTTATCGAAGCCGAAAAACTTAGCGTCAACTTTTTTGACGCCACGACGAGCTTGCACATTAGCTTCAGATTTAATCTCTGCCCAAAGCTCAGGTTCGAAGTCTTCTAACGCTTCAAAGCCCCACTGTTTACGTTTAACACCTGGTGCCATGTTAGCAGCCATCATTGCTGCTTCAATCAATAAAGTACCAGAGCCACACATAGGATCCAAAAGCGGTTGGTGAGTGTCCCAACCGCAGCGCATGATAATAGCTGCGGCTAGCGTTTCACGAAGTGGAGCTCGGCCAGATTCTGGACGGTAACCACGTTGATGAAGACCACTACCCACCATATCGACACCAAGAATCGCTTTGTCTTTATGTAGACGGACGTGAACACGGATATCTGGGTTCTCTTTACTGATGTTAGGACGAGGGAGCCCTTTTTTCTCGAAGCAGTCTACGATGCCATCTTTTACTTTCATTGCACCATACTGGCTGTTGCGGATTTCTCGGTTAGTACCGTTGAAATCTACAACAAAACGCTTCGAGCTGTGGAATTGGTTTACCCAGTTTATGGCCGACGTCGATAGGTATAGGTCCATATCGTCATTACAGGTGAATTCCGACAGAACACGTACAAATCGAGATGCCAAGCGGCTCCACAAACAACAACGATAAATCTGCTCATTCGTTGCCTTAAATTTAACGCCTGCTTGTACTGGTTTGGCGTTTTCAATGCCTAGTTTAGTCAGTTCTTCAACCAGCAAGTTTTCCATGCCGTTTGAAGTTACCGCGAGATATTGATTCATAGTGTTCTTTCATCGATAAAAAATGGTTTTGATTATACCTAACTTTACGATCAATGCCTCGTTTTTAAAGGCTTTTTCGCTTTGTTAGCGCAAACAGTCGCCAATCTCACCTGTAGAAAGTCAAAACAAAAGCCGCCATACGAAAGAATACGTCTCTTTTCTATTTTCTTTTGAAAACAAGCTCCACAGCAGAAGTGAATACTTATTTATCGCATATTTGGTCTATACCAAGGGCTAATTTGACGTGTAAGTTACTTACAAAATGCCCTTATAGGGGAACAAAAGGTGGATTATTAGGCGCTTAGTTGCCTAAGTTAAGGAAACGCTAAAATGAAAAAAGTGGAAGAAAAGTGAGCCGCTTCATAAATGAGATGCGAAATATCACTCACCTAATGAAAATGTGAGGCGGTACTGGTGGAAGAAATCAGAGAATTTAAGGCAAAAAAAATCGACCTAAACTGGTCGATTAATGCAAACAAAGGAACGAAATACAAAGAAAATCAAAAAGGAAACTACCCCACCATCGCCATTGGTGCCATCATGAATAAGTGATTGGCGCATACCATGCGATCATGCATAACTTTAATCGGTTGTCCAAACTGGAGTGTTTTGTTGCCGTCGAGTAGAAATTCGTCTTGGCCGACATAGGCACAAAGGCTTGATGAATCGCCTGGTTCTAGGACGATGAATACGCCTTCTGAATAACGGTTTGTCAGGAACACCATATCCCCTTCTTCTGGCTCATGCCCATCGCATTGGGCGTCGAAGAACCAGCTCTTAGGCTGTACAGGTTTATGGAAGCGTTTGGCAGCCACACAATAAAGTGTTAGCTCTGCTTGGCGGTATTCGTTGATGTTGAGACAGCGAATTCGCTCGTTGTATGTTTGAAACGCGCTCGCATCATCAACTGTGAATTCATTTTCTGAGAAGGCGCAATTGACCAACAGCTTACGGCATAGATTGGTTTGGAAAATCATTTCCTCCCCTAAATCCAGCATTAAGCAAGCTTTGTGCTCGTCAAAATACCAATTCCATTTGTCGCTGGGTTTAAGCATTATTCCGTTCTCTTGTGACTAATTAAACAGCAATAAGAGGTAAGACGCTTAATTACCTACTCATGATTTTTAAATTTTACAAACGAACGGACAAAAAAAAAAGAGGAAACGAATTCCTCTTTTTTTAGTAACAAGCGCCGATTTCTCAACGATTTAGCGATTGATCTTATAGATTTTTAACAATATCGCGTACGAGACCAGGCCCGTGGTAGATAAAACCTGTGTAAACTTGAACAAGTTGCGCACCTGCCATCATTTTCTCTTTTGCGGCAACGTATGAGTCAACACCGCCCACACCGATGATCGGAAGTTTGTCGCCAAGCTCTTCATGAAGTTTGCGCACAACTTCTGTTGAACGTGATTGAACCGGACGTCCGCTTAGGCCACCCGCTTCGTTCGCATGTTTCATGCCTTCAACAACTGTGCGATCCAGCGTTGTGTTTGTTGCTATAACGCCGTCAATACTGTTCTTAATCAGAGACTCACAAATCTGGCTGATTTCGTCATCGCTCAAATCTGGTGCAATTTTCAGTGCAAGTGGTACGTACTTGCCATGCTTTTCTGCAAGTTCTGACTGTTTTTCTTTAAGTTCAGACAGTAATTCGTCTAGTGCTTCACCGTACTGAAGCGAACGAAGTCCTGGTGTATTTGGTGACGAGATGTTCACCGCGATGTAACCGGCGTACTCGTACACTTTTTCCATACAAATCAGGTAGTCCTCTGCTCCGTTCTCAATTGGTGTGTCTTTATTCTTACCAATGTTGATACCAAGAACGCAGTTGTATTTTGCCTTTTTCACATTCTCAACCAGATGATCCACACCTAAGTTGTTAAAACCCATACGGTTAATGATACCTTCTGCTTCAACTAGGCGAAACAAACGTGGCTTGTCGTTACCTGGTTGTGGACGAGGTGTAACAGTACCCACTTCGACAAAACCAAAGCCCATAGCGTCAAATGCTTCGATACATTCGCCGTTTTTATCCAAGCCAGCAGCAAGACCAACTGGGTTACGGAATGTAAGTCCCATGCATTCTACTGGACGGTTTGGTAATTGTTGACGATAGAAAAGATCGAGAGGAGTGCCGTTGAAGCGTTGGAAATTTTTGATTGCAAGATCATGTGCCTTTTCGGCATCAAGTTGAAAAAAGCCAGTTCTGGCTAGACGGTAAAGCATTGTGCCTCCGAAAGAAAAAAGCCCCGTGTAAACGGGACAATATTATTTACTGTTTTTCGTCTCAATTCAATGAAAATGAACGAATTCAGCAAAATTGCACTTCTTATTTTAATTTTTCTTATAAAAACAGTCTATTATCGCTCTATTACCTATACAAAACTGATAGCTTTTTCGTTGAAAGCAAACGATTTTACGCCATAAAAACTTAAACAATACGTTACATTGTCACTGAAATTTATAGTTTTGATTGCTTTAAGCATTAAAAAGCCCCGCATTTGCGAGGCCTTTATCTGAGTCAACTTACCCTATTCGTTCGAGGAACAATTTAGGTTAAGCAAAACTAACTCTCGAAGTGCTACTGAGAACTTCGCAAACTCATGAACTGAACCGACTTTAAATTCGTTTAGAATACTCTCCCAACGATGTAAAGACAGCTCATTCGTTGACATCCAATCCTCTAACGCTTGAATCACATCAAGATCTTCGCTTGAACAACCACAAGTCAACACTTGAGCCGTCAACTGACGTTGTTGCCAGTCTAGATCTTCACGGAATGCCGCTCGCGCCAATGCCTGCCAATTATTATCAACGGCTTGGCTATTGATTTGCTTCAAGAACCAGTGAAGTGATAAACGGTCACCCAAGTTGAAGTACAGCTTCGAAGCTTGCTCCACTGTTTTACCCGTTTCACTTGCTACTGTTGAAATATCCAGAGCTGATTGTAAGCTTGATAGACGAGCGACATGGTGTGCTAGCTTCTCTTCTACTCCGCGTTCAATCCACTTCATCGCAAGTTCGTTGTGCTCTTCTACTTCAGACTCAACTAGCATGGTGTCTAGTGTTTCAGTGATGGTGTGAACATCGTCTTTATACAAAGCAACCAACTCAGTCACTGTGCTCTTACTGCTACGATTACGTAGTAACCAGCGAGAGATACGACGCAGTGCACGGCGTACGTAGAACATGATTTCGTACTGTGCTTCTGCTGTTGCAACGTTATCTAGTGCACGGGTTTGCTTAAGGATATCTTCCAGTTCGAAGATTTCACGGGTTGCACTGTAAGCGTTTGCGATATCAACCACACTCGCGCCCGTTTCTTCTTGAAGACGAGTCACGAAATTACAGCCCATTTCATTAACCATTTGGTTGGCTAACGCCGTCGCGATGATTTCTGCACGCAGCGGGTGGTTCACCATTTGATCTTTGTAGTTACGGCGTAACTCACTTGGGAAGTAAGCAACTAATTGTTTTCCATGGAATTCATCATTTGCAATCTCGTCAGCAACGAGTTGCTCTTTTAGAACCATTTTGCCGTAAGCAACCAACACTGAAAGCTCGGGACGCGTCAGACCAAGACCTTGTTTTTCGCGTTCAATCAGTGTTTCGTCGTCAGGAATGTATTCAAGCGCACGATCCAAGTACCCTGCTTTCTCCATCGTATGGATAAAGCGGATTTGCTCTTTAACAATGCCAACGCCTTGCTGTTCGGTCACTGAAATCGACTCAGATTGACGGTAAGCATCGTCCAAAACAATTTCGCCGACTTCGTCTTCCATTGATTCAAGAATCAGGTTGCGTTGTTTAACCGTTAGATCGCCATTTGATACTAGACCGTTCAAGAAGATCTTAATGTTCACTTCGTTGTCCGAACAATCTACACCACCAACGTTATCCACAAAGTCGGTATTTACGCGTCCACCTGTGGTTGCGTACTCAATACGACCAAGCTGAGTCATACCTAAGTTACCGCCTTCACCAACCACTTTCGCTTTCAAGTCACGTCCGTCGATACGGAGAACGTCGTTTGCACGGTCACCAACATCGGTATGCGTTTCGCTAGATGCTTTAACGTAAGTACCGATACCACCATTCCAAAGTAGATCCACTTTCATTTGTAGGATCATCTTAATCAGATCGTTTGGCGGCAAAGATGCTTTCTTAGTGCCCAACATCTTTTGGATCTCTGGTGTTAATTGGATCGATTTAGAGCGACGAGAGAAAATACCACCGCCCTTCGAGATCAACTCCGCGTTGTAGTCTTCCCAGCTTGATCGAGGGAGGTTGAATAAGCGATCACGCTCTACCCAGCTGGTGGCTGAATCCGGATTTGGATCAATGAAGATGTGCATATGGTTAAACGCAGCTTGCAGACGAATATGCTTAGATAGCAGCATACCGTTACCAAATACGTCACCCGCCATATCACCAACACCAATAGCAGTGAAGTCAGTGGTTTGACAGTTGATGCCCATTTCTCGGAAGTGGCGTTTCACCGATTCCCAACCACCTTTCGCAGTGATACCCATTGCTTTGTGGTCGTAGCCGTTAGATCCACCTGACGCAAACGCATCACCTAGCCAGAAGTTGTACTCGTCCGATACAGAGTTCGCCAAATCAGAGAACGTCGCTGTACCTTTATCGGCTGCAACAACTAAGTATGGGTCGTCTTCATCGTGACGCACTACACTCTTCGGCGGAATAACTTCGCCTTCGATGATGTTATCGGAAACATCGAGTAATGCACGAATGAAACGTTTGTAACAACGTTGACCTTCAGCGAAGATGTCATCACGGTTAGTTAAAGTTGGCTGACGTTTACATACGAAGCCACCTTTTGCTCCCACAGGGACAATAACCGTGTTCTTAACTTGCTGTGCTTTAACCAGACCAAGAATCTCAGTACGGAAGTCCTCTTGACGGTCCGACCAACGCAGACCACCACGCGCGACTTTACCGCCACGTAGGTGTACACCCTCGATATCCGGTGCGTATACGAAGATTTCAAACGCAGGGACTGGCTGAGGAATGTCTGGGATTTCGCTTGGTTTCATCTTCAATGATAACCAAGGTTTCGGCTGCTTATTTTCGTCCAACTGGTAGTAGTTAGTACGCAGCGTAGCGGTGATCATTTCCATGTAGCGACGGATAATACGATCATCATCTAGGCTTTCAACACGATCCAATTGCTCGGTTATTTTCTTGATAAGATCGTTCTGACCTTTCTCACTGCCCTTGTGTTTTGGATCGAATCGCTTAGAAAATAGATTCACCAGACCTGTTGCCAAATCTGGATAATGGCTAAGGGTATCTTCAATATATTGTTGACTGAATGGGAAGCCAACTTGGCGCATATAGCGAGCGTATGCACGAAGAATAGAAATTTCACGACCAGACAGTGAAGCGCCTAGCAACAAGCGGTTGAAACCATCACTTTCTAAGTTACCTGCCCAAATCGCTGCGAATGCTTGCTGGAAACGATCGCGAGCTTCACGAAGATCAACGGTCTTGTCGCTCTTATGCAGCATTGAGAAATCAAGGATCCAGAACGTTTGGCCGTTGTTGGTTTCGATCTCATATGGTGATTCGCCGATTACGCGTAAGCCCAGGTTTTCCAACATTGGCATCACATCGGATAGGTGAATTGGCTCGTCGCGGTGGTATAGCTTCAAGCGAACTGCTTTCGATTCAGCCGCTTCTTCTTGCGGACGATAGAACAGCATGCCAAGTTTGTTGTCATCGCTTAACACTTCTAGACGTTCGATGTCTGCAACCGCAGAACCAGGCATCATGTCTTCTTTGTATGAACGAGGGAACGCGCTCATGTATTCTTTTGAAAGAGGAAGACCTTTACTCTCACCGAAGTTAGCAATGATGGATTCTTTTAGGCGGTCATCCCATGAAGTCGATACTTCCATTAAATTCTGCTCAATCTTTTTCACGTCTACATCAATGTTGTTGTTGTCTACACGAACGATGTAATGGGTTCTTGCCAACGGACTCTCAGAGAAGAAGGTAGTAAACTCAACCTCTTGCTCACAACCAAAGTACTGCTTAAGAATGCGTTGAGTTTGGCGACGAAGTTCGGTGTTGTAACGATCTTTTGTCACATAGACCATACAACTAAAGAAACGACCAAACGGGTCTTTGCGAACAAACAGACGCAGTAAGTCACGGTCTTGCATCTGCACGACACCCATCCCTACTTCCAGTAGCTCTTCTTCGCGAGCTTGAAGCAGTTCATCACGAGGGTAGTTTTCCAGAATATTGTGCAGGGCCTTGTACGAATATGAACCACTGCGGTAGCCGCTTGCTTCCAGAATACGATCCACTTTCTCTCGGATCAGCGGAATGCTTTGTACGGCTTGGTTGTATACCGCAGAAGTGTAAAGACCAGTAAAACGATGCTCACCGACTACTTTGCCGTTTTCATCGAATTTTTTAACACCAATGTAGTCAGTGTATGCTGGACGGTGAATTCGAGACGCTTGGTTACCTTTAGTAATGATCAGCGCGTAAGGTTTTTTCGCTTCAAGGCGCGCAGAGTCTGACAGTTCAGAAAGTTTGATGCTGCGAACACGACCGTCATCAGCAAACATACCAAGGCCTTTCTCTTTCACCGGCTGAAGCTCAGTATCACCATTGACACTAACAAGATCATATTCCTTATACCCCATGAAGGTGAAGTTATGATCCCCTAGCCAACGTAGGTATTCGATCGTTTCATCTAAACGATCCGTTTTCATTGAAACCCGATCTTTATTCTTCTCAAGGTCGTTAGTCACGATCTTAAGTTTTTCAACCATTTGCTTCCAGTCATCAACGACTAAACGCGTGTCAGACAAGATAGTGATCAGCTCATTTTTTAACGCTTGCATTTCATCTTTGCTGGTTAAGCGATCAACTTCGATATGAAATAGCGATTGAAGGACGCCGCCTTCACCATTAATGTCTGTCACTTGCCCTTTCTTATCGCGTTCTAGTTGCGTTGGGTTGTTAAGCATTAAGTGAGAGACAAGATCGAGTCGCGTTAGCGCCATCTTGATGGAATCCACCAAAAATGGGCTATCTGGAACAACAATTTCAACAATAGTGTGAGTCGATTGCCAACCTTGGCGGCTGACTGCTGGGTTAAATACCCTTACAGAGATGTCTTCTGGTTTCTTTTCATTGACGTGATGCCACAGACTAACCACGGCACCATAAAGGTCGGATTCGTTTCGCTGAATCAAGTCATCATCAGCAATGTTACTAAATAAGTGTTGAGCAAGTTTAGTTACAAGCGGTTGGTGAGAAAGCTCGAGTTTGTCTTGAATTAGTTGGTATACCTTTTCAAGCAGAACCGGCACTACATTTTCACGCGCGGTCATATTCACACTCCACATTAGAATTGTTGTTTTGTAGGGGGACTTAGTTTGGGGTTTGACCCCGAAACTAAGCATAGGTAATGCATGCACTTATTGTAAAAGCATAATTACAAATGTTTAACAAAAATTCGCAGTGGTAAGAGGTGAAATGTTTGATTATGTGACTAAGATTCCTGTTTAACTCACTAGGAATATCAGGCATCACAGAGTTTCTAACTTTAGAAACTTATTATTTTGGTCAGTTGTGAGTCTAAAACGACCTCTAACGCCTAATTGACTAAGAAATGGTCGAAATTTTGATGCATCTAGTTGCACTCTCAAACCATTGTCAGTAATGACTTGTACTGAACTTGCGGCACCGGAATAGTGTGAAAGAAATGTTTGATAAGAGATGTTGAGAGAGAAGTAATACTGGTTCATGAGAATGGATTATTGTCAGAACAAAAAACTAGGGTGACCGTAACGACCACCCTATTCTTTTGTCGATTATTCGTCTAGTGCTTTAGTCACTTTTTCGAATAAGTCGTTCGCTAGATTATCCATTGCTTTAAGCTTTTCAAGCTCTGCACGGATAAGCGCTTGGCGACCTTCATCGTATTTACGGAGCTTCAATAGAGGATCGATCATACGAGACGCCACTTGTGGGTTGGTATCGTTCAACTGACGGAGGATCTCACCAGCAAACTGGTAACCAGAACCAGATTTGTCATGGAAGCGCACAGGGTTTGCGTTCAAGAACGAACCAATCAGGCTGCGCGTACGGTTCGGATTCTTCAAGCTAAACGCTTCATGGCCCATGGTTTCTTTCACTTTCTCAAGTGCGTTTTCAACCGGGTTGCTGCCCTGAAGAACAAACCACTTGTCCATAACCAGACCATCGTGCTTCCACTTGTCGCTGTAATCCGCCATTAGCGCTTCACGACATGCAAGTTGCGCATTGTTCGCTGCACTCATCGCCGCAATCGTGTCTGTCATGTTGTTTGATAACTCGTACTGCGCTTTCGCTAGTTCGTTACCCTTTTCAGTGTGAGCTAGGAACTGCAGACATTGGTTACGCAAAGCTCGTTTACCAATAGCGTCGTGATCGATGCTGTACTCTGCTTGGTTCAAGGCGTGGTAAGTTGCACTCAGTTCATCTTCTAACTCTTTAGAAAGTGACACTGTAATATTATTCAGTACCGTATCTACCGCATCAATATCGATCTGCTTGTACCAACCGGTGATTTCGTTAATTGAAGGTAAAGACAGTACTTGTGCGATAAACGCTGGCTCAAGATTCGCATCAAGTAACACGCCACGGAATGCATCGATTAAGTCTTCAGACAACTTAACCTCACCACCCGCTTGAACGTTAGTTACGTTTTGACGAATGTATTTCGCTAGCAGCATTTGGCTTGCATCCCAACGAGCAAAATCGTTCGTTGCGTGCTTCATCAAGAAGATCAGTTCATCATCGCTGTAATCGTATTCCAATTTAACCGGTGCAGAGAACTCACGAAGCAATGATGGCACTGGTTGTTCTGCGACGTTTTCGAATACGAAAGTCTGCTTGTCTTGCTTCACGTCCAGAACGTTGTGTACCGATTCACCGTTGATAACCAGTGGAATCACGTCACCGTTTTGTGCGTATAGCTCAATATCGAATGGAATATGTAGCGCTTGTTTTTCTGCTTGGTCGTGCGTTGCTTCAGTAAATTGCTCAACCGTTAGTGCATAAGTTTTTGCTTCCGCATTGTACTCACTGTTTACACTAAGTGTTGGCGTACCAGATTGACTGTACCATAAGCGGAATTGCTTAAGGTCAACGCCCGTTGCATCTTCCATTGCAGAAACGAAATCTTCACACGTTGCTGCAGTACCATCATGACGCTCGAAGTACAGTTTCATGCCTTTTTGGAAACCTTCTTCGCCAAGTAGTGTGTGATACATGCGGATCACTTCGCTGCCCTTTTCGTACACGGTTAGCGTGTAGAAGTTATTCATTTCAATAACTTTATCTGGACGAATTGGGTGTGACATTGGGCTTGAATCTTCCGCAAACTGAGGACCGCGGATAATACGAACGTTGTCGATGCGGTTTACTGCACGTGAACCAAGATCGGATGAGAACTCTTGATCGCGAAATACCGTTAGACCTTCTTTCAAGCTAAGCTGGAACCAATCACGACAAGTCACGCGGTTACCTGTCCAGTTATGGAAGTATTCGTGACCGATTACCGCTTCAATGCCAAGGTATTCGCGGTCAGTCGCGGTTTTTTCATTCGCAAGAACAAACTTCGAGTTGAAGATGTTCAGACCTTTGTTCTCCATCGCACCCATGTTGAAGAAATCAACCGCCACGATCATGTAGATATCTAGATCGTACTCAAGACCAAAGCGCTCTTCGTCCCACTTCATTGAGTTGATCAGCGAAGTCATCGCATGACCCGCGCGATCGAGGTTGCCTTTGTCGACAAAGATTTCTAGGTCTACTTCACGACCTGATGTGGTTGTGTATTTATCACGTAGTACATCAAAATCACCGGCAACTAACGCAAACAAATAAGCAGGCTTTGGATGTGGGTCTTGCCATTGAACCCAATGACGACCGCTTTCTGCTTCGCCTTCTGCAACGCGGTTACCATTGCTGAGTAAGAACGGATAAACAGCTTTGTCTGCAATCACTTTTGTTGTGTATTTAGCGAGAACATCTGGACGGTCGAGATAGTAAGTAATGCGGCGGAAACCTTCGGCTTCACATTGCGTACAGAATGCCCCACCTGATTTGTATAGACCTTCAAGTGCAGTGTTTGCTTCCGGGTCGATCTTAGTAATGATTTCTAAATCAAATTCCGCAGGCAAATCGGTAATAACTAAAGAGGCTTCTTTTACTTCATGATGAGCCCAATCTTCACCATTTACTTTTACGGAGCGAAGCTCTAGCCCTTCACCATCTAATTCTAAAGTTGTTGATTCGCCCTTTTGAACTACTTTTGATACTGCAGTCACGATAGTGTCGTTGTCGTAAAGATCAAACGTTAAATCGATATCAGTAATAGTATGCGAAGGCGCTTGATAGTCTTTGCGATATTTTGCTTGGGGAGCTTGAGACATATCCAAAAATCCTTGTATATAGAACCACAAAAATACCAGGACCGGAGGCTCAAACACCTCACGCTGGTATCACGATATAAGCTATTTGTAGGGGTTGTGGTATCAGAATACAAGTCTTTCTATAAAAAAACGGAGCTTTTAGTGGCTTAGCTCCGCTTTCTGTTTAACATTTAATCAACATCAGAATATTTCACTATTAATAAACCAGAGTGAAATAATTGGAATGAATCATTTAGGGTGTAACTCGATTGAGTACCGCGTACATCTCCCCACTAGAATCTTCGATAGTGAGCTCGTTTTGGTTCAGTTTGTAGCGTGTTCCATGCTCGCCGTTTTCATACAAAAGAACCAGATGTTCACCCTCTGTATAAAAGACGCCCTGCTTTACTGACTCCTCTCCTGATTCATTGGCAACGCGAAACATAAATACAAAATCAGGCTGGAGTATGAGATCCATTTGATTGATGTTGTTGGCCAACATGCCATCGCCAGCGACATGAGAACTCGACCAAATGCCTGCTAAAGTATTAGACAACCCCTTAGTAAAGGTCACTCCATTGAGGTCTAACGTATTGTGGTTGTTCTGATAAGCATAAATTTGAGGCTCATCGGTATTTAGTCCTAGTACGATGGTGTCTTCATTAGCATTGTAAAGCCCTTCCCAATGGTCAATTGAGTAGTCTTTCTTCTGGATATCGATAGAGAAGGTATAGTTAGAACCAAGCGTTAATTTTATTGCTCGGAAATTCTCTGCTGAATCCTCCGGGTTGGGATTCATTAAATACCAATCCCCGATGAGAAAGGGAGTGTCAAAGTGGCTAAGTTCGTCTTCCTTGTTGCTTTCGGCGCTAGAAACACTAAAGCAGCAAAAGCTAAGTAAAATAATGCACCATTTCATAACGGTATCCTTATCGTTTTCTTTTAGCTTAGGCTTTAGATCTCACTTTCGCGAAATATTTGATCTACATCACGTAAATTATTCAAGCAAATTAAGCGCAGAATTAACTCATTTGCAGTTAGTTACCCTAGTAAAAAGCACATAAAAAAAGAGCAAGTCACTATGACTTGCTCTTAATTAGCAGAATTGCTAGTTGTTATGACTAAATTTTTAGCCTTTTAGCATATCAACCATGACTGCTACAGATTCGTCCAGATATACGTCTGGCGCTTCGTAGTCTTTCGGCACATCGTCCAAAGTTTTAAATGGTTTTTTGCCCATTGCAACTTGGCGTTCGTTGATGCGCTTCAAACGTAACGCTTCCGCTTCATCTGATTCTTCTTCACGAACTTTTTCGTTAAGAGACAATAAGTTATCATCCTTCTCTTTACGATACTTGTCGATATCTTCATTGATAAAACGGAACTCCATTTCATCAGCGATACGTTTGTTGTGAAGCTCTGTTAGCTTAGTAACCAAAGTGTCATTGCTTGCGAATGTCTGATATTTCGCTTTATCAATGCTGTCCCAAGGTAGTGCATTATCTTCGACACTTTCACCGGTTTCACTTGGTTCCACTGGGGTTGGGTACGCAATATCTGGTGCTACACCACGATTCTGAGTACTTCCGCCATCAATACGGTAGAACTTTTGAATCGTGTATTGAACATAGCCAAGCTCTTTGTCGAAAAGATCATAGATATGGTTCAATGAACGATGTTGTTGAACGGTCCCTTTACCAAATGAGTTTTCACCCAAAATCACTGCACGATTGTAATCTTGCAGTGCTGCAGCAAAGATCTCAGAAGCTGAAGCACTGTAACGGTTGATCAATACCGTCAGCGGGCCATCGTAACTTACTTGACCATCAGTATCTGCGTTAACTTTGATGCGACCATAGCTATCACGGACTTGAACAACAGGACCTTCTTTGATGAATAAACCTGTCAGTGCCGTAGCTTCGGTTAGTGCACCGCCGCCGTTGTTACGCAAATCGACGATAATGCCATCAACGTTTTTCGTTTTGAGTTCAGAAATCAGTTTATCTGTGTCTTTCGAGAGACCAACATAGAAACTTGGTACTTCAAGCACACCAATTTTCTTACCGTCTTTCTCAATAACTTCAGATTTGACTGCCCTATCTTCTAAACGAACTTTGTCGCGCACAATAGTGACAACGTAACTCTTGGCTTCTTTACCATCAGGCAAGATTTCTAGGTTAACTTTAGTCCCTTTAGGGCCTTTAATTAACTGAACAACATCATCTAAACGCCAACCAATTACGTCAACAACATCTTCACCATCTTGTCCAACACCGATGATGCGATCACCCTCACCTAACTGCTTACTTTTGGATGCTGGACCGCCTGCGACAAGTGAACGAATCACTGTGTAGTCATCCGTCATTTGAAGCACTGCGCCAATACCTTCAAGAGAGAGATTCATCTCAGATTGGAATTGTTCAGCATTACGAGGTGATAAGTAACTAGTATGCGGGTCGACTTCTCGAGCGAATGCATTCATGTAAAGCTGGAAAGCATCTTCGTTACGGGTCTGCGTGATACGTTTCATTGCGTTGTTGTAACGCTTCTCTAAAACCTCTTTAATTTCTGGCCAGTCTTTACCGGTCAGTTTTAGGTTTAGAGCGTCATACTTAACGCGCTTACGCCAAAGTTCATTTAACTCAGCTTCGTCTTTTGGCCAAGCGGCTTCAGAACGATCCAGTTCAATAAAGTCTTCGGTATTGAATTTGATTTCTTTATCAAGCAGAGTCAACGCATAGGCAAAACGTTCGAAACGTTTTTGCATCGATAGGTTATAAACATCAAATGCGATCTTGTTGTTACCAGCTTTTAACTGATCATCAAGACTGATCGACCAATCTTTAAAAGAATCGATGTCTGCTTGAGTAAAAATATTTCTATTGTAATCAAGCATTTCTACGTAGCGTTCAAAGATCGCTTTAGAGAAATCATCATTCAGATTGAAGTGCTTATAATGAGAGCGGGTAAATCGAGAAGTTACTCGTTTGCTGGCTGTTTCATGCTGAACTTCAGGAGCAAGAACCGGCAAGTCATCTTTGTTTAGTTTGGCTTCGAGAGCCTGAGCTGATGCTGCTAGCCAGAAGCTAGCAGCAATCAGTGTCACTTTTGAACGGCAATTCATGCGTAGGAGTATCTCCCTTATGCGCGCAAGTGCTCCGCTTTCACAACCATTTGCAGGCCGTTAGCAAGTTGAACACGTACATCTTCCTTATTGACTTCAACAATGGTCGCTGCCATGTTTCCTTTACCCATGTTCACGTTTACTGCGTTGCCGATTGTGATTTCATCAGCATTTAGCGCGCGTGTTTCAACAGGCTTACTTTCTTTTTGTACTTTTGGTTTGTTAGTACGACGAGGCTGTTGTGGCTTTTTAGCCGCAGGTTTCGCTTTCGCCTTACCCTCTTCACGAGCTTTTTGTGCTTGTTCTTTACGACGAGCCTGAACTTTCGCTTTGCTTTCAGCTAGTGTTGCTTTTGCGTGTTCTACGTGTTCTTCCTCTAGCTCACCACATTGGTTGCCATCTAGATCAACACGTACTGCACCTGGTTTTACACCGTGTAGGTAACGCCATGATGAAGTGTACTGTCTTAACGCTGCACGAAGCTGAGTTTTGCTTACTTTTTCGTCTTCATTTAGACGTTCCGCAAGATCTTGAAAAATACCAATTTTCAGAGGCTTTGCTTCACCTTCTAAAGTAAAGCACTTAGGGAAACATTCAGCAATGTATGCGATAACTTCTTTGCTGTTTTTTAACTTTTCAGTCATGAGGGTTCCTGGTTTGAGCGGATTTCCGCGAAGCATTAAGAAAAAATATTCTCGTATTATAGTGACATGCCAAGGAAAAACCACACTAGAGGACGAATTTATGCGTCGTTAGCGTGCGAATTAAGCAGCTTTTCTACTTCTGACATAAAATGAGTGAGTCCTTCTTCGTCTGTTTCATCGAATCGGCCGATATTTGGGCTATCAATATCCAATACGCCAGCCACTTCTCCATTGATAGTAAAAGGAATAACAATTTCCGAATTACTCGCAGCATCACAGGCAATGTGACCTTCAAACTCATGAACGTCGTATACTCTTTGTACGGTATTAGTTTGAGCAGCTGTACCACAAACACCACGCCCCATTGGGATACGAACGCAAGCAGGTTTGCCTTGAAATGGCCCAAGTACCAGTTCATTTCCTTTTTTAAGGTAGAAACCCGCCCAGTTGAGCTCGTCAAGCTCCATAACTAGTAGTGAGCTGATGTTGGCAAGGTTCGCGATGTAGTCTTTTTCTGATTCGATCAGCGCTACGGCCTGTTTGGTAAGTCTTTGGTATTGTTCTATGTTCATATTAACTTCCTACTTTTTATTTAGGCTTCCATTCTTACAGTATGGCGCTACAATGCAGCCCTACTTTTTAATAGGACTTATTCTCAATTACAATGAATCCGAAAAACGACACTATTAGCCGTTCTTGGTTGATAACACAAGTCAAAAAGCACAAGTCCAAGTTGATTGTGGCGAACTTGATTGCTGTTCTTGCAACCTTGATTAGTGTTCCAATCCCTCTTCTTATGCCTTTAATGGTGGATGAAGTCTTATTGGACAAACCGGCATCAGGCCTTGCGGCAATGAATGCAGTCTTACCTGAAGCGTGGCATACACCTACGGGATATATTTTCTTTACTCTCTTTTTGGTTGTGCTCATGCGGGCAGGCAGCCAAGCGTTCAATATTCTTCAGAGCCGACAATTTACTTTAGTCTCCAAAACCATCACGTTTGAAATGCGAAGTAAAATGATCGACAAACTCGGTCGCATCAGTATTCGACAATACGAGACAAAAGGCAGCGGTGGCATCAATGCTCACCTTATCACCGACATTGAGACCATTGATAAATTCATTGGTTCTACGTTAGCTAAATTTGTTATCAGTTTTCTAACGGTGATTGGTACCGCCATTGTCCTTCTATGGCTCGACTGGCGTCTCGGCCTCTTTATTCTTTTGGTTAACCCTATCGTTATCTACTTCTCTCGCAAACTGGGGAGCATGGTTAAACACCTAAAACGTAAGGAAAACCATTCATTCGAAATCTTCCAGAATCGATTAGTCGAAACGCTAGATGGTATCTATCAATTACGCGCAGCAAACAAAGAACGCGAATTTCTACAGCAATTGAAGAACAACGCTGACCAAGTTCGTATTGATGCGGACAAGTATGCATGGCAATCCGAAGCCGCGGGTCGAGTTTCTTTCCTCTTATTTTTAATTGGCTTTGAACTGTTTCGTGCTGTTGCGATGTTAATGGTGATGTTCAGTGATCTCACCATTGGTCAAATCTTCGCAGTATTCGGTTACCTTTGGTTTATGCTTTCTCCTGTCCAGGAACTACTGGGTATCCAATTCTCTTGGTACAGCGCAAAAGCCGCACTAAAACGCATTAACGACCTATTGGAATTGGAAGAAGAACATAGACCTGTCTCTAAGGTAAATCCTTTCAAAGAAAATAAAGAAGTTGATGTAAAAATCGAACATGTTGATTTTTCATACAATAATGAAAACAAAGTGTTGGATGATCTTTCGTTACACATCCCAGCTGGTAAGAAAGTAGCCTTGGTCGGTGCAAGTGGTGGTGGTAAATCGACGCTGATTCAGCTGTTGATTGGCGTATACAGACAGACCGCAGGTTCAATCCGTTTTAATGATGAACTGACAGACGACATTAGCTTTGAAGTGATACGCGACAAAATTGCCGTGGTTTTACAACAACCTATACTATTTAATGACTCGTTGAGGCATAATCTGACCCTCGGTGGGGATTTTGACGAAATGTCATTGTGGCGCGCACTAGAAGTTGCGCAGTTGCAAGATGTAATTTCTCAACTAAACCACGGTTTGGATACGCAAATCGGACGCAATGGTATTCGCCTATCTGGGGGCCAACGTCAACGTTTAGCTATTGCACGAATGGTGTTGAGTAATCCACAATTTGTTATCCTAGATGAAGCAACGTCTGCATTGGATACCGCAACTGAAGCGGCTCTTCATAAGGCGTTAACTGAATTCTTACGTGGTAGAACGACACTAATCGTCGCGCACCGCTTATCTGCCGTTAAGCAAGCTGATTTGATTTATGTGCTTGAGGACGGAAGAGTGACGCAAACAGGAACCCATGGTGAGCTTGTTGAGCAAGAAGGCTTATATCAAACCCTATACGGGGGCATTCAGTCCCACGCTTAAACCATTCTTAGTGGAGAGGTCGTTGTGACCTCTCTATCTAAACATGCGTCGCAACCCAATAATGTTCGCTTATGCCAAGGTTGCGAGTTACCTGTCGATATTGTCGATTTACCTAATCGAAGAAATGCGCACTGCCCACGCTGCGGTACTGAGTTGTATCGAGGTGGCAGTCCAAGCTTGTCTGGTAACCTTGCTATCGCGGTTACCTGCATTCTCCTGTTCATCCCTTCACATTTTTTTAATTTCATCAGCATTCGTCTGTTCGGTGTAATGATACCGGCAACACTGCCTTCTGGGATGATTACGCTGTTTCAAGAAGGCTTTGTCCTTCTTTCTATCTTAATTCTGTTTTGCAGCTCCCTCGCCCCACTCATCGTATGCAGCTCTGTCGTAACCGCACATTGGTCATTACACAAGCGTTGGTTTAAAGGACTTAGGGTTTCACTGTGGCTAATCCAACACCTTAAACATTGGGTCATGCTGGATGTATTTTTGGTCAGTATCGCAATTTCCTGTTTCAAGCTTCAGGACTACTCTGACATTTTCGTCGGACCAGGATTGATCGGCCTCGTACTACTGCAAATCTTCACTGTTTTGTTGATTTCTCGTATTAGCGTCCGTCGCTACTGGGAGTCATGGCAGTCTGAGACGAGCTATGACTTTGAACACAAGGACGTACATTGTCACGAGTGTCACCTTTCTCAACCAGAAGGTGATAAATGCCGCCGTTGTAATCATGCGCTTTACCATCATAAGCCAAATTCAATCCAAAAAACTTGGGCTTACCTAATCGCAGCAACCATTGCTATTTTTCCGGCGAACCTAATCCCTATCTCTATCTTGCTTACGAACGGCAAACGTTTAGAAGATACGATATTTTCGGGCGTTGCTGGTTTAGTCAAAAATGGGATGTACGGTATCGCAGTGATCATTTTTGTTGCCAGTATTGTCGTACCTGTGGCAAAAATCCTTGGTCTCACCTACATCTTGCTATGTATAAAATTTAAACGTTCGGTGTTTCGAAGACAGCGAATGATGGTTTACTTTGCAGTAAAGTGGATCGGTAAATGGTCCGTGATGGATTTGTTTGTTATCTCTATCATGATGACATTGGTCGATCGTGGACAAATTCTCGATTTCACACCAGGCTACGGTGCGGTAGCGTTTGGTGTAGTTGTCGTTCTTACAATGCTCGCCGCGGAGAGCATTGATCCAAGGCTTATCTGGGACCAAGCCCCAAAACAATCAGAAAAAGAGTCAATTAATGAGTGATCAGAACAGTTCTCAAACGTCATACGAGCCAGAGATAAAGAGGAGTAAAGGCATTTCTCCCCTTTGGCTCCTGCCGATCTTGACGATGATTTTAGCCGGTTGGCTAGTCGTTAAGTCCATTCATGACGCTGGACAGCGGGTACAAATCCACTTCTCTGATGCAGCCGGTTTAATTGCTGGCCGTACGACGATTCGCTATCAAGGCTTGGAAGTGGGTATGGTACGCGACATCAACTTGTCTGAGGATTTAGGCAGCATTTATGTCGATGCAGACATTTACCCAGAAGCAACCAAATTGCTTAATGAGAAAACACGCTTTTGGCTCGTTAAACCGACCGCAAGTTTAACTGGTGTATCTGGGTTAGATGCTCTTGTCTCCGGTAACTACATTTCTATCCAACCGGGTGACAGTAAAGAGTTTGAAACGTCGTTCCACGCACTTGACTCCGCACCGACTGATCTTCGCGTCACTCAAGGGCTCAATATCAAACTAAAAAGTCGTGACTTAGGCGGCGTTTCCATTGGTTCTCAGATTGTTTATAAAAAAATCCCTATTGGTGAAGTTTACAGCTACCAATTAAACGAAGATGCGAAATCCATTACGATCCAAGCCAACATTCAGGATCAATACCGACACATCATCAACAACCGCAGTCGTTTTTGGAATGTGAGTGGTATTGGTGCAAGCATCGGTTTTGAAGGCGTTGATGTCCGCCTAGAAAGCATGAGCGCCCTACTTGGTGGTGCGATCGCGGTCGACTCACCAGACGATGGTGAGCCAGTCGAAGATTATAAAGAATTTCGTTTATATAAAGACCTTAAAACCGCAGGCCGTGGTATCGCAATCAAAATTGCCCTTCCAGATGACAACAAAATCAGCGCTGAAGGTGCTCCGATCATGTATCGTGGGATTGAAGTCGGCCAAGTCACGGATTTAAACCTATCTGAAGGTCGTGAGGTCATTCTTGCTTCTGCTGCAATCCAACCCGCATTCAGTGACATGCTTACCTCTGGTACACGTTTTGTTCTTGAAGAAGCAAAAGTATCACTTTCTGGTGTCGAAAATATCGCTAACCTTGTTCGTGGCAATTTCTTAACCATCGTTCCAGGTGAAGGTGAACGTGCACGTCAGTTTACTGCTATTCGTAAAAACGTCTTTAATCAGCAGCAGGAGAAATCGATAGCGATTCGCCTTGTTTCGGATAACTCATTCGGCTTAGATAGCGGTGCAAACGTCCTCTACAAAGGCATTGTTGTGGGTTCAATCATTAAAGTAGGACTACTCGATGAAGAGAAAGCTCAGCAAGCGAATCATGAAGTTTTCATGGATGTGTTGATTGATCAAGAATACAAACACCTCATCAAATCCAACAACCGCTTCTATGTAACAGGCAGTGCATCGGCCGAGCTCACCGAATCGGGCCTCAGTGTGACGGTCCCACCGGCCAAACAACTGTTAGCAGGTTCAATCAGCTTTGTTAGCCAAGGCGCGGAAAAGATTCAAAAAGAGTACCAGCTATTCCAAAGTGAATCTTTAGCTGAATTAGCGCAATACAACCAGAGTGGTTCGAAAACGCTTAACTTATTTGCTTCTGAGTTGCCTCCGATTTCGAAAGGCAGTCCTCTGCTCTACCGAAATCTGCCCGTGGGCAGCGTGTCTGATTTCAATTTAGTCGATGGTGGCGTTATCGTAAAAGCCACGATTGAAAACCGCTACGCACATCTGATTACGGCTCAAACCGTATTTTGGAATCGCTCAGGCGTTGAGGTCGACGCTTCACTTGCTGGAATCACCGTTAAGGCACACCCGCTTAAATCCTTAATTAAAGGCGGTATCGCGTTCGATTCAATTCCAGGTATTGAGAACAAAATTGGCCAACGCTGGAAGCTCTATCAAGATCAAAAGCAAGCGCGTAAGTTTGGACGTGTCATCGCTTTGGAAACAGACGGTTCTCAGGAAGTAAGCAAAGGGATGCCAATCAAATACCAAGGTGTCAAAGTCGGTGAAGTCACTTTAGTGGTCCCTAACTTCCGCCGAGAAATGGTTGAAGTGACTGCCCGTATTTTACCTGAATATGTGGAAGACATTGCCGTTACCGGGTCACATTTTTGGTTGACTGAGCCAGAAATTGGCTTAGGCGGCGTTAAAAACCTAGGCGCATTAGTGTCTAAATCCATTAGCGTGGAACCGGGCCAAGGTGCAGCAGCATTCAAATTTGATCTAGAGAAAGGTAATGCGCGCTCACAAGGGATGCGTTTTACCTTACAAAGTGAACAGCGTGGCTCAGTGCAGATTGGCACCCCTATCCTATACCGTCAAATGGAAGTTGGTCAGGTAACGGATGTGCATTTAGGAGAATTCGCTGATCGTGTGATTACCCAGATTGAAATTCAGCCAGAATATGCCTACCTAGTTCGTCAGAACAGTGTATTCTGGAACGTGTCTGGCGTTGATGTTTCGATTGGTTTAGGTGGAGCAAACATTAAAGCAGGTACAATTGATAGCCTTGTACGTGGTGGTATCGCTTTCTCAACACCAGAGCAATCTCAAATTCCACCAGCAGCAAAAAAAGGTCACTCTTTCTACTTGTACCCTCAAGCTGAAGAGAGTTGGTTGGAATGGCGCACAGCAATCCCCAAACCATGATTCATAGATAACCAAGATAGACTAAAGAGCAGCAATCGCTGCTCTTTTTTATTACCGTAGCCTTTGTGGCTATTCGTTTCTAACCCAGTTTCGTATATCATTTGAAGCAAATTCTGCAATCGAGATTCCACTTTGCATCCTAATGTTTACATCCCAGAAGCATTTCTGGAAAAAATCAAAACTATTCTTCCTGCTCACCTCAACATGGATGACTTCGTAGCGTCGTGCCAAAAGCCGTTGCGCAAGAGTATTCGCGTTAATACGTTGAAAGTCAGCGTAGAAGCGTTTTTAGAGCGAGCAAAGGCAAAAGGTTGGAAGTTATCTCCTGTACCCTGGTGTGAGACTGGGTTTTGGATCGAAGCAGATGAATCGCTCGTACCATTAGGCAATACCGCAGAACACATGTCTGGGTTGTTTTATATTCAAGAAGCCAGCTCAATGATGCCGGTATCCGCCTTATTCATGAATGACGAATCGTATGACGCAGTGCTCGATACCGCTGCGGCTCCGGGCTCTAAAACAACTCAAATAGCTGCCTTAATGAACAATGAAGGCGTTTTGGTCGCGAATGAATACGCGGCAAGTCGTGTAAAAGTGCTACACGCAAACATCGAACGTTGTGGTGTGCGTAACGCAGCACTAAGCAACTTCGACGGTCGTGTGTTTGGTGGCTGGCTACCAGAACAATTTGATGCCGTTCTGTTAGACGCACCATGTTCCGGTGAAGGCACAGTGCGTAAAGATGAAGACGCAATGAAGAACTGGACGCAAGCATCAGTCATTGAAATTGCAGACACTCAAAAAGATTTGATCGAAAGTGCGTTCCACGCTCTTAAACCTGGCGGCGTGATGGTTTATTCAACCTGCACGTTGAGCACGGAAGAAAACCAACAAGTTTGCCACCATCTTAAAGAAACATTTGGTGACGCGGTTGAATTCGAGAGCTTAAAAGATCTGTTTCATAATGCCGAGGCGGCGTTGACTGAAGAAGGCTTCTTGCACATCTTCCCTCAAGTGTATGACTGTGAGGGTTTCTTTGTTGCACGTATACGTAAGCTTGCTGCCGTAGAAGCACCAAAAGTCAAAAAACGCATGGGTAAATTCCCATTTGTTAAAGCGTCTAACAAAGAATCCACTGATATCGCTAACCAGCTTCAAAGCGCAATGGAAATCAAGTTACCTGAAGACAGCACGGTTTGGATTCGTGATAAAGATGTGTGGCTTTTCCCAGACGCACTAGAGCCGATGATTGGCGAACTGCGTTTCTCTCGCATGGGTATCAAGATTGCCGAAGCGCATAAGAATGGCTACCGTTGGCAACATCAAGTAGCAACGGCGCTGGCGACAGGTTTAGAGAAAAATGCGATTGAGCTTACGATCGACGAAGCTCGTGAATGGTATATGGGCCGAGACGTTCGCCCTCAAAACATTCCAGCTGAGATGAAAACCGGCAAAGGCGAAGTATTAGTGAAGTACGAAGGCGCGATCATTGGCCTTGGTAAATGGGTAAGTAACCGCATTAAAAACGGCCTTCCACGAGAATTAGTGCGAGATAAGAACTTATTTTAATAGCAAAGTGAAATGCTATAAATAAATGAAAAGCCATCGTATTTACGATGGCTTTTTGGTTCTAAAGCATGATTGGAACTGGGTTCACTAGCGATTCGAGTCCCCTGTACTAAACTGAAGATATCAAAGCATCGCTTTGAAACGGCATTTCTCTCTATGTTCACCAACAATATGTGTTGGTCAAAAGTTTAGCGCAGGCTCTATGAAAGGAGCCGTTTCCCCTAGGCCCAAAATAAGGACGAGTTTGGGCCATTTTTTTGACTGCTAATTTCGTCCAAATCGAGTTTGAACTTGATGAATCTCCGCCACCAGCAACTTAAAGCTCTATTCAGCGAGACGAATACCGTCTTTCTCAATCACGAGCTTACCTTGCTTGTACAAACCGCCGATGGTTTTTTTGAACGTGCCTTTACTTGTACGGAAAGCTGCAAAAATCGCATCTGGCGTAGATTTATCGTTTAGAGGTAGAAAACCGCCCTTCTTCTCTAAAAGCTCTAGGATTTTACTCGAAAGATCATCCATTTTCGCCACGCCTACTTTTTGTAGCGCAAGGTCGATTTTGCCGTCTTCGCGAATTTGCTTAATGTAGCCTTTCAGCTTTTTACCAATAAATAACTTACCAAACACATCCGATGGGAAGATCATTCCCCAATGCTCGCCGTTCACAATCGCTTTATAACCAAGTTGGCTGCGTTCTGCGATGATTAGGTTAACTTCTTCGTTCACTTCATAGTTTGCTGGCGTTTTATCCAGCCACTTATTGAACTTAGTTGTACCGACAATACGACCAGATGCTTTATCTGTGTACACGTAAACCAGAATGTTTTGACCAGCGGTAAAGCGCGCACGTTGCTCACTAAACGGGATAAGAAGATCTTTTTCTTTGATGCCCCAATTTACGAAAGCACCAGTGCTACTGACACCTTCGACTTGCATTAGGCCCCACTCGCCAACCTGAGCAATGGGTTTATCAATGGTCGCAGCTAGCTGACTTTCTGAATCAAAGTAAAGAAATACGTCAATATGATCGCCTACGTTCGTACCTTCTGGTACATATTTATTAGGCAGCATGACAGAACCGTAATCATCACCATCCAAAAATACGCCAAAATCAGCCGTTTTAGTGACTTCTAAGCTGTTAATTTGACCAATTTTAATCATTGAATTTGTCTCTTTTTAAATTTACTGGGAATTATACCCAAACTGACAAGAAAATCAGAGAGAAATACCATCCTCTCTGCTATGCTGTCGTCGTTCAACTACTTATCCTAGTCGACCTTAAGTTATTGTGCTTAATGGACGCTTATGGGTATAGGATGCTTTAGCAAAATCAGGAGCCTTCCTTGGTCACCGTCGACAAACAGGATTCGATAACCTTAAAAATTAGCCACGCATTGGCAAAGAGCAAAACGCTCGATCTTGATATCTATATTTTTGTGCCTGGTGAGTTAGGTTTAAACTCCGACATCATCAGCGAGTCTGAGTTCTATTACACTTCCATCACGCAAAAACGTTCTTACTACAGTACAGAAGTGCTACTCCCTCTCGTGCATAGCCGCTTGGCTAAACGAGGGCGCCTATCTAATCGACAATATCGCGTAAGTTTGAGTTTGTTTGCGTATCAATACGTCACGGCTCTGGATAAAGCCGTTGCAGCATTGAACAAGCATGACAACGACAGTGTTACGGCAGAAGAAGTGGATGAAGTCATCGAATTGACTATCGACATTCTTAAGCGTTTGAGACGTTCCATTCCTTACGAAGAAAATCTCAAACGTTATTACGTGAACATTGATAACTACTTGTCTTGGTACACAGAGCAAAAATTTTTGTCTCTTGTCGCGCACCTTCCTCGCGAAGGCGATTACAGCACAATTAAAGATCGCCTGATTACTTTGTGTGAGAAAGAGCAAGCCCACCGTAAACTCAACAACTATAACTCGCCGAGTGTCGTTGAAGATGTAACTCGTTTGTCGAATAAAATGCGTTTGCTGAGACGTTTGATTGAGCACCCTATCGTTTTAAGCGAAAAAACGATGTCGATGGGAAACAACATCAAGCGTGCGATTAAAGGCATAGCCACGGGCTTGGTGATGGTCGTGGTCACAAGTACCGTTATTCTTGCCCGAGATTACTTAGGAGAGATTTCTGCATCTTTTATCATTGCGATGTCGTTTATCTATGCTCTACGTGAAATCTTTAAAGATGACCTACGCGACGCGATGTGGCGTTGGATCCGCAAAGGCAAACCGAAGTGGCGCAAGAAGTACATGGACCCGACAACAAAGAAAGTTGTGGGTCGAAAATTGGAATGGTTGGACTATCGCTCCCTTTCGAGTTTGCCTGATCGCATTCAGAACATTCGTAAGAAACGCGTCGTCCAGCGTGAAGAACAAATTCTTCATTACCACGCAAAAACTGAGATGGCGACATCGTTATTTTTGAGTGGCTATGAACAAACTCGTGAAACGCTAAACATCAGTTTACGCCCAATTATCCGTTTGATGGACAAAAGCTCTAACCGCGTATATCGCCTGAACGAAGGGCAAGTGAGTAAAGAGTCTGTAGAGAAGCGACACTTGGTCAACGTGATTGTGAAAGAAGACAACCACACTGACGAGCCTGTCTTCTATCGTTGGAAAGTCGTGTTAAACCGTTCGAAAATCGTGTCTATTGAGAAAATAGAATTGAATTAAACTAACGTCAGTCACCATTCTTAAATTAAGCAGCCTGCTTTTGGGCTGCTTTTTTGATGGAGAGCGTTAAAGAGAACTCGGCCATTGGTTCATCACCATTAATCTTTGGACACAATGCGGTGATCTTCACATCTCGATTAACGCGTTCACCGGTTTCTAGCGTGAGTTTGAGCATTTCATCAATCACTGGGCCATCATGACAGACAAAGTGTACGTCACCCTCAGGGCGTTTTAAGAATTCAGCACTTACACCTTTAAACGCGAGTGAAATCTTCTCTCCTTGCTCTTGTGCTTTACTCATAGCAAGAAAGCCACCAGCAACATCTGCCCCAACAGCCAAGGCGCCAAAATACATACTATTAAGATGATTCTTGGTTCTTCGCTTGAGCGGGATTCTTACTTCGACATGCTGATCATCAATCGCAAGGATCTTCGGTCGACACAGCCAAATTAAAGGCACTTTTGAAAAGCCAAACAGATTGAGATAAAGGTTTGCACGACGAACCGCTGAAAACATTTTGAAACTCCCTTTAGACTAGTCTGACCAGTCAATCAACAAACCTCAAAGATGTCAAAGAAATGTTAACGAGAAATCGATCTTGGTTAAAAAACAAATCGTTTGCGCATTTTCGCGTGACATGGTCACAATATATGAAACTCCCAACCTACAACGCTTTGCTTACGATTTGGCACAATTATTCTGTTAGTAAATAGAAAAAACAGTTATAAATTCAAACAACTATGTATTGATATCCAGAGCATGTTTTGTCATTTATATATAAGTAACGCCAATGAATACCAACAGCAGTACATACAATTCGGTATTTACTAGATAAGAATCCCGTGAAACGGTTTATTCCTAACTATAATTCCGTTATCTTTACCGCTTCGCAATAGAGAATAAAGCTATAACATGCCTATAAAAACAGATGAATTGAGAACCCAACCTTTGGGTCCAATGCCGACACCCGCAGAGCTAGGTAGTGTACATCCAATCACTGATGATGTAGCTGACCGTATCGCTCAATCTCGTCGACAAATTGAAAAGATTTTAACTGGTGAGGATGACCGTATCCTTGCTATCGTTGGCCCATGTTCAGTGCATGACACTGAAGCAGCAATTGACTACGCGACGCGTCTTAGCGAAATTCAAGATCAGTACAAAGACGAACTGTTCATCGTTATGCGTACATACTTTGAAAAGCCGCGTACAGTAGTTGGTTGGAAAGGTTTGATTACTGACCCTAACCTAGATGGTTCTTATGCGCTTGAAGCCGGTCTTCACAAAGCGCGTAAACTGCTACTGGATATCAACAAGCTTGGTCTTGCTACTGCTACTGAGTTTCTTGATATGATTACAGGCCAGTACATTGCTGATTTGATCACATGGGGCGCAATTGGTGCTCGTACGACTGAATCGCAAATTCACCGTGAAATGGCGTCTGCCCTATCTTGCCCAGTTGGCTTCAAGAACGGTACTAACGGCAACGTGAAAATTGCCATTGATGCGATTCGTGCGTCTAAAGCATCACATTACTTCTACTCCCCAGACAAGAATGGGCGTATGACGGTGTACCGCACTAGCGGCAACCCTTACGGTCACATTATTCTTCGTGGTGGTGAGAAAGGTCCTAACTTTGACGAAGCTTCTGTTAAGCAAGCTTGTGACGCGCTAGCAGAGTTCGATTTGCCGCAGCGTTTGATCGTCGATTTCAGTCACGCAAACTGCCAAAAACAACACCGTAAACAAATCGATGTTGCACAAGATATTTGCGACCAAATTAAGTCAGGCAGCACACGTATTGCTGGTATTATGGCAGAGAGCTTCATTATTGAAGGCAATCAGCCAATGACTGATATTAACAACCTAACTTACGGTCAATCTATCACTGACCCATGTCTAGGTTGGGATGATACTGTAACCATGCTAGATATACTGGCAGCCGCAGTTAAATCCAGTAAGTAATTTCCCTATAACAAGATAATCAAGGAATCTTCATGCCATCGTTTGATATTGTTTCAGAAATCGATACCGTCGAATTACGTAACGCGGTTGATAACGCTAACCGTGAACTGTCTACTCGTTTCGATTTCCGCAATGTGAATGCGAGCTTTGAGCTAGTAGAAGAAAATGTAAAAGTGTCAGCAGAAGGCGAGTTTCAGCTCAAGCAAATGCGTGACATTCTGCGTAGCCACTTGGCTAAACGCAACATTGATGCAAATGCTATGGACGCAAAAAATCCAGAAGCAACAGGTAAAAACTGGCACCAAAACGTCGCTTTCCGCCAAGGCATTGATACACCAACCGCGAAGAAAGTGGTTAAGCTAATCAAAGACGCAAAGCTTAAAGTTCAAGCTTCTATCCAAGGCGACAAAGTTCGCGTAACAGGTAAGAAGCGTGATGATCTCCAAGCGACGATTGCAGCGATCCGTGAAGCAGATATGGGTATCCCATTTCAGTACAACAACTTCCGTGATTAATTCGGTTCCTCAATTAACACCTGTCGATTGAAGAAACCAAGAATTGAAAACGCCGACGAGTTATTCGTCGGCGTTTTTTATGTCCGTAAACTTTATGCAAGATAATCAGATAACTAGGTCTTGCCCTTGCAATAAAGAGAATTCACTCGTCCCTGAAGGTACAAACACGCACACACGTAAGTTTTCTTTTCTCGCTTTAGTCAACATATCAGCAAGTTCGGTGGCACTTCTAAAAGGTTCACGTTCCGCATCCCTTCTTACTAATTCCATCACGTCCACTTCGCACTTCGTCGAATACAAGGCAAGTTCGGCTTGCTGCATGTAGCGGACTGCTTTAATTGGCAGCATTTCGACATCTTGCCCAACTTGAATCCAAGTACAGCTTCCCTCCTCGTCCAGAGGTTTTGCCATGGTTTGCTGATAAATGATTTCCAATTCGCGATTATCGCGAGCGTTTTCTACTTCTGGGTGAGAGAAATAACTCTCCCAAAACTTCCGGCGTAAGTCGACGCTCGGTAGTGCCTCTTTAATCGAATTACGTTTGGAGTTAGCGAACTCCGCCATCAATCCCATATTTTGTGGAAGAATCGCTTCAAGCTTTTCTCGAATATTTCGAATTAAAACAGGAGACGCCCCACCGCTTGAAATAGCAATTTGAATGCGGCCACGATTGATCATTGAAGGCGTAATAAAATCACAGTACGGCTTGTCATCGACAACATTAACTAATATGCCAAGCTCTTTGGCATCTTTATAAACTTGATGATTCAACTCTGGATTATCGGTCGTTGCCCATACTTGAATGAAGGATTTAGTGACAATGTCACTTGAATAGAAACGTTGAACCCAACGCAATTGATGGTCTTCGGCCAACTTTGAAAGGAAGTCCACTAGGCTTGGAGACACAATGGTGATGTCCGCTCCAGCTTTAAGTAGGGCTTCTACTTTTCGGCTTGCCACTTCACCACCGCCTACAACAAGCACGGGTTTATCTACTAAATCTAAGAACAGAGGAAAATATCGCATTTCAATCCATGATTACTTCAAATAACTGTCGGAATTCATGCTACCAAAAACAGGGCAACCTGTTCACCTAGTTTCGATGTCACAAATAATTTTTGTTCAAATTTTCGGCCGACTCAGCCAACCTCTACTAATGACACTTTTAATAGCAAATTATTATCCTTCTGTTTTTGCCACTCTTTTAGTGATTGTTCTGATGCACCAATTTGACAACTTGTTGCACTATTTACAAACATTTAACATTTGGTCATTCTAAATCGCAAGGTTCTTTGTAAGTTCTCTCCAAAACTCTATTTAAATTATATATTTGAGAATTAGCAGATCCTTACCTACGCTTATAACTGGTTGATTTATCGATTACCGTTTTATTGAAAATCAACCAGATAGGACGATAACACAAATAAATTGGACACGTTGTATCAGGTCGCTCCTGATTAAACATGGATCATACAGGAAGGATACAAATGGCATATAAACTCACAGTTCTTGCTTCCGTCGTAGCGGCTTCTACTGCCATGATGGCAACATCAGCTCAAGCAGCAGACACTACTCTGGACAAAGTCACAAAACAAGGCTTCATCACTTGTGGCGTAAGTACCGGTCTACCTGGTTTCTCAAACCCTAACTCTAAAGGTGAATGGGAAGGTATCGACGTAGAATATTGCCAAGCGCTGGCCGCAGCCGTTCTTGGGGATAAAACGAAAGTTAAATATGTACCCCTCACCGCGAAAGAACGTTTCACCGCTCTACAATCGGGTGAAATCGATGTGCTTTCACGTAACACCACCTGGACACTTCATCGCGACACTGCTCTTGGTTTGAACTTCGTAGGCGTTAACTACTACGATGGACAAGGTTTTATGGTGAAGAAAGATCTAGGCATCTCAAGTGCAAAAGAACTTGATGGCGCTTCTGTATGTGTGCAATCAGGTACAACCACAGAGCTTAACCTAGCAGATTACTTCCGTAACCAAGGTATGGCTTATAAGCCAGTGGTATTTGATACCGCAGCGCAAACCTCTAAAGGTTTCGATGCTGGCCGATGTGATGTGCTTACTACTGACCAATCTGGCCTTTATGCCCTTCGCTTAAACCTTAAAGACCCTTCTTCAGCAACCGTACTTCCAGAAATCATTTCAAAAGAACCACTAGGCCCTGTTGTTCGTCAAGGTGATGATCAATGGTTCAACATCGCCAAATGGACGCTATTTGCAATGGTGAATGCGGAAGAATATGGCATCAGTTCTAAGAACGCCGATGAAATGTTGAAATCGAAAGATCCAAACATCAAACGCATTCTTGGTGTTGACGGCCCTAAAGGTAAAGGCCTAGGCATCCGTGACGATTGGGGTTACCAAGTTATCAAGCAAGTCGGTAACTATGGTGAGAGCTTTGAGCGTACGGTAGGTACTGGTTCGCCTCTTAAGATTTCTCGCGGTGTAAACGCACTGTGGAATGCAGGCGGCTTTATGTACGCACCACCTATCCGATAGAAACGAGTTAAATAAGGGCGGTGTATGCCGCCCTTTTTCTTGGCTGAATCTATTCTATATAAGGGTTTGAGGTTATCGCTGTATGAAACCGACGAATAATGCATCGCAAAGTACGATGTCCAAACCAAGCGGAAGCAAGAGTCTGATTTACAATCCAGCTTTTCGTTCTGCTATTTTCCAGATCATTGCCATCGCCGCACTGGTATTTTTCTTCTACACAATCATCAACAATGCACTAACCAATCTCGATGCTCGTGGTATTGCCACCGGCTTTGGTTTCCTTAACCAAGAAGCGGGCTTTGGTATTGGACTAACACTCATCGAATATGACGAAACGTTCTCTTATGGGCGTACATTTGTCATTGGCTTGCTTAATACCGCACTCGTGTCTGTGCTGGGTATTATCCTCGCAACCGTCATTGGTTTCGTTATGGGGATCGCACGCCTTTCTTCTAACTGGCTGGTCAGTCGTTTAGCGGCGGTTTATATTGAAACGTTCCGAAATATCCCTCTACTTTTACAAATATTTTTTTGGTATTTCGCGGTTCTACAAGCCCTTCCTTCGCCAAGACAAAGCTTAAGTCTTGGAGAATCCGTTTTCCTGAATGTTCGTGGTCTTTACTTCCCTTCTCCTGTAATTGAAGCTGGCGGTGGTTTTGTTGTTGCGGCACTCATCATAGGCATTGTTGCAAGCTTCTTAATCAATCGCTGGGCTAAGAACAAGCAACGATTAACAGGCCAACAAACACCAATGGGACGAATTATATTCGGCCTAGTGATTGGTCTGCCTTTGGTGGTTTACTTTGTAACAGGCATGCCGATCTCTTTGGAGTACCCAGAATTAAAAGGCTTCAACTTCCGCGGTGGTATCAGCATTATTCCGGAGCTTGCAGCACTTCTTTTAGCGTTAAGTGTTTACACTGCATCGTTTATTGCTGAGATTGTTCGCTCTGGTATTAACGCTGTGAATCATGGTCAAACCGAAGCCGCGATGTCACTGGGTTTACCGAGAGCAAAAACACTGAAACTGGTGGTGATTCCGCAAGCATTGCGAATCATTATCCCTCCTCTAACAAGCCAATACTTGAACTTAACGAAGAACTCTTCGTTGGCAATGGCAATCGGCTACCCAGACCTTGTTTCGGTCTTTGCCGGTACAACGCTGAACCAGACTGGACAAGCGATCGAAATTATCGCAATGACGATGGGTGTATACCTAACATTGAGCTTGATAACGTCGGCGTTGATGAACTTGTACAACCGAAAAGTAGCGCTGGTGGAGAGATAATATGAGCACACATCAATTTCAGCCTGATCTTCCACCTCCGTCCAATACCGTCGGTATTGTGGGATGGCTGCGCAAAAACCTATTCAACGGCCCAGTTAACTCGGTTGTTACCATCATCCTTGCCTACATTGTGTTTTCTGCACTTTGGAACATTGCGGATTGGGCATTCATTAATGCCGATTGGGTTGGCACAACGAGAGATGACTGTTCCCGTGAAGGCGCATGTTGGGTATTTATTAGCGTACGCTGGGAGCAGTTTATGTACGGTTTCTATCCAGAAGCTGAACTGTGGCGACCACGTTTGTTCTACATTACCTTGGCGATATTCACAGCACTCCTCGCTTACGAGAAGACCCCAAAACGTATTTGGATTTGGCTATTCTTTGTGAACATATACCCGTTCATTATCGCAGCATTATTGTATGGCGGGGTATTCGGCCTAGAAGTGGTTGAGACACATAAATGGGGTGGCTTGCTGGTTACGCTGATCATCGCCTTAGTCGGTATCGTCGTCTCCTTACCTATTGGTGTGGCGTTAGCGTTAGGCCGTCGTTCGGACATGCCTATCATCCGCAGTATTTGTACTATCTATATTGAGGTATGGCGAGGGGTACCTTTAATTACGGTACTCTTCATGGCATCCGTCATGCTCCCGCTCTTTCTTGCCCAAGGCTCAGAAACGGACAAACTTATCCGCGCCCTAATCGGTGTTGTGATGTTCAGTGCCGCTTATATGGCAGAAGTGGTGCGTGGTGGCTTACAAGCGATTCCAAAGGGCCAGTACGAAGCCGCCGATGCGTTAGGTTTAAGCTATTGGAAAAAGATGGGACTGATCATCTTGCCTCAGGCTCTTAAGATTACTATCCCTTCTATCGTGAACACCTTTATTGGTTTGTTCAAAGACACCAGCCTTGTGCTTATTATCGGTATGTTTGATGTACTTGGTATAGGACAAGCAGCGAACACTGACCCTGAATGGTTAGGCTTCGCTACAGAAAGTTATGTATTTGTCGCGTTAGTGTTTTGGGTATTCTGTTTTGGCATGTCACGCTACTCGATATGGCTCGAAAATAGACTTCATACCGGTCACAAACGATAACTCATCAAGATCAAGGACGTATTATGACGCAACAACAAGACTATATGATCCAGCTGAAGGACATGAATAAGTGGTATGGTGAGTTTCACGTACTAAAGAACATCAACCTCGATGTAAAGAAAGGCGAAAAGATTGTTATCTGTGGTCCTTCTGGCTCTGGCAAATCGACCATGATTCGTTGTATCAACCGCTTGGAAGAACATCAAGCAGGCAACATCTATGTTTCAGGCACCGAATTAACCGAAGACCTAAAGAACATCGAAGCCGTTCGTCGCGAAGTCGGCATGTGTTTCCAGCACTTTAATCTCTTCCCTCACCTAACGGTTCTAGAGAACTGTACACTTGCCCCAATTTGGGTGAAGAAGATGCCAAAGGAAGAAGCGGAAGCCATCGCGATGCAGTACCTAGAGCGTGTTAAGATCCCAGATCAAGCAGATAAGTATCCAGGTCAGCTTTCAGGTGGTCAGCAACAACGTGTAGCGATTGCACGCTCTCTTTGCATGAGCCCAAAGGTGATGTTGTTTGATGAACCGACATCAGCGCTCGATCCAGAAATGGTACGTGAGGTTCTTGATGTAATGGTTGAACTGGCGGAAGAAGGCATGACCATGCTTTGTGTAACACACGAAATGGGCTTCGCGAAAGAAGTCGCAGATCGCGTTATCTTCATGGACGCAGGCGAAATCATCGAAGAGAACAACCCTGTCGATTTCTTTGAAAATCCACAATCTGATCGAACTCAGAACTTCCTTGCGCAAATTCTTCACCATTAATTAGTCGCAAAAAAACGCTAAAAAAGTGAAGCGTCGATTCGAAAAAAATCGGCGCTTTTTGTTTGCCTCAAATCGATGTTACGAAAATCCAGTTGATTCAATACGTTGTAAATTTGTTCGATTTTACAAAAAAGTTCGTGAGGTAACCTTCATACCTTTGATTGCCAAGCCCTTCCTAACTATGCAAGGCAGTAATATTGTGTTACAAGTTGCCACATACATAACACACTATTTCTATTATTATTTTGTTCTAGAGATAGACGTGTCGGGCTTGATTTTTTGAACTTTCGGGCCCATATATGTCTATATATCAAAGATAAGACGGTCCCTTATAGAGGAAGATTATGAACAGTCCTATGTTTTCACGCACTACTACTCAAGAGAGTGCTCTACAAACCAACAAAGTATTGCGTAATACATATGCACTACTTTCAATGACTTTACTATGGTCAGCACTGGTTGCTGGCGTTTCAATGGCGTTTAACTTGCCACGTCCGGGCATTATCCTGATGTTGGTTGGTTTCTACGGCTTACTATTCCTGACTGAAAAGAACCGTAACAACAGCATGGGTCTGGTATTTACATTCCTATTTACTGGTTTCTTGGGTTACACCATCGGTCCAATTCTAAACATGTACATCGGCGCTGGTATGGGCGATGTGGTTCTTACTGCACTTGGCGGTACCGCTCTGTCATTCATGGCAGCTTCTGCTTACGCTCTAACAACCAAACGCGACCTATCTATGATGGGTGGCCTGATGTTGTCTCTATTCGTTGTTCTAGTAGTAGGTATGATTGCGAGCATCTTTATCCAATCAACTATCCTGCACCTAGCAATGAGCAGCTTGTTTATTGTTTTCTCTACCATGGCTATTTTGATGACTACGCAAGGCATCATCCGTGGCGGTGAAACAAACTACATCTCTGCAACGATTACGCTATACGTTTCAATCTACAACATCTTCATCAGCCTACTAAGCATCCTAGGCATCATGAACGACGATTAATTCGTTAGATTGAATTAAAACTCAAAAGCCCGAAGTTCTACTTCGGGCTTTTCTTTGCAAGTAATTCAGTTTGTTATGCTTGGTCTACCGCCAACTCGATAACTTCGTCAGCCTCTGGATTTTCTCTAAACCGTCTCACTTGGATGGTTTCCTCTCCCAACATGATTTTCTTGGCAATGCGATGCATGCCATCAAAGACTCGATAATCACTGGTTAATATGACGGGATACGACAAATCGGCGTTGTTGATACGTTGGCAATGTTTCGCTATTTCACGACAGGTTGGCAGCGGCCCTTCTTCACTAAACTAAGTCACCTCATTCGGACCTTTGATGTCATCAATTGCAATTTCTTCTACGGGTAAAGATTCTGCGAGCTTCCAAATACGCTCGATAGACCAAGTGGATTTGACGTTATCGTTAATCTCAATATAACGTTGTTTCGACACGACTAACTCCTTGTCATGATTTTGGTTTATAACCTGAACACAGGTTAATTATTAAACCAAGAGAATATCGCCCCATAACAACAAACACAACGTCGTAAGCGAATCATTGTTCGTCAACACCTCACTTAAACATATGAAACTATTAAAAAAGACAACGAAAAATGAATAACTTTGGATAAAAATGCAAACATACAGATACTCACCCCGAGAATTTTCTAACAAGATGAATAAATTTACATTCTTGTGAATAATCAGAGTAATTAACCCCTCCTGCCAGGACTTTCTTTTTCTGCTATCAATTGTGTAAATTTACTTCGCTCAGAAGCCTTCAAAGATTCTTTTGTTGAGTCTAAGCTTCGCTCTACGCTACCCTATACGTATCAATGGTTACTTAGCGGAAACAAAGCTATGTTCGTTTACAACGGCAAAGAAATTGAAACCGACGCTCAAGGCTACCTACTTGACCACACTCAGTGGGAAGAAGGCATGATTGAGCTTCTAGCAAAAGATGAAGAGATCGAGCTTACCGATGCGCACTTAGAAGTGGTTCACTTCGTACGCGACTTTTATGAGGAGTTCAACACCTCACCTGCGGTAAGAATGCTTGTGAAGGCGATGGAAAAAGCACACGGCCCAGAAAAAGGTAACAGTAAGTACCTATTCAAATTATTTAAGAAAGGCCCTGCAAAGCAAGCAACAAAATTGGCAGGTCTGCCAAAGCCAGCGAAATGCTTGTAGTGCTCTAGTTTGCAAAAACACCACTTAAAAGATCACTGCTTATAAAACTATAAGATCTTAAATCCGCGGAAAGGTTTGTAAGACACACCCTCTTGGGTAACGCTTTCTACCGTTGCCGTCCGCGGACCATCCTCCAGCCACGCCGAAAACGCTGCAATTTGCGCCTCTGTACCACAAGCGATGACCTCGACATCACCATTGTTCAAATTCTTTGCATACCCCGTTAAACCTAACTTCAAACCTTGATGTGACGTGTGGTATCGAAATCCTACCCCTTGAACATGCCCTACTATCAGAAACTTCTCACACTTTAGTACCATCCGTATACCGCTCCCTATATTTGAGTGATATATTATTTGCGTCTATTTACCCCACTAAGGATAGTGGGTTTTTATATGGTTATAATAATTATGAAAGAAATTCCCTTCCGTTGGATTGATAAGTATCTCATCCATTTAAAAATTCAAGAAAAGTTCTATTTACTCTTCTTTCTTCCTCTTCTTGCATTAGTCATTCTCACTTTAGTCTTAAACAGTGCCGCTGACTCCATGATTTCTGGTTTGTATCAGGAAGAATTGATGCTGATGAAAGGGCTGATCGAGGCTGGCAACCTTTCGCAATCTCAAGTTGCAAACCTTATTGCAGGCTCAGACACCATTACCTTTGGTACTGGCCCAGATTCCGTGTCCGTGCTGAATGGCGCATTTAGCCTTGTAGCAAACCATGAGCAGTCTTTATGGACCGCACTTTCTACAACGCAAGTAAGTATTATTCTTGTGACTCTATTCATCATCGCGATTGGTGTTTACTACATCATGACTTTCATCGGTGGTGCGATGTTTACGATGAACAAAGCTCTCAACACGCTTGCGGATGGTGATCTAACAGCGCGTATGAATTTCTTCCGCGTTCGTGATGAGTTCAGCGAAATCGCGATTACCATCGACAAAGTAGCAGATCGCGAACAAAAGATGGTTCAATCCATTCAAGAATCAGTGGCGCTCATGCAGCAAATCAGTTCTGATCTGAACCTTTCGATTCACAACAGTTCTGAGATCTCGAATACTCAACAAGAGCACCTTAACTCACTAGCAAGTGCAACAGAGCAGATGGCTTCCACGATTCGTGAAGTTGCAACTCTGGCACACGATTCAAGTACGCAGACTGACGATGCTCGCAGCGTCGCTCAATCTGGCCAAGTGAAGGTTGAAAACACGCTGCATTCTATTTCTAACTTGTCGACTGAGATTCAATCAGCATCACAAGCCGTAGAAGAGTTAGATGCAAATGCTGCACAGATTGATGAAGTGGTAACGACCATTAATGGCATTTCTGAGCAAACTAACCTACTTGCGTTAAACGCGGCTATTGAAGCAGCACGTGCAGGTGAACAAGGTCGTGGGTTTGCGGTTGTTGCCGATGAGGTTCGCGCTCTAGCTGGACGTACTCAACAAGCAACGGTTGAAATCCAAGCAATGATTGAAGCGCTACAACGTAATAGCCAATCACTGACTAAACTAATGGAAGTAACGGTTCATAATGCGAACGAGGGCCAAACTCTGATGGCTGAAGTGAACCACGAAATAGGCTCACTGGCAGACAAGAACCAAACTATCTCAGACAGCAGCATTCAAATTGCCACCGCCGCTGAAGAGCAAGGTGTCGTTGCAGACAATATTGCATCAAGCGTTGAAGAGATCCGCATACAAGCAAACAATGTATGTACGATGATCAGCACAACGTCGCAAAACGTTGAGCAGCTTCGAGCTCAAAGTGACACCATGGAATCGTTGCTGACAGGTCTAAAAGCCTAGTCGAATGAATCAGAATCTAGGGTCACTTCGGTGGCCCTTTTTTGTATGCAAAATAACACTAGCCAACTCTATTCTTAAGCGAGATGACCGCTACAATTAACTCGACAGCAAATAATTGGATTGCCTACGGATATTGCTTTTGCAAGCAACATCCCGGACAATACGCCCCTTTCAAAATTCAACAAGAGCTAAAGAAATGACAGCTGCTATCTATTTGGTAAAAGGTCGTGAGAAATCGGTTAAGCGCAAGCACCCTTGGATCTTCTCTCGAGGCATCAGTAAAGTTGAGGGCGAACCAGCGCTCGGCGAAACCGTTGATGTATTCACTCACGACGGAAAATGGCTAGCTAAAGCAGCATACTCACCAGAGTCTCAAATCCGTGCTCGTATCTGGAGTTTTGAAAAAGAAGAAATCAACAAAGCCTTCTTCGTTAAGCGTTTCAACAACGCTCAGCTTCTTCGTGAAGACATTATCGAACGCGATGGCCTAACTGGCTACCGTCTTATCGCGGCAGAGTCTGATGGTATGCCTGGCGTTACTATCGACCGTTACCAAAACTTCTTTGTGTGTCAGCTTCTAAGTGCGGGCGCAGAATACAACAAGCAAGCGATTGTTGATGCTTTGGTTGAGTGCTTCCCTGACTACAACGTTTACGAGCGTTCAGACGTCGCGGTACGTAAGAAAGAAGGTTTGAAAGAAACCACTGGCGTACTGCACGGTGAAGAGCCACCAAAATCAGTGGTGATTGAAGAGAATGGAGTGAAGATCAGTGTCGATATCGTCGGCGGTCATAAAACGGGTTTCTACCTAGACCAACGTGATAGCCGCCAACAAGCGATGAAGTACGTGAAAGACAAAGAAGTTCTGAACTGTTTCTCGTACACCGGCGGTTTTGGTTTGTATGCACTAAAAGGCGGCGCAAAACGCGTTATCAATGCGGACGTATCACAACCTGCTCTAGACACTGCCAAGTTCAACGCAGAACTGAACGAATTCGATATCTCGAAAAAACGCGCTGTTTTCCTAAACGCTGACGTGTTCAAACTGCTACGCGAATACCGTGACCAAGGTACGAAGTTCGATGTTGTGATCATGGATCCACCGAAGTTCGCAGAAAGTAAAGCACAGCTAAACGGAGCATGCCGCGGCTACAAAGACATCAACATGTTGGCGATGCAAATTCTAAACCCGGGTGGCACGCTACTGACCTACTCTTGCTCAGGCTTAATGGACCAAGTTCTGTTCCAAAAAATCATTGCTGACGCCGCAGTAGATGCAAATCGCCAAGTAAAATTTGTAGAGCGTTTTGAACAAGCAGCCGATCACCCAACGGATACAGCCTACCCAGAAGGTTTCTACCTGAAAGGATTTGCGTGTAAAGTTCTATAATCGGGCTTGCTTAAAGCCAGCAATAAAGAATTGAAGCAAAGAAAAAGGGCCTGTCGGCCCTTTTTTATTATGAGTCTAAATTTATTTTCGTGAGAGCCGATAAGACATCTCTTTCAAAGTCCATATTTCCGATGATCAAGTCGCTAAACTCGGAAGCTCCTTTTTCAATGACGATCGTTTGGATGGAATTGCCCTCGTTGTGGGTGATTTCAAGTGATAGATCTTCGCCGTCAACATTTAGGTCGATACTATTGAGCAGCTCTTCAATGGTGTTATGCCCTGCATCTTCGACAACTTGGTTTAGATCTAGGATGTCGAGGTCTCGTTCAAAGCCACGCACCAAGTCCGTGCCGGAATCTAGTGAGTCATTAACCCATCTAAATATGTCCGCTTCATTGTCATTACCAATTAAAATGTCATGGCTTACATCCACTTCCGCTTCAATGATGTTCGCAGCACCACCGCTCGCTGCGTTTACACCACCATTTTCGTCAATCACAAACTGAAGTGTATTTTCAGATTGGTCACCATCGTTATCGGTAAGCACGTAATCGAAGTCTAACGTTTCCACTGTGTCGCCTACCGCACCATAGAAGGCATACGCACCATCATTCAAATCGACTTCCAACGTGTGCTTACTGTCGATGTAGATAGTGAGCAACATCGTGATATCGTCAAATGCATGTGAGATGTCGTTGTTATTGTCTACAACCGTCAAGTCTGTACCATCAAATGAATAAGTGACACCGTCATGTTCTATTTCGCTGATGTAACCGCCATCTGCACCAATACCTGTATCCGGTGATGTGGTGTACATGAGGTTACCACCAACAGGTTGAATCACGGACTGCAACATAACTGGAGGCAACTGAGTAACGTCAGGCACCACTACACCATCAAGGTCTTGGTTCAAGAAACCATCGTAAGCAACACGGTCTAACTGATCAGGCATCAGGTTCACGCCCATACCATAAGCCAGCGCCGTGATCTGATTTTCAGAATCGGTCAAGTGATCTATCCAACTACCCTCACGAGCATCGTTGATGAATGATGAGGCTGGATTTGGTTGACCGTCAGATAAGAAGTAGCTCACGTTTGATGCACTAGGTAACTTACCCGCATCATCCCAAGAGTCCTTCGCTTCATTAATTGCTCGATTGTAATTGGTTGCGCCGCCGGCAGTAAGTGTATCAATGTACGCTTTCGCTTCATCTACGGTTAACCATGTTGCCCCGGCAATGGCGTACGTTGTTGCTGAACCGCTGTATTTGATGATTTGAACCCGAGTTTGGCCAATCGATTCGTACTGATTTAATAACTGAGTTGCCGAGTCCTTCATTATTTGAAGGCGATTACCCGTGCGCATCGAGCCTGAAACATCCATGATCAATTGAACGTTAGCGCTCTCTTTTGTTTCCGCGACCACATCATGAACAATGGATGTCGAATCAGGTGAATCATCTTCAATAACAACATTTGCTACCGCAGAGTTCGTCAACCCAAGTGCATTCGAAACAACGACAGGCACCTCAATGTTTAAGGAGTCCTCGCCAGAAGTATCTGGATGATCTATTGGGCCAAGAAGTTCAGTAGAGATTGCCCCCGTATCATTGACCGAGATCTTAATGACCTCTTCTCCATCCGCTGAGCCAACAAGCAATTGGTCGTTGTTGGACAAGGTCCATGTGATTGCCTCACCGTTACTGGTTAGGTTCGCAGTTGGGACATTCAGTGCGACCGAGTCAACCGTTTGACCAAGTGTTAACTGATCCATATCTAACGTTGAGTCTGTGGTGTCCATAAAACCATTCAGCGCGAAGTCATCGGCAATGGCGTTACCCAAACCTTCTTCAGAAACATTAAGCGTTGCACCTTCAACAATCGGAGGCGCATATGGATTAACCGCAAAATTCCCCGTCTTACTGTCACCATCGTTATCGATAATCGTGTAACTGAAGTCGATATCGCCATCCCCACTTGGAGAGGTCAAAGGTACGTACTGGAAGAATTCCCACTTCCCAGTACTTGGCGTTAGTTGAACTTCAAAAGCCAATTCGCCGTTCGCTTCACCGACTAATCTGTTTGGATTCTGAGGATCAATTGCAACGTTAATAACTTTGCCATCAAGCGTTTCTAAGCCACTCTCTGCACCATTAAGTACGATACTTCCTGGGCCATCAGCGCCATAGAGTGCGCCTAAATTACCTTCTGCAGTTGCAACTGGAATGGCAGAATCAGCCCCAGTAAAGGTGATAGATTTCACTGTAAAGTCGCTGTTGTCAGCGTTATTTGGCCCATTCCCGTTGCCAGTTGCTTCAAGAATAACCTTGTCAAAACCACCCTGTTGAACACTGAAGTTAGCCGCATAATCACCGCTTGCCGCATCAGAGTTAAAGGCTTGCTGAGCAATCAAAACACCGTCGCGATAGAAAGATGCAAGACCTTCTTCTAACTCACCACCAAACATCTTCTCGAATTCGATTTCAGCGCCAAATGCAATCTTATCGCCCAAATCGATGATCAGTTGTTCTGAGACACCGGTATCACCGGCAAAACGATAGTCCACTTCATTAGCAAGCGGATAGCCGTTATTACCTACACTTTTCACACCAATGCCTGATGAAGTTTGATTAATCTCTGCGGCGCCAAGGTCGGTAGACTCATTAGACAAAAATCCCAATGCGGTCACTTCTACATCTCCGAAAGTTCGGCTGAGTGCATCTGATTCATTGCCAACAAAGCTAATATTGCCGGTGAGAATTTCCGGGATATCTGCCAGCGACACATCTACGGCTTGAGAAGACGTTGGAACAGTTGGACAGTCATCCTCAACGACCACGTTCATACTTTGGGAGCTCGTGGTTTGACCATCACTCACTGAGATCTGCAAATCAAAGTCGATTAAATCTTCGACGTCATTAACTGGGTGATCGAGTGGCTCTAAGAGTGTGATGGTGTAACCCCATGTTCCTTGCCCTGCAGCGTTGGGTTCTGTCAACACTACTGTTGCTACACTAGCAATACTTGCCGTCGATGCGGTAAGTGTTTGAGTATTGGCGTTCCAAGACCAAGTGACAGGTTCACCTCCAGATGCCAATCCATTGGATCCGGAAAGTACAACACTCACGTTCGTCGTATCAGGGTCACTGACTGTAAATGAGCCAACAAAGCTCGCCGAGTTCGTGGAGTCTGAAGGAGTACCCATATTATCTGCGATACCATCAGGTAGCCCTTCTTCAGAAACAATCGCATCAACCACATTACCGATGGCTGGAGGCGCGTCGTTATCTAAGATCGTACCTGTGCCTTGCACTGGCGTATTTTGAATAGAGGTTGCCCCAGCAAGCGTGAAGGTTTCGGAACTTTCAAAGACAGTGTCATTGATGGTGTTCACAGTAACACTGTAAGTCGTGTCATTGGCAGGCACAGTCACATCGAATGTGCCATCCGGATTTACTGCTACAACTTGCGTTGAGTTATCTGCGTAAGTGATAGTCACCGAGGTGTCGGTGTAATCCACGCCACCGTCGGCAGTACCATCAGCAAGCGTCATGCTTACAACTGTATCTGTCGTACTTGGATTACTTAACGTGACATCTAGTGTGGCAGGATCACCTTCATTGACTGTCGCGTTGCTAATTGAAGCAACAATTGGACGGTCATCATCTGGCTCAGGTCCCGGGCCACTACCATCATCGACAATCGTACCTGTACCTTGAGCAGGAGTACTTTGAGTTGATGTGGAACCTGACAATGTGAAGGTTTCAGGACCTTCGAACACATCATCATCGGTGGTATTCACAGTAACGCTGTAAGTGGTGTCATTCGCAGGTACGGTCACGTCAAAAGTACCGTCTGGATTCACAGCCAAAACTTGGGTTGAGTTGTCCGCGTAGGTGATAGTCACTGACGTATCAGCGTAATCCACGCCACCATCAGCAGTTCCATCAGCGAGGGTCATGCTTACAACTGTATTAGTCGTACTTGGGTTGCTTAACGTGACATCTAATGTAGCCGGATCACCTTCATTGACTGTCGCACTGCTAATTGAAGCAACAACTGGACGATCATCATCTGGCTCAGGTCCCGGACCACTGCCATCATCAACAATCGTACCCGTGCCTTGCGCCGGAGTATTTTGAGTTGACGTAGAACCTGACAATGTGAAGGTTTCTGGACCTTCAAATACATCGTCATCGGTGGTGTTCACAGTAACACTGTAAGTCGTGTCATTCGCAGGCACGTTCACATCGAATGTGCCATCCGGATTTACTGCTACAACTTGCGTTGAGTTGTCTGCATACGTGATGGTGACTGAGGTGTCTGTGTAGTCCACACCTCCATCGGCTGTGCCATCAGCAAGTGTCATGTTGACAACAGTATCGGTCGTACTTGGGTTGCTTAACGTGACATCTAATGTGGCAGGATCACCTTCATTGACTGTCGCGTTGCTAATTGAAGCAACAATTGGACGGTCATCATCTGGCTCAGGCCCCGGGCCACTGCCATCATCAACAATCGTACCCGTGCCTTGCGCCGGAGTATTTTGAGTTGAAGTGGAACCTGACAACGTGAAGGTCTCTGGACCTTCGAACACATCATCGTCGGTCGTACTAACGGTAACGCTGTAAGTGGTGTCATTCGCAGGTACGGTAACGTCAAAAGTACCGTCTGAATTCACAGCTACCACTTGCGTTGAATTGTCCGCATAAGTGATGGTGACTGAAGTGTCGGTATAATCTACTCCACCATCTGCGGTGCCATCAGCAAGCGTCATACTTACAACCGTGTTGGTTGTACTCGGATTGCTAAGTGTTACATCCAACGTAGCACGATCACCTTCATTGACTGTCGCGTTGCTAATTGAAGCAACAACTGGACGGTCATCATCTGGCTCAGGCCCCGGGCCGCTACCGTCATCGACAATCGTACCCGTACCTTCTGCAGGAGTATTTTGAGTTGATGTTGCACCAGACAATGTAAAGGTCTCTGCACCTTCCAAAATATCGTCCTTGAAGGTATCGACCGTGACGCTGAAAGTCGTTGTGTTTTCAGGTACATTTACCTCAAATGTACCATCTGGGTTCAGCAGAGCGACTTCGCTGGTATTATCTGAAAACGTGATCGTGACGGTTGTGTCTGAAAAATCCACACCACTTGTCGCGGTATCACCCGTGAGTTGCATGGTGACAACGGTGTTCGTTGCGCTCGGGTTACTGAGATTTACGACAAGCGTAGCCGCCTCGCCCTCATTTACCGTTGCATCCGTAATAGATGCAACATTAGGTCGGTCATCGTCTGGATTTTGCCCAGGACCATCACCATCATCGCTGATGGTTGCCGTTCCTTCTGCAGGCTCTTCCTGAGCAGGTGTACTTGCAGTGAGCGTAAACGTTTCATCCCCTTCAAGTACTTCATCATTATTCGTTACGACCGTGACAGAAAAGTCAGTATCATTTGCAGGGACCATCACGGTAAAAAAGCCATCATCTGCAACGCTGACAGATTGCGACGTACCGTCTGAGAAGGTAACCAAAACAGATGTGTTTTCGAAGTCCGCTCCTCCTGTTGCGCTGCCGTCAGAAAGTGTAAGAGTGACTGTCGTTTCAGATTCATTGGGGTTGCTTAAGACGATCTCAAAAACCGCTGGCTCTCCCTCATTAACGGTCGTATCTGAGATGGAAAGTACAGTAGGACGATCATCATCAGGGCTGTCTCCCGGACCATCACCATCATCACTGATGGTTGCTGTGCCAGTTACGGGTTCTTGTTGGTTTGGCGTTGAACCATTGAGAGTGAAAGTTTCGTCACCTTCAAAAAGGTCATCATTAAAAGTTTCTACAGTGACGGCAAAAGTGGTCGTCTCGCTTGGTACAACAATAGTGAAATCGCCATTCTCGTCGACGCTCAGTTGTTGTTCTGTGCCATCTTCAAACGTAATCGTCACGGTGTTATTGAGGAAATCAGCACCATTGCCTTCTTGTCCACCTGACGCACTACCATCATCCAGAGAAAACGCTAACTCGGTTTCTTCACTTGTCGGCCCATCCAGAGTGACATCAAAGTTTACGTCTTCACCTTCGTTCACCGTTGGGCTTGATATATCCTGTATGATGACGTCAGCAATTTGACTCGGTTGTGAGACAAAACCACTAAAATACAACTCTAACAAGGTTAAGATCTGTGTCTCTGAAAGGCCAAGAGAGGCCAACCCTACCGTTTCGAAATCTGTCGCAGCAAGGCTTTCAGCACCAGTCCGATCGATTACGCCACTCGCCTGAGGACTCGAACCGTCACTCTCACCCGCCGCTGGTTCAAATTCTGTTCCTAACTGTGTTGGGTCATCACCTTGTGCTATCGCCTCTACAACTCTCGCAACGTCGTCTGTAATCTCTACAGGCTCCTGACTTTCCTGAGTCACAATCCGCACGTTAGGCGTAGATTCATTCGATAAATCAGAGACTAGCACTTCACCTTGAGCCGGAGCTTCGCCCTGTTCCAACTCTCTTAAATTACCGTCTAAACCGATAACCACTGTCTGGCCCAATAATGAGCGTAAGGTTGCATTATTCATAGTTACCTCGACTCGCATCGTGCTGCGTCAAAAGTTTGTCACCTCATCATTTACGACTATAGTTTAGTCAAAATAATCGCAAATTTTGCTTACCTATACGGTTCTCGGTGCTTCACTTTCCTAGGGGCGGGACAAGTGAAGATCGATCAAGCCAGACGGTTCGAAATCGCTATGACACTAAAAAATCAGGATTTTTTTTGAGGGATTTCGCTTAAAACATAAGCAAACCTAGTCATATGTGCTACGGTGTTATAAGGGGTCAGACTGAGAATTAACCTCAAAAGCCTAGGGATAACAGTGAGTTGATAAATAATGCATTCAACCGCTGTTTAATGTCGTTGAATCTCATTTGTGAGAGCGACAAATTGTATGGATTTTTCTGGGAGAATCGCCGTGAAGTGGAGCCGACTAAGCATAGCGTGCTGCAGTTGCCTAATAGTGTCATTTCCTATTTTCGGTCAAACGTTAGAACAGGCTGTAGCCTTAACGCTGAAAACAAACCCTGATTTGAAAGCTGCATTTAACGAATTCACAAGTAGTCGTTACGTTAACAACGCTTCATCAGGCGCATATTTACCACAAATTGATTTAGACGCTGGTATTGGTTATGAGGGAATCGATCCAGCCGAGAGTGTCGGACGTGGACAAACCGACTTAACCCGTAAAGAAGCGGCCGTGACCTTAACCCAACTTATCTGGGATGGGTCTGCTACTCTGAACGACATCGATCGAACTGCGGCAGACGCAGAGTCACTGCGTTATCAACTCCTTGCTGATGCATCGGACAAAGCATTAGAGGTGACAAAAGTTTATTTAGATGCGGTGAAAGCCTATGAAATTTTGACCTTGTCTGAAAACAATCTAGCGGTGCACAAACGCATTTACTCAGATATTAAAAAGCGTGTGAACTCCGGTATCGGTTCCACCGCGGATTTGACGCAGGTAGAAGCACGTCTAGCAAAAGCGCACGGCAATCTTGCTGCTGCACAAAACAACCTCTATGACACACATACCATGTTTACTCGGTTAGTGGGTCAATCTCCGCAAGGCTTAATTTTCCCTAGAGCTGATGAGAACTTCATTCCATATACTGTCGATGAAGCTGTAGGAATCGCCTTTGAGGAACACCCAGTGGTGAAAGTAGCGGTTGCTGATGTTGACTCAGCTAAGTTCCAGTACAAGCAATCCAAAGGGGTTAACCTCCCTACTGTCTCTATCGAAGCTTCACAGACTTGGCGAGATGATGCAGATGGTATTGAAGGTCGAAGTGACGAAACACTCGCAATGTTGCGTTTAAGATACAACCTTTATAACGGAGGCAGCGATGCAGCAAACTCAGAAAATTTCGCCTACCAATTAAATAAGGCGAAAGATTTACGCGCGTCCGCCTACAAGAATATAGAAGAAGGGTTACGACTTTCTTGGAGTGCTTTAGACTTAACCTTGCAACAAAAAGAATTCTTATCTGATCACGTAGACTCCGCAGCAGAAACCGTGATTGCCTACGAAAAGCAATACCGCATTGGCAAACGAACTCTCTTGGATTTGCTCAACACTGAGAACGAACTTTTCGAAGCGCGTAAGGATTATCTCGATTCAAAATACGCCGAGCAATACGCAAAATACCGCGTAATGAATGCTACAGGACAACTGCTCAACTCTTTGCGCGTCGATATTCCGCAAGAGTGGCTAGAGAAAGTGGAGTATTAATATGAAAGTAATACCTATTTTTTTCATGGCGTGTTTGATTTCAGCGTGCAGTTCTAATTCTAATACCGAAACCGGCGATGAATACGAGTACATTGAAACGCCTACCGCCAATCAAATTGCCGACCTGATCGATGATGATCGAGATGGTGTCATCAATGCTCGAGATTTGTGTCCTGGTACGCCGATTGGTTCAGAAATCGATAATGATGGATGTGGGGAATTCTTAAAAACGTCCCAAGAAATGCAAATTCGAGTCTTGTTTGCGAACGATTCAGATGAAATCAATCCGATCTTTTCACAACAACTTCGTGAGCTGTCTGAGTTCTTAAAAGAATACCCAAGTACTTCTATTGAACTTCAAGGGTATGCGAGCCGAACGGGTACTGCGCAACATAACTTGGACTTGTCTAAACGCCGAGCGGAAAATGTTAGAAGGGTTTTACTTCAAAATGGCATTTCACCAAGTCGAGTAACTATCGTTGGTTATGGTGATACTGTTCTCGCTTCTACTGGTGCCGATGAAACAAGCCATGCACTGAATCGACGTGTTACGGCAACGGTCATTGGATACAAAGGTGAAGTGAAGAAAGAATGGACTATATTTACCACGCTTCCTAAGAGTTAACCAAATTCGTAAAATCAAAAAGAGAAAAGGTCTAGCGTTTGCTAGACCTTTTTTTGATAGCTGTATCTCGCTTCCTATCTAATTATTAGATAAATCGTTAATCTTAAGCAGATCATTCAAGATTGCGTTGCCATCAGTCGGCGATAGCACACCATCACTTAGGTACTCACCGTACTGACTTGAGCCTCCCTCAATGACGACTTTCTGGCTAGATGAACCATCCGATTCTGAAATCGTAAGGATCAAATTGTCCCCATCGGCTTCTAATCCAATCTCATTGTTCGCAAGTAATGAATCGATAGAGTCTGAGTTATCGGTATGGAGCAAGTCAGAGATATCGATCTTATCTTCACCTTTAGTGAAGTCTTTGATCGTATCCACCTCACCATCGCGAATGTCGGAACCTTCATCAACCAATTTAAAGATGTCATCACCAGAACCACCGATAAGGATGTCGTCCCCTTCACCACCAACCAAAATATCCTCCCCTCCGTGCCCAAACAAAATGTCATTGCTTTGTTCGCCGTACAGAGAGTCAGCTTTATCACCTTGGTGGCTTTGATTAAACTCTTCAATATGATTTTTCACGTACGTGTGAATCGCCTCAGCGTCAACCTTGGAAATATCTTGTCCCGTTTCTTGAGCAACATGGGACTGGATAGCACTAATACCTTGCTCGTTGCCACCAAACTCAATTAGGTCACCAAAAAGAATGTCATCGCCATCACCACCATAGATCGTATCCGAACCTTGCTTCAACGGTACGTCTTGCCCAAGTATCGTTTCTGCAAGTTTGGTGACATCAATTTCTGATTCGACGACACCATCGGTATCGTATTGTTGCAGTGTGCTTTCATCGACACCCCCTCCTAAGCCAACAGCTTCTACGCTAGAGAGCAATGCGAGCATTTGGTACATATGTTGTGATTGCTTGGTAGTTGAGTACTCATCATCGTAGACAAGCTTGCCATTTTGCTTCTCATCAATATCGCCCAACGTCTGGCCTGTTAATGGAGAAAAAACACGGCCATCAGACTCAACAAGCAGTTCTCCTTTGTAGTAAAGCTTGTCACCGAATTCATACTGATTGTCGGCTAAAACATCGTCTAACGTGACAATACTTCCATCTGAATCGACATCTAACAGAACTTTATCAAAGTTGACTTCTTGGACATTTTTCAGTTCGGAGATGACATTCGGTTCACCATCGGTGATGAAATAGGTGATGTTCTCGCCCCGTGAGTTAGGTTGGCTGCCAAACCACTCTACTGCAGACTGCAAACCGGCTTCATAGTTCGTGCTACCATTGCCGTAATCACCAATCGTATCCAATTTCTGGACAAAATCAGCTCTTGCTGTTGCAGAACCTAAATCCACTTCTATAACCGTTGTTGCACCAGTCGCAAACTCAGAAAGCATGATGTTTACGATGCCAGGTTCAACGCCTTGATTTACAGACGCTAGTAACTCATCAAAGACATCGAGAACCTCATCTTTTGCATTGCCAACCCAACTTCCCATACTGCCTGAGGTATCAAGAACAAACGCGATGTTGTAATCCTGACCCGCAATAATTTCCAAGCCTTGAACATCACCAATAATGAGGTCGTGATCGGAACCTCCGGCAATCGTATCATTACCATGTGAGCCAGACTCCAACTCAAAATCGCGAGCGGTTATATCAACAGATTCTGTTGTAGTCGCTGAATCATTGTTTGAGGACTCTATCGACGTCGCCGTCACACTGACAGGGAAATCAAGGCTGCCTTCATAGTCAAACGGTACTTTGATCTCGAAAGATACGCGACCTTGATTATCAATATTCACCAGATAACCTCCAGAAACCTCTGGTGTCAGAACTTGGCCGTTGATATGCAGCTCAACGCCTGATGGTAAACCTTCAACCAAAACCGTTTGGCTCAATGTTTCGCTACTATCACGATCCACTAAATCAACATCGATATCGACTGGAATCAAACGATCTTGCAGTACTTGGTACGTGCCGTCAGGATTGAGTTCAACAACCTTATCAGCAAAAACAACTCGTTCGATTTCATACAGGTGATCGCCTCGGTCTTCTTGCCCAGTGTTGTCATTCACCGAATCTATCGAGCGCTTATCCAAGAAGATCCAATATGGAACATCACCACCATGGTTATTCTTGAACGTAAACTCGTAATCACTGAAGTTACCAGTGAGATAAACCGTATCGGTACCATCGTGCTCTGTGTTAGTAGACGCATCATCGCCATAGAAAGAATCGTTTTGTCCTCCACCGACAAAGACATCATTACCCCCGCCACCATAAAAGGTATCGTTGTAGTCTGTGCCAACAAATAAACTATCGGTATCCGTTAGGTCATTGTTGTCGCCAAGCATTACGTTTGCTACAGGGTTATCGGCTTGAACAACGCCATCCAAACCTAGTGCGCCCGCGATAGAAGCATTCTGTACTTTTGTGTTGCTTGTTGCTGAAGTTGCCAAGCCATGATTCGAATCAACAGCATCTGTCTTGGAAAAATCACCAACTGAAATCTTAACCTTTGGTGCGTCTGCTACTGCGACAACATCAATATCTAAGCTCTCTGTTGCGCCGGTATTGGTGGTGTATGTAATAGAAGGAACATCGCCAGACCAATGCTCAACTGGTTCGAACGTGTAGCTACCATCTTGGTTTACCACTAATGAGCCACTATCCAATGATACAGTTTCACCAACGGCATAGTTTGTGTTGTTAACGGTAATATGATCGACTAATAAAACGTTGTCGCCATCGGTATCATTCAACAATACGTTACCCTGTAGCGCATTATCTTCATTTGTCACACCCACATCACTGCCAGTGTTTGTCGCTAAGTTTTCATGGACAACCACATTAATCGTTGCATGTGATTCTTCAGTATCCCCATTTGAAACTTCAGTACTGGTCGCTTTAATAGCTATAGTGAAATCATCATGTGAACCTAATGGTGGCGTAATAGCTAGAGAATCCAGAGACCAGCCAGTAACATCAAGAACTTCATCAATCGTCGCCACAGTAATCGTGCTGCTACCATCAGTAAGAACAGCACCAACGGGTATTCCTTCCAAAGTCACTTTCAGTGATTCAGAACCATCCGTATCGTTCAAACTAGCGCGGATTTCAGATAGTGGAATGGCAGTATCTTGAGGCCCTTCATTAACTTGATAAGTCTCGTAGAATTGTACTCCGTCAGCTTCTTGTAAAACCGAGGTACGAACATCCGTTGCGTCCAGTGCGTTTTCGTCACTAACGACATACAGATTGCTGTTACTTAAATCGACAGGTGCTTGGCCATTAATCGACACATCAACATTAAAGTTTCCTTGCCCACTCTGATTATGATGGTAGATCTCAATCGGGTAGAAGCCTGAAACAGAAGGTACGAACTCGCTACCTTTAATGTCGCCGCTACCATTACCCCAGCGAGCTTCATCTACAAGTGTTCCACCAATCTTAATTGCTAAACTATCATCTGCTCTGCCTACAAAGTCATAACTAGTCCCTGCTTCTAGGTAGACCAACGCTGTAACCAATACGGCTTCATCAGATGATGTCGCATAAGATGATGAATCTTGAACATTTGTGATTGTCGATTGGCTTCCATTGGTTGAATCTAAAGCATCGATCGTATCAATCAAGACTTGTCCTGTTACTCCTTGCCCATTGTCTGAACCAACCAAAATGTTGTTCCAAGAAGTCACATGAAATTCTTGTTGAGGCAATGACAATCCCGGCGTTACCGTCGCTAAATTCGGCGCATCGGCATCTGGAGTGACATCAATCGTCAACACAGATTCTTGGCCCTTATCTTCCCCATCCGTTGGTTTAAAACCAATTTGTGCATAGCTCCCTTCTTGATTGCCAACCCCATTACCAGTAAAGCTATCATCGCCTGATGCGTTTACCTCTGGAGTGAAACGTACACCATCGGCATCAAACTGCGATTTACTCAGTACTTGGTCTGTTTGAACCGCCTGCCAATTTCCTTGCTCACCTTTGTACTCAAGTGCACCGTCGCTAGGAAGCGATGTAATTTGGACAGACAGCGTCGATGTTTCTGAGTCAGCATCCGTGACACCAAATGATGCCCAATCCAGAGTAACTTGGGAATCTTCTAGAGTGGTGACTGACGAAGGCGAAGCTTCTGGTGCATCATTAACGTTTACAAGTGAAACATTAACCTCTGCAGTGTCTACGCCACCCGTACCATCGGCAACCTTCACCTGCAGTGTATAGTCGCCTAAATCAACATCATCAATAGTCTTGTTGAGTGAAACCTCACCCGTCGATGGGTCGATATTAAATAGACCGTTCGTTGTTGTTCCATCAGCAAAGCTGTAAGTAAGTTCATCGTTATCTAGATCTTCAGCAACAAGCGTACCCACAACAGTGCCACTAACACTGTTTTCATTTACGGTGCCAAAGTCATAAATATCATTGTTTACTGCATCACCAGGAAGATCACCATCAGAAATAAACTCCGGCGCGTGCTGAGCGTCTGCGATAGAAACAGATGCCTCTTTAGAAGCCGTATTCAACGAAGAGTCTGCACCACTCGTTTCAGTTAGCGTCACTGTCAGATCTTCAGCGCCTTCATAGATACCGTCATCCAACGTCTCAATATCAAGGGCTACTGAAGTTTGGCCTGCAGGAATAGTCACGGTGTAAGTGTTTGGCGCGGTGTAATCATCACTATCAACGTCACCACCAATCGTGAATGTCACCACGACATCCTCATCCGCTTTCTGGTCGATACTTACAGTAAAGTTCGCATCACCACCTTCAGAGGTAGAGCCTGTGTCAGCAACAATGCTGACTTTCGGTGCTTGCTGAGCGTCATTGATAGTCACGCTCGCACTGTTGTTTGTAGAAGCGGTTGCGTCTGCACCTTCCACATCTTTAATGGTGACAGTAAATGACTCTGCACCTTCGTAAGTGCCATCAGTAAGCGTAGTGATGTCTAGGTCAACAGAAGACTGGCCTGCCGGTACTTCAATGCTTGCAACACCAGTAAAGTCAGAGCCATCTTGAGCAGTGCCAGAGTATTCGAACTCAACCGTTACTTTCTCATCAGTGACTTGGTCCAAGCTCACAGTAAAGCCCGCGGTTTGACCTTCGTTTACGCTATCTTGGTCGGCGACAATACTTACTTTTGGTGCACTTTCTGCGTCTAAAATTGTTGCTTGGCCAGTCGCTTGACCATTAGTTGTCACCCCACTACTTTCTGTCACAGTGAGGCCAAACGTTTCATTGCCCTCGTAGATATGATCTTCGTTAGTCGGCACAGTAACCGTGATATCCTGGATTCCCGCAGGTATTGTTACATTCCCATTTCCATCAACATTCAATGATTGTGTTTGGCCATTAGTGTCTACATAAGTCACAACTAAATCGCCAAGGTCATTATCCTCTGCTGAATAGTTTCCGTCCGTCTCTACCGATAGGTTAACAACAACAGCACTTTCAGTTTGACTTGATAACGAAACCGTAAAGACTGCATTTTCACCTTCATCGACATTCCCGCCACCATCTACGGTTAGCGTAGGCTTGTCGTTGTCTGGTGTTGTCGGCCCCACAACAGAGCCGTCATCTTTTATGTTCGCTTGACCAACGGCAGAACCATTTGAAGTGATGCCAGCAGACTCCGTCGCGACTAAACCAAAGCTCTCAGAGCCTTCGTAAACATCATCCTGAGTTGTAGGAACAGATACTTCGATTGCAGTAATACCTGCAGGAATAGTGACATTACCATCTTCTGAAACGGTTAGTGATTTCGTTTCTCCTTCACTGTCTTTGTAGGTTACGACAAAATCTTTAATGTCAGAGTTTTCTGCTGTATATGCGCCACTCGTGCTCGTGGCCAAATTGATAACGACTGGTGACTCTGTTTGATTAGACAAAGAAACAACAAATATTGCTTCTTCTCCTTCATTAATATCACCACCACCGCTGATAGATAGCAGCGGCTTATCGTTATCAGGCGTTGTTGGACCGACAGCTGAGCCATCATCCTTTATCACTGCCTCACCACTCGCCACGCCGTTTGAGGTAATACCGCCAGATTCAGTCACAACCAAGCCAAAAGACTCTGCACCTTCGTAAACATCGTCTTGTGTCGTTGTTATTGTTACCGTGATATCAGTAACTCCGGCAGGAATAGTAACGTCTCCACCTGGACTAACATCCAGAGTCTGCTCTTGGCCTTCTCCATCAATATACGTCACCGTCATGTTACCAAGATCTTCATCTTCAGCGGTGTAGTTGCCATCTGTCTTCGGACTTAGATTGACGACAACAGGACTTTGAACTTCGTTAGACAGCGACACCGTGAATACTGCGTCAGAACCTTCACTCACGTCGCCAGCATTACTCACTGAAAGTGACGTACTATCATTGTCTACGATTGTTGATGAGCCCGACTCGCTACCGATTTCAACTTTCATCGTCTCGTCATTTTCAACAACAAGATCATCAATCGTCGGCACAATGATTTCGAAGCTACTAACACCGGCAGGAACAATCAGGTAGCCCCCTGCAAAAACAACACCATTCGTGTAGGTTGCATTAGAAAGGTTGACGTCCGAGTCATCTGCCGATGAGCCTGGAGCCAATGTAGTTATTGGATACTTAACCGCCGTTTCTGTCGCCTCATCCAGTACCACAGAAAACGTAACGTCTTCTCCTTCTGTAACAGTGTTCCCTGTTAAAGATAGATCCGGACCGTTTTCCGACACGTTGCCGTCTAGAACCTGATTGGCAATTGTAACCGTTGCAGGGTCACTTTCAGCGTTACCAGAATCAACTACAACGTAATCAAAACTATCTTCAGGTGGGAAGCCCTCTACATAACGCAACTCCCAATTCCCAGATGTTTTTGTCGAGAAGTCTAATTGAGTAATTACCGCCCCTTCAGGTAGAGGGTAATCCTTACCGAAGCCAATACTGGTCTCCTGGAATAGCATGTTGTTGCCTTCTGGCTTCAAGAACTCAATAACTTGAGTTTGCTCTGTGCCGTTAGCATCAAGGTATGTCACCGTGATAAGAGCAGCATTGTTGTCGCCGTGCTCAAACAAACCTCCTAGACCATCCAGACCAAGATTCACGCTGCCGACAGGGTTCTCAGACAAATCAATGCTGATGGTTTCGCCGCGCTGAATGCCTTGGCCATCGTTATCAGCAATACCATGGCCAATATGTGAAACTTCTCGATTGTATTGAGCTAGCACACCACTATCAGAGGAGATATCAATAGACGCTCCATTTACTAGATATTCGGTTCGACTGTGTGACTCCCCACCGTCTGCACTTAAACCCCAGTTGTAGAAATCCGTCGTTGACTCTTCTCCATTTGGAGAATTAGGTCTGTCTTTAATACCAAGCAAGAACCCAACATTATCCGCTTCATAGTAGATGCTGTCTTTGTTGTACAACGAGCCATCGGCCGACGTAATTTCTTGAAGATCGCCATTTTCATCTGTGAAATACAAGGTGCCAGATGTAGGTAGCTCTGTTATTCGGATCTGAAGATCATCACCATTTAAGTCATCCTCAACGTCAGAAATATGATCGCTTTCTGAACCTTGGTTCAAAGGCTTATCATCGGTATCAAAAATTACGTTAGTAATAAGTTCATCAGCGCTATGATCAAAGTCTTCGTTAAGTGGCTTGTCGTTAACAGGTGTTACGTTTAGAGATACTGTTGTAGTTTCAGTGACACCGCCAGAGGTTACCGTGTAGGTGAACTCATCTGGCCCGTTGTAATCTTGGTTCGGCGTGTAAGTAATCGTGCCGTCGTTATTCACAACTACGCTGCCATTTGCAGGACCATTTCCAGATTCGACTGATACAACTGGTGATTGACCTTCAAAGCTGTCGTTGCCCAACACATCCAAAATTGTTGGTGTGTCTTCAACAATATTCGCGCTATCCGAAACGATATCGGCAACGGCGTTAACCGTGAAGTCAACCGTCTGGCTTACTGTTTCTCCGTCTGGATCTGTCGCGGTAAACGTTAGCTCTTCAGAACCATTCCAGTCTGCTGTTGGTGTAATGGTTGCGATACCATCGACAATCGAAACTTGGATATTGCTGTTACCAGAAGCGCTAAACGTCAGCTCGCTGTCTGCGTTATCAACATCGCTAAATGCATCATTCAAGTTAATGGTGTATTCAGCAAAATCTTCTGGTAAAACTTGGTCAGCAATGGTGTTTTCCACCACTGGCTTGTCGTTAACAGGTGTAACGTTTAGCGTGACAGTTGTGGTTTCAGTCACACCGCCAGAAGTGACAGTGTAAGTGAACTCGTCTAAACCGTTGTAATCTTGATTAGGCGTGTAAGTAATGGTGCCATCAGCGTTAACAACCACACTGCCATTTGCTGGACCATTGCCTGTCTCGACTGATACAACTGGTGATTGGCCTTCGAAGCTGTCGTTGCCCAACACGTTCAAAACGGTTGGCGTATCTTCAACGATGTCTGTACTGTCAACGACAATATCGGCAACGGCGTTAACCGTGAAATCAACAGTCTGGCTAACGCTTTCACCATCAGGATCTGTCGCGGTAAACGTTAACTCTTCAGAACCGTTCCAGTCTGCTGTTGGTGTAATCGTCGCAATACCATCGACAATCGATACTTGAATATTGCTGTTACCCGAAACACTGAACGTCAGCTCGCTGTCTGCGTTATCAACATCGCTGAATGCGTCATTCAAGTTGATGGTGTATTCAGCAAAATCTTCCGGTAGAACTTGGGCTGCAATGGTATTTTCCACCACTGGCTTGTCGTTGGCTGGCGTTACGTTCAGAGTGACTGTTGTCGTTTCAGTCACACCACCAGAGGTTACTGTGTAAGTGAACTCGTCAGCACCGTTGTAATCTTGGTCTGGTGTGTAAGTGATTGTTCCGTCATCGTTAACAACCACACTGCCATTTGCTGGGCCATTGCCTGTCTCGACTGATACAACTGGTGATAGACCTTCAAAGCTATCGTTGTCCAACACATCCAAAACTGTTGGTGTGTCTTCAACAATATTCGCGCTGTCAGACACAATATCTGCCACAGCTATAACTGTGAAGTCGACAACTTGGCTTACTGTTTCACCACTTGGGTCTGTCGCGGTAAACGTCAACTCTTCTGAACCATTCCAGTCAGCTGTTGGAGTGATGGTTGCGATGCCATCAACAATCGAAACTTGAATATTGCTGTTACCAGAAACGGCAAACGTCAATTCGCTGTCTGCGTTGTCGACATCGCTAAATGCGTCATTTAAGTTAATGGTGTATTCAGTAAAATCTTCCGGTAGAACTTGGTCAGCAATGGTGTTTTCCACCACTGGCTTGTCGTTAACAGGTGTAACGTTTAGCGTGACAGTTGTGGTTTCAGTCACACCGCCAGAAGTAACTGTGTAGGTAAACTCATCTGGACCGTTGTAATCCGTATTCGGCGTATAAGTAATCGTGCCGTTTTGATTAACGGTCACACTGCCATTCGCAGGCTCATTGCCCGCTTCTACTGTGACAACTGGTGATTGACCTTCAAAGTCATCATTTTGCAGAACGTTCAATGTTGTCGCGGTATCTTCAACAATATCAGCTTTATCTGACACAATGTCTGCAACGGCAGTAACTGTGAAATCAACCGTCTGGCTGACTTCTAAACCACTCGGATCGTTCGCGGTAAACGTGAGTACCTCTGAACCATTCCAATCCGCCGTTGGTGTGATGGTCGCGATACCATCAACAATCGACACTTGGATATTGCTGCTCCCAGAAGCGCTAAACGTCAGATCGCTATCTGCATTATCAACATCACTGAACGCGTCATTTAAGTTGATTGTGTATTCAGCAAAATCTTCTTGTAGAACTTGGTCAGCAATGGTGTTTTCTGTTTTGGGCGCATCGTTGATTGGATTTACCGTTACCGAAACCTCCGCATTATCAGTTAACTCACCGTCTGACACGGTGTAACTGATAGTCGCGTCACCATTGAAGTTTTCAGCAGGAGTAAACACAAGCTTACCATCTACGATCTCAACCGAACCTTGCTCGGCTGGCACAGACGCGTTTGTAATTGTCAGTTGGTTGTCATCTGGATCGCTGTCGTTCGCAAGAACGTCTATGGTGACGGCAGTGTCTTCATCAGTAGTCGCAAAGTCATCCACGGCTATTGGAGTATCATTGACAGGGTTAACTGTAATCGTAACAGACGCTTCATCCGTCATTTCCCCATCCGTAACGACATAAGTGACCGTAGCATCACCATTAAAATCTTTAGCAGGGGTAAAAATGAGTTCACCATCAACGACTTCGACCGTACCTTGATCTTCAGGCACGGTGGCAGATTCAATCGTTAAGCTATCACTATCCTGGTCAGTATCATTAGCCAGTACATCAATAGTTGCGGGAACATCTTCGTCGGTTTGAATGTTGTCGTCTTCCGCGACAGGAGCCACTGGCGTGACTGCAGGTAAGGTTACATCAGGACGGATATTATTAAGGTAGAGCTCAGCTAAAGACAGGTTTTGCGTTTCAGAGAAGCCTAACGCAGCCAATCCGGTGGTTTCAAAATCTGTGTCCGCTAGCAGCTCAGCCGCAGTACGTTCTACCGTACCACTGGTTTGTAAACTAGAGCCATTGCTTTGCCCAGCAGCAGGAGCAAACTCTTCAGCCAATAACGTCGGGTCTTGACCGTCTTGAAGAGCGTCAATAATTTGAGCAACATCGTCAGAAACGTCTTGCTCCCCTTCTGGCTTTGCAACTAATACCTGAAGCCTTTCTGACTCAGCTTCAGCTCTAGAAACAATCAACTCACCAGGTGACGGCTGTTCGTTTTCGGCAAGTGTTCTCAATTGCCCATCCAAACCTATTACAACTAATTGCCCGCCAAGTGAAACTAAGGCTGTACGATCCATATAAACCTCTGACCTAAAATTACTGTCAACATTTTGACCATTGATACTTATTCGTTATATATTGCCCGAATACATCACGTAATAACAGTGCGTTAATACTAAATTACAACTTCTAAGTCACATATTACTCAGAAGGATGTGCTTTGCGATAAATCACGATTACCGTCACCTTTTAATAGGCATCCATACGAAAAAAGACACTGGAAACATGATCTTTATTCAAAATACAAATGAGTCACCATACGGTAATTGGAGATTTACTTACACATTAATAAGTATAGCAACTAGTTCCATAGTTGATTATTAATAGCTATGTGCGTTAAATTATTGACGCACATAGGGGTGTCGCTATTTATAAGAACGATTTCTCACCCCAAACAATACACAATCTAGGAGAATCACAGTGAAGTGGACTCGTGCCAACGCCTTTTGCTTGGGTGTGCTCGCCGCTAGCCCTGCTTTAGGGCAAACACTAGAGCAAGCGGTTGAAAATACGCTTAAAACAAACCCAGACATTAAAAGTGCGTTTAATGAATTCGTAAGTAAGCAGTATGTGAATGAAGCCTCGAGTGGCGCTTATCTTCCCTCTGTCGATCTTGATGCCGGTATTGGATACGAAGGTATTGATCCTGCTGAGGCGGGCCGAGAATCAACGGACTTAACCCGTAAAGAAGCGACTGTAACTCTTACCCAGCTCATATGGGATGGTTCCGCAACGTTAAACGATATTGATCGAACGGCTGCTGATGCAGAGTCGGTGCGTTACCAACTACTTGCAGACGCCCAAGATAAAGCGCTGGAAGTCACAAAAGTGTACTTGGATGCGGTGAAGGCTTATGAAATCCTGACACTTTCTGAAAATAATTTGAAAGTGCACAAAAAAATCTATCAAGACATTAAAAAACGCGTGGATTCTGGTATTGGGTCGACAGCCGACTTAACGCAAGTTGAAGCTCGTCTGGCAAAAGCTCACGGTAATTTAGCAGCTGCGCAAAACAACCTGTTTGATAGCCACACAATGTTCACTCGTTTAGTCGGCCAAACTCCGCAGGGACTCACTTTTCCACGAGCCGATCAAAATTTTATCCCATATACGGTAGATGACGCTGTAGATTTGGCATTCGATTCTCATCCAGTAATTAAGATCTCAACTGCTGATGTGGATTCTGCAAAGTTCCAATACAAGCAATCAAAAGGTAACTACTACCCGACTCTATCCGTTGAAGCAGCCCAAACGTGGCGTGATGACGCAGGAGGTATTGAAGGACGTGGCGATGAAACGACAGCAATGCTAAGAATGCGCTACAACCTCTTTAACGGTGGCAGTGATGCGGCAAATGCCGAGAGTTTTGCTTACCAACTCAATAAAGCAAAAGACTTACGTGAGCGCGCTTATCGAAACGTTGAAGAAGGATTAAGGCTCTCATGGAGTGCACTCGACCTCACATTACAGCAAAAAGAATTCTTATCCGACCATGTTGATTCAGCTTCTAAAACCGTCATTGCGTACGAGAAACAATACCGCATCGGTAAACGCACCCTTCTGGACTTGCTTAATACCGAAAACGAATTGTTCGAAGCTCGAAAAGACTATTTGGATGCTAAATACGCGGAACAGTACGCCAAATATCGCGTGATGAACGCTACAGGCCAACTACTAAATGCACTGCGAGTTGACGTTCCGACCGAGTGGAATCAAAAGGTGGAGTACTAAACCATGAAACTAACTAAGATTCTGCTTACCTTGGGTTTTCTGGCTTTTGCCAACTCTGTATCAGCCAATGATGAATATGATTACATGCCAACTCCTGACGCTCAGCAAATTGCAGACCTGCAAGATGATGACAATGATGGCGTGATTAATGCTCGTGACTTATGCCCAGGCACCCCAGCAACATCTGAAATCGACAATGACGGTTGTGGCGAATACATCAAAGCATCCGAAAAAATGCAAGTACGAGTTCTATTTGCTAACGATTCAGACGAGATAAACCCCGTATTCCGTCGTCAAATACGTGAGCTTTCAGACTTCCTGAAGGAGTACCCTTCAACCTCGATCGAACTGCAAGGGTACGCAAGTAAAGTTGGTGGGTCTTCCCATAACTTGGACCTTTCAAAACGACGTGCAAATAATGTCCGCGAAGCACTATTGCGTTATGGAGTTGATTCCAATCGAGTCCGAATCGTGGGCTTCGGCGACACTAATTTGGCAACAGAAGGCACAGACGAAGTCAGCCATGCACTTAACAGACGTGTAACGGCTTATGTCGTGGGCTATAAAGGCGAGATAAAGAAAGAGTGGACCATATTTACTACTCTTCCAAAAACCTGATAAAGGAGCTTCGGCTCCTTTTGTTTTTTCAAGCTTGCTAAACCGTATTATGCTTTAGGAATCGACACTTTAATGTTAATCTAGCCGCGTCATAACAATGAGAGTTTTGAAATGAGCAAACTTACAACAGATATCCAAGCAAACCTTGATCTTTTTGTTGCTGAAACAAAAGAAAACCAGCTAGTTTGGGGTCTACGCAATGAAGAAGGTTGGTTATCTTGCGATTCAACTGAATTCGAAAACAGCGAAGTCATGCCTTTTTGGTCTGCGAAAGAAGACGCAGAAGCACACAACGTTGAAGAATGGGCAGATTTCGAAGTACTAGAGATTCCTCTAGATATCTTTGTTGAAGATTGGCTTCTAACTCTTGCTGAAGATGGCGTTCTTGTTGGTGCTAACTGGAATGCACAACTAGAAGGTAAAGAGCTTGAACCTCAAGATCTAGCTAAGCTATACCTAAGCTAATTCCTAAAGACCTCAGCGCCTTGCTGGGGTCTTCTCTCTCTTTTAAATTACCTTTTCGATGTAAAGCTCGACCGAGCGCATAGTTTTCTTCATTTCATTACCTATACCCTTCGTGTTTTGTCACAATGGCTCAACTCCAATTGGTATATCATACCGAACAAACTATATAAAAAAGAACATAAGGTTACATCACTATGCGTACGCTGCTCTCTTTGCTTGCGTCACTATTATTAGGCAGTCAAGCAAACGCAAGTGACACTCAAAGCATCACTCAATGGCATGCTGTCTATCAATCTACTGTTAAAACAAATGTCGAATCGGCATTGAGTATGCTTCAAGACCGCTATCACACAGCAAGTTCCAACAGTGAAAAGCTATATGTGAGCGGGCTCATCTATGAATACATGGCAAACATCGATCAACCCTACTTTGGCAGTAGTCAAATTTTAAATAATCGTTTTGCTAAGTTGGAATCTCAATACATCCTTGCGCTAAAGGAACGCAAACTGGGTAACTATGATGAGTCCGTTAATCTTTTCACCGCATTACTACAAAGCACAAAACAATATAACGATGTGGAAAGCAAAGCCCTAATGAACTATCAGCTATGCTACACCTTGAATCAACAAGGCCAGTATCACAAAGCGAACTTTTTCTGCTCTTCTCTGAATAATCATTTAACGATCGAGCATCCTGAGAGATTCCCTAGTGACCTAGCGTTACGTGTTATTGCTAATAACTTCGACTATCGTGGTGAATACGACGTTGCTTTAGATCTTTATCGCCGCTTGCTAAGCAAAATGCCGGCTCAAAGCGATCCTTCAGGTGTTTACAATGATGTAGGTAACTTGCTGAGCGAACTTGGACAGTACGAGCAAGCCGAGCAATACCTTATTCAAGCTTTGCTGGCTCGCCAACTTGAAGCGACACCACTTGAAGTTGCTCAAGTCGAGCACAGTCTTGCATCTATGTATAACAAATCGAAAGACTACGACAAGGCAATCAGTCACTACAAAAACGCGCTAACCATTTTAAAAGAGTTGGATTACCCATATGGTCGAGGTCTGACCTATCTTGGCCTTGGTTCTGCTTATGTCGAATCAGGAAACCTGGAAAGTGCCGTACCCTATATAAAGAACGCACTAGAGCTGGGTAAACGGTATGAAAACAAGCGCTTAGAAACGGAGAGTCATTTGGCGGCAGGGTTTGCTTACTTTAAAAATAAAATGTTGGCGAATGCTCTTGAACATGGTGTCGCAGCTCTTGAGCTCGCATCAGATAATTCGAACTCCGCATTGCAAGCCAAGGCACAGCTTCTACTTTCACAAACTTATCGTGAGCAAGGCAACTATTTGGCCGCCCTGTCCCACTATCAAGATTACGCTACGCTAGAACTTGCGAACCGCGATGCAAACAACGTCAAAGCCATTGAAGCTCTAGACTTAACGAAAAATGAATATGAGTACGAGTTGCAACTAACGAAAATGAATAATGAGCGTAACCTAAAGTTACTTGAAGTCGAAAAGCTTGCGAAACAAAAAAGGGCGTATAACTTCGTTCTTTTCTGCTTACTGACATTGTTATTCGTCGCATTGTTCATTCAACGTAAAACATACATGAAATCAAAATTAGATCGTCTGACTGATTCACTCAATCGAAGTACGATTATTGAGAGAATACGGGCACAAACCGTTAAAGCTCCAGAAGATATGCGTTATGTGTTAGCACTCATTGACCTTGATAACTTTAAATCCATCAACGATCACTATGGCCATCCTACTGGCGATCTTGTACTAAAGCATGTGTGTAAAGCGGTTAGAGCAAAGTTAAACAAAGGGGAATACCTTGGTCGACTAGGTGGAGAGGAGTTTATTTTACTTCTGAAGAATGTTGATGAGATAGACGTGCCATTTCGTGTTCAGAGCCTTCACAAAACGATATCTGATAAGCAGATCAAAACTGAAAATGCTGAGGTACTGAGTGTAACTGCAAGCTTGGCCTATTTGTCTACATCAAAACCATTAACGAACTTTGATGAGCTGTATTCGATACTAGACCAAGCTTTATATCAAGCGAAGCAAAGTGGGCACGACGCTATGATTGATGCTTACAACGAGCCTATTGACCTTCCGTCTTCTGCTTTTGAATCAACGACTGCATAACGGCGTCTTTGTTGTTCAGATAGTCATCTAAGCCCGCTTTGCGCAGGTCGCAAGACGGGCAATCACCACAACCATCACCGATGATGCCGTTGTAACACGTTAGCGTGTTTTCACGAACTAGTTGCAGCGCATCATATTGATCAGCCAGTGCCCACGTTTCTGCTTTGTTCAACCACATTAGCGGAGTTTTGATTTCAAACTGACGATCCATACCCTTAACCAAGGCACTGTTCATCGCTTTCACAAAATCATCACGACAATCTGGATAGCCACTAAAATCTGTTTCACAAACACCCGTAATGACGGTTTCTGCGCCAATTTGGTAAGCGTAGATGCCAGCAAGCGTTAGGAACAAAATGTTGCGGCCAGGAACGAATGAGTTCGGCAAACCGTTTTCTTGAAGTTCATGAGAAACTGGAATGTCGTCACGCGTCAGAGAGCTAATGGCCAGTTCATTCAGTAAGCCAACATCCATCACTTTGTGTGCAGCGACGCCAAGATCTTTTGCAACTTTCTCAGCCACTTCAATCTCCAGCTTATGACGCTGACCGTAATCGAATGTGATGGCATGTACTTCGTCAAACTCTTTTAATGCTTGAACCAGACATGTTGTAGAGTCCTGTCCACCACTGAAAACAACGACTGCTTTTTTCATCTTTCTCTCCGAGCTTAAGCAATACTTAGGTATTTATGAGTTTGAACCGACAAACGCCAGTTGCGAGCAACACAGGTATCAATACACAGTTGTGTAGCGCGAGGCTTCTGACTGATAGGCTGAAGTGCGATTACTGTCTTCTCAGCGATTTCTGCAGAGGCCAACAATGCATCAAGCTGATCGATGTCTTTTTGGGTGCCAACCGGATGTTTGATCTCATTTGCGCGTTCTAATGCACTTTTGAGTACTGGTAGCTTCCCTTTCATTGCGACTTTAGGTGACACTGTCACCCATGTGCTTTCTGAAGTCACGACCTCTGAAGTACCACTGGTTTCGATTTGGCATTGGCAACCCATTTCTTCAAATGCAGCCGTCAACGCACGTAAATCATAAATGCATGGTTCTCCACCAGTAATCACAATATGCTTCGCATTGAAGCCCTGCTTTTTGTATTCAGCTACGATGTCTTCTGCCGAGGCGAAACACCACGTTGGAGAATCTTCTGTTTTCACCAAGATATCACCGATCTGGCGCTGGTCTTCTTCTTCTGCGTACCAAGTCTGTTTCGTATCGCACCAAGAACACCCAACCGGACATACTTGCAAACGCACAAAAACCGCCGGCACACCAGTGAAAACCCCTTCCCCTTGGATGGTTTCAAACATCTCATTTAGCTTATACAACGTAGAACTCACTCAACTCATTATACTTCGAGGCGAAGACCTTAATGGAGAGGCGCACTCAGGTCAATTTAAACCAAAAATAAATTGTTAAAATAGGTGGTTTTGTAGTTTCATACGCAGGTTCCCCATTTTTTAAGGTAAGTAAAGATGTACAAGCTGATCGCCCTAGACATGGACGGCACGTTGCTAAACAGCGACAAAGTAATTTCTGAAGAGAACAAGCAAGCCATTGCAAAAGCACGTGAAGCGGGTGTTACCGTTGTCCTTGCTTCTGGCCGCCCTCTTGAGGGAATGCAAGACAAGCTAGACGAGTTAAACATCAACTCTGACAAAGACTTTGTTTTGTACTACAACGGCTCTATGGTGAAAAACATTGGCACCAATGAAATCATCCACCAGCAGATCATTGATGGCAAAGCTGCGAAGAAAATTGCACGTAAAGCACGCGAGCTTGGCGCTTATGTTCACGCATTCAGCCAAGAACATGGTCTGATCACAGTAGAAAACAACCCTTACACTGACATCGAAGCAAAAATCAATGGCGTAGCAGTCACTGAGATGAACTTTGATGCGCTAGAAGATGATCATGCGATCATTAAAGCAATGATGGTTGCGGAGCCAAGTAAACTAACTGAAGTTATCTCAGCCCTACCAGCAGAGCTAAAACAAGAGTTTACAGTTGTACAAAGTGCGCCTTTCTTCTTAGAGTTTTTGAATCCTTCAAGCAACAAAGGCGTCGGTGTTTCGGCAATCGCAGAATACTTAGGCATCAAAGCTGAAGAAGTGATTTGTATGGGCGATGCCGAAAACGACCACCACATGCTTGAATACGCAGGTCTTGGTATCGCAATGGCGAACGCGATGGAAGAAACCAAACAAATCGCAGACTACATCACAGTCAGCAACGACGATCACGGTGTAGCTAAATCGATCGAGAAATTTGTGCTTAACGCGTAATCCTCTGAGTCGAACTGAATTGATGTAAAAAAGCCTCGCATTTGAGCGAGGCTTTTTGTTATCCATTTTCTAGCTAAGCGCTCTGTTTCGCACGCTTTCCACACGTCAGTTTTCTAGCTAGCGTAATAAAAGTCAGCATTAGCAACGGGTAATGGAACGTATTAAAGACCAGAGACCAGAACCCACTGAACGAAACCGTTGTTCCCAAGTAGAGATAGAGTTGGTCAACCAACAACAAGGCCAAAATAACAAACAACATCTGCTGGCGCTCAAATCGAATATCCGACTCTTTAAATGTCATAACCAGTGCAGACGCTGTAATTAAAATCGCTAACCAACTGGTGAACACAGGCAATGGCCAGATAACAGAGATCACCGCCGTAATTGCTGTCATGGTGAACCAAACCCCTTTCGAGGTGAGCAGTCTATCGACATCTATTTCTGGATTATCTTCCAAACGCAAAACATGCCATGCCACTAGAACGCCCAGCAACGCACCAACAGACATATCCAGAATAAACGCAGTCCCTAAGAAGAACTTGCAGAACATTACAGTTAAAGTGACCAAGCCCGTCAACAAAGTGACTCGATTTAATCCAAAACTCTTCGTTCTTTGGAATAAGAAGGTCATCACACAGAACCAAATCGCGATCGGCAAGCTTGGGAAACTAAAGCCAAAGCTATGCGTTAACTCTGTGATCGGCATATAAACGTGCGGCCTTGGTAGCGAGAACCCCTGTTGCGCAACCAATACCATCAGAGAAGTCGCAGTGATTGAGAAAAATAGACGGTACACGAAACGGCTATCAAACTTCATCATGACAAACGGGAACAAAAACAGCAGAAACGTTGGATTGCTGATGCCCGTTACCAATTTTGCAACTTCACAGGTTGTTTCACGGCTTGCTGACGAAAATGACGCGATCCAGCTTTGTAGATCAACCATCCAAGAAAGCTCAAGTTGACGAAAACCCGGTGCGGAGTCTATCAATTGGTCAACATAGACGACTGATTGATTTGTCGCTCGCGAATAAAATTCAGCCACCTCTTTCCATTGCGCAGGATAACGGTAAAGAGAAGCAGACATGTTGCTCGGGTTTGCAATCATTGCAGAGGCGACTTCTACGCCATAATGCGGCGCAAACCAAATTGGAAGCTCGTTGCCATCTAAAGTGTTGGTCATAGAAAACGCAATTACTTCTGAATCAGAGACACAGTCATAGAATACTGCTGTATCCGTTCTACCTAGCTCCTCGCCGACGGTGACAACTAGGCCGGTTTCTTCCCAAGTTTCTCTTTGCGCAGCGAGTTTTGGTGACTCACCTTCAATAACAGTACCGCCAGGGAGAGAAATCTTATTGGTTAATATTTCATGGATTAAAACCAGTTTGTCATCTGCGCGGACAATACAAAGCGCCCCTTTTACGTCTTCAGGAAGAGGATTCGCGGCAGATGTAGGAGATACAAACAAAGAAATGGAATACAGGATGAGAAAAAACAGCTGTCTCAGCACAAAATACGACCTTTAACAAAAAAGAAGAATCACCTAGCTATGATGGCAGGATTACCAATATTTTTCGACATAAATTAAGTAACCAGTTGTACATTTAGCACACATGTCAAAAAACGCTTTGCGACACTCTTCAAAATAGTTCTGACAAAAATCAGACATAACTCGAAATATTGGCAGCGATTTTGCCAGTTATATTAAGTTAACGTCAGAGGAATTTACGTGGATTTTACGCCTTCTCAGAATTGAAACAAGAAAGAGAGCTTATTGTCGATAACAAATAAACTCTCTTTATGGTTCACTTATGCTTTTACAGCTTTAACCATGCATCTGTCCAAGCTGATCCCACACCCGGCTCATATGCACTCGGAATCGAACCACACCAAAAACTGTTTGGCCAAGGCTTACATTGGTAACTTGCACCGTTATTCGTCACCACGTCCCCTGCAGAATAATTCGTACCCGCTTGGTAAGCATCACCTGAAGATGGCGGCGTTGGTGGTGTTGGCTCTGTCGGTGGCTCTACAGGAGGATTAGTCCCAGAACAATCTGAGCTGCCAATTGACTGCCACACTCCCCAAGGACCCGAGTCGGAAGGGTTATCGCCTTGAGTCCACCATTGCGCTTGCCATAATTGACCAGCCCAAGAAACAGTTTCACCCGTGTTGTATACGCCACTCGCTTGCCATTCACTTTCACAACTACCTGATGGCGGTGTCGTTGTGCTAGTGGCGGAAGCTGTAGCCATTGCTTGGTATGTAGTACTGGTTTTATCAATGCCAAAAGCCAAAGCGACTCTCGCATCACCGGCTTGAAACGCACCAAATTCCACATCGACACGACACGAACTTCCTACATTGAGCGTCGATTGTGCACATTGGTCTCTGGTGATCATCGCAGATTTCGTGACGCCAGAACTTTGAAGCCCCACATTTTCTACAGTAAACGCAACATTACCGAGATTTTGAATACTGAAACTGTGTTGCTTCAGCTCGCCCACTTTAAAAGAAATCAAAGTCTGATTTGCGGTGTAACCAACAGAAACATTATCTGTCGGAGGCGTTGTCGTACCTACGACGCCATCAACAAAACTGCGCAACGCCGCAATGTCGCTATACACACCGTACTTACCCGGTCGGGCACAACCTATACCCCAACTGACGATACCTAGCTGAGTGACGAGACCGTTATTATTAACGACGATGGGACCCCCGCTATCTCCTTGACAAGAGTCAATGCCACCTTGCGGCACACCCGCACAGAATGATACTGAGCCAACCGTGGTGTAATTACCGCCAGCTTGTCGACAAGTCGCATCAGAGACCAGAGGAACATCCACTTCTTGCAGAGCGATTGGCGAACTGCCCCCCTCCGAAGTTCGGCCCAGGCCGGCAACGGTTAACCAATCACCTACGCCTGCATATTGCGAGACACTGCCTGCTGCGATATCCACTTTCGCGACACCTTGAGGGATCGAAGTGAGCTTAAGCAATGCTATGTCATTTGAAAGCGTAGAAGCATTATAAGAAGGATGAATATAGATCTGGCTAACGTTAGAGCGTACACCATCAGTGCCGTTATAAATCACACCACCAATTTTTACCGCTATTTGATTTGGTGTGTCACCGTCAACACAGTGAGCAGCAGTAAGTACGAAACCATCCCCAATATAACTCGCCCCGCAAAAAGAACGATTACCATTGCGGCTGACTATCTGCGTATAAAATTTCCAGTCATTGGGGTTTGCCGTGATACCACCCACGATATCCGGCTGAATTTCATTGTTTTGTGTCTGCGTGACTTGATCTGCACTTGCCAACATTGGCAATAACGCCGTTGCAAGTAAGGTTTTTGATAGATTCAATGTTATTTTCCTCTTGTTTTATGAGGCACTATTCATGTGCCACTTACAAAACAAGCAAACAAAAACAACATCACCAATTTGGATGAGAATGAGTCGCCGAACATTGCGACGAGACTAATAGCAAATACTGACTACTAGACTCAACTTTTGCATCATCAGATTACATAAGTCACTAAGTTACCGTCTTAGCTACGCATTAATTAACGTTCAGACAACGACTTTCTTAACCAATGAATATGATGCCCAAAACCTTGGTTCTCATAGAGAGCAATCGCGGTTTGATTGAAGTCCCAAACCTCAACAAACATCTGTTTCACTCCGTAATCAACGAATGTCGCCTCTATCTTTTCAATCAAAGCCTTTGCGGTACCTTGCTTGCGATACTTGGGTAAAACGTAGAGCTCATCAACGCTTCCCATCATGACTGGCTTACTAACCGTAGAAATAAGCTCGCAGAAGTGCCCTGACACAAAGCCGATGATCTCATCCTCTACTCTAGCGACATACACCAAACATTCAGGATTATCGAGATAACGAGCAATGCTCTTTTCTTGTTCGATTTCTTCTGCGGTTTTAAACAGCTCTGGGGATTGGATATGGTGCTCATCATGCAGCTCGAACATCAAATCATTGAGTTGTTCAAGATCATCAAAAAGCGCTGGTTTGATTACAAAAGTAGACATAGGAAAAGAAGCCAAAAACAGGAATCCATATAGTGTGTGTTTAAACATGCATTTAGGCAAGCAGGAATGCAAAAGCCTCTTGCCAACAAAGCAAGAGGCTCTAGTGTTTGTGCTTGCTCCTAGGTAACCTAAGGGCGCACTTAATTAAGATCGTACTTAACTAGCCGCGCTTAAGCACTCGTTCGATTTCGCCTAGACTGGAAGGGTCATCAATGGTTGATGGCACCACGTATTGCTCGCCATCGGCTATTTGACGAATGGTTCTTCGCAAAATTTTACCTGAGCGGGTCTTTGGCAAACGGTCAACAACCAGCGCATGTTTAAAGCACGCTACTGCGCCAATCTCGTTGCGCACTTTACCCACCAACTCACCTTCTAGCGTTAGATCATCAATCTTCACACCATCTTTAAGAACCACGAACCCAAGTGGTAGCTGCCCCTTTAACTCATCGTGGATACCAACTACCGCGCATTCTGCAATCGCTGGGTGACCACCAACGATTTCTTCCATCTCGCCGGTAGACAGACGGTGACCTGCGACGTTAATTACGTCATCAATACGACCCATGATAAACAGGTAACCCTCTTCATCTAGGTAACCGCCATCTCCCGATACGTAGTAACCCGGAAATTGACTTAGATAACCTGTTTCAAAGCGATCATGGTTGCGCCAGACAGTCGGTAGACAGCTTGGTGGTAATGGGCGCTTCAAAGCCACAAAACCTTGCTGATTTGCGCCTACTGGCATGCCTATTTCGTTTAGAATTTCGACCTGATAACCAGGTATCGGCTTAGTAGCAGACCCCGCTTTAATTGGCATCATCTCGATACCGGTCGGATTGCCCGCGATCGCCCATCCAGTCTCTGTTTGCCACCAGTGGTCAATGACCGGCTTATCTGCTTTGCTTTCGACCCATTCTAGCGTTGGTGGGTCAAGGCGTTCGCCTGCCATAAAGATTGAGTCGAGGTTGGACAAGTCGTATTGCTTAATGAACTCGCCTTCTGGGTCTTCTTTCTTAATTGCACGGAAAGCGGTTGGCGCGGAGAAAAGCACGTCCACTTTGTATTCATCACAAACACGCCAGAATGCACCTGGGTCTGGAGTTCTCACCGGTTTGCCTTCGAATAGAATTGTTGTACAGCCATGAATAAGCGGCGCGTACACAATATAAGAGTGACCAACGACCCACCCTACATCCGATGCAGCCCAGAACACGCCATCTTGGGGAATGTTATAAATCGACGTCATCGAATATTTCATCGCCACGGCATGACCACCATTGTCACGCACCACACCTTTTGGTTTCCCTGTTGTGCCAGAGGTATACAGAATATAAAGAGGATCTGTCGCTAGCACAGGGACACACGCATGAGGCAAAGCTTGCGCGTATTCTTGCTGCCAATCTAATTCACGCTCAAGATTAAGCTCCACTTCGCACTGCGGGCGCTGAAGAACAATAACTTTCTCTGGCTTCCAACGACTGTCCATAATGGCTTTATCAACCATGGGTTTGTACGGGATCACCTTATTGATTTCGATGCCACAAGACGCCGTCATGATGACTTTGGGTTCCGCGTCTTCAATTCGAACGGCAAGCTCATTCGGAGCAAAACCGCCAAACACCACCGAATGAATCGCGCCCAATCGAGCACACGCTAACATCGCCATTGCCGCTTCTGGGATCATAGGCATGTAGATGACCACACGATCGCCTTTAGTTACACCTTGGTTGGAAAGCATACCCGCGATCTTTGCCACTTGGTCACGCAAAGCTTGATAGCTGTAAGTTTGTTTTTGCCCCGTCACTGGCGAATCATAAATCAGGGCGGTTTTATCGCCTCTCCCTTGCTCACAATGGTAATCCAACGCGAGCCATGACGTGTTCAATACGCCGTCAGGAAACCAACGTTCAATCCCATGTTCGTCAGCTTGTAAGATGGTGTTTGGCGCTTCAAACCAATCGATGTTTTCAGCTTGAGCACGCCAAAAGTTTTCCGGTTCATTTTGTGCCCAAAGGTATTCTTTTTGATATGCAGACATATTGCTTCCTCCAGTATGTCCTGACATTGCTTTTTAATACCAATCGCATTAATTAGATGTTCAGAAGATTGCGTAGGTAAAACCGCTTAGAACAAGGCAAAGATTGCAGCTAGCTAGTTGTTCTACCTACACCTTCTTTAACTAAGAAATAGGTTTAACGAAGTTATCAGCGGTTTTAACAAGCAAGAATGATCAAATAATTGATGTGGTTGGTATAAGTATTTCTACCATGCAATTGTGCTATTCAAAGACATTGGAGGGAACACGCACATAGCCCTCCATCAGTATTCTCGCGCTGCGGCTCATGATGGCCTTCTCAACCACCCAACCTTGTTCTGTTTGTTTGGCTTTTGCCCCCACCTTAAGCGTTCCTGATGGATGCCCAAACGTCACTGATTCTTTCTCTCCGCCACCAGCCGCCAAATTGACTAGAGTACCCGGAACGCATGCCGCCGAGGCAATAGCGACCGCTGCGGTTCCCATCATAGCGTGGTGAAGTTTGCCCATAGATAAAGCTCGGACGAGAATATCGACCTCACCTGCATCTACGGCTTTACCACTCGACGATAAATAGGATTTAGGCTGGGAAACAAACGCAATCTTAGGCGTGTGTTGAGTTGTTTGAGCCTCTTCGAGCGAATCAATAAGCCCCATTTTTAACGCGCCATGAGCACGAATAGACTCGAACCTTGCAAGCGCAGATTCATCGTTATTGATGTCATCTTGAAGCTCGGTGCCTTGGTAACCCAGCGCTTCTGCATCTATGAAGATCGTCGGTATGCCTGCGTTGATGAAGGTGGCGTTGAACGTCCCAACATCCGGCACGACCAAATCATCTACTAGATTGCCGGTTGGAAACATGCTGCCTTCGCCATCAGCAGGGTCGACAAAATCAACTTGGATTTCTGCCGCTGGGAACGTCACACCATCAAGCTCAAACTCGCCTGTTTCTTGAACGAAACCATTTACGATTGGCACATGAATCAATATGGTTTTGCCAATATTTACTTGCCATACACGTACGGTAACGATGCCGTTTTGAGGAATACGATCTTCGTCGATCACCCCTGCATGAATGGCAAAGGGACCGACTGCAGCAGAAAGGTTGCCACAGTTACCACTCCAATCGACAAACGGCTTATCTATCGATACTTGCCCGAACAGGTAATCAACGTCGTGATCGGCTCGCTGACTGCGCGACACAATCACGGTTTTACTGGTGCTGGAAGTCGCGCCGCCCATGCCATCAATTTGTTTGGCATACGGGTCTGGGCTACCAATCACACGAAGTAGCAGTTTGTCTCTTGCCTCGCCTGCAACTTGCGCTGTTTGTGGCAAGTCTTCAAGGTTGAAGAACACACCTTTGCTCGTACCGCCGCGCATGTAAGTCGCCGGGACTTTGATTTGGCTTTGCATCTTGCTATCCATATCTTGCTCCGTTATTGCGCTATCTATTGCGAGAGGAAATCTTGAGCAAAGCGCTGTAACACACCGCCCGCTTTGTACACGTGAACTTCATCTTCGGTATCGAGTCGACAAGTCACCGGCACATCAACCTTGTCGCCATTTGCACGAGTAATCACCAACGCCAAATCAGCACCTGGAGTGATATCGCCGATAACGTCATAAAGCTCAGTGCCATCTAATTCGAGCGTATTTCGGTTCACGCCTTCTTTAAATTGCAGAGGAAGTACGCCCATCCCAACTAAGTTGGTACGGTGAATACGCTCAAAACCTTCTGCGACAATGGCTTCTACACCCGCCAAGCGAACGCCTTTCGCCGCCCAATCTCGCGACGAACCTTGGCCATAATCCGCACCTGCGACCACGATAAGCGGCTGCTTGCGATTCATGTAAGTCTCAATCGCTTCCCACATGCGTGTCACTTTGCCTTCAGGTTCGACTCTCGCCAGCGATCCTTGCACTACTTCGCCATTTTCCTTGACCATTTCGTTGAACAGTTTCGGGTTAGCAAAAGTGGCGCGCTGCGCCGTTAAGTGATCGCCTCGGTGAGTCGCGTATGAGTTAAAGTCTTCTTCTGGCACGCCCATCCTCGCAAGGTACTCACCTGCGGCGCTGCTTGCCAAAATTGCGTTCGATGGCGACAAATGGTCGGTAGTAATGTTATCGCCTAGAACGGCGAGAGGACGCATTGAAGACAGAGTTCGCTCACCCGCCAAAGCGCCATCCCCCTCTTTTTGCCCCTCTTTTTTCCAGTAAGGAGGTCTTCGGATATACGTACTCATCGGGCGCCAATCGTAGAGCGGATTTGGGTTACGAGCCTCATCATTCAGTTTGAACATTTGAATGTAGACTTGATTAAATTGCTCAGGCTTAACGTACTCACCCACCACAGCATCAATTTCTTCATCCGTTGGCCACAAGTCGTTGAGATAAACCGGCTTGCCGTCTTTGTCTGTTCCTAAAGAGTCACGTTCGATATCAAAACGAATCGTACCGGCTAACGCGTAAGCAACGACCAAAGGTGGCGATGCTAAGAATGCTTGTTTTGCATAAGGATGAATTCGACCATCAAAGTTGCGATTCCCAGAAAGTACCGCCGTTGAATACAGATCTCGGTCGATGATTTCTTGTTGGATTTTCGGGTCAAGTGCACCACTCATACCGTTACAGGTTGTACACGCATAAGCCACGATACCAAAACCAAGCTTTTCTAGTTCAGGGAGTAAGCCAGATTCTTCAAGGTAGAGTCGAGCCACTTTAGAACCCGGTGCAAATGAAGACTTCACCCAAGGTTTGCGCACCAACCCAAGCTCATTCGCTTTCTTAGCGACCAGACCCGCTGCGACAACATTTCTTGGGTTACTGGTGTTGGTACAAGAAGTAATCGCCGCGATGATCACCGCGCCATCTGGAAGTTCGCCTTCTTTCTCTTGCCATTCGCCAGAAACACCACGCTCAGCAAGTTCTGAGGTAGGTAAACGACGATGGGGATTAGATGGACCAGCGAGATTGCGGCCGACTTTGGACAAATCGAACTCAAGTACGCGTTCGTAAACAGCAGTGTCTAAATCATCTGCCCATAGACCTGTTTGCTTGGCGTACTTCTCGACCAAGTCGACCTGTTGATCATCGCGCCCCGTCAGTTTGAGGTAATTAATGGTCTGCTCATCAATGTAGAACATCCCAGCGGTTGCACCATATTCTGGCGTCATGTTTGAGATGGTCGCGCGGTCGCCAATGGTTAGGTCTCGCGCCCCTTCACCAAAGAATTCGAGATAAGATGAAACCACGCGTTCATTTCGCAGAAACTCGGTAATTGCCAACACGATATCGGTGGCAGTAATACCCGGTTGACGCTTACCAGTAAGCTTCACACCAACAATGTCTGGCAGACGCATCATCGACGGGCGACCAAGCATAACCGTCTCCGCCTCCAAACCGCCGACCCCAATCGCAATAACGCCAAGAGAATCAACGTGAGGTGTGTGACTGTCCGTGCCGACACAGGTATCTGGGTAAGCAATGCCTTGCTTGGCTTGCACAACCGGAGACATCTTCTCCAAGTTAATTTGGTGCATGATGCCGTTACCCGCAGGAATGACGCTGACGTTCTCAAACGCCGTTTTACACCATTCAATAAAATGGAATCGGTCTTCGTTTCTACGCTCTTCTATCGCACGATTTTTCTCAAACGCGTCTGGGTCAAAGCCTGCGTGTTCAACCGCCAGTGAATGGTCAACGATCAATTGCGTTTCAACCACCGGGTTTACTTTCGCTGGGTCACCGCCTTGTTCGGCAATCGCATCACGCAGACCAGCGAGGTCGACTAATGCGGTTTGTCCAAGGATGTCATGGCAAACCACGCGCGCCGGATACCAAGGAAAATCAAGGTCACGCTTGCGTTCAATCAACTGTTTTAAGCTATCAGTGAGCGTACTTGGATCGCAGCGACGAACCAACTGCTCTGCTAAAACGCGTGAGGTGTATGGGAGCTTTTCATAGGCTCTAGGAGAAATATCGTTGACCGCTTCTCGGGTATCAAAATAATCGAGTTGAGTTCCCGGGAGCGGCTTACGATATTGAGTATTTATATTTGTGGTGATGCTCATGGGCTTGCTTCCGCTTTAGTGTACATCTTGTGCCTGAACGCACCGCGATACTGTTTTTGAAATGGATTCGCGGTGAAAGAGACGCCCCTTGTGAATGCCATCAAGGCGGAACCCACAAAGAGGCGTCACGCGCTAGCGTTGTTCGATTGGCACCCAGTCTTGATGATCCGGTCCGGTATAATCCGCACTTGGGCGAATGATTCGGTTGTTCGCACGTTGTTCATACACATGCGCCGCCCAACCTGTCAGTCGGCTCATCACAAAGATTGGTGTAAACAATTTGGTTGGAATATCCATGAAGTGGTAAGCCGAAGCATGGAAAAAGTCGGCATTACAAAACAGACCTTTCTCGCGCTTCATGACGGATTCCACACGCTCAGAGACAGCGTAAAGATGTGTCCCCCCCACCTCTTTCGATAACGCTTCTGACCAACGCTTGATCAGCGCATTGCGAGGGTCACTTTCGCGGTAGATCGCATGACCAAAGCCCATGATTTTGTCTTTGTTCTCTAGCATTTGCAGAATATTGGCTTCTGCCTCATCTGGCGTTTGCCAATCTTGAATCATCTCCATCGCCGCTTCGTTTGCACCGCCATGAAGTGGACCTCGCAGCGTGCCGATAGCAGCTGTGATACAAGAATGAAGATCAGAAAGCGTAGAAGCACACACACGCGCCGCAAATGTTGAGGCATTAAACTCATGCTCTGCATAAAGAATCAAAGAACAGTGCATCACCTTTTTGTGCGTTTCACTTGGTGCTTTATCGGTAAGCAGTTTTAGGAAGTAGCCGCCAATGCAGTCTTCGCTGTTATCGTGCGTTTTGATTCGCACGCCATCGTGGCTGAATCGATACCAGTAACAGATGATGGCAGGAAAAAGCGCCAGCATTCGCTCAGTAGCATGCAGCTGTTGCTCAAAGTCCATTTCTTGCTCTAAGTTACCTAGCATAGAGCAACCTGTGCGCATGACATCCATCGGATGTGCATCAGCAGGAATCAGCTCTAACGCTTGCTTAAGCTCCGCTGGTAAGCCACGCAGGCTCAATAGATGTGTCTTGTAGGCGTCTAGCTCTTGTTGATTAGGTAAGTGACCGCGTAACAGCAAATGCGCCACTTCTTCAAATTGAGCATGATTTGCTAAGTCCGTAATATCGTAACCACGATACGTTAGACCCGTCCCCGTTTTACCGACAGTACATAAAGCTGTGCTTCCAGCGCTTTGACCGCGTAGACCTGCGCCACCTATCTCAGCTTTCTTTTCTACAGAATGAGGCATTGTTGAACTCCTTTTCTGTCTGATTTAGCTCTCTTTATGGGCTCTTTTGAATCAGACAATTTTCACGTTATTGGTGGATACTCAAGTGACCTCAAGTTATCGAATTCAGAGCCTTGTCACTGGCTTCAATTCGAGTAAAGTAACGCCGTGTAATAGCCAGCTATTTCCAAGTTACTTGCCGATGAAGTGGAGTCAGTGACAGGCTCCCAACGGGCGAGTTTGTTTGGCTCGTAGTCTTTGTTACTGGTTTTAGATGTAGGTCACTAGATCTTAAAATCAGTGCCGCGCCTACAAACCAAACAACTCTCGCTGAACCGCGTAACTTGAGGTTACTTGAGTATTAATATTCCGTTTATCTATCTTTTCTTGGGCTTCCGTTTGTTTCTTCGTTGACCTGGTTGGTCGCTATTTGAGCCTATTTATCCTCCGAGAACAGCTTATCTAACTTATTCTCGTAGTCGTGGTAATTGAGGTGCTCATACAGCTCTTTTCGTGTCTGCATTGAATCAAGCAGCGCTTCTTGGTTACCAACTTCTAGCAAGTGTTTGTAAACCATCTCGGCAGCTTTGTTCATCGCACGGAATGCGCTCAATGGGTACAAAACCATGTCTACTTTGGATTGGGCTAACTCTTCACAGCCGTAAAGTGGCGTTTGCCCAAACTCAGTAATGTTGGCAAGAATCGGAACGTGCTTCCCTGTCGCGTCTTCAAGCGCTGTCGAAAACTGTTGATATTGGTCTAGCTGATTCATCGCCTCTGGGAAGATCATGTCTGCGCCTGCTTCCACACACGCAATCGCTCGTTCAATTGCACTGTCCATGCCTTCCACCGCTAACGCATCGGTACGAGCCATAATGACAAAGCTTTCGTCATTACGTGCATCCACCGCTGCTTTCACTCGGTCGACCATTTCTTGTTGGCTAACAATCGCTTTATTTGGACGATGGCCACAACGCTTCTGCGCCACTTGGTCTTCCATGTGTACTGCCGCCGCACCTGCTTTTTCCATCGCTTTAATGGTGCGAGCAATATTAAATGCACCGCCAAAGCCAGTATCGATATCAACCAATAACGGCAAATCACACGCGTTGGTGATGCGGTCTACATCCACCAAAACATCGTTCAGTGTCGTAATGCCAAGATCTGGCAAACCGTAAGATGCGTTGGCGATGCCGCCACCCGACAAATAGATAGCTTGGTGACCCAAGTTTTTCGCCATCATGGCGCAGTATGGGTTAATGGTGCCGACGATCTGCAGCGGGTTGTTTTGCTCAATGGCGAGTCTGAACTTCGCCCCCGGAGATAAGCTCATGACAATTTCCTTCTAGTCTTGTTCTCTATACCCAAGTAACCTCGAGATGCATGGTTCAGCGAAAGTGACTTGGTTTGCAGACGCGGCAACGATTTGAAGATCTAGTAGCTCTAAATCAAAAATCGTTAACAAAGTATGCGAGCCAAGGCAATTCGCCCTTCGGGAACGAGTCACTGAAACAATTTCTTCGTCAAACGACTTGGAAATAGATCTTACGCTGCTTCGTTTTCCTTGAACTTGAGTCAGTGACTCGTTCTGAATCCTGCATCTTGAAGTCACTTGGGTATATCTCTACTTTCAGAATGTAGGATCTGTAATTCGATGAGTTTTCGGCTGCCTGAGATATGCCTTCTCATCAGCATTTCTGCCAGCTCTTCATCACGGTTGCGAATCGCTTGCAGAATGAATTTGTGTTCGTTGAGTGCTTCATTAGGACGAGATTGCGCACGTGGCGATTGGTAACGATACATGCGTAGCAAGTGATACAGCTCGTCGCAAAGCAGAGAGATAAGCTTGCTGTTTCGGCTCGCTTGAATGATTCGATAATGGAAGTCGAAGTCACCATGCTGGTGGAAATAAGACGAGCCTTCAACTTCGTCAATATGTTTGGAATGTGTCGACAATAGCATTTCCAAACTCAGTAACTCTTCTTGAGTGATATAGCGAGCCGCGAGCCTTGCTGCCATGCCTTCTAACGCTTCGCGGACTGAATACAATTCGATAAGTTTTTCTGGAGAGAAAGTAATAACACGAGCACCAACGTGCGGAATGCGCTCAATCAAGCCAAGCCCTTCAAGACGCATCATGGCTTCACGCAAAGGGCCTCTACTCACTTGATATTTCTTGGCTAATTCAGGCTCTGAGATTTTACTTCCCGGTTCAATTTCACCACTTACGATCGCTTCCACTAACGATTCAGTCAGCGATTCAGATTTAGTGTGCTCCTTCTCAGAGACAATCACTTTATGACGAGTTTTCAATTCTGTATTCATATTCAAGGCACTCGTATTTAGAAATCAAAGTGTCAACAATTTGTTAACCTGAATATAAAATAGACGATCAGATTGTCGACAATCAAGCAAATTGTCGACAATTTAGACTAAGGTATAGTGTTATTGAGTGATTTATGAGTGGAAAAGTATTCAATTCGATAAGAGCAAGCTGAAATTGTCGACAATAAAAACCCAATAAATTCAGTAAGTAAAAAGAGTTAGGGAGCACAATCGCTCCCTATTTAGGTTCAATTTGGTAACTAGCGGTCAGATCTGTCTAGTTGACCAACTTGTAGGTTAAGTCTTTTTCACCCAACAAACCGGATTCAACGAGGTTTCTCTCTAACATCATATCTTGCAGTTGTTTGAGCGAATTGATGTTGCCGTAACTACGACGGATCTGGTCAAACGCTTCTTCCAGTTGCGGTAGGTTTTGTGCAATATTCATCGCGACCATTTTCTTGTCACGTTTTATCCAGTTCTTGGCAGATTGGTATTTATTACCGAATTTTCTCGCCCAACTTTTGTGATATGACTTACTGTCCTTTTCTACATTTTGCAAAAATTATTTCGCCATCGTTTTTGCATTTTGGCTCGCCATAAAGAACTCCTTTTCTTTTAATAAATCGAATAGCGAATAAGATCTAATACTGCTATTTTTTGAGTAATTTGATTAATAATAGTATTTATATTTCAAATTTTTATTATTGAAAAGTTAAAGCACAAGGATATGCAATGGCTGATAAATACAGCAGTTCGGCTAGCTTGATGTCTGCAAAAGATTCAAGTAATCAAGAACATATCATAAGCAATGCAACAATAAAGCAAGCCTTATCGGAGCCCTTTGAAATCAAAGCAATGCTGGTATCCAGTGGCTTTGACATGCAAGATCAACTAGGTCAGTTTCTTACAATAAACCGTTATTTCAACGAATCTGGCAGCAATACACTCAATCGTTCCTACAATGGAGTTGTGACATTGATCCAACATTTAGGAATGGATTCTAATTTGCAGAATCACCAATACGAAATAACGCTTAAACCTTGGTTTTGGTTATTAAAACACACACATTCTTTCCGGGTTTATCAAAATCAATCCACACAAGAAATTGTCAGTGATATTTTCGATAACGCTGGTTTCAAAGGAAACTATAAAATATCCAGCATGCCTTCGACCAAGCGTGAATATTGTTTGCAATATAACGAATCGGATTTTGACTTCGTTTCTCACCTGCTCGCTGAGGAAGGTGTTCATTATTATTTCGAGCATGCGAGTGGTTCACACACCATGATTTTGCAAGATGCTCAAACCCCATTTGATAAAGCCAGCACAGCGAAATTTGATATGAAGGAAACGCCGACAGGATCACTTCCTTTGCTTGAAGATTGGTGCCCTACCGTTGCTTTTCATGGCGCGAGTGTTGAGCTTTCAAGCTACGATTATTCGCAGACGAAACTCATCACCAGCGGCAGTAAAACCTCCAGCAATACCATTGCCAACAACACTAAACTTGCCAACACGCGTTACCCGACTTTAGGCATCAGCGGTGACATGACGGATCTCTCTAGTAATCTTGCCAAGCGTCGAATCGAGTATGTCGAGCAGGATTACCAAAGTGTCATTGCCAGCGCAAAACATGATCTCTTCGAGCTCGGTACTTACTTCTCGCTCTCAAGCCATCTAGACAAAGATCAACTTGGTGACTTTTCGGTCATTAGTATGGAAGTGGAATACACTGAAAGTGCACAGAGCAGCACCAGACTGAAAGTGATCCCAAAAGATACCCCTCACTACCCTCAACCTCGCTCAAAACAAGTCGTTCAGGGCTTGCAAAGCGCAGTCGTTGCTGGCTCAACCGCGGGTGGTATTAATCAGGACGAACAAGGTCGCGTGCGTATTCAATTCCAATGGGATACAGACGCAAGTGGCGACAAAACCAGTTGTTATGTTCGCGTCGCACAAATGCTTGCGGGAAGTGGTTACGGTGCTCAGTTTGTGCCACGAGTCGGGCAAGAGGTTCTGGTCTCTTTCATCGATGGCGATCCAGATAGACCAATCATCACAGGCAGCGTTTACAACAGCAAAAATGCCCCGCCATACGCAGAAGCCAACACAACAAAGTCAGGCATCAAAACTCAGCTTTCTGGTGAAAGCAATGAGCTCTACTTCGATGACAAAAAAGACAATGAACTGCTTTACCTTCATGCAGCCAAAGACCTGACACAAGAAGTTGAAAACAACCAAACCGAAACCATCAAGGGTGAACTAAGCCAGACAGTTACCAAATCGGTATCAGTGTCGACAGAAGACAACTACTCGCTGAGCGTAACCAAAGCATTAAGCGAAAAAGCCAAGTCGATTTCGATTGAAGCTGACGATTCTATCGAGCTCAAAGTTGGCTCAAGCAAAATAACCCTGTCCTCATCATCCATTGCCATTGAAGCAACCAATATCGACGTCAAAGCCAGCAGCGCGCTGAATTTGGAAGGGACCAACGTCACCAGCAAAGCCACTTCAGCCAACAAGGTTTCAGGCACCACGACGGCGCTTGAAGCAACCAGTTCAAACAGCATTTCTGGCTTGAGTATTTCCATCAAAGCGGACACCACGCTTTCTGCTGAAGGCTCTTTGAGTGCGGAGTTTAAATCGGGTCTCAAAGCGACATTTGATGGCGGCGTAATGGGTGAAGTGAAAGGCGCAATTGTAAAGGTTAACTAATGAAATATAAGAAGATTCCATACCAAACGGCTGGGCAAATACTACCGAGATTTAAAGCTAGCAACGAAGCAAAGGCACTGCTCGACGAAGAAACCAGCATCAGCGATGCAATTCAATCACTTAGAGACAAAGAGCTCTACAACGATCTCGTGCAGTTTTTGACGCACGCTCTGCCCGTCCGTGAAGCCATCTGGTGGGGAGCACTGTGTTTAAATCAACGTAATCAAGAATGGTCACCACTTCAAAAGCAGAGTGTCGAAACTTGCATGGCTTGGGTGCGTTCACCCTCCGAAGAATTGCGCCGCAAAGCCGAACATCTATCTCATCGATTGGAACTGAATTGTGGGCCATCTTGGCTTGCTCAAGCAGTATTTTGGAATGGTTCTGGCAGCATCGTTGCACCAGATATTCCACCCGTTATGCCTGATCCATTTTTGTATGCCAAAGCGACTGCAGGTGCGATAAATCACGCAGCTGCCCTTCCTGAATGGGACAAAACTAAACCTTACTATCAAGCCGCAATCGCAATGGCTTTGGATATCGCTGCAGGCGGTCAAGGCACCCCAGATAGCCAATCACAAACTGCAGTGCAAGGAGAAGCACGATGACATTACCTGCAGCTCGTATCACTGACATGCATGTATGTCCAATGCAGACACCTGCAACGCCGCCAATTCCTCATGTGGGTGGTCCAGTCACTGGTCCTGGGGCACCTACTGTGTTGATAGGTAGCTTACCTGCCGCAACAGTGAGTGACGTTTGCGTGTGCGTTGGAACTCCAGATTCTATCGCGATGGGAAGCACGACCGTGCTATTAAGCAATAAGCCTGCCGCTCGGATGGGCGATACCACTTCACATGGCGGTAGCATCGTTGCTGGCATGCCCACAGTCCTTATAGGGGGATAAAACCCCTATATAAATCAGGATATTATATTGATAGATGCATTCCTCCGACCAATTTTTTGGATCAACCTCTTAGTTTTTATTAAATGTTTAATTTACATCAACTAATTTAGAAATCTCTCCTAGACTCAAACTTACAAACTATGAACTCAGGCGAATAAACCACCCCTGACTTAATAAAACAATAATTCACGGATTGAATATGGTTGATGTTGATAGTCTTTTGGCTCCTATCACAAATGGGTCGCCAAGTGGCGTCTATCTAAAGCTTGATAGAAGTGCTTATCGAGCACTGAGAAACAATTACAATGCGGCGCAGTCGTCATTTCGCCAGTTGGTTGAAACTCCTGACGCGTCTGGTGATCAAGCGTTGCTTGAGAGCAACGATGAGAACTGGGTACAACTGCGAACCGCTACCTACCATGCCCTCACCCAGTCAAGCAAAGACTTGGAGTTGCTGGGTTGGTATATCACTAGCCAGTTGTTCACCGACTCACCCTATCGAAATCTTGCCGACGCAACGCAAGTTCTTTTAAGCACTGTGGAGCAGTTTTGGGACTCACTCAATCCGTTCCTTCCTGAAGACAAACTAAAAAGCGCAGAAGAGTCCGGCATCGCAAGAGAGCGCGCTGAGTTCCGGATGAAACCTCTGCTACAACTTGTCGGCGAAACTCAAGATACCACTGCCCTGTATATGCCTTTGCAGTTGATTGGCTTGATTGACGATGTCACCTTTGGCGATTACCTACGCGCAGAGCGCAACGGTTCGCTTGGCGAAATCAAAACTAAAGCGCAAAACCTATTCAACGCTGACACGCAAGACACCTTAATGGATTTGGCACAAACCTATCAAAATCTTGATGCCATAGAACAAGCCATCGCTCAGCAGTGCCAACCAGTTAATGCCACGCCAGTAAGTTTCAAATTCATTAAAGAAAACATCGCCGAACTGATTAACGCGATTCGTCATCTCACTGAAAACAAGTTTTCTAAATGGCCGCTGGATGATCAATTTAGATTGATTTCTGAAGAAGCTCAGGCTCCCCCCGTCGAGGCAAACTCTCCTGAAACAACCAATCAGGCAAATGAAGATGTAAAAGCAGCACCAGCCTCATCAGAGCCAGAAACAGAACAAATTACGACGCCGTTGCTAGAGCCGATTCCTTCAAATGAAACACACCAGCCAGCGGCACCAACTACGATGAATATCGCAGGCCAGATTCAAAATCGCGATCATGCCTTTCATGAACTTAGAAAGTTAGCTGACTACTTCAAACAAACCGAACCACATAGCCCAGTGCCGTTCTTACTTGAGCGAGCGATTCGTTGGGGCTACCTAAGTTTGCCTGAACTACTGCAAGAGATGACGGGCGGCAACAACCAAGTGCTGGCCCATATCAATCAACTCACTGGAATGGACAACTTAGAACAAACCATTCTTAAGACAATTCCTGAACCACAACCAGCGCCAGAGTCGGTTCCAACCGTGCCAGCGCCTGAGGTTCAAACGCCCTCTAATGAGGAGTCTCAAAGTGCAACGTCAAAAGAACCAACAACGTCAGAGCAAAGCGACACTCCTAATACAACCAACCAACCAGAAGTAAAAACTACTCAATCGTCGAGCGGTATTACCGATTTCGAGTGGTGAAGCAAATAATGCTAAAAAGCAAAGGAGAACTAAATGGCTTCTATTTACATGAGAATCGATGGCACTACCCCAAAAGGTGCTGCAACGGTAGATAAGATCGGTGGCAAGGATGGATTTTTTGCTATTGATACAGTGAACTGGAGTGCCGTTCGTGGCGTTGGCATCGACGTCGGTAATGCGAACAACGCAGACCAAGGCATGGTCGCGCTAGGTGAAGTGAACATCACTCGAGGTTGTGATGGCGCGACCCCTTACCTAACCACTTTCCTTTATGCTCCGGGCGGTGAAGGTAAAACCATCGAAATCGTCATGACCAAACCAAACCGTGAAGGCTCTGGCGCGGATCCATACCTAATCCTGACACTAAGCGCAGCACGTATGTCGAGCTACAACATGGGCGCGTCTGATGGTCACCTACCAAATGAATCGTTTAGCCTCACTTACACCGAGATTTCGAAAGCGTACTACATCGAAGGCGAAGGCGGCAAAATCGAGAAAGGTCCTGAAGTGGGCTTTGACGCGACGACAGCGAAAGTTACTTCGACAGCTTCTTAATGGAATAAGGAGATACCATTATGGCACTGAACTCCCAGCACAAGCGAGTTAGCAAAAACCGTGTAAGTATTACTTACGATGTCGAGACGAATGGCGCAGTAGAAACCAAAGAACTCCCTTTTGTAGTGGGAGTTGTGGGTGATTACTCGGGTCACAGACAAGACAAAGAAAACGTGGAAGATCGTACCTTCTACAACGTCGACAAAGACAACTTCGATACCGTGATGAAGCGCGTTGGTCCAGAGCTTTCACTCAAAGTGGACAACGTTTTGGTTGATGACGACAGCCAAATCGAAGCGAGTCTGAAATTCTCATCAATGAAAGATTTCGAGCCTGAAGCAATCGTTGAGCAAGTTGAACCGCTTAAGAAACTTGTTGAGACTCGTAACCAACTCAAAGTACTGCTTTCAAAAGCGGACCGTTCTCGTGATCTAGAGAAGCTACTCAAGGAAGTTCTGCAAAGTGCAGACACTATCAACGCCCTTTCCGATGAGCTAGGCATCCAGAAAGAAGGAGCAGAATAATGACGACGGAAGTTGAAAACCAACCACAAGCAGAAGCGGCTGAAGCTTCGTTGAGCTTTCTGGATCGTGCAATCGAAGCGACCACAAAAACGCCAGCGGATACAACAAAAGAACTGTTCTCAGTATTAGCAGAGCAAGCGCTAAGCGGCACGGTAACATGGGACAAGAACGTCACCAAAACGATTGAAAACGCCATCGTAGAGATCGATAAAAAGCTTTCTAAACAGCTATCGAAAGTCATGCAAGAAAATGACTTCCAAAAACTAGAAGGCTCATGGCGTGGTCTGCAAAAACTGGTTAAAGAGAGCGACCTAGGGCGTTCACTGAAAATCAAAATGGTCGACTACACCAAAGACGAGCTGCTTGATCAATTTGAAGATGCGCCAGCCATCGACCGTAGCCCACTGTTTAACGCGGTATACCAAGGCGAATACGGCACAGCAGGTGGTGAACCATACGGTACCTTCATCGGTGACTACGAGTTCAGCGCAAAAGATGAAGACGTCGCCCTACTACGCTACATGGGTGAAGTAGCCGCTGCGTGTCACGCTCCGTTCATTGCCGCAGCAAACGCAGAAATGTTTGAGTTCAATGACTTCACAACCTTTGAAGAAGGCAAACCTGTTGCGGCTGGTTTTGATTCTCCGGCTTATGCTGCATGGAACTCGTTCCGTGAAAGTGACGACGCGCGCTACGTAACTCTAACACTACCTCGTACACTCGCTCGCCTTCCTTACGGTGAGAAAGGTCTTGGCACCAAACTGTTTAGCTACGAAGAGTTAAACACTGACCAAGATGGCAATCCGAATCCATCTAGCAACGATGAGTTGGTTTGGTCAAATGCGGCTTACGAGTTGGGTCTGAAAATGACGCAAGCGTTCACTGCGTACGGTTGGTGTACAGCGATTCGCGGTCTGGATAACGGAGGTAAAGTAGAAAACCTACCAAACCTAACGTACAAGACCGAAGCTGGCGACTTGGTTCAGCAATGTCCAACAGAAGTGAACCTAACCGACGAACGCGAGAAAGAGTTAAGTGACCTAGGCTTCTTGCCACTGGTTCACTACAAGAACTCAAACTACGGCGTGTTCATCGGTGGTCAAACAACACAGCAACCGAAAACGTACACAGATCCAGATGCAACAGCAAACGCAGCCATTTCAGCACGTCTTCCTTACATCATGGCAAGTGGTCGCATCGCTCACTACTTGAAAGTCATGGGTCGCGACAAGTTAGGTTCAAACCTAGAAGCGCCAGACATTCAACGCGAACTTCAACTATGGATCGATCAATACACCAACGCAGGTGCAATTGGTAACGATCAACGAGCGAAAACGCCATTGGCAGAGTCTCGCATTGAAGTGGTTGAACAACCGGGTAAACCGGGCGCGTATTCAGCCGTTGCTCACCTAAGACCTTGGCTACAACTTGAAGAACTGACTACGTCGGTTCGCATGGTAGCGAAGATCCCAGGTTAAGCATGATAAAGCTTGGTCGAAGTAGGATGCTTCGACCGAGCCAATTCGATTTAGGTCACAAGGATAGTATGAGTAAGATTTATCACTCAGGTTGGCAGACCCAATTTACACAGCTAGACGATAAAGACAGCGACTTTTTACAAGAGGCGCTCTCTTTACTGTCTCAAGTGTCTCGCTCCGCGCTAGACAATCCCGATGCGCTTATTACTCATGTTTCGCGCTTAATTGCAGAGATTGACAATAAACTCTCGAAACAGATGGATGAGTTATTGCATCATCCAGAGTTTGAGGCACTGCAAACCAACTGGCTTGGGCTTCAAGGCTTAGCCACCCTGCCCGTTAATTACCAACGCACTCAACTCAAGCTGCTCAATATGAGTTGGGAAGAAGTGTCTTCCGACGTCAATCAAGCCTACAGCACCAAAACGTCTGAGCTGTATAACAAGATCGGCAACCAAGAGTTAAACACCTTAGGCGGACATCCATTCGGTTGCTTGCTGTTCACACAACCTATCGCGGCAGATATGGATTTCGAATCCGACTACGATGATTTATTCACCGTCGAACTATTGAGCCGCTTGGGTGAAGCCACGTTATGTCCAATGCTATTTGCTCCGAATCGCGATTTCTTTGTCGAATCCGGCGCAGACTGGCTGTCTGACATCAACCGAATCGAGAAGATCCTCGCCAGCCCTGATTACCAATCGTGGCAGTCTTTACGCAGTAAGTCCTCTGCGCGTTTTGTCGGTTTAGTGATGCCAGAAATGTGCATGCGTACACGTTATCAAAACGCCAAAGTGGGATTCATCTACAACGAGAAACAAAACGGACTTTGGGGCAATGCGGGCTTTGCGTTTGTATCCACCATTATGCGAGAACATCAACGTGTGAGTTGGTTTGGCTTCTTAAAATCTCGCTGGAACGATAACAACCAAGGTGCCGTGGTCAATCAAAGCCAAAGCGATAGCCATTTTCTGATTCAACCACAAACCAAAGTGACTTTATTTGGACAACTGTCGACCTTCTACAGTCGCAGCGGTTTTATCCCTCTTACTAAGAGTCCTTTGAGCGACAAGTTCTACTTCAATGGTAACAATTCGATTTGGCACAACAGCGAGTCTGATAACGAGAAAGTTCTCACTCAAATCCAAACGTCATTGATGTCTTGCCGCATTGCGCATTATCTCAAAGTACAAGCGCGAGAGATGATTGGCAGCTTCAAAACAGCTGCTGAGTGTGAGTTGTTCCTCTCTCAATGGATAGAAAAGTTCTCTAGCAATGTTGCGTACGCCAACGAAGAAACCCTATCAAAATACCCATTAAGTTTTGCAAAGATCAGCGTGTGCGATTCCGACCATCATCCGGGCAATTTCGTCTGTACTTTGCGTATCGTCCCGCAATATCAATACGACCATTTCAGTGGCGAAGTCGTGCTGACAACAGAATTGGATGAGGTGGCGTAATGAGTTTTTGGCGTACCTTTGTGCAAACTGCCCCTACGACTCGTCGAGATGATATCGAGGACATCAAGTATCACCTCACTCGTCTGTTTGATTCGGAAGCGTCACTGATGAGCATTGATGATCGATTAACCGAAGTGCAGCGCTCTAACTATCGTTTTGGCATCGAGGATGTGCACCTGTTGAGTGCCAGTCTCGACCACCAGCAATTAGCCCTCAAACTAGAAAACTACATTCGACATTTCGAGCCACGCCTTAGCCAAGTCATGGTTGAACTGGTTGAGCGCAAAGCGGGAGAAAACACCATCGCTTTCAATATTGTCGCCAAAGCCAAAACGGCACAGGGCGAAAAAGAGTTGATTTTTGATTCCAAGATTTCATTAAGCGACATGACCACCAACATGAAGGAGGATTTGTATGAGTGATCCTCTACTGCGTTATTACGAACAAGAGCTGACTTTTGTCCGTCGAGCCCTCGGTCAATTTGGTTCTGAACATCCAGAACACGCACAACGCCTCAATATCCATCAGGGACAAATCGAAGATCCAAGTTTGGCTCGCTTATTGGATGGTGTGGCACTACTGAATGCCAACGTCGAAAAACGTCTATCTGAGCAAATCCCTGAAGTTGTCGAAGGATTACTTGGCGTACTCTACCCAAGTTACATTCAAACGGTACCGAGTGTGGCGTATCTAGAAATGAGCACAGACGCGCCTTCCACCGACAGCACGACGCTTCCCAAAGGCACACGCTTTTCTTCCGAGTCTCAAGGCAAAACATGTTTGTTCACCACAACGGATGAACTCAAAACTACACCATTTGCACTGATTGACACCAAGGCAAGCAGCGCGCCCTTTGACTTCAATCGCCCACAAGGCAGTGAACAAACTACCGCCGTTATTCAGCTCACTCTGTCTACTGGCGATGATGATGTGCATTTCAGTCAATTAGCGTTAGAAGATCTCGACTTCTTCGTTCAAGGTTTCGAGAACAATGCGGATTCCTTGGTTGAACTGCTGCTCAGTGAAGCGCGTGCAATATCGATTTCCGACATCAATGGTGAGAATCACACTGTCTTAGCTGCCAATCAGCTCAAGAGCAGAATCAGCGATAAGCAGTTTCAATTTCTGCCACAAAAAGGCAATCAATTTTCTGGCTACCATTTGATGAACGAATTTTTCTTCTTCAAAGAGAAACGTCAGTTCTTCCGTCTTAAAGGCTTTGGTGAAGCGTGTCAGCAACATGATTGCTCCACTGTGGTATTAAACCTGTTTATGCACTCTTTACCGATGGAGTTTATCCGTCTTTTCGACAACCAAGTGTTTAAGCTCAATGTGGTGCCTGCGGTGAACCTCTTCGAGCAGACGGGCGAACCAACGAGTTATGACCAACGCAGCCTTACCATTCCTGTTAATGCCGATGCGCATACCGATAATGAGATTCAAGTGGTCGACATTTTGGATGTGTTTGAGATTACGTCGAGCGGTCAAAAACTGCTGACGCCACTGTTTAAAGACAGTTACCAAAGCGACCCACATTGTGATTACTGGCAAAGCCGAAAAGATTCCACAGGTGAACTGCGATTGGCGATAAGCCTAAATGCCAACCAAGAACTCGAATTCAACAAACTCTATGGCACTCGCCTTCTTTGTACCAATGGCAAACAAGCATGCACCATCAATGGTGAGATGACATGTTTAGAGCCAATCGATTTACCCGGTGATTTTCATTCGCTCTACCCACCGTCAGCTCCGATAGAACGTGAATCTGACGCTAATATGCATTGGCAGTTTATCGGGCTCCTGAACAGTAACTTCTCGTCTCTGCTGCACTCTGAAGATCCTACTCAACAGCTTAAGCAAATGCTGCAATTGTGTAGCCGCAATCAGTTAGTAAGCGATGAAATTCAGATGATTCAGTCAGTTAAAGTGCGCTCGCAGGTTTCATCGATGCGTATTCTTGGTAAGAACGTCTTCTCTCCGGGCACAGAGATTGAAATCACTCTCGATACCTCTGGTAACTATCTGACTTTCACCGATGTGTTGAATCGCTTCTTCCAACAGTTCTGTAGTTTTGATCGCTACATTCAGCTCACAATTCGTCTTTATGGCAAAGATGGCATTGCGAGGCGTTATCCAAAAATCCACGGGAGCCAGCGCTCGATGTAGCATGGAAGATAGATGATGTCGATGTCACTGATTAACGATTTAAAAGCGAACCCACATGAGTATGACTTTGCTCAAGCAATGCGATTGCTGATGCAAATGGCAAAACAGTCTGGGCACAAGCTGAAGTTAGAGCTCAAAGCGGAAGCCATGCCCCATGGTGATGCCGACGATATTCAATACTTTTCGTTCAGTGACCACAGCGCCAAGGTTCGCATTGCGCAGCAAGCACTATCTGGTGCACAAGGGGTTATCCCCAACTACATCTATGAAGAATTGTTGTTTGCGTTGCATAACGATGATCATGCACTGAAGGACTTTTTAGACGTATTCAATCAACGCCATTTTGAACTTGCCGCGCAGCTAGAACTCGCTCCTCACCTCTTGGTTCAGAAAGAGCTGGCGAAAGAAAAAACCGATTTACTCAAACAACTGGCGAACCTGAAACACGAACACGGCGCGCTGTTCCAGTATTCACTGTTGTTCGCTCAAGGGCATCGTAACTTAGAAACGTTAGAGCAGATCCTTAACGACTACTTCCCTTACCAAATCGATGTGTCGACTAAGAGCCATGAACGTCGTCAGTTACCAGCAAGTTCTCTTACCCGTTTGGGACAGAAAGACGACTACAACAGCGGGATCGGGCAAGGTTTCCTCATTGGCAAAACGTGCATGACTTACAACCAGCATTTGGTGGTGAGTATCCAGCCTGCCAACCGCAAAGAGCTGCATCAAATTCATAGAGATACTCAGTTGGCGAGCCACATGCGCCAGCTCATTCAACATTATTTACGAGACGCCACGCCGATTTCTATTTATCTCAACGTTAAGCGTGCGTATCTCGAAAAACCAAGGCTATCTGCTCAACCAGATCAAGCCGCAAAATTGGGTGAAGTGGATTGCCTCGCCCCAGAACGTAAACTTACAGAGCGGATTCGGATTCTTCTGAAATAGCTAGGTGGACACCGCGACGACAAAGAAGGTTATCGCGCAAAAGACAAGGATAAGGTTATGACACAAGTAACGCTGACAAATTTAGTCGCCAAGTTATCGCCAGAATTAAAACGTGCATTGGAAGCTTCTGCGGGTGCAGCTATGAACCAAGGCGTTGCTGCCATTGAGCCAGAACATTGGCTGCTCACGCTATTGAATCAGCAAGACATGCACTTAAAAACTCTGATTGAAAGTCAGAAGATCAACCAAGATCAACTTGCCAGTGAACTAGCAAATCGCATCGAGAGCTTACCAAAAGTACAAGACAGCCAACCAACGCTCAGCCATGCACTGACTGAACTTCTAAAAGACGCTTGGATGATTGCCTCCGTTAACTATGGTCATGGCGAAATCATCAGCTTGCATCTCGTTCAAGCGCTGCTACAACAGAACGTCATGGGCGTATCGAGCAACAATCTCGAGTCACTACAGAACGTGTCGACCGAGTCCCTGCAAGGTTTAATCAACAAAACGCCAGTTAAGCGAGCAACGCAAAAAAGCACAGGTGAAGCAAGTTCAGCAGCAAACACAGCAAGCGCGAACGACGCATTAAGCAAGTACACCATCAACCTGACTCAACAAGCGATTGAAGGCAATATCGACCCGATTTCTGGGCGTAATTCTGAAGTAAGAAAAGCCATCGATATTCTTTGTCGTAAACGCCAGAACAACCCTATTTTTGTTGGTGAGCCGGGCGTGGGTAAAACCGCTGTCGTTGAAGGCTTAGCGCTGAGAATCGCAGCAGATGAAGTACCAAGTGCGCTGCAAGGCGTTCAGCTCCATTCGCTTGATTTAGGGCTGTTACAAGCAGGTGCAAGCGTCAAAGGCGAATTTGAAAATCGCCTTAAAGACGTCATCAACGAAGTGAAAAACAGCGATGTGCCAATCATTGTATTTATTGATGAAGCACATACGCTTATCGGCGCTGGGGGTGCAGCAGGACAAAATGATGCTGCCAACCTATTGAAACCGGCTCTTGCGCGTGGTGAGTTCAAAACCATTGCCGCAACAACATGGGCAGAGTACAAAAAGTACTTTGAGAAAGATCCAGCTCTGACTCGCCGTTTCCAAGTCGTGACTGTAGAAGAGCCAAATGCGGAAGATGCCAAACAAATGCTGCGTGGCATTGCGGCTTCATTGCAAAAGCACCACGGCGCTTTTATTACAGAATCCGCCATTGATGCGGCGGTTAACCTATCTATTCGCTACTTACCTTCTCGCCAATTGCCAGATAAAGCGATCAGCCTGCTCGATACCGCCAGTGCGCGTATTGCTTTAACTCAAGGCGCAAAACCAGAAGTGATTGAAGCGTTAGAGCAAACCATTCGTTATCAGCAAAACGAGCAGTCAGCTTTAGAGAAAGAGTTTGATTTGTTCGGCACTGGCGCAGAAGAAATTGCCGAACTGAAGCAAGAAATCGCCACTAACCAATCTCAATTAGCTGCCTACCAAACGCGTTGGGAGCAAGAGATTACATTGGTTGATGAGATTAAAGTGCTTCAACAAAGCATCACAGAAAGTGAAGCGCCGGACGAAGCTCAACAAAACCAGTTGAATGCCCTTTTCGACCAATTACGTGAGCTTCAAGGTGAAGAGCCGTTAGTTAATGCGATGGTGGATGATGCGACCATTGCTCAAGTCATTTCCGGTTGGACAGGCATTCCCGTCGGCAACATGATGAGTGATGAAATCGCTCGCCTATTGTCACTAGAATCAGAGCTAGATAAGCGCGTTATCGGTCAAAACGTGGCGAAGCAAGAACTGGCAAAAGCGATTCGAATCTCACGCGCTGGCTTAACAGATAATCGCAAGCCAATCGGTGTGTTCTTGATGTGTGGTCCAAGTGGTGTCGGTAAGACTGAAACCGCCATGGCACTCGCGGAGCAACTTTACGGAGGCAGCAACGATCTCACGGTTATCAACATGACCGAGTTTAAAGAAGAACACAAAATCTCAATGTTACTTGGTTCGCCTGCCGGTTATGTTGGCTTTGGTGAAGGTGGTGTACTGACCGAAGCGATTCGCCGCAATCCCTACTCTGTCTTGCTTTTGGATGAGATGGAAAAAGCACATCCGGGCGTACATGACCTCTTCTATCAAATCTTCGATAAAGGACATATCAAAGACAGCGAAGGTCGCACGGTAGATTTCAAAAACACCTTAATCATCATGACTTCTAACGCAGCTGACCAAGCGATTTGCGATGTGTGTGATGAAAACGCCGAACGCATCAGCAACGATGAACTGCTTGAAGCGATTCGTCCCGATCTACAACGCTACTTCAAACCTGCATTCTTAGGACGTACCACCATCGTGCCTTATTACCCACTCAACGATGATGAGTTGGCGAAGATCACCGAAATCGCGCTAAACCGCATTCGCAAAAAAACTGGCAGAACAGTATCAAGCGAGCTTTACGTGGGATGCAGGTTTTGTGGATTTGGTTGTCAGCAAAAACACCGACCCTACGACAGGTGGTCGCGCGGTTGAGCAAATCATTAACCGCTCTTTGATGCCGAAGTTGGCAGAAGAGTGCATCGCGCGCCTGAGCACACAACAACCGATTAGCCAAGTGACGGTCACCGCAGCGTCGACGCCACAGGGCTTTGAACTGGATATTCAGTAGTAACGAATCATGATGTTTAGAAGCGTACATTCACCCCATCTCGTCACCACCTCGATTCTTGTTCAAGAGGCGGCGGTCAGCTGTGGGGTGAGTCTTTTCCGCAAAATAACCAAGCTGGTTTCATCGCTGTTTATTTTGCTTGGTGCCCTATTCTCGTTTGAAGCATGGGCGCAAGTTTGGATTGGTCCCGACCGATTACTGCTTGCGACCCACAAATGGGCACCATACCAAACTCACCAGAATCAAAACATGGATGGGTTTGCGCTCAATCGCGTCAAATGCGCGCTTGGCGAAATGGGACAACCTTACCAACTGACCATGACGGAATGGTCTGACGCACAGCTCCACGTACACAGTGGTCAACAGCACGGCTTTTTCGTCTCGCCGAAAACCAGAGAGCACGACAGCTACGCAACGTTGTCTGCTCCTATTACCGAGCAAAATTTGCGTTGGTATTTTGGTCCCGGTGTAGAGCCTAAGCTTGATGATTTGTCAAAGTTGAACCTTAAGTTCTCGGCAGAATTTGGCTCAAGCACATGGTTTTGGCTGAAACGTAATGGATACAACGTCGTTAAGCAGCCACGAGATGCTAAGGTTTTACTAAGGCTTTTAAAACAAAGAGAAATTGACGTCGCACTGGAAGATGAACGAGTGTTCCACACGGAAATAAGCCAAGCCTCTCTTCCAAGCGATTACTTCTATTCTCAAGTATTCGAAACCAAACCAATGGGCGTGTATTTCTCTAACCGCTTTTTGGACAAATATTCTGGTTTCTTAACCGCTTTCAACACAGCGTTGGCAAAATGCGAGGGATAACAAGTGGCGATCAGCATACATTTGATTTCTGTACCCTCTGAAGAGGTGGTGACTTCAAGAGTCATCTATCTGCCCGAGTCTGGCGGGCAGTTTGGGCGTTCTGCTTCTTGTGAAGTGGCATTGCCCGATCAATCAAAACGCATCTCGCGTATTCATGGACAAATTCGCCTCACTGAAACAGGTTATTTGGTGAAGAGTACCGGCAAGAACCCGGCTCGCCTCAACGATAAAGCCATGGTGAGAGATAAAGATTACCCACTCAACGATGGCGACATTTTAAAGATCGAAAGCTATTCGATGTTGGTATCAACACTCACGTCGAGCAAAGCGCCTGTCGAAGAGCAATCCGATGACCTCTTTGCGACCAAGTTCGACCTGCAACTAGAAGACAATGTCGATTTTCTCGATGAAGGTGACATCGTCGAACCCGTGAAATCGGAAGTTCATTACTCCCACCAGAATGTAATGAGCGATGACCCGTTCTCTTCCGACCCGTTTGAAGACATCGATGATGATGAACTGACGGATCACGTTGAAGTGGATGAAGTGTCGAAACAGCAGCAAGCAATGGAGCGTTCTACGGAGATTGAGTATCTTCCGGGCGACCATCTTCCAACGTCAGAGCTGGAAGCCTCCATCGAAAAGCTGATTACGATTACCGAGAAGAATCAGCAATACCTTCGCAACCCACCACTTGCACATAATGCTTTGTTTGATGCCTTGGACAAAACGCTCGATCAGTTCCTCAATGAATTCGCGCCAAACCAACTAGAGAATCAATTTAGTGAATTTGTGTCTGGTGGACTGTTCAGTAGCAAAGACAAGAAGTATTGGAAAATCTACCGCAAGCACTTCCAACATCGACAAGACAACGGTGATTTTCGTCGTCAATTCAAAGCGATGTTTATGGAAAACATGCAAAAGCAAAGCGAGGAAAGCTGATGAAGATTTGGCTTAGTTTACTCGCTCTTGCTTTGGTGGGGTGTTCGTCTGACCCAAAACCGGTTGTCACGCAATATCAATTGGCGGTAAGCGCCGAGAAGACGATTAACCCAAGTGCTAACAACAGTACCAATCCCGTGGTAGTCCGCTTGTATCAACTGACCGATGCCCAGCAGTTTAAGCAATTGCCGTTTATCGATTTGTACAACGATGACGTAAGCCTTTTGGGCGCAAACTTGGTGTCGAAGCAAGTGCTGCCTGTGGTAATGCCAGACAGCAACAGCAAACAAACCTTAGACATCAACAAAACCACTCAGTACATCGGCGTATTGGTGGAGTTTGCCGAATATGATGCGAGCACGGCGACGGTAGTGACAACCACGCCTCAGGAAGAAGAACAATATATCCAGTTAAAGATCAGCGGTAACAAAGCAGCATTGCAAACCGTAACACCAGATTCGCCTTGGTGGGATGTCTTTTAACTCGATTCAGTAGATAGGGAAATCACGTGGACGCATATAAAAAAGTCGTTTGGCAAGAAGGCATGTTCATTGCCCCACAACACTTTCAACAACAAGACAGATACACACAAAACTACGTCAGACAAAACGTCGAAACGCTTGCCGGTTATGCCCCTTATTACGGCGTGACCGACTTGGTGATCAATCATGATCTTCTTAAAATTGGTAAGCTTTCCGTCTCTTCTAGCGCAGGGTTGTTCCCAGATGGCACGCATTTCGAACTGAAACGCGAAGTCGCCAGAGATGTACCGCACGGTACGATTGAGAAAATGGCTTACTTAGCACTGCCTGTTTCTCTTCAAGGCAATAATGACTACGCCAATGATGAATCGGAACAAAGCCGCTATCTAACGCGCACCATCAATGTGTTTGATACTTCAACCTCTGAAAATGCCAGCGTTGAGGTGGACGTCGCGCAGCTAAATATAGCGATTAAACTCGAAGGCGAAGACACTTCGGGCTTTACCCTCATTCCTTTCGCCAAGGTGTTGGAATGCAGCGAAACGGGCGAAGTGATGCTTGACCGCTCCTTTATTCCTGCGTGTTTGCATTATGGTGCATCACAGTTATTGGTTGAGCGTTTGAAAGAGATCCACGCCCTCACCTCCAACCGTGCCACCAGCTTGCTCAAACGTATTCAAGCCGGACAAGGGCAAAAGAGCCCACAGTCGATGATGCAGGATTACCTATGGCTGCAAACACTCAACACTTGGCTTCCGTGGTTTGATTTATCTTTGTCGAACCCTAAGTTTCAGACTCATCAGCTTTATTTGGAGCTACGCAAGTTTGAAGCGCAAGTCATGGCATCCACACCTGCGATTCCAGAGCCTTGCCAACCGTTGGATTTTCATCGCCTGTACGATTGCTTTAACCCGCTTTTTTCGAATCTGCGCAATATGCTCACGCTGGTTCAACAAGACTCGGTGATTGAGTTTGCGTTCGACACTTCATTATTTGAACGACGCCGCTTGCTGCGCACTTTGGTGAAAGATGGTCACAACCTGTCCGATCGCCGATTTGTTCTTAGTGTCCGTTCCAATATCAGCAGCACCGAGCTCAACGAGTTGTTCCCTGCGGCTGCCAAACTCAGCAGCAATAACAAGATTGTCGAGATCGTGCGTAATGCCCTTTCTGGCGTGCAACTGACGCCGCTTCCTGTTGCGCCAAGCGAGCTAAAACCGATGCAAGGCACAGCGTATTTTGAAGTGGATACGTTAGACCGCAATTGGTTAGAAATGATTGAAAACCGCGATGCACTTGCGCTGCACGTCGATACACGTGTTGGCGACCTAGAAGTGATGCTGTACGCACTGAGGTAGTAAGTTATGAACTATTTGGATGAAGATACCTTAGTTTGGGACAGCAGCGAAAACGACTTCGTGAATAAAGATACCGACATGCCAGACGTAAAGTGGTATTCGGTCAACGCTGCTCAAGCCAACATAGGGTTCTTACATCATTTCGACAAAGCCGAGAATCAGCTGATCAACATCAGTTCTGAGTTACTGGCAGTGACGCTCAAGATCAACACCTTGCCGGAGCCCGAAGACATCACCACGCTCAGGCATCAACTGGTGGCTTCCATCAATGAAATCAAAACCAAAGGCGCAGAGCTGACCTACCCAGTCGCCGTGATCGACAAGCTGTGCTTCCTGTATGCCGTGGTTTTGGATGAGTTGATTGTCTACACCGATTGGGGTGAAAAACGCGGATGGGAGAACAAAACCCTACTCAGTGAACTGTTTGGCATGCGCAACGGCGGTGAGCTTTTCTTTACTGTGGCAGAGAAAGCAGCGCGCCAACCGCACAAGCTGATCGACTTATTAGAAGTGGTTTATCTGTTTCTCAATATCGGCTTTAAAGGTCAGTACCGTGAAACGGGCAGCGAACAGCTAAAGAGTTTTACCTACCGTCTAGAACAGATTTTAAGTCAGTACCGACAAGCCGGTGGAATCTATTGCCATACTAAGGTTTCGGTACCTAAAACACGTAAGCCAACGCGCAAGAAACGTTACCTTGTCACCACACTATTTTTCCTAACTATCATTGGTTTGAGCGTTGCTCTGACCTATTTCTGGTACAACAAAACCAAACCACAGCGGGCACGTGATTTTGTCCAACTTGGTGAGTACAGCCAGCGCTATATTGAATCTGGTCGTGCAGAAGACATCGTTTATGTCAGCACTGACGACGATTTAAAAGGCAATAAAGTCGCGGCAAATACCACTCAACCACCTCGTCCAGTGCCGAGCCAACCAAAAGCCGTGACTCCACAAGCGAAAACTTCCACGCCAGAGACGAAGAGCGCTCTAATCACGAGCCCTACAGCAGACACTGATTGGCTGGTGCAGCTTGCAACCTTCTCCAATCTTAAAAACGCCGAGAAATTTATCGCCCAACTGCCGACATCCAACTATCAACCCGTCGCGGATAACATCAACTCCTACGTTCGCGTCATCGTTCGATGTGATAACTCAGAGCAAGCTAAAACCATCAATAACTGGTATCGAGAGAATGCCAACGTCAACGGCTTAGTGGTGCATAACAAAAACAAACAAAGCGAGGTTGAGTCACGATGACGCAAGACAACCCAAACACACCAACCAGGAAAAAGGCAATCATTTGGAGCTCAGTTACCCTTCTGCTTCTGGCAATCTTGGGCGGCTTGCTGACTTGGCTTGTTGCGTATCCTGATTTCTTATGGACAGGAGTCATCACGACAACCATTGTGGCACTACTGTCTGCTGGGCTTTGCTTTTGGTTAATCAATCGCAAGGTGAAAAAGAGTCTTGAGCAAGACCAAGAACGTGCACTAATCATCAAACGATCCAGGTTACTCGCTTTCCACTTCAAGAAAATGCTCGGCGTACAAAAACGTAAAAAGCGCTTAACCAGCCGTTACGATCAGCCGATTTACCTGTTACTCAGTGATAACCCAAGCAAAGACAAAAGCATCATCACGCAGATGGGTTACGAAGCTTATAAAGTGGATGATTTTGGCAACGACATTGAGTTTCCGATTCTGTTTTGGCTCAGTGAACACTCCATTCTGATTTCCGTCAGCATGGGCGAAGATCAGCAACCGCTTTACTTAAAAACCCTGTGCCAATGCCTCAATAAATGGCGCCCGAGACAAGCAATTAACGGCTTGTTGCTAACCACAGAAATTGAACAGTTAGTCAGCAATAGTGAAACCCTTTCACAAAAAGCTGACCAATTGAAATCGCAAATCAAAGCATTCAATCGTTCATTTGGTTTGAACTTACCTGTCTACAATGTCCTAACCAACATGGGTCAAGTAAGCGATTTCTGTCAGTTCTTTTCTGCGTTTGATGAAGCGAGACGCAATGAAGTATTCGGCGCCACCAGCCCAGTGCAAAAGCATGGTGGCATAGACGCCGATTGGTTCAATGACGAATACGACCACCTCATTGGTCAGTTAATCTCGAACATGAGCAACGCGTTGGGAGCACAGCTTAACCAAGATTTCCGTAATGCCATTTGTGGGGCGCCATACCAATTTGGTCTACTTAAACAGGATTTGTGGCACTTCTTACAACGCTTGCACCGAGGCGACCAATACACAGATGGACTCAACTTCCGCGGCTTCTACTTTACCCACAGTGGCAGTGATTTCGCACAGCATGATTTACTGGCAAATGTCGTCAATCAATCCCTCGGCAATGAGCAATATCAACAGCACCAACAAATGCCCGTTCAACAAACCTTGTTTGCTCAGCATTTGATGTCTCATGTCGTGCTAAATGAAAACACTTTAGTCGGGGTTAACCGCCATAAAGAGAATTGGTTGTGGTTCAGCCAAACCGCCTACACCCTAATTTGGCTCGGTTTATTGATTGGTACACTGACGATTCTCAAGCTCGACTTCGATTATCAAACCAATCGTGAAGCCAAAGCCGATGGCATGTTAGAGCGTTACAAAGAAGCGATCGCAGCACAGCCATACAGCAAAGAAGATTTGGTGGGCAACATTCCAAACCTGTACACCATGCATCGCATTTACGCGCTATATCAGGAGTCTGAACCTTGGTATACATTGCCATTCCTACCGAATGCGACCATCAAACCAGAAGTTGAAGCGGCTTACACTAAAGAGCTGCAACAAGTGCTGATCCCTTCTATGGCGCACACCATTGAGAGCGACTTGTATGTGTATGTGAACTTAGAAGATCAAGCCAGAACGCTCGAATTGTTGAATGACTATCGACTGTTGTTTGATAAAAATCGTACCAACATTGAAGAGTTGAAGAGCTACTTTTTGGCGAACTTAGAGCATCAAGGCGAAGCAGACAAAACTAACGTCGCTCAGCTTAAAGTGTTGCTCGACGACGTGTTTAACCAGCACTTGGTGGCGATAACTACCAATCAAGAACTTGAAGGGCTGGCGAAGCAAGTCATCAATCAATCCAACATAGAGACGCTACTCTACCAACACATTTTGAATGATCATGCGTACGAGAAGCGCATCGACGTGCGTAAAGAACTTGGCTCCAACTTCAACCAAATATACCAATTCAAACCTGGTTACGTTGGTTATTTCGTGCCTTACTTGTACACGCCGACTGGCTTTAACGAGCTGGATCTTTCGGTGGAATCTCCTCTTCTTATCGAAGCGTTATCCGCTTATGAAGGCATCGCAGGACAAGCACCAAGTGCACTAGAAATGCACCGAATCAGCCACGATTTGAAACGCATGTACCAGAACGATTACATCAATTACTGGCGCGATTTTATTAACAGCATCGAGGTGAAAACCATTTCCGGTTCTGAGCAGTTAAATGCCAGCTTGAACGTGCTCAACAATGCCTCAAACAATCCAATGTCTAAGCTGTTTACCACCATCAGCAACTACACTTCGGTTCTTCTACCTGAGCCAAAAGATGCGAAGAAGAAAACCGATGAAGAGATTGCCGATGCTGCGCAAGACAACGAGAAAAAGGAATCCGCTCGACAAATCACACTGACGTTTAATGATTTCCATAAACAAGTGACACCAGACGATCAGGGTAAGAAACCAATAGATTCCGTTCTGGAAGGTTTTGCGAACACGGCCAAATGGCTCGATCAGTTCTACAAATCCAACACGCCAGACAAAGTGGCTTACGAAACGCTATCAGCCGGTTTAAAAGCGCAAAACCCTGTCGCACAGTTGGCGTCACTGACCGATTCCCAACCACCGCTATCCGGTGAAGTGATTGACTATGTGACAGTACAAACCAATGAGTTGGTAATGAACTTAGCTCACCAATACCTTAATAGTATGTGGAACAGCGAAGTCTACCAGCCTTATGAAAACACCATCGCGGCTTTCTACCCGTTTAAGAAAAGTGCCAACAGCGATGCAAGCGCAGCGGATGTTGCTGCCTTCTTTAAAACCGATGGCACATTGGACACCTTCTATCAAACCATGTTGAAAGGCTTCTCGACAGAGCAACGTGCGCCGTTTATGTCCGGCTTACTGCCAAATACTGGCTTTGCGTTAGATCCTGCGATTTGGCTGATGTTTGACAAAGCCAAAGACATTCGCTCTGCCCTGTTTTTAGCTGACCCGAAAAACGTCGCGATTCAATTCCAGATGAAACCAACAGAGATGAGCTCGGCACTGACTGAGTTTTCCATTCGTGCTGAAAAACCGATTTTCACCTATCAACACGGTCCGATGCTGTGGACACAACAAAGCTGGAAAGGCGATTCTGTCGCGCAAGATGCACTAACGGTGCGTCTGCAAAAACAAGCAACGCCGATTGCTAATGAGCAGTTTAAAGGCAGTTGGGCATGGTTCCGCTTGATTGAACCGCGCGTCACTTCAACCTCTTCGCAAAGTACCCAGCTTGAGTTTGATTACAATGGTGATAAGGTTCGCTTAACGATTAAAACTCAAGGTCAGAACAATCCGTTCGTGCCAAATTTCTTTGCGGGCTTTGTGTTACCGGCGAGCATTTAGTGATGAACACGTTCGCCAATCAAACCCTGTTTAGAGCCTGTGGCGTTACTTATGTAGCGCCTCTGAGCGAAAACGTGTTTCAGTGCGAGCACAAACTTTATGGCACTGTGGTCATCAAGATAGCGCGCAGCTTAGCTGAGAAGCGGGCTTTGATGGCGGAAGCCGACTTTCTATCCAAATACGCGTCGGATTACTGGGCGAACTTTCATGGTTACGGCTCGCAAAACCACGCCGACTGGTTAATGAGCCAATATCTGGAAGGCAAAACACTTAATGCGATAGAACCTGATTTATTACCTCAAGATTTAATAAGCAAGCTTGAATTCGCTTTGCTCAATCTACACAAAACGGGATATCTGCATGGCGATTTCAAGCCACATAACGTCATCGTGACGCCAAATAGCCAAGTTCGGCTTATCGACTTTGGCAGTGTGATTCGAGTTGCTGCTAAATACCGAGAGCATTCACATACAACCGTTAGCCGAGCCTATAGTGCGACACGCCCTTGTCTGCGTATCGGTCAGGCAAGTAAGAACGATGATTTCTATGCCTTGGCAATGACCTTGCTCAGCTGCCACGATCAACATCCCTTTGCCGGTCTCTCGCTACAACAAGCGGCAGAACTGCTACCTACCCCAAGCAACATTGATTTACCAACACGCTACCAAGTTCTGATACAAAAAGAGTGGCAACGAATGCGCCACTCTTTGAAGCTCTAGGAATTCAACGCTCTAAGCTCTCTGGCTTACGCGTCTGATGATTTCGACTTCAGATACTTCTCAATATCCACCTCATCAACCTGTTCGGCTGGCATAAACTTGTTGGCATAGTCACGGTAAACACCGCTTTCTAAGAACAACAAGAACAAGTCCATATCCAAATGCTCGTCCAGTGCCATCTTGTACATGATGTCGACCGCAACACTTACTGGCTTGGCTTTCTTGTAAGGTCGATCCCCTGCGGTTAACGCTTCAAAAATATCCGCAATCACCAAGATGCGTTCTGGGGTCGATAAATCTTCCGCACTTAAGCGACGCGGATAGCCAGTGCCTTTTAACGTCTCATGGTGAGTCGAAGCATAACGCGGCACGTTACTTAACTCCGGAGGGAATGGCAGTGCACCCAGCATTTTGATGCCACTGATCATGTGCTCGTTAATTTTGAAGCGGTCTTCTGGTGTTAACGTACCGCGGGAAATGGTCAGGTTGTACACTTCACCCAAGTTATATTGATGTTCTGGCACTTGCACCTTAATGCCATGTTCTGGTGCAAATTCCATTGGGCGAACGCGTTCAATAATATGGTCAGGCTTATCCGCTAAAAGGTTTTCAACCACTGGCAGCGTCACGTCAGATTTTGGCTTAATCATTTCTTCAAATGGAGAAAGACCAAGATGATCATCATAGTGGCGCAACCAAGTTTGCTGGGCGATTTGTTTAATGCGCTCAATCTTCTCGTCACTCATGAACTCGCCACCCACGTTGGCGTTGGCCACAAATCGGAAGTCTTCGTCCAACTGCACAACTCGTTGGTCGAACTTGGCTTGCGCTTCTTCTTTGGACTGCTCACCAGTGGATATCGACTTCCACATTTCCACCTCAGCGTCTCGTCTTAGTACCTCGAAGCGAGTGCGAATTTCATTAATACGGTTGTAGTTGGCTTCCAGTTTAGTGCCTTTATCAACGATGTGTTCTGGCGTGGTGATCTTACCGCAATCATGTAACCAAGCCGCGATACGGAATTCACGTCGTTCATCGTCATTGTTGAATTTAAAGTCTTTGAACTTACCGGTGTCGCACTTCTCTACGGCCTCTGCCAGCATCAAGCCAATTTCTGGAATACGATTACAGTGCCCCGCAGTATAAGGAGACTTGTCATCGATCGCTTGCGCGATAAGGCGAATAAAGGCTTCAACAAACTCTTCTTGCTGTTGCTCGTGATGCTGAATCTCTTGCGTCATTTCAGTGACCGAATCAGACAAATCAGAAACTTCTTTAATGCGCGTTTCGACGGCTATTAGTTGGTCAAACTCTCGGTTTTTAATTTTAATGGTTTCTTTTCGAAGATCCAAAATAGGACGAACTATAGGAGCTCCTACCTTCCACGCCAAAGGGAATAAAATAACCATCACAACAGAAGTAAACGCAATAGATTTAGACAATCGGTTGGTGACGGCATCGGTGACTACTTGCTCCGAAACTAAGACGGCAAAGTAATCACTCGTTCCACGTGTAGACTGCAGTTTAGTGATATAAAGGAACCGATTTTCACCCTCGATGTTTACTTTGTTCATCATATCATGCTTGTCTTTTTGAGTAGCTAATTCATAGATCTCCGGATATGGCGCAAAACTGCCTCGCCATTGATGAGGCTTAAACCATTTCTTTTCCAAGGCTGCTTTCTGTTCTGGTGTAATACTATTTATCGCCTGATTGAGAATTTTCATCAATGCGCCATTTTCTGCTTTCATGAACAGAGAAAATTCGAGTGGTGACTCGGTTAGTTTCGTCACGTGGATATTGGTTATTTTAACCAGTCTCTTCATTTCAGCCATGGTCAAGTAGCTATCGACTAGATACTGTATGTCCCCCATATGTAGCGCTCTTTTTGCTAAATCTAGGTTAGGTTGTTCAATGATATTTAACGTGGGATAACGCTCGATTAACCACTGTTTCATCCCAAAACCTGCAACTACTCCTACAGTTTGGTTGGAAAGCTCACTCAATGAAGTTGGTAAAGGATTATCTATTTTCGCAGCTATCGCCAATTGAGCTGAAAATATCGGAAGGCTTTGAACACCTAACTCAGTTGGAGAACCAAGAACAGGTTGAAGAATATCGATTTCTCTCTTGCGGTATTTTTTGACCAGCTCTTCTGAACTAAAGCCATTGACGAACTCTAAAATCATGCCCGTTTTTTCTGCAACGAGCTTTAACACATCGATGGCGTACCCCCCGGGCTCGCCACTCTCGGTGTAATCGTATGGCCCCCAATCATTTTGGTTGGATACCACAAATTCTTTTCCCTTCAATAACGCCTTTTGTTCTTCATTAAGAGACAAAGGTAACGAATCAGGAATCTCGACTTCATGAAATACGTTGATGCTCGAAGCGATGACCTCACCTCGATTATTAAAAATGAATGACTCTACACCATCATTTTTTCTCATACCGAGTTCGGTTGCGCTGATTTCCTCATTTAACGAGGAAAGCACGGTATCGACACCGATAACGGCACCTTTACTTCGAACTGAATAGGATTGCCCGGTGATTTTCAAATGCTGGAAGAGGTATGGGTCGGTCTTGTACACGCTCGCTCTTGAAGCGTTATCGAACCAAGGCCTTCGGGATGGATAAAAGTTACTTTTCTGTTCTGTTTGACGAACAATTTCAAGTGCATCAGAGTAATAAAACGTTTGTCTAATTCGCGCTTCACCATCCCCTGTGATTCTGATAGTTACCCAACGCTCATCCGCTGTCGCATCAATTTTTTCTCTAACACCGGAGGAAGACTCTAAGTTAATGACTTGGAAAAAATTCTCATCATTATTCGCAAAATAGATACTATAAAAAACTGGGTTATCAATAAGCGTTTGAATGAACACTCGTTGAATCTCATCGACACTAAACTCAGTATCACTAAAGTCAGCGACGCTTCTCAATATACTCGCACTACTTGTCGCACTGGCGTCGATTTGATGAATATGACTACTGACATCTTTGGCTGTCATTGTTAAGCGCGTCAGTATGTGCTCTTCCGACATCTGCTTACCAAAATAGAACTGCATGCCGATCCCAAGCAAAGCCGTTACTGCCGTAGCAGATATGAAGAGACAGCCAACGGTGAACTTAATCGAAAATTTACGAGGAGTACCTGATTTAGTCTTCACGCTATAACGCCCTCCGATGGCTTCAACAACAAACTCAGCAACTCGCTTTATCAAAGCAACCTGAAGCATGTACTTTTCAAGTCTAGTACATGTTATTCAGAGACTTGCGTCGCATACGGGCAAAGATCGCTTTTAGGCAATAAAAAGATTCATCACGGATTAGTAGGAGCTAAAAACAATAACGGTAGTAAGTGAGATGATTCGGTCGCAATCGTAAAAAATACGACTGTTCTTCAAACTACTAGGTGAGCATGGCAAATATATCGAAGCGGTTGTGATGGATAGAGTCGACCAACCCAACAAACTAAAAAGGATAATGTCAATCAAACGAACGGGGTATCGAGATATAGAATATTGCTTCTTAAAGATAAAAGCGGCTTTCCTGGGAAAGCCGCGATGATCCGAGAAGCCAGCAAACACTGGATGTTCTTCTTATTTTGAAACCTAGCCTTACAGTCCGCCTTCTTGCTGCGCCTGTTTTACTAATGCCTGACGTTGAGTTTCCGTTTCAGAGTTCACTTTCTGTTCCTTGTGCGTTTCCTGATCCATATCTGCCGGAATGAAAACAAAGTACTTGTTAAGAGTCATCGTAAGAACCTCAATTAATAGTGTTAAATCACCTTCTTGGTAAATGTAAACAACACCAGCAAAAACGACTTATGCCGGTTCCTTGTTGTAGGTTTCAAAAAATAGAGGATGTTTGTCTACTAAACATCCTCCATATGCAAGCTAATTATAGGAGGAGATCAAGGGCTTACCTAACACTGCTTTTCATCTTTTACGTAATCTTAGTTTCGATATCAGTATTGATACACCATACCCTTACGAGCTAACTCTATGTCACAAAAGAAAAAAATGATGCAGATTTTATTGGAACAGAGGATGAGAGGCGTTGATACTTAAAGCTCAATGCTTTGAGGCGCTTACTTCGTGAAAAATACCATTGATTTAAATTTGTATCGCTTTCTTTATCTGCTCAGCCAGCAGAAAACGCAGGCAAAAGTGTGTCACACCCTCGACATCAGCAAAGCGACTTTTACTCGGCAACTCGCCGAATGTCGCCAGCGATTTGATAACGAACTGTTCAATGCGGAGAAAGGGTTCTACACCCCCACTCTCCTTTGCCAGCAGCTATGTGAAGCCATAAGCGAGCCGTTAGAACAACTTGAGCAGATACCGCAACTGGCACAAAACTACAATGCGAATCAGCATGCGAACGAATACCTATTCAGCATTATCAATCCTCTTTCTGCCATGTTGACGATTCCTTTGGTCACCGCCCTCACAACAGAAGAGCAAAAGCCTAAGATCGCCTTTATTGATTGGTCGATTGAGAGCATAGAAAACCCCAAACGTGGTGCTGTCGCCATTGGTATTGGTGGTTTTCCGAATGAACTCAATGAAAGGATGGTAGAACGCAAAGTCAGCTCAGTGCCGATTTTCGCTTACGTCAATGATCAACACCCACTCAGTCAACAACAAGAAATTGAGCTGAGCGATATGGAGAACCTTGAAACTGTGCGCGTCTCAATGGGATCGCTCGATGTGAGCGCTTATTACGAGCGAATGCGTAAGTTAACTGGCGTGAATCTAGAACAAAAACTGACTGTCTCCTCCATGAGTGCTGCGCTAGATTGCGTCAAAGTCAGCCCGTATGTATTTGTTGGCATGTATATCGATGACCAAGAGCTGCCCACGGGCATTCGTCGACTGCCTTTGAAGTTAGAAGGCAAACCTATGATGTTTGACGTAGGTATTCAGTACCATCGTGCCTTCTACCAACATCCAATCATTGCTCAAGTAGAAGCCTTTATTAAACGAGCGCTTAGCTAAGCCACTAAATTCAATTGCCACATCGTTAACGAATACAAAAAAGCCGACCAATAAACAGGCCGGCTTCCTTCTTCAGTTTGTAGAACCTAAGATCTTGTCTTATTTGACCTCAGTGATATCACTTGGCTTCCAAGTGCCGTCGTACCAAGGTTCTAGTGGACCATATACTCGCAAGATGGTGAACCAACCTTTATTGGGTACGGTTTGAATCCAGTTTGCTTCTTTGCCTTTTGGTGCTTTCGGGCCAAAGTACAAGTCAATCGAGCCATCTGAGTTCTCAATCATCTCATCACGTTTGTCGTTCTTACTTGGGAACGGTTGGCTCGTTTGGAGCTCCGAACGTGTTTGCGTATCGTAAGCCACCACAGACCAGAAGTTCTTCGCAGGCACATTGGCAGGAATCGTCAGTTTGTAATTCTTTCCACCATCAAAGTACTCGCCTTGTGCAGACTTATCGACAATCGCGTATTTCGATCCTTTACCAACCATCTTCAATGCCATTGCAGGCGTGTTAACCGTTGCCATGTAGAAGAAATAGGTACGTGCATCTAGGTTTCGTCCACCGTTACCTTCTTCAATTAACCACTGATAATCATTGCCAATAAATGCGGTCTTCCAGTTACGATCGTTCCAAATATATGCATTCTCGGTGCGTGGGTTGAACATCAGTGCACGTGCCGTTGCATTACCAATCGCAGCACCATCTTCAAGGATCTTTTGCATGCGAGCATCCGGTGCAAATGGTTTGCCCTTCTGAATACCGATAGTCGCAATCAAACCACGCATTTCTGGGTCGATGAACTCAATCGGCTCTTTGTCGATCACCGTTTTGATTTCATCATAGAAATGGTCGTCGTTCGCATGGATAGTATTGAAAGACTTACCACTACCAGAGATAAACTCCATCTTCGGCTGTTCACCCTTCTTCGCCAGTGGGTAAATCTTCAAACCTGTGTGGTATGAGTTCACCGCGGCATCCGTCTTACCATCTTTCAGGAAGCCACGCGCAATAAACCAGTTGGTATAACTTGTCGATTGCGAAACATGGTAACCCTCAGGTACTGGACCCTCATAGTTTGGTGGCAAGATGAGGTATTTACCGCCCTGACCTTTATCTGGACCTACAACGCCCATATCGGTCACAAAACGGAAGAAGGCATCATTGACTGTAGTTGGCCCCATGCCCGGCGGAATTTCTACAACCGTTGGACCATCACGCTCTAAATCAAGAAACGCCGATGCGTAAACCGTGTCTGTGTTACCCGTTAAAAATAGCGGGTTTGAATCCATCAGATCATCAAACAGCATCACCTGATTTGAACTGGTTAGCCCCATCTTCTCATGCCCGACTCTCAACGCTTCCATAGAGGCCATAGGAATCGCGTTCATAAACACTTCTGTTGCACGCATGGTATCTAGATTGTTGTAGAGCGTATCCATGGTTTGTTGACTTGGCACGCCATCCTTGAAATTCAGAGTACCAATGCTGGTTTCAACCTTATCAGGTGTCATGATGCTTGATGGAATATCAGTGTTGTAAGCGCCTGTGCTTGCCATCACTGATGATGAAACCAATAGGCTAGTAATCAATGCGACACGTTTAAGTTGAGTCTTTAACATAAGAGTTTCCTGCGTTTTCAGTTGGGATGCATTTACTTTAGTCAAAGATAAAAATCATTTTTGACGCTCAATAGAATCAAAAATGCTGTCTAAAACGCTATGCAATGAAACTCACAATAATTGGCTATTAAAAACTGTCTACCAGGTCAATATTTAATCTTTTTTGAGAAATATTTAGCCTACTTTTTGGGTATATTCTGAGCAAAAAAGAGACAATACAAATGCGGAGTGAAAACACTCTGGCTCTACCCACTAAGCTCTGGGAGGCGTTATGAAAAGTAAAAAATTAGGTCATGTAATGTCATTCAGCAGAATGTTTTCCTTCATTGCCTTTCTGACAGCCACATTCGCTTGGGTATTAAGTATGTATGCCCTCTTTACGGTTTCCATTGTGGCACTTTTCGTCAGTGGATTGCTCTACTTGAATGACAGATTCGGCCATCACCCAAAAGGCAATGTAAAAGAAAAGAGCGCTTAGGCGCTCTTTGAGTTACTATAGAGTAAGAATGAAAAAAGGATGCCACTTGGGCATCCTTTTGCTTTTATCCGTTTACTGACTGCGGATTAAACGTCGTAAGTTGTAGACGCTGTGTCGCCACCTGTACCAGTCCAGTTAGTGTGGAAGAACTCACCACGTGGACGGTCAATACGCTCGTAAGTGTGAGCACCGAAGTAGTCACGTTGAGCTTGAAGCAGGTTCGCAGGTAGACGAGCTGTAGTGTAACCGTCTAGGAAAGATAGCGCTGAAATCGTACATGGCATTGGGATACCAGACTCTAGAGATTTCGCTGCTACTTTACGCCATGCTGCTAGGCTGCCTTGTAGGATGTTTTTGAAGTACTCATCAGAACCTAGGAATGCGATGTCTGGGTTCGCTTCGTACGCATCACGGATGTTGCCTAGGAACGCAGAACGGATGATACAACCACCACGCCACATTAGAGCTACGTTACCGTAGTTTAGGTCCCAACCATTCTCGTTAGACGCTTCGCGCATTAGCATGAAGCCTTGAGCGTAAGAAATGATCTTAGATGCTAGTAGCGCTTGACGTAGTGCATCAACCCACTCTTGCTTATCACCTTCAACTGGAGTGATTGTCTTGCCGAATAGAGACTCAGCTTCAACACGTTGGTCTTTCAGTGCAGATAGACAACGAGAGAATACAGACTCAGAGATAAGCGTTAGTGGAATACCTAGGTCTAGTGCGTTGATACCAGTCCATTTACCAGTACCTTTTTGGCCTGCTGTGTCTAGGATCTTCTCTACAAGAGCTTCACCGTCTTCATCTTTGTAGCCAAGGATGTCAGCAGTGATCTCAACAAGGTAGCTATCTAGCTCAGTCTTGTTCCAATCAGCAAATACCGCTTGCATCTCGTCAGCAGACATACCAAGACCATCTTTCATGAACTGGTAAGCTTCAGTGATAAGCTGCATGTCGCCGTATTCGATGCCGTTGTGTACCATCTTAACGAAGTGACCAGCACCGTCGTTACCAACCCAGTCACAACATGGTTCGCCAGCGTCAGTTTTTGCAGAGATACCTTGGAAGATTGGCTTAACCGCTTCCCAAGCTTCAGCAGCGCCGCCAGGCATGATTGAAGGACCAAAACGTGCACCTTCTTCACCACCAGATACACCAGTACCGATGAAGTGAATGCCTTTCTCACGGCAATGTGCTACGCGACGGTTTGTATCTGGGTAGTTAGTGTTACCACCGTCGATGATGATGTCGCCTTCGTCTAGAAGCGGAATTAGGTTGTCAATGAACGTGTCAACAACGTCACCTGCACGAACCATAAGCATCACTTTACGTGGCGTTTCTAGCTTCTCTACTAGTTCTTCTAGAGAGTATGCACCGATGATGTTTGTGCCTTTCGCTGGACCTTCCAGGAACTCGTCTACTTTAGCAGCAGTACGGTTGTGAGCCACAACTTTAAAGCCGTGGTCATTCATGTTTAGGATAAGGTTTTGACCCATTACAGCAAGGCCGATTACACCGATATCACCTTTCATTGTTTCTCTCCAATTGTCTTTTATTCGACCAACGGCCGCATTAAGCGATTTTTGCCGCTGCGTCTAAATCTAAATACCATTCCGTCAGACCTGCTTTCGCTTGGATCTTCGCTGCCGGATATGGAAGTACGCGTGCTGGTGAGCTGTTAATCTCTTCGATAATGTCTGCTTTACCAGCGCCAAGTACCAAGTAACTGATGCGCTTCGCTGCTTCTAGTACGCGTGCCGTTTTCGATACGCGAATCTGACCAGACTCAGGATGAGAAGCCAATACTGATAGGTTCTCATCATCGTAGTTTGTCTGACCTGGGAACAGCGATGCGGTATGACCGTCTGCGCCAACACCAAGTAAGATCCAATCAAACACAGGAGTGCCATTTTCAGTTGGAATCACTTCTGCCATCTCTTTCGCAAAGCGCTGTGCTTCAGCTTCTGGCTCGTCTTCACCACGAATGCGGTGGATGTTCTCAGCAGGAATGCTTACTTGGCTAAATTCTCTTAGTTTTGAGAACAAAAGGGCATTCGCTTCACCGTAGTTGCTTTCTGCATCATCAGGAGCAACACAGCGCTCATCACCCCACCAGAAGTGTAGGTTTTGCCACTGAATTGACGTCGCGTAAGCTTCTGTTGCCAATAGCTTAAACAGCATTTTAGGTGTGCTGCCGCCAGAAAGAGAGATGTGAACAGGTCGGCCCATTTCGCTAAACGCTTTCATGTCGTTAGCAAGGCTTTCTACTACCTGCTCTGCTGTTTGGTAGATCTTATGGTTGATCATAGTTCGCAGTAGTCCGTATCTGTTAGGTTTTTACAAGGGAAGCGCCATGCGCGGTTAGCTCGTTGTAGCAAGTCGTCCGCTTCTTTTGGTCCCCATGTACCACATGCGTATCCGAATAGCGCTTGTGGGTCTTGCTTGAAATCTAGAATTGGTTGCACGTATTTCCAACACGCTTCAACCGCATCGCTACGAGCAAATAGCGTTGCATCACCGTTTAGAGCATCAAGAAGTAGACGCTCATAAGCAGTTAGCATTTGGGTTTCTTGCAGATCAGCGTAGTGGAAGTTCATTTTCACTTCCTTCGCTTTAAAGCCTGCGCCCGGCTCTTTCAGACCAAAGCTCATTTGGATACCTTCGTCTGGCTGAATACGAATAATCAGCTTGTTCTCTGGTGCGTTTTGACCAAACACTGGGTGTGGTGTCTGTTTAAAGTGGATAACCACCTCAGTAACACGAGTCGGTAGACGCTTACCTGTACGTACGTAGAACGGCACGCCATTCCAACGCCAGTTGTTGATGTAAGCTTTCAGGCCGATGTAAGTCTCTGTACGAGAATCGTCTGCTACGCCGTTCTCTTCACGGTAACCAGGAAGTTGTTGACCACGAACCTCAGACGCCGTGTACTGACCCAATACAAGGTCGTTGCGAAGTGCGTCTTCATCCAGTGGTTTAAGACACTGAAGCACTTTCACGACTTCATCACGCATTGCGTCAGCATTGATTTGTGCAGGTGGCTCCATACCGACCATTGCTAGTACTTGTAGCAAGTGGTTTTGGAACATGTCGCGTACCGCACCTGAACCATCGTAGTAACCACCACGCTCTTCTACGCCTAAGAATTCTGCGCCTGTGATTTCCACGTAATCAATGAAGTTACGGTTCCATAGCGGCTCAAACATAGCGTTAGAGAAACGAAGTACAAGAAGGTTTTGAACCGTCTCTTTACCTAGGTAGTGGTCGATACGGTAAATCTGGTGCTCTTGGAAGTGCTCGTGGATTTCTTTGTCCAAAGTGCGCGCTGATTCAAGATCGTAACCAAAAGGTTTCTCAATGATCAGGCGTTTCCAACCATCTTCCTCGTTGTTCAGACCGTGTGCTGCAAGGCTTGCAGGGATCACGCTGTAAAGGCTTGGTGGCGTCGCAAGATAGAAAAGCGTATTACGTTGTTCGAATTGGTATTCGTCTGCTAGTTGGTCTAAACGAGTCACCAACTTGCTGTAATCTTGTGTGTCAGAAGTATTGATTGCTTGGTAATGCAGGTGGTTGATAAATGCATTAAGCGTTTCTGGCTCAGTTTTCTCCATTTCCTGAAGCGATTTTTTCAGCTTTTCGCGGTAAGAATCGTCGCTGTATTCAGTACGGCTTACGCCAAGAATGGCAAAATTCTCTGGAAGCTGTTTGTTCGCATAGAGGTGGTATAGAGCAGGAATTAACTTACGGTATGTAAGGTCGCCTGAAGCACCAAAAATAACGATGCTGCTGTTTTCTGGTATTACCATCATCTTTCCCTTAAAAACGAGGAACTTATTGTGTGCCCGGATACGGCTAAAAGGATTGAGCCAACCCTATCAATGGCACCCCAAAATAGAAAATTGGTCTTACCTATTACGTTGATAGGTAAAGCCTATAGCCCTAAAACCCACCTCAACGGTTGAACTCCTTAACCATAGTTTGAAATTCAACAACTGGCGGTCTTTTAGGACACTTATGTCTCTCGAGTACAACCTTGCACTCTACGGAGGAGATTTCCGACACGGGGGCGTATTGTCTACGACTATTTGATTTACATCAACACTTGGTAGTGCAAACGTTTAAATAATTTACAAAAATTGCAATAACTCCATGAATTAAAACAAATAAAGACTTTATCTCCTTTTCTTGAAAAATTTAAACAAAAACTCTAAATTGATGATTTATTGGGCAAAATTGCAATCCATTACATAATCAATGAATACAAGTTATCTTTCGATATTCTTTTTCATAGTTGTTGATAATGATACTTAATTGAAGATAATGAGTAATTCTATCAACATGGAACTAGAAAGTAATGAATCAGGGCTCACTAAAGCAACAATCTACCCTTCGCATTCAGGGTGTGCTCGACTTCATTCATAACAATTTGGACTCCCCTCTTAGTGTTGATGATATTTCTAAGCAAAGCTGTTGGTCTCGTTGGCAGCTTCAACGCGTTTTCCAACAACAAACTGGTTTGTCAGTCGCTAACTACGTTCGTGAACTCAAGCTAAGTTATGCTGCCGAGCGTTTAGTCAGCAGCAAAGATCGATCACTCGACATTGCACTGGAAATGGGCTTTGCGTCTGAACACGCTTTTAGCCGTGCGTTTAAGCAGGTGTTTTCAGTTAGCCCGCGAGAATATCGTAAAAACCAACAGCTATCAGGACTGAGAAAACCATTTACCTTGCGCCAACTTCCTGAAACTTCACAAAATGACAGCCATTTTATTGAAGTGAAGATCGAGACCAAACCCGCTTTCTACATAAAAGGGTTATCTCAACCAATCAGCGGACTCTTCTCGCCTGATCCCGACTTTCATTACAAAGTCCCGAAATTGTGGCTTCAACTCTCTTTAATGGCACAACCGTTGGAGGGACAACCCATTCGACATCTTGGTGTGATTGACGTCACTAACCCTCATTTCGATGGTTCGAATCTTGAGTATTGGGCTGGATACGAAATGGACACAGATGCGCTATTTCATAGCGTACCGAGTGCGGTTTCAGAAAACCTCGATGCCCTATTCGTTCCAAAACAAACTTACGCAGTCATCACACATATTGGCAAAGCGTCTAAGTTGGCACAAACACTGGAATGGTTCATTATGCGCTGGCTACCCTTCTCAAATTATCGCGGTGTTGATGGCTACGAGCTGGAAATCTATCCGGCGGATTATCAAGCCGACAAAGAAGACGCGCAAATGCAATACTGGTTGCCTGTCGAGCAATTCGAAACGAAATCAAGATAACCCGAACAGAAACATTCTTTCGGCATATGCACCTTTGCAAGCTCTCTTAATTTTTCCTTGTTTATTCTGTTTAAAATCTAATCTGTTAATTGATATTGCACCAAATTGTTAACTTTTCCATACATCCAAGCTATAAAATACAAATAACAATCATTATCAATAACTAGAAAAAGTAGTGGATTTACGTAAAATGGAAACCCCGACTAAATTTCATCGCTCAACACTTGCTGTTGTTGTCTCTGCTCTCATTGCTGGTCATGTAGTGGCTGACGAAGATGTGTCACAAATTGAGACAATAACCGTTCTCGGTGAAACCTACCGAAACACTGCAACCAAAACATCACTCGATCCAGAAGAAACGCCGCAAGCCATTACTGTCATCACAAAAGACGAAATGGATTTGCGTGGCGTTAGTACGGTAAGTGAAGCGTTACGCTATTCGTCTGGTGTTAACACCGAGCTTCGTGGTCGTGCTGTTACCCGTCTTGATCTCTTCAATATCCGTGGTTTTATTAACTACACCAACTTTTATGACGGACTGCCTCTGCTGTTTAACGGCTGGAACCTTCAACCGCAAATCGACGCTGCGGCCATTGAACAGATTGAGGTATTTAAAGGCCCTACATCTGTGCTTTACGGTAATATCCCACCGGGTGGTATGGTCAACATGATTGCCAAAACACCGCAATCAGAGCCTTCACATTCTGTTTCTGTCAGTACAGGTTCAGATAGCCTTAAAGAAGTGAATTTCGACACCACTGGTCAAATTGGTGATTCTAACGTGAACTACCGTATTATCGGTATGGCGAAGCAGCGCGACGGTCAAGCAGACACGTCTGAAGATGAGCGTTACTTACTTGCCCCTTCTTTTGATTGGCAAGCAACAGAAAACACGCTTGTAAACGTCAATGTGTACTACCAAAACGATCCATCAGCAGGCATTTACACAACTGTCCCTGCGGCGGGTTCTGTGTTGGATAACCCACTGGGCTCTCTTTCTCCAAACACGTATTTAGGTGACGAGAACTGGAACACGTACGAACGTGAAGTTCTGATGGTGGGCTATAAGATTCAACACGACTTCAGCAGCAACTGGCAGTTCTTGCAAAATGCTCGCTTCATGACAGCGGATGCATACCAAGAAAACACCTACAACAGTGAACTACAGGCAGATAACCGAACCATCGGACGTAACGCTTACCTAACGGATGAAACCTCTAAATCATTCGTGATTGATAACCAACTGTCCGGCTACTTGTCTCATGGTAAATTCGAGCACAACTTGTTGTTTGGTTTGGATTACCAACAGCTTGATTCTGATGTGAAGTACAAAGATACATTGGATTACTCGTTGACTCAGGACATCTTCAATCCTGACCATAACCAAATCAATCGTGATTCACTGAACTTCTTGTACCAACAGGATCTCGATATCAGCATGAAACAGATTGGTTTGTACTTCCAAGACCAAGTTCGTTACGACAATCTTGTCATGATTGCCGGTCTTCGTTGGGACAAATACGAATCAGAAACGGATACAGAAACCAACTACATTGGCGACGTATCAACGGGTAAAGAAAAGCTAGACGACAGCAACGTATCGTTCCGAGTTGGCGGCTTGTACGAGCTAGACTTCGGTTTGTCACCTTACCTAACTTACTCTGAAAGCTTTGAGCCTATTGCAGGTGCCGATGCAACAGGTAAAGCGTTTGAGCCTTCAACAGGCCATCAATGGGAACTTGGCTTCAAGTACGCACCTCTGGGTGGCAACGTGTCGGGTAACCTAGCGCTATTCCATATCACCAAGAAAAACGCGATCCTAACCGATCCAAACAACCCTTATGCACCGCAATACCAAGCGGGCGAAGTAGTTTCTCAAGGTGCGGAGCTAGAGGCAAAATGGCAGGCAACATCACAAGCTGACCTAACGCTGAACTACACCTACATCGACATGGAAATCACAGAAGACACCTACTACAACCAAGAAGGCAAAACGCCAGTTTGGGTACCGGAGCAGACCGCATCTCTTTGGGCGAACTACTACTTCGAAGGTCCTCTAACCGGTCTTCGCACCAGTGCGGGTGTTCGTTACGTAGGTGAAACGCAAATGGACGCACAAAACAGCGATCAAGTGGCAGATTACACCTTGGTGGATCTTGCGGCGAGCTACGATTTCTCTGCGGCTTCTCAGTCACTTGAAGGTGCAACAGTTACTGTTTCTGCAAGTAACATCTTCGATGAGGAATACTACAGCTGTTACGATAAGAACAACTGTTGGTTCGGTGCAGAGCGCTCTATCGAAGCAACGCTTGAGTACAAGTTCTAATCTCTTAGATTAACTCAAACGGACTTAACTTGTTTGAGAATATGAAAACAAAAGCGGTGGCTACCATAGAGCCTCCGCTTTTTATTTGTTCTAGGCGAAGTCAAACCATTCTTCATTAAGTGCAACACGACAATAAACGTTACCGCATCACTTTTTTATAACTGCGTTCAGGTCGCCCTACCGTGCCGTAGTTTAAATCGGCTTCCAGTTCGCCTGAGCTAATAAGGTATTCCAAATAACGTCTGGCAGTTGTTCTACTTGCGCCAATTTGCTCGCCAGCCTCATCAGCCGTAAATCTGTCTTCCACACCGAACAGTGTGCGAATTTTATCGAGCGTGACACCATCAATCCCTTTTGGTAATCGTTGTGGTGTGCTATCTGCGCTCGTACTCGATTGAAGCATCTTATCGACTAGGTTCTGATCTAAGCTTTCTGCAACGTTCAGTTGTTGACGTTGAGAAATGTACTTTTGCAATGCCGCTTCCAATCTTGGGAACATCACGGGTTTTAACAAGTAATCGACCACGCCGCCACGCATCGCTTGTTGCAACGTATCGACATCTCTCGCAGCGGTAATCAATATCACGTCACAAGTTTGATTATTTGAACGAAGTGTATTGAGAATTTCTAAACCTGTCCCATCTGGTAGATAAACATCCATCAATAAAAGATCTGGTTTTAGAATCTCCAGTTGCATTTCCGCTTCCATTCTCGTGGTTGCAATGCCCACCACTTCCAAACCGGAGAGTTGGCTCAGATACTTGTGGTGAAGCTCTGCAATGGCAATATCATCCTCGATGATCATGACTCGCGTTGCCGTATTCATACTTGTTCTTCCTTAGGCAAATACACGGTAATTCTCGTTCCATGTTCTGTATTCGGTAGCATCTCAACATAACCGTGATAACGCGTCGCCAGTTGATTCACAAGGTGTAATCCTACCCCTCGATTCTGGCGAGACTTGGTTGAAATGCCCTTTTTCAAGAGCTCTTGTGGCTCAATGTTTTCCGGTAGCCCACAACCTTGGTCGACCACCTCTAAAATCACTTCGTTTCCGTAATCACTGATAGACACGTCAATACTGCGACGCTCTAACGCAAACGCAGATTCAGCACGAATAGCAGACAAAGTCGCGTCAAATGCGTTATCGACAAGGTTGCCGAGAATGGTCACCAAATCTTCGGCGTTTAGCCATTCTGGTAGCGGCTCTAGGCGACTGCCTTCTTCTACCACCAGCTGCAAACCAAGCTCACGAGCACGTTCTGTTTTGCCTAAAAGCATGCCAGCGATAAGCGGATCTTTAATGGTGTCCCGCAAGAACTCAATCATCGCTTGGTAATGCGCAGTCTCTTGCCCAATAAGCTGCTGCACCGCTTCTAGCTCACCCATTTGAACCAAGCCGCTAATGGTGTTGAGTTTATTTCTGTGCTCATGCGTTTGTGAGCGAAGCAAATCCGCGTACTCTTTGGTTTGCGAAAGTTGCTCGGTGAGTTCGTTGATTTCATCACGCAAGCGGAAACTCGATACGGCACCGACGATTTTGCCATCCACAAAGATCGGGGAGCGGTTCGCAATGAAGCGTTTATGATTGAGGAAGATCTCGATGTCGTGATCTTCTTGTCCTGTTTCTAACACCGTATACAAATCGCTATCTCGGAGCGTATCGGTCAAAGGTTTGTTGAGCGCGGTTTCTCGTTCAATACCCAGAATTTGGCATGCGCTACGGTTGATTGAGCGTAATACACCTTGCGCATCAACACTGAGCACCCCTTCTTTAATGGTGCTCATCGTCACATCCAATTCACCGTATAAACGACCAATCTCTTCCGGCTCAAAGCCCATGATCGCTCGTTGGAATTTACGTGACGCATAGTTAGAGACCACAGCATTGGCAGCAACCACAACCAGTGCCATTACAATTAAAAAGGCGAAAAACGGCTCGATTCGATCTTGTAGGCGCTCCAAGAGATAACCGACTGAAACCACCCCAATAATGTTGCCTTGCTGGTCAAAAATCGCCGCTTTACCACGAACGGAATAGCCTAGAGAACCTTGAGCCGTTGAGATATAGGACTTCCCCTCCACCAACGCTCTTTGGTTATCACCGCCTTTCATCGGCTTGCCAATACGTTCGTCGACGGGGTGAATCAGACGCACGCCATTTTTATCGCCGATAACAATAAACGCAGCACCTAACGCATCGGTCATTTCACGAAATCGCTGTTGGTATGGCTCAGGTTGTTGAGATTCGATCATCTCGATGACGATGTGGGATGTCGATAAGAAACGCGCAACACCTAGCGCTTTCTCCCCCATCTCTTGTTCTTGATCGAACTTAAGGTAAGTAAAGCCCGCTGCCACAAGGATAAGAAGTTCAATCAAACCCGATAACGTCATAATAATGAGCATGCGCTTGCGAAAGCTGATCGTTCTCCAACTCATTGATATATCCTTTATCGACTCTCAAACTACCACGTCACTGTGACGACGCTCCTACGTTAACACTGAGTTAACAAAGGCGTATCCTCTAAATGACAAATATGTGAACGAGGGAAATAATCTCGCTGGCTGGTGCTCAGTTTTTAGGCGCTAGGGAAGAGAAAATGATCGTCCACTCTCCTACTTAAGTTACTTTCTGGCTGACAAAGTTAGGGTCTGTTGACCTTTTGAGCTGATTTTTGCAGCGAATTGTTGGGTATTTATACAAGGCAGAGACTTTGCTGAGTAGCTTGCCTACATGAGAAGTCGATAACGTAGTAGAAATGACCAACAAATGCTGCCCAAAGGGTTCAGCTAAAAAATAAAGGTCATTTGAACTAGCATTTACGGTATCATGCACAATTGATCTAGTTGTAGCTATCCATGAACATACCCACTAAAAACCCGTTATCCTCCAATGTTTCTTGCTCAAACTGCCAAGCATGCTGCTGTCGTCTTAAAGTTATGATTATCTCAGATACTGGCGTTCCAGAAGAATTTATCGAACGTGATCAATATGGCGGTGAGACAATGATGCGACTGGATGATGGTTGGTGCGCAGCGTTAGATAGAGACAGTTTAATGTGCACTATTTATGAAAATCGGCCTTGGATATGTCGCGAGTTCGAAATGGGATCGGATGAATGCCTTGATGAACGAGTTAAGTTCTTATAAAGCAGAATCAGCGGCTTTATTTTGCGTTTGCTCCCCCTAACTAGCGGCATGTTAAAGTACACGGTTCGCTCTAAAATGAAAAAATAACATGAGAAAATATTACATTGTTGAAGGCGACACGAGCGCCAAAAAGCAAAAACTGGCTTACCCAAAACTCGCGCTGTGTGACAAGTGTGTCAGTGGCTATGTGGTGATCAGTGAAGAAGAACGCACTTATGAAGAATGCGTGAAGTGTGGAGCCGATGACTAATCACCTGACTTCAATAAAATCATGAGATAACAAGGGGGAGAATGTATACTTTCTGCCTCTGTTTCGTGTCTCGCTTCGATAAACTTCAGCGTAGGTAAATCCCGCCATTTCGATCGATTAATCCCTCGGTAACAACAACCTCACCTAGCTTTGAAACCGCCACTGCTTCAATGCCAGCTTGCTGATTCAAATAAGACATAGATTCTTGCATTGATGGTAAAAACCCTGCTGTGCTCCATATTTCACCATCGACCGAATGCTCCGATAGAATCGTAAGCCCAGCGATATCAGTCTCAATCGGCATTCCCGTTTTTGCGTCCAACAAATGATGGTAACGTTGCCCATTGTTCTGAAAAAAGCGCTCGTTGATCCCGGAAGTGACCATCGACATCCCTTTAAGTGGAACAACGCGAATCACATCACCACGTTCTCCTAACGGATTCTGAATGCCCACATTCCATGCTTGATTCGTATTAGTTGGCGATTGACCAATCGTTAATACGTTCCCCCCCAAACTAATAAAACCATTTTCGACGCCAGCTGCCACTAACTCTCTCTTAACCTGATCGGCGAAATATCCTTTAGCAATGGCACCCAAATCTATCTCCATACCGACGTGGTTTAAATAAACAGAGCATTGGTGTTCATTAAGGATGACTTTGCTAGGGTCAACCAATTTAAGCTTTGTTTCAATCTCTTCACGGCTCGGAACCTTGGCATCTTTAAATCCAATTCGCCACGCTTTCACAAGAGGACCAATTGCAATATTGAAAGGATGATTTCGGTCTTCACTGACCATTTTCGCCAGTTTAATTAGGGCAAAAAGGTCCGGTTGAACACAAACGGGAGCAATACCAGCATTTTGATTAACGTGCATCAGTTCCGAATCTGGTTGATTCACCGTAAAACGTTGAGCGTATTGCTCTAGCTGAAAATAAGCTTCTTTTATTAGGTGTTCACCATTGGCGTGGTAAACGACAAGATCGATGAATGTGCCCATCATCGGAAATCGTGCGCTGTATTTCTTTATGCTCATCTGAAGATCCTGAATGTCCAATGCGAAAAAGAGGGAAGCATCGCTCCCCTCTTAACTGGTACTTCTTAACTTAATGGCGATTAAACAAGGTCAGATGCACTTTCACCTGCGATTCGGCCGTAGGTGAAGATGTCGATCAAGGCATTCCCGCCCAGACGGTTACCCGCATGGATGCCACCCGTAACTTCTCCCGCTGCGTACAAGCCTTCGATGATGTTGCCATCTTTACCGATAACGCGCGCTTTAGTATCGATTTTCAAGCCGCCCATCGTATGGTGAACCGATGGTTGACGAGGTGTGGCATAAAACGGGGCTTGCGCCACTTTCAAACCAAACGCACTCTTATGAAATTCAGGATCATGCCCCTGCTCTACACAGGCATTGTACTGTGCAATCGTATTGGTCAATTCAGCAACTGGCACATTAATCTTCTCAGCCAGCTCTTCTAGCGTATCGGCTTGAACAATAATGCCTTCTTTAATTTCTCGCTCAATGGTTTCATCCGATGTGTTCGCCGCGGTTTGACGAATATTTTCGTCGGCAATCATGTAGATAAGACCACCGTTGTCGAAAAAGGCATCCGAAAGCACGTCGCGACTTCCGCACTCGTCAACAAAGCGCTTACCTTGTTGGTTAACAAACACAAAGTTCTCTGGCGGAACAATCAGCCCCGTAAGCAAAGCACCCGACTTAGGGTCACCGATCGGCATTAACTGCACAAATCCCATGCCTACAAGTTCTGCACCAGCCTTTTCACCGATTTCAATACCATCACCGACAAGCGCTGGTGAGTTGGTGGTTTTGATATCGTCCGCGATTTCTTTCCAGTATGAGTTGTACTTTTTGATCATTTGAGTGTTTGCACCAAAACCACCTGAGGCCAGAACAACACCATGATTTACGCGCAGTACGAGCTTAGTGCCGTTTGCTTGAACCGCTTTGATACCAACGACTTTGCCATCCTCTACAATCAGATCGGTAGCTCGCGTATCAGTAATAATGCGCCCATTTTGGTCTTGAATACGTTTTGACAGTTTATCGACAAACTCGACGCCCTTTGGACGTTTTGGTTTGTGTGCTCGACGCCACAACGCCCCAACAGGAATTTCCACGACACTGCGATCAAAGTCGATGCCCGTTTCACTCAACCAATCGATGGATTCCATAGAACGAGAAGTCAGCGTTTCAACCAAGTCATACTGGCCATGGATAGACTCACCATTTAAATCAGTGCGTTTACCACCAAGGTAAGTTTGAATACGGTGTAATTCTACCGAATCAAACAAGTACTGTTTGCCACTTTCTAGGTCAGTGAAGTAGTTATCGAGTTGTGATTTCAGCGCTTTGAAATCAGCAAGGTACTCATCCACAAATTCTGACTCTGGCGTTTTCGCCAGCAACATTAGCGTCTCTTTCTCACCCGGAAGCGCAGCAAAGTCATTTTGCCATTCAGGTTCTGCAGCATTAACCCAACCACCCGTTCGAACAGTGTTACCACCAATCGCTGGGAACTTCTCAAGCAAAATAACTGACTTGCCTTTATCAAGCGCCGTCAGCGTTGCACTCAAACCAGCACCCCCACCGCCAACAACTACAATATCAACGGTTTCTTCGATGGTTTTCGATGACCATTCAACCGCTTCCTTCGCTTTACAACGCAATGCTTCTGAGTTGCCACCAGCCAAATCAACCGCATTTGACACGCCATCAAGAACCGCTTGGCTGCTGACTGTCGCACCTGAAATAACATCGATATTCAGTGTTTGTCCGTCAAGGATCTGCTGCGGAATACGCTCAAAAGCAGGGTTTGCAATACCATCTGACTCTTTAGATGAATCGACAAAAATTTCTAATATTTTATCCTCAGAGAAGGTAACCGTTACTGGTAAGTCACCATTGTGACCGCGCCCATATGCCGTGTACTCGCCCGAATTGAATTTAATCGGAATGTTTTGGAGCTCTTTAATACGTTGGTGTTTTAGCGCTTCAGCTGCACTATCAACAATCATGTAATCCATGATTTCCCAAAGCGGTGTTGGGATCTGCAATGCTTCTTGCTGAGCAATATCAGCAAACTCAGCGCAAGTTTCGTTATCCAGCACCTTACCTGCCCATGTTGGTTCGACCAAATAGCCTTTACCAACACTGACCATGTCATAACCTTGTGCCAATGCACTGTCTGCATCTGCACGTTGAGCGATACCACCAACACCAATGACAGGCACTTTTGCTACGGCATCAGATTGAAGTTGACGATACTTGTCGATAAGTAATTCTTGATCTTCTGGAGTAACAATTGAGTTACGTGCCCAACTGCCCATCGAGAAATGGAAGTAATCTAAGCCTGAACTCGCCAACTTATCCAATAGGAACATTGTGTCTTCAAAGCGAATGCCCGGTTGCTCGATCTCTTCTGGCGAGAATCGGTAACCGATAATAAAATCCGACTTATCATGAGATGACGCGACTTGTTTCGTTTCATCTAAAATCGCAAGAGGGAATCTGGTGCGCTTCTCAATGTTACCACCCCATTTGTCGCGTCGACGATTTGAATGTGGTGAGAAGAATTGTTGGATCAGGTAAGTATTTGCGCCGTGAATTTCAACACCGTCAAAACCAGCGAGGATGGCACGATTGACAGCATTACCGAAGCTTTCAATCATTGCTTCGACTTGCTCTTTTGTCATTTCTAACGGTGTTTCCGCATTATCGCGAAGTGCAGCGACAGGACTTGCCGAAATAGGATGATGACCACCGTTGTATTCAGGGTTAGCCATACGACCGGCATGGTAGATTTGAAGAATGGCTTTGGAACCTTTCGCTTTAATCGCGGTGGCGAGCTTTTTCAAACCTGCTATTTTGCTATCAGTATCAATCCCCAGAGCACCAGGGAAAGCACGACCGTAATTCTCAACGAAAGCACTTTCAACAATAATTGCGCCAGCATCACCTGAGCGAGCGGCGTAATAATTGATCATCTCTTGAGTCACCCCGCCATCAAAAAAAGCGGACTGAATCGTCATCGGTGCCATCACGATGCGATTGCTGAGTTTGACCCCTGACTGAAATACGATTTCATCGACTAACTGAGCCATAAATAGTTTCCTTTAACAGATTAATTCTCATATGAAACGCACCTGCAAAAAGGATTTACTCATCACAAGCATTTTTGATATGAGAACCAGTCAGATCCTCTAATAACCTCAAAAATATTATTGATTTATGCGCATGAGTAAAATGAATCGTTTGCATTTTTAACATGATTTTATTGCATTAATAAAAATCAGAATGCCTTTCTCGCAAAGAGTTAAGTCGAAATAAGTAGAGATAAAGGCAAAAGGGAATACGAGTTAACAGCGCTGCAACAGTGACAACATTTGACGCTTTAAAATCATCAGGTTCATGCTTATGTCACGTACACGATTCATCATTGATAAGCGAAACGAAATATAAAAAAGCAATCAAATCGCCAGCCAAATAATGTTGTTATTTATTCAACATCATACATAAATTGCCATCTAAATCTTGAACACGATCACATCAAATTTATCGGTTTTTGAGGCGTTTTGAGACTTTCCATCGTATAATTTTTAGTCAAGAAGCCAGAGAGAGCTTCGGCAAAAGAAAGCAGCCAACTGGAAGTCTATTTAACGCTCAGCACTTGCGTCAGGAAATTTGAAGACACATTGATAAAAATACAAATACTGACCGTAGGACAATTACTTAGACACCATCTGCCACTGCAATAACTATAAACAGAGGCGCTTTTATAGTTAGAAGGAACACCTAAACATGGAACGCGATACATTTGGAATTTGCCTGAATAAGGCTATGCTGTCAGAGAATATGTATTCAACGTTTACCCACGTCAGAGCTTACGAAAAGAGTGATGCCAGCTCCCCAGAACTTAAGGTGCTGCTATCGTTCCCACAGATGAGTGGTAAAGACCTGCTGAATACAATGCGAGGTTCTCGTCAACTTGAGTGGAGAGCAGAGTTTCACTGCCCTTCCATGAGATAAAAAAATAACACAGCTGCGCTCAAGTGATCTGTACTCAATTGAGCGCAACATTTCTCCAACAATTCTTTTCGCCAATCACTTAACACTTTCGAATGAATACTTTATATTAGAGTTAATACTCTAAAGCAAAGCAGCCACTATGAAACAAACCGGAAAGTTATGGATCTTGGGCCTTCTCAGCAGCTCAATTTCTCTTGCCTGTCAATCGGCTCCCATCACATTTGATGACGCATGGAAATTGTTGTTAGAAAACAACTATTCACTAAAAGCACAGCGTGCGAACGTTGAAAGTTACGAATACCAACAAAGTGCGACAGACAACCTTAATCTTCCACAAGTCAGCATCGGAGCGAATTACACGCGCTTAGACACCGACGTAACGGTCTCGGGTCAGCAGTTATTCGACAGTACTGGGCAACAAATCAGTGTGCCACCAGTCTTTCAACCTATCTTTAGTGCACTTGCGAATACTACCTCAACGATCACTGAGCGTGACATCTTCTCCTCTTCGATTCGTGCTATCTGGCCAATCTTTACCGGTGGTCGCATTAATGCAGCTCAATCGGCCGCAGAAGGCAAAACGGACGAAGCGAAAAGCCAGCTCGCGATGGAGCAACAGGCGCGTTTTGAAGATCTCTCCAAATACTACTTCTCGGTTGTATTAGCGAAAGAAGTACTGGCGACTCGACAAGCCGTCGAAAAAGGCTTAACCAAACACCGTGATTTTGCAATTAAGATGGAAGAGCAAGGCCAGATTGCACGAGTTGAACGCCTTCAAGCAGAAGCATCACTAGACAAAGCGAAAGTAGAAACTCGTAAAGCGGCCAGCGATTTAAGTATTGCCCAAGCTGCTCTTGGCAAAATCTTGGCGCAGAATGATTCGGTAGAGCCATCAGAATCACTCTTCATCAATGATAACCTTCCTCCATTGAATGCGTTTGTTGATCAAACACTGCTGACCTACCCTGGCTTGGATTTATTAAATGCGAAACACAAACAAGCATCGAGCCTGATAAAAGCCGAGAAAGGCAAATACTATCCAGAAGTCTATTTGTACGGTGATTACAGCCTGTATGAAGACGATTCCCTTGCCAGCCAAATGAAACCGGATTGGTTAGTGGGTGTCGGCGTAAATATTCCGCTAATCGAATCCACTGGTCGCAGCGAAAAAGTGAAAGCAGCGCAAAGTATGGTCACGCAAGTGGATGCACTAAAGTCACAAGCCAAACAAGACTTGTCGCTTCTGGTACAGAAAACCTACCTAGAGGCGCAGCAAGCCATTGATGAAGTCCAAGGTTTAGAATCCAGTATCGCCCTTGCAGACGAGAACCTACGCTTACGCGAAAAAGCCTTCACTCAGGGCTTATCTTCATCTTTGGATGTGGTCGACGCGCAACTGTATGTCGCCAGCGTAGAAACACAGCAATCTGTGGCACGTTTCCGCTATCTAATTTCTTTGACCAAACTATTAGCACTAAGTAGCGAAATGAACAGCTTCGCTCAATACCAACATACTGCTTACGTTCCAGCATCAACATCCAAAGAGGCAAAATAAGTCATGGCAGCAAAATCTCTAAAACCCGCTCTACTATCAATTTGCGCTTTGGGTGTCGCTTCTTGGGTTGGTTATCAGTTCTACCAAGCGTATCAACCAGAACCCGCTCGTTTACAAGGGTTGATAGAAGCGCAGCAATACAGCATCTCCTCTAAAGTGCCAGGACGTATTGATGAAGTCATGGTACGCAAAGGTGACGACGTAACAAAAGGTCAGTTGATCTTTACCCTTCACAGCCCTGAAATCGAAGCAAAGCTAGAACAAGCAAAAGCCGGTGAAAAAGCCGCTGGCGCGTTGGCGTTAGAAGCAGAAAAAGGCGCGCGTGAGCAACAAATTCAAGCAGCAAAAGACCAGTGGTTGAAAGCACAAGCGGCTGCTAATTTGATGGAGAAAACATACCAGCGCGTAAATAATCTCTACAAAGATGGCGTTGTCGCAGAACAAAAACGCGATGAGGCGCTGACTCAGTGGCAAGCTTCTAAGTACACCGAGAGCGCAGCGTTCCAAATGTACAACATGGCAAAAGAAGGCGCGCGTAGCGAAACCAAAGTCGCCGCAGCAGAAAAAGCTCGCATGGCGGCTGGTGCTGTTGCCGAAGTAGAAGCATACGCGAAAGACACACAAATCTTCAGCTGGTTTGATGGTGAAGTCTCTCAAGTACTACTGCAAAGTGGTGAGCTGTCTCCTCAAGGCTTCCCGGTGGTGACGGTTATCGATACTCAAGATTCTTGGGCGACACTGAACGTGCGCGAAGATTTGCTCAAACACTTTACCAAAGGCACAACGTTCGAAGCTTATCTGCCTGCCCTTGATAAAGACGTTGAGTTTAAAGTAACGCACGTTGCCGTTATGGGTGACTTCGCGACATGGCGCGCCACAGATGCATCAAAAGGTTTTGATCTTCGTACATTTGAAGTCGAAGCTCGCCCTACCCAGCCAGAGCCTGAGCTTCGAATGGGCATGAGCGTCGTGGTTGACCTGTAATCGCGTTGGTTTAGTACTATGACTATTCAAATCTCACAACGACAGGTCCTAAGGCGCGATAAGTGGTTGTTGTCTTGCCTTACTTGGGTGCCGATCTTATTGGCAATCAGTATTTGGGGGGTATTCTCTGCAGGCATTGCCAGAGATCTCCCTATTGGCGTGGTCGATTTACAGCACTCACAGTTGTCACGCAAGATGATTCAATCTCTTGACGCCTCATCCACCCTTTCTGTTGATTACCACTACGTCAGTTCAACAGAGGCCAAAAATGCGATGATCGAGGGTGATATCTACGCTTATGCTGTGATTCCCCCTCAATTTGACCAAGACATTCTTTTGCATCGCCAACCGCAGCTATCGGTCTTCTTCAATAGCCAATACATTTTGGTTGCGAAACTGATCAACTCAGCGGTTGCGCAGTCTCAAGGGTATTTTGATGCTCAGCTAGAAACCATGGGTAACTTAGCAAAGGGGAATACCACAACGCTTGCTGCTGTTGGTCAAGCAGTGCCGATTTCGACTCAGATTACGGCCTTGTTCAACCGTAACACCAACTACGCTCAGTTCTTGGTGACAGCGATTGTTCCGGCGATCTGGGAGATCTGTATCGTGGTCAGTACCATTTTGATCCTCGCAGCGCATTTTCGTCTTTATGGAAATGGCAACAACAGCTTCGCGTTCTTAGGCGACCGCCCTTTCACTCGACTAAGCAAAATTCTAAGCCAGTACATTCCTGTCTTTATGGCGCAAAGCGCACTGTTCTTAGTCTGGTTCTATATGGTGCTTGATTGGCCGATGGAAGGCAGTTACTTAGTGATGTTGTTGGCGCAGTTCGTAACGACTATCGCATGCATCATCATGGGGGCATTGTTCTTTTTCCTATCGATGGACCCAGCACGTGCGATGAGCTTTGCTGGCGCATTTACCGCACCGAGCTTTGCATTTATGGGGATAACCTTCCCGGTTTCCGACATGAACGCGTTAGCGCAAGCATGGCGAGGCTTATTGCCGATTACGCATTACATCGAAGTTCAAGTGGATCAAGCAAACTACGGCGCAAGTGCGGCACAATCAATCGGCTCACTCTGGCCGATGGCTGGGTACGTTATTCCGTTATTGATGACGGCGGCTTTGATGGCAAAACATCGTAATACCGCCTTACTCAATAGCGCAACTCGTGCTGATGGTAAACAGGGGGCAATATGAACTTATGGCAATTGATTAAAACCGAGTTACGCTCAGTGATGACCAATCCTGTCGTGGTACTTACTGTCTTTGGTGGCGTAGTGTTTTACTCGTTCTTATACCCACTTCCGTACGCGCAACAAACGCCAAGAGAGCAGCCGATTGCAATTGTGAACCTCGATGGTAGCCAAACCAGTTTAACTCTAGAGCGCATGGTCGACGCCACGCCTCAGGTTAAAGTCGTGACACGATTACACACGATTGCAGATGCAAAACAAGCATTCCTAAACCGTGAAATCACCGGCTTTTTGGTGATTCCAGAACACTTCTACAAAGACTTGATGCTTGGAAGTAGCCCGACTCTGGCTTATGCAGCTGATGCTTCCTACTTCTTGGTCTACGGCACCGTGGTAGAAGGCTTGGCAACAGCAGGCGGTACGCTTGGTTCTCAAGTTAAAGTAAGCAAGATGGTGATCGATGGCGTGCCACTGAGCATGGCGAGCCATGACTACTCGGCAATCAAACTCAACATGAAGCCTACCTTCAACCCAACCATGGGCTACATCGAATACGTAGTGCCAGCGGTGTTTGTATTGATCCTTCAGCAAACATTGATCATGGCAGTCGGCTTGCAGACAGGTACACAACGTCATGGTCGCGGGTATTGGTCTCAGGTGCCAACGGGCGCTCTGCTACTTGCCAGAACCTTGGTCTTCGTAGCTATCTACTACCTACTCAGCGCCTACTACTTTGGCTTCAGTTTTGAACGCTTGAACGTCAACCATGTTGCCAATGCCGGTGAATTGTTGACCTTGCTGTTACCGTTCTTGCTTGGCTGTTGTGGTTTAGGTTTGTGGCTCGGTTATTTGCTACCAAGGCGCGAGCTCGTGACATTGGTCGTGCTGGTTAGCTCAATGCCATTAATCTTCTTAGCAGGCTTTATTTGGCCAGTTGAGTCGATCCCTGCCCCGCTACTTTGGTTTGCAGACTTGAGCCCAAGTACGTGGGCAATCAAAGGCTTTTTAGCACTCAACCAAATGGGCTCAACGTGGCAACAAGTAGCTAAACACTGGACCGCACTTTGGGTTCTGACGGTACTTTGGGGCGGCGTTGCCTACTGGATTGCCAAACGCAATACCAAACCAGTAGTAACAGAAAGCTTAGGTTAACGGCTGTTTATCCAATAAAACCAAGGGGCTCACGTAGCCCCTTTTTGTTTGCGTAGATAGTCTAATGACTGAGTTGAGCAGAAGAGTCGTTGGCTCGTTTATGGACAAAAGCTTCTTAGGTTGTTTGTACTACTTAGGTTGGTTGATATTAGAAATAGTTAGGGTGATGTTTGATTTTTAACCATCTCCCTAATGATATTGGCAATGTTTTCTTATACCAGATTTTAATATTGGCGTGATCTGATCCAACACATTAGATAAATGTTATCTGAATAAGACCAACAGCATAAAAACGACCCAATCCGAACATCTTTCTATAATTTCTTTACTATTAATATCAGCCTTTCTTTAAATATTGGAATAACCATAACCAATGTAGAGACGGAAAGTGAATATTTCAGACCAAATATATCTGTCATCTGACCAAAAAAGAAAGATCCTATCGTCATAGCTAAGTACATAAAAGTGTATGATATCGATATAGTTAAACCTATGTTTTTTCTTTCTCTACCCATACGTTGAATTTCTCTATTAATAATTGTCACCTTTATCGACCATAAGAAACCGAAGATAGCGATAGAAAAGGATGTGATTATAGTTGAGTAACTCACAAATAAGTTAGTTATTAAGATAGTTAAAGACAAGATAATTGTTATTAATTCATAATTAAAGCTATTAATTTTAATCGATGATACTTTCTCCTTAATTAAAAATGCGGGTATTGCACCAAGAATCATGAGAGACATAAGTAATGATTGGTATGATTTATTTAAGCCTAGTTCATGTGATGATATATAAGGTATTAATGACCATAAAGCACTACCACTTAAAAAGAGCATAACAGAATCAAATAAACAATTTTTATACTCATGACTCATGATGTTTTTATTATAAATACTTCTATTTTTTTCCTTTATCCTTACCCTTTCCATTTTGCAATTGATTGATTTGATTGATATTATTGTCGTTATTGCCACTGGTATCGTAATTATTAATAATGACTCAAAAAATCCTAAAATAGAATATAAATAGCCAGACATTAACGTCCCTAGTATTCTTACAATAGCAAGTGATATGCTATTTATACTTGCTGAGGTATTAAGCTGACTCGCATCGATAATACTGGCAATATATGATTGCATTGCAATCACTCTTACTGCTGCAACCGAAGAAATGAAAAAAGTTATTATTAAAATAAATTGTATAGATTGGAAAAATTGCATTAAATAAATAAAAAAAGCGATAGATAAATTTGATATGAGTATTATTTTATCCTTATCATATTTATCGCTAATGATACCTGATGCAATACTAAATAAAGCTATTGGAGCGTTAATAGATATAAATGCCATCACGCCAATTGAAGCTGAGTTTGAATATTCAACAAGCAACAGCATTATTGAGGTATTAAAAAAACCATATCGAAAAGTTACCAATTATATTATTAATAACGGCTAACTTATATTTTTTATTCTGCTGTAAAGGTGTAACTAATAAACAATCATTCATTTGGCATTCCTTGAACACTGATTTGTCACGAAGCCCTATAGTCTATGCTGAAGGTGCTTTCTTAGTGATCAGGCTTACCTAAATTCACTCAGCAATAGCTACCCCCAGCCAAATATGAGATGACTGATGGTTGCTATGAGATGAGATTAAATTAAAAATTACCATAGACTACATATACCTTTTTGGCATGCCTCCGTCAATATTTAAATGAGGTATTGATAAACAGTAAATGAAACTAATCTAAAATCATGTAAATAGGACATGAATGAGTAATAGGTCTAACTCAAAACGGGGCAAAAACGGTTTAGAACAACAGAACTAAACCGTTTATAACAGGTTGGAAATAGGACTTTCAAACCATAAATCGTAGCATGAGGCTATCTAACGAAAACTTGGGATAACCGCTGGTATTCCTGGTAGTAGACCAACCAACGCCATTACACTTGTTAGCACAATAAACATAATGCCAGGCAACACCCAGCGGCTCATTTTACTGAGTTCCCCACTACGTTCTTTACAGCCGACCAAGCCTAAGTTATCTAACAGCATTGTGAGAGACCAGCCAAATGCAGGGTTAACGAGCGCTGAAGAAAATACAACAATCGCCGCCGATTGTGTGGTTTTCCCTTCACGCGTCATTTCCATTCCAGCTTCTAGCAAAGGCACAAATACCCCAACAATGAGCGCAACACAAAGTACAGGTTGCCAGATCGCTAAATCCATTGGGTAACCCCAAACCGCGGCGATGATACAGAACAGTGCCGTTAGTAACGCGCCGGCAGGAATAGGACGTTTAGCAATAGCCGCCGGAACGATGTAAGTCCCCCACGAAGACGTAAAGTTAGTACCACCGAGCAGAGAACCGAACGTCTGACGAATTGACGCTGTAGTCATCGTATCGTCGATGTTCATATGTACTTTTTCTGTACGTTCTGGATAGCTGATTTTTTGAAACACTTGATGCCCTAAAAAATCTGGCGACCACATGGCTACGGCTAAAATAGCAAAAGGCAATACCACCATGAAATGCTCAATCGTAGGCAAACCTAGCATCCAACCCGTATCTTCCCCCCACCAATACATAGGGTTCATATTGGGTAAGCCGGGCTCGGTTTGAAAAGAAAACGGAGCGCCCATAGCAAAAGCTAAAGTACCGCCTAGCAAGCAACTAAGAGGGACAGCTAGCCAACGCTTACGAAAATGTTCCAGTAGTGCATATAAAATAATGGTGCAAAAGATCACGACAAAAGCGATGTGGCTCATCCCTATTCCCTCTGCCCAAGCGAATAGCTTTTTCACTTGAGAGACGGTTCCAACAAAGCCAAGGTAGAGCAATAAACCGCCACACACGCCTTTACTGGTAAGGTTTGCCAGCATACTGCCACCTTTACTAATCGCTAGCAGTATCCCAAAGGCGCCAATCAACAAGCCAAAGGCCATAGGGTGCCCGCCTGCTGCAACGACGATAGGAATTAATGGGATGAGTGGGCCGTGTGTACCTGCGAGGTTTGCGGTAGGTAGTAAAAAGCCTGAAAAAAGAATAATGAAAACAGAGGCGATGAGTAGTTCATAACGAACGTTTTCTAAAATAAAGCCTTCATTCAGCCCTAGCGCCCCAGCAAAGGTTGCTGCGATCGCTCCCACCATAACGACTTTACCAATGGTCGCGGCCATCGCTGGAATGGTGTCTTCTACCTCGAATCGATAGTCTTTAAATGGCAAATTGGGACGCCAACGTTTAGGCGCCATGATTTGCAACTCGTGCTCTAAATATTGTTCTCGGGACTCAAATTCCGAGCTTGGCTTATGTTGTTGTTCGTAAGTGAGTTCATCCTCACTGGCTTTGGGCTTATCTGTTCCAATATGTACGGACTCTAAAGTGCTGCTCATTATGATTCCTTTCGTTCACACTCTAAGGTGTGTTTTTCCAACCAACGTTGTTTACTCACTAAACGAAGATTAAGCGAGTCGTTGTCTATAAATTCTCTGCTACAAGAACTCGATGACTGATCTTTATGAACTCTTAAAATTCAGCTGCTAGTACCTTATACCAAACGAAAAAATACAAATAGTCTCAGGTGGTTAGACATTAGTCGTAGGGTTCGGGCTAACGGTATGAACGTTGTGATGGGATTTGATAGACTTAGCCCAAGGTCTTTGGCGAAAGCGAACAAAAGGTGTGGAAGCGTGGTGAGCCAACAGCAACAGAAAGCTTGGGTTAGCGGCTTTTTATCCAATTAAGAAAGGGGCTCACGTAGCCCCTTTTAGTCTGTTGATTCATTTATCGCAATTGGTCTAACAGCGCATCAACTGGATAACAGCTTTCGAAACACTCGCTGCTTCAATGTCTTCCAGCGCACCAGCAACAAACCAATGGCGATTAAGATATAAATCGTTGGCTCCGCTACCTCTGACTTCACCGACCAATAGAAATGAATCGGCGCCAGTATCGCTGCCAAATAGACCCAGTTATGCAGTTTTTGCCATTTAGGACCCATTTTACGTTGAATGGATTGAGTCGAAGTCACTGCCAGAAGTGACAAGATTACCCACACTGCTGCACCAACGGTCAAATAAGGGCGTTTAACGATTTCGGAAGCGAGTAAACTCCAATCTAATCCTAAATCGAGCACAGCAAACGCAACCAAATGAAGTACTGCCCAGAAAAAGCTGTAGAGCCCGAGTAGTCTCCTAACTCGAACTAACAAACCCTGCTTGGTCCAACGCGCAAGCGGAGAAACTAACAAGGTAATAAACAGCGTATTCAGCGCGCTAATACCTGTGTAATGGATAATCCCTTGAACAGGGTCACCACCTAAGTTGTCGGTATTAATCGCAATGACCAGCAGACCTAAGAAACCGAGAGAAACAAGGTGGATCAGGACTTTAAGCGCAATGATGTGTTTTGGCGTCAGCTTTCTCAATAGAACTTCCTCAGATCCATATTCTTATAGAGATGCGCCACCTCTTCCTCATAGCCGTTGAACATCAATGTTGGCTGTCTGCGAGTGCTGAGTACACTGCCCTCTCCGATGAAACGCTCGCTTGCTTGGCTCCAACGCGGATGGTCAACATTTGGGTTCACATTGGCGTAAAAACCGTATTCATTTGGCGCTAAACGATTCCACGTTGTTGGCGGTTCTCGGTCAGTTAAACGAATTCGAACAATAGACTTGATGCTTTTGAAGCCGTACTTCCACGGTACAACTAAGCGAAGTGGCGCACCGTTTTGTGGTGCAAGCGTCTTTCCATACAAACCCACAGAAATCAGCGCGAGCGGGTTCATTGCCTCATCAAGACGAAGCCCTTCGACGTAAGGATATTCAATACTGCTAAAGGAGCCTTGGGCTGGGAACTGTTTCGGATCGTAGAGAGTTTCAAAAGCAACGTATTTCGCGCTACTTTTTGGGGCCGCCATTTTGATGATGTCCGCTAAAGGAAAACCAATCCACGGAATGTTCATTGACCACGCTTCGACACAACGTAAGCGGTAGATTCGCTCTTCTAGTGTGAACTTACTAAAGATATCATCGTGGTCGAGCTTAATCGGGTTATTCACCAAGCCGTCGATCTCAACCGTCCATGGGTCAGACACAAACTCAGAAGAGTTTTTCGCAGGATCAGATTTATCGGTACCAAACTCATAGAAGTTATTGTATTTCAGAACCTTACTTTCAGGAGTAAGAGAAAGATCCGCTTGGTACTGTTGTGGCTTCGCCGCGCTAAGGTCAATTCGATTGTCTGAGACTGGCTTCTCCTTTGAGGAGAAGATATCCAAAATGCCAGCTTGTGCATTTGCAGCGAGTGGCATGCCGACAACCGCAATGCCAAGCTTTTTGAGTATTTCACGACGTTCTTTATAAACGGACTCTGGCGTCGCTTCGTTTTCAGATAAAGCCCAGCGATGGTTCTTCTTAATCCACATAATCTTCCCCGAATGAGTTCATACTTTAGTAAATAGCGAACTGGTAATACGTTGATTTAAACAGACCGTAGCAAAAACAAATTTATTTCATAAAAAACAAAAAGAGACACGCATTCAAGTTAAGCTTTTTGCCCAGTAGAGTTGCACTCATACTGCCTCTTTTTTAGTTCATTATTAACCAAATCTAAAAACTGATTTAGGGATTAGCCCTCTTATCATTAACAATCGCAACTCTATACTGGCACGGTTCCCGAACTTTCGAACCAAGAGCCTTGTGATGATAGCGATTTCCTCGACCTTAAAATCCGTTCTCGAAAAAACACTGCCGCTGACTGTCGGCCTTTTTGCGATCATGTCAGTACAACTTATCGACGCGGTGTTTATCGGCATGCTTGGCGTGAACGAGCTTACCGTGCAAGGTATCACCATGCCGTTCCAAGCTGGCTTTATTGGCATTCAAGTCGGCATTGGTGTTGCTGCAACGTCGATCATCTCACATGCTTTTGGTGCAAATAATACGCAACGCGCGACAAATACCGCTTCACTTGCATTACTGGTCGGCAGCGCTTTTATCGCTCTCATTGGATTTGCGTTGTGGTTGATGGAGCAAAGCGTGTTTTCTGCGTTTGTCTCTGTGGAAGACAGCGGCGCACAATATCAACAGCTCGAAACGTTATTTAGTCAGTTCTGGGGCTTATGGCTGTTGAGCGCACTATCCAGTGCCGTACTGTATTTAATGACCTGTGTTTATCGTGCTAACGGCGATACTAAAGTTACTGGCTCTGTTTTTGTTATCGCAAGCCTTATCAACCTCGTGCTCGATCCGATATTTATGTTCGTTATAAACATGGGGATTGCAGGTGCTACATTAGCGTCGATGCTTGGCTTTGCCATCAGCGCGGTTTACATGATGAACAAAGCCAAAGGTCGTCAATGGTTCGCACCTTTCTCTTCGGCTTTAGCTAGCAAAGACGATGTTGCTCTGCTGATCACAACCACGATTCCAACCATGATGAATCAAATTCTACCGTCCGTTAGTGCTTTCGTGACGGTTATGTTCATCGCTCATCTTGGTACTAACGAAATCGCATTTTGGAGCTTATTAAACCGAGTGGAAAGCTTCTTGCTGATCTTCACGCTGGCACTCACCATGTCTTTGCCACCAATGATTGGCCGTGAACTCGGTGCCGAACGTTTTGATTCAATCCAAGCGCTCGTGCAATCTGCTTCTCGCTTTGTGATTCTGTTCCACTTGGCCATCGCAACTTTGTTAGTGGTGAGTTTACCAATTGTTGTTCCTCTACTATCGGAGGACAACACAATGCAAGAGTGGTTAAATCTAGCACTTTGGGTGATTCCGTTTAGCTACGGCCCTTTAGGTTTGTGTATGGTTGTCACTTCTATCTTCAACGCATTGGGTAAACCAAAAACAGCCCTATTCGTTTGCTTCGTAAGATTGATGGTTCTGTACATCCCAGCGATTGCCATCGCCTCGTTACAGGGTGACATTTTTACAATCGTCATCGCGGCGACAATTGCTAACGTTCTAGCAGGCTTGTTTGCATGGTTACAACTTACTAGCTATGTAAAACAAAACTTGTCTGCGACTCAAGCGTCGATGTTGGAAGTAGAAGCAGTGAAGTAGCAACGGATTTTGTTTGTAGAACTGAGATAGCTAAACGCTTAGCTTCTCTTCATCCTGGCTGTTTTAGGGCAAAGCGATTTAGAAAGGTAGTTCAGTTTGTAGCTCTCTAGGTAAGGCTTTGTATTGAAAACATCGTAGCAAGTGGTCATCTTCGCTTCACCACTGAAATACACCGATAATCAATAATACCCGGGATATTTCTAGTGATTAAATGTGTTAGTCTTGGTGAAATAAAGCAAATATGGAACCTGTTTTTATGTTGGGTAAGTTCACTAAGGTGATTGACTATTTCTCTGATATGGGTGTTCCACCTCAAACAGTTGAACCCCTGTCAACTCAGTTTAAATTGCTCTCACTAAACCCATCAGATATCTTGCTCGCACAGGGCTCCCAGCAGGACTATGGCTTTTTTATCATGTCCGGAATACTTAGAGCTTGTCATTACGGTGAGAACGGTCTTGAGCGATGCAAAGAGTTTTATTTTAAAGATGAGCTATGCTTCCTCTATTCAAGTTGGTTGCAGGGATTGCCTGCCCGATATCAAATTGAAGCTATTACAGCTGTAGAAGTCATAAGGATCCCCCTGAATTTACTGGCATTGCCTTCGTTCTCACAAGCCAAAGTCACACTCTTACAGCAACAATTAATATTCAAGGAGCAGAAAGAAGCCCTGCTGTTACTCCACACACCTGAGCAAAGGTATCAGCACTTACTCCAGTATTGGCCACATTGGTTAGCCAAACTTAATAACATTCAGATAGCCAGCTATATCGGTATTAGCCCAGTCAGCCTATCGAGATTGAAAGCCAGAATAAAAAGCTAAATATAAAAGGTAGAAATTAACTTTAGTTAATTCCTACTTCGGAACATCTACGCATAATCCCACCTCCATATTTATTCTAAATTTTGTAGGAGGGAAGCATGTCGGCATTTCTTTGGTCCCAAGTATTGATAGCAATCGCCATCGTATTCGATCTGATATCATTTCAATTTAAAAAAAGACAAAAAATTGTTTGTTGCTTATGTGCATCCGGCATCTTGATTAGCACCCACTTTGTTCTACTAGAGCAATGGACCGCCGCAAGCCTAATGTTACTTGCGAGCATCCGCTACTTCACTAGTATCTTTACTACATCGAAAAGGTGGATGTTTCTTTATTTAAGCTCTGCCTTAATGATCACTGTGGTGACCTTTGTTGACCTAATCAATTTGCTTAGTTTTGGCGGAACGCTATTTCAGACCACAGCTGCATTTTGCAAAAGTGATCAACGCTTACGTCAATTAATGATTGTAGGAACTTTGCTCTGGCTAATACACAACTACCTCGCAGGTTCTCCTACTGCTGTACTGATGGAGTTGTTGTTTATTGGCAGCAATATTATCGGCTATTGTCGTTATTATGGGATACATTTGAGTCTGTTGACTCAAAAAAAGTCCACATAAATAGATGCCAATACTTACGTGACAAACACTATAAAAACGTTAGTTTTGGCAAAAAAAAAGAGCGAGCTTATAGCCCGCTCAATATGTTTTAGATTGTTAGATTACTTTTTAGACCAAGCAAACTTTTCAAATACTTTGTCTACCGGCGTGTGAGCTACGTGGTTTACGTAGTTACTGATCACTTTTTGCGATAGACCAAGGATCACTTCTAGAACCTGTTGCTGACCGTAACCTGCCTCGAAGAATGCCGCTAGGTCTGCTTCTGATACATTGCCACGCTCACGAACCACAACAAGAGTGAAGTCTTTTAGTGCTTGAAGCTTTTCCGTTGGCATTGCTTCATCGTTACGCAGTGCTTCAATCAATGCTGGGTCAACCTTCATTGAGTGCGCGATCCCAGTGTGTGCCGGGACGCAGTAGTGACACTCGTGTTCAACATTGATGGTTTGCCACACCACTGTTAGTTCTTCGGCATTAAATGATGTGTTGGTGAATTGCTGATGCAGTTGCGTGTAAGCTGTTAGGATTTGAGGAGACTCAGCCATTACTGCGTAAAGACCAGGAATCATCCCCATCTGCTTTTGTGCACCTTCAAGGATTGCTTTGCTTTTTTCTGGTGCTGACTCAACAGTGTGTAATTTAAATTCGCTCATTTTTCTCTTTCCCATTCTCTAATTCATTAACTTTACTGACTTATTTTACTTCTGGCTCTAGCAGCACTTTGGTTACGAGCAGACGAACCGTTGGTGCTACAAGGGCTAAAATTAACAGTGCAGATGGCACCATTTGTGAAACCGCATTTAACCATGCATCAAAGAATGCGCCGTTCTCTGGCAGTGTTTTAGCTACCATGATGGCTGGCATGCTAAGAAGCATAGTAGGTAAAACCATAGAAACCATTAGTGGGTATTGGAACTTACGTGAAAACTTTTTCATGATTGACTCTCTTATGCCTGACTTCGATTGGCTAACTGATGGGGTCATATTAGCCCCGCCCATCACAATCAAAAATAGACAACATTGAACTTGAATCTTTCATATTTGAATGATTAACTCAGAATGCAATCCTCAAGAGCGATCAATTATGAAAGCAAAAGACATCTCCAATCTCTATCTGTTTTGCCAATCTGTCGAGTGCGGAGGCTTTGCAGCAGCGAGCCTTAAAACACACGTTTCAGCCCCAACGTTATCAAGGGCGGTGGCAAGTCTTGAGGATAAACTGGGTGAAAAACTGGTACACCGGAATGCAAAACAGTTCCAGCTCACGACAGCTGGCGACGAATATTACCAGCGCTTCGCTGCCCTATTTATGCAGCTGAATGATGAATGGACGCAGCTCTCGAATAGTCAGCCAGTATTAACGGGTGAAATCCGAGTCTCTTGCCCTGAGCCATTTGCTGATAATTTCCTGCAAAAGATGGCGATTGAGTTTATGCAGCTTCACCCAGAGGTCTCCGTAACCATTCAATTTAGCGCAGGCACAGAACGTTTCTTTGATGAGCAGATTGACCTTGCGATTGTGACGACCCCACCTCACGCCAATCATTTAATACAGCGTCAGTTGTTTGAATCACCATTAATGCTAGCGGCATCACCTAGCTATATTGAAAAACATGGTCTGCCAAAACGAGCTGAAGAGTTGATGAACCATCAGCTACTCTCAGGTAATAACTTGCCATATTGGGAACTAAAAGAAGATGGTAAGGCGATCCGCATTCCCTATCAGCCTCGTTACTCAATCAGCAGTCTGCGTTTAAATATTGATGCGACAATAGCAGGAGCTGGGATCTGTATGATGCCAAGAGCAGCCTTTGAAAAGCACGCACAAAGCAAAGAGTTAGTAGAGGTATTGTCAGACGTTGAATACCCAACCGGTAAAGCATTCTTGGTGTGGGCAGACAGAAAACTGATAGCGACCAGAGTGGTTGCCTTTAGAGATATGATTTTTGAACGGTTTGGGCAATCGGCGGAGTTTCTGGCTTCGATTCACTCAGAGCGAGATTCGTAGTTATTGTTTTTATGAAATGAAAAACGCCAGACTAGACGAACTAATCTGGCGTTTATTATGTGAATTTAACGATTACTTTTTACGAAAATATAGGAATGCATTTAACCAAGCTAATCCAAGAATAATCAGTGTCATTACCGGTGGCTTAGACTGAAGCGGTAGCACTTCTGCCGGCACGCTTGGCAATAAGTGAACATAAACCGCGACAATCATAATTGCGGTCGTTAATAGCGTTGATAGTTGCATCGCTTTATCTTTAATCGGTGCTGCGAGTGCCTTATTACCAATCACCACCACCAGTAGCAGGAAACCTGCAAAAATCTCACCTAATTGACCCGCCCAACGAGACAGAGTCGGAAAAGGCAGTTCACTCAGTGCGATTTGTTTTGCGAACATAGTCGTAAACGGGTCAAAGAATTTTACTGTTCCCGCCATCACCATAAAGGCACTAAGAAGACCCGTTAAGATCTTCTGAACTTTCGTCCCTACGCTATCGGTTTTTTCATAGCTACGAACCAAAAAGACACCCGTAAGGAGTAGCATTGTGCCGATAATAGATAACTCAAGAATTAGTTGTGATGTGCTCATAGGAAGCCTTCATTATGTGTTAGCAAGTTGATGGCGCTATTTTACGAAACACAATAGAGTTCAAAAATAGACAGGTTTGATTCTTATTCATTCAAAAATGAATGATTGAATTGCGTATGAGTTTGCCTCCTAGACAACTTTGAAGCCTCAAAGCAGAAGTTCATTTACCGAGAATTGCACATCGTTTACGTTGTTTTACATTACACAGACTATTATGCGTTCCAACTATCTAACCTTTTCAATACATTGATCTAGCTAGATTAATTACTACACTTAAACTTCATACTTACGACTGGATTTTGTTGATGATGACTACAAACAAGCAAGTATTCGCTCTTTCGTTTATCACCCTATTGTTGGCTGGTTGCTCTCCATCTTCAGACGTAAAAGCTAATAGAAGCCTCGATGATTACAAAGGTTCAGCTAGCATTACCCAAGGTCTTGCAACAACAGTAAAAACAAATCTTTTTGAATGTGAGAACGGGAGAAGCCGAGTTGCAGGTATCGGTGAAATTCCTGATGCTGACGGCAAGGTGTGGACCGTCCCGGCACAAAACCATTTCACAACTGCGCCAAAAGCAGCCGACCTTTATGAGGAATGCGCCAATATCACTCCTAATAGCATTGCCGATGTTGATGAAGACTCTGTACCGGTGGCTGTTATTGATTCAGATGGTGAAGAGATCACTGGTTATATCTTTGCTGACAACTACTTCGAGTTATATATTAATGGCCAGCTTATTGCAGTAGACACTGTACCTTTCACACCGTTTAACTCTAGTATCGTCAAGTTCAAAGTAAGTAAACCATACACTATTGCTGTAAAAGTAATTGATTGGGAAGAAAACTTAGGTTTAGGTACAGAAGATAACCGCGGTAAGGCATTCCACCCAGGTGATGGTGGCTTTATCGCAAGCTTTAGTGACGGTACTGTGACAGGTTCCGACTGGCAAGCACAGACATTCTATACTGCGCCAATCTATGATCTTAGCTGCCTAAGTGAAGTTGATGGCGATAACCTTGAAAAACTGCGCTTATCGGAGAACTGTACAACAGAAGGCACGGATAACGGTGAAAATGCTTATGCAGCTCACTGGGAAACCCCAAACAACTGGATGGCAAAAGACTTTGACGCAACTTCATGGCCTCAAGCGACTGAATATTCAGAAGATGATATTGGTGTGAACAACAAAAAATCTTATATGAACTTCATCGAGAAATTCAGTGGGGCTGGAGCAAGTTTCATTTGGTCAACAAACGTTGTATTGGACAATGAAGTTCTACTGAGATACGAAGTGAAATAGCTTTAACCTCTAACCTAAAGCCCGAAATCTAATTTCAATATAAAGGGACTCAAATGAGTCCCTTTTGTGTTTTTGAGCTGCTTACCTTATAAAACTGGCACGTGATGCGCTTCCACTTTGGTTTTGTGAATGTGGCTCATCTTATGGGTATTAACGAAATCTGTTCCGCTCCTAAAGACCGTTTTCACTTTAGTCGTGAGCACGGCAATGTTGTTACCAAAGACGACGTCCGTGTAACGGGCATATTCACACATCGTAGTCTTAACACCACGCTCAGCGAATCCCTTCTCCATCCTACGAGAGTAAGTAACGAAGTCTGCAGGTGTGATTTTTTCGTTTAGTTTCGAGTTGCTTGTCACTTCACTTATCACATCTGCTGGCTTCAACGATTTATCGAGGTTTTCTAATACCTCCACTGCTTTTTTAGGATGCACCGTTGGTGGTCTTTCACAGGTATACATTTCGTAGAGGTACTCAACAACTGTCTCAATATCTTCTTTATCGTGTCCACCCATCAAATAACTCCCGTTACCTACTGCACCGCCGGAAAATTTGCTCTCGCCATTAAGATGCTTAACTAAATTCCCGTCTGGCTTGATGCTGACACCAATATCGAAGAAGTAATCTCCAGCATTTAGGGCAAGTAAAGAGACCATATTCTTCGCAAAAGCTGGGCTGCCATGGTTGATACTTGCCTCATACAATTCAGTCACCTTCTTGGCAATGACTGGCGTCGCGATGTTTTTCTTGCTCAGCAATTCATCAACTGAAACAAACTTAACATTATCAGGAAGCTCAACGCGTGAGTCATAACAGGTTCGCCCCTTAGTGCGTCTATCAACATATATAATGTGTTTTACCTTCGGGGTGATTTTTGCATTACTAATGACGTTCAGTAGACCATGTTCCTTTTCAACACTGGGAATAATATTGTCTTCACCACTTTCCGCTTTTGTATTAACCCAACAATAAGCAACGGTCTTGGTTGGGAGCTTGGAAAAACTCGGTTTCGCGCACAACAAAGAACTAAGCCCACCCTTTTTCTTATTTTCTTTTAATTGAGTTAAGGTGACTTCAGTATTTTCACTGTTGCGTTCAGCCATGACTCTTTCTCGATTTGCAGCCCAACGCTTATTATCTTCTTGTGTCACTTTAAGCTCTTCTTTTCGAGCCAGACGTTGTTGTTCAGCGCGTTCTTGAGTTGATTGTTGTAGTTGTTCTGTATGGTTACTTGGTGAAGATTGATATCGCATTAAACTGCCCCTAAATACCAAATGTAAGAATTTGTTACAATATGATAGTTCTAACAATTAGATAAATAGTGGCGACAAATTAACCATTAAAATAGATATTTTTACTACTCAAAAGCTCATCATGAAATCTCAAAGGGCTATTATTCCCTTTCTTTTAAGATAACTGTTAGTTTAATTAATTCACAAAAAGAATGAATTGAAGCATTATTTATTCACAAGATTTAAACAACGGCAAAATAAAAAAGAGACTCATATCAGCCCTCTCCTATTTCGAATTATCTTAGCTATTCGCTAAATTCCCCCCCCCTGCTTTGGTGAATACAACGATAGACGTTTACACCTCTATCCGTAATTCAAATTCAATATTATTGATAGCGACAGCTACTCCCATCTAGTTACCCCTTTAGAACGACAAACAAATGTATTTGAATAGGCTCAAACATAGAGCTTTCAAAAACTAAGCCCACCGTAAAGTGGGCTTGGTGTTGTAAGTTAGTAGTTCGCCTGAATTGTCATACCGCTGTAGCTAGAATATGCGTAAATCATGATGTAGTACCGCCCGCTCTGCGGTGCGGTCACTGTGCATGTTTCATTGTTGCCGTATTTGTATGGTCTGCAATCCCAGTTATTGCGTGTTGGTTTCGAGCCAAAGCGTACGTAGAGGTCAGCATCCCCATTTCCACCGATGGTTTGAACAGTTAGACGTTGGCCTGCCTCTAGGTCAGCATAGAAATAGTCCATCGCACCTGTTGCGCCACTCAAGCCATTCACTGGTAAACCAGAGGTTAGCTTGCCCTCAGGATCCGGTGTTGGATTTGGACCACCACAATCTTGACCACAGTCAGAATCCGCCAAGCTATAGAGCAGCTTGTTTACGCTTCCGCGAGTGTCTGAGACTTTTCCATTGGATGCTCGTTCAGCAATCAGTGCCTCTAGCTGGCTTGGTGATAATGCATTGTTTTCTTGAAGATATAGCGCTGCAACACCGGCTACATGTGGCGTTGCCATTGAGGTGCCACTGATGGTTTTGTAGCCACCATCATACCAAGCAGATTTGATTTGCGAGCCCGGTGCAAATACATCGACACAGCTACCCCAGTTTGAAAAGCTCGAGCGAGAATCTGAGCTCGTAGTGGAACCAACAGTAACGCCAGAAGCAACACGAGCAGGTGAATAGTTACAAGCGTCCGCATTAGAATTGCCAGCAGCCAGCATAAAGCTCACGCCAGACTGAACTACACTTTGCACCGCGCTATCGAGAGCGACAGATTGGCCGCCTCCCAAACTCATGTTGGCAACAGAAGGCCCTGAAGCGTTAGCAGCCACCCAGTCCACCCCGGCAATGACACCGGATGTCGAACCTGAGCCAGAACAACTAAGTACTCTTACACCAACAATATTCACGTTCTTTGCCACACCATACTGGCTGCCGCCAATGGTGCCAGCAACGTGCGTACCGTGTCCGTTACAGTCACTTGAGTCTGAATCATTATCGACAAAGTCGTAGCCAGAAACAGAACGCCCACCAAACTCGACGTGTGAATTGTTCACACCTGTATCGATGACATAAGCCGTTACCCCTGTACCATCAAAGTTGGCGTTGTAATTGCTATCAAGCGGTAGGCTGCGCTGATCAATTCGATCAAGGCCCCAAATCGCATTGCTTTGGTTCGCTTCTACCGAGACTATCGGTTCAAGCGTTAGCATTTTATCTTGTTCGATGTAGTCTACTCTCGGATCAGCACGCAGTTCGTCCAGCTGATTTGTATTCAACGTGACAACAAAGCCGCTAATTGAGCGATCAAATACGGACTCTACCTGTATTGAGTATAAGCCGGACATACTGTCCACCGATTGTTGCGTGGACTGTTGAAAATATGGAGAGTCGCTCGGCATCATTTGCGGCTGTTTAAAGACCACGATATAACGATCAGCGATGGCGACATCGTCCGGAGCGAGCATCAACGCTGCAGGGGCTTGTTGTAAATCAGAAGCACCTGGCAGATCCGTTGATTGAGAGTAAACGGAAGCAGAATGAAAACAGATTGCCGAGGTTATACAACAAGTAAGTAGTTTCTTTGACATAAAATGTTCCTTGAAATCATAGTGTTGTTGATTTTTACCTAGTACCAAACTGTCAACACGAAAACACAGACAATCAGCGTAATACGCTCAATACGTGCTGCAGTGACGTTACACGATTCAACCTAGAACAATGCGCAACCGGATGCGTAACTGATAATAATTCGTATACTCAGAAACATGACCAATTCCAAACGTTTCTTGAAATTGAAATGTAATGATTGACTCAGAGTTAGAGCAAACTCCCTAAAATAGAATAATTCTAAACATCGGACTTGTTGGCTGTTATATGTCCTCTACCAACGCCCTATTTGGGCGATAAAATCTCCACTTTTTCTTCAAACTAGAGACTCCAGCTCTCAAATTCATTTAATTGCATAATTGACCTAAATCAACGAACCTGTCGTTTATATTCTTTGCATATTTGTAAATGAAAGGTGACCAACTGCTTGGGAAGCTAGCAAAATCAAATCGTGCAAAGTTTGTGCGTTTTTAACATCGTTTTTTGCCATAAAAACCATCGATTTTTTGCATTTTATCGAATAAAACGATTGCTATACCGTGACTTCCAGAGCGTACCAATAAGAAGTACGCCGCCCTAGTGAGAGTGAAAAATCACTTAAAAAGGAAGTTATTATGAAAACTCTTATAGCAGTGAGCGTCTTGTCAGTCCTATCTTTCGGTGCCTACGCAGAGCGCCAATCTGCAGAGCCAATCAAGGTCATTGAGCCTATTTCTGGCCTTGATGCTAAGAAAGTAGAACTGGGTAAAACGTTGTGGTTTGAACCTCGTTTATCCGCCTCCAACACCATTTCTTGTAACTCTTGCCATAACATCGCAAAAGGTGGCGTCGATAACCTACCAAGCTCCATTGGTCATAAATGGGCCATTGGTCCTATCAACTCACCGACGGTGTTTAACTCGGATTTGAACTTTGTTCAGTTCTGGAACGGGCGCGCAAAAGATTTGCAAGAACAAGCGGCTGGCCCTATAGAAAACCCACTCGAAATGGCCTTTAGCCACCAGCTTGCGATCGACACGCTCAAGTCGATTCCACAATATCGCGAGTGGTTTAAAGAAGCGTATGGGACTGAGACCATAGATATTGATAACGTCACCGATGCGATTGCAACGTTCGAACAAACCTTGCGTACACCAAACGCACCATTCGATCTTTGGTTAAAAGGCGACGATAACGCACTCACTACCGCACAGGTCGAGGGTTACAACTTATTCAAAGCGAAAGGTTGTACAGCATGTCACAGCGGCCCTCTCGCTGGTGGTCAAATGTACCAAAAAATGGGCTTAGTGAAGCCGTTCGCAACGGATAACCCAGATGTGGGACGTAAAGCGATCACGGGTAATGATTTCGATAAGTTTGTCTTCAAAGTACCGACGCTAAGAAATGTTGAACTGACCTACCCTTACTTCCATGATGGCTCAGTTTGGGAGTTAGAAGAAGCGGTGTCGATGATGGCTGATTTACAACTTGGCCAAAAGCTGACGAAGGAAGAGTCTGGAAAAATCACTGAGTTCTTGCGTTCCTTAACGGGTGATCAACCGGAAGTGACGTTGCCTCACTTGCCGCCATCCACTAACGAGACTGCTCGCCCGAATATCTAACTTGTTCGAGCAAAAAACACAAAGGAGCCACAATTGGCTCCTTTACTACTTCCATTACCAACTAAACGCGTTAAGCAACGCTCACCGACTTTTTCATTGCACTACCTTGCTCAAAGAACTCTTCGTGCAGTGCACAAATCGCTTGTTTATACTCGCCATCACTGACCACAAACTGTACATTCACGTTTCTCATTGATGAATGGAGCGCGATCGGTGTTACCCCACTATTCATCAGCGCTAGCACGCCTTTCGCTAATGTTTTATTAGTGTCAATCTGAGAGCCAATTGCGGAGATCAACGCGACCATTTTTCCTGTAATTGATGCTTTAGGGTAGCACTTTTCGGCCTTGTAGAGCACTTTGTTTAAACTATCAATGCTGCCACCTAGGTAATAAGTAATTGAATTTGCGTTCATCTCCTTCCCAATAAGATTAACGCGAGCGTCCGCAATGATTTCCATCAGTTCGTAACTGACATTATCCACTTTGCCTACCATCGCTTGGTCAAACAAATGAAGTGCGAACACCTTTTGTTTACCTGCAATAATCTCAATACGATCATTCTCTGGGCGGTAATCTGCAGAGATTAACGTTCCTTGGTGCTCAGGCTCAAACGTGTTCTTTATCTGTAACTCAATACCGCTTTCACGTAGACCCGCTGCCGCATTGGGATGAATTGCTTCCATCCCTAAATTTGCCAGTTGATCAGCCACATCATAGTTGGTCGAGCCAATAGGGTTAACGTTATTTACACCAACCACTCGCGGGTCGGCAGAACTTAAATGGTATTCCTTATGGATAATCGCCAGATCAGCTTTAGTCATGGCAGCGATGCGACTGAACGTCATCTCACTGTAACCGCGATCATAGGTGTGCATTAAACCTTCTTTGCAGTAGGCATACCCTGTGACAATTGGCAATTCTTGAGCAACGTCAATCTCAGCAAAGGCATCAGAGATAGATTCATCCAGTGTTTTGGGGGGTTGGTTATCCCAACCAGAAAGATCGACAAACTTTGCGTTAATGCCGATATTTTTCAATTTCAAAGCCGTGTTATAGGCACTGTGTGCTTCACCTATCGAGGAGAGAAATTCACGAATTTGAGGCAAATAATGACGTAGAGAAAATTGACCATACTGACAAGTTTCAAGAATGTTGGTGACACAGTTTTTAGCTTCTGCGATGCGAGAACGGATGAATTTATCCGCACGCATTCTATTCATTGGGTCAGCAAAGATATGTTCATTGGTCAGTAGCATTCGACTTTCAACATAATCTAACGCCTCCTCCCATGCTTCATCTCGCTTGGCAATCAATTGATAGACGCCTGGCTTGCTGGTTTTTTTGCATTCCAGTAGTGCATCCGTCATACCACCGTAGGCAGAAACGACAAAAATACGGTTATAAGGGTTTTGTGGACGAAGGAGAATGTTATCAAGCACAGCATCGAATGCTGTCATCGAAGTACCGCCGATCTTTTCTACGGTAAATGTCATGAGAGGGCCTTAATGATTGGTAATTTGAAAGAAAGGAAAAGAAAATGGGGTGAAGCTTCACCCCATTTCAAATGTTTATAGAGTTAGGCTAGTCAACCAGAGGGTAAACGCCGTTCTCATCGTGCACTTCCGCACCTGTAATTGGTGGGTTAAACACGCATGCCATCACCATTTCTTTGTTTTTGTATGCACGAAGATAATGTTCGTCATGCTTATCAAGGATGTACAGTGTGCCGGATTTAATTGGATAGGTTTCGCCACCTACGACTTCAATCTCCCCTTCTCCACTCATGCAAAATACCGACTCTAGATGGTTCTGATAATGAATGTGCGTTTCTGTTCCTTCGTATATCGTCGTGATATGGAATGAGAAGCCCATGTTGTCATCTTTCAATAACATACGTACGCTTTCCCAGTTATCCGACACAACACGTCTTTCGCTATTGCGACACTCATCGAGTGTTCTAACGATCATAATTCTTTCCTTGCTATGATGCTTGTTTGAAATGTTTGCTTGCGATGGCTTCGACTGAGCCCTCGAAGATATTCAGCCCTTGCGTAAGTTCGGATTCTGAAATGGTCAATGGGCAGAAGAACTTCACGACTTCATCATTTGGTCCTGCAGTTTCAATCACCATGCCATTGTCGAAACAGGTTTTAGCAATATCGCCTGAGATTTCACCGTTCTTACATTCAATTCCGATCATCATGCCGCGGCCTTTGCGCTGTACAAACAACTCAGGGAATCGTTGAACCGAACGTTGAATAACTTCATCAACCATGTTTGAACAACGCTTAATGTGCGTTTCGAAGTTATCGTTTGACCAGTAAGCCTCGAGTGCTTTCGCAGCAGTCACAAACGCGTGGTTATTTCCTCGGAATGTGCCGTTATGCTCACCTGGTTTCCACTGATCAAGTTCTGGCTTTAAGAGCACGATCGCCATTGGTAGACCATAACCACCAATGGATTTAGACAGTGTCACCATATCTGGCTTGATACCCGATGGCTCAAAGCTGAAGAATGTGCCTGTTCGGCCGCACCCTGCTTGGATATCGTCAACAATCAATAAGATATCGTGTGCTTTACACAGCTTACTTAGGCGCTGCAGCCACGCGTTGGATGCCACATTTAGACCACCTTCGCCTTGCACGGTTTCCAGCAGTACTGCTGCTGGCTTATCCATACCCGCCGAGTTATCTGTCAACATGGTTTCAAACAGTTTAAGGCCGTCAATATCAGCATAACCTTCGAAAGGAATACGAGTGACGTTATTGAGACTAGAACCCGCGCCTTGGCGATGATGCTGGTTACCCGTTGCCGCTAACGCACCCGCCGTACAACCGTGAAAACCGTTGGTGAAAGCAACGATGCTACTGCGCCCTTTCACTTTCTTTGCCAATTTAATGGCGGCTTCAACGGCGTTGGTTCCCGTTGGGCCAGTGAATTGAACTTTGTAATCAAGCGCTCTTGGTTCAAGAATGTACTTATTCAAGGCTTCAAGAAAAGCGGCTTTTGCTTCTGAGTGCATGTCTAAGCCGTGTGTAATGCCATCCATTTCAATGTACTCAAGGAGCGCTTGCTTGAGTACTGGATTGTTATGACCGTAATTTAGAGATCCCGCTCCAGCAAGGAAATCGAGGTAACGTTCGCCTTGTTCTGTTTCTAGCCAGGAACCTTTTGCTTTGCGAAAGACAACCGGGAAACTGTTTGAGTATGAACGTACGTTGGATTCCTGCTTTTTGAAAATATCCATGATGAGACCGTTATTTGATTCCTATTAGGTGGGAGTTAATTGAGGGGAATGCGATACAGGTATTCCGTATCGTATTTGCCCTTGAAATGATCTTTTTCGTCCAAGAAAGTGGTCACCTCGCCAGCATTACTATTTTGAGCATCGAGTTTTTTAAATAATGCCCAAGATGCCTCATTAGATTTAGTAATTGTGGTTTCGACGGTGTCGATGCCTTCAAGCCCTTCTCGCTTTAATAAATTGTCGAGCATTTGAAAAGCCAAACCCTTGCCTCTAAAGCGAGGAGCGACGGCGACCTGCCAGACAAACAACACATTAGGTTCATCTGGCTTTTGATAACCAGAGATAAACCCTGCGAGCTCGCCTTTATGCTCAACCAAAATACAGGTTTTGCTGAAGTGCGTAGACTGAAGGAAATTGCAATATGAAGAGTTCATATCGAGTGGTGGACAATCTGCTATCAAACTGTAGACGTTGTCACCATCCGACACTTCTGGCTCACGAAAAATCCATTTTTTGCTTGGGTCTTCTCCAATTTCTGGATACATCACCCAAGGAGCTGATGTGATCATGTGTAGATACATATCCTTCGTGTTCTAATTAAATTTCCTTTTTATTATGGGCATCTCTCGTAGCTAAAAATCAAATAAACAAGAGATTAATCGTCATTAAGTCGATCAATATCACATCATTAGTGGTTGGAGATGAAATGAAAATTAGTTTGAGCTCTAATGTATTTATAGGGCAACACAAGAAATTAGGCTATACAGCGTCACTATTCGTTAGCAGCACACCCAAAGAAATGATTACAACCGTAAGAAATCCATCCAATCGATATTAATGCAAGTGGACTGGGTGAGAAAAAGAAATGAAGCATAAGAAAAGAAAACGGCACGCCTAAGCATGCCGTTTTTTATTGAAAGGTATCAGAGAAAAGATACGCGTTACGCTTTCGCTTTTTTCGCTGATTTAGATTTTGGACGAGGTTCATCCATTAGGCCTTTCACCAGAGACACGGTCGCGACAAGAAGTACGATCGTGAATGGCAAGCCTGTTGTTACCGCCATCGCCTGTGCCGCTGCTAGACCGCCACCAAGCATCAGTGCAATTGCTACCAAGCCTTCGAATGTACACCAGAACACACGTTGTGGTGTTGGCGCATCCACTTTACCGCCTGCGGCAATCGTATCGATAACCAAAGAGCCAGAGTCCGCAGAAGTGATGAAGAACACTACAACCAGAATAATACCTACGATAGAGGTAATTTGAGACAATGGCATCACATCTAGCATCGCGAACAGTTTAAGAGGAAGCTCTGCGTCAAATACCGCTTGGTAACCATCGTTCACGTATTGGCTGATCGCCGTACCACCAAATGCCGTCATCCATAACACACACACGGTTGATGGGATCAGGATTACACACACGATGAACTCACGAACAGAACGACCACGAGATACACGCGCGATAAACATACCTACGAATGGTGACCATGAAATCCACCATGCCCAGTAGAACGCAGTCCAACCTTGCGAGTAGTTCACGTCTTCACGACCAAACGGCATCGACAGTGCTGGAATGTTAGCGATGTAAGCGCCAATGTTGTCAAAGAAACCCATCATGATTGCCATGGTTGGACCAACAATGATCACAAACAGTAGCAATAGAGCCGCTAGCCCCATGTTGATTTCAGACAGACGCTTAACACCACTATCTAGACCCGCAACCACAGAGATCAATGCAAGTGCCGTGATGATGACGATCAGCACAACTTGTGTTGTGTTTGTCATTGGGATACCGAACAAGAAGTTTAGACCTGTTGCCGCTTGCGATGCACCGTAACCAAGAGAAGTCGCTAGACCAAATACCGTTGCAACTACGGCAAGGATATCGATCACGTGACCAGTCCAACCCCAAACGCGCTCACCAAAAAGAGGGTAGAAAATGGAACGCATCGTTAGAGGCAAGCCTTTGTTAAACGAGAAAATCGCCAAACCAAGAGCCAACAGTGCATAGATAGACCATGGATGCAGAGCCCAGTGGTAAATCGTTGCAGCCATACCAAGTGCAGACGCAGCCGAGGTATCCCCTTGTGCAGCACCCAGTGGAGCCCAGTCAGTACGAACGCCGTTCTCAACGTTTACACCACCTAGTGCCGCACTAAAGTGAGACATTGGCTCAGATACACCAAAGAACACCAAACCGATACCCATACCAGCTGCGAATAGCATCGCAAGCCAACCTGCGTAAGTGTAATCTGGCGTCGCTTCTGTACCACCAATACGAACACGGCCAAGTGGCGTGACGATCAGTAGTAAACAGACCACAACAAACACGTTACCCGCAGACAGGAAGAACCAGTCTAGGTTAGACACAAGCCACGAACGCAAACCGGAGAAGAATGGTTCCACTTGTTGTCTGAAAGTGAGTGTTAGCACTACAAACAGGATGATAGACATGCCTGAAATAGCAAACACTCGGTTATGAATGTCGAGACCAAAAGGGCCGACTTTTAACGCGACGTTGTCTTGCCCGATCTGATAGTCAGTATCAATCGGGTTTACTTTGCCGTCGGGGCGTTGGATACCGCCATTGTTGTCAGTGCTCACGATTTATCTCCTTAAAATACGTGGCCAAATTAAAAAATCGTTGTAGGAATCGAAGTGATGGCTTTTTCGTGCCACTTGCTGCAAAGCTTATTGCGATCGTTGCGCCGCTATTAGAATTGTTACTCTACTGTATAATTTTAACGTTAAACGCCCCGATATCGCATTGCATTTCGTTATCGGGACGGCAAATTATTTTTATTATCACATCGAAGAAAGGTTATTGCCAAATCGAAGATAATGGCATGTCTTGTTTAAAGTGATATTGCAGTTGCGCTTGAAGCAATTCTGCCGTGGCCAGAGCATCTGTCAAGGCATGATGTGGCTGATACGCTGGTAAATGGTACCTTTCACGGGCATGTCCTAAACGCACTGAACCCGGCTTTTTACCTTTGAGCTTATTGAACCAACCTTCACACTGGCGGCGTTGAATCGCATATTCAATATCCAACGTATCAACGACAGGAAACTGAATCCCCTCACCTACGCTGTTTAGTAAGGCGTTATTAAAAAACTGACGCTCAATGTTCTTGTAATGGACCACCACAATCTTACCAGCTAGTTCTACCAATATAGCTTCTAAGATTTGTTCAAGTTGCGGCGCACTCTTCACTTCAGAGTCAGTAATACCATGAATCACAACCGATTCTTCATTTAATTCTCGATTTGGATTCACCACCCAATGACGCGAGCCACTGCATTGCACTCGTTCCAGAGTAAACGGCACTAAGCCGATGGTGAGAATGGCGTCTTCTTCTGCATTTAAACCCGTGGTCTCAAAATCAACAGAGACAAAAGGTACCTCTTTTAATGGCGTATCACCATTCACAATAGGCGCAGAATAATAACGTTTTAATCGATCATCTTTCGCTTGCGCGGCAAGTTGCTCAAAGAAAGCGGGCCAATCAGGTGTCTGGCTGGTATCTAATAAATCACGTGCATCTTGCTGTTGTTTAAAAAACCACATCATTTACTGCTTCTCTGATAACGGAACTTAATGAAGTTTTGCGCATTACTTAGAATCTGGAAGGCGGCTTTTAAATTGCGGCGCTCAAACTCAGACATATGTTCAGGCTCGATGTTGTTGTCCGGCTCTTCGCCATTTTCAATATCCAATGCCTGATGTCGAATGCGTACCATGTAGATAAGTTCCATGGCATCTTTCAAGTCCATCCCTCGCCCTTTCGGCAAGATCCCAGCGTTGTTGATGTCATCCAGACGCTCAAATGAATTTTGTGAGCGAGAACCAATGGCAAGAGAATGGACACGAATCAAGTCCGCCATCGGTGCAGTGCCGCGACGTTTCAAGTTAATGGAGTTTCGATGACGGCCATCCTTCTCCATCACAAAGTCTTTAAAGAAGCCCAGAGGTGGTGTTCGACGAATCGCGTTGTAGGCCATACAAGCGAGGAATCGGTTATTCTTCTTCGCGCGACGAACAATGAATCCGCTTAATTGCTCTGCCCACTTCACTCGGCCATGAACACCTAATAAATCAAAGAAAATGCTGCTATTGAGAAGACGTTCCGGTGTTGGATCATCAATCCAGTTGGCAAAGCACTCCTCCCATTCTGAGCGCGTTTTACGCCATTCTGGGTTAGTCGCCATGATGTCGCCAGTACAGTAGGTGTATCCACACTCTGCTAACCCATCGCAAATAAACTTGGCAAATTGCTCAAAGTACTGACCATGCTCACTCGGTTCGTAGCTGTTATCGAGAATTAATGCGTTATCTTGGTCCGTGACGATCAATTGCTCATCACGTGCCATAGAACCCATAGCAAGTAAGCAATAAGGAATGGGCGCAGGACCAAGCTCTTGCTCTGCTAACTCAGCAAGACGCTGTTTGAAACTACTGCCAATAACCGACATCGCTCGGCCGACCATGTGGGCGTTCGCATCCTCACTCACCATACGAACAAAACAATCTTTCACTTGTTTGGAGACTACTTTTAGATCTTCGACTGTGTTCTGTTGGAATATCGAACTCACGAGCAATAAACTGTTTTGCGATTCGTAACGGACGATATCCGTCATGCTGAGCACACCAATCGGCTTTTTGTCTTTGAGGATTGGCAGGTGGTGTACGTTATAGCGCAACATGGTCAGCATGGCTTCGAAGACATACGCACTGTTATCAAGTGATACGACGTCGTAACTCATCACCTCACTTACAGGTATGTTAGTCTCCCTACCCTCAGCTAAAACGCGTATACACAAATCACGGTCGGTCAGGATGCCTAAGAGTTGGTCATCATCATCTTCGGTAATTTCTTCTTCTGGACGCACGATCAACAATGCCGTGACGCCCTCTTCTGCCATCAGTATTGCCGCTTCCTGAATGGTCGCGGTAGCAGCTAAGGTTACGGGTTCTCGGCTAAGAATCTTTCTCGCTTTTGCGGTGGTAAAATCGTTGCCATCAGACTGGTTCGAAACCACGGTTCTTAGTCTTGCACTGTCTTCCAGTTCCATGAAATCAGCGAAGTTCTCAAACTCATCACACAATTCGTTGAAGATGCTCTCTGGGATGCAATACACCAATGTGTCTTCAATTGCTTTCGCTGGCATACGGACTCGGTTATTCATCAACAACCCCATTTGTCCAAACAAACCACCAGCATCAATACGGTTATACAGTTCCCCCTTACGGCGGTAAATTTCGACGACGCCACTGCGAACCATATACAGATCACGAATATCGTCACCTTTCTTTAAAATATCTGAGCCTGCACGGTAGTAAGCCACTTCAGCGTTCATTGCGATATTTTTCAGGTGCGTCTCTGGTAAGTCATCAAAGGGAGGGTATTGGCTAATGAAATTGAGTACTTCTAATTGCTCGGCTTCCATTCTTTATTCCATGCATTGCCTAAACTTCAGCGATAAATATCATCAAGAAAATAATCACACAATAAATAAATCAAGGCGTCCAATAAAAAGCACTGCAACTATCGAAAAGCGGAATAACCACTGATGATTATTGAAACGAGAACACCTGAACCTTCTCGATTCCATCCAGAAATAAACAGTAAAAAGCACGATATATTCATAGTGCTTATAATTAATCCAACATCCGAAGCAATCGTTTTCTTGTGATCTAAATTACACATTGAACCTGATAACAAAAATCCGTATATTGCGCCTGCCTACGCGGCACACCCTACAATGCACAACGCTATCCTGCTTCCACTGGTGCATTGATATTGGTGTTTAATGACATCCATGCAAAACACACCTTCCTCTTTTTCTCGTTTTTTTAAAGAATCGGGCGCATTGTTACACCTGTCGATCCCTATTATTCTGATGCAACTTGCCACTCAGTCTATGGGCTTTATCGATACGACGATGGCAGGCCAAGTCAGTGCTGCTGACCTTGCCGCGATCGCACTTGGCACCAGTTTATGGCTACCCGTTTCGCTATTGCTTCGCGGCATCATCATGGCATTAACGCCTGTCGTGGCTTACCACCGCGGCGCACAAAGTTTAGATAACATCCGTATCTCTTTCATTCAGATGCTGTGGCTATCCGCGTTTGTTAGTGCCCTCTTGATTGTTTACTTGCTACTTGGTGAAACCATTCTCGTTGGCTTAGGCGTTGCTCCTGAGATTATTCCTATCGCCAGTGATTATGTTGTCGCATTAGCGTTTGGTGTTCCAGGTATTGCGCTCTTCTATACGCTGAATGGTTTCTGTGAAGGGATGAATAACACCCGCGCTCCGATGCTGATTTCTGTCATCGGCTTGTTGGTGAACATCCCAGTTAACTACATCCTGATTTACGGCAAGTTCGGCATGCCTGCATTGGGTGCGGTTGGCTGTGGCTGGGCAACAAGCTTGGTTTACTGGCTGATGTCTGCCCTACTGTTTAGCTACATTAAGAGCCATCACCACTACAAAAACATTCTGCACTTCGCTGAGCTAAAACCAGTATGGCAAGAGATCAAACATCTGTTCAAACTCGGTATGCCGATTGGTCTGAACATTGCCGTTTGTGGCAGCATTTTCGCGGTTATCGCGCTACTGATTGGCCGAATTGGTGCAGAGAACGTCGCAGCGGCGCAGATTGCTCTTAACATCTCTAGCATGACGTACATGATCCCGATGAGCCTATCGTTTGGTATTACCATTCGTGTTGGTCATGCTCTGGGCGAACAAAAACTAGATACCGCTTCGCAACGCAGTTTGGTGGGTATTGTGACCGCCGCACTACTGTCTCTGATTTCAATTGGATTCTTCCTGCTGTTCCCAGAATGGATCATTCGCTTGTACACTACAGACCCTGTAGTTTCAGCAACGGCTGCAACACTGCTGATGTTTACCGCAATGTACCAATTCAGTGACGCGCTACAAACCTCAGCAAACGGTGCTCTGCGCGGCTACAAAGACACTAAGATCCCGATGATACTCGCGATTCTTGCCTACTGGGGCTTGGCGCTTCCACTGGGTATGTTGCTGGGTATCACCGATGAAATCGTTCCAGCAATGGGCGAAGAAGGCTTCTGGATTGGTATCGTGACAGGCTTAACAACAGCAGCAATTGCGATGTTGATTCGATTGACGCTCGTTATTAAGAAGTACAATCAAACCGCAGAAACGAATACTGCTTCGCAACCTGAGTTAGCGATTCAATAACGACAAGAGCGTTTATCGTTTTCAAATAGAAAGGCTCACTATCGCAGTGAGCCTTTTTGTTTTCTGGTTTGCTAACCTTGTTTACTCACCGTTGAGCTATCACCAACATCGTTGATGCTGTAGCCGAGTTCGGTGACTTTCTGGCGGATTTCGTCAGCTTGTTTGTATTCCTTTTGCTTTTTCATTTGCAGTCGCAGTTCTACCAATTCCAAGATCTCACGAGGAATCTCAACCTCCTCTACCTTATCAAGCTCTAAGCCAAACATACGGTCAAAGTAGCGTGCCGTTGCCTTTTTATCCCCGTCATTTAATGCGCTTCCAAGCAACTCCCACATTAACGCAATCGCTTGTGGCATGGCTAGATCGTTGTTGATAAGTGAAATAAAGCGCTCAATAAACGTTTGGTCGACTTTGCCACCTTCTGGTAATGCCGACACTTTCGTTTTTAGGCGTTTCAAAGCTGTTTGCGCCGCGTCCAAACTCTCCCAAGTAAAGCTCAAATGGCTACGATAATGACTGGTCAGCACCAAGTAACGATAAGCTAGCGGGTCGTAGCCTTTCTTGATTAGCGCATCGAGACGAAGTGACGTACCGGACTTGGATATCTTCTCTTTGTTCACTTGAAGGAAGAAGCCATGCAACCAGTAATTCGCTTGTACGTGTCCATTCTTTGCTTGGCATTGGGCAATTTCATTGGTGTGGTGAACTGGGATATGGTCTTCCCCGCCAACATGAATATCGAACACTTCCCCAAGGTATTTCTCTGCCATCGCAGAACATTCAATGTGCCATCCCGGAAAGCCAACGCCCCAAGGGCTTTCCCATTCCATTTGTCTTGGCGTATCGCCGCTAAACTTCCAGAGTGCAAAATCGGTTGGACTCTTTTTCTCTGCCATTTCAACACGAATGCCCGCTTCTAAGCCCTCGCGATCCAATTTAGCAAGTTTTCCATAATCCGGAAGCTTCGCCGAATCAAAATAAACGCCATCGGAGGTTTGATAGGTAAAGCCCTTTTGTTCAAGCTCTCGGACGAACTCTATCTGTTCTTGTATGTGCTCGGTAGCACGACAAATAATGGAAGGCTTGGCGATATTTAAGCTATTAAGATCATCTAAAAACGCGTCTTCAAAATACTTTGCGATCTCCCAAGCAGACTTGTTCTGTTTTCTCGCACCCTTCTCCATTTTATCTTCACCAGTATCGGCGTCAGACACCAAGTGCCCAACATCCGTGATGTTCATAACGTGGTTTACGTCGTAACCGTTGAGCTCGAGCGCGCGCCTTAGCACATCAACAAAAAGATAGGTTCTCAAGTTCCCTGCATGCGCATAGTCGTACACCGTAGGACCACATGCGTACAAACCGACTTTACTTGATTCGATGGTATTGAACGGCTCAAGGGTGCGCCCCAGTGTATTGAATAGTTGTAATTTTTGCTGACTCATATTGTTATTCCTTTAAATGCAAAAAGGCCGCGGATGAAAACATCGGCGGCCTTGATATGTCTGTATGATCTTTTGCTAACTAATAGCTACGCGAAAGCCGCCGCACGTCTTGGGAGGTGCAACAACAGTTAGTCGAGATAGAAATAGCTAAATAGTTCATACCCAACACCCTAAATAAGAAATCTATAGAAATCAACCCTGCGATTATCACGCCTTTCGTGGCGATAAACTGAACTACGCATGTCATATGGCATTACTCCCCCTTACAAAGCCGTACTAATCAATACAATTAAATTTATAAATAAACCTTATATTTCACGTTTGTTTCACGTTTTCTTTGATAAAAGACGCTCCATAAAATCAAACACATCAATAAATTAGGGAATATTTATGAAAAAGCCCGTATTTGGGCCTTTGCAGCCTATTGCTGTATTTGCGCTATTTTCGCTTGCTTTTCTTTCCGTTTCGCGGATTTTACTCGCCATTTGGCTCTCTGACCGAATCGAATCTTTTAACGACCTTATCTATATTTTGGGTCAGGGCCTACGTGTAGACTTTGCCACTATCTGCTGGCTGTTCATTCTTCCGGGCTTACTCTCTGCCCTATTACCTGTACAAGGAAAGGTCGGCGAATGCTGGAAGTGGGTTCTACGTTGTTGGATGGTCGTAGGTTTGTGGATCTTAGTTTATATGGAGTTGGCCACTGCTCCGTTTATCCAAGAATACGACCTACGCCCAAACCGCTTGTTTGTTGAATACCTGATTTATCCAAAAGAAGTGTTCAGCATGCTTTGGACTGGTTATAAGCTAGAGCTCTTTATCGGTGCAGTAGGCACGGCTATTACCCTTTTCCTCGGTTGGAAATGGAGTAAGAAGCTCACCGACAACGCACAACAAGTAAGCTGGAAATGGCGTCCTGTCCTTGCCATTTTGGTGGTTCTGATTGGTGTTGCTGGCGCGCGTTCTTCTCTGGGACATCGCCCTCTAAACCCTGCAATGGTCGCGTTTTCTAACGACCCACTGATGAATGATTTAGCACTAAACTCCTCTTACTCTCTGTTGTTTGCTGTAAACAATATGAAATCAGAAAAGAGTGCGGAAGAGTTCTACGGAAAAATGGATAACCAGAAGATGCTTGAACTTGTGCGCTCCTCTTCCGCAAAATCAAACTTTGATCCGTCAGTTCTTCCTACAATGAACAGCAATGAAGCGACCTATCAAGGTAAACCAAAGAACTTAGTCATCTTGCTGCAAGAGAGTTTGGGTGCGCAGTTCGTGGGTTCACTAGGCGGGCTACCACTCACTCCAAACGTCGACAAGCTAATGGCTGAAGGCTGGAGCTTTACTCAACTCTACGCAACGGGTACTCGCTCTGTTCGCGGTATTGAAGCCATGACAACTGGTTTCCCACCATCGCCATCGCGTGCGGTTGTAAAACTAAGCAAAAGCCAGACGAACTTCTTTACTATCGCAGACCTTTTGAAAGCCAACGGCTACCACACCGAGTTTATTTATGGTGGCGAAGCAAACTTTGACAACATGAAAACCTTCTTCTTCGGCAATGGTTTTGATCAAATCATTGAAGAGAAAGATTACGAAAATCCAGAGTTTGTTGGATCTTGGGGGGTGAGCGATGAAGACCTGTACACCAAAGCAGACCAAGAATTTGAACGCCTGTCTAAGACCGATAAGCCCTTTTTCAGCTTAGTATTCAGTTCAAGTAACCACAGTCCATACGAATATCCAGAAGGTAAAATCGAGCCTTACGACTCTGAATACATGACACGTAATAACGCAGTTAAGTATTCGGACTATGCGATCGGTACTTTCTTTGATAAAGCGAAGAAATCATCTTACTGGGACGACACGGTCTTCATCATCATTGCTGACCACGATGCCCGTGTGTCTGGCGCTAACTTAGTGCCAGTGAAGCACTTCCACATCCCTGCATTGATTCTTGGTAAAGACATTAAGCCACGTAAAGACGACCGTATTGCTAATAACCTAGATATGCCACCTACGCTACTTTCTTTGATTGGTGTGGATGCGCAAACGCCGATGATTGGCCGTGACCTAACGAAACCTCTCGCACGCGAAGACGAACGTGCCATGATGCAATACGATAAGAACTTCGGCTATCTGACACGTGATAACCTAGTTGTGTTGTCTCCGGGCGAGAAAGTGTCAACGATGCAGTACGACTTCGACAGCCAAACCATGCAGCCTATTGAAGTCGACCCAGCAGTGATTGAACGAGCAAAAGCCAACGCCTTATTTGCCTCTAAGGCTTATCAAAATAACTGGTACGCCTCTAAAGCGGCACAGTAGTCACACCAGACACTAATTGAGCTATAAACTAATAAAAGGAGCGCCCAACGCGCTCCTTTTTGTTTGCTTCATTTGGCTGCAATTACGACTGATTAGCTCAACTTAAAATCTACAGAAACCCATAAAGAGCTAGAAACAGAGAATAGAGAGAATAGAGAGAATAGAGAGAAACACCCTACTGACAGTTCCTGTCATTAACAACGAGTAAACTAAGCTCTCTTTAATTCACTCACTTAGGAAATAGACATGTTTACTATCGATTCTTTCGTCCTTCACGTTACGGACATCAACGCGAGTAAAGACTTTTATGCGCAAACTTTTCAGTGCGAGCCAAAGGTACTCTCTCCCACTTTCGTCGCGTTAGATTTTGCAAGTAACGTGAGCATCACGCTCAAACAAAGCAGCGCATTAACACTAAGTAGTGATGTCACTGACGGCGGTACGGAGTTATCAATACCTGTGGCTGACAAATCTACGTTTGATGCACGATTTGAAGAGTGGCGAGCTCAAGGTGTGGAGTTTGCACAACAACCAGAGGAGTCAGTATTTGGTTGGAACTTCGTTACACTTGATCCTGATGGACATCGAGTTCGCGTATTTACTCACCAATAGAGACTAAATAGTCAAAAAATCGTTTAATAATGTGCATTTTAGGCATTCCCATTCAGACTTCAATAAATTAGACTCAATCAAACGCCCAAGATTGTTTGAATTATTGATAAAAAAGGAATGCCAATGAGCTCAAGTATGATCCTTAATGAGTCGCTAATTGTAAGTGGTCGAGATATCCCACTGAAAGAATTGTTGTATGCGAAGCGTGTGCTTGATAACTACATGGCCGTAGCAAAAGAAAGCAGCCCACTTGAACTGCTCACAGAGATGAAAACCGCTGCAAAGCAAGTCGAATATTTCACTACAGATAATAACCCTTGCGAAGCACGCAACGTTATTAGTGCGATGATCGATAAGGTAGAGACTGCTGAGTCTTTTGCTTCATTTAAAGCATTGGCAGGGGAGCCTTCTCAAGCTCTTAACGAGTTGATTGAAGATCGCGCTAAGCTCATCAAGCACGAACGTGAGTTGTTGCTGGCTTCAGGCTATGACGCATCACGCATCTAACCCAAAGTAACATGCATTAAAAAAGGAGCTCAATTGGGCTCCTTTTTCGTTTCGATATCACATCAAAGCAAAGTGATTACAAACCCATGTCTTCAGTGATTTCTTTAATTTGTTTCAGATCCATTTTATGGACCTCGATCAGCTGGTCAATTTGGCTTAAACGAGAATTTGCTTCATCGTGTTTATCACACGCATCTGACTTCACATCCCAAGACTTCCCTTCTAGGAATACATCACACTCTTTTTTAAGTTTCTCGATCTTCGGCAGTAACGATTCACGCTCTTTCTCAAGTGACTCTAAATCTTGTGAAATTTGCATTTCTTTTTTGAACACTTCACGCGAGCGCTCAAACATCGTAGCTTGCATGTCAGCCTGACGGTTCAGCTTATCATTCTCCGTTTTGGTCGAGCTTAGCTTATCCATCTGCTGCTTCACTTGTGCTTCAAGAGACAGGTTCACTTTTTCAACTTCTGTCAGTTGTTCTTGCAGCGCATTTAATTCAGCCTTGTGCGTTTCTTCTTTCTCAGCTAGAAGAGTAGCGACTTTCGCTTCGATTTCTTTATCTAAGCCAGCTTCACGTGTTTTTACTTGAGACACCAAGTCAGACTTGTCACTCACAAGTGCTTGGTATTTCTCTTCTAATACTTGATAAGTCGATTCCCATTTATTAGCCGTCAAAACAGAACCTACCAAACCACCAAAAGCGAGGCCTAGCACTGCTGCAATGCCAATGTAAAAGTGAGTACGCTTATCGCGCTCCTCGATGACGACTACTTCGTCTTGGTCTTCAATATTATTTTGAGAAGTCACTGTATCTTACTCCGAGAACTCTACTTGATTCGCTAGCGAGTGAGTTCCGCGATCATGATTGATGCGGTATAAATTAAGAATGCGCCTATCAACGTAATGACGGTCGCTTTTTGGACTTTTTCATTGGTACGATAACGAAATAACACAAACGCTAACGCGACCAACACTGCAATGGCTAACAACCTGGTCATACTGCCTCCTTGTCCAATAATGAGAACCTATCTGATTCCATAGACAGCCTCGCAAAAATTCATTGTAACCTATTTCTACGAGGCATACGGTCAACATAGCGTAGATTTTAAAGCGATTGCTCCCGTTTTGATCAAATTAATGTTCTTACTTGAACAACTTATCACCACCCTACCTATTGAGCATTGAACAAACTGATTGAGTTACCCAATGGCATTTACCATGGAAATAATGACGAAAGCGAACTATTTCGCTCAACAATTAATCAGCATGCATTTCTAGCCCATTTCCGGATCCATAATGTATTGAAAATAAATCTGCAATTGGGTGTTGAAATGGTAAAAAAACATGATAGAGTTCACACGTTAATGATGACCAGCATCATTAACTAACCTTTACTCATTTGATTGAGTAAATGTTCCGATGAAGACTGCAGGAGAGTGGTTATTAACTAAATATTAACATTTAGTTAGCGTAACTCGCCGAAGAATTAACTATTTCAGGTGCTACTTAGGTAGCAGGGACTGTAGTTGGAGGAACCTCTGGAGAGAACCGTTAAATCGGTCGCCGAAGGAGCAAGTCTTACACAATTGTGTAGGGTGAAACTCTCAGGCAAAAGGACAGAGGAGTGGAAAGTAACAACCTGACTATTTGGCGTTCCCGCCTACTTTAAATAGCTTGGCTCTATTAGAGGTCCTTGATCTCGTCCTTTCCCTCTTCTCCTTATTAGTTGTTTTATTAAGGGGAAATCATGAACGACCTACAATCTTTACTTCAAACCATTGATAACTTTGTCTGGGGTCCACCATTGCTACTATTGCTCGTGGGTACCGGTGTTTACTTCACTTTTAGCTTAGGCTTGATCCAATTTAAGCACCTACCAACTGCGTTAGCGATGGTATTTAGTAAAGATAAGTCATCTGATAAACAGGGTGACGTTTCTAGCTTTGCAGCGTTATGTACAGCGCTATCTGCAACAATCGGTACAGGTAACATCGTTGGTGTTGCAACCGCAATCAAACTCGGCGGTCCTGGTGCCCTATTCTGGATGTGGCTTGCCGCTCTATTCGGAATGGCTACCAAATACGCTGAGTGCCTTCTTGCCGTGAAATACCGCCGAGTTGACGACAAAGGCCAAATGATTGGTGGTCCTATGTACTACCTGCAATATGGTGTTGGCTCGAAAGCGCTGGCTATCATGTTCGCGGTATTTGCATTGGGCGTAGCCTGTTTTGGTATCGGTACCTTCCCACAAGTAAATGCGATTCTTGATGCAAGTGAAATCTCTCTCGGTGTAGACCGTGAGCTTTCTGCTGTCATCCTGACTCTATTAGTCGCTTTTGTAACCTTGGGCGGTATCAAGTCGATTGCGAGCGTTGCAGGTAAAGTGGTTCCAGCTATGGCGCTATTTTATGTGCTAGCGTGTTTGAGTGTGATCATCATGAACGCGGACCAATTGCTAAATGCAGTTGAGTTAGTTTTGGTGTCTGCATTCACTTCAACCGCAGCAACTGGTGGCTTCTTGGGTGCAAGCATTATGTTAGCAATCCAATCAGGTATCGCGCGTGGTGTATTCTCAAACGAATCAGGTTTGGGCAGTGCGCCAATGGCAGCCGCAGCAGCGAAAACGGACTCTTGTGTTAAGCAAGGTCTGATTTCAATGACGGGTACCTTCTTCGATACCATCATCATTTGTACCATGACAGGCCTTGCTTTGATCCTTACGGGTGCATGGCAAAGTGACCTTGCAGGTGCGGCGATGACAACGCACGCTTTTGCCGTTGGTTTGAACGCAGAGACATTAGGCCCAATGCTGGTGTCTATCGGTCTTATGTTCTTCGCTTTTACCACCATTCTTGGCTGGAACTACTACGGTGAGCGTTGTGTGGTATTCCTATTCGGAACCAAAGCCGTACTGCCATACAAACTGATTTTCGTTGGTTTGGTTGCATCTGGTGCTTTCCTTCACCTCGACATGATTTGGCTACTGGCTGATATCGTAAATGGTCTAATGGCAATCCCTAACCTAATTGGTTTGATTGCTCTACGCCACGTGGTGCTGGAAGAAACGAAGCTGTTCTTCAAGCCATCTTCTCAAACAGATGATTTTGATGCTGTAAATGCATAAAAACGAGTTAGAAACTTTAAGCCCGCTGTACACAGCGGGCTTTTTTGTTACTGAGAATTTTAAGAATAAGCATCAACAACGAATCATTTTATGGAATGCCAATCAATTCAAACGACTATTTGGACATAATGCCGCGATTTATGAAATTGGGGAAAAAAGTTTGCTTTCGTTTGTTAAACAACGCCAGACCAGTATTGCTTACTCAAAAGCCAAGAAAATCATTGTCTTAAATTTAAAAGGTGGTGTCGGCAAGTCGACTTTTTCTGCCAGTTTGGCAAGTAAACTCCTCAGCCAAGGACACACAGTAGAGCTGATTGATTTTGACAAACAGCAGTCAACCAACCGCTGGGCTGAGAGTATTGAAGTGTTACCAAACCAAAGCTACAACCCTTCTTTGCGTAGCCTTTCAAACATTGCGGTCACATTGAAAGTCAACACTGAGACTGATTATGTGGTGATTGATTCTCCAGCAAATTTTTCAGAAAGTGATTTGGTACGCTACTTGCGTTATGTCGACTATATCGTGATTCCAATGCAGCCATCACCGATCGATTTACATGCATCATTGCCGTTCATTAACAATCTGATTGAGAAACATATTTTCAAGTCTCGCAAAATTAAAATTGGTTTCGTGATCAATCGTTGTGTTCATCAAGATGTGCGGCTCGACCGCGTCACGCGTTTGCTGCGTTTTTTCCGCCAGTTCAAAACATTGGGAATCATGAGCGAATCCGAAGTGTATCAACAACCATTTATGGACAAAAAACTGGTTGATGCAAAAAACATTGACCCGTTGTTATGGGATAGCGTGATCAAGTGGCTTGAGTAGTTCGCTTGAGACTTTTATAACCACAAATGAAAAGAGACAAGCCAGTGGCTTATCTCTTTTGTTTTAATCAGGGGGCAAACCTTCAAATAAGTTAATCACGAAGCCATTGATGTTCTTGACCATCGCCCTGCTTATTGAAGAAAGCGGAATGTTGTTGTTTGAACTGGTCAGCTTTTATGTCCGCTATTGGCCATTGACTGAAGTCTTCTCGAATGAAATTATCATCAATCCCAAACTCTAAAGATTTCAATTTGGAACCCACAAATCGATAAATATAGCCTTCACCCGAATCTTCACACAGCATAGGCACATGAGACATCGGCTGACTATTAACGGAAACTGACACCCATTTACTGGACTTTGGCTCACAAGCATCTTTGTTCACGACATCGATTTCAAACTTGTTATCTAACGTCGTCCCTACAAACACTACCGTAGCATCCTCCAAATAAACCCGCCTAAGTAGAAGTTGCTTGGTATCTTGCGTTCGAGTGCTTTGAATCCCATTAGAAAATGGCAAGAAATACTCCCAATACCAATCCCACTCCATGCCTTTCTCAACAAATTGCAATTGTGGAACTGTCTTCCATGCGACAAGTGCCCCTACAGCAAAAAGGAAAATGAAGAACGTGATAACAAGCCGGATCAATAAACGCATTACGCTGGTTTTTCTACTAATAGTTTAATCCCAAGAGCAACCAATACAGCACCTGTTGCTCCCTCCATCCATTTCATGAAGCTGGCGTTTTTTAATAAGCTTTTTGCAGAGTTGAGTGCGCCAGCCAAACCACACTGCCAAACCATTGCGATAATAAAGTGAATCGAAGCCATTACCATAGATTGCAACAATGGTGAGCCTTCTGGGTTTACAAATTGAGGCAGAAACGCAAGATAGAAAACCGCAGTTTTCGGGTTCAGCACATTTGAAAGAAAACCTTCACGGAAAGAACGTTTACCACTGTAATCTTGATGCGCTTGCTCAGAAACCGAGATACCTTCATTCGATTTAATCAACGCTCTCAAGCTGCTTAACCCCAACCAAATAAGGTAGGCAGCACCGACCATTTTGACCATCTGGAACAGCTCTGCTGACTGAGCCAAAACGGCTGAAATGCCGACCGCAGAGAAAAACGCATGCACAAACAAACCAAAACAAATCCCCAAGCTTGTCGTGCAACCATCTTTTAGCCCGGCTCTACTGGTGTTACGAATCACCAAAGCCGTGTCTAATCCTGGCGTAAGCGTCAAAATCGTAATGGCAATCAAAAATGCCTCAAAATTCAAAATATCCATATTATTGTGATGAGTGATTGAGAATTACCCATCAATACCGTCAATCCGCTGGATTCGCAAGCAACTTTTGAAGCGCGCTATACAAGTCACTGAATTTGTGCACAATAGACCTGCATTGTTTGTTAATAAATAGTAAATTAATACTCTCTCGATCGGCATTGCCTTTGATGCCGGAGCTTCCCTGCATCGCTGTCGAGAGATTTGAACTTCACGTTCAAGGACCCCGTAAGGGGCGTTTAAGGAAAGAACATAATAAAGAGTAGTCACATGAGCGCATTTCAAAAACTCGTCGAACATTCAAAGAAAGTCTCTAATTTCGATCACCTTGCCTCGATTGTAGGTTGGGATCAGGCATCAGTTATGCCTTCAGGTGGTGCAGAAGCACGATCTAACGCTATGGCCGAACTGGACGTTCACATTCATTCTTTAATGACTCAACCTCATTTAAGTGACCTGTTTGCGCAAGCAGACGAAGAGTCACTATCTAACCAAGATCAAGCTGTGCTTCGCGAAATGAAGCGAGACTGGCAACAAGCCAACTTGCTACCTGAGTCTTTGGTACAAGCTCAATCACTAGCAGGCTCCAAATGTGAGCACGCATGGCGTACCCAACGTGGTAATGATGATTGGGCCGGTTTCGAAAAGAACTGGGCAGAAGTCGTAAACTTGTCTTTAGAAGAAGCGCAAATCCGCGCAGAAGCGAGTGGAACTACACCTTATGATGCGATGCTGGAACTTTACGAACCTGGTACCACCTCCGCTTCATTAGACGTGTTGTTTGCTGACGTTAAAACCTGGTTACCATCGATGATCGATGAAGCCATCGAAAAACAGAAAGCAAACAACATTCTTCTACCAAATGGTCACTACCCAGCTGAAAAACAGAAAGCATTGGGTCTAGAAGTAATGAAGTTACTTCAATTCGATTTCGAGCATGGACGTCTGGATGAAAGCGTTCACCCATTTTGTGGTGGCGTGCCAAGTGATGTTCGCATTACGACTCGCTACGATGAAAGTGAGTTCGTGCAATCATTGATGGGTATCGTACACGAAACTGGCCACGCTCGTTATGAACAAGGTTTGCCTAAATCACTAGCAGGAACAACCGCAGGCCAAGCGCGCTCAATGGGTATCCACGAATCACAATCGCTGTTCTTTGAAATGCAAGTCGGCCGTAGCCAAGCGTTTGTAGAGCACCTTGCGCGTCTGGCTGCCAACCATTTTGAAGGCCCAGAGTTTACACAAGATAACCTATCAAAGATCTACACGCATGTAGAGAAAGGCTTTATCCGCGTAGACGCAGACGAACTCACTTACCCAGCTCACGTTATCCTGCGTTATGAGATTGAACGTGACCTAATGAATGGCGTGATCAAGCACACCGACGTACCAGAATTGTGGAACGAGAAAATGAAGGCTTACCTTGGTCTATCGACAGAAGGTAACTTCAAAAACGGTTGTATGCAGGACATCCACTGGACAGATGGCTCCTTCGGCTATTTCCCTTCTTACACATTAGGCGCGATGTATGCGGCTCAGTTCATGGCAGCAATGAAGCAAACGGTCGATGTGGATACAGCAATTCAATCTGGCGATCTATCACCGATTTTCACTTGGCTATCTGACAACATTTGGAGCAAAGGGAGTCTGTTTTCTACAGATGATTTGGTCACCCAAGCAACCAGTGAAACACTGAACGCGAAGCACTTTAAAGCGCACTTGGAAAGCCGTTACCTGGACAAATAAGCCAAACGTAATGACAAAACCGAAAAGGCTGGTTCGATACCAGCCTTTTGTTTGTGCTAAACACTCATGTTTTAACACTCGCAAGCACGTGACTATGCGTAATTGCGCTTCACGGTGCTTTTCATGTTTTGCATGAAGTTTCTGAAATGCGGCATAAAGTCGGCAAACAGAGGATGCTTGCGATCTTTCATCATTACCGGGCCAAGTAAACGAAGCGCAACACCAACACGCGTTGCATCAGTAGGCTCTAAGCCACTGCCCTGATTGATTTTCTCTACAATATTCAGCATGTCTTCACGATCTTGAACTTCAAAACTCAAGCTTTTTGCTTCACGACCTTCTTCGACGTTCACTTCTTCAATGGTGATACGGTAGCAGTTGTCTTTTCTCATCTCATTTCTCCAAACGATATTCGTTAGCTTTTTAGAAAGCACTTACTCCTTTGCTTGATGATCAGGGAATCTATCATTCACTTGTCAGCTTGAAGTTGCTTTCAATTAAGTTGATAATATCAACTATAATCACATGGTTGACAATGTCAACCACTTTGACTTGGAGTGTTACATGTCGAATCCAAAATCGCTGGATAATCTGTTTCATCTCGTGCACGTTTTGAAACGTCAACTGCACGAGCAAATTGAGCAACTGGAACTCCCTATCGCACCTATGCACGTACGCGTTATAAAAATCATCAGCAAGCAGTCACCTTGTAACGCAATGGATGTGGTGAACTTCTTAAACAGAGACAAAGCACAAGTAACACGCTTGATTAAAACGCTGATAGAAAAAGGGTTTATCGAGAAAAGACCAAACCCGGAAGATAAGCGCAGCCAATGTCTATTAACCACCGAGAAAGGTAATAAAGTACTGGCGAAGATCAAAGCGGTCGATGCAGAAATCTTTCAAAAGATGACGCTAGATGTGTCTGTAGAAGAGCTAGAAGCGTTCCAACTTGTCGCTGGAAAGTTGGCAGAAAACCTGTCGAAAAAGCCAAGCTAAAAAGCGGTAATCGTTTTTGTAACTGGTTCAGCCAGTGCGAATTACTGGCTGACTTGATGTTTGGATAACGCTAGCAAACCACCTCTTCTAACACGTGATATACGAGTTTTCCGTCAATGGTCTTGCTTTCCATTAATGCGATGGATTGAATGGGCAACAGTAAAGGCGAGATAAGAACCTCATCAAGTGGCGCTTGTTTGTCGATATGGCGAGCTAAAGTGATGTGCGGAACATACTTACATGACCCTGTCACAAAAGCATGTTGTTCCAACGTCTCTATCAGCTCATTTTGCAGCGTTGTAATAACTGGGTTGTCTTCAATGCCTAACCAAGCCAACTGTCTGCCACTTTGACGAAACGAACCTAGATGTTCAACGGCGACTTCGGAACAAGAGGCCGTGAGCTGATGAAGAATTTCAATTAGATGCTGTGCTTCTTCATCTGTCGATTCTCCGATGAAAGCCAAAGTGATATGGAAGTTATCTCTGCGGGTATACCGCCCTGCTATCCCTTTCTGTTGTAACTTTTCTTGAATCTGTTTGAGCTTCGACTTACTTGCTTCATCAAATGTAAGAGCAAAAAATAGTCTCATCTTTAGGCTCCTTGAATCTTGTGCATCGCTATTGTGGCAGACAATCATGTGGAGATGAATCGACAGATAAAAGAAAGCCCAGCACGAAAGTCTGGGCTATTGGATTATATTGCTGGAGCTAAGCGAGGCTTATATAAACAGCACTCACCGTCAGGTCGGGTTTTGAAACGACGGTGCAGCCACATGTATTGGCTAGGACTTGCTAAAATTGACTTCTCAACAATCTTGTTCACAAAGACTGCTGCTTGATCCGGGTCGTTTTTTGGGAACCCTTCAACCGGTTCACTAATGGTTAATGTATAGTGCCCATTGTCGCCTCGTACCATAGTAAATGGAACAATGGCACAGTCCGTTGCGTCCACCAGCAAACTCGTTCCCGTAGTGGTACAAGCACGCTTAACGGCAAATAAAGGAGCAAACGTTGATCGACGTGTACCGTAGTCGTGATCCGGAGCATACCAGACACGTTCGCCAGTATTCAGCGCATTCAGCATAGCTTTCACATTTTTACGATCAATCAACGTTCGGTTGGAACGCGAACGGCCTTGATATTGAAAGTAGTCAAAACACGGGTTGTTGTTTGGTCGGTAAACGCCCATGCCTGATTTTTTGATGCCAAACGCTCTTGCGCCTAACTCTAGGTTCATAGAATGAACGGCAAGCATTAAAGCACCTTTGCCCTGTTTTTCTAGAGCTTCAATGTGTTCCATCCCTTCAATCGTCACGTGTTTGTTGACACGTTTATCAGACCAAAACCAAGCCATTGCGGTTTCAAATAGTGCGATACCCGCATTGTCGATGTTGTCTTTTAAAATAGCCTCACGCTCTTGAGCACTCATGCCTGGAAAACACAGCTCTAAATTACGTTTAATCGTGACTTGACGCTTTTTCATAAGTCGCATAGCGATACGACCAATTCCGCTTCCTAGCGATAGCTGTACACGAAAGGGAAGAAGGCTAAGAAGATACATGATGCCTATGATGATCAATGTACCCCAGTAGCGAGGAGCCAGAAATTCTGCCTTGAATTTTGGTGTTTTTTGCTTATTCATGAATGTGTCATCAGACGAAACTCGTCTATAAAATCCTTAAAAACAACGATAAATGAAAACAACTTTTATCATTGAGTGTGCTTATTATAAAAACTAAAGCGCGCGGATTTTATGGTTGTTCGACACAGGACACAATAAGAACTTTCTGATCTTGCGGCCGTCTGTAACAAGTTAAACAAAAAAGTGGGGATTTTCCTCGAACTGAAACAAATCTACCGGATATTTTGCTTGCAACGTGCGCGATGTTGCTAATTAATTTTTCAGAAAACTATTGTCCGCCATTGTCCGTTAAAAGATCACATTTAAGTAGTGTACAGCCACCCACTTACCACTTGAGATTATTCAAAAGGCATTGTTTGTTTTTCTTCGTTTTCATGTGTACAGTCTCGGCATATCCTCGTGGTGCTAATCTTTTGCTTTAATTGGAATAACAATGAACTTCGACACCTTACTTGCCTTTGGCGGTATTGTTTTCTTCCTTGCCGTCATTCCAGGTCCAAACGCTCTGTTGATCCTGTTTACCGCCCTAACTCAGAATCGCCGCTTTGCGATAGCGAATATCCTAGGTGTTGGGCTCGGTTTTCTGATTCATGCGTTTGTATCGGCAAAAGGGTTGAGCCTACTACTTTCCCAATCAGTATTGGCGTTTAATGTGCTCAAATGGATGGGTGTGGCTTATTTGATTTGGCTTGGTATTAATAACTTCAAGAGTGGCTTTAAGCTTGCCGATCAAAAATTGACACTCGATCGTAAAATTGAAGAGCACACTTTAAAGCAAGCGTTCGTTAAAGGACTGCTTACCAACTTGCTCAATCCCAAAATCGTTCTGTTTTACTTGTCCATCTTCCCGCAATTTGTCAAACCAGAACATATTCTGGAGCAAAGCATGATGTTAGGAGCTTTACAGGCAAGCATTGTCGCAAGTTGGTTCTTGTTTGTGATTTTCTTCGCGACAAAAGTAAAGGCCACACTGACCTCTTCTAAAACCAGCAAATGGCTCAATTACGTCAGCGGTGGATTGTTTATTTTCTTCGGCATTGGTTTAGCCAATACGCGCTTCTAAATGTTCTTATTCAACAGAAGACACGCTCTAAGGCGTGTTTTTGTTTCCCGCATTTATCCAAATAACGTAGCCAGCAGCAAAATAACCACGAATAGAACACCAATTACGCCCAATAAATAGGACAGCTTTCCTGTCCCGCCTTTTGGCGCTTGATTACAACATCCCATCATTTTCTCAACTTTCTATACCAGTCTGATCGTCCCCAATCTAGACCTTCCCCTAAGGTGAGAGTCAAACATTGCCGCATTTCCAATAAGTTTCCAGGTTTCTGGTAATAATTAAATCGCTATAAATATATTTATTAATATGCATTTTTTGATTCAATATTGCGTTTTTTAAACAACGCAATCGTTTATATTGATTATGAATAAACCACTGAGATTTCGGTTCATTTTTGAGTAAATACATACCATTTTTGGCTATATACCCACTTATTCTCGCAGCCCTACAATACGCTCGTCTTACTTGTAGCACGCGGGTTCTAAGACCAAACGCGTGGCTCAATCATTAAAGGTATCGAATGAGCAATATCGCCAAATCCGCCGTCAAACTCAGTGTCTTTTCTGTCATCATGATTACGGTTACGTCCGTCGACAGCATAAGGAACATTCCGGGTGCCGCCTTATTTGGTAGTCACGCCGTTTCTTTCTTCTTGTTGGCTGGATTGTGCTTCTTTGTTCCTACCGCTTTGGTATGTGCAGAACTGAGTACCACTTATCCGCAGCAAGGTGGTGTGTATTTGTGGGGTAAGGAAACCATTGGCCCGAACTTCGGTTTTGCTACCGTGTGGTATCAGTATGCGGAAAATATTGTTTACTACCCGCCTCTGATTTCGTTCATTGTCGCAACAGGAGCGTATCCATTCTTCCCCGAACTGGCGCAAAACAACATCTTTATGTTGGTGATGATTAATGTGATTTTCTGGGCGCTAACGCTGGTTAATATCTTTGGTCTGCGCTTGTCCTCTATCATCACGAATGTCTTTGGCACATTGGGGCTTATCTTCCCGATCCTGCTCATTATCTGTCTTGGTGGATACTGGGCTTACACTAATCCGAGCGAATCGCATATCTCTTTGCGTCACGCATCAGATTGGCTACCGGATTTTTCGCAAGATGGTATTGGGGCGGGCTTTACTGCAGTCGTGTTATCGTTAACTGGTTTAGAAATCACCACGTCATACGCAAGTGAAGTCGACAACCCACAAAAGACTTACCCAAAAGCACTGATCGCTTCTACCGTTCTGATCTTAGTTTCTTTGACCGCATGTTCGCTTTCTATCTCTTCCGTCGTATCGAGCGACCATTCAAGCTTGAGTGAAGGCGTTATTCTGGCATTCAAAACGTTCTTTGATGATTTGAACATGTCTTTCATGTTGCCAGTCATCGCACTAGCCATTGTATTCGGTAGCCTTGCGAGCCTGAATAACTGGATTATCGCACCAACTAAGAGTCTTCATGTTGCCGCGAAAGATCACTTCATGCCAATGGCGTTATCGAAAGAAAATAAAAACCAAGCTCCCGTCCCTCTGCTACTGCTGCAAGGTGCCATTGTCAGTGTGCTTTCACTGGTGTTTATCTTAGTGCCGAACGTTAACCAAGGTATGTGGCTATTGAATATATTGATGACTCAGCTCTACATGGTGATGTACATCTGCATTTTCGTTAGCTTCTTGGTTTCTCGCCGCAAACATGCAGGCATCGAGCGCCCATTTCGCGTACCTGGTGGGAAATTAGGAATGATGTTGGTTGCCACGTTAGGTTTGGTTAGCTGCATGGTAACCATTTTTGTTTCTTTCGATGTACCTGCTGGCATCAGTGAAAAAACGAGTGCCTACGCGCTTATCCTTGGATTTATCGCGTTCAGCTTACCTGCGTTGGCTGCCATGATGTACCGCAATCGCACACGTCGTCAACAAAGTCAGCTAATTGAAGCCATGGCGAACTAACAGAACCACCAAAAACGAAAAGCCGCAGCAATTTACATGCTGCGGCTTTTTTGTGTGGAATTCGTTCTTAGAATCAGTGACCTGCTGTTTTGGAAAGCAAGTTAACAATCATCACACCAGTGAGGATAAAGCTAATTCCAACAATCGCAGCTAAATCGAGTTTCTGCCCATAAAGGAAATACCCAACCGCAGCAACCAAAACGATACCCGCCCCGCTCCAAATCGCATAGACGATACCAACAGGCATGCTTTTCACTGTGACCGACAGTAGGAAGAAAGCAATACCATAACCAATAATGACGACGGTACTCGGCATCATTTTAGTGAACTGTTCGGTTTTCGGGATTGAAGAAGTAGCAATCACCTCACATATAATGGCAATAGACAGGGCAACCAATGGTGGCATAGAAACAAGCATTTTGAACATAAGGCAATCAACGCTCAATAAAACCTGAACCCGATGACATATCGAGTTTCTGAGCGGCGCATTATAATCAAAATCCATTGATTAGCCATAAAAAGTGATGCAAATCACATTTACATAAAGGTAATAATCCAGTTTTAAAAGTCCTTCTCTTCTAAATTGATGACACAGGCGGAGCGCTTGCGAGCGGTTAATAATGACTCTGGGTCCGCATAGACAATGTTGTTCAGTCCCAACTTTTGCATATCATCAATGTGGTACATCCACGCTGCGGCGTCAGCATTACAGCCTGCTTTTTGCAACTTCTCACGTTGGTTCATATGACCATACATGGTGATTTTTGGGTTAACATCCACCAAAGCAAAAAACGCGTCTTCTTGCTGACGCCATAAACTGAGCGATTGGTGCCATTGCTCGAGCTCTTGCTGATCAAACCCATCTTTCAACCACTCATCACTCATGGCTCCACCAAACCACAAAATCTCTGAACCCTTCATAACTAACGTGCTCGGCGCAGCGGTTAGCACATAGTTCGCACAAGCAGACGCACATGTACCGTTGACAATCAGATGTACTTGATTGCTATAAACCCAACGCCCAAGCTCCATTGCAGGTCGATATTCACCAGAATCACTGTCGATCATCAGCGCGACAATGCCGTTCGGTTGCACATTCGCGAGCTCAATCGCTTGCTCGACTTTCTGCGCCGTGATTTCACCATTAAAGTACAAGGTTCGACCTTCAATATGCACCTCTTCGGACAAACTGCATCCAAACAAACTCACGACCAAACTCACTCCTAGCCACTTTTTCATGCGCTCTCCATGATCCTAATTCCACAATTTAGTAAGCCACTAGAAAAGTATTGGACAATTTGCATATAAAGATCGAATAAAGTGGCGTAATTTTGACCAGCGTCAAAATGCTCACATTGGCGATTGTTCGATATTAAGGCTAACTATGCGGAGATGAACACTTAGAGAGAATTGAGAGTAAGAAGCTTAAGGTTGAAGCTCTGAAGATTCCCAAACCATAATCGTAGTGTCTACCTCGTTATGGATGGCTATGTGCAAAGGACGAAAACCATACTTTACATACAGAGCTTGATTATGTGCTTCACATTGTAAAAAGAGCTTCTCGATACCAAGCTGAAATACATGATTTTGAGCGCGAGCGACAAGCGCTGCCGCGTAGCCTTTGCCTCGTGATGAAGAGTCAACATACACCCCACCCAGCCAATGTTCATATTCTGGAAAATGAATATTTTCGCGAATCTTTAGTTCTGCGACTGCCGCAAGTTGATTACAATCATCATGCAGTACAAAAGCAAGTGGAAACCCATGTCGACTATTGGCTTTCAGTAAAACCTTTTCTTGAACTTGTGAAAGCGTGACACCTGGCACTGTGTACGCCCATTCATCAAAATACCACTGAGCAATAAGGCTAGACGCGTGAGGAAAATCGGCAAGAAAATGGATTTTGAAATTCGGTTCTGACACTAGTGGTTTCCATCCACACTGCTATCTACTACATTTGCTTCACAGCCAACTCCAACTTGACTCGAGCTAAAATGAGGTTGTTGAGCAAGTTCGAGATAAATATGCATGTCGATTGGTTCAGGCGTGTTAAGCAGCATCTTGCCGACTTCTCGCTGAAAGTAGCCATAGTTGCCGAGCTCTTCCGTTAAGCCAAGTTGCTCATAACTGACCAAGCTCGCAAACATGCCATAAGCGTATTGATAACGTGTGACATCCACATGTTTTTCATGACCTAGTTCATTAAGTGCTTGGTCGATCTCTTCCGGTAAGTACGTGCTTTTGTCTCCAAACGAACGGAGTAGTACGTTAGGAACCTCTTGCGCGATGCTCTGAACTTTCTCTTTCTTCTTAAATATACCGAACATGATGTCCTCCACTGACGATGATTACCCAAACAACGCACTGCGAGTACGCGTCGGCAAGCCGATTAGTGTCTTTATTAGTCTTATAGCTCAAGATTTATACTAACTTGATACCATAATCATCTTCAAACACTAGCCGACACGTTGCAGTGAGATGTACTCAGAAACCTTACCGCAATCACAGTTGACGTTGAGTACCTTGTTAACAATTAACAGCGCTCATCACGGTTAGCTACGTTTCAATTTGCCTTATCAATAGATTTTAAAAAGAGCTTAGATTTTTGTGGTGCTTATCGAAATGAAACCAACGCATTGAATTTAGTTTCGATGACTAAAACTTGTAGCTTGCTGCAGATAAGGCTCAACTCAAATTGACAATCATTGCTAGCGAACTATTAGACGAGACGCTCTATTTTGTTGGTTACAAAAGAATTCCTGTCCAAAGTCACATTTCGTATCGACATCCGTACGCAATTGCGGTAGTTTTAGATGTATAGACGTCTAAAAAGTGAAGCTTAGGGAGAGAAAGCCGTGCCAATTAGAATTCCAGATCAGTTACCCGCTACCGATGTATTAAGGACAGAGAACATCTTTGTGATGAGCGAGAGTCGAGCGGCGAGTCAGGAAATCCGTCCATTGCGAGTGCTTATCCTCAATTTAATGCCGAAGAAAATCGAGACAGAAACTCAGTTCCTTCGCCTACTTTCAAACAGCCCTCTGCAAGTGAATGTCGAGCTACTACGAATCGACAATCGTCCAAGTAAGAACACACCAACCGAACATCTCGATGCCTTCTACCGTCAGTTTGAAATGGTAAAAGGCAAAAACTTCGATGGCATGATCATTACTGGGGCGCCACTCGGTTTGGTCCAATTTGAAGATGTCATTTACTGGGACCACCTAAAAACTATCATGGAGTGGGCAAAAGACCACGTCACATCCACACTCTATGTATGCTGGGCAGCACAAGCTGGTTTAAAGCTTCTTTACGACTTACCAAAGCGAACTCGCAAAGAAAAGTTGTCTGGTGTTTATCATCATAAAATCCATAAGCCTTATCATCCGGTTCTACGTGGTTTCGATGATAGTTTCTTAGCGCCACATTCGCGTTACGCGGATTTCTCACCAGAATTCTTAGAGGAACATACGGATCTAGACATTCTAGCCACATCAGATGTCGCTGGTGTTTACCTTGCAACAACCAAGGACAAACGTAACGTCTTCGTCACTGGTCATCCTGAGTACGACTCTCATACGCTGCATAATGAGTACATTCGCGATTTAGGGGAAGGCATGGAGCCAGCCATTCCTGTCAATTATTACCCGAACAACAATCCTGATAACGGCCCAGTCGCAAGCTGGCGTAGCCATGGCCACCTACTTTTCTCGAACTGGTTAAACTACTGCGTTTACCAGCAAACGCCATACGATCTGGACCATTTCAGCGAAGCCGCGTTTACCAAAGACGATTAATTCACTCGATAGAGATTGTGAACCAAGCCGCCAACTGGCGGCTTTTTCATACCAGTTTGCAAACCTGATCGCATTGTGTTTTTTCCTCATTAGGCTTTTGCAGCGTAATTCATATCATGCTGAAAGAATTAGGGATGTGGGAAAGACAAATGAAGATCATAAAACTTGGCGCTCTTGTACTAGCGACTCAGTTTGGCCTGCTCGGCTGTGTGACCGTTAACGAAGATGGCAATAGTCCAGTCGTAAAAGCAGACCCTGTCGCCATGGCAGAGTCTCGTATCGCACTTGGTTTGGGGTACTTAAACGGTGGCAGCATGATTCGAGCGCATGATAACTTTCAACAAGCCCTCACTCACGCTCCAAGCTATTACCGCGCTCAACTTTCTATGGCTCATTACTATGAAACGGTTGGTGAAGATAAAAAAGCAGAAGATATGTACAAACGATCGCTGCGCCAACATTCTAAAAATGGAAACGTACTCAACAACTACGGCACATTCTTATGTAAGCAGGGAGATTTTGAGAAAGCGGATAAAATGTTCAACCGTGCCATTGAACAGCCTTATTACTTCCTCATCCCAGCTAGCTATGAGAATGCAGGCTTTTGTGCACTCAAGTCCGACAACACAGAAAGAGCAAAATACTATTTCACTCGCGCCATTGATCACGACCCTCACCGTCCAAAATCCATTCTCCAGTTAGCGAAATTAGAAATAGAAAGTGGCAACTACACGGACGCACGCATTCGCCTTATGCGCTTTAATCAAATGTATGGGGTTAAAAAGCCTTCGCTCCGTTTAATGGTTGAACTTGAAGGCGCAGCAGGCAACGAAGCGCTGCAAAGGAAATACCAAACACAGCTAGATCGGATGTCCTAACAGCTCAATCTCTCTTAATGACTTGGTATTCCGAACCTCCGAATACCAAGTGTAATGCCTTTCGTTTAGTCGTCTCTTATAACTAGAGTGCACTTGGTGTAAGTTCTTATGTTATAAATAATTCTTAAAACAATTTTCATTTAATATATGTCTATAACTTAGACTTTATGTGACGCTCACTCACAATCTAGAAGCTCATTTATTGCACAACTAGGTTAAAAGCTTATACATTCAAATTGCTTATACATGACCCAACAAAAATAAACTAAAGCTATAAATATCATAGACGTAAGGACACACTATGTTGAAGTATAAACAAAAAGCGTTATTAACCGCCCTCCCTATTGCACTGCTAGGTTGCGGTGGTGGCGGTGGTGACAGCACAAGTTCCGCGACGAGCAATGGTCTTTCGTGGTCTGCCGGGGACTTCTCACAGACAGCGACTAATTTGGCCAACAAATGCAGCGTAGCAAGAATAGGTATCGACCCGTATACAGGTAAGAATTACCCAGACGAAACCGGCTCTAGCCTGTATGAAAAAATGTTCCTTCGTGCGTTCAGTAACGAAACCTACCTTTGGTATGACGAAATCCCAGACAATAACCCAAACAATTACGCGTCTGTCGTCGACTATTTTGATTCACTCGTCACACCAGCGACGACGGCAAGCGGCCAAAAGAAAGACCGGTTCCATTTCACACGTTCTTACGACGATGTGATGAAGTCTCAACAAGCTGGCCTTGTTGCTGGTTTTGGCTTTAACTGGAAATTCGTTAATAGTTACGCGCCACGAGAAGTCCTTATCTCTTACACAGAAGATGGATCACCGGCATCACTAAATGGCGTTGAGCGTGGTGACAAGCTATTAAAAATTAACAGTGTGGATGTCGTGAACACCTCCTCCCAAGCTGAAGTGGATCTCATTAACCAAGCATTGTTCAACCCAGAGTTAGGACGTAATTACACGTTTACCTTTGAAGCGGTTAATGGCGGCATGAAGATCATTACACTCACCTCTTCTGATGTCGCAACAAGCCCTGTCCGTAATGTAAAAGTTATCGACAACAACGGAACAAAAGTCGGCTACATGCAATACAACGCATTTGAAGTCACGGCACAGCAACCGCTTATCAATGCATTCAACAAGCTTTCCGCACAAAATGTAGACGAAATCGTCATGGACTTGCGTTACAACGGCGGTGGTTTGATTTGGCAATCAGCACAAGTTGGTTACATGCTTGCGGGCTCTCATCCAAACGCGACGTTTGGCGAGTTGATCTATAACGACAAGATCATGAACTCTGGCCAGGTACGAGATAACGTTTACAATTTCGTCGATAAAGAAATCAACTGGGCAACAGGTACGCTCACCAACAACCCTCTACCGACGCTTAGTGCAAAGCGCGTGTATGTCTTGACGACGGATAACACTGCGTCTTCAAGCGAACTGCTGATCAACGGCTTACGTGGTATCGACGTTGACGTTATTCAAATTGGCACAACGACAACGGGTAAACCTTACGGGTTCTCTCCACAGCAGAACTGCGGTAACGTGTATTACACTATTCAGTTTAAATCTTCGAATGACAAAGGCTTTGGTGATTTTGCTGATGGATTTACTCCTACGGCAAAAAATCTTGTATCGTCTAACATTGGTATAGATGACAAAGTGGAAGGCTGTGTTGTGGCAGACGACTTAACTAAGCCATTGGGCGATGCTTCAGAAGGTATGTTATCTGCGGCGCTAAACTACATGACAACAGGAACTTGCCCTCCTGCACCTGCAATGGCTCGCTCATACCAAGCGATGCCGAGACTGGGTGGCACTCCACTGACTCAAGAGATTGACCCACTTCGACAAGAGGCGATTCATGTCAAAATTAACTAAAACAATGACCTTACTCACTGGAGCTGGACTTAGCCTTGCCCTGATGGGGTGCTCATCATCGAGCAACAGTGACATCGTCAATGCATTGAGTATTAAAACTTCAGCGGATACGGTGAGTGAAATCCAGCGGACGATCAATACGATTCAAGGAACGCAAGCACCAACGAAGATTGCGTCCAACACATTTGAGACCAACTCACACTTATTGATTGTGTCAGGCCAGTTAATGGAGAAGCACAACATGCCATTGAATGGAGCAGAAACTGAGTTACCCGATCAATATACCTTGCAATTGCGCGGTGAAGATTGCGGTGTTTACTACGAGAAAGACGACAAGTTTGTCCCTCTCACCAACATACAATGCCGACCTAATCCGATTCAGGACTAAACAAAAAGCCCGCCGTTACTTTATTCAAAATAACGGCGGGCTTTTCTCATTATTCCTATTCAAATCTTACGATTCGAACGACTCAGTCTGAAGCCATATTATAAGAAGTGGAACGTCACGTTACCTGTGATGCTACTTACTGTATCGCTGTCCCCATCGATATCAACACCAAACGCTTGATAACTTGCACCGACAGAAATGTTGTCTAACAAGAAGTATTCCGCGCCAACACCGTACATGTAAGACACGCCATCGTCTTTGTCCAAGCTGCTCAGATTACCATTGTATTCGACGTTAAACGCGTTAATACCACCCTTCGCGTAAACGTGCAGAGGACCAAAGTCGATACTTGGCTTTGCAGCTAAGTAGAAGGAAGAGAAATCCACATCACCTCGGTTACCAGCAAGATTTAAATCCACTTGGCCATGGTTGAAATAGCCCACTTCAATACCAATCAGCGGCAAGATCCCCGTACCGACATGAATGCCATAAGTGGTGTCGTTTTCGCTATCGATGTCTGATTGACCAATTTGACCACCAGCATAAAGCCAAGAGTCAGCAAGTGCAGATGTTGAGCATAGCGCCAAAGCCAATAACGAGAGTTTTGTTTTCATAGTTATACCTTTCCTGTTTAATTCCGGAACGGAACATTACGCGAACTGCATCGCGTTCCTTATGTATCTAGATAAATACTATATTCAAAAAGTGCTGGGTTTTAAGAACAAGGAGTGAATTATTTATGCTCAATGTCGATTTGTGTGATTTAAAGACAAAAAAACACCGGCATGTTGCCGGTGTTTATCAAATCAATCGTCAAAATGTCGATGATTATAGGAAATGCAGTGTCGCGTTTAGGGAGAACGTACCGATGTCGTCTTTACCCGCAGTGTAGTTCATGTAGCTTGCGCCAACAGACATTGGACCAAAAATGAAGTATTCAGCGCCTACACCGTACATTAGATCCACATCATCGTCGTCTTTACCGCCAGAAACTTTCTTATCCCACTGGTGGATACCACCTTTCGCATAAACGTGCAGTGGACCGAAGTCGATGCTTGGCTTAAGCGCTGCGTAGTAAGAAGTAAGCTTAGTTTCTTGACCTGCGATCTTGAACTTACCGTGCTGAGTAACACCTGCTTCGATACCGATGATTGGCAGAATACCTGTACCTACATGTACAGAGTATGAAGTGTCTGTTTCGCCTTTGTAGTCAGACTGACCAACAGAAGCACCACCATAAATCCATGAATCTGCCATTGCTGCAGAAGAAGCACTTAGAAGTGCTACTGCCAATAGAGTTTTCTTCATCATCAACCTTTACTCTTTATTATTACCCACGTCTGCACTGTCGCAGAGGTTGGTACTGCAAACACAAGGGAGGCGAATCATTGCCTCCCTTGTGACTTAAATTAACTTGTGAGTAATTCCTTGCAAATACTGTACCAATAGTTCCCTAAAATGGACAAACGATTGTTCACGCAAGGAACCTCACAAGAAAAACTGTCGCTATTGTACTTAGCGTTTAGCAAGCATCAATCGCATTTTTGACTCGTTTATCAGAAACCGGATACGGAGTGCCTAATTGTTGAGCAAAAAGGCTTACTCGAAGCTCTTCGATCATCCAACGTACTTCTTTCACGTTTTCTGGAATCACCATGCCTTTCGGAATCTTATTCAGTAGCTCTTTGTAATCACTCGCCACTGACTCGATTCTCAACATGTGCAAACGGTCTTTGTTTGGGTCGATCGGTAGCTTCTCCATACGACGTTCAATCGCACGCATGTAACGCAGAATGTCCGGAAGACGCTTCCAACCACACTCTGTTGCGAAGCCTTTGAAAATCAAACCTTCCACTTGCGCTTTGATATCAGACAACGCAAATGCCATGGTGAAATCCACTTTGCCTTTCAACTTCTTATTGATATTGAAAGCGGTCGTTAGAATCGTTTCGACTTGTTGTGCAATATCCACAACGGTGTCGCCAAGTTCTGCACGAACGTGTTCTTTCAATGCATCAAATTTCTCTGGTTCCCAAACCAAACCACCCTGCTCTTCAATAAGCTTATCGACACCACATGCGATACAGTCATCAATCAGATCAAGCACTTTCCCGTAAGGGTTAAAGTACAGACCCAGCTTCGACTTGTTTGGCAAGTTAGAGTGCAGGTATTTGATTGGCGACGGCACGTTTAACAAGATCAGACGACGCTGACCCGCTTGCATAGCCGTCACCTGTTCGTATTCAGTTTCGTACAGTCTGATTTCTACACTGTCTTTGGAATCCACAATCGCCGGGTACGCTTTAACGTCGTAACCACCGCGTTTTTGTTGATATACCTTAGGCAGTTCACCAAAGCTCCAAGTATGTAAGCCTTGCTGCTCAATGTCATCATCGGCGACTTTAGACAGCGTTTCTTGAACTTTGTCTTTCAGGCTTTCTTTCAACGCATGAAGGTCGCTATTTTCCTTCAACTTGCGATTTCTATGGTCAACCGCGCGGAAAGTCACCTTCAAGTGCTCCGGAATTTGATCCATATTCCAATCTTCGCGCAGAACTTCCACCCCGGTCATTCGACGAAGCTCTTTTTCAAGCGAATCTAATAAAGGTGCTTCCATCGGCGTCGAGCGAGCTAAGAAGGCATCAGCATAGTTTGGTGCAGGAACAAAGTTCTTACGAATCGTCTTCGGCAGCGATTTAATCAAGCTCACCACAAGCTCATGGCGCAGACCAGGGATCTGCCAGTCAAAGCCCGCAGGCTCAACTTGGTTAAGGATCGGCAGCGGTAAGTGTACCGTCACACCGTCGCTGTCTTCACCCGGTTCAAACTGGTAGCTCAGCTTAAGTTTTAGGTTGTTTTGGTGCCAGAAGTTCGGGTAATCCAAATCGGTTACGTGGCTAGCATCGCCTTTGAACAGCATCTCTTTTTCGAAGTTCAGCAGCTCTTTGTTCTCTTTCGATGCCTTCTTCCACCATGTATCGAAGTGCTTACCAGAAACGACTTCCGTACCCACACGTTGGTCATAGAAATCAAACAACTCATCGTCGTCCACCAAAATATCGCGGCGACGAGATTTATGCTCAAGCTCTTCCACCTCTTGCAGAAGTTTGCGGTTTTGCTTAAAGAACGCGTGTTTGGTATCCCATTCACCTTCTACCAACGCGCTACGGATAAAGATCTCACGGCTCACCGTTGGATCGATACTTCCGTAGTTCACCAAACGGTTAGGAACAATCGGTACCCCGTAAAGCATCACTTTTTCGTGTGCCAAGACTGCTGCGCGTTTCTTCGACCAATGTGGCTCGCTGTAGCTCCGCTTAATCAGGTGCTTCGCTAATGGTTCAATCCACTCAGGCTGAATCTTAGCGATGATGCGACCCCAAAGTTTTGAGGTTTCCACCAGCTCAGCAGACATGATCCACTTGGGCTGTTTCTTGAATAGGCCTGATGCAGGGAAGATATGGAAACGAGCGTTACGCGCACCTTGATATTCATTCTTCTCTTGGTCTTTCATACCGATGTGCGACAACAAACCCACAAGAATAGAACTATGAACGCCATGATAAGACGCAGGCTCATCGTTAAGTTTAAATTCCATTTCACGCATGGATTGGTGAATTTGGAAGTACACATCTTGCCACTCACGAACGCGCAAGTAGTTCAAGTAATCTTGCTTACACTGTTTGCGGAATTGGTTACCCGTCAGCGCTTTTTGCTGCTTCTGGATGTAGTCCCACAAGTTCACCAACGTCAGGAAGTCTGATTCTTCATGGAAGAAGCGTTTGTGCTTGTCATCTGATGATTGCTGCTTGTCACTTGGACGCTCGCGCGGGTCTTGAATCGACAATGCCGCTGCGATAACCATGACTTCTTTCAACGCGCCTTGTTTTGGAGCTTCCAATACCATACGCGCTAAACGTGGATCGATTGGAAGGCGGGCAAGTTGACGGCCAATACTGGTCAGGCGTTTCTTGCTACCTTGAGAATCGGACGGTTTCGCTTCTGCGTTAATCGCACCAAGCTCTTCCAGCAAACGAACACCGTCTTGGATGTTACGTTTGTCTGGCGCTTCGACAAATGGGAAGGCTTGAATGTCACCCAAACCAAGTGCAGTCATCTGCAAGATAACCGACGCTAGGTTGGTACGCAGGATCTCAGGATCGGTAAACTCCGGGCGTGACTCAAAATCTTCCTCTGAGTACAGACGGATACAGATACCCTCTTCCACACGACCACAACGACCTTTACGCTGGTTTGCACTCGCCTGAGAAACTGGCTCGATTGGAAGACGCTGAACCTTGGTACGGTAACTGTAACGGCTGATACGCGCCGTACCTGGGTCGATAACGTACTTGATGCCCGGAACCGTCAACGAGGTTTCTGCTACGTTGGTTGCCAGTACAATGCGACGACCTGCATGAGGTTGGAAAATCTTGTTCTGTTCACCCGCCGACAAACGCGCGTAAAGCGGCACAATTTCCGTGCTCTTCAGGTTACGTTTAGACAGTGCATCAGCGGTATCACGGATTTCACGCTCACCGTTCATGAAGATCAGGATGTCACCTAAGCCTTCATCGCACAGTTCATCTACCGCTTCGAAAATGCCTTCAAGCTGGTCACGATCGTTGTCATCACCACCACTTAGTGGGCGGTAACGCGTTTCTACTGGGTAAGTACGACCTGACACTTCAATGATTGGTGCATTGTTGAAGTGTTTTGAAAAACGCTCTGGGTCGATGGTTGCCGACGTAATGATCACTTTCAAATCAGGACGACGCGGCAGCAACTCCTTCAAGTAACCCAAGATGAAATCGATGTTCAGGCTGCGCTCGTGCGCTTCATCGATAATGATGGTGTCGTATTGATTCAAGAAACGATCGTGCTGAATTTCAGCCAGCAAGATACCGTCCGTCATCAATTTGATTTGGGTATTTTCAGAGATCTGATCGTTGAATCGAACCTTGTAACCAACAAACTCACCAAGCTTAGTTTCCATCTCTTCGGCAATACGGTTCGCCACCGAACGCGCCGCAAGACGACGAGGCTGAGTATGACCAATCAGACCGAACTTACCGCGACCAAGCTCAGCACAGATTTTTGGTAGCTGAGTGGTTTTACCTGAACCAGTTTCACCCGCAACGATAACCACTTGGTTTTCTTCGATCGCTTTCGCAATGTCGTCGCGTTTTTGGCTGACTGGCAGGATTTCAGGGTATTCAATCGTTGGTTTGTAGCTACTACGTTGCTCCACAACCATCATGGATTTGGCGATGTCTAATGCGATTTCATCAAACACGGCGTTACGCGCTGCGTCTTTTTTGATTTTGCTTGCACCAGAAATTCTTTTACTCAAACGGAAGCGGTCACGCATCATGCACTGGTTAAGTGCCTTGCGTAGTGACGCGGCGTTATTTACTTGAGCCTGAGGCGCTGCATTCTGAGAAGCTTGTGCTTGAGATGCATTAGCCTGCTTCGCTTTGGCATTTTGCGCACCATTTGACGGTGCCGCTTGCTCTTCAGCGGGATTCTTTTTTGGGGGCTGTGACGAAGTCAAAGCGTTTCCTATTCTTTTCATTACATAAAACTGCGCGGATTGTAGCACATAAGGGCTAGAACAAGATAACGGAAAGCAGCTTCAAGCAATCATTCAATTTTTTCGAACAACTTAAGCGAATCCATCGGGTTTTGAGTCGATGCGCATTGCCTATAATGCATCACATAGCCGAAAGCACTTATTAAAGGAAATCCATATGTCTCGTGTACTAGCTCTTAAATCAAGCATCCTTGGCGATTACTCTCAATCAAACAAACTGGTTGAAGACTTCATCAAAAATGTAGACCAAGATAAGCTAACGGTTCGTGACTTAGCTGCAAATCCACTGCCAGTTTTAGACTTTTCAGTTGCGACAGCACTTCGTGCAACAGAAGATCTTTCACAAAAGCAACAAGCAGTTGTTAACCTATCAGATACCTTGATTGAAGAAATCAAAGCAGCGGATACTTTGGTAATTGCAGCACCAATGTACAACTTCACGATTCCAACTCAGCTGAAAAACTGGATTGATTTGATTGCTCGTGCAGGCGTGACATTCAAATACACAGAAAACGGCGTTCAAGGTCTGATTGAAGGTAAAAAAGCAATCGTCGTCACGACTCGTGGCGGTCTTCATAAAGATTCACCAACCGACAGCATGACACCATACCTACGCACAGTATTGGGCTTTGTTGGTATCACGGATGTGGAGTTTGTTTACGCAGAAGCGCTAAACATGGGCGAAGACGCAGCGGCAAAAGGCATTTCAGACGCGCAAAGCCAATTGGCAACTTTGGCGTAAGATTGAATAGAATTGAATACAAGCAAAAAGGGATTGGTTCGCGCCAATCCCTTTTTTATCGTTTTAATCCAAAGCTGATCATGCTGTTGTAGCAGCTTTGCGCGCATTGTCCGCAACCTTTGCATTTGGCGGCGTCAATTTTAGGTTTGATATCATCTTGCCATTGCAAAGCATCATATGGGCAACTGTCCTCGCAACTGCCGCAATAACCGTATAAGTTTTCGCAGCTGTTCGAAATAGTTGCTATCAAGCCTGTAGACTCTGTTTGGTTAGAAAGCGCCAATGTAGGGCACGCCGACTTACACGCGCCGCATAAATCACATGCCGAGTAACTGATGTCTAACGCGGCAACGCCATCAACCATTTCTATGATTTGGCTCGGACATGCAGAAGCGCACTTTCCGCATCCATCACAAAGCCGAGTGAACATAGACTCTTCCACCGCATACGGCGGTCTCGCTTTAACACGAGGATCTTGAGCTTGCTCTACTGGCGCACGACGAAACGAAAACAGACGTCGCTTACTTAGATCAACCGATTCAGACTGGCGCATCCGAGTAATCTCTCTTTGCTGGCACAACGACTTGGTATTGCTCACTCAAGGATTGAAGTAATTCTTCAGTAAGGTTCGACAGTTTTGAGTAAGGCGTGAGACTCACTGCTTTTTTGAAGCGTTTGTTGAAAAAACCAAACCATGTCATCAAGTGCTCGCGCAACATTTCAGCCGCCAGTTTTTGTTGGTCAGTTTCAATCAACATGCCTAACACCATCAGCATCAAGCCGATCTGGTCTTCTGGCTCACGTTGGTCAGACTCCAAAGCAAAACCACAACGCTGCAAGAAGTAACGATATTCAATGGTTGATTCACCAAACAACACTGCTTCTTTATCTAGATAAGCCGACCCCCAAGGTGGCGCTGGCATCTCACCAATACCGGCAAACATGCGATCGTGCTCCATTTGCAGTGCCTCTTCGCTCTCGTTTTGAAAGCTGCGTAACATGTCATTAAGCGCTTCGATTGGCGTATCAGTATTGCTCAGCAACGTATCGAGATTTGCTGCTGGGTAATCTTTGGGCTGGTAGTAAAACAGTGCACCAAACAGCTTAAGAACGATGCTGGTATCTTGTGGTTCAAGTTGAGAAATTTGCATGAAGTACCTTTGATGACTGGTGTTTTTATTCTTCGATTAAGTAAAACGAAAAAGAGGTGGGACGAACACTCGCCCCACTCTATTAATGGTTATCAGTACAAATAACGGCGATTAGTACAAACCAGATGTAAAGTGCATGCCGTAGAACACGTTGCGACCCAGAATCTCCGCAACGAACAAGGCAATGAATGCCACGATAACCAGCAAGTTCTTCTGACGACCTTCTGCGGTAAACAACTCAGCGAATACCCAAAGAGCAGCAGCAACTACAAGCAACAACACATGACCGGCAACATAGCCAGATAACATGGTGATTTGATCCAAGCCACTGTGAATCGCCGTTGAGATACCTGCAAAGTAAATCGTCTGCATTACTGAGAACGCTAGGTTCAGCGCAATCAGACTTACGCCAGCCCACATTAGGCGACGATTAGTTTTCTCAGCCGTCACGTCCAATACGTTGATCAGAGTGTAACCAAACATCAGACCCGAAGTCACGGCCGTGAACCAAAACGCAACCGTTGTCATTGGTGAGTACCATGCTGGTACCGTTTCGATTTGGTAAACATTCGCCATCGCGAACATGAAAATCACGCCAACCGCGATAGACAACCAGTTCACGATTTTGCGAACGCCTTCGCTGCCGATTTTTAGAATCGTCAGCAACCAGTACAAACCCGCTAGAGACAGAAAGCTTGCACCCGTTAAGATCTCGTTAGATAGCGCCGCACTACCAACACGGTTTAATGCGTTGAAGGCACGAAGTGGGCTACCTAAGTGAGTGGTTGAGAACAAGAAACCCAGCCCCATCACGACCAAAATAGCGAAACGAGCGATGTTCATACGAGGTTCTGTCACGCGTGGTGGCTTACCGAACTTCTCGAACGCATTAACCGTTAAGTGCGCGCCAACCGCTGTTTGAGCAAGAACCGTAAAGGCAACTAATGGTGCTTCGTATAACATTATTTCACCTCTCTTGGATTCTGTAGGAAACCAGTGCGATCATTAGTTGGGCGACCATTTGGATTTAGCTTCACGATCAGGTTCGGGCTCGTAATGCGAGAATCTGGCAGTGGTGCCACATCCGCGTTTGAACCGTATTTCGCGCGTAGCTCATCAATTGGACCAAACTCAATCGCACGCAATGGACAGCTGTCCACACAGATTGGCATTAAACCTTCTGCGACACGTTCGTAACAGCCATCACACTTGGTCATGTGACCTTTTTCTTCGCTGTATTGAGGTGCGCCGTATGGGCATGCCATGTGACAAGATTTACAGCCGATACACACGCTTTCATCGACAACAACAAAGCCGTCTTCTTCACGCTTGTGCATTGCACCTGATGGACAAACCTTGGTACACGCAGGGTTAGTACAGTGGTTACAAGAGATCGATAGGTAGTACGCGAACACGTTTTGACGGAACGCGCCGTTTTCTTCCGTCCAGTTGCCGCCTACGTATTCGTAAACACGACGGAAGTTACGGTCGATACCCAGATCTTTGTTGTCTTTACAAGAGAGCTGACATGTTTTGCAGCCAGTACATTTGCTTGAATCAATGTAAAAGCCATACTGCTTCGCTGTGCTCATTATTTAGCCCCCATTTTCTTAATTAGCGTCACTTCAACGAGGTTGGTATGGCTCGGGTTTGATTTTGCCAACGGGCTTGGACGTTGTGTCGTCAGTACGTTGATTGAACCCGCTTGGTCAACACCTTTACCATTTGGTGAGTACCATGCGCCCTCACCTAAGCCAACTACGTGTGGCATGATGCGTGGGGTCACTTTTACGCGAACGTTCATTTCACCAAACTTGCTACGCACGCTAACCAAGTCACCGTTGTCGATGTTGCGTGACGCTGCATCAATCGGGTTAATCCAAAGTTCCTGTGGTGCCGCTGCTTTTAGGATGTCGACGTTACCGTACGTAGAGTGCGCACGAGCTTTGTAGTGGAAACCCGTTAGCTGAAGTGGGTACTCTTTACGATCAGGAGAATCCCAGCCATTAAAGGTCGAAACGTATTCTGGTAATGGCTTGATCGATTCATCTTCATCCAATTCCCATTCTTCGTTGATTTTCGCTAACGTCTCTGAGTAGATCTCAATCTTGCCCGATGGCGATGGTAATGGGTTCGCTTCTGGGTCACGGCGGAAGTCTTCGTATGCCACGTGTGGACGGTCGAACTGCTTCTTGTAGATACCCTGCTTTCTCATCTCATCGTAAGACGGTAAGTTTGGATCGTTGTTTTGTTTAACGGTCTGAGCGTACATCCATTGTAGCCACTCTTCTTGAGTGCGACCTTCAGTAAACTCATCAAACACGCCCATGCGCTTCGCCACACCAGACATGATGTCGTAGATAGGTTTGCATTCGAAACGAGGCTTAATCGCTTGGCTTGCAAAGATGAAGTAAGGCATTGACGCTGCTGCACCATCCATACAGAAATCCGATTGCTCTGACGTTGTACAGTCTGGTAATACGATATCGGCATACTTCGCAGAAGACGTCATGTGGTTATCGATCACGACAATCATTTCACACGCTTTTTCATCTAGAAGAATTTCGTGTGTGCGGTTGATATCTGAGTGTTGGTTAATCAGACAGTTACCTGCATAGTTCCAGATGAACTTGATGTTGTTTTGTAGCTTCTGAACGCCTTTAATGCCGTCGGTCAGATCTGTCATTTCCGTACCGCGGTAAATCGCGTCTGTCCAAAGGAACATTGGGATAGAAGCGCTGATCGGGTTTGGCACTTTCGGGAAGCGTTGGAATGGGTATGAGTGGTTACCCTCACGAGCACCAGTACCACCACCTTGCAAGCCAACTTGACCACGTAGCAATGACAACATCATTACCGCTTTACACGCTTGCTCACCATTTGCTGATCGTTGTAGACCCCAGCCTTGGGTAATGTAAATGCGTTTAGCATCGCCAACTTCACGTGCAAGTTTCAAAATCACATCCGCAGGAATACCCGTGATAGGCTGCGCCCACTCTGGGGTCTTCTCGATGCCATCTGGGCCAGTACCCATGATGTAATCTTTGTAGCTGCCGTTTTCTGGCGCTGATGCAGGAAGCGTTTTACGGTCGTAACCCACACAGTAGCGATCAAGGAAGTCTTTATCGACTTTGTCTTCCGTAATCAATACATGGGCGATGGCTGCAATTAAAGCTGCATCTGTACCGTGCTTGATAGGAATCCATTGGTCTTCACGGCCTGCTGCGGTGTCAGTGTAACGAGGGTCGATACAAATCGTGCGAGTGTGACTAATATTTTTCGCATCCACATAGTTGTGAACCTGACCACCACCCGACATGCGGGTTTCTGCTGGGTTGTTACCAAACATCAGACATAGGTCTGCATTTTGAACATCGTCAATCGAGTTGTTATCAACGAACGAACCGTAGAAGTACTCTGACATACATTCGATGTTTGCTGCAGAGTAGTCACCGTAGTGATTTAGGTAACCACCACAAAGGTTCATCATACGAGCAACCAATGTCGCGCTTGGATCCCAACTCTTAGTTACTGTGCCACCAAGCGTACCTGTACCGTAGTTTAGGTACACCGCATCATTACCGTGGTCTTTAATGATGCGTTTTAGGTTATCACCAATGAGGTCAAAGGCTTCGTCCCAAGTGATGCGTTTGAACTTACCTTCACCACGCTTACCAACGCGAAGAAGTGGGTATTTCAAACGATCTGGCGAGTAAACACGGCGACGCATAGAGCGACCACGCAAACAAGCGCGAACTTGGTGATTGTGGTTGTAAACATCATCACCTGTGTTATCGGTTTCTACCCATTTGATTTCACCGTCGACCACGTGCATACGAAGCGGACAACGAGAACCACAGTTTACGGTACATGCCGACCAGACAATTTTTTCGTTTGGTTTTGCTGGTGTTTCTTTGGCAACCGCTTTAGTTGCAAACGGGAGAGAAAGCGCGTTTCCTGCTAGCGCTAGAGCGCCAAGTGCAGAACCACCCTTTAAAGCATCACGCCGAGTAATATTAAACTTACCATTTTGACTCATGGTTTTTTCCTAAATTACGTTTTTGAATTTGGTCGTGGCGCTTAATTAATGGCTTTAAGTGGGGAAAGAACACTCGTTAGAAATAAAAGACATAGAGATTGTATTTTCAAAATAGGCATTCATTGAAAATATCTAATTTCGCTTTAATTAATACACAAGGCAAATCAAAGCAACATTTCTACAAAACCATCAATTAAGCTAGACAGCACAAGCCTTGAGCAACTAAGGCATGGCCACCCGCCACTATTAATATCCTTGTAGATTTAAGGGGTGATAATCTTGACCACAGTCAATTATTAAAAAAGACAAAATGCAATCTTATATTTCATTTCAACGTTTTATATGAATGAAATATTAATAGGTCAGAGAGGTGTCAATTCAATTAAATATTAGAATAGTTTTAAAATGGAATGGATAATAAATACGAATACAGAGGAATGGAAATAAGAACAATTACCAATTAAAAAAATAAACAAGCCTCATGTCAAGATGAGGCTTATTTTTATTAATTCTCAACAGAGATTAAAAATCATACTGGAAGTAGATGGTATTGTAGTTACTGCCGCCTTTGATGCGGCCAAACTGGGAAGCACTCTCGAAGATAGCACTTCGGTGATGTAATGAGTAACCGACCCACATGTTTTCCCAATCTTTCTGGTTAAACAGATCGCCTACATTCACATCAAATGAGAAGTCGAGATAGTTCAGCAAATTACTTGCTGTGTAACCTTTCTCTTCCATCTCAGTACCTTCGATATAGGTAATGTTATCGATGTAAGACATACCCTCTGCTACGCCGAAACGCCATTTGGTTGGCCAATTAAAGGTGTAGTAAGCCTTAATCGCCATCACATATTCAGTGCTGGACGATTGAACTTCAGATGACCAATGGTGAACCAAACCTGGTGTTAGGTAGATATCAATTGGGAAACCGAAGATTTCATCCGTCAATGGGTGTCCGTAGAATAATGAGGTGAGCTGGTTGTTGTACTCGTCCTTCTCGGCATTAAATTTGAAAATATCGCCAATATTGGACGGCGTTGCCCAACCATGTGCAACACGCAGATACGGACGGTTGCTCAACTCTGATTTACGAGCCTTCCCTTTGTCATTGAAGAAACCAAAGCCAACGAATACTTCACCCTGATAGCGGTCTTCCACGATTTGGCTATTGTACGCTTCGCTGTCGAGACGAGTAACGCTCGTTTCACCGAGTAGGTACAAATTAGAAATGACGTGGTATCGGGCTTTAATGCCTAAGTTCGCATCAATACCTGCACCAATTTTCTCGCCCGTTACTTCATCAAACGAATAATAAGTACTGTTGAAATCGGCATCTTTATAACGAATGGTAAAAGAAGGTTCCAACTCCCAGTCGCCTAACTCATAGTTAGCCGCGATACGGTAGTTGGAATGAAATTGGAATTCGTCATCCGTCATCACTTCGAATTCGGCGCGCCAGTTCTCGTCAAAGTTGTAACGAATTTGGCCACCGAAGTCGACGCGATCACCCTCAAAAGCGTTTTGAACCGATTTAGGTATGTCAACAAAGCGCAAGCGCATGATCGCACTCGCACGCCAATCTGAGTCGCCCTCATCATACAAGAACACGCCACCTTCAAGGCCATCAATGTAAAGGTGCTCATTCTCAAAGAACATCATTGGCACAAACGTGCTTACCGTCGAGTCATCGTCAGCGGTATAAAAAGGAATCGCAGCAGTCCGGTACATCGCAGCAATGCCCCACTCTTGTTCAGCATGCTTCGACTCAGCAAATGCGGCTCCGCTTAGCAATAAGCCTGAACAGACTAGCGATGTTCCTAGTAGGTGTTTCATAGCTCTCCTATGTCGCTGTAATTAGAGACAGTATTCAATCACAAAGAGTATATCTGACTTTGGTCTAAGATCGGTTAAAAATTCCTACAAGACTACATCTCCCCTCATATCACAGTACAAACCTTGAGCGATTTATAAATTTATTTTGAATTAACGTCAAATATTCAATTAATTGCACTTAAACATATTACTTAATTATCTTTACCCTGCACTCGCATTTCTTATGCAAATAAATACACATAATAAAAAGGTAAACTATGCGAAACGTCACTTTATTAACGCTTGCGCCCTTCGCTTTTGCTTCACATGCAGCACAAATTCTGGACCATTCACAAACGGATCTATCTACGGCACTCAATAACACACAACGAGCGTCCTATTCCGCGGCGAACACTGAGCTGAGTTATCGAGACATCAATCGAGTCGAAATCGGTAACCAAATTTTGGTTCGCAAACAGCAACTCCATTACGGCATACCGGTTTACGGACACTCCGTTGTCGCCGATCTCTCTACTCGAGGATTTGCTCAACCTGTCGATGGTGATGTTGTTGTCGGCATTGAGAGCGATATTGATTCAACCCTACCTATGATCAGTGGCAAGCAAGCCATTGAGATCGCAACGGGCAACCGTCAAGGTCTCGCAGCAAGCAAATCGCCAAGTGATGACGCTCAGGCAGAGCTAATGGTCTGGTTAGATGAACAACAAACCGCGCGATTGATTTACAAAGTCGATGCAATCCAGATTAAGAATTTCCGCCCTTCTCGCCCTATCACTTTGGTAGATGCAAAATCAGGTGAGATCGTCGACCAATGGGATGGGATCGCGTTTTTGGAAGCCGAAGGACCGGGAGGCAACCGCAAAAGCGGCCGTTACTACTTTGGTCCCAACACCAAGTTTGGTGGATTCCAAGTTAATCAATACTGCCAAATGGACAGCGAAAACGTCATTACACTCAACATGAACAACCAACAATGGGGTGGTCAAGTTCATCGTTTTGACTGTAACGTGAACAACTATCGAGAAGTAAATGGCGCCTACGCTCCAATGAATGACGCGCACTACTTTGGTCAACGTGTGTTTGATATGTACCAAGATTGGATTGGTGCTCGCCCTATTCGTCAAAAGCTAACAATGCGTGTTCACTACGGTTCGAACTATGGGAATGCTTTTTGGGATGGTCGCCAAATGACCTTTGGTGACGGCAATAACTCAATGTACCCACTGGCAACGTGGGACGTTATTGCTCATGAGGTTAGCCATGGCTTTACCGAGCAAAACTCTGGGTTGGAATATCGTGGTATGTCGGGCGGAATGAATGAGTCCTTTTCCGATGTCGCCGCTGCAGCACTTAGCCAATATGTGCATGGCAGCTTTAATTGGAAGATGGGCGAACACGTGATGAAATACTCGCCCGCTATGCGTTACTTCATCAACCCAAGCCATGACGGTTCCTCAATCGACCATATAAACGAATACTACAATGGCATCGATGTTCACCACAGCTCAGGCATTTTCAACAAAGCCTTCTACCATTTGGCAATGAGCCCAAATTGGGACATCAAGAAAGCGTTTGTTGCTTATGCAACGGCCAACCAGCTTTACTGGCAACCAAACTCGAACTTCCAACAAGGTGCGGAAGGCGTTTGTAAAGCGGCACAAAAACTTGGATACGATGGCACTGCGGTAACATCAGCATTCGCAGAAGTTGGTGTGCAAGTAATGAACTGTGGCGATGCTCAACCAACGCCAACACCGAATCCTGAGCCAGAGCACGGGGCGACAGAGTTGAAGATCAATATGCCAACACCTGTTGAAATCACGTCGAATGGCGAACAACAGTTTGTCTTGCGACAGTCTCCGGCTGATGAGGTTTGGGTGCAAACTTACAATGGTTACGGCAATGTCGACATGTATGTTGCAATCGACCGTCCAGCAACACTTTCTGACTACGACTGCGTTTCGACTAATGAAGGTAACCACGAGTATTGCGGTTTCAGTGGTATTAAAGGGGCTGATATCTACGTGCTAGCGGCGAACACTCAAGGCTCATCCGACGTTTACGTGGCAGTGAGCGCAGAGTTAGAAGCACCACAACCAGAGCCGGTTCCACAAGATCAATGTGCAGACCTAGAAGAGTGGTCTCCGTACTATTACTACCCTGCGGGCACGGCGGTGAAATACTGGGGCAATCACTTTGTCGCCTCACAAGACAACTGGGGCGCGAATCCATTCGACAACTATTGGCTATGGACTTTTGAAGGCAGTTGCCAATAACCCAGCCTCCCCTTTAACAAAGAGCTCGGAAACGAGCTCTCAGACTGCTGACAAAGGTCTAGCCATCAGGCTAGACCTTTGATCTAATAGGGGTATCGAAAAGTGGATACTCCAATATGCTACAAGATCCTTCTCCTCAACAATACGAATTTGAAATGGTGACGATGGAGCAGTTAGTTCCTAAAGGCCATTTAGTCCGCAAAATTGATAAAGCCATAGACTTCGAATTTATCCGGGACCAAGTCGCTCACCTCTATTGTCAAGATAACGGTCGACCACCTGTTGACCCTGTTCGACTTTTCAAAATCATTTTTATTGGCTACCTCTTCGGAATCAAAAGCGAGCGACAGCTCGTTAAAGAGATTGAAGTCAATGTAGCCTATCGTTGGTTCTTGCGCATGTCGTTAACGGAGAAGGTTATCCATGCTTCAACACTGAGCCAAAACCGTATTCGCCGCTTCAATAATACCGACGTATTCGAACGTATCTTTATCAACATCGTTGAGCAGGCTATGGCCAAAGGCTTGGTCGCTGGGCAGCAACTCTTTACCGACAGCACTCACCTCAAAGCAAACGCTAACAAAAATAAACACACCAATGAGGTCAGAGACGTTCGAGCCAGTGCTTACCTCGACATGCTTGATGAAGACGTTGCATTAGACCGAGAACGAGAAGGAAAGAAGTCGCTTAAGGCACGAGTATCCGAGCCTAAAACAAAGAATACGAAAGTCAGTACTACAGACCCAGAAAGTGGTTTTATGACGAGAGACAATAAACCACAAGGCTTCTTCTACCTTGACCATCGTACCGTCGATGGTCTGCATGGGATCATCGTCGACACTCATGCGACGGCAGGTAATATCAATGACTCTCAACCCTATATTGAACGACTGGACTACACGCTAGAGCAGTTCAACCTTAACCCTATAGCTGTTGGTCTCGATGCCGGCTATTTTACCGCTCCCGTGGCAGAGTCATTAGAGCGCCGAAATATCTTAGGTGTGTTCGGCTACCGTAGGCCATCAAGAACAAAGAACACGTTCAAGAAGAAGCACTTTATCTACCACAAAGAGAGTGACAGTTATCGATGTCCAAATGGGCAAACGCTTATCTACAAAACGACGTCACGAGATGCTTATAGAGAGTATCACTCAGACCCGAAAGAATGCGTGCTCTGCCCAATGCGAAATGACTGTACTCAAAGTAAAAACATGAAGAAAGTCATCACCAGACACATCTATACAGATGCAGTGGAGAGAGCGAACCAAATGCGGCTCTCTCCCTATGGGAAGAAGACGTATAGACGAAGAAGTGAGACGGTAGAAAGAAGCTTCGCTGATGCTAAGCAGCACCATGGGCACCGTTATGCCCGCTTCCGTGGGCTAAGCAAAGTGCAAATGCAGTGTTGGTTAGCTGCCGCAGCTCAAAACATCAAGAAGATAGCTCTAGTAATGAGTTATTTACAAAAAATGGGGTTCAATATGGCTCAAATAAGACAAATATTAGCTTCTAAATACTTGTTTAAGAGTTGGAACAGATTAAATCTGGTATAGCGAAAAATATCGCGATCGCGACCTACGGTCGCTTATAAAAAAGAACCCCACCGAAAAAGGTGGGGTTCGTCATCAATCTGAGAGCTCGGAAACGAGCTCTTTTTCATTGGTTGATTACTCTGCACGCAATCAAGCACGAAACGGTCAAAATTATCTCTTCTCTCAGCAATGAGATTTAGATTTTTGCCAGATTCGCCGATACAATAGAAAACCAATGACCAAAGCCGCAATTTATCGTGAAAGCATCTGAACTCATCTCCCTTATCAACAATTTGCCTGATGGTAGCGATCCCGATATCGTGATGGGTGAAGAATGGCTACCAGAGCGTTTAGAGAGCACCACGCTCGACGGTGACATGTTGTTTTTGCATTTCGATAATGCGCCAGAAGATAATCAAGGCGAAGAAGGCCGTGGTTTTGTTGATCATGAAATTGACTTGATTCGCACTCGCCTTCAACAAATTCTCGATGAAGACAGCGACAATGCTTCTAAAGCCGATGCGATGTTAGGTTTGTTTTTGATGGGACATGAACTTAGCAGCTCACAAGTTATCGAAATACTCGAAGAAGATTCAGAATACTGATTCAAAATATTAAGGAACCACTTTGCCAACATCGCTCAATACCAACGAACTTTCCTCTCTTCCCCTGATTATTGCCGGTCCGATTTTAAGAAAGGTCACCGCGAAGGAAGTGAATATTTGGTTGGTGACAACGCAACCTCTCGAAGGCTTGGTTGAAATCAGCGATGCAAACACGAGCGAACAATACTACTCTCAACCAGTATTAGCAGAGCATCTCTTACAAGTTGGTAAACGCGCTTGGGTTTGTATGCTCACGCTGCAAGGAGAGTTTCCTACCCATCAAGCATTGCGCTATCAAATCCATACTCAATCCGGTTTGTTGACCGAGTTGATGCCCCACCTTATCTATGGCGAAGACAAAAACGCAGCGCAAGGTATCGAGTTCCTAATCAGCGAGAAAGCCGATTATGTCTTGCACGGTTCTTGCCGTAATCCCCATCACTTTAGTAAAGATAGCCTTGTCCAAGCGGACGTAAAAGTCGCTAGCCAACCGATAGAAGACCGCCCTGATATGCTCATCATGAGCGGCGACCAAATCTATGCCGATCATGTAGCGGGTCCAATGCTGGATGCGATTGAGCAATTGATCGAATTGTTAGGCTTGCCTGATGAAGAGTTCGATCAAGCACCAATCAAAAACACGCAAGCACTGTATCAAAGTCCAGATTGCTTTTATGGCCGAGATAACATTCTGCCCCACTACGTTGACGACGGAAGCTTACTGAGCAAGTTCTTTCCCCATCGTGGTACCCCTATTTTCAGTTCACGTGAATGCGAAAACCATCTCATCAGCTTTGCCGAACTGTTTGCGATGTACTTGCTCGTTTGGTCTCCAGTACCTTGGACGTTAGTCAATCGTGAACGTTTATTGGAGAGAGAATTTACAACGGGCGGAAAAGCGTTAGAGCCGAAATGGCAGCAACATTGGCGTGATGAGAAAGTCCATATCGATGCGTTTGTCGAAGGCTTGGATAAAGTTCAGCGTTTGCTCGCTCACGTACCTACTTACATGATTTTTGATGACCATGACGTGACCGACGATTGGAACCTAACGGTTGGCTGGGAAAAAGCAGCCAATGAGAACCTCTTTTCGCATCGCATCATCGGCAACAGCCTGATTGCCTATTGGCTGTGCCAAGGTTGGGGAAACGCGCCAGAAAAATTTAACGCCCCGTTTATGGAGCATGCGCGCCGTTACTTTGAAGAGCTGACTTCAGAATCTCAAGACGAGTTCATTAAGTACCTCTATCGGTTTGAAGATTGGCACTATACGATTCATACCTCTCCAAAAGTGGTGGTACTGGATACGCGTACTCGCCGCTGGCGTTCAGAATCACGCATGAATAAACCGTCGGGCTTGATGGATTGGGAAGCCTTGATTGAATTCCAACAAGAATTGATGCATCAAGACAAAGTGATCATCGTTTCTGCTGCACCTATGTTTGGTGTGAAGTTTATTGAGACGCTGCAACGCATCATGACCAGTTTTGGTCAGCCGCTGCTGATAGACGCGGAAAACTGGATGGCGCATCCGGGTAGTGCGAATACTTTGATCAGTATTTTCACTCACACCAAAACCCCAACTAACTTCGTGATTCTCTCTGGCGATGTACACTACTCTTTCGCCTATGACATCAAATTGCGTTTTCGCCGTAATAGTCCAAACATCTATCAGATCACTTGTAGTGGGATTAAGAACCAGTTTCCAGCGCAACTACTGAGCGCATGTGATGCAATGGATCGCCTGCTGTATAGCCCTCGCTCGCCATTGAACTTGTTTACCAAACGTAAGCGTTTAAAGATTTTTAAACGCGCACCAAGCAACCACAATTTTTATCGACTCGTGAACCAAAGTGCGATTGGCGAGCTGAGGTTGGATGAAGACGGAAAGCCAAATAATATCAGCATCTTAACGGGCGAAGGTGATTCGATATATTTCCCGCCGACAAAGGTTGAGGAATAAATCCGCTTTTTGACGGTCAAATACTGTATTGAGCGAAAATATCATCTCAATCGTATGAGATCTTGATCAAATTTCATCAAGACCTTGAGATTTGCTCAAACCATTACCATCTTAAATAAATAGATAACAGCTTGGTGCTCAACATGTTTAATTCGCTTACTTCATTATTTAAACAACTTATAGAAGGCTCGGACCTTAGCCAATCCAACACGCTGTCACCCAATATGGCGATAGCTTGTTTGCTTTGCGAAGTGGCTGGTGCGGACCATCAAATCGATGAAAGAGAGCAAGCGACCAAACGCTCTTTGATCATGAAATTACTTTCCCTGACGGATGAAGAGACCGATACCCTACTGAATCAGGCTCAAAACAGATCGAGTGAGTCGACTTCCCTTTATGACTTTACGTCTCAACTGCGTGAGCTGTCACAAGAAACCCGCTACGAATTGATTAAGAGTATGTGGGAAGTGGCGTACGCTGACGGTGAAATTGACCCACTGGAAGATGCCGTAATTCGCAAAACAGCGGAGCTACTCTACGTCGACCACAGTGACTTCATTCGAGCCAAGCTGCAATCTCAGTAAAGCAGCCTCAGGATAAGTAAGAACCAATAAAAAACGCGCTACATGAGCGCGTTTTTTTGTGTCTCTATCTTGGATTCAGCCTAAACAAATCGCCTTTCCTTCCAGAGCCAAGCCAACATTGTTGTTATCTATTAATAACTAATTTAGTACTGGCTTATGACGAGAAGACTGTAATCCTATGAAAGATTAATGAAAGCAGCCTTTTAAAGCATGGTCAGTGCTAGTTTTGCCAAGTTATAAGCATCCACATAACCAGAATGCTGGCGACCTTCCCACTCAATGCCTTTGGCCTCTTGTGCGGCTTTATGACCAATGCGTTTTTCTTTAAGACGATTTTGAATGCGGTACAACGTTGCTAGGTTAATGAACTCGGTAAATGGCGCATCAATGCCTTTTTGTTGGCACTCTTCAAGCAAAATGAGGTCATCACGTCCCCAAGACGCATAGATCTTATTACGACCGCCAAAGTTCTTCAGCATCGACTTCAGCACTTCCTCTAATGGTCTGCCCTGCTTTTCAATTTTACGTGGTGTGATACCAGTTAATTCTGCGCAAAACAATGAGACTTCATCATGTTCAGGCTTTACGTAGTATTGAGCGCGCTTAACGATTTCACCTTTCGACAAATCTATTTCAGCCAAACCAACTTCAATGATTTCACCCGTGCGACCTACGCCGTTTTCACTCCAGCAGCACATTTCTAAATCGAAGCAGACGATACGGTTATGGTTCATAGTTTGTCTTGATTCCTAACGTAAATTTGAAAGCGTGAGATTCTACCGTAACCAATCTCAAAACTCGAATTTGCTCGCTGAATTAATCACCGATCGATACTGAGTTTCGGCCATTTTCCTTACTTTGGTAGAGCTGCACGTCCATTTTGTGGAACAAACTCTCAGGATCTTCATCTTTATGCACTGCTGCACCAATGCTCAAAGAACAGATAATAGGGGTTGCCCCGTATTCAAAAGGAGAGCTGGCGACAATACCACGCAGTTTCTCTAAATAAGCAGCCAACTCTTCTTTATTGGTTAAACGAGAGAGTATGCAGAATTCATCACCGCCAGCTCGGTAGAAGCGATCGCCTTCAAGTAAATTCGCATTGACCAATCGAGTAACATGGAGCAAAGCTTCATCACCAGCTAAGTGACCGTGCTTATCATTGATGCGTTTAAAGTGGTCGATATCAAAGCCAACCAAACTAAAGGCAACACCAGTATTAATATAATGCAGTAAGTTGTCGTTAAATACGCGGCGATTGAGTAACTGAGTCAACGGGTCTAACTCTGCCATGCGTTTTAGTTCTACCGTTTTATTATCCAGCATGACCGCTAAACGCTCTTTTTCCCGTGACTGTAGATTCACGATATAACTGATCAAAAGTGCAATAACCAAGCCCGCAATCCCTGTCCCGTAAAGCACGGAGCGCTCCCAAGCAGAAACGGATTCCGTTAGCTTGAATTCTACCTTCCATTCTCTATTGGGTAGTTGAATCTTGCGGCTAATAGTTTTCCCTTTCAGGTCACTCCAATTATCGCTCTGAAACAGCAATGGGTCGTCGTATGCATCAAAGCCTAAATCTTCCACCTTAATCGACATATCAAGCTCTGTCGCTGTCTTGGTGATCAACTCGTCGAAGTAGACAGTGCTGCGAACAACACCGACGACAACGCCCAGAAGCTCGTGGTTGTCGTAGCTAAACACTGGGTGATAGACCAACAATCCAGTTTTATCGAGGGATTGATCGTATCCATCTTGAAGCAAGCGCACTTTATCGGAAATGTTGGCTCTACCCTGAGTAAGAATGTCATCTAGAATCAGTTCAAAACGCAAACGCGAAGAATAGAAGCCAAGCAGAGAAAGGTTCTGCGGCGTTCTTGGGTAAATGTCGGTTGCAATAAACGCTGGAGCGCCATCTTTTAAGATGTAGCCATTGGTTTTAGGCCCATCTTTTGGCACGGTAAAGATATGAAAATCAGGGAACGTTTTACGCGTTTTTTCCAAGAAGCGATCGAGATCTTGTGGGTCAACACGCTCCATCCATTGCAGACCAACTAGGCTTTTGGAACCATTAACGACTTGTTTGGCATACAAGGGAAATTGTGACCAGTATGAGTCATCGACAGAGTGAAAAAAATTCGCTCCTGCCCCGATAAACTCAAGGTCATTTTCTACCGCAGATTTTAAAGATTCAGCTTGGCGATCCGCCAAGGTATCGAAGATGGTCATCGTATAGCGCTGCTGGATTTTATAAGCAACACCAACCATAGCCGCTGTCACGATAAGCACCGCAATGAAAGCGACAATAGAAGCGGAATACCGTTTGAGAATGCTCTGTTGAGCCGTGCTGTATGTCATTTAGTGTTCCACGTTAATTACGTGCAAAGCTTCGATAATGATGGAAATACTGCGCCACATGTGGATAAACATCAAGCAACAACGTTTGCATCCCTATCTAATCGTTGATTTTTCATGCTAATCATGCGGTATATTCACGAATTATTACAGTCTTAAGCCTTGAATATGCTACCATCCACCATCATTTTAATGTCTAAACTTGGTGCAGGTCGCAAAGCTGATCCTTTTAGTAAACACACATGAGCCAATACTGAGCACCAGTAAATCAATAGAAAGAGAAAAATGTCATGAACATTGATTTGAACCTAATTCCTCAAACGTTCGATATGTTGCACGCAGGCCTTGCGGCTTCGAGTGTTCTACTTCTTCTAATCGCGGTATCTCGCAAATCTAAAGTGATCGAGAAAGTGGTAGAAAAACCAGTCGAGAAAATCGTCGAGGTTGAGAAGCCAGTCGAGAAGATCGTAGAAGTAGAAAAAGTCGTGGAAGTAGAGAAAGTCGTCGAGCGTGTTGTAGAAGTTGAATCTAAGCTTGTTACTGCATCTACAGACTCTGCAATGCAGCTGCTTTCTATCATGCAGCAAGAAGCTCGTCTAATTGACTTCCTAAAAGAAGACCTAACGTCATTCTCTGATGAGGAAGTTGGCGCAGCCGCTCGCGTAATCCACACTGGTGGTCAAAAAGTATTAAGCGACTACGTGACGCTAGCGCACGTTCGTAACGAAGACGAAGAAACTCGCATTACGGTTGAAGAAGGCTTCAACCCACAAGAAATCCGCCTAACTGGCAACGTAACAGGCAGCGCGCCATTCAACGGCACGCTAGTTCACAAAGGTTGGAAAGCAACATCAATGACGTTGCCTAAACTGGCTGAGAACTACGATGCATCTGTGATCGCTCCAGCTGAGGTTGAGCTGTAATGGAACACATGAACCAAGAAAACCATTCTCAAGAAGCGTCTGTTGAAACTCAACAGACGCCTAAATTCAGTGTTGGTATCGACTTAGGTACAACACACTGTGTGATGTCTTTTGTTGATACACACAACGAAGACGCTCGCGTTGAAGTGATGCCTATCCCGCAGCTTACTGCGCCGGGTACGGTAGAAACTCGTAGCCAATTAGGCTCTTTCCTTTACCAACCACACGAGCACGAAATGAACCCGCAATCACGCGTTCTTCCGTGGTCGAGTGAGCCAAAAGCTCTGGTTGGTGCAGTTGCACGTAACCTAGGTTCGAAAACGCCAATTCGCCTTGTTGCAAGTGCGAAATCTTGGCTTTGCCACGCAGGTGTGAACCGTCGTGATGCTTTCCTTCCAGCAGGTAGCCCAGAAGAAGTGGAAAAAGTATCCCCTCTGCGCGCGACAGAGCTTTACCTAGAGCACCTAAAAGACGCTTGGAATCACACGAATCCAAATCACAACCTTGCCGATCAAGACGTGACTATCACGGTACCAGCTTCTTTTGATCCTGCTGCCCGCGATCTAACTGCAGAAGCAGCACGCAATGTTGGTTTTGTGCACCTAACACTGTTAGAAGAGCCACAAGCTGCGCTTTACAACTGGATCGATAACAGCAACGACAAATGGCGCGACGAAGTTGAAGTTGGTGACATCGTGCTTGTGGTCGATATCGGTGGTGGTACAACCGACCTTTCTTTGGTGGAAGTAACCGAAGAAGACGGTAACCTAACTCTGAACCGTATCGCGGTAGGTGAACACATCCTACTTGGCGGTGACAACATGGACCTTGCGCTTGCGTACCGCTTGAAGATGAAGCTAGCGCAAGAAGGCAAAGAGCTACAGCCATGGCAAGTTCAGGCAATGACGCACGCATGTCGCGATGCTAAAGAAGCACTATTGAACGACAGTGAACTTCAGTCAGTGCCAATCGTGGTACCAAGCCGTGGTTCCAAACTGCTTGGCGCAACGCTGAAAACAGAACTGACTCAAGAAGAAGTACAACAAACACTGGTTGACGGCTTCTTCCCTCAAGTTGCGATTACTGACCACCCTGTTCAACGTAACCGTGGTGCACTAACGCAAATGGGTCTGCCTTACGCACAAGATGCAGGCATTACTCGTCACATTGCAGCGTTCTTGTCTAAGCAAGCCAATGCTCTTTCTGCTTCAGGAAATGGCGCAGAAGCAGCAGCTCAAGATTTCAACCCATTCGCTAACATGCCTGGTATGCCAGGTGCGGATGCAGCACAGTCAGTTGACTTCATCAAGCCAACGGCAATCCTATTCAACGGTGGTGTTCTGAAATCGAAACTTCTAGCAACTCGTCTAGAAGACACTATCAACGAATGGTTAATTGAAGCAGATGCAGAAATGGCGAAGCGTCTAACAGGTGTGGATCTAGACCTTGCAGTTGCTAGCGGTGCGGCTTACTACGGCTCTGTGCGTCGTGGACAAGGCGTTCGTATCCGTGGTGGTATTGCTTCGGCGTACTACGTGGGTATCGAAAGTGCAATGCCAGCGATTCCGGGCATGGCACCTCCAATGGAAGCACTTTGTGTTGCACCATTTGGTATGGAAGAAGGTTCAAGCGTTGACGTACCAAGCCAAGAGTTTGGTTTGATCATCGGTCAGCCAGTTAACTTCCAATTCTTCGGCTCAACGGTTCGTCGTGATGACCTAGCAGGTACTCACCTAGACTACTGGGCACCAGAAGAGCTTGAAGAGCTTCCAGAAATTCAAGTAACGCTGCCTGTATCTGAAGGTCGTCGTGAAGGTGAAGTGGTTCCGGTAACCCTAGCCTCTCGCGTCACTGAGCTTGGTACGCTTTACTTAGAAGCCATTGCAGCTGATAACGGTCAAAAATGGCATGTTGAGTTCGATGTGCGCGAAGACGCGAAAAGCAACTCAAACGAAGAAGAATAAATAGAAATCAAACGGCATCCAATCGGGTGCCGTTTTTAAATACACGAAGGTTTGTATGGCATCTCCTCGTTTTCTTGTTGGTATTGACCTTGGCACTACAAACACTGTGGTGGCGTACTGTGAAATCACCGACAACCTTGAACAATCCGAAGTATCCCTATTCGACATCGACCAATTGATTGGTCCGGGTGAAGTGGTTCGTAAACCATTGCTGCCCTCTTTCCGCTATCACCCTGCGGTTGGTCAAATCTCCCCTTCTGACCTAACACTTCCTTGGGAAAACGAACCTGTCTCTGGCGACATTAGTAATGTGATCGTGGGTGAATGGGCTCGTGAATTAGGCGCAAAGGTGGAAGGACGTCAGGTATCCAGTGCTAAAAGCTGGCTATCGCACCAAGCAGTTGATCGTAGTTCTGACATTCTTCCTTGGGCTGGTGCGCAAGACGTGGATAAAGTCTCCCCCGTCATTGCCAGCGCAAGCTACCTCAACCACATTCGTCAAGCATGGAACTACCGTCATCCTAGCAATAAGCTAGAAGACCAAGATGTGGTTGTGACCGTTCCAGCATCGTTCGATGAAACCGCTCGTAAGCTAACGCTCGAAGCGGCTGAGCTGGCAGGTTTAAAGAAAATCGTCCTGCTAGAAGAGCCACAAGCCGTATGTTACGACTGGTACGCACGTCACCAACAAACCGCAGCTGATGAGCTCAAAGAGTTGCCACTGATCCTAGTGTGCGATGTGGGCGGTGGTACCACCGACTTAAGCTTGATTGAAGCCAGTTTCTCTTCTCAAGATGAACTAGCCCTTGATCGTATTGGTGTTGGCGAACACTTGATGTTGGGCGGTGACAACCTCGACTTAGCATTAGCGCATCTTGCAGAGAGCCGCTTCAACCAAAGTAAGAAGCTCACTGCTGCAAGCCTGACTAAGCTGATTCAGCAAACTCGTAAGGCGAAAGAAAACCTGCTTTCAGCGAGTGCACCTGAAGAAGTAAAAATCACCATGCTAGGCAGCGGATCGAAACTTCTTGGCGGAACAAAGAGTATTGGGCTGAGCAAACAAGAAGTGCACCAAATCGCTTTGGATGGCTTCTTCCCGCTTTCTGATTTCAGCGAAGTACCAGACAAACGCCGCAGCGCGGTTGTCGAGTTTGGTCTTCCATACGTTGCTGACCCAGCGGTAAGCAAGCACGTTGCCGAGTTCTTAACTCAGCACCAACAAGTTGCTCGTGCCGCTCTTGGCATCGAAGACGACAAACAAAATGCCATTCCGGTAGGTTTGCTACTTAACGGTGGTGTGTTCAACAGTGAACTTGTGACTGAGCGAGTCACTACCCTACTGTCCGATTGGCGCGGCGCTCCGGTTACGGTATTAGATAACCCACATCCAGATTGGTCTGTTGCACTAGGTGCCGTTGCATTTGGTAAAGCACGTCGTGGCGCACAACTTAAAATTGGTGGTGGCGCAGCGCGTTCTTACTTCTTGCATCTTCAAGAAAAGAACAAGATGGGCAAAGCGCTCTGTTTGCTTGCAAAAGGTACAGAAGAAGGACACGAGATCCGCTTAAGTGGTCGTCGTTTCTCGCTTACCCTAGGTGAACCTGTTCGCTTTAACCTGCTGACTTCTACCTACGACACGTTAACCAATAACACCGCCATTCAAAACGGTGTGATGGTTGATGTTGATCCTGACTTGTTTGCTCCTCTTCCACCTTATATCACTACTCTCGAGGGTGAAGGTGCCGAACTGCAAGCCAACCAGAAAGAGCGAGTAGAAGTACAACTGGCGTGTCAGTTGACTGAAGTCGGCACGCTGAAGATGGAATGTGTCAGCGCAGAAGACGACAACAAACGTTGGGAGCTAGAATTCGAAGTTCGTAACAAGCAAACCGATGACAGCGAGCAAGTTAAGCTTCACCCTAAACTGAACGAATGTAAGGAGCTGATCGCTCGCCTTTACAGCGGTAACAAGAAAAGCGCAGAAAGCAAAGAGATCAAAACCTTAGCCAAAGATCTTGAGAAGAAACTTGGCAAACGTGACGAGTGGGATTTCACTACCCTACGTCAACTGTTCGATACCTTTGCACAAGGTCGTAAGCGTCGCCGTCGTTCTGAACAACACGAGAAAAACTGGCTTCGTTTGGCGGGCTTTGCATTGCGTCCGGGCTTTGGCGCTCCAACCGACTCATGGCGCATTGAGCAAGTTTGGGGTCTCTACCAACAAAACATTCAGTTCAAGAACCATCAAGGTTGGACTGACTGGTGGGTATTCTGGCGTCGTATCGCAGGTGGTTTAAGCCAAGAGCAGCAAGAGACCATCTTGGCGGATATCGCGAAATACCTACATCCTGGTGCGATGAAAAACCCACAATCCGCCAAAGCGGCACAAGACATGGGTTATGAATCCATGGTTCGATTGGCGGCATCGCTTGAGCACCTAGAAGTCGAAGACAAAGTTCTATTGGCAACTTGGTTCTTGAGCAAAGCCATCAACCATAACCAGTTCGAACAAGCGCACTGGTGGGCAATGGGTCGCTTGGCATCGCGTACGCCTTTGTATGGCAGCCAGCATAACGTCATTCCTCGTGAACAAGCGGAACAGTGGTTACCTAAATTGCTTGAACAGAACTGGCAGAAAGAACCAATGATCGCTTTCGCAGCCGTAATGATTTGTCGTAAGACGGGCGACCGCCTATTTGATATCTCTGACGACTACCGTGATCAGGTACTGGCTAAGTTGAAGCAAAGTAAGGTACCTGAATCTTGGGTATCGCTGGTTGAAGAAGTCAAAGAGCTATCTGAGAGCGAATCGAAGCGTATCTTTGGTGATGCACTCCCAAGCGGGCTGACGCTGGTAAACAACTAAGATCCCATGCTTATAAGCGCAACAAAGCCCTTCGAGTGAAGGGCTTTGTTTTATCTGATTCTACTTGCTGACGAAAGACGACTCGTTAGTTCATTTCCGTATTGATCACCACATCACGCGTTTCATTATCCATATCACTGATGCCGACCACTGAGATTTCACGGTCAGATAAATTCTCAATCATGCTGTCTTCTAACCCACCGTCCGTCATCCACGCATAGAATTTTTCCGCAATACGATCCGAACCTTCCCCGACAAACGTTAATGTGACCTTCTTCATTTGTGACACTCCATCAATTTACGATTCAGCCACTTAAGCGTAGTATGTTTCGCAATTATCGACATAAACTAGGACTAACTTCTTTTATGAGTATCGAAAAATTTGACGCGATTTATCAGCGCGCTGTCGAGCGTAAAGGTGGTGAAGATCAACTTGAAGCGCTTTTATCTCATCCACTAAGCAAAGAAGAGCTGGCAGCGATTCCCGATGACCGTTGGCTGGCCGCTTTTTCGATGAAGGTATTCCAAAGTGGTATTTCGTGGAGCGTGGTTCGAAACAAGTGGCCGAACTTTGAAGAAGTGTTCTTCGGATTTAAGATTGAGCCGCTGTTGATGCTGTCAGACGAGCAATGGGAAACCAAAGCAACCGATAAACGCATTATTCGCCACCTCACTAAAGTCATGTCGATCCCTGCCAACGCTCGAATGATCCACGAAGCAAAAATCGAATACGGCTCGTTTGGCAAAATGGTTGCCGATTGGCCGCAAGAGAAAATCACTGAGCTATGGGCGTATTTGAAGAAACGCGGTAATCGCCTAGGTGGAAATACCGGTCCTTACACACTTCGCCAAATGGGCGTTGATACCTTTATCTTGTCTAGCGACGTCGAGGCTTACTTGCGTAATTGCAAGATCATTGAAGGTGGCAAAGATACGAAAAAATCGCTCGATGCAACCAACAAAGCATTTGTTCAATGGCAGCAAGAAAGTGGCAGAAGCCTGTCTGAGATCAGCCAAATCATTGCGTTCAGCACCGGCGATAATCGCATTTAATCCAGACTAAACCCAAAATAAAAACAGCGCACTGATCATTAGATTTAGTGCGCCGTTTTTATGTTCATTGGTTCAAGTACAGACTTACTTTGAAGCCAGTGATTCCCACTCGGTCAGTAGCTGCATAATACGGTGAGAGTCTTCCCATGTTGAACAAGGGTTTTCTAACGAGGTACGCCCTTCTTCAACCGCTTGGCGAATATTGCGCACTTGATAGAAGAAAGCGTCCCCAGCTGCCGAAACAGACACTTCACGCTTCGATGTCTCGTAAATTTCCACACTAAACTGGTTTTCTTGCGTTGGTAGCCATGGATTCGAGTCTAACGTAATACAGCCTTTACTACCCAGAATAGTGAATTGGTGTTTCAATCCATGGTCTTCTGCGGTGTGTACGCTCGCCGTTTGTTGCTCACCGAATTGCATCATCAAACTCGATTCACAGATGTTCCCATCGTTACCTCGTCGACCGATCGTCGTCATTGAACGGTTTCCAAAGGCTTGTTCATCCAACATGGTTTTGACCACCAAATGCACCAATGACATTGGGTAACAACCTAAGTTATACAAAGCACCTTTACTGTCTGGATTCACAAACTGTGCAATCGATGCAATATAAGACGTATGGATGGAGCGAAGTTCACCAATCTCTCCCGATGTAAGCACCGAAACCAACTCGCTGATCAACGGGTGATGCAAGTACATCAAACCTTCAGCAAAGAATACCTTGTGTGTTTCAACTGCTTTTAGTGCCAACTCGGTTTTTTCCATATCTACCGAAAGTGACTTCTCACAAAGAATCGCTTTACCCTGCTCTGCCGCTTTGACGATAAAGTCATGATGAAGGTGATTTGGCAATGCGATATAAATAATGTCGACTTGCTCATCGGCAATCAACGCATCGTAATCGTTGAACGTATTCTCGATGCCATATTGCTCAGCGAATGCCTTTAAGTTCTGTTCCGAACGCCCAGCAACCGCGTACAGTTCACTCTTGTCATCGCCTTGGATTGCCTCAGCCATGACACCTGAGATAAAGCTTGTGCCTAAAATGCCCCATTTCATGTTCGCTTCTCCTATTGAGCTTGGGTTTCGAATGCTTGGACTAACTCCACCATTTCAGCCGCAATAAACGCTTGTGTATGCGGCATAGCAAAATGCGCTTCAATCGCGGCGCGGTTTTCATATCGCTCCCAAAGAATCACATGTAGTGGCTCTTTAGAATCGTAGGTCGCATTTGCTTGCAAACATCCCGCTTCACTTTGCATATCAAGGCAAAATTGTTCAATGGCTTCAACCACTTGTTGTCTTGGCTTATCGACATTCATTTTCAGTTCGGCGGTAACAAAAATCGTCTCGCTCATGATGGCTCTCTTTCTCCATTCTTAATCATACGCCCACTGTAATTAACCCCGTTTGATTGATAAACTCTGCTTTAGTTATTTCTTTATCAACTATGGGTGTGCAATGGATAAATTAACAAGCATGAAAGTTTTTGCTTACGTGGTCGAACATGGCAGCTTTCGTAACGCCGCACACCACTTTGATATTTCACCGACCATGGTTGGCAAGCACGTGAGCTTTCTTGAGCAACGCTTAGGTACACAACTGATTCATCGCACCACGCGCAAACAATCCCTGACCGAAGCTGGCAGGCTTTACTATCAAGAGTGCCACCGCATTATTGAAGACATCACCAACGCAGAGAACCTGATCCAGACGCTGATCAACCGTCCAACCGGAACGGTAAAAGTTAACTGCCCTGTCACTTATGGCAAAAAGGTCATTGCACCCATCGTGACTGACTTCTTAGCAGAATTTCCCGATTTGAACGTTGAGCTGATGTTGGATAACAATTTGATTGACCCATATCGAAGTGAAGCAGACGTGATTATTCGAATCGGTGAATTGGTCGATTCGTCGTTAGTCGCAAGAAAGCTGGGTGAATACCACATGACTTATTGCGCTTCCCCCTCTTATCTTGAGCAGCATAAGCCTATCCAGTTACTTGAAGATTTAGAGCATCATCATTGTTTAGGCTTTCACTATCATCAAGGGGAAAGCCAACAAGTGGTCAACATGCCTTCTAATACCTTTGGAAACAGCAACACCCGATTAACGTCTAATAACGGTGATGTACTGAAGTTTGCCGCGTTAAAAGGCTCTGGCGTTCTGCTGCAACCAAAGATCTTAGTTGAACAAGAAATCCAATCTGGCGCATTGGTGGAAATTCTCCATCAACATACTCCCAAGCCAAAGCCGATCCACCTGCTTTACCGTTCAAAACAGCTTTCCCTTAAAAATCGCACGTTTGTCGATTTTGTTCTTTCTGACACTAACTAATCCACCTCTCGTCGCCAAAAGCCGATTTCATTTACCATGACAAACTTCGCTGGTACATCAGTGATAAAAATGTCAAATTCATCAGAGGGTGTGCACGATTGAGGACATCATCTTCAACACCTTATTCCAACGTGTGTTTCACCTCTTCTTATTGAGAGAAGACTTACTTTTTGTGTGAGAATGAATGAATTCCTTCTGTAATTTTAAGCAACTTGTTTAATAAACAAGAACCATGTTATTCATCCAAAAACTTCATTCTTTTTCAATCCTCTCCCAGCCATAATTTTGCTCCAGAATAGCAGACGATAAAAATGCAAATTTGGAGGTTGGCTGTGCGTAATACAAAAGGTTTTACACTGATAGAATTAGTGATTTGCATCGTCATTCTTGGCGTATTGAGTGTCGTCGCATTCCCCAAGTTTCTGGACATTCAAAAGGATGCGAGAATCGCAGTGCTTTATGGGGCACGTGAAGCTTTAATGACAGCAAATAATCAGGTGTACGCTAAAGCCGTCATTCAATCTCAAGAGCAAGTCGATTCAGGTGATCTTAAAAACATCGACTTGGACAATGATGGTGTGAACGATTTGATTGGTTATTACGGTTATATCAAGAATGTGATTCCCGCTCATGATTTAGCCGGATTTGATCCGCAATTAACGATCAATCGATGGTATGGGGTTGAAGACGAAAATGAACCCTATTTCCTCATCGGTTTTGCTAACAAGCCTGTAGACATCTTTCACCTTTGCTATGTTGAGGTGTACTACCCACATACAGCCGGTGGTCAAATAAAGTACGAGATTAAAACTGACGACTGCTAAAACGCCTTAAAATGGGCTTCAAGAGACCTACTTTTGAGGCATTCCCTCTTTTATACGACAGAAACCCGCAAAACCAAACATTAACATAAATTTCACAATATTTTGTTACATCCGGTCGTTACAGAGATAGATAAAGCTCTAAATCAATGCACCATGACAAAATCGACACATTGTATTGTTTTTTATTTCGCTCAAAAATTATGCTTGTAAACTCATCATTTCGCTCAATAATGGTTCCATAATAAATTCAATCATTTAAGCAGGAGGCGAAATGCGAATATTCTGGCAGTTGCGTTGGTATTTTCGACAAAAGTGGAAACATTATGTAGGTTCAATCCTATTATTTGCTGTCATTTCCGCCCTGCAATTAATTCCTCCCAAAGCGGTTGGTATTATCGTTGACGGTGTCGTCGATAACACGCTAGAAACCCGTACCTTAGTCATGTGGTTATTAGGCCTTATCGTGTTGTTTTTTGCGATATATGGCTGCCGAATACTCTGGCGTATATGGCTATTCGGCGCAAGTTGGGAATTAGGGACCATTTTGCGTAATCGCCTGTATCGTCACCTGTCAACTCAACCTCCTCGTTTCTTTGAGCGTTTCAAAACTGGTGACCTCATGGCCCGAGGCACTAATGACGTGCGTAATATCGTGATGACCGCTGGTGAAGGCGTACTAACGGCGGCTGACTCACTGATTACTGGCATTGCAGTACTGATTGTGATGGTGACTCAAGTCAGTTGGAAGCTCACTGTCATGGCGTTGTTACCAATGCCATTCTTGGCGGTAATTATCTTCTTCATTGTTCGTATTCTTCATAAACGCTTTAAAATTGCCCAAGAAGCCTTCTCTTCCATGTCAGACATGACGCAAGAATCTCTCAATGGCGTTCGCATGTTGCGTGCTTTTGGATTAGAAAACCAAGAGCAACAACGCTTCGAGGACGTAGTTGATGATACTGGCGCGAAGAACATTGCAGTTGCAAGAGTGGATGCTCGTTTTGATCCTGCCATTCAGATTACCATTGGTATGTCATTCTTCCTAAGTGTGGCTTCTGGCGCTTACTTGGTAGATAAAGGCGACATCACTTTGGGGGACTTAACCGCATTTACCATGTATCTCGGCTTAATGATTTGGCCAATGCTGGCCTTTGCATTTTTGTTTAATATCCTTGAGCGTGGCTCTGCCGCCTGGAATCGCCTACAAGAAATCTTCGATGAACAACCGGAGATCATCAGTGGTGAGAAATCGTTAGGTAAACAGCCATTACCATTGAACATCAAAATTGATGAATTCCATTGGTCTAAGAATTTACCCGCCGCACTAACCGATTTATACGTCACATTAGAACCTGGAAAGATGTTGGGTATTGCGGGACCGGTTGGTAGTGGCAAATCAACGCTGCTGACTCTCTTGCTCCGTCAACATGATATGGATAATGGCACGATTCAGTTCGGTGACATCAACATTAAAGATGGCGTATTACCTGAGTGGCGAAATCGTTTTGCCGTCGTTAACCAAAGTCCTTTCCTATTCTCTAAATCGATCTTCGACAACATCGCTTTGGGTAACCCAGATGCGTCGAAAGACGAAGTCTACCGCGCGGCAAAATTGGCGTGCATCCATGACGATATCGAAAAGTTTCCCGAAGGTTACCAAACCGAAGTGGGCGAAAAAGGCATTACCCTTTCTGGCGGTCAAAAGCAACGTATCGCGATCGCTCGTGCGATGTTATTAAATGCTCAGGTTCTCGTGTTGGATGACGCACTGTCTGCAGTAGATGGCCGCACAGAACATCAAATACTTAAGAACTTAGAAACTTATTATCGTGACCAGTCGCTGATTGTCATTGCCCACCGTCTAACGGCTCTAGAGGCGGCTGAAGAAATCATCGTACTAAACCACGGTCACATTGGAGAGCGCGGACAGCACAAAGCGTTGCTTGAACGTCAAGGCTGGTACGCTGAAATGTATCAGTACCAAAAACTTGAACAGGCAATGGAGGACTAATCATGAAGCAATCAACAACATTTAAGCGGTTAATGTCTTACCCATTGTCTCAGCCAAAGCCAATGATTAAAGGGCTTTCTCTGCTGTTTATTGCGGCGTTAGCCAGTGCCGGTGGGCCTTGGTTGATCCAATACTTTATCGATGAACATATTGCCAAAGGCGACTACTCGCGCGATATTTTAATTTCGCTCGCGGCTAGTTACATCGCTTTGCAAATCATCTCCGCGACCTTCCAATACTTTCAGTCGCTACAATTCAGTATTGTTGCAACCAATACGATAAAAACCATTCGTAAACAAGTTTTCTCTGGTGTCATCAAACAACCGCTATCAGCATTCGATTACACACCTGCAGGGAAGCTGGTTTCTCGCATCACTAACGATACGGAATCGCTTCAGCAGTTTTATGAACTGCTTATCGCGACGGTGGTGAAAAATGTTGTCATGATCTTAGTCATGCTTGGCGTAATGACTTACATGAGTTGGAAGTTAACACTGGTTGTGTTGGTACTACTGCCTATCGTCGTTGGCTTTATGTACCTATTTAAACAGCTGAGTACCGAGAACTACCGCAACATGCGCGATTTGCTCACCGATATCAATGCGAATTTAAGCGAATCAATCCAAGGGATGAGTGTTGTTCAGCTCATGCAACAAGAAGCGCGTTTTAACAAACAGTTTAATGACCTAACCGAGCAGCACTTGGTTGCTTCTAAAAAGGTGATTCGTTTGAATGGCTACTTATTACGCCCATTAATGGACTTGTTAGCGGGCCTCGCCCTACTCTCTTTGGTGGCTATCTTTGGTTTCAACGGTATCGAACTGATTGGTGTGGGTGTGCTTTATGCGTTCATCAGCTATCTTGCTCGCGTTACCGAACCTTTAATTGAGATGACTCAACAATTGGCATTGCTTCAGCAAGCGCTCGTATCAAGTGAACGTGTGTTCGAATTGATCGATGCGAAAGAGCAAACTTACGGTGATGACCATCAGCCATTAAGAACTGGATCAATTGAGCTTAACCACCTGACTTTCAGTTACGACGGAAAACAAGACGTATTGAAGGACATTTCTTTAAAGGCCAACCACCAAGACTTTATTGCGCTTGTTGGTCATACCGGAAGCGGCAAAAGTACCCTAGCGTCCCTGCTAATGGGCTTCTACCCAGCAGAGATCGGTGAACTGCTCATTGATGGGCGTCCATTAAAGTCGTTAGGTAAAGATGTCCTTCGTAAAGATGTGGCCATGGTTCAACAAGATCCGCACATCCTTCCTGCAAGCGTGCGAGAAAATATATCTCTGGGTAGACCAATGGAAGACGCTCAGATTTGGGATGCTCTTGAAAAAGTCGGATTAGCTGAACAGATTCGTCGTTATCCGAATGGCTTGGATACGCAACTTGGCCAAGGTGAAACCAATCTTTCGGCAGGCCAAAAACAATTGCTTGCACTCGCGCGTGTATTAGTGGCGAAGCCAAAGATTCTTATTTTGGATGAAGCGACTGCGAACATCGACTCGGGGACCGAAGCGTTGATTCAGAAGAGTCTAGAAGTACTTCGCCAAGACATGACACTTGTGGTGATTGCCCACCGTTTATCGACCATTTTGGATGCCGATAAGATCATCGTCCTACACCATGGTGATTTGGTAGAAAGCGGAACCCATAAAGCACTATTGAAGCAAAATGGTCGTTACGCGCAAATGTACCAACTTCAACAAGCAAATCGCCATATTCAGCAAATTGAAGAAGAGGACGATAAGCAGTTCGAGGAAGCTGTTTAAACAGCTCAGAGCGCACATGAGCACTTACGTTAAGCCCGTTTTATCGAAACGGGCTTTTTCTTAGATGCAAACTTTCATTCATAATCTAAACAATTTCTTTATTTCTTACCTATTATTGACATAACCCCTCGCTATTATCAGCAAGGTCGTTGTAAAATCGCGCTAACTACCGACTCAACCTATTCAAACAATACCTGTTTATGACGTTTGTGGGTTTGTGTTTGCGGATTTTTCACATTGCATATTAATTTCATGACAGAAGTCCATGGACCAAGATAAGTTTACTAACATCTATCGCTTGCCAGGTTCGTTACAGATACGAATCGCTAAGTGGCAAAAGACCTTTCGCGGCACATCTGATTTAGTTCTTCATCAGGTGCTAGTGGAACGTAATAAGCAATTTAAGAAGCCGAGCTTTTTACCGAAGAGCTGGTTTATCACGCCTATTGACGAGAAAGATATCACCATCACTCATCATGGTAAGTATATCCAGACGGTAATGCGTACTATGCTCGACAGAAAAGTGTCGTATAAACGCCTTTTCTTATCACGTATGGACGCCGAAAAAGGCGAAAACGTGTTGCGTGAATATAAGCTCGAATGGGTGAGAAAACACAACCAAATCGCAAAGAAATACAACCAAATAAAGAAAAAGCAGTACATGAACTTTGCAAGGGAAGAAGAAGAAACACTATACCCTTCCATTCCTAAAGGAGAGTTCGATAAAACACTTTGGAACAAGTTGGTGGTTTCTAGTTTTGGACCAGAGAAGAAATACAAAAACCCCCACTACGTCCGTAAAGCTGATTTCTAAAAAAATCCCCCGTATGCTCGGGGGACTTTTCGTTTCGCTCTCGATGATTTACCAATCGTAGGTAAGATTCGCAATCACGTTTCTGCGATCACCATACCAACAGAAGCCGTCACACGTCGCGACATACTCTTTGTCAGCTAGGTTTTTCGCCGCCACCTGAAGTTTGTAATCACCAATACGATAGCTTACCGTCGCGTCCATCAAGAAATAGCCTGGGACCTTCAACGTTTCAGTGTTGTCACCGTAGGATTCACCCGTATATCGAGCACCCAGCCCGAAAGCTAAACCATCAAAAGTTCCTTCAAGGAAACGGTAATGTACCCATGCAGAAGATACCGTGTTTGCTACTTGAGACGGCGTATTGCCAACCCAAGATGTATTTACATCCTCTTTGATTTCCGAATCCACATAAGCGATGTTACCAAGTAGAGATAGTGACGGCGTCACGTTAGCAACCGCTTCTAATTCGAGTCCTTTGTTCTCTACCTTACCAATCTGAGTCAGCTCGTTGAGGTAAATACGAGCGAGGTTCTCTTTAGTCGCTTGATATGCGGCAACGTTAAAGTAACCATCAAACGAACGAGCCTGGTATTTCACACCAACTTCAAATTGATCACCGCTTTCCGGTTTAGCGGGTTTGCCAGCACTGTCCTGTTGAATGATTGGGTCGAAGTATTGTGAGTAACTAAAGTATGGCGTAAAGCCAGAATCCGTGATGTAGGCAGTACCTAAGCTGAACGTCCACTCTTCATTATCCACTTTGGTGCGTGAGCCTGTGGTTACGTTATGTACTTCATTACTCGTATCGTCATAACGCGCCCCCAGTAACACAGCCCATTTATCGTTGATCAACATGTGATCTTGAAGATAGATACCAAGCTGTTCATTATCCACCTTAGTACGTTGTTTATCTGCGTCCGTTAGCGGTTGAAGTGTGGTTGGGTCAAGTAACCAAACGTTGTCTGAATAACTTGGGTTAAACACATCAAAACGTGGGTCAGGCAGTATACCAATTGGCGTTGTTAAGATAGTGTCACCGTCCGCGACCAATGGATCACTGGCAAAGTCTTTGCCATCAATGCTCACCATTTGGTAATCAATTCCCACCATGAGGTTGTGTTCCACACTTCCCAATTCCATATTGTGTATCAGACGGTTATCAATATTAAACGCGTCTGATGACCCCTCTTCTGTGGTCGCTGCACGTAAAATACTCTTACGCTCGTTAAGCGGGTCAAGCAATGGACCTAGCCCCGGAACGTCTGCTGCATACACATAGGAGTACATCTGCCTCAGGTTCACGTCCATTTGGCTGTAACGCGTCGACTGCACAAAAGACGTAGTGTCGTTAAACCTGTGTGAGAACTCGTAGCCTAAAGAAAGCTGTTCACGCTCGAATGTTTCCCAGTCCGTGTTTCCTATTGCAAGGCTATCACTGATCTTTCCATTTTTGTTTGGCTTTAATGTCCCCTCAACAGGTAAGAATTGCAGATAAGGGGCGGAGTCATCTTTCTGGTAGCTAGTCAGCAAGGTAATTTCCGACATATCTGTAAATTTGTAAGTCAGTGACGGAGCAATTAAGAACCGCTCAGCCTCGACGCCATCAACACGCGTGCCATTTTTTCTCGCCAGACCTTGAACACGGACCGCGAGCTTTTCATTCACTTCGGAGTTCACGTCTAACGAAATTTGCTTACGATCTTCAGAGCCATATTCCAGAGACACCTGGCCAGAGCCACCATCAAATTGTGGGCGTTTGCTTACTAGGTTGATCACCCCACCCGGTGGGTTTTGGCCATAAAGAACAGAAGCTGCACCGCGCAACACTTCTACTCGCTCTAGTGCAAATGGGTCTATCTGCCAACTGTAAAAACCTGATGAGTAAAGACGAGTGCCATCTTGGTACAAGCCGCTGTTTGCCTGTTTGAAACCTCGGATGATAAACCAATCTTGCTTGTTATCTTCACCAAAGTAGTTGGTTTGAATGCTTGGCGTATATTGCAGCGCATCTGAAACACTGATGGATGCGCGATCATCCATTTGTTCGCGAGTCACTACAGAAACCGCGCGAGGCGTTTCATTGATCGCTAAATCCATTTTGGTTGCAGTGCGACTCTTAGCGCCAAGATAGCTAAAGTCGGGACCAACAGCACTGTCTTCTTGCAGGCCAATAACAACAAGGTTTTCATCTTCTTGAGCAAGCACTTGAGGGGTAGCTAACACCATTGCAATAGCCATTGACGCTGGTGTCAGCATAAACTGCCGATTCATTATTTTCTCCTTTTGTCGGCAACCTTTCCAACCTTTTATATACAATATCAACGCACGAATACGATGAGGTTGGTTCCGGCATAACCACTGTTTTCCATAAATGCAAAAGCACAGAATGTGTTTTGCGAGCACTACTTAGTGGATGATGAGAGCGATCACCCAGTCATAGAATTCTTGTCAGTTGTCTTTGTTTGGGTTCGTCGTCTTGCCCGATGGATTCAAACTCTTACAAACGACGTAACCCCCACATTAGGTACATGCCCCCTATGATTGAGGCCATAAGACCTGCGGGTATCTCTTGAGGATAAAGTACTTGTCTCCCTAGCCAATCTGCCAACAGCATTACGCCAGCGCCAACTAAAGCCGCGCACAACATATGTTGATATGCTTTATTAAATCCAAATAGACGTGCCAAATGTGGCGCAAGTAAACCGACGAAGCTGATGGGACCAACGACCAACGTTGCACTCACAGTGAGACAAGCGACAAGGAGTAACAGAATGGCACGCGAGCGATCTACATTTAGTCCTAATGCCTTTGAAGAAGAAGCGCCAATTGGCAAAATATCCAACCATCGAACACACACAAAGCTCAAGCAGATGAAGGTCAACGCCGACACGGCCAAAGGCAGCAAGGTATCCAAAGAAACGTAATAAGTAGAGCCAGAGAGCCAAGCTAACGCCTGATAACTACGTGGATCGCCGGTAGCCAAAATAAAACTTTGTATCGCATTCATCAGCGCAGTAATCGCAATGCCTGTCAGCAAAATGCGCTCTGGTTGGAAGCCGGATTTTCTATTCAGTAAGACGATTACGAATACCGTAAGTAAAGCGCCGATCAAACCACCTATCGATAAAGTAACCACCGACGCGCCAACGCCAGTAAACATGGCAATAATTAGGCCCATTGCCGTACCAGAACTGATACCGATAACTTCAGGGCTGGCCATTGGATTGCCACTTAAGCGTTGAATAATGGTTCCTGCGATCGCCAACATAGCACCTGCAATCGCCGCCGCTAGGAGCCTTGGCGTTCGCCATTCTAAAAATAGCCATTCTTTAGTCGAGAAAAGAGACCTCCAACCTTGGTTCTGTACAGAAACCGTACTGAAAAGAACCACGCCCGCCAGAATAATCAGAAAGGTAAATGCGATAGCGTGTTTATTCAGCTTATTGACTCGTTCGGAGTGTCGAGTAAGCACCGTTTGGGTATGCCCTTGTGTCTTTTGCGACAACCGCGGCAGTAACCAAAGTAGGAGCGGAGCACCAAGCGCAGCCGTTGCAGCTCCCGTAGGAATAAAGCTAGCCATTAGACCGGGTAATTGCTGAATAACCAAATCGGTCAATGTCAATAACATTGCGCCGATCAACATCGATATCCAAAGCTTGTGCTTGATCTGATGAACACCAATTAAACGCGTGATTGCCGGAGCAGCTAGACCGATAAAACCGATGATACCAACCGTCGCCACCACCCAAGAGGTAATCAAAACCGCTAAACCCAGGCATACAAATCTTAGCTTTGCTAGAGATACACCTAAGCTTTTTGCTCCCTGTTCCGATAACTCCAATAAAGTTAATGGCTTAGCAAACAGAAATGCGACCAGGCCGGCAATCGCGACACGTGGGGCCAAATAGCGAAAGTCATCCCACCCACTTTGAACTAAAGAACCTGCTCCCCAAATCATCAATCCATTAAGCTTCTCGGTATTCATCATCAAAGTGACCGTACTTAGCGAAGCAAAATACAAGTTAATTACCAGACCGGAAACCACAACAACGGTTGGAGACAAAGCACGTCGCCAAGATAACAACATCACCAGCGCCATAGACGTAACACCGCCAATCAACGCAACAAGGTTGGCTGAAAAATCCAGCAACCAAGGGGCGAATAACGTCGCCAACATTAAGGTAAAATTCGCACCACTTGCGACACCAAGTGTAGTTGGTGAAGCCAGTGGATTACGCAAGACTTGTTGCATCAATACGCCAGCGACCGCCAATCCTGCGCCCGAAATAATGGTCGTGAAAACTCGCGGCCACCAGCTAAAATGCAGTAAAACCGAATCTATCGATTGAAAATTTGGTTGCCAAAGGCTTTTCAGCGCAACCGGAAATGCCGCTGTGTTGTGCAGATGAACCACACCAACAAACAGAGTAAGTGCCGAAAGTAACACCACCAGCGTCAAAGGAACGGTTTTCATTCACGTTGCTCCTTTTCTTTTTCTGCAGCCACTAAGTGCGCAAATCGAACAGCAGAAGGCATCGAACCAAAGCTCCAAACGGGAGCGACTCGCATAACGGGGTGGCCTGATTGCTCGACAATGTATTGCCAGAATTTATCACTCGCGAGTTGCTGCTCCCCTCCATGAGGAAGTGGCTCTACAATGACGATCTGTGCTGAGATTCCTGCCAATTTATCAATCCCAACCATGTTAAATCCCCAACTGTTGGTTTCTTCTTTCCATGCATTAGAGAGACCGAGCTTGGCAATCGCCTGAGAATAAAGACTGTTTTCACCAAAAACGCGTACGTGCTTGGTATCCATAAATTGAATCATCAATAAAGGAGCAGAATCTGCATCTATTGTTTGCTTGAGTTTGGAAAGTTGCACCTCAGACTGTGCTATTAGAGTTTCCGCCTGCGCTTCTTTTCCCAACTCCTTTCCAAAAGTACGGGTAAATTGAGTGAGTACCGACCAATCCGTAATGCCTTTACCATAGAGATCGATGGTAGTCACAGGCGCGATATCGGCAAGGCGCTCCTTCATAGCAGAGAAATAAGGCGCAATAAAAATACGATCCGGCTTGAGTTCATAAATACGTTCGATATTAGGTTGCGTTCTCAAACCCACATCTTTGGTTTGCACTGGCAACAATGGCGCTTTTACCCAAGCATCGTAATCTTGCCCTTGCGCAACTCCCACAGGCACAACACCAAGCGCCAACATAGTTTCAGTTTGGGTCCAATCGACAGACATAACTCGTTGCGAGGTTGCATCAACTGGGAAGGTTAAAAAGAGAGCCGTAAGGGAGGCTACGTGCTTTAACCAAGAAAAACGAAGTATGCAGTTCATTGTCGACTCCGCTTAGCTTGGCATTGCTACTGGATATCCAGCGGGGTGATCTGAAATACGCATTTCAATGCCATATATTTCTTTCAGCTTGGGCTCAGTGAACACTTGTTGAACATCACCTTGTGCAATCAAATCACCTTGATGTAGGGCTACGATGTGGTCACAGAAGCGAGCGGCTAAATTGATGCCATGCAGAACAATGATGACCCCTAATCCAAGCTCTCTACTTAACTTAGCGATCAAAGAAAGCATATCGACCTGATGGCTAATATCGAGCGCCGACAGTGGCTCATCAAGTAGCAAGTATTCCGTCTTTTGAGCAAGTAGCATGGCCAGCCACACACGTTGTCGCTCACCACCAGAAAGCGTGTCGACTAAACGATCAGCATATTTCAACGTTCCAGTCATCTCCATCGCTTCTTCGACTATGGTTTTGTCTTTTGCACTTAAACGCCCTAACAAGCCATGCCATGGATAACGACCAAAACTGACCAAATCACGGCTAAGAATACTGTCCGTCATCGGTAAGTGTTGGGGTAGATATGCGATATGTTGTGCGAATTTTTTTGCGGAAAAATGATTAATATTGTCGCCGTGCAACAAAACATCACCGTCACTGTATGCCTGCTGCTGGGCTAACAACTTGAGAAGCGTGGATTTTCCTGAACCATTGTGGCCAACGAGCGCGTACGTTTTTCCAGTTTCAAACGTCAAATCAAATGCTTTCAACAGAGACTTTCCGTTAATGTTGAACTGAAGAGCTTTGGCTTCTAACATCCCTACTTCACCTAATCCATTTAACTATCGGCATCGGTAATGCGTGATTAACCCATTCACCTATCCGTTACGTTTCATTATTTTATTCAACAAAACGATTAATAAGCTTGGCTTTATATAACAGGGCAGATACAAATGCAAACCATTATTATTATCATTAGTTGATTATTTTATAAATTTAAAAGATGGTAAGGCTCGGTGATTCAGATCGAGTGCGCTCCTTGCTTATCGATAAGGAAGATAACCAAGTGACTTCAAGAAGCAGGATTCAAAACGAAGGGGGAATTTACGTTTCGAGACGATTGGGCAAGCGGCTAAGTGATAGGCACTTGCCCATAAGATGAATTACGCTGCGGCGGTGAGAAAAAGTGGATGAGGTCCGCAGCCGTTTGATGACATTAGTGACGAGCGTCAGCGCCAAATTCTACTTCTTTATAGATATCGGCCAGCGACTTCTTACCTTGTCTGTCTTTGGCTGAACGCTTCTTAGGTTGGTAATAATGCTCTTGGTCATGCAAAGCTTCTTCGTGTTCTTTTGCAGACTCTACGAATTCATCATTCGCAAGTGCTTGTTGGCGTAAGCGGTTTACTCTTTCAAGGGTTTCCCACAACATACTTCACCTCCAAACGAGTTACTGTATACATATACAGCATTATTTATAATGACCTCCTAGTCAACATTTGATTCCCTTCACGGTTTACTCCTCTACTTTCACATTAATCCCATGCCTGCATAATGCTCTGGGTATTTATGGATGATTTGCTTTAAGTAATCTTGATGATCACGTAAAGCGTTGACGCATTCTCTTGATAACAATCCCTGATACACAAGCTTTTCTAACTCTAATAACGCATATGGGATCGACCACGCCTGACGATATGGATGGTGGGTAGTCATCACATCGAACACATTAGCGACAGCGACAATTTTGGCCGCAATAGGAATATCGATGTCCTCCAATCCATACGGATAGCCCGACCCATTTAAGTTCTCGTGTTGATATGTCATGATTTGGTGGAACAAGGTAATGCTTGGATGCACTGGGTTACCAATTCTCGCAACAATGTTATCTGCGGCTTCTATGCATTGTTCGATGTGCTCTTGTAGTCGCGATTCTTGCTCGCGAGATAAATGATGGCGACGGCAAACAATGTCGGCTGGTAAAGCGGTCTCACTCAAAGAGTGGTATCTCGCAAACATCCCAATCTGCTCCACCACTTCATCACAGAGTTGGTAACGGTCGGCAATGTGAGTGGCGATCACTTGACTGTAAAGTCCCATCCTCTTGCTATGAGAAAACACTTCGGGCGAATAGCCTGGCATCAAGCAGTGCATCCGTTCTGCAAGTATTTCGATTGCATTAACCACATGGTCCTCCGATTCCACAGCAAACTGTACCATTTCGAAATACGGTTTGAGGCCATTCAGCGCTTCTAAACTAAAGGCATTTGGTTGGATGGAGTTGAGGAACACAAAACCAGTAAAGGTTTGCTGATCATAGCAAGGGACAGCAACAGAGGAGTGATAACCGTGTTTAAGTAATGTCTGAACACGTGAGCAATGGTTGATGTCGTAGAGATCGTTAACCACACGAGGGACGGCGTTATCAGCCGCGAGACTAAGATTGTGAAGCTTGCGCAAAGGCGCTTCATGATGCGCTAGACACCAAGTATCAAACTCACTTTCAGCAAAAGATTTTAGCACACCTTGCTTAGGGTGATATTTGGCAAACGACACCCTATCAATGCATGGCAAATGGACCTGCATCCTATTTTTCAATGTTTGCATTTGCTCATTAAGCGGCTTTGCAAACGGGTAAAAACTCCGGTGCGCCATACTTCACCTCCACACCCAAGTAGAGAAATACCGAAGAAAAGGCTCATTAAAGTCAGCGTATTTGATGTGATTAGAGCGGCTTTTCTCCACCTAAATTATCGACATACCACAGTCTAAGTGTACGAAATAAAAACAGTTTTCCGCCAATATTTTCACCGAATATTCTACGGTAATTTAATCCAGATCAAAAAAACCAGTGCGCTGTAACACACTGGCTTTCGTTTTATTCACCGTTTTTATTAACCAAGCGCAGGTAACACTCCCAGAGTAATCAATACTTGTGCCAAAACAATGCCTGTTCCTACAATCCCCGTTACCGCCAACGCACCTTGGCCTCCTGCAACGCGGTATTCACCAGTAAACTCTTCAGAGCGACGTACTTTCACCACCATCACCAGAGGTAAGAAAATCGCAAGGATCGCCAGCGCAATTGCAGCGTAACCTAATGCCATAATAAAGCCTTGTGGGTAAAACAGTGCAAAGCCAAGCGGTGGCGTAAAAGTTATGACAGCCGCCACCAAACGGTTTGGTTTTTCACTATCGCCTTTGATGGTGTCACCCAAGAATTCAAACAGGCCTAAACTCACTCCCAAGAAAGAGGTCAGAAGAGCTAAGTCGGCAAATACACCAACAACACTGCCAAGATTGGACTGATGAACCGTTTGAGAAAGCTGTCCAATCAGTGCACTCAAACCACCATTTTCAACCAGTGCTTCTTGGCTTACGACGCCTAAAGTGACGATCTGCCAGAAGATGTAAATCACTAATGGAATGGTCGAACCCACAATGATCGCTTTACGTAGCGATGATGTGTCGCCGTCTAGGTAGTTCACAATCGCCGGAATACTGCCGTGGAAGCCAAACGAAGTAAAAATAACTGGGATGGCGGCAACAATCAGTCCTTGCTCTACAGGCATGCTTAATAGGTAAGATTCGGTCACATTTGGCGCAAGAAATGACAACACTGCGATCATGGTCACCATTTTAAGACCAAACAATACGCGGTTTACTTTGTCTACAGTGCCAGTACCCACTGTCACAACCATGGTCACAATAAGAGTAAAGATGATGGTTGAAGTCGAACCTGAAATATCTAGACCAAACCATTCGGTGAGTCTGTCACCAAACTGAGCACCACCACCAGCGATATAAGCAGCACACAATGAGTAAAACAAGAAAAGCATGGCAAAGCTTGCAACCCACTTGCCCTTCTGACCAAGAATTTGTTTCGCTAGAGTATGAAGAGTTGCACTGCTATCGGCATACTGATGAAGCTCCAACATCAATAGCGCGGTAAACGCCATTAATGCCCACAGACCTAGCATGATCAGCAAGGAAGTCGTGAAACCAATACCCGCAGAGGCAAGAGGAAGTGCCAGCATACCGGCACCAATTGTAGTCCCTGCAATAATCAGGGTACTACCAAACACTTTAGATCGACTCATTGTATATTTATCTTTACAGCTTAATAAGATTTATTAGCATCAGATCAGGCAACGGCACCATAAACCTAACACCATGTTCGTAATGAAGCTGATTCTGTAGGATCTTTAGAATAATATCAAGCAAAGTGTAAGGATAAAAAACCACTACTGTACATTTTAATTTACAACCATATCTTAAGTGCGAATTTCAGAAAGTAACTGAGCACATTCTTGCTCATTCATGAATTTGGGTACTGGGTAGTTCCAATGCGCTTCTTTCAAGATCAACGCCACTAACTCTTCTGTGTCCGAACTGTTAAGCACTGGTGTGTGTTTTTCGATGCCAATCACTTCATACAACTCTTCGATACGATCGAGAAAGTTTTGGGCACTGGCAGAATCGGCGCTACTTCCTAACAAGGCGTCACTCAAAGCAATCAGTTGTGGCTCTATCTCTGGCAGCGAAAACTTAAGAACCGGTAACAAAGCAAGACCATTCGCCATTCCATGAGGCAATCCATATTTTGCTCCTAAGTTATGGGCAAAGGCATGAACGTAACCTAAGCTCGCTTTGGTGAACGCTAACCCAGCATAATAAGATGCCATCGCCATTTTATGCCTTGCTTCTACGTCTTCCCCCTGTTCTACCACTTTAGGCAAATACTTAAAGATGAGTTTAATGGCTGCAACGGAGTAGGCTTTTGTTTCTTGTGATGCATTGCGGGATACATACGCTTCAACAGCGTGCGTCAATGCATCAATCCCCGTATCCGCCGTAATCTTTGCTGGTAAGCCCAACAACAGATCTGCATCCAATGCCGCCATCAATGGCACGAGTTTAGGGTCCATTAACGGCGTTTTAAGGTGGGTAACGGGGTCGGAAACGACAGCGGCAATGGTCACCTCAGATCCTGTACCCGATGTGGTTGGGATAACAAATAAAGGCGCTGGTGTTCTCCAGACACGAAACAACCCCGCGAGTTTTTTGATGGGACGCTTATTCGTCACTTTAGCGGCAATCACCTTGGCACAATCCATTGCCGAGCCACCACCCAGCGCTAAAATCGCATCGCATCCGGATTCCAGATAAACATCTAAGCCACGTTCAACATGGTCATAAGTTGGGTCTGGCTTCACCTCTGAGAATACAACAACCTCTAATCCATTAGAGCTTGCGCGCTCTGCAACTTGCTCTGCCATTCCGATCCGGACAAGTCCCTCATCTGTCACCAACAACAATCGCTGAAAGCCCAGATCGCTGACCGCCTCACACAATTCATTAACGGAGCCAGAACCCGAAAATAGCGTTGGCTTTGGCAGAGGAAGAACGTGAGCGGCCACTTTGAGTCCATTGGTATAACCGCGATAGAGAAAATGTTTCAGCATACAAATTCCTTTTGTGTTTTGGCTAAGCGTATGACTTAGTCATTCTAGATGTTTTTTCAATCACTTCGAGATCGAGAGCTCACAGAATCTTGTATTTGTTTCTCTCACAGCCCAACCCGACCAAACCAATGATTATCGACTATTCTATTACTTATGTACCAACGCTTGAGGACATGCCATGGGATACAAGCTGTTTGCTCTGATGGCCTTTTCTGGCTCAGTTTTCGCGAGTTCATTAGCGAGCTTTCCAGAAAACCTCGACAGACTTGTGCTTGTAAAACAGAGCGTTATTCCGGCCAGAGATGTAGTGTTGCCACCAGACACACCCACTTTTGTGCAAGAAACAGTGAAGATGTACAACTGGACGAATCAAGGAAGAGGCACAAACCTGAGCATATATGTCCCAAAACACAAAGTAGAAGCTTATAACAAGCACGGCCCATATACTGATGGCTTAACGGCAGTTGCGATATACGAAGAAGAAAACATTATTTTTGTCACCGAGCATCTTGCTGGTGAAGCGCTTTACGGGAGTTATGATCGGCAGGGAAACGACATATCCGATAGTCACCCCTCTCTGAGAATTGAAGCTTGCTATCGCTGTCATAACGGATACAAAGACATCTGCGTCAATGGTACTTGTGCGGTGCCCATCATTGATGTGTTTAATGAGTAATTCATATTGTGGGAACATCAATAAGAATAAAGATCTTCCTCTCGCATTTTGTTCTCGTCATTCTCATGATTGGTGCTTTGGGTTACTACAACTTTCATAACTCAATGGACACCATCATTAAAACGACGATCGTCTCTCGTGAGCAGAGTGCGAGCGCGCTAATTCATCACATCAGCGATGCGGTGCATGGCGGCAACTATGCAAACTTAATGTTGCCAAGCTTTAAAGATGAATTGGAAATGCATACGGATTTGCGTTATCTCTACGTCAACGGCTATTCCTCAGTGTCGAAAACCCCAGTGTCCGTCACTTACAATCGAAATGCCCAAGAGATTTGGCGATCCGATTATCCCCCAACTTTTGAGCAGGACTTAGATCAACGCATTGCCAGACTGACATCCGTGAAAAAAACAGGCTCACAATCGAGTGTAAAAGTGCAATACCTGCTCGCCCGACTCAACGACGCCCGTGAGCAGTACTATTTAAGTAAAGAGTTGGAAGAAGACCACACGTTGGATCTCTACCCTTGCCGGGTAATCGGAAAAAGTCACATAAGCTTTGAGAAAGACATCCTCTATATCACATTACCATTAAACGGGGACATTCAAGGCGACATTGAATTGCTCTACGACATACAGCTCGTAAGGGATATTCGAGATGAATTTGTTGTCGATTCTATCCGAGAAATCGTGTTAGGAATGGCGATTTCTTATCCTCTTTTGTTGCTGCTTTCTTATCACATCTCTTCGCCAATCAACAATTTATCTACTTTTATGCGTCAAAATTTTGAAACCATCAGTTTGTTTCAAGTCCCTAATACCAAAAGGAAAGATGAAATCGGAGATTTAGCGCGCGCCTTTAGCCATCTTGTCGACAAAGTTGTCCGCAAGAACAGAGAACTCGATGACATGGTGAAGCACGACCCCTTAACCGGTCTGTATAATCGCCGTTCTCTTGAGGCATCATTTCGCTCATTGTGTTATCAATCGAACAAAATGTTCATCGCGTGTTTCTTTATCGATATCGATCACTTTAAGGAGTTTAATGATCATAGGGGTCACTTGCAGGGTGATAAAGCCTTGCAAAAAGTTGCGAAGACCTTGGAATCTTTCGCCGTGCAAACCCACGGCTATGCTTTGCGCCTAGGAGGCGAAGAATTTGTTGTGCTTGCCCCTGTTCACGATACTAGAGAGGCGTTAGCGCGAGGCAACCAACTGCGCGGACGGGTTAAACAACTGGAAATCATTCATCATGATGAGCCGATCATCAAGTATCTAACCATCTCCATTGGTATTAGCCTTTCAGAGCGCACGCAAGCCGACATCATAGACCCAAACCGCCTGTTAGATGAATCAGACGAAGCCTTGTATGCAGCAAAAGATCTAGGCCGCGACCAAGTCGTGCTCTATTCAAACGAAAGCAGGGACAGCGCCTAAACCAAGCCCCTCAAAATCATTCGTTTTAAAGGCTAACCTAGTAAGTCAGCTCTGGATCGACACAGTGGAAGATCTCACCACTGCCCTGACCTTTTTCCAGCATCTCAAAAAGTAAACGAGCCACTTCTTGGCGGTATACCAAACCATGCACTTCTTTAGGTTCAACCAACACACCATTGCCCGTAACTTCACCATCTTTCAAGCCACCTGGACGAATGATGGTGTAATCTAAGTCGCTGGTTTGTAGCCATGCTTCCGCTAATGACTTCTCACGCACAACACCGCCAAAACCCGCTTTAGAACGGTCAGAAAGGTATTTCCAGCTATCACCGCAACCAAGTGACGTCACTAGAACAAAACGCTTAAGCGATGCTTTACAGGCAGCATCGATAAGGTGACGATGGCCAAGGTAATCTACCGGAATGTCTGCACGGAAACTGCCCATCGTGCTGATGATGATGTCTTCTTGATTGAGTTGTGCAACCACCGCGTTAACCTCTTCCGCAACAGTGGCATCACAGGTAAACATCGACTGGCAAATCGCTTTCAAATCCGGACTTTTGTCTGGATTTCTCGCCACACCGACAACTTCAGCACCTTTCTCTGCAAAATACTGTGCAATTGCCAAACCAAGACCACTACTTGCACCCCAAACCACCACTCTTTTCATAACTTACCTTCCACACAACAATGATAATGAGAATACTTTACATCACTAATTGGGGGCTTTTCAAAGGAAGTCAATCGAACACCTAAAATTCTTTCTAAATCAATACGTAGTTCAAAGAACTGAACGATACTTTTCCCCTAGTGATGAAATTTACGTGCGACAACCAGTATTATTCCCGCCATAACTATAAACACATCCTATGCTCGTCATATTTGCTATCAGTTCGCTGCTGCATTCCCTTAAAACTAGAAAAATGGGCATAGGAAAAACAAAAACGTCGGTATTTACCATGTCGGTTTTAACAAAGAATCAGGCTTATGATTCGTCGAGTAATCACGAATTTGAAGTCGATCTAAAACAAGCCCTTATCTGGGTGGCGCGTGCGTTAGATTACGTAGGCGTCGACGATTCTCACCACAGCCATCGGGTGGCTTACATCGCATACCAATGCGCTCTCGCTTTAGGTTGGGATAATCACCAAGCCGAGTTCTGTTACTTCGCAGGAATGGTTCACGACTGTGGCGTCTCAGAAACCCGCGAGCACATGATGTTGCTCGAACAGCTCGTCCCTCAAGACGCCAAAGCCCACTGCATTCGTGGTTACCACACACTTAAGCAGTGTCGCTTGCTGGCACAATTCGCTACTCCGATTCTTTACCATCACACGCATTGGGATGAGTTGGAACAGATTGATATTCCCTCTTTCGAAAAAAACGTCGCCGCATTACTCTATCTCTCGGACCGTTTAGATTTTATGCGCGCCCACTACGTCACTAACTGCCATAGTGATCTTGTCACTTTACATGAAGAACTGATCGCGGAATGTGTCTTGACTAATGCAGGCACCTTATTTCATCCCGAAATGTGCCGTGCCATGGTCAAACTTATCATGACAGACGCGTTTTGGTTCGCTATGGAATCCGAACACATCGAAACCATTGGTATGCAGTTCGAAAATATCGATTGGCTGCAAAAGCAATTAAGTATCGAAGATCTCACCAGTTTAGGACTTTTTCTTGCAAGAATTGTCGACGCAAAAAGTTCTTTCACCTATCAACATTCACAAAAAGTGGCTGAACTGTCTCGTTACTTGGCGAAAAAAATCGGGTTGGATGAGCACGACCAAGAAATGATCTACATTGCAGGGTTGGTACATGACATTGGCAAGCTAAAAACACCCGATGAAATCCTTCATAAAGAAGGGCCACTAGACAAGCAAGAATACACTCGTATCAAGCGCCACACGATTGATACTGAACTTGCCCTGCACAAAGTATTTCCGAATGCCAAGATTGCCGAGTGGGCTTCCAACCATCATGAACGGTTAGATGGTTCAGGTTACCCTTATCATAAAACGGCTGAAGCTTTGGATGTGCCTTCTCGTATCATTGCCGTTGTCGATGTATTTCAAGCGCTTTCTCAAGACCGCCCATATCGAGGCCGTATGACATTACAAGAAATCGCAATCATCATGGGTGAGCAAGTAGGTTCGGGAAAACTCTGTGCCGAGGTTTATCAGGTGTTATGGTCAAACAGGCAAGCGTGTTATGAGCTCTCAGTAGGCATGTAACGCCGAGCGTTCTAGACAAAGCAAACAACAAAGGGACACCAAGTTGGTGTCCCTTTGTCTTGTTGAAATCAATGAAAACGCTTAGTGAGCGATATCAAGCTGGTTGTCTTTCACGCCATTAATGCGGAACCAACCTGCAATGCTAAAACGCTCTGCATTTGTCGGTAACACTTCGTGAGGAAATTGTTCTGATAAGAATACAAACAAGCGACCAGAACGTGGTGGGATCGTCGCAATCACGTTGTCATTCAAATCATAAACCACCAACTCGCCAGCATCTTCTTCGCTCCACGATTCATTCATGTAGAACACGGTCGTTAGACGGCGATTTTCATTGCCTTTGAAGCAATCCAAGTGCTTTTGATAGAAGTCGCCTTTCTCATATTTTGCAAAATGCGCTTCGTACTCAAACAACCCGAGATAGAAGTAACGGTTTGCTTCTAAACGAATCGCTTCCATCTTGTCTAAAAATGAGGTTACTGCCGAGCCCATGTCACGCTTCAACCATTGAATCTTATCACTACGAATCGATTCAACACGTGTCACATCGTCGTTACGACCAATACGTGCTTTCTTCCAATTGTCTGGAATACAGTCACGCAGCTCAGCCACTTCTTCTTGAGAAAGGAAATCATCCCAGATGTAGTATCCGTCCGTCGATAACGCATCGATCAGTTTGTTCATTCTATTTCGTTCACTTGTAAGAGTTAGGGCGGTCTATATAAGAAATTCGTGCTACAACAACAAATTCCATTTTTAATCGACACGACAAACCCTTGCTTTTCCTTATGTCCAGACGTAAAAAAGCCGCTCAGGAGAGCGGCCAGTTTTGAGTTCGATTATCGCACTTGCAATGCAATTGAACGAGGTCGAATTGGACGAATTCGTTGAATCACTGGGCGTTGTTTTTTCTTAAGTTGGATATGACACATTTCCAACACTAAACCAAACGTCATCGCGAAATACACGTAACCTTTGTTGATGTGAATAGCAAAACCTTCTGCCATCAACAGACCACCTAACAATACTAGGAACAGTAGAGCAAGGGTCTTAAAGCCCGGGTAACGCGTCACTAGGTTGTTGATTTTCTCCGCCGTTAACACCATCACAATCGCTGACGAAATGATCGCTGCCACCATGATTGGTACTTCGCTCGTTAGACCAACCGCAGTAATCACCGAGTCCATCGAGAACACAGCATCAACCGCGACAATCTGAAGCAGAACCACAGCCAGACCAGTACGAACATGAGTCGAGTGACCGTGCTCAGTGTGCGTTAACCAACTCCACAACTCTTTCAAGCTTTTCGCCAGTAGGAATGCACCGCCCGCAATCATAATCAAATCACGACCAGTAAACGCATAGTCGCTGAAGCTGATTAACGGCTGAGTAAGCTGCATGATCCAAGAGATCGAGAACACCAAAACAATACGCGCCATCACCGCTAGGCCAATACCTAGGTTTCGGGCAAGTTTACGCTGGTGTTGTGGTAATCGTTCACACAGAACGGAGATGAATACGACGTTATCAACGCCTAAGACTACTTCAAGAGCAAACAAGGTAGCGAAGATAGCCCACGCTTCTGGTTGCATAAAAAGTTCTAACATGAGTACGCCTCCGGTGATTGGAAGTCATACAGTGAATTGTTCAGTCGACTAAAGGGGTCGTCCATTAAGTTTTTAAAACCTCTGTTACTTAGGAAGTGCGAGTAAATCACCTCCTCCAGTTGTACGCAACCCCTTATTTTGTCAGGCTTGTGTAAAGCATCTTTCGTCCTCTAAGGGATATAAGCCATACTCACCCCATCAAGTGCCGAGTTGAGCCAAATCTTTATACCCAAGTAACCTCAAGATGCTTGGTTCAGCGAGGATGACTTGGTTTGAAGGCGAGGCAACAATTTGAAGATCTAGTGGCTCTAAATCGAAAATTGTTAACAAAGCATGCGAACCAAGGCAACTCGCCCTTCGGGAGCGTGTCACTGAAGCAATTTCTTCGTCAAGCAACTTGGAAAGAGCTGGCTATTCCGCTTCGTTGCTTTCCTTGAACTTGAATCAGTGACAACGCTCTGAATCCTGCATCCTTGAAGTCACTTGGGTATATATAGAACACGAAAAGAAACGCCTCTTTTTGCGTGCTTCAACAATCGTAAAAAAATGTTTCATAATAATATTTTGATATACTGAGAAAAATCACACAAATTAGCCTTGCGAATGGATTACATAACACTCTCACGCATTAGCCTTAAACACCTTACTGTATTGCACATGCTGCTCACGACGCATAGCGTGACTCAAGCGGCGGAACAGCTCTGCGTGACCCCTTCCAGCGTGAGTAAAACGCTCAGCCAATTGCGCGACATTCTTAAAGACGACCTTTTCTACCGCGATGGCACTCGTTTAGTCCCAACCCCATTTGCGTTGAACATCGGCCCTTCTGTTCATGGCATTCTTTCCAGCATGAACGGTTTGCTTTACCAAGGCTCGTTTAATCCGGCGTATTACGAAGGTCGCTTTTCTTTGGCAATGCGTGAAAGTACCTTCGAGATCTTCGCACCTATGCTGCAAAACTTGTCACAACAGATGGGAAGTCGCGCACAACTCAATGTGTATGCAAAAGAACAAATGAGTTTTGATTCTCTGATCCGTGGGCAAGTGGACTTTATGATTCTGCCGCACGACATCAGCCAACCACCAACGCACAACAAAGACTTGGTTTGGCAGACGATTCTAGAAGACGAAATGATCTGTTTGATGGGCAGCAATAACCCATTAGCGAAAGAAGAATTGTCGGTAGAGAACTACTTGTGTGCGAGACACATTGGTATTCACGATAAAGATTTGTCCCAACCTTACTTTGAGCAGAACTTAACTCAACGTTACGCCAAACGCAGCGTCGCCATGCACGTGGCCGATTTTGGATCGGCAGCGGTAATGTGCCACCACTCAGATTATCTGTTTACTTGCTCGAAACTTTGGGCACGAATGGCGCTGCAAGCGAAGGGATTGATAGAGAGACCTTTGCCGTTTGAGTACGGACAAGTGGCGTATAGTTTGGTGTGGAATAAAGCGAGCCTGAACGATCCCGCTTTAAGATGGCTACAACAACAAGTGCTTAAGGCTTGTGAAACCCTCGGTGGATGCCGAAAGCCCAGAGTGAATAAACTCTAAACTGGTTCACCTTTACTGCGCTACACGTAGACCGATGGCATGGTCATTGGTCTGCTGACAAATTGACTTAATTGAGCGTGGAAGCGTTCCATTTCATCTTGGGAGCATTTTTCCCATTCCAGAGCTTCACCCGTGACACCATGATGCTGAAAGGCATTCAAACGAATGTTGACCGATTCTGGCAACGATTGCAGATAATGCCCCACCGTTGCAACTTCCGTATCTAAATCGCTTTTACCCGGAATATGAAGCAAACGCACTTCGTACAACTTGCCTACTTGCGCTAAATACTGAATGGTTTGGAATACTCGGTGGTTATCTCGCCCGACTAACCAGTGGTGCGTTTCACTTTGCCACGATTTAAGGTCAATCATCGCACCATCCATGTACGGCAAGACTCTTTCCCAACCTACGGTGGATAAAGAACCATTGCTATCGATGAAACAAGTGAGATGCTGCAATTCAGGATCGTGTTTGATCTCTTTAAACAGCGCCATAATGAAAGGGAGTTGTAAGGTAGATTCCCCACCGGATACAGTAACACCGCTAATGAAAAAGCGCTGTTTGCGTATCAAATCGAGCATTGCCTCCACAGAGTAGTCAGAAATTTTAGGATTAGATTGGTGCTGACATATCTCTATACAACGGTCGCAGTGGGTGCACTCCTCTTTAAGCCAAACAACGTTGTTGCTTTCGTCGAACTTCAGTGCGCCAGCGGGACACTCACTCACACAATCACCACAATGATTGCAGTGATTGATAGTGTGTGGATTGTGGCAATTGATGCACTGATAGTTACAACCCTGTAGAAAGATGACTAGACGGCTTCCCGGTCCATCAACACAAGAGAACGGAAGGATACGAGTTACCTTAGCCAAGAGGTTTTCCGAACGTCTAGTCATCTTATTCTTATCCGTCACCCATTACTTAGCGTAAGTCGGTGACATTTCGTGGCTCACCACACGTGGTGAACGCTCTAAAATACCGGTGTTCTTCGCCGCTTCTGCGCCTAGGAACGTCGTATTAGTACGTGATCCTTCTGCATCGAACTTTGCGATATCTGACAGTTTGACCATGTAACCCGTTACGCGAACCAAGTCGTTTGACGCAACGTTTGCCGTGAACTCACGGTAGCCTGCATTCAGCGCGCCCTTACATACGTTGAACATCGCTTCTGGGTTTGATTTCACTGTTTCGTCGATAGTCAGAATGTCACTGATGCCAGAACGGTAGTATTGGTGATGGCCTGCCGTTGCTTGCACGTAAGACACTGGATCAGGTTCGTTGCCGTAAGGAATACGAACGCCCGGTGTTACATCCAAATCTAGGCTGATACCGCCTTGTGCGTGCAGCAGTGCTTTGCCCTCTAAACCAAACTTCACAGGTGTGCTTTCTACCAATTCAGACAATTTTGCCGAGATCGCGTGACCGAGCTCGTTTGCCGTTGCATCTTGGCCGTAACGGCTTGCACTGCCCTCTTTCTCTAGCAACACATTCACTGCTTCTGCCATACCGTAGATGCCATACATTGGCGCAAAGCGAGATTCTTCGATCAAGCCTTCTTGCGTTAGGAAGCCTTTGAAGAACTCAGATTTTTCATGCAAATGTGAAGCGCGTGCGTCCATCAGCTCAACCATCAAGCCGTGATATTCTGGCAGCACGTTATTAAAGAAGTCTTCACGGTTGTCTGCACGATTCGCCGCTTCTTTTAGGTTCATGCGCACTAACGTGTTTGAACCGCCAGCCAATGGCAAAGAGTTGTAGCAGCTCACAATACCAAAGCGAGCACCTTCGTAGGCATTCGCGTGCATTGGGTAATTCGCGATGTGTGGCTTGCTGCACTCACAAATGTTTTGTGTCGCTTGTTTTAACAAAGCGTCTGGTGTGACCGCTTCGTCGTACATGAACGTTAGGTTTGGCGCGATCTGTTTTAGCTCGGCATCAACTTTCAAAATCGTGCGGCAAATGATGTTGTCCGTAGGACCAATGTTCACGTGCATAAACGCATCTGGCAATGTGCGATCCAGCATAATCCAGAAGTGTTTCAGTTTTTTGTAAATTTGCTCGTCAGTAAGATCACCGACGTAAGGCATCAACACATCATCAAGTTGACCTAGGTAAACCGGAATGCTGGTTACCGAAGGCACGTGATGGTAAAGGATGGTCAACATGTTGATCGCATCATCAAAATCTTCTGCTGGAGCTAACTCCAAGTATTCAGAACCTTGAGAAAGAAATTTTGCGTAGTCTGGCAAAACATAGCGCGGCTTAAACGGCGCGTGACCTTCAAACATATCACATATGACGCCTTGCTGCATCGCTTGGCTTACCTCGTCAGAGACGGTCATATATGGAATTGTGGCTTCGGCTTCCAAAGCAAGAAAGTTTGATTTCTGTTTTGGAGACAAGTTGCTATCGGTCGCGATAGCAAGGAAACGCTGCTGAAGATCAGAAAGGCTTTGAGTCATCTAAGATGTTCCTGGAGAAAATACAACGAATACGCCCTTTCGAATCATTTGTTGGTTTCAAATCATCGTTCGAGGGGACGCGTTGAATTTTACGCTCCAATAGTCTTTGCCACTAATGAAAAAAACCAAACCGCCAATTTCCATTTTGGAAATAAGCTTTTTCTAATTTAGCTGAGAATTTAATAACTTAGATTAATCCGCTGTTATTTAGCTCCGATGCGCGGTCGACAAAGCCACACCAGCACTGATGAATACACCACCTGTAAGACGGTTGAACAACTTAGCTCTTCCCTTTGCGAATAACCAGTTTGATGTTCTCACACCGAGTAATCCATAGAAGGTTAACCAACTCAGCTCGAACACCACAAACGTGCTAGCAAAGATGACGTATTGAGTGAATAACGATGCAGAAAGGTCAATGAACTGAGGGAATAGCGCGGTAAAGAATACAATGGCTTTCGGGTTGCTTGCACCAACGATAAAGCCACTTGTAAACGCGCTGAGATAACTAGAAGAAGACTGTTCTGGCTTTGCTTGAGAAAAATCCGCTTGTTTGGATCGCAGAGCTTGAATACCTAGCCAAACCAGATACGCCGCGCCACACCATTTGATGATGTTAAAGACCAACTCCGAAGAAGCAATCACGACGCCAAGGCCAGTAAAAGACAAAGTAAGAATGATGGTGATCGCGGCTAAGCTGCCAAGTGCAGTCATAAAGGCGTGGCGAAATCCGCTGCTAACACCTTTGCTTAAACAAAGTAGCGAGCTGGGCCCAGGAGAGGCAGTCAGGACAAGTATTGCGAGGGTGTAGTAGATCCAAATATCGAGTTGCATTGGCGCTCCTTTCCAATGTGCGGATGAATGAGTGAATCACGCGGGATAACAGCCTTACTCAACGTTTCTATCCATGAAACATCACGTAGAAAGACGCCACATCATTCTGCTCATAACTGAACTAACTCCAAACCAATCGTACTCCTCAATAAGAGTTCTCAGTAAGAAACAAGAGCAAGAAGCCAGAGTAACAAACATGCCTCCGTTTATCTCTCTCCTCGTTCACGTTGAGTCGTTTAGTTATGCAATCAACATACTGATAATATGCAATCGTGTAAAGTAATTACTTATTGGACAAACGTCACAAACAAGCAAACTGACTGCACATTAATCGTAGAATGGCTTTGGATCGACTTCTAACGTCGAAGGCGCCACTGCTTTTTCGATAGTGTGAGCGCTGTTTTTCAAATCGACCATTGCCACATCAATATAGCGTTTGTATTTACGAGAATAGAAACACTTTACTATCGGTTTCAGAGCTTGAGAGTCATTCGATGTCCAGACAATACCTACACGCCCGTCACTTAACTGAACAATAGAACCGACTGGGTAAACGCCGATGCAGTTAATAAATTTGTACACCAGCTCAGGATCAAGGTGGAATGGCGTCAAACTCAATAGGATTTTGAACGCTTCTGCCGAACTCATGCCCTTTTTGTAGACACGGTCTGCGGTCAATGCATCATAAATATCGACGATACAGCTCATGCGGCCATGCATTGGGATCTGATCGCCAGATAAACCTAGCGGATAACCGGTACCATCAAGTTTTTCATGATGCATTAAGCATACATCGCGGCTCACATCGGCAAGCCCTTTCACACCCACGATAATTTCACCCGCAAACACCTGATGCAACTTCATATGCTCGAATTCTTCAGGAGTGAGTCGTGCTGGCTTATGTAAAACCTCATCATCAACTTTGATTTTACCCACGTCATGAATAATACCGCCGATAGCAAGCTGTTTGAGCGTTTCTTTATCCAAACCTAAATGCTTACCAAAAGATACCAACAAACATGCGACGTTAACGGAATGCTCGAGCAAATATGAATCTTTTTGGCGCAGTGCTGACACACATTGAAGCGCATCAGAATCAATAAATACGCTTTCGATCATGTCGTCCGCCCACGATTCAATTTCGTCGACTTCAATGATCTTGCCTTCAAAGGTTTGGTTCAGCAGTTTTTGCGCTAAACCTTTCGCTTCTGCAATCAGCTTTTTAGCTCGCTTGTGCTGCGCTTCGCGGGAACGAAACGCACGCTGAATTTTCGGTGTTATGATGACGTCAGATGCCGCCAACGTGACATCATGTTCCTCTTCAACGGGTTTGAACACGCACTCCTGAGCAGAAAGTTTCTGATCGACCCAAACAAACTTCACCCCACTGGCTTGCAGCTTTTTAATACCTTGCGAAGTAGAAACGCGTCCGGCATTGGCCAAGTTCACGCGTTTGTTTTGTTCGATTGCAGTAACGAACATACCGATACCGATATCTGCAATCGCTATTTTTATTGAGTCTTCTGGTTTGTACTGCATATCGTGAAACTTTGTTAACACCTATTATTTAGCAAACGCATTATAAGTGATCTGCCCATTCACTGTTATAAGAATTCATTATCAATTAAAATTAATGAGCATTAAGTCAATATATGAGGCAATCTCGTCGCCATAAACCATTTTTATTTTATGGAATTAGTTCAATTAATCATCACATTTAGTAAGAATTTCGATAATTTGGGTGTTGAATCAATAACTCTTTCATACAAATAGTATTTACTGTTGACTAAGTTTTATAAATATCGATTATTAGTCGCATTACTCTAATATAATTTCTATTCCACATAAGCGAAGTAAGCTCATTAACATCACCGCTAACCAACCTGAATCGACTTGTTTCGTATACAGTGTGAAAGGATAACCGCCCAAAATGTCATCAGCGTGTCGCTCGACTTATCTATTTATCTTCAACGCTGCCAGGATTGCGGAGGAAGCATCTTGACCACCAACAAGGTTGATCAAACCATTTCCGAACACGATCGTGAGTTTCTTCAGATCGTAGAGCAACGCTTCATCCACATCTTCGATGTATTTAGTGAAGGACTCTTTTACATGGATGAGTTCGGCACTATGGCTTTCTATAACCAGCGATTCTATGAGCAATTTGGCATCAATGCGGGCCGTATCAATCTAGATAGGTGGTTGGATTTAGTGCACCCTTTAGACAGAGAGCGTCTGTCTAAACGTGTCGATGCCCATATCAACACCGACAACACTCGTGTCACCACTACCTATCGATTGCGTAAACCCAACGGGCAATACGTATGGATTGAAGGTGTTGCGATGACCAAAGAAACCGAGCACGGCCACTACATGGTCGGCAGCCATCGCGATATCTCTGAGCGAAAACTAATGGAAAGCTACATTCATCAAGTGGCCTTTCATGACAACGCTTCCGGCATGGCAAACCGTGCACATCTGCTTCTCAATATCGATGAACTCGTGAAATCAAACCGTAGCCAAGCATCGATTTTTTATATCCAGATAGAAGAAATCAAATCTTACCTCAACCAGTATGGTAGTGAGCTGGTCGATGGCTTAGTCGAGAAACTATTGCAGACACTCAGCCATTTGCCTTCGCCCAACTGCACCGTTTACCGTGTTCATGATGATGATTTCGCTATTTTGGTGCTCGATGAAATACCACTCGAAGATTTGCACACTTTCGCACAAACCATCAAACAGAACTATCACGATGCGGTAGTCGAAGAAGGCCAATATTTGGGCAGCAATATCAGTATCGGACTCTACCCTTCTATCGATCCTGAGCACTCAGCTGAAGAAATTGTCCGCAAGGCCGCACGCACCTGCCAATATGCCAGCGAGAAAAACAAAGACCGTATCGCGGTTTACAGCCAAAAAACGCAACACGCGGTGGACCGTTACTTTTTTATCGAGCAGGGTTTGAAAAACGCACTTGAAGAGAAAACGCTGAGCGTGAAATTTCAGCCGATTGTCCGAGCATCCGATTTACAAGTGGTCAGCTTCGAGTCTCTGGTACGCTGGCGCAGTAAAGAGTTTGGTGAAATCTATCCTGATGAGTTTATTCCTGTCGCAGAAAATAAAGGCTTGATAGTCGAGCTGGGGTACCAAGTCTTTGAAAAAGCTTGCAAGTTCATTAAAAGCTATCGTGAACGTTATCAGAACCAAGTGCGTGTGAACGTGAACGTGTCGGTATTACAGCTTCTCAATAGCGAGTTTCCGAGCAAGATAAAAGCAATGGCGGATAAAGCAGGCGTCGAACCCAAAGCGATCGTTCTCGAACTGACAGAAACCTTTATTCTGGATAATAACCAAGCGGCTATCGCCCCCCTCAACACATTAAGTGAACTCGGATTTGCCCTCTCACTCGATGATTTTGGTGCAGGTTATAGTTCTTTGAATTGCTTCTTCGATTTACCGATGACACAAATCAAGATAGACAAGTTAATGGCATGGAAAACTCTAACAAATCGTTCGTCTCGAGAATACTTGAAATTCTTGATCAGTATGTGTTTTGAACAGAACATTGAGGTGGTCATCGAAGGAATTGAAGATGCCAAAATGCGCGACTTTTTTGCGGAGATGGGTGTCGATTACCTGCAAGGCTTCTGGTTTTCTAAACCTTTATCCGTCGCAAGTGCGAGTCGATACACCTTGAGCCAATAATCACTCCAGTTAAAAATCGCGAGAATGCATCCTGAGCTAAACATCCTACTCAGCTCAGGAGCATTCGATTATCTCAAGCGGTCAAACACGACATTCTGATCTAAGTGCTCGTGGTATTCGGTGTAATCCAAACCCATATCAAAAATGTATTTCGTCACGAGGTTTCTCACACAGTCGACCAGTTGCTCTGCCTGCCACGGTTTTTCGAAGTAACGGTCGATACCCGCAGAATTAATGGCATTAATGGTATCTGTATGTGTCGCTTGCCCGGTTAGCAATACCTTTCGAGTGCGTAGAAAACGACTGTCTTTAGAAATTTCTGTTAGCAATTCCACACCGGTTTTACCCGGCATCACATGGTCAGAAATAATAAGTGCAATCATCTCTCCGTCTGCATCTAACTCATCCATCAATTCAAGTACTTCATCGGCAGACTCGCAATCTTCAATGTTGAGCCATTGGCCTAACGACTGTAAGTCTTGCAGAACCGCGCTTAACACCTCTCGCTGGTCATCAACGCAAATTAAATTAAGCTTGTCCATGTTCATCCTCTACCGGTAATTTAATTCTAAATATGGTTTTTTCACTGTCACTTTTCACCGCGATTGAGCCGTTATAACCCGCCACGATGCGTTTCACTATCGACAGCCCTAACCCCAATCCAAACGACAGGCCACCTTTCTTCGTGGTGAAGTTTGGTCGGAAAATCTTTCTACGTGTAACTTCGTCAATCTCAGGACCATTGTTGGTGATAGTCACTAGAATCTTGTTCTTGCTTACACGCGTTTGTATCTCAATCGCTGGTGACTCGGTCTCTCTTAGCGCGTCACAAGCGTTCTTCAAAATGTTGACCCAGATTTGCACTAACTCGGTTTGTGAGCCAACAAATAACGGTAACTCTGCCGGACTAAACCTCACACTTACTCGCCTCAAGTCACTTTGCAATAGCGCTAAGGCTTGATTGATGGAATCGTTAACCCGTAATCCTTCCTCTTTATCGATATCCGTTCGACCGAGTTGTTTGACCGATTTAACAATCCCTACAGTATGTTTTGATGCAATGCGTAAGTCGTGCAAGTCTCGCCCCATCTGCCAGTAACGAATCGCCTCTTCTGGACGCTTTAACCAATGTTCATTGAGATAATCGGTCGGCACAGCGCGAGCTAATTCTCGGGCCAGATCTTTTGGCAAACCATAGTACTTCTCAAAATGACGCCCTCGCGTTCTTGCTTCACTCGATGAGATTTTCTGCCCTTGCATCAACCCAAAATCGAAGAACTGGCTTGCCTCAGGATGCACCTCTTCGAGCAATCCCATGATCACTGATTCCAAACGCTCTGATTTACTGCTCACCACACCAATGGCATTGTTGAGCTCATGGGCAATGCCTGCTGCAAGTTGGCCAAGTGTCGTCATTTGCTCTGCGGTATGCAGCTTTTGCAATGCCTTCTCTTTACCCAGAGCTTCTTGCATCGCTCGGCGTTGACGGCGAGAAAGCTCGTTGACCATTACAGGCATAAACTGCGCGGTTAAAGGACCGTACTTACCTGCTTCTACTGCTGGCGTATTGCGCTCAATCCACGCTAATTCAACGTCCGTTTGTGCAATCACCGTCGAAGAGGCAGTCCACGTTCCAGAGAAGAAGCTGTGTACGCCAATAAACGCGGCCTTAGACGCCGCAAACACCTGAGTCTGCTTTTTACCATCCTCAGAGAAATAACCGGCAAGCTCGCCAGACAGCACGTAGTAGAGTCTCTCGTTGTAGCCATCTTGCTCAATCAATACCGAACCTGCCGACACCGAAATGCGACGCTCGATATGATTGAAATAACGCTCCACCAGCGTATCTAATTTGCTCTCGTACATGACTTAACCAATGTGTCCAACGGTATGAAGGATCCACACCATCAAGAAACTGAGCAATACACCTACTACACCTAACACGACACCAACACGCGCCATTTGATTACTTTGCACATGCCCTGTCGCATGAGCCAATGCGTTTGGTGGCGTACTGATTGGCAGAGACATACCAAGCGATGCTGCAAAGGTCACCACAAGAATCAACGTCACTTCACCACCGAGTGGTGTTAACGATGCCATCGACGTGCCAAGCGCCGCCATGATTGGCATCAGCAAGTTAGCCGTCGCGGTATGAGACATAAAGTTCGCCATCACCAAACACAAGAACGCAGCACCAAAAAGCACCACGTAAGGCGAAAATTCATCAAATGGAATGCTGTGAACCACCAGCCTCGCCAAACCTGTCTTGTCTAGTGCAAGGCCAAGCGCAATACCGCCAGATACCAACCAAAGCACGTCCCAAGAAATCTTCTTGAGATCTTCTTTATTGATGATACCCGTTAGTGAAAACACCGCAACCGGAATCAACGCTACCGTGTACGAGTTCATGCCGTGCGCAGAACCCATTAACCATAATAAAATCGTACCAGCAAAGGTGATATATACGATCATTGCCTTCGGCGTTTTCAAAAACTTGCTCTTGATGTTGAGGTCAATTTTGGTCGTCTCAGCTTTGTAGAGAAAATCAATCAGGAACCACGCGAGCGCCATCATAACAATGACAAACGGTACGCCAAATACCATCCATTCACCGAAAGTAATGAGGTTTTCACCAACGAGGTATTTCAACGCAATCGCGTTTGGTGGGGTGCCAATTGGGGTACCAATACCGCCGATGTTTGCCGCGACAGGGATACACAACGCAAACGCAATGCGCCCTGGATCTTTCGGGCCAAACACTGCGATGACGGGTGTTAAGATGGACAACATCATTGCCGTCGTTGCCGTGTTCGACATGAACATCGAGAAGATTGCGGTGATCAGCATTAAACCCAGCATGACGTATTTCGGGTTTTGTCCGAACGGCTTAAGCAGTACGCGCGCTAAGTTGACGTCCAATCGATACTTGGTTGCCGCCATCGCGAGGAAAAATCCGCCTAAGAACAGCATGATGATTGGGCTGGCAAACGTCGCCATGATGTCACTGTATTGCAGCAACTCACCAAAATGAGGTTCCCCTTCATCAAGCCGAAAGAAAATGATGCCCTTGTTGGAAACGAGCAACAACTCAAGCACGATGATCACCACAGAGGTGGCGTAAATTGGGATCGGTTCAAATACCCAACAGAGTGCAGCAAGAAAAAATATCGCGATAACGCGCTGCTGAATGATGGTCATACCTTCGAATGGAAACGCTGACAGTGGCATCAGCAGAATGAGCAAAGGGATCACCGTTGGGATGATGTATTTGAGATAAGGGCGCATAGTACTACTTCTCTTCCTGAGATGGTTTGCCGTGAGATAACTGACGTAAGGAGCTGTTTTAACTGGCTTCCTTTCGCCACTCCGAAGGGAAATTATGCGCGCGCTTTTGAGGAGGAATTCTGGTGTTAGATCAATGAACTCTTATTCACCGCAGAAAATATGCGGTATCTGTGTTCAAGCTCACTAATTGAGCGAGGATTATTTATTGATCACACATCCTTTTTGTCTAAATGCCTTTCCATTACATAGTTGGTTAACGTAGCACCACGGACTTCGATTTGCTGCTCGTTCACGACAGTAAAACCCATGTGCTCATAGAAAGGACGAGCGGTAATACTCACCTCTGAATAGATCCTATCCAGCCCTTTCGCTGCTGCTTGCTTGAGAACATGAGTCATCAATGCACGCCCTACACCTTGCCCTTGGTATTCATGATGGCAGAAAAAGTGATCGACTAATCCACTAGGCTGCACATCGCTATAACCAACGATGACGCCATCTAGCTCAGCGACAAACGGCTGGATAGATATCATCTTCTTTAACCACAGTTGAGAGTCAAATCCCTCTTGCGCCCAAGCCTTCACTTGTTGCTCGGTGTAATCTCTGCGATTGACGTTTCGGACCGTGTTAAAGAAAAGTGCCCAAAGTTTCGGAGCATCTTCTTCTTGAAAGTCACGAATTGTGATCATACGTCCTCCAATAAATCGATCTGCATTAATTGCCCACGTTCACCTGGTTCCCCCACCGGACGCCAGCCATTTTTGTAATAGAAACGTTCACCTGCATCATTACCGGGCATGTAGCGTAATCTCGCGTACGTACAACCGCCATCGGCAAAACGTTTTAGCAAGAAGTCTTGTAAATGCTTGCCTAACCCTTGATTTCGAAACTTGGGTAGTAAATAAAACAGATTAATGTAGCCAAACCGTAACCCTTCTTCATCAAGAATTGGATGCCGGCATTCCAGTTGACCAATAATTTCACCATCTTTGATCACATGAAAGAAACCCGCTTCAGGATCTTCTGCAATAGACGCAAACCAGAAGGTAATTTCTTGGGTATCAAACCCATTTTGATGTCCAAAACTCACCTCATACGCATCTCTGCGAAACGCGATGCACAAATCCAAGTGAAGAGATAAATCGACAGGGACAAATTCCATTTAAGCTAACCCTTTTTATTGCTTAATTATTCGCTATATAGATATTCGTTATTTTATATAACCATAAATTCAAGAATTTTATATTTCAACCATCGGTCATTTAAAAACATGCTTTTATAGGAGAAGTTATTATGCATGCATCATCTGTTTCCCAAAAACCGACACAATTTGGTTATTACCTTGGCGTATTTGGCGTTGCCCTCGTTCTTATCTGGCTAGGTATTTATAAATTTACCCCAACTGAAGCCAAATTAATTGAGCCTCTAGTGGTCAATCACCCTGCCATGTCTTGGCTATATGGAATCATTTCAGTTCAAGCCGTGTCTAATATCATTGGCTTAACCGAAATCATCGTCGCACTCGGCCTATTGATTGGATTGAAAAAACCAACGGTTGCCTACTGGTCTGGTATTGCTGCAAGCGTTATCTTCCTCGCGACACTGAGCTTTCTAGTTACGACACCAAATACTTGGAAAGTTTCCGACGGTGTTTTGATTGCGAACTTTTTCCTTGTAAAAGATATTCTGTTCCTAGCGATCTCGATCAGCGTGGTTGAGCGAAATAAACCAAGCTTAACGCCCGCTATCGCCTAGTTTTAGAAAAATGATCAAGAGATAGAAAAGAGAAAGCGCCATGACGATATGGCGCTTTTTGTTTGCTTAACTCAACGTAATCACCGCTTATTGAATACTCTGTAGTTTCAGTTGGGCCTTTGAATAAGTTTCTACATTAAAAACGAAGTCCAGTCAGAAGCTGAGCAACGGCGAATAAAGGGACGGACCACGTTACGGCACTTCGATATGGCAACAGATGGACAAAGAGTGATGGACAACGCTTTATCTCCGTGACATGAAGATAGGTCAGCAAGTGCTGTTCTGGACTCGTTAGACACACCCAAAAGCGCCGAATATAAGGGTGAGAATAGAAAGCAAACATATAGCTGGAGCAAATTGACCATATACCTAAAAAGCCAATAAGTTCAACAAGAAAAAAGACTTCCAAACTAATCGGCAAAACGGTGGGGCCGCTTAGCAATAAAATGGCGAGCAAAAACCAAGTATTACGATTCATTTGCATTCCTTGTATTGTGTTTTCTTAGCGCCTCTAGTCCTCGCAGCGCCTTTAACGTTGAGGCCTTCAGAAGCGGCTTGTCGTATTTTTGTCTAATGTTAAGTGCGTCATTAAACAGCGCTTCTGCCTCGCTCAATCGCCCCTGTTCTACATACAACTTACCCAAATGCTGATAACTGAAGCTCAAATACAACTCATTGGCAAAGGCCTGACTTTGTATGAACAAGCTTATCGCTTCATCATAGTCGCCCATGTACTGTTTTGATGTTGCAACAACATGCAAAGCCCAAAATTGATGCTTATTGTCCAAAGCACTTTTCGCAACCCGCTCTCCAATAGTTATTGATGCTCGGTAGTTGCCTAGCACTCGTAAGCTGTCAGACAACAAAATTTGTTGCCACTGTAACGCCTCTGAGTGCCTTCGAAACCAAAAGAGAAGACATTTACTCCCGCGTTTACACAATCGAGTAACCGCACCTAAGCTGGGCCTATCTCTCTGAAATTTCATCATTGCCATTTCGGATTGTGATTTGAGCGTTCTCACAGCTATAAATGGCTTTGCTTGGCTTACCATCCACAAAATGCAGCGCTGCATAATCACTGAGGCCGTAGCAGATCGCGTCAAGATTGCTATGAGCAAAGCGCTCGAACAGTTCGTATTTCTCATCGTTCTCAACGAAATGAGCGGATGCTAAACCTTGTAAAAGACCGATACCTTTGATGATGGAGTAAGCCTCTGGATCGCTGTCGGTAATCCCATAATCAAACCAACAAATGGCGCCTGCACTCATCCCGCAAAGTATGATGCCGCGGTTGTAACACTCTTTCAGAATATCGTCGATGGCCCACTCTTTCCATAAAGCCAGCATAGAACGGGTATTGCCACCGCCAACGTAAATCACATCTTGCTCTAACAATTTGGTTCGCCAACCTTTCTCTAACTTGAACAGAGGAAAGTGTGTGAGGTACTCGCTCAACTTAGCATTGTGGAAACGAGTGATGACTTCTTCCGAATCTCCAGTGGCGGTCGAGAGATAACAGATTTTGGGGTTCTTCTTCCCCACTAGTGACAAAATGTATTGGTCGAGTTGGCTTGGGATCTCTCCCATCATCCAGCCGCCTCCGCCCAATACGACACATTGTTTTTCCAAAAATTGAGCTCCTTCTATTTTGGCTCAAACCGATAATGACCAGTGATTGGATAATCAAACAACACATCTTCCAGCACAACGCCCACCCCAATATTGTGGACGATTAAAGGTCGTTGTTTATCTGCCGGAAATTCATCCGTAACGATACCAATATGAGGAAGGTTCCTTGGAAGCATCCACGTGACAATGTCACCAGGTTTGAAATTATGACCATCATTCGAGATAGGTATTTCTACCCCATGACGTTGAAAGAACACTTGTAAATTTGGGACTCTGCGATGATCAATATTTCTATCGGTACGAGCTAAGCCCCAGATTCGTTTGGATGGATATGCAGCAAAGTTGTCTCTCATGTCTTCATGAACAAGGACTTGGAGGTCGATACCTAGTTTTCTATAGCTACGAATAATAACATCGGTACACACCCCGATATCAGAAGCAACATCGCCACTCGGGTAGTCAATTTGGTAATAACTTCCATCATAAGTAATGTCGTACTGTGTTCGTTCTTTTGCCGCCTCAGCAAGCGAAATAGGTTGTTCTGCTATAGTTGGCAGGCTAATAAGAACGGCCCACATAATAATGAATTTTCCCATAACAAGTTAAAGTCCTTTTCATCAAAATCGCCCCAATACTTCAACACTATTTGATCGGTTACAGAGAGATTGACTTTAGGTTATTCGATAAGACCAATAAGAATTGCTTTTAAACTGCGTAAACTCCTCGGTAGAGTCAAATTCACCGAGGGGCTTTTTATCAAATTTCAGACACGCTTCAAGTTGATTTAATACAATTTGTACGGCCAGAATCAAAAACCACCCCGAGATTAGCTTTACGCTTCTTCGACCACATGAACAACTTTCCCGGTTGTAAGCAAACAACGAAGCTGCGAAGAGTAAATTTCTATTAATCTGATTTATAAGACATTTAACTCCCGCCAACAGCTTAGTTACTTCGCACCACGAATTTATATCAGACCATTTTTCTGTGATTGAGGCTTCTGAATTTCGAATTGTAATCGAATACAATACATATGCACCCCGTGCAATAAAAAAGGAATTATATGAAAACGCTTATTTATGACACGCTTGTCAACCTTGCTAACCAAGAACCGGAACACCACGCGAAAATACGCCAGAACCTTTATGAGCAGTTAGATCTGCCCTTTGATAAGCAGCTTGCTCTGTATGCATGTGCACTCGGTCCTGCAAGCTCTGGAAAACTGGAAAGTCGTCAAGGCATCGACAATGCGGTAGACAGTGCAGTTAGACTATTAGCGACTCCTGAACGTTAATCAGCTTTGCACTTTTCACGGCCCCACTCCCCTAAGGGCCGTTTTTCTTTACCGTGCGACTCACATGTCTAAAGAAGCTTCAGAATTCAGGCAAATATGTTGGATAAGAAAAATAGGTTTGATTTTTGCCAGAGTAAATCTAAATACTCCATTTCCATCTTCAAACCAACTTGAACAGTAAATACAGCGATGTCATTTCGACAAATCGCCGCCCCATCGTAAAGTGACTAAAACAGGTTTTACATCAAATGATGGGTAAGTTCATTGAGGCAGTATCATGGGCAGATGTGTGCATTTCCATGCCGGACTTTTACCGTCCATCCTGAGTGGAGGATATCCTTTAATTTCTTGAACCTCACGACCGACTTTATAAAGAATTGGAATCTATACGCTCTCTGCTAGTTCGTTCATTTTGTGCGTGTTTGGCAATTTTCTAGCGCCAAAAACACAAACAGTGAGAATCACTCTTAAATACTTTGTTAGCTGGCGATTTCAGACACTTTAATGTACTTAGTTTCTACAGGCAAATCAGACAAACCTGTTCGGAGAAAGTCGGGCTTCAACTCAGTTTCGGGTATTTCGCTCAATGGGAACCATTTAAACTCTAAGTCTACATCTGCTTCGATACCACGAAACACTTTATTCAAAGGTAGTTGAGAAGGTTCGGTCAACTCAACCAAAAAGTAATTGGCTATTTCGTGAACTCTTCTATTGGAATACTCAAAGAAGTTTTCAACGAACCAAAGGTGACGCTTTACATCTGACTCAACACCTAACTCTTCAAGCAATTCTCGACTCAATGTTTCGTCTGAATTTTCGAAAAATTCTACCTAACCTCCTGGCAGAGCCCAAAACGAATCTCCAACGAGACGGTGTAGCAACACATGCTTCTCATGAATGATCACAGCAACACTTCTACAATTAAATCGAGCATTGCCTTGGTCAAATCTCAACACATTTCCTCCTAGCTGCATAACGCCTTGTTAAGGTGTGAGTAACGCAACACCGATGCTACTGCATACCACCTTAATCACTTAAACCAACGCACAGTAAAATTGCCACGCGTTACAAATCACTCTTAAATGCTTTGTTAGGTGATGTGACTCCAAATATTACACCAGTTCCAGAATATAGTTGTCTTATCAGGATTAATATATGCAATCTAACCCACAAAAAGGAATTGTCATGGGAAAACCCGCTGCAACATTAACTATCAATGCACATCTGCCCCAAAGTTACCGCTAAAGTTCCGCATGTGGGCGGCCCTGTAGTCGTTGGCTCACTCAATGTAAAAATTTCTGACTTACCTGCGGCTCGAAAAGGCGACCGCCTCATCTGTGTCGGTCCACCTGATTCCATAAGCCAAGGCTCTGGCTCCGTACTTATTAACGGTAAACCCGCCGCACGAATGGGAGACTCAACGAGTCACGGAGGCAAGATTGTCATTGGCAACCCCACTGTCTTAATTGGTGATAAATATCGTGCCGATAAACAACCACCACCTAAAACTTATGAAGAAGCAAAACAGCGCTTGGCAGAAGCCAAACCTTATGTAGACGCAGCACGTGAAGGTGGCGCAGCTTTACCTGGCTCTGCTTACTCTACTGCTGACAAAAGAGAGATTCTCCAGAAAGGGTTAGATGAGCCACTACTTTTTCGTATCACCCAATCCAAGTATGCTAAAGATGATGATTGTATTGGACCACCATCTGAGGGTAACGTCGGACGATACTGGACAACCACATTCACTCAAGCTGAACACGGAGACACTGACCCAGAAGCTATCTGCAATGCCGTAGGAATTGAATATAAACCAGGCTGTGAATACACCATATTGCTCATTGACCACCAAAAAGCTAATGAAATCGGCGATATGCATGACACCAGAGTTCAGTCGAGACTATGAACAGGTGGTAGCTTCATCGAAGCAGGATGGGATTGAACTGAGCGACAAAGACCAATATATAGAATACTGTCAAGAACTTGACTCCACACCTAGTCAGGCAAAAACGTTAGCGGTTAGGAGTCAGATACAACAACGGTTGGGAGCAAACGAACATTTTCTTGGTAACGGCATAACCAAAGACAATAGCATAAAATATGAAGAAACACCTTTTGGTCGTATTGATAATAAACTGGAGTACGGTCCTTGTGAAACATATACATGGGATAAAAACCCACAAACACTTGGCAAATTGGAACAAGAAGGAGCCATTATGAGGATCGATATCGGGAAAGGAGACGACAGATGAAGAAGTTTATAGATATTGACCCACTCACTGTAGCAAGCCACCCTAACCTGATTGCAACTTTGCCTGATGACAGAAAACCAACGAAAACCTATTACTTTTTTGTTGGTTGGTGACCATATAATTATCTGCAACACAACGTACTTTACGAATAAAAGAACAGATAAAAGTAAGTGGCTCCACTATCAAATAGAATTTCCAAAACAAGGCTTACAGTGGTTTTTAGACACCTTAGAAGGTAAGTTTTTTAAAACCGATGCCGAAGGTGGTTTAGCCAAAGGTACATTCAACAGCGAAGGACTCATTGATGGTGAGCTATTAAAACTTGGTCGCGCTTTTGATGCAGATGGTAATGGTAGCTGTGGATATTCATTTATTACTTTAGACCGCATTGATGACTATATCGGGTTAGCTAAATCTTACACATTTACAGATGCATTACTTTTTAAGCACGGAATGATCGACACGATGGAAGACATTGCGAAGAAAATCGACTTAGGTCAACTATAGTTCCCTAGCCTTCGAGCCTTAATTTTGAGGTTCGGAGGCTAAGTTATGAGAAATCACCTAACGCCCTAGCAACGCAATACCGATGCCACCGCATACAACCTTAATCACTTGAGCCAACGTATAGTAAAAATGCCACGCGTTGCGAATCACTCTTGAACAGTTTGTTATAACACAGTTTACACGTCATCTTCCGACAAAATTTGACGACAATTACGAACTGTTAGTACGCGAATTTCGTGGCTTAAGCTGTAGATAATACGATAGTGACCAAAGATGATTTCTCGATAGTTCGTATGGGGAATTTCAGGAACAAACCGCCCCATTTCAGGCATACTTCCAAGTAGTTCAGTTTTATCAAAAACTTCGTTTACCCACTTTTCTGCCACAGGTGGATTATCCAAAGAAATAAACTCCGCTGCATCACCTAGCTTCTGAAGCGCTAATGGAGACCAGACGACTTTCATTTCTTAATGCGCCCCAGTACTTGGGCACGCGCATCATCATTGGAAACACCAAGACCAGAAGCTAATTGAGCTTCTGCTGTGCGCATTTCTTCCAGTAATTCGATTTTCTCTTGCATTGCTTCATACTCAGCAACATCAAGAACGACAGCAACACCTTTACCACGTTGCGTAATAACCAATGGACGACGAGTCTCATTAATTTGTTTGATGTATGAAGCTACACCAGCACGAAACTCAGACAAAGGCTGAATATCTTGATCGAAATGAATACGACTCATATTGAACTCCAATTAGTACAAAATAACGTACAGATAATAGTTCAATTGACCATTTTGAGCAAGAAGTTGATTCTGTGTTATAACACTCTGTTAAGGGGTGAGCAACGCAATACCGATGTCGCCGCATACCACCTTAATCACCTAAACCAACGCATAGTAAAAATGCCACGCGTTGCGAATCCCTCTTGAGCAGTTTGTTAGTCGCGAGGCACCGAGCGACAATTTTAAGCCGAACTAAACTTTGCGAACAACAAACTTTATGTGTTTTGATGCACTTAAGTCAGGCGTAGTCTCAAAGCACCTGCTCAATGAAACCACTTGGAACAAGCGACGCCACAGAAAACGGACTAACAACACCAAAAAGCACTTTTGGAAAACTAATCTCACAGTGCGGATTTTCAACCAAAAACAGACTCTCGGTTGCCCCGCTCCGTCAGCACCAAAGAACAAAACAACCGCTAGGACAATTAGCTGAAACTGGGTTTGGACCATCGACGATGAACCTGTGTACCAAACAATTATCAGCCAAATTTTGAGCTTAGAAACATGATTTTGATTGCTAGCTTTTTCTGGCGACTAACGCCCTGTTTAGGTGTGAGCAACGCAATACCAAAGCCGCCGCATACCACCCTAAGCACTAAACGCAACGTATAGTAAAAATGCCACGCGTTACGAATCACTCTTAAGCAATTTGTTAGTACATGCGCTACTTCTATTTATGCGCTCCAAGATATTGAAAAGTGGCATGATATGAAAGGCTTTGAACACTGAAGTGAGACGGGCAGCTACAAAACTTAAACTCGATTAAGAGACGAGAGTTGGCTAGAAGAAAAATGCACTGAACTCCCCTACTTTCACTCACTTCAAATTAGAAAGGGATTCGATCCTCGCACTCCGACGGCAGCACCAATAGCAACCAAGATTCACTCAGAAGCCGCCACAAAAATGAAGAAGCACCAAAGAAATAGGCTAAGAGTTAGAAACCGTAAACGATGAAATCAAAGCAAACACTCCGCATACAGTGCCACCGGAAAGAACGTGAAAGGTACAAACTGAAAGGTGTAAAGACAAGCGCCAAAACAGATAAACACCAAAACTGATGACCTTTGATGTCAAACCCGTACTAACGCCGCATTAAGGTGTGAGCAACGCAATACCGATGCCGCCGCATACCACCTTAATCACTTAAACCAACGCATGGTGAAAATGCCACGCGTTGCGAATCACTCTTAAACAGTTTGTTATACCACGACTAAAACATGACCTCTAAACCAGACAACTTGTATCTTGCCCAAGCATCCATATAGTAGTCACTGTTACTGTCCCAGAACTCTGATGGCATTTTTCTTTGGTATTTTAAATTCAAAATACTATGCTCTTTCGGTGTGACAATACAGTAGACACAGTAATTGTCGATAACATCATAAACATCAGAGATTTGGGGATTTTTTAACGATAGTAAGATGCGCACAACCTCAGCCATGGGCACAACATGCTCTTTCTCAACTTTGTCGCTATTTCGAGCTGAGATTGTCCATTGGCATTGCTCTTTTATCTTCCTTGTATCCCACTTACCTGTCCCATTTACTGCACCAACACGATACGCATACAAATTATCAACTAAATTGCGATAACAATGAGAATCATCAACTCCACCATCAACAAGAACTAGAATAGATTTAGCAAGAGCTTCAACTTTAACTGCATACGACATATATAGAACCGCTTCAAAAAAGCCGAATCGTAAACTACTTTCTTGTATGCAGAAACTCAGTTTCTCACATAGTGGTATAACGCCGCGTTAAGTGGTGAGCAACGCCTACCACCCTGCCTAAACCATTGTGACATAAACACTTAAGCAAAAGTAAGCTAAAAATGCCAAGCGTTGAGAATCCGTCTTGAACGCTTTGTTATACACATATACATTGAGAGATACGCTTAGTTATAGTGAGAACTCTATGGAAGAACAAATTAAAAATGACGAACATTGTTGGTGCGGTTCTGGAAAACTGTATATAGATTGCCATTTAGCTCGGCACGACGAAAAACCTTTCGAGTTATGGGAAACCGACAAAGCACTTAGAGCTGCAAGTGGCAAAAAGTATTGTTCATGCCCGGAAGCAATGCAAACTGATTGTAAAGGCAAAATAATTAATGCTCACACAGTATCGAAAAGCGGCTCCCTTGCCAAAATAGCGAAAGATAGCCATGTATATGGTTTTGTACCATCGGTCATGAAACTGGACAAAACAAAAGGAGTCTTTGAGCCAGAGCCTATCGGTATTAACAAGGCTTCAACATTCACTGGCTTTTGTGGATACCATGATAAAAGTCTGTTTTCATGCTTTGAAGATTCTCCTTATGTTCAAACCGATGAACAAAATTTTTTAATTTGCTATCGTTCCATTGCGAGAGAGTTTCACGCTAAACAAGGTCAGTCTGAGATCACGGAATTATTTAAAGAAGCAGACCGTGGCAAATCAATAGACGAGCAATTTCAAACACAAGCTTTCGCCTTTCAGCATGCATTAATGACACAAGTAGGTCTAAGAGATACAACAACACACAAAATTGCATATGATAAATGCTTACTTAGTAAAGACTACTCAACGTTCAATAGTTATGTAATCGTTTTCAACGAAATTTTACCGGTTCAATGCAGTGGCAGTTTTACCCCTGATGTGGATTTTAATGGCAATAAGCTCCAAGATCTTATGGATTTGGGAAAGACATTAGACCTAATCTCATGCTCGATATTTTCAGACAACGGGAAAACTTACGCGCTATTTGGATGGTTAAACGATAGCCATGATAGTTGCGAAAAATTTATTAAGTCCTTTGATTCTTTAGAAGCGCCTGTAAAAGCTAAAGCACTAATTAATTTCGCATTTTATACTTTTGAGAATATATACATTTCACCGACTTGGTGGGATTCTCGAGTCTTTAAGTTCAAAAGGCACTTAAAAAAAATCATCAATCCTTATGAGAATATTGATGTTGATTATCAAGAGGGGCTTCAGCACGACTTTGGCGAGTACACAATTTTTAGTAAGACAGAATTACCTTAAATTCTATATGTAGCACGGACGCTACAGTGATATGTGTATAACGCTCTGCTAAGGGGTGAGCAACGCAATACCCAAGCCGCCGCAAACCACCTTAATCACTAAATTCAACGCATAGTAAAAATGCCACGCGTTGCGAATCCCTCTTAAGCAGTTTGTTAATCGCGAGGCACCGAGCGACAATTTTGAGCCGAACTAAACTTTGCGAACAACAAACTTTATATGCTTTGATGCACTTAATTCAGGCGTAGTCTCAAAGCGGCTAGTCAATGAAACCACTTGGAACAAACAACGCCGTAGAAAACGGACTGGCAACACCAAAAAGCGCCTTTGGAAAGCCAATCTCACAGTGCGGACTTTCAACAAAGTCACTGAAACCACGTGGAACTTACCACACCAGAGAAAACGTTCTTTCAGCGAATAAATTAGCTTTTGAACCAGCAAACTCACTGAGCGGAGTCGCAACCAAAAACAGACGCTCGATTGCCCTTTTCTGTCAGCACCAAAGAACAAAAAACCGCTTGGACACTTGCAAAACTTTGGACTTAAAACAGCTGAAAATGAGTTTGGACCATCGATGAAGACCCTGTATAGCAAACAATCATCAGCCAAATTTTAAGCTTAGAAACATGATTTTGATTGCTAGCTTTTTCTGGCGACTAACGCCGCGTTAAGTAGTGAGCAACGCTACCACTAAACCTAACCATACCACCGTAAACACAAAACCCAACGATGGAATGAAAAATGCCATGCGTTGGGAATCTGTCTTAAACGCTTTGTTAGGTGAATTTACTACACACCAATTTCCTGACGCTCTTCTGTGCTAATTAATTTAATGCTATCCGCTGTAAAGCCTTTTTTCAAAATCAGCTCACTTTCCTTAGATTGACCTTTGCACAATACCTCTGAATCATGTACTTGCATCGAGAAGACCGGACGACTCGCCAACCCTGAGACAAACTGAGCATAAGCTTTTAACCCTGTAGCATCATAAGACCATGAATTACCGACATTGCTCACAGTCTCGCCAACACGCCCAATGCGATACAATGTCAACTGCTGGTCGCTTGATATATAGGAGTGAGAAAATTTAGACAAGTCAAAATGAAAGCAGTCATATTCGCCGGAGATCGTGCCAGATATATACAAATCGACTAGGAGTTCTTTTTTATCATTGTCTTGCCACAGCTGCCCAATATCATCTGCATGTTGAACTAAAAAATTTACCAGCACCTCTAAATTATCACTAAGCTCACTTGAATATAGGTCATCATTTAGCGCTTCCATAGATACTAAGTTTCTATTGAGATACTCTTTCTCATGTGGCTTTAAATACTGATTAAGGTGCTCAATATCTATAGCTATGATTTCGAATAATTTCGTTAAAAATGGAGTCAAATCATTCATAGTCAACCTTTCACAATCGGAGTTCATATTTAGCCTTTCACCTAACGCCCTGTTAAGGGGTGAGCAACGCAATACCAAAGCTGCAGCATACCACCTTAATCACTAAAACCAACGCATAGTAAAAATGCCACGCGTTGCGAATCCCTCTTGAACAGTTTGTTATGTGCGTTGCTCAAATTCATACTCTGTAAGACACCATTGCTTTGTGCTTGACCAACTGATTTCTTTGAATGATGTTCTTAGGTCACCGCTCAATAAAAGTTGCTTCATAAAATGGCTAGGTGAAATATAAGCTTTATCGTCGTAAGCAAACACAAAACCCTGCTTATTGAGCTCAAGCATCATCTGTTTGGTTTCCTCTGATTCAAGCCCACCATTGAGATGAAGCTCATCAAGACGACCATCTGTATCGCCATCTCGACTGCTCTTGCTTAACTTTATTGAGGTCTTATCTATGGCAACAACGTGCCCCGGAGGGACTTCTCCTGATTGACCAAACTCAACTTTGTAAGGAGGCTGTTTTATCATTTGATCTCCAAGCACATAACGCCCTGTTAAGGTGTGAGCAACGCAATACCGAAGCTACCGCATACCACCTTAAACACTAAAACCAACGCATAGTGAAAATGCCACGCGTTGCGAATCACTCTTAAACAGTTTGTTAAGTGTCTTTTTGCCATATTTTTATCGCCATCTCCTCCACAACTTCCTCGTAAGACCAATGAGGTGCAATAATTGGAATGCGATTTAGAACCTTGGATTTTCTCAGACCTAATTCATTTCTACAATCTTCAAGAAATCCCTCAGGATCTTCAGCAATAATTGCTACCAGCTCATGAAATTTAAACTGAAAATCACCAGAATATCGCCATTCTCTTTCCCAAGAAAAATCATGGCTCTCGTTCATGACATTTACTAACGAGTAGTAATGGAGAATATCTTGATAGTTATCATTATGTCGTTTTAATTTCGTTACAGTTTTGACACCATCGAAGTGATTATCAAATTCCTGCAGCAAGTATTCGCGCAAACCTGTTCCTTTACCATTTAAATAAATAGCGGGATTTGCACCATGCTTTAGCATCGCATGTCTCCAAAAAACCAGACCATACGGCTTTAACCGTTTCTGCCTTTTGAACTCATCGGAAGTTAACTTTTCGAGTTGATCTAGAGGTGTTTCGGTAAAGCAAACCGTCTTAAAGCTCTTGATCAGACGATCGCTGACATCCATATTTTTCAGCTTTGGGCTAAACAAGCAATGGTGATTGCGAGCCTCAATAGTTTTATCTTTAATTATATTTATCAAGTTACTTTTCGCTGAACATCCGTTCGAATTCCTTGTCAGATGCACGAGAAATCGTGAAAAGTCACTTCTATTTTCTGGGTTATTCATGATATTTCCCCAATTGACACTTAACGCCCTGTTAAGGTGTGAGCAACGCAATACCGAAGCTCCCGCATACCACGTTAAACACAAAAACCAACGCATAGTAAAAATGCCACGCGTTGCGAATCGCTCTTAAACAGTTTGTTAGCTAGCTTAACACTAGCCAAAATAACATTGGGAAACATATGAACGATAAACCAAAGCCAAAGCACCTAACTTGATAACTTTTGAGTAAGCTACAGATCTGGACCTTAACAAGTATAAAGAAAGCCATCTCAACGAACAGACACAATCCCAAAAGCACCTTAAGTTTTGGCAGTGTATATGAATAGCTCAGCTTACTAATTCCAAATAGAATCCCAGCAATAAGAATACCAATATATGCACTTGAAAAAGAAAATAATATTTTTGCCACAGGATTTACCATGTACTGAAAATATTTTCCTTTACTTTCCTCTCCCCCCTTCCCTCTCCACAGCAAATGGATACCGACAACAAAGCACAGTAAACCGAAGATCAGCAATATGGATTTATGTGCAATACTCTCACTTATTATTGAATCCAGTTTTATTGAAACACTAGGGAAGTAGTTCATTGCTAAGATAAGGAACATTCCCCAGAGGATAAAAATACCTGTTTCTTTGTATACCTGACTTCTGTTCATAACTGCTACCTGCTAGCTAACGCCCTGTTAAGGTGTGAGCAACGCAATACCGATGCCGCCGCATACCACCTTAATCACTTAAACCAACGCATAGCGAAAATGCCATGCGTTGCGAATCACTCTTGAACAGTTTGTTAGGCTTTTTTCCGACGGTTTCGGTGACTTCTTAATGCACCGTCCAGCCAATTTTTCTGGTTAAGATTATTCACAAACCATTCAATGAAAGCCTCAGAGTATCTGTGACGCCCATCTAGCTCATAATGATAGTTAGAACGCTTGGCTTTTTGAGTTTTGTTTTTCTTTACAACAGCTTGAAAAGAGTAACTCGTAATTTTAACGAGTGTCTGTCGAAGATTAATTTCTGCGATTGCTGTGTTCTGATGGTATGGGTGGGTAACATCTGGATCTTTAGTTTCGCGGATGATGATGGCTTTCTCGCCACCATCACTCAGTGATAAAGATAAGTCACTCTCTGAAGACTTTTTGGTTAACGCTAGCTTGTAGTCTACGGAAATCGAAAATTCATCCGAGTCACATTCTCGTGCCATTTCCGTAAATTTGCCCAGAAAGCTTTTCACTTGAGTTGCAGTTAACTCACCATAAGTTTCTTTGATTACTGCGACTTCGGGTTCACAACCATCAACAATAAGACTTAACAAACCAACACTTTGACCCGCTAGTGGGCTATTGCCCATTAGCGCTTTATAGCGTTTTTGATAATTCAGAACTGTCGCTTGGAACAAACGAGACAATTGAGGTTGTAACTCTGGAATTAACAGATGAATCGCATGGTCTCTAAGATCAATAAGCGTTTCCAAGTTCTTAGCCACATTGTCGGATGACTCGATTAGCTTACACATAGCTTCACGAATACTAATGCTGAAATCACCCTCTTTGAAAATACTTGAAGCACCGTCTCTTTTAGCTAGTTCCGATTTAAGCATGAGTTCCCACGCATTTACCATCATAATGGTAAATGCTTCAACCCGATTCCCCAATGTTGGACGGTTATAAACTTCAAGCGCCAACGTAAAAGCATCATGACTTCTTTTTATGAGTTGATCCGAGAGTATTTCATCAGGTGATTTGGACTGTGTATTCAAGCTCTGGGACATGAGCCTGAAAAACTCGTCATTAGAGAGTTTGTTAATACCGCTGCATTTCCATAGAGAACGACTCACTTTAACGATGTACTCGCCCTTGAGCTTTTCGTTAAAGTACTTGTTTATAGAGCTAACACTGTAACCGACTGATTCCGCCACTTCTTTAGCGGTAAACTCACTACCTTTTTCCTCAAGCTTTCGGAGTTCATCCAATAGCTGAAGAAGCATACCCTTTTTAACCATGTTGATTATTTCTCCAAAAGCCTAACGCCCTGTTAAGGGGTGAGCAACGCAATACAAAAGCTCCCGCATACCACCTTAAACACTAAAAGCAACGCATAGTGAAAATGCCACGCGTTGCGAATCCCTCTTGAACAGTTTGTTATGTGCGTACTAAACGTTGCCACTGTTAGAAGAATTGAAAGAAAACATACGAACTTCGTCGCGAGGAAACCAACCTAATTTTTCGTAGAAAGACTGCGCATTAATGTTTTCATTTGCGACAAATAGATGCGTTTTGGCTATGCCTACTTTCGATAGCGCTTCCACTGCTGACGATATGAGCTTTGCACCAACGCCTTTACCTCGAAAAGTTGAATCAACAGCCAGATGCTGCACATAACCTCGACGCCCATCAGTCCCAACTAGAATAGCACCAACAATATTGTCACCATCCAATGCGACGAAGCTAAGGTTTGGATTGCGTTTTAGGTACTTACCTATGTTTTCCTTTGAATCTGCATCTCGTAGCAACATCGCTTCAGTTGTTGACCACAAGCCGATTACTTGCGAGTAATCTGAGATATGCATTTCTCTAATCACTACTGATTTTCCTCTAAGCACATAACGCCTTGCTAAGGTGTGAGTAACGCCATACAAAAGCTACCGCACGGCGCCTTAATCACATAAGCCACCGCAAAGTAAAAATGCTACGCGTTACGAATCACTCTTAAGCAATTTGTTAGTACATGCGCTACTTTTATTTATGCGCTCCAAGATATTGAAAATTGAGATGATATGAAAGTACTTGAACACTGAAGTGAGACGGGCAGCTACAAAACTTAAACTCGGTTAAGAGACGAAAGTTGGCTAGGAGAAAAACGTACTGAACTCCCCTACTTTTACTGACTTCAACTTAGAAAAGGATTCGATCCTCGCACTTCGACAGCAACACCAAAGAAAGACAATTCTGACTTAGTAAAAGCCACGAAAGAGAAGAAGCGCCAAAGAAATAGGCTAAGAGTTAGAAACCGTAAACGGTGAAATCAAAGCAAACACTCCGCATATAGTGCCACCGGAAAGAACGTGAAAGGCACTAACTGAAAGGTGTAAATACGAGCGCCAAAACAGATAAACACCAAAACTTATGACCTTTGGTGTCAAACCCGTACTAACGCCCTGTTAAGGTGTGAGTAACGCAATACTAAAGCCGCCGCATACCACCTTAAACACTGAACGCAACGCATAGTAAAAATGCCACGCGTTGCGAATCACTCTTAAACAGTTTGTTAGTTGAATTGTTTCACTGCTCTACACTTGGGAAAGGTTGAACAACCCCAAAACTGTTTACCTATATTTTCACCACGCTTGGTTTCACGCAACACCATTTCAGAGCCGCAACGGGGACACTGATTTGAGCTAACTTTGGATGTGACAACGTCTTTGACATGTTTGCGATGCTTTAAATCCGTAATGACTCCACGCTTTAACTTTATCTGGTTTATAGACTCTGTTAACAGAGCATAATCCTTGTCAGAGAACACTATCTCGTTAAATTGCTGAATGTATCGAATACTTCCTTGAGCATAGGTAACGTTTGGAGGCATTTCGGTTTTAAAGGTACTGTCGCCGATGAAAACAATAACTGAATGCAAGTGCTCTTCACTGCAACCTAGCAAGGTTTCCAAAGCTTTTATGTGCTTGTAATTCTGATGCAGTGGGTTTTGAAATTTAGAGGAATGACGGTAAATCTTTTGTGTCCACTGTTTCTGGCGAGCCGAGCCAAATATCCAACCTTTCATATTCTTAGTTTCAACGACAAAGATGCCATATTTAGAAACCACAATATGGTCAACTTGAGTTGTACCATCGCTAGTCGGCAACGTTACGTCTTTTATTAGCGTGTAATCAGACTCTGGTAATTTGGACAAAAGACGGTTCACGAGAAACTCACCGAATACACCTTTTAGCCACCTACTTTTGAAAACGCTAACAATGAGCAATAAAGGCACTAGATACCAGACTTGCACAAGCACGTTAAGAAATGCTTCAAAAATATTCACGGATTTTCCCTATTCAACTAACGCCCAATTAAGGTGTGAGGCGCGCAATACCTATGCTGCCGAATACCACCTTAATCACTAAAACCGACGCATAGTGAAAATGCCACGCGTGCCGAATCACTCTTAAATTGTTTGTTAGGTGATTTGACTCCAAATATTACACCAGTCACAGAATATAGTTTCCCTATCAGGATTAAGATATGCAACCTAACCCACAAAAAGGAAGTTTTCATGGGAAAACCCGCTGCAACATTAACATCAATGCACATCTGCCCCAAAGTCACCGCCAAAGTTCCGCATGTGGGCGGTCCTGTAATCGTTGGCTCAACCAATGTAAAAATTGGTGGCTTACCTGCAGCTCGAAAAGGGGACCGCCTCATCTGTGTTGGTCCTCCTGATTCCATAAGCAAAGGTTCTGGCTCCGTATTTATTAACGGTAAACCAGCAGCAAGAATGGGAGACTCAACGAGCCACGGAGGCAAGATTGTCATTGGCAACCCCACAGTCTTAATTGGTGACAAATATCGCGCCGATAAACAACCACCACCCAAGACTTTCCATGAAGCAAAACAGCGTTTGGTAGAAGCCAAACCTTATGTCGATGCAGCTCGTGAAGGTGGTGCGGCGTTACCGGGTTCTGCGTACTCTACTGCTGACAAAAGAGAGATTGTCCAGAAAGGACTAAATGAGCCCCTGCTATTTCGTATTATCGAGTCCAAATACAATGAGGATGATGGCTATATTGGCTACAAGCCCGAAGGCGTTACCAAGCTAAAATACTGGACAACTACATTTACTCAAGCTGAGCATGGCGATACAGACCCAGAAGCTATCTGCAATGCAGTAGGAATTGAATATAAACCAGACTGTGAATACACCATATTGCTCATCGACCACCAAAAAGCCAATGAAATCGGCGATATGCATAGCTTTATTCCCACCTACGAGAGAATGGGTGGATTTACGGAATCTGAATTGTCCTCTGAATTTGAAGATAGCCTCGATTTAATTGCACCATGTATGACACCAGACTTCAGTCGATACTATGAACAAGTCAAGATATCAGCTGAAGAGGAAGGCACTGATATTAAAAAGCAAAAGCAGTTTAACGAATATTGCCAAGAACTTGGCTTTACCCCTAGCCAGACCGACACCTTACGTACCCGCCATCAAATAGAACAAGGCTTAGGCGCGAATGAACACTTCCTTGGCAATGGTCTCACCAGAGACATTAATGTGTCATATGACACTACCCCGTTTGGTGATATTGATGACAACGTCGAATACGGACCACCAGAAACCTTTACGTGGGACAAAAACCCACAAACACTGGGAACGTTAGAAGAAGCCGGAGCCATAAAGCGAATTAACATCGGGAAAGGAAAAACAAATGAAGCAATTTAAAGAAATAGATCCACTGACAGTCGCAGCACACCCGAATTTAGTTGCAACTTTACCTGACGCGACAGATGCTGGTAATACGTTCTATTTTTTATTGATTGATGATTACATCGTCCTTGCGGATGCTCAGTATTTTACCAACAAGCGAACCGGAAAAAGTAAATGGCTACACTACCAAATCGAATTTCCCAAGCACGGCTTGCGTTGGTTCCTAGACACACTAGAAGGTAAGTTTTTTAAAACTGCAGCGGAAGGCGGATTACCCAAAGGCAAATTCAACGATGAAGGTATTGTCGATGGTGAGCGGCTAAAACTTAGACGTGCTTTTAATGCCGATGGCGAAGGCGGCGGTGGATACGCATTTATTACTCTCGACAGAAAAGAACCCGAAAGCGTATGGTCGAAATCCTACACCCTCACAGACTCACTCTTATTCGAACACGGAATGATTGACACGATGAAGGAAATTGCAAAAAAAATCGACTTAGGACAACTGTAACTCCCCTTACCTCCGAGCCTTAGCTTGATGGTTCGGAGGCTGAGTTTTGCTTAGTCACCTAACGCCCTGCTAAGGGGTGAGCAACGCAATACCGAAGCCGCCGCATACCACCTTAATCACTAAATTCAACGCACAGTAAAAATGCCACGCGTTGCGAATCCCTCTTGAGCAGTTTGTTAGTCGCGAGGCACCGAGCGACAATTTTAAGCCGAACTAAACTTTGCAAACAACAAACTTTATGTGTTTTGATGCACTTAAGTCTGGCGTAGTCTCAAAGCGGCTACTCAATGAAACCACTTAGAAAAAACAGCGCCGCAGAAAACGGACTGACAACACCAAAAAGCGCTTTTGGAAAACCAATCTCACAGTGCGGACTTTCAACAAAATCACTGAAACCACGTGGAACTTACAACACCAGAGAAGACGACTTTTCAGCGAGTAGATCTGCTTTTGAACCAACAAACTCACCGGGCAGAGTTGCAACCAAGAACAGACGCTCGATTGCCCTGTTCTGTCAGCGCCAAAGAACAAAAAAACCGCTTGGACACTTGCAAAACTTTGGATTTGAAACAGCTGAAACTGAGTTTTGACCATCGATGAAGAGCCTGTATAGCAAACAATCATCAGCCAAATTTTAAGCTTAGAAACATGATTTTGATTGCTAGCTTTTTCTGGCGACTAACGCCCTGTTAAGGTGTGAGCAACGCAATACCAATGCCGCCGCATACCACCTTAATCACTTAAACCAACGCATAGTAAAAATGCCACGCGTTGTGAATCACTCTTAAACAGTTTGTTATAGCTCATTAGTCCCAGTCTACTCTGGTACCTATATTTGGATACTCTCGGCTCAAATCATCAAAACAACTTTTTAAAGATTCGAAACTCTCTGGGAGAGCTGACTTCAGATGATTAGAGCCTACAAACTCTATGTCTTTAGGCAAATCCGAATCACAAAGGCAATCCCAAAAAGCATCCCAGTTTTTTCCATAATAATCTGGAAAACCAAAGCAATTAGCCATCAATTCATGAAGTTGATTTTCGTTCTCTATCATTATTAAATCAATGCGCATAATCCCTCTTCTGATAAATACCTCTGCGCTATAACGCCGCATTAAGGTGTGACGCACGCTTGGCTATACTTGAGCGAAGCGAAACTGCCAAGCGTAAGGAATCACTCTTAAATGCTTTGTTATGCGCATTGTTGATTAGCTCGCTATCGCGCCAATTCGACCTGGTTTCGTATGTAAGTTGGAATAGCGAGCTTGTCGTCTAAACTTTCAAATTTTGAAGCGGTATTTGCGCCAACAATCTCGTTCAGTTCATCAAAGCTAACCCCAATGACTCTACATGCAGTCATAAGACCATTAATAAATGACTTCTTTTCTCGTTTTTGTTGCGCTTCACTCGCTGGAATTTCTAAGTATTCAAAATATTCTTGACTGAGTAAAGCTAACAACTCTGCTTTCGATTCCATACCGACGCCTTTTATTCGAAACATATTGCTCTATTATCAGCTAGTTAACGTATGAATTCTAGGCAATAGATCTAACATTTTTATCCGAGCGACTAACGCCCTGTTAAGGGGTGAGCAACGCAATACCGATGCCGCCGCACACCACCTTAATCACTAAAATCAACGCATGGTAAAAATGCCACGCGTTGCGAATCACTCTTAAACAGTTTGTTAGCAGCTAGAAACCCGCTAGTTTCAACAGAATTCCAGCGACTACAGCTGTAACAATTGGAGCTACATAGAGTTGCTGAAACTGAGTGAAAATACTCGTATTGGGAATTTCTACAGAGTCTTCAATTTCCTTTCGGCTCCTAGCCGTATTCCCTGACATAGATTCCTTTATCAGTTGGTCCTCAATTTGCTCGCGAATTTTAGCTAAACGTTTAGCTAACTTATCGCCTGATGCTTTCAAAGCTGCGCCGATAAACAGAACAGCGTAAGTCAGGAAGAAATACAAGTTATCTATGTTTATTAAGTCTAAGTGGTTAGGGATAGGAGAATAATTCCACAAGACATTAAGAAACTGTGTGTTCTCATAAATTATAGAAATAATGCGTTTCACAGGCTCAGATAAAGCAGAGCCTAATTTACTGCCATCATCTAGTCCCCAATATAGAAACTTTAAAAGTGATATCGCAATCGAGCACAAAGCTAACATCGCAATAATCACACCTAACACCCGCTTAACTCTAGATTTGTTTAGGGCTTCTTTATAATTCACCACTTTCCCTCATAGTTTATTTTTCTGGCTGCTAACGCCCTGTTAAGGTGTGAGCAACGCAATACCTAAGCCGCCGCATACCACCTTAACCACTAAAACTAACGCATAATAAAAATGCCACGCGTTGCGAATCACTCTTAAACAGTTTGTTAGTTTTTGGTTTTTACGTAATTGTCGAAAATTTGCTGTTGTTGTTCTTCAAAATTGTCAAACTCGGCAAGTTTCAGACAGTTACACCCTGAAGGAGTTAGATAATAAGCAAAAACCTCACCACCAATGTAAACACGTTCATTTTATGGCTTGGCGTTCTGTATTTCACGCTGTTCTTCCATCATATGAGGGATCAGTTCAATCAAATTACCGGTTGGTACACTACATTCAGGTTTAACAGCCGTGCCATATTGCAACAATTCAGATTCAAAATTACTTGTGGAGCGATATGCATATGACACAATTTGACCACTCTCTTCACAAACACCAAATTGATAAACTGTTGTAGTGAAATCATCGGGTAGCGAATGCTCAGCTTTATACTCACACCATAACTTTCGAAGTGCGTTTGGTGTATGAAAATCAAGATTTCTAATTCCTTTAACAATCATCTGAGTGCTAGCATCAAGTAGCCATCTGTTTGCAAACCCGCCAGCACCTGTCCCTGCAACAATAGTTTTCAAGTGAGGGATGTAACCAGCTTTGGTTACAAACGCAAATGGTTCACCCGCGTTATCTACTGCCAAAGTATCTGTAGCTACTAGTGCTTGTGTACTGTCTGTATAAAAAATTAATGATGACATTTAACCTCCAAAAACTAACGCCTTGCTAAGGTGTGAGTAACGCAATTCAAAAGCTACCGCACAGCGCCTTAATCATATAAGCCACCGCAAAGTAAAAATGCCACGCGTTACGAATCACTCTTAAGCAATTTGTTAGTACATGCACTACTTCTATTTATGCGTTCCAAGATATTGAAAAGTGACATGATATGAAAGGCTTTGAACACTGAAGTGAGACGGGCAGCTACAAAACTTTACCCCGATTGAAAGACGAAAGTTGGCTAGAAGAAAAACGCAATGAACTGCCCTACTTTCGCTAGCTTCAAATTAGAAAAGGATTCGTTCCTCGTACTTCAACAGCAACACCAAAAGTAACCAAGGTTCTCTCAAAAGCCGCCACAAAAATGAAGAAGCGCCAAAGAAATAGGCTAAGAGTTAGAAACCGTAAACGGTGAATTCAAAGCGAACACTCCGCATATAGTGCCACCGGAAAGAACGTGAAAGGTACAAACTGAAAGGTGTAAAGACGAGCGCCAAAACAGATCAACACCAAAACTTATGACCTTTGATGCCAAACCCGTACTAACGCCCTGCTAAGGGGTGAGCAACGCAATACCGAAGCTACCGCAAACCACCTTAATCACTAAATTCAACGCATAGTAAAAATGCCACGCGTTGCGAATCCCTCTTGAGCAGTTTGTTAGTCGCGAGGCACCGAGCGACAATTTTAAGCCGAACTAAACTTTGCGAACAACAAACTTTATGTGCTTTGATGCACTTAAGTCAGGCGTAGTCTCAAAGCGGCTACTCAATGAAACCACTTGGAACAATCAACGCCGTAGAAAACGGACTGACAACACCAAAAAGCGCTTTTGGAAAGCCAATCTCACAGTGCGGACTTTCAACAAAGTCATTGAAACCACGTGGAACTTACCACACCAGAGAAAACGTCATTTCGGCGAGTAAATCGGCTTTTGTACCCAACAAACTCACCGAGCGGAGTTGCAACCAAAAACAGACTCTCGATTGCCCTTCTCTGTCAGCACCAATGGACAAGACAACCGCTAGGACAGTTACAAAACTTTGGACTTAAAACAGCTGAAAATGAGTTTAGACCAACGACGATGAACCTGTGAACCGAACAATCAGCAGTCAAATCTTGAGCTCATAAGCATGATTTTGACTACTAGCTTTTTCTGGCGACTAACGCCTTGTTAAGGTGTGAGGCGCGCAATACCAATGCTTCCGCATACCACCCTAACCACTAAACCTGACGCATGGTAAAAGTGCCACGCGTGCCGAATCACTCTTGAACAATTTGTTATGCGAATTTTAACTCACGTGCGCAACTATTAACTTTGCGACATCACCCGCTGAAAGCACAGTATTATCAATTGATAAAGAATGTTCATGAGCTATAGCATTGAATTTCATATCTGTGAGTACTTTAGCCATAGCTTCTTGGCATGATAGCTTGTGTGAATTAACTCTGTCACATGACGTTGAACGCTCATACAACTCTTCTTTCGTTGGGTTTAAATGAATAGGGAAGATGGTGATGCCTTCAGCCGTGAAAAACTCTAAATACTGATTTACTTCCGCAGCATCACTTTCTGAACATGTCATTGAGGTCATTACTAGATGAGTTACACCTATTTCATGAGCTTTCGCTAAAACTGTTCGTCTAATTTGATTGGTAAATGCAATAAAGTCCTTTTCACCAAAACTTTCATAAATCGAAAGGCTTAAGTCAACCGTTAAATGGTTATGGAAGAGTTTATAGCCATATTTTTCATGGAGTACTTTAGCCACAGTTAACTTCCCTGCTGCTGGTGCTCCGTGTAGCCAAACCAATTTCATTGCTCTTCCTCAAAGTGTCTATTTGCATAACGCCCTGTTAAGGTGTGAGCAACGCAATACCAAAGTCGCTGCATACCACCTTAAACACTAAAACCAACGCATAGTAAAAATGCCACGCGTTGCGAATCACTCTTAAACAGTTTGTTAGCCGCTCATTCCCAAAGGTTATTGCTTACTCAACAAGAACTTACGCAAATCTCTCTCTGCACGCATAACAAACAGAATAAACACTTTGTCACCGTCTTGTTTATAGAAAACACGACATGGATTAACGACAACTTCACGATAACTTAAATGTTCTAGTTCGGATGGAATACGACCTGACTCTGGGAAAGTTTGTAGGCGTTCGACTTTGGAGAAGATCGTTTGTACTAACTGCTTTGCAGCTACGATATTTTCAAGTGCGATGTATTCAGCGATATCATTGAGGTCAGATAACGCTGGTTCAGTCCAGATTATTTCAGCCATTTTGACATTTTATCCTTGGCTTCATCATGACTTACCACTTTACCGTCAGCTAGTGCACGCTCACCTCGTGCAATACCCTCAAGAATAGCTAAACGATTTTGCATAAACTCGTAGTCATCAACATCAACTAGATACGCAGATGGCTTACCATGCTCAGTAATTAACACTGGTTCTTTGGTGTCGTGGAGATCGGCGAGGATCTTAGTTGCTTGACGTTTAAGTGATGTAACTAGTTCTACTTTCATGAGAGCTGCTCCAAAGGAATACTAAAGTGATACTATTCTATCACTTTGAGTATAGCAAGCTCCATGACGGCTAACGCCCTGTTAAGGTGTGAGCAACGCAATACCGATGCCGCCGCATACCACCTTAAACACTAAACGCAACGCATAGTAAAAATGCCACGCGTTGCGAATCACTCTTAAACAGTTTGTTAGTTTTCTTCAGCACCGTACCTACGAACAAAAAGGTTCACACTTTCAAGCATTATTTTGGCTCGTTCCCTATTACTAATTTCGTCCCATTTACCATGGGCAGCTTCATTTCTAAGTCCAGCCCAAGCCAGAATATCCTTATTATCTTGGGATGTTAGAAGCTTATTTTCATATAACTTTTTCGCATAGTTGGAGATCCCAGCTTTTAAATTACCCATTTTTACATTTTCTCGTTCCACCCACTTGGCTAGAAACTCCTCCAATGTTGCGCCAATTAAAACTATTGCTGCAGCAGGGTGTACCTTCTTATCATTGAGTAAAACTCTAGCCTGTTCTAGAAAGTCGGATACGATTTTATCTTCTGCTTGCTGGAGAGGAGTAAAATCCTCAACAAACCCTTCTTCAACGAACTCTAAAAAACCAATTAGTATGTTTGATATAGCGTCTTTATCTGGATTTTTGTCGTCTAGAAACAACAGTGAGGTATAAAATTCACTCTCATCACCAATGTAAACTCGAAAAAACTCTTTAGCTCTAGCAGCTAAACTATGCGCTTTGGGTGAGCCAGGATCAATTTTCTCCGCCTCGACAATTAACTTTCTTATATACTTTACTGCTTTATCTACTTGCATCTGACATCTCGTTCTTGAAAAACTAACGCCGCGTTAAGTGGTGAGCAACGCTACCACCTTACCTAAACCATTGTGCCGTAAACACTTAAGCCAAAGCAAACCGGAAATGCCAAGCGTTGGGAATCCGTCTTAAACGCTTTGTTAGTTGGCTATTCCCAAGGTTCCACTGTAATGTCAGGCCAACGCTTACGATAACCACCGACCATTTGATTGTAGCTTTCGCGCGTCATTGCAATGGGATTTGGCTTTACCCTTTTATTGAATGCGTCAGATAGCCCATAAGGTGAATAAATACGCATGGTACCGTGTGAATTTAACCTAAATCCGATCGCAAATGCAGATAGCCAAGAATCAATGCCCTGCTCTACTTTTGTATATGCAGGTATAGTTTGACCAAATTTATAAGGGTACCATTCATGAACACGTGCTTGGTTTACCACATCAATTGGGACTTCATGCTTCACGGTACTGTTAATTCTGCGTTTGTAGCTTTCTTCATTAGATGTACTAGCGCTATCGAAGTAAACAATATCGAAGTCCTTAACGTTCTTGAGTGACCTTTCACCTGAAAGTGAGTTCCAAATCAGTTGTGTGACTGAACCACCGGCAATGAAGTAGTCAGGTAATCCAACCTCAATACATGCTTGAGCAGTTTCCATTAGCTCAGGAGTATTTCTAATTAACTTTTCTAGTTGATGTTCTAACATGTTCCCCCTGCCAACTAACGCCCAATTAAGGTGTGAAGCACGCAACCACGACACTTAATTTGAACGCCGTAATCACTGAACTCAATCCAAACCAAAAATGCCAAGCGTGCTGAATCACTCTTAAATTGTTTGTTAGGTGTTTTTCAGCGCATATGCTTTGAGGTGTACTTCTGCAGCAGACTCAGGGTCTAAACCTCGTAGTTGGGTAGTTCGAGTGCTACCATCTGGTAAAGTAACATTCAAGGTATCACCTGTAATGGCGTAGTAAGCAGTTATTACTTTACCATTACTTTCAATACTGATTTCTTCATGCATATTTGTCCCTTACTTATTGCCTTTGCCTAAATCTTGTTTGAGTTTCTCTATATTGAGTTTGAGTAATTCGTCTTGAAGTGGTTGCACTACAAGATGCCATGTCCTAAAACCATACCAAATCATTAGAAGCCCGACAGCAGCAAAAACACCTAAACTTAACAAGAATATCGTTTTATTTGTTTTTGCAATTTTTAGCTTATTATCTAAAACTTGAAAGCGAGCTTCTTCTGATACAGAGCGGACAGGATCTGCAGCTAAAGTGGCGTATTCAACAGCAATATCAAACGCTAGAGTGTTGGTACTATGGTTTACATAAACTAACGAACTCACGCTAAATATAAGCAGTAGAAGACCAAATAATGCGTAAAATTTGTAAATATTATCCGTTGGTAAAGGAACCCTGCTTTCCATTAATATGACCTCGAAACTTCAATAACACCTAACGCCCTGCTAAGGGGTGAGCAACGCAATACCGAAGCCACTGCATACCACCTTAATCACTAAACTCAACGCATAGTGAAAATGCCACGCGTTGCGAATCCCTCTTGAGCAGCTTGTTAGTTTGCAAACCCAAGACGTTGATTTTACGTTATTTTAAACTTTGCAAACAATAAACTTTATGTATCTTGATGCACCTAAGTCAGGCGTAGTCTCAAAGCGGCTACTCAATGAAACCACTTGGAACAAACAACGCCGCGGAAAACGAACTCACAACACCAAAAAGCGCTTTTGGAAAACCAATCTCACAATGCGGACTTTCAACAAAGTCACTGAAACCACGTGGAACTTGCCACACCAGAGAAAACGTCATTTCAACGTGTAAATCGGCTTTTGTACCAACAAACTCAACGAGCAGAGTTTCAGCAAAAAAGTTCAACTCAGTTAACCCAAAAGTCGCCGTACCAAAGAACAAATCAACCGATGAAACGATACCAATTTGGGCAATTTTGGATTTAGCCACGCTAGTTAACACTGAAATTGAACACCGATATAACAATTTCGGCTTTAAGCTTTTACCACTAGATCTTGCGATATAGCTGCGTTTTTCCTCTTGCAAACTAACGCCTTGCTAAGGTGTGAGTAACGCAATACAACAGCTACCGCACAGCACCTTAATCACATAAGCCACCGCATAGTAAAAATGCCACGCGTTACGAATCACTCTTAAGCAATTTGTTAGTACATGCGCTACTTCTATTGATGCGCTCCAAGATATTGAAAACTGCGATGATATGAAAGGCTTTGAACACTGAAGTGAGACGGGCAGCTACAAAACTTAACTCCAATTGAGAGACGAAAATTGGCTAGAAGAAAAACGCACTGAACTGCCCGAATTTCACTGGCTTCAAATTAGAAAAGGATTCGTTCCTCGCACTTCAACAGCAACACCAAAAGTAACCAAGGTTATCTCAAAAGCCACCACGAAAATGAAGAAGCGCCAAAGAAATAGGCTAAGAGTTAGAAACCGTAAACGGTGAAATCAAAGCGAACACTCCGCATATAGTGCCACCGGAAAGAACGTGAAAGGCACTAACTGAAAGGTGTAAAGACGAGCGCCAAAACAGATAAACACCAAAACTTATGACCTTTGATGTCAAACCCGTACTAACGCCCTGTTAAGGGGTGAGCAACGCAATACCGAAGCTGCCGCATACCACCTTAACCACTAAAACTAACGCATAGTAAAAATGCCACGCGTTGCGAATCCCTCTTGAACAGTTTGTTATGTACGTACTTTACTCAGTATCAGATACTTCTCGGCACACTCAGAAAACAAAGTATATGGATTCATACTATTCCCATAGTTTTGAAACAATAGCTGCCCACTTTCTATCTGAGCACTTACCTCTAGATTTGAAAGTCCACTCGCTTCAGACGCAGTTAACCCCTCAAAAATAACGTATTGCTCATCTAGTATATATTCTCCACTTAATAAACGTTTTTCGATCTTGACCTCAAAGTAGTTCCTACCCTGTTTTTCAAACAGCTTAACTTCTAAGCTACAAGATAACTTGTCGCTATTCAGATAAGTTCCGATAAGTCCGTCGTTAGGTTCAGCAAGTACAGATGTCGATAAAAGCCCCAAGAGAAGATAGCTTACTTTCTTCACATTACCTCCTAGTACATAACGCCCTGCTAAGGGGTGAGCAACGCAATACCAAAGCCGCCGCAAACCACCTTAATCACTAAATTCAACGCATAGTAAAAATGCCACGCGTTGCGAATCCCTCTTGAGCAGTTTGTTAGTCGCGAGGCACCGAGCGACAACTTTAAGCCGAACTAAACTTTGCGAACAACAAACTTTATGTGCTTTGATGCACTAAAGTCAGGCGTAGTCTCAAAGCGGCTACTCAATGAAACCACTTAGAAAAAACAGCGCCGCAGAAAACGGACTGACAAGACCAAAAAGCGCTTTTGGAAAACCAATTTCACAGTGCGGACTTTCAACAAAGTCACTGAAACCACGTGGAACTAACAACACCAGAGAAAACGTCCTTTCAGCAAGTAAATAAGCTTTTAAACCAACAAACTCACCGAGCAGATTTGCAACCAAAAACAGATTTTCGATTACCCCGCTCTATCACCACCAAAGAACGAAACAACCGCTTGGAAAATAGCAATGCATTGATTTAGAACCGATGAAACTGAGCTTTGACCGTCGAAGATGGAACTATGAATCAAACAACCAGTAGCCAAGTTTTGAGCTTAGAAACATGATTTTGACTGCTAGCTTTTTCTGGCGACTAACGCCCTGCTAAGGGGTGAGCAACGCAATACCGATGTTGCCGCAAACCACCTTAATCACTAAATTCAACGCATAGTAAAAATGCCACGCGTTGTGAATCCCTCTTGAGCAGTTTGTTAGTTTGCAAACCCAAAGCGTTGATTTTACGTTATTTTAAACTTTGCGAACAACAAACTTTATGTGCCTTGATGCACTTAATTCAGGCGTAGTCTCAAAGCGGCTACTCAATGAAACCACGTGGAACAAACAACGACGCAGAAAACGAACTCACAACACCAAAAAGCACTTTTGGAAAACCAATCTCACAATGCGGACTTTCAACAAAGTCACTGAAACCACATGAATTTACCACACCAAAGAAAACGTCATTTCAGCGAGTAAATCGGCTTTTGTACCAACAAACTTAACGAACAGAGTTTCAGCAAAAAAGCTCAACTCAGTTAACCCAAAAGTCACCGTACCAAAGAACAAATCAACCATTGAAACCATGTCAATTTTGGATTTTCACCACGTGAGTTAACACTGAAATTGAACGCCGATACGACGATTTCGACTTTGAACTTTTACCACTAGATCTTGCGATATAGCTGCGTTTTTCCTCTTGCAAACTAACGCCCAATTAAGGTGTGAAGCACGCGACCACGACACCTAATTTGACCACCGTAAACACTAAACTTAACTGAAACCAAAAATGCCAAGCGTGCTGAATCACTCTTAAATTGTTTGTTAGTTTGCGTGCCAAAGTGACACAAAGATTGCTTATTGCACACTTTAAGACCATAATACCTATGTGACACTTTGACACAACAGGAGATATAATTATGGCTACTACTTTGCCTCGCATCACCGCTAGAGTTGATATCGATACACAAGACTTACTTACTAAGGCTGCCGCGATCGCCGGCATGTCTAGCATTAACTCGTTTGTTCTAAGCGCTGCAATCGAAAAAGCCAAACAAGTTATCGAACGTGAACAGGCTTTAAAACTGAGCCAAGCTGATGCTATGTTGCTGATGGAAGCTTTAGACCGCCCTGCTACACAGAACTCAAAACTAAAAGCTGCTGCTGATCGATACGAGAGCAAAACTCAATGATGAATACGGTACTTCTAGATAAAGCTAAACACGATAGAAACCGATTCAACTGTGGTATCGAAGCTCTCAATAATTACTTAAAAGTAATGGCGAGTCAGCAAGCAAAAAAAGACAACACCAGAACGTTTGTTTTGGAAGATGATAACGACAACTCATATGTCATCGGCTTTTACACGCTAACAATGACACCAATTGACTTAAAGGCATTACCCGATAAGTTACAAAAAAAACACCAATCATCCACCTCTGGTGGTCTGATTGCCCGCCTTGCTGTCGATGACCGATACAAAGGGAAAGGCTTTGGTGAGTGGCTGCTTATTGACGCACTCAGAAAGCTATTAGCTGCAAGTGATAGCGTTGCATTTCCAGTTGTTATCGTTGATGCCAAAGACGGTGCGAAACACTTCTATGAACGCTATGGTTTTCAAGCATTTGAAGACGCTGAAAATAAACTCTTCATCACCATTGCTGATGTGAGAGCAAGCTTAGGCTAGTTAATCGCTAGCCTTTAGCAAACTAACGCCCTGCTAAGGGGTGAGCAACGCAATACAAAAGCCGCCGCAAACCACCTTAATCACTAAATTCAACGCATAGTGAAAATGCCACGCGTTGTGAATCCCTCTTGAGCAGTTTGTTAGTTTGCAAACCCAAAGCGTTGATTTTACGTTATTTTGAACTATGCAAACAATAAACTTTATGTGTTTTGATGCACTTAAGTCAGGCATAGTCTCAAAGCGGCTACTCAATGAAACCACGTGGAACAAACAACCCCGCAGAAAGCGAACTCACAACACCAAAAAGCGCTTTTGGAAAACCAATCTCACAATACGAACTTTCAACAAAGTCACTGAAACCACATGAACTTTCCACAACAGAAAAAACGTCATATCAGCGAGTAAATCGGCTTTTGTACCAACAAACTAAACGAGCAGAATTTCAGCAAAAAAGCTCAACTCAGTTAACCCAAAAAGTCGCCGCACCAAAGAACAAATCAACCGTTGAAACGATGCCAATTTTGAATTTTCACCACGCTAGTTAACACTGAAATTGAACGCCAATACGACAATTTCAACCTTGAGCTTTTACCACTAGATCTTGCGATATAGCTGCGTTTTTCCTCTTGCAAACTAACGCCTTGCTAAGGTGTGAGTAACGCAATACAAAAGCTACCGCACGGCGCCTTAATCACATAAGCCACCGCAAAGTAAAAATGCCACGCGTTACGAATCACTCTTAAGCAATTTGTTAGTACATGCGCTACTTTTATTTATGCGCTCCAAGATATTGAAAATTGAGATGATATGAAAGGACTTGAACACTGAAGTGAGACGGACAGCTGCAAAACTTTACCGTCATTGAGAGACGAAAGTTGGCTAGAAGAAAAACGCACAGAATTCCACGAATTTCACTGCCTTCAAATTAGAAAAGGATTCGGTCCTCGCACTCCGACGACAGCCCCCAAGGAAAAACAAGATTCACTTAGAAAACAACGCGAAAGAGAAGAAGCGCCAAAGAAATAGGCTAAGAGTTAGAAACCGTAAACGGTAAAATCAAAGCAAACACTCCGCATATAGTGCCACCGGAAAGAACGTGAAAGGTACAAACTGAAAGGTGTAAAGACGAGCGCCAAAACAGATAAACACCAAAACTTATGACCTTTGATGTCAAACCCGTACTAACGCCTTGCTAAGGTGTGAGTAACGCAATACAAAAGCTACCGCACAGCGCCTTAATCACATAAGCCACCGCAAAGTAAAAATGCCACGCGTTACGAATCACTCTTAAGCAATTTGTTAGTACATGCGCTACTTCTATTTATGCGCTCCAAGATATTGAAAACTGAGATGATATGAAAGGCTTTGAACACTGAAGTGAGACGGGCAGCTACAAAACTTTACCACCATTGAGAGACGAAAGTTGGCTAGAAGAAAAATGCACTTAACTCCCCTACTTTCACTCACTTCAAATTAGAAAAGGATTCGTTCCTCGCACTCCGACGGCAGCACCAAAGGTAACAAAGGCTCACTCAGAAGCCGCCACAAAAATGGAGAAACACCAAAGAAATAGGTTAAGAGTTAGAAACCGTAAACGGTGAATTCAAAGCGAACACTCCGCATATAGTGCCACCGGAAAGAACGTGAAAGGTACAAACTGAAAGGTGTAAAGACGAGCGCCAAAACAGATCAACACCGAAATTTATGACCTTTGATGTCAACCCCGTACTAACGCCTTGTTAAGGGGTGAGCAACGCAATACCGATGCCGCCGCATACCACCTTAAACACTAAAACTAACGCATAGTAAAAATGCCACGCGTTGCGAATCCCTCTTGAACAATTTGTTATGTGGTTTTCCCACGTAGTCCTATTAAGTTTCCAAATGGATCCTCAACTTGGCACATTGAAAGACCATCTTCAATTTCCATTGGTCCACGATAAAGGCACGCACCGAGTTCTTCAAAATGAGCCAGAGCAACACATAAATTATCTACTGACCAGTAAACAACTGTGCCACTTTTACCAGCACCAACCTTTTTATCTGCTTTGACTATTTCTAGTGAGAAACCATTTAGATCAAGCGCTGTGAAGTCAAAGTCAGGATGGTAAACCGGAACGGCTTCTGGAAAAGCTTTCTTGTACCATTCAAGCCCTTTCGCTACATCTGGAACATGAACAAGTAATGCAGATGGATTCATAATTTTTCTCCGACCACATAACGCCCTGTTAAGGGGTGAGCAACGCAATACAAAAGCCGCCGCATATCACCTTAATCACTAAAATCAACGCATATTGAAAATGCCACGCGTTGCGAATCCCTCTTGAACAGTTTGTTATGCCTATGCTAACCACCTAGAAAATCTAGTATTTTTTGTCCAGTACCTAGACCTCGTTTGTAAAACTCGGTGTGACCGCAGCTACTACATGATAAGAAATAAAAACGGTGTTTGTTGTAATTGAATAATGTACTCCAAAATCCACCACTGGCTCTTAACTCACCAATCTCATATGACTCTGAACCACATTTGTCACAGCAGTATTCAAACTCCGATTTCATTTTGTCATTCCCTAATAGGTGGTTTGCCATCTGTTTGTTTGCAAGCTCTTTTCCTAAAGCCCCGCACTTTTCACACTTCAATGATGAGTGTTCATTGCTATGCCCGCACCCGAAACACTCCCATTTACTATCCATATTTCCTCTTATAGGCATAACGCCCTGTTAAGGTGTGAGCAACGCAATACCGAAGCTCCCGCATACCACCTTAAACACTAAAACTAACGCATAGTAAAAATGCCACGCGTTGCGAATCACTCTTAAACAGTTTGTTAGTTTTTACTATTTCCACTGAGCTCAGCAATGACGTCATCTGGTGTGACAACACGTGTTAGCAAGTGAGTGATGCCTGGATCTTCAATAGGTTCGAGAGCATAAACTGGTTTGCCGAGACCTAAAGCATAACCAATATCCATTGCTACACTTTTTCCGACATAACCACCAAAGTTTAGAATGTAGGTAATTTCGGCTTCTCGAATGCGCTGCAAGCAACCATCAATACCATTAGCTTGAAGAGGCTCAGAGATAGTAGTTTCAATACCTGCATTGACCAAAGTTTCTCGTATAGCCAGCATCTTTTCTAGATTTTTGAAACTACCAGCAATATAGACAGACTTGCTCATACAACTACCCTATTTTTGCGTAAATTTTGATGTAAACACTAACGCCCTGTTAAGGTGTGAGCAACGCAATACCGAAGTTGCCACATACCACCTTAACCACTTAAAACAACGCATAGTGAAAATGCCACGCGTTGCGAATCACTCTTAAACAGTTTGTTATGATTAAGTACATTCAACAACTCTAAACGTGTAGCCATTGCTCTCCTCAGTTAGGACTAATGCTTTATTTTTTTTGAGTGCATGTAATTTACCGTCAACTGCATTGGGGCAGTTATGATATTCAAACGCATCAAGATAGTATGTAAAAACTGGGATGTAACGTTCGATTGAACTTTGATAGTGTATCGGAATTTTTTTAATAAAATACCAACTTGATATAGCCATTAACGAAAAGAACCAGTACCAGACAAACCAATTATTTAGAGAAAATGATCCACCTTCCCTAAACCTATCTCGTTTCGAAAACAGTAATTCATATAATGCCAGAATAATTAGTATAAAAAAAATAAAAACAAAAGCGACACCGGGAGAAATCAATAGACCAACGAATATTCTGGTGTTAGAAAGAGTTTCGGGTTCTACTTTGTATAATTCGTTAATCACTTGATTAGATACCGCATAAAGTGTGCTTAAGAAGATAGCACTAATTATGGATAGTAATATTTTCACCCAACCATTTTCAGAGACTTTGCTGAAAAGAGGAATGAACCATTGAAGTAAAACTTTAATTCCAAACCCAAAGCCTAGAGCAAAAGCGAAAAATGTGAAACTTTTATAGTCAGTTGTAGTAAAGGCTATTCCCGCAATATTAAACAGCATACTTAGAATAACTTTACCACTTGGAACATACACACTAACCACCAAACTTCTCCTTAATCATAACGCCCTGTTAAGGTGTGAGCAACGCAATACCGAAGCTGCCGCAGACCACCTTAAACACTAAATTCAACGCATAGTAAAAATGCCACGCGTTGCGAATCACTCTTAAACAGTTTGTTAGGCTTCTAGCTCACGATATAGTACTAAGCTATTGTATTCTTTACCAAACTCAAATTCAGGTTCAAATGCTTTTAGCTGCGTAAACCCTTGTTTAAACCAAAACCTAAAAGCTTTGATGTTTTCTGCATATACATTTAAACCAACTCGTTGTATGTCAGCACAAGAACGAGCTTCATTGATTGTACTTTCTATGATCTCTGCTCCGAAGCCACGTTGTTGGTATTGGGGCAAGATACACAGCATCGGAACCCAAAGAGTATGTAGATGAGGAGCATTTAACTCGAGCTGAATATAGCCAATTATCGTGCCGTCTTGAGTGCTAATTTTCCTAAAATAGAATGCACCTACTTCTCTACAAGAGCTTGCCTGATCACTAGACCCAATTAGCTTCTCATACTCACCCAACGACCAATCTTTAAATGTAGGATCAAATGCTTGAACGGGCAGATTGCTATCGAATATTGACTTCGCCAAACTTGATTCATTGATATTAAATGCTGAAAACAGTAGATTTTCCGATTTCCATTCTTTCGCTAACATCGGATACTTCCTCCTTGTAGCCTAACGCCCTGCTAAGGGGTGAGCAACGCAATGCCGATGTTGCCGCAAACCACCTTAGTCACTAAATTCAACGCATGGTGAAAATGCCACGCGTTGCGAATCCCTCTTGAGCAGTTTGTTATGTAGCACTACTCAACAGTATGCGCCGTGCACTCAACGCCTTTGGAACGAACTATATACTCGTTTACATACTCTACACCACCATTCTCTAGAGCTAGCTGTAAATGATAAAGCCCCTTGCACTTATCTGTCTTTTCATACACTCGACTGAGCGTGTAATGAGGTAAAACAAGCGAAGCTTTTGTGTAACTGAGCCGTCGTTTCAAGAGGCTTATTACCTGTGCTCGGTCGTAGTTACCCTCACCGTATAGGAAATAAGCATAATTTCCGATGGTGATCGGATCATTTAATGCCTCACCTGTTTTATACCATTTAAGCAAAGCATTTCTTGAGTTAGGTAACGTTGAAAAATAGTGGGATACAAGCTGTCTTACTGCGTAAATGTTTCCACATTCACCAGCATTTGTTAGGTGTTTAATGGCTAAATCCAAATCAGGTTCAAACACAATTCCACGAAAGTAGAACATACCCTTAATGTAATTAGCTTCACAGCTATCTTCTTTTTCAAGCCTCTCTAAGTTGTCATGCAGTTCATAGGCAGTCGTGTTGAGTACCTCACTAAAAATCTCGGATGTTAACTGACTTGAGTTACTTGCAAAGCTAGTTGTGATTAACGTAAGAAGAACAATAATATGTCTAACCATCAAATCTTCCTTAATATCCGAGTGCTGGTGTTACATAACGCCGCATTAAGGTGTGAGCAACGCTGCCACCTAACCTAAACCTTGCCACCGTAAACACAAAACCCAACGATGGAATGAAAAATGCCAAGCGTTGGGAATCACTCTTAAATGCTTTGTTATACAACACTTACATGTCAGCAACCGATTCGTAGAATGCTAATACGTCAAATGGCTTACTGAAAAAACTGCTGTTTGTTAAAAACGTTTTGATTTCCCCACTTAAAGCATCAAATTTAGCTTGCGACTCTGTATTAAATGGAAATGTAATCTTCTCCGTCGCTTCAACTAATTCCAAAGTGCTCTGACGCTTAGCATTGTTTTTTGCAATAAGCATACTGTACGCCAATTCTTTTTTCTCGCTAAAACTACAGCGTTCAATAGCTAAATAATTAATATGAGCTAATACCGGAGTAAGTTCCTCAAGTCTTTGCTTTGCAAATTTTAAGGTCTCTTCATCGGGTTTATTTTTCGTTGAGATCTTACTACAAACGGCTATACGAGAGCCCAAAGCATCTATTGAATTATTTAAGTCAGTGAATAGCTTATCTTCAACACTTTGACCTGCATTGGAAATAATTGAAAATACCATCAAAAAAAATGTAAGAGCTATTCTCATAATTTACACCCATCAGATATAGCTTTCCAAAACCTGTACTGCTTTCTGTCTGTTACATGCTCTAAGGCTTGTTCCGTAGCAATGTTTTCAATTTGTCTAAGCTTAATAACGGTAAGAGCGCTGTAGGATTTGAAGTAATACTCCCAGTTTGCTTGAGTTATATTCCACGCAGTTTGTCCTGCATCAGAAGAAACACCTCTACCGACTGCGATACTAACATCTCGTGCTTTATGCATAGTATCGCTTGCTGGAATTGCAGAGATAGCTTTGGTTACACCACTACTCCCTGCTCCTTTGACTACATTTCCACCAAAGATATTAATTAAGTTTCCAAGTGAGATAAAGAATTGCGCACTTTTCTCCAATTCATGTAGCTCATTTATTCTGTCTATCGCGGCTAAGCTTTTATCATCGAAAACAACACCGACGATTGCTGGACACTTTTCCATGTTTAACTTCCTCCATATGAATAATGAAGCACATCTTACAACAGTAGAAAGTTAAAACTTGTAGCATATGTGTGAATAGGGACGAAATTCGAAATGTTCGTGTTGCATAACGCCCTGTTAAGGGGTGAGCAACGCAATACCAATGCTACCGCATACCACCTTAACCACTAAAACTAACGCATAGTAAAAATGCCACGCGTTGCGAATCCCTCTTAAACAGTTTGTTAGCTGTGTTTTACAACACGAGCTTTGCTCCCAACATACCGAGTACTGCGATAGCTACCATCGTAAACCAAAGGTAAATCATAAAAGATAGGCATAACGAAAATAAACCTCTCGCAGCTTTATCTAAGTTTGCACCTTCATCGTGCTGTAAAAAATACGCTAGTTCTTCTGTAGGTATTGATCCAGCAAAACTCTTAAATTTGAGCTTTACCATCATCAGGCCCATTGAGACTGGAAGACTAGATACTAGTAAAATGATTCCCACCGAAATCCAGACATTCTCGGGGGATTCATTACCTAAAACTACTGCTGCCCCGAACAACACTAAAAGCAATCCCAGAAAGCCCTTAAAAGATGACAACAACGAGTCTCTTGTTTTTATATACAGCCAGAATAGCGGCTTATCGTATTTTCTCATTTTTTCCTTAAACAGCTAACGCCGCGTTAAGTAGTGAGCAACGCCGCCGCCGACTTAAACCATTGTGCCGTACACACTAAAGCCGAATCAAACCGAAAATGCCGAGCGTTGCGAATCTGTCTTAAACGCTTTGTTATGTTCGTAATTTACAACGTGCACCTAACTTCAAAAGCCACAAATTCAAGGGTAGTAATATTATGCTAGCGACTATCCATAAAGCGTCATGCAGATATGGAAAAGCCACCCCACCTTTGAGAAGGTTCAACCCAACGGTAGCCTCTAGTAAGCCGCCAATTAACAAAAGAACGAAATACAAAGAGATATATACTACTGAAACTATCCATTGGAATATTTCCATTGAAATCAGGTCATTATGAAGCAAGTACGCCAGATACGCTTGAACAATAGAAAAGATGGAAGCTACTAATATCATTCCTTGATTTCTCATTTTTCACCTTAGAACATAACGCCCTGTTAAGGTGTGAGCAACGCAATACCGAAGCTCCCGCAAACCACCTTAAACACAAAACGCAACGCATAGCAAAAATGCCAAGCGTTGCGAATCACTCTTAAACAGATTGTTATGTTTACTCCTCTTCCTTAGTCGAAACTGCCGATGAAATTAGTTTTCTTAAAGCACTTTCATCACCTTCAGATGCTTTATTTACAGCTGAGTAATATTCACCTTTATCCGGTGAAAATTCTGTATGTGTGTCAAAAAGGAACGTAAGTTGCTCGTTTAACAGCCTCCGTCCCAACCGACCATTTCCATCCTCAAATGGATGAATAATCATGAAATATGTGTGAAACCTAGAAACTAAATCTATTTTTGATTTCTCATTTAAGCGTGATTTCTTCTTCACCCAACGATTCCACATACGACATGTTTTATCTAAGGCTACTGATATCTCTTTCTTGTATAGTGGCTTTGAACCTTTTGTAAACTTACTTATCTGCCTCAAGTCTAGGGTTGTTCCGATAAACTCTCTTTCAACATTCTTCTGAGGCATTACAATTTCAACATCCGACTCACGATATGAGCCAGAACGAAATTGTGCTTGGCGAAACATGACTTCGTGAGCATAACATAACCTTTTGCTCGAAAGCTTCCCTTTGGAATTCAGGATATTCGCTATTGCCAGTTGATCATTCAAATTCACAAATGCTTTGTCAAATTCATCAAAGAAAACTGAGCGCCTATTTTCAATATATTTTGAATAGATAAACTTGACTAAAGGTACTGCAATTGATGTCACCACAATACCAGCAATAGTGATTTTATATTTTAATTCAATCATTTAGTAAAAACTCAATTGTAAACATAACGCCGCATTAAGGTGTGAGTGACGTTTGGCTATACTTGAGCGAAGCGAAAATGCCAAGCGTTGCGAATCACTCTTAAATGCTTTGTTAAGTGCGTACTAAATTGATTCCAAGTACTCTTGTGCAATTGCTACTTCGATAGGATGAAGCTCCCTATTCATATAACCGACATTTTTACCTGAAGCATCTTTTTCTATTGATATAGCATCGGTGTCGAGTAGTGAGTCTAGAATGTACCGTTTGTCATCTGTGCGCATTAACTTAACCTGCTCACTAGGTGAGTTCTCGTAAGCTGCAACACCATTAAACAAACCATCCTCACAGACTGGTAAAGCATTTTGTTCTTCTACTCTCTGACTAATATCAATCATTGATTCTTTGAGGAAAATATTAATATCACTACCATCAAGCATGATAATTCTGCCTCGAATATAGTGTGAGTAGCCATTCTCTTTCTCAAATTTAATCGAGTTTGAGATTGATAAAAATCCATCGCCATCGATATTAAGAGAATGTTTAACAGTAAGAAAGTACAAATCTACAACTAAATTAAATATCGAAGGGTAGATATCAACAAACTCTTTATAAGCAATCACGCTTTCGTTGATACAATCCTTTGTAAATTGAGAACGAAGATTGTTCAAAACATAAGTTAAAGTATCTTGAGGTATTAAACATAAAAGTTGAACATCAGAAAATGTTCTCGTAGTACCTTGTATTGATAATGCATTACTGCTATTTAAAAGTTCAGATTCATGTGTGGAAAAGTTCCGGAGCGCTTTCATGGCAATAAAGCGACGATTATCTTTGAATTTGACACCTGTTAACGTTTCTATTTTTTCGAATGAACTGCACAAAACAGCAAGTAAGTCCTTTAGATCATCGGCATCAGATGAGGCACAAAATCTATAGAACTTTTTAAATGCTCTCGATATCTCTTTTTCACTGCTTTCTTGAGGTGTCATAATATTCCTATTTACTACAATTTTGATTTATTCACGATAAGCACTTAACGCCGCATTAAGTGGTGAGCAACGCCTGCCACCCAACTTAACTCATTGTGCCGTAAACACTAAATTCAAAGCAAACCAAAAATGCCAAGCGTTGGGAATCCGTCTTAAATGCCTTGTTATGTTTTACTGCAAACGATTGATTTACATGACAAAGAATTACATTTTCCGCTGCAATTTCTGAGCCCAATCACCAGGCAGAAACCAACTTGACCACCAAGTGCGACCAACCCAAAACAAGTATGCACACTTCCCTGCCCAATGAGGCAACCCGACAAAACCTCAACAAGCGCCATCTCTTTCCAACTAAGGCGTAGAACAATGGCGAATTGCCGAGACGACTGCCAAGGCAGGATATGACTTGGCAAAGAACCTCAAAGCGCCTTTAAGCCAGAGAAATTTGAATCTAGCCGACTCGACCTGACATTGAAGCAACCCACGAACTTTGGCATGTTTTACGGGCTGAGAAATTCAAGAATTTAGAGCGACAATGCCGACTTGCTGAGTCTACTCGGAACAAACTGCCCGAGAGACAAAGAACAGTTAAAAGGACATTTAAGCCACTGAATTCATGATGAAACATAACGCCTTGCTAAGGTGTGAGTAACGCAATACAAAAGCTACCGCACAGCGCCTTAATCACCATAAGCCACCGCAAAGTAAAAATGCCACGCGTTACGAATCACTCTTAAGCAATTTGTTAGTACATGCGCCACTTCTATTTATGCGCTCCAAGATATTGAAAAGTGGCATGATATGAAAGGCTTTGAACACTGAAGTGAGACGGGCACCTACAAAACTTTGCCGCCATTGAGAGACGAAAGTTGGCTAGAAGAAAAACGTAATGAACTCCCCTACTTATACTGACTTCAAATTAGAAAAGGATTCATTCCTCGCACTTCGACGGCAACACCAAAGAAAGACAATTCTGGCTTAGTAAAAACCACGAAAGAGAAAAAGCACCAAAGAAATAGGCTAAGAGTTAGAAGCCGTAAACGGTGAAATCAAAGCGAACACTCCGCATATAGTGCCACCGGAAAGATCGTTAAAGGCACTAACTGAAAGGTGCAAATACTAGCGCCAAAACAGATAAACACCAAAACTTATGATCTTTGGTGTCAAACCCGTACTAACGCCCTGTTAAGGGGTGAGCAACGCAATACCGAACCCGCCGCAAACCACCTTAATCACTAAAATCAACGCATAATGAAAATGCCACGCGTTGTGAATCCCTCTTGAACAGTTTGTTAGGTGCGTAGCCAAAGTTGGTAAAAGTCTGTTTCATCGTGCTTGGGATTCTTGCGCAAGAACTCCCAACCATGGCGCTTATAGAATGTGAGAGCTCGATGGTTAGTTCGGCTTACTGAAAGTACAGCACGCAAACAACCCGCTTTACTCAAAGTGCTTACAATATAATCCTGCACTTTTGCAGCGAGTTCTGAACCACGAAAATTCGGCTTTAAGTAAATGAGATGCACATAGCCAGTATCCGGCTCGGGTGAAAAACTACGAAACTCTAACTGCCCTGCAAACTGACCATCCACAAATATATGGATATAGAACCATCCTGATGTTGCTAACCGGTCTAAGACTCGTTCACGATAACCACTGATGAAGTCGTCGAAACCATCGTAATGCCCAAAACTACAAAAGTATGCATCTTTTCTCGCAGCAACGCACAATTCGAAATCATCAATGTTTATCTGCTGAAAAGCAATTTCCATACTTACCTTTTCCTTCAAGCACCTAACGCCTTGTTAAGGTGTGAGGCACGCAATACCGAAGCCGCCGCATAACACCTTAACCACTAAAACTAACGCATAGTAAAAATGCCACGCGTGCCGAATCACTCTTGAACAATTTGTTATGTCGGTACTTTTTAAATATTCCAATGCCCACAAACGGAGCAAACGGGCTTTCCTTTCGTTATGCCACTTTTGCATTTGTAGCATTCTCTTTTTGGTAACCGAGGATCATGGTAAGTATTTTCTTTCGAAAATTCATTGCCATGTCCAACCTGTGCCTGTGTTTTTCTGTTCCTCGACACTATAAAAATACATAATATAAGGCAAACCATTCCCCCGATGATACATAACAAAACAACGGCTAAAGGTAAAATACCTGACATTGCCAAAAACTCAATAATGCCTTGATGTTCTGACATTTAACACCTCGATTAATTCTAATATGTAAGGAGACATAACGCGCAGTTAAGGTGTGAGAGACGCAGATCCACCCTAACCTAAAATAAACTCTGATAAATCCGTGCCTATTTAGGCACTAAAACCCCAATGCGTTTCGAATCGCCTTGAACGTCTTGTTATTCCGCAACTAAAGTCGGCTATGTTTACGCCTAATCTTTTGATATGACGAGGAATTTTCGGTATGCAGGCAAAAATCGAAGCCGAAGTATTTGGCAGCTCACTACCTTAAATCGCTTTAGCGTCACTCTTTAATTGCTGCGCCATATTAAGGTGCGCTTAAAGCGCTTTAAGGCTAGCATGGAAATGACCAATATTCGCCCTTTTCGCCGCTTTTCCAACCTATTACCCCGCCACTTTCACTCTTAGGCTACAACCACGTACATTCAGCCTGAGAGATCCGTTGCGGAAATAACGCCCTGTTAAGGGGTGAGCAACGCAATACCAAAGCCGCCGCATATCACCCTAAACACTAAAATCAACGCACAGTAAAAATGCCACGCGTTGCGAATCCCTCTTGAACAATTTGTTATATGCCTTATCCACCAATGACACCGAGCCAAGCACAAAACCACAACCAACCTGCCCATTTATTACACAAAAATTTGACGCAAATCGTTGTTTTAATTAAATAATGCTCAACTTGAAATTAGTCGTTTGAATAGCTTCAAGCCAAAACTTAGTATGTTGAGAATAAGAAAAGCTACTATGAACATAAATACTGGCTTGTAGAAATCGAATGGCTCCTCAGAACGGAAAAGGTACCGATAGATGCAATCTCCAGCGGCAATCCCTAATGCCATGTAACACTTATTGACGACTTCCTTTGTCATATATCCTCCTTGGCATATAACGCCTTGCTAAGGTGTGAGTAACGCAATACAAAAGCTACCGCACAGCGCCTTAATCATCATAAGCCACCGCATAGTAAAAATGCCACGCGTTACGAATCACTCTTAAGCAATTTGTTAGTACATGCGCTACTTCTATTTGTGTGCTCCAAGATATTGAAAAGTGGCATGATATGAAAGGCTTTGAACACTGAAGTGAGACGGGCAGCTACAAAACTTTACCGTCATTGAGAGACGAAAGTTGGCTAGAAGAAAAACACACTGAACTACCCTACTTTCCCTGGCTTCAAATTAGAAAAGGATTCTTTCCTCGTACTTCAACAGCCACACTAAAAGTAATAAAGGTTCTCTCAAAAACCACCACGAAAATGAAGAAGCGTCAAAGAAATAGGCTAAGAGTTAGAAGCCGTAAACGGTGAAATCAAAGCGAACACTCCGCATATAGTGCCACCGGAAAGAACGTGAAAGGCACTAACTGAAAGGTGTAAATACGAGCGCCAAAACAGATAAACACCAAAACTTATGACCTTTGATGTCAAACCCGTACTAACGCCCTGTTAAGGGGTGAGCAACGTAATACCGAAGCCGCTGCATTCCACCTTAATCACTAAGACCAACGCATAGTAAAAATGCCACGCGTTGCGAATCCCTCTTGAACAGTTTGTTAGCCTACAAGCCCAAATTAGGGTTCGGTTTCATGCCGCTCGAGCGAAAACAAAGTACCCTGTGATCCCTCGCTCAATCAAGCGCGGAATTTCATCATAAATGCTGGCAGGCATCGTCAGAAACTCTACCTCGGTAAACCCAGCAAGTCTTAACTGCGCTTCAATTTCTACAGGGGCATAGCAGTTGAATAACATTGAACATTGAGGATCACCAGCCCAATCATCAATATAGTATTGCTCAATGCCTTTTGAAGATTGGATCAACTGCAAACACAGAACGCCCCCACGCTTTAAAATCCCATTGAGGTTTCTTAATGACTCGCAACACAGTTCTCTGGGAATATGAATGAAGCTGCCAAAACCATATATTCCATCAAATTTTTGATGTAAGGACTCAGGCTGTACCATGTCAAAAAGCTTAACTTTTAAGTACGGGTATCTTTCTCGAACAACATCTAAAAACCTAGAGGAATAATCAGTGGCAAGAACCTCAAAACCTAGCTCATGAAATTTTGCTGCGTCCGTTCCTGGTCCACAACCAACCTCTAAAACGTGTTTTCCATCAAGGCGTTTTATAAATTCATTCCTCGCAAACTCACGTAAGTTAGGGTCATCTTCTGAGGCGGAATCTCCCGAATACGCCAAGGCAACCTTTTCCCATCCTTCCTTATTTATTTCATTTTGGTCGTATTTCAAACTAGTCATCCATTGTTCCAACTTTGAAAGGTAGGCTAACGCCTTGTTAAGGTGTGAGGCACGCAATACCGAAGCCTCTGCATACCACCTTAACCATTGAAACCAACGCATAGTAAAAATGCCACGCGTGCCGAATCACTCTTGAACAATTTGTTATGTGTTTAATGAGTACCTTGCTTGTGGTAGCTCAGAATAAACTGTTTTTGCTTACGATCTAGCAACTCTAGTGCTTCAGCCACCGCGAGCCCGAAATCAATGTACCCATTGGGCATCGCTGTCACTATGCGCTTGTCGACTTGAACTAAAGACTCTTCATAGATAGCCCCCTCCCAATATGGTCGAGTGAGCTGTACCGAAGATTCTGGGGCATATTTTTCCGTATAGTTATGGGTAATTTTGACGCCCTTTAGGATGCCAGCTCTTGCTAAGACTAATACTCCCGCACATATGCCACCAATAACTAGTGATGATTCATGGGCTTTCTGGATGAAACTAGCAATTTGGTCGCTTCCCATTATTGAATCGGGATTTCCTCCAGGGATCAAAAGAGCTTGATAGTCCGTAATACATATGTCCTCAAAGTTAACAGTGGGGCAAATTCTTAGACCTGAGGAATCGGTGTGTTTTTGGTTATCTGGGGTGGAGATATCAACTTTCCCATACGCTCCTAAACACTCTATCGCGTACATTACTTCATAGGAAATGGCACCCGGATAGAGTAAAACCAGTGTTCTCTTTGTCATTATTTCCTCTCTCCGTTCGGAACACATAACGCCCTGTTAAGGGGTGAGCAACGCAATACCAAAGCCGCCGCATACCACCTTAACCACTAAATTCAACGCATAGTAAAAATACCACGCGTTGCGAATCCCTCTTGAACAGTTTGTTATGCTTGTTCTATCAGTAGGCACAGTGAAATTCCAACGCTTCATCCAGTTAGACGATGCCTAAATAGGTCTTATTTATTATGTTCTTTGCCACTTGAATGCTCGGCATATTTTTTGGAAATGAGTTGATGGATATGAAGTCCTGTTTTACGAACAAGATACCAATCTATCGCTGCTAAAATGACCAAGCCTATTATAGTTCCCATCTAAAACCCTCCTTGCCTATCGAATCATAACTCTATCAAAACACTGACAAGTTAGATAAGACAGAACGCAATTTTTTGGTGAGCTGCAATGGTTTTCAGAGAAGTTAGAGCCTATTAAGAGATAAGAACCTAATTTCTGGGAAAGATGCTAGGGCAGATACCAGGTGATACTTGTTAAATACGTAAAGTGTTCATGGTTACAAGTTTAAGAAAAAGCATAACGCCGCATTAAGGTGTGAGCGACGCTTGGCTATACTTGAGCGAAGCGAAACCGCCAAGCGTTGCGAATCACTCTTGAATGCTTTGTTATGCGTGTGCTAATTTGTGCGCCTGTTTTAGAGCGATAAATTGCTCAGCAAAATCTTCAGCTAGTTCTCTACTGTCTGTGATAGTAATGCTTTCATTATTGTATTGAGCATTCTTAGTCCAGTTATATGAGCCATGAACCACCTTTTTAAAGTCAATTATACAAAATTTATTGTGCATGATTTTCTTGCCCCAAGGACTTGAGGGAGCAATCTTATAGTACTCAATACCTTTGGGTGAGAAGTCTAAACCGTATTTGCTTGTCGTAGAATCATCATTAACGATGACCTGTATATTTAGACCATCGCGGTGCTTGTTAAGTAAGGCATTCCCGATTTCTTTATCGGTGAACCAAGCCATCGCTACCCATATTGAGAATTTTGCTTGCAAAATGCTTTCTAAAATTCGCTGACGTATTTCCTGAAAGTATGCTTCCACATCAACGGTGGACTCTTCAATGTTAGAGCCTGAGACAATAAAAACACCGAGAGAGTTTTGTTCTAACGAGTAACCTTCGTGCTTAATGATCTCGTTAATGCCAACGGCTAGTTCTGCATAATTTTCTGAACGCCGACTATCAACTAACCCCTCAACCATTAACTTCATTTGATTAGTCCCATTAAGAGACTTTACAGTTTTCAGAGCATAATCTTTTCGGCTTGCTGATTCAGGTAAACCACCATTTTGAAAAGAATAAACGTCCCTAACACCAAATAAATTGAAGAACTTCACCAGATCAGGACCCGACATATATGGAGCGTCTGAGTCGTCACCTGTGACAAAACCTTTTAGAGCCTCAATAGAAAAATCTGATAATTTCATACTCTACCAATATTCGTAAAAACGCATAACGCGCAGTTAAGGTGTGAGAGACGCAGATCCACCCTAACCTAAAATAAACTCTGATAAATCCGTGCCTATTTAGGCACTAAAACCCCAATGCGTTTCGAATCGCCTTGAACGTCTTGTTATTCCGCAACTAAAGTCGGCTATGTTTACGCCTAATCTTTTGATATGACGAGGAATTTTCGGTATGCAGGCAAAAATCGAAGCCGAAGTATTTGGCAGCTCACTACCTTAAATCGCTTTAGCGTCACTCTTTAATTGCTGCGCCATATTAAGGTGCGCTTAAAGCGCTTTAAGGCTAGCATGGAAATGACCAATATTCGCCCTTTTCGCCGCTTTTCCAACCTATTACCCCGCCACTTTCACTCTTAGGCTACAACCACGTACATTCAGCCTGAGAGATCCGTTGCGGAAATAACGCCCTGCTAAGGGGTGAGCACCGCAATACCGAAGCCGCCGCATACCACCTTAATCACTAAATTCAACGCACAGTAAAAATGCCACGCGTTGCGAATCCCTCTTGAGCAGTTTGTTAGTCGCGAGGCACCGAGCGACAATTTTAAGCCGAACTAAACTTTGCAAACAACAAACTTTATGTGTTTTGATGCACTTAAGTCTGGCGTAGTCTCAAAGCGGCTACTCAATGAAACCACTTAGAAAAAACAGCGCCGCAGAAAACGGACTGACAACACCAAAAAGCGCTTTTGGAAAACCAATCTCACAGTGCGGACTTTCAACAAAATCACTGAAACCACGTGGAACTTACAACACCAGAGAAGACGACTTTTCAGCGAGTAGATCTGCTTTTGAACCAACAAACTCACCGGGCAGAGTTGCAACCAAGAACAGACGCTCGATTGCCCTGTTCTGTCAGCGCCAAAGAACAAAAAAACCGCTTGGACACTTGCAAAACTTTGGATTTGAAACAGCTGAAACTGAGTTTTGACCATCGATGAAGAGCCTGTATAGCAAACAATCATCAGCCAAATTTTAAGCTTAGAAACATGATTTTGATTGCTAGCTTTTTCTGGCGACTAACGCCTTGCTAAGGTGTGAGTAACGCCATACAAAAGCTACCGCACGGCGCCTTAATCACATAAGCCACCGCAAAGTAAAAATGCCACGCGTTACGAATCACTCTTAAGCAATTTGTTAGTACATGCGCTACTTTTATTTATGCGCTCCAAGATATTGAAAATTGAGATGATATGAAAGTACTTGAACACTGAAGTGAGACGGGCAGCTACAAAACTTAAACTCGGTTAAGAGACGAAAGTTGGCTAGGAGAAAAACGTACTGAACTCCCCTACTTTTACTGACTTCAACTTAGAAAAGGATTCGATCCTCGCACTTCGACAGCAACACCAAAGAAAGACAATTCTGACTTAGTAAAAGCCACGAAAGAGAAGAAGCGCCAAAGAAATAGGCTAAGAGTTAGAAACCGTAAACGGTGAAATCAAAGCAAACACTCCGCATATAGTGCCACCGGAAAGAACGTGAAAGGCACTAACTGAAAGGTGTAAATACGAGCGCCAAAACAGATAAACACCAAAACTTATGACCTTTGGTGTCAAACCCGTACTAACGCCCAATTAAGGTGTGAGCAACGCTACCACGAAACGGAACCATTACACCTTAAACACAAAACCCAACGATGGAATGAAAAATGTCAAGCGTTGGGAATCACTCTTAAATTGTTTGTTAGATGCCAGAACGCTGAATCTGATTTAGTAGTGGTAACGACACGAAATTATCGTTATCGCTTGATTATCGACTGCGTAAACAAGCCTATTAGTGTCATCAATACGACGAGACCAAAAACCGGATAAGTTCTCTTTTAACGGCTCTGGTTTACCGATGCCCTCAAATGGAGAGCGCTTAACATCATTGATGAGTTTGTTGATGCGCTTGAGTGTTTTCTTGTCTTGAGTTTGCCAATACAGGTAATCATCCCAAGCATCATCAGTCCACGATAGTAAACGTTGACTACTACTCATCAATTAACTCTCGTGCTGTTGTTTTACCAGCGCGGTACTGTGCTATCGAACGGTTTAGGTGTTCAGCGTTTTGAGGAGAGCGTAGTAAGTGAACTGTCTCCATAAGGCTATTGTAATAGTCTAAAGACATAACCACTGCATCTTCAGAATCACGGCGTGTAATAACTGTTGTATCAGCATCATTAACTACACCATCCAAAACAGCTTTCAGACCATTTCTAGCTTCAGTAAAAGATACGATTCTCATAAGAACCTCCACATGTACATTTAATGGAACAAGTATAGTCTTCACTAATCTACTTGTACAGTAAATTGAACATGCAATATTGATAAGGCAACTAACGCCCTGCTAAGGGGTGAGCAACGCAATACCGATGTTGCCGCACACCACCTTAGTCACTAAATTCAACGCATAGTGAAAATGCCACGCGTTGAGAATCCCTCTTGAGCAGTTTGTTAGTCGCGAGGCACCGAGCGCCAATTTTAAGCCGAGCTAAACTTTGCAAACAACAAAATTTATGTGTTTTGATGCACTTAAGTCAGGCCTAGTCTCAAAGCGGCTACTCAATGAAACCACTTGGAACAAACAACGCCGCAGAAAACGGACTGGCAACACCAAAAAGCGCTTTTGGAAAGCCAATCTCACAGTGCGGACTTTCAACAAAGTCACTGAAGCCACGTGAAACTTACCACACCAGAGAAAACGTCATTTCAGCGAGTAAATCGGCTTTGGTACCAACAAACTCAACGAGCAGAGTTTCAGCAAAAAAGTTCAACTCAGTTAACCTAAAGTCACCTCACCAAAGAACAAATCAACCGTTGAAACGATGCCAATTTTGGATTTTCACCACGCTAGTTAACACTGAAATTTAACGCCGATATGACAGTTTCGACTTTGAGCTTTTACCACTAGATCTTGCGATATAGCTGCGTTTTTCCTCTTGCAAACTAACGCCTTGTTAAGGTGTGAGGCACGCAATACCTAAGCCCCTGCATACCGCCTTAACCACTAAAACTAACGCATAGTAAAAATGCCACGCGTGCCGAATCACTCTTGAACAATTTGTTAGCAAAATAACAAATGATAGTTTTTCCTAGCTTGAGAGTAGCGCTCTAGAATTCTCTCCTGCTTAGTTCGCAATTCTTCATAGTCGCAATACGCATAATATCTTTCGGGGTGTACTGAAAGACGATAGAGCTCCTCATCAAACTGTGACCCTACGAAATCGCGATAGTTTCTATAAAAATTTACCGGCATTTTCACATAGAAAACTTCACCTGATTTTAGGAATATACCAATGTGACACTTTGGTAATTTAAAAGGCTTGTCAAGAGTACCATTTTTGTATGGTACAAATGAATGGTACTGCAGATAAAGCATACTGTTATCAATTTCTATAGACTTTGATGGGCTGCTTATTGGTAAAATATATTGCTCATTCTCCTCTTGATTACTCTCAAAGTAATATCCGGATAAATCTCCCAAGTCTTGGCTATCGTGGTTAATACATTGTTTGAAAAGTTTTTTTACAACAAGATCAATCCGATCGATTTCAACATACATGTGACCACGATTGAGAACCGTCAGCTTTATGCTGCGACTGTCTTCCTGCTTCAAAACCGATTTGATTTTGCATTTACTCGCTGATGCTGATAGATAAAGTGATAGGACAACAGCAGAGAAAGTAGCCAATCCCGCAAACCATGTACCGATCATTGTCCAATATGCTAATTCATCACTCGTCATTTTCTCAACACTCAATTTATTTTGCTAACGCCCTGTTAAGGGGTGAGCAACGCAATACCGATGCCGCCGCATGCCACCTTAAACACTAAAACCAACGCATAGCGAAAATGCCACGCGTTGCGAATCCCTCTTGAACAGTTTGTTAGGTGAATTTTCTAAGGGTACTCCATTAAAAGCTGATCAAAACCATGTTTGGCTTTCATAACATCGAGTAACTCTTTAATCGAAATATCTAGGTCAACTGGTACCCTGGGGTGCATCAACCTATCTCTAACCCTTATCGAACTGCGTAAGCATGACCACCACTCTGTGGAAGGGTCAAATTTGGATTCGATTTGTCTTGAACGAGCTAATAAATTAAAAGCAAAGCGTATGTTTTGAGTTAATTTGATCTGAGCCGCTCGCTCTACCACCTCACCTTTGTCGTTCAAACTAAATTGAATTTCACCGATAAAATTTCGCTCTGCATCTGAAAGGTAAACATCGTTCCTATCACAGACCATTGCAGAATGTACTTTCACAGAAAAAGTTACAGCCTCGATGTATGCAAACGCAGCCCGCACAAGTTGACGAGCCTCAAACTGGAAATCTGCACTAGTCAAACCATCTTGACCTTTTTCACCCTCATCTAATCTTGAAATTATTTCCCCATGAAAGTACTCGTAATCAGTACCAAGAATCTCTATTAGCTCTTTTGTTGTTCTATCGTCATCCATATTTTCACCTAACGCCCTGTTAAGGTGTGAGCAACGCAATACCAATGCCGCCGCATACCACCTTAAACACTAAACACAACGCATAGTGAAAATGCCACGCGTTGCGAATCACTCTTAAACAGTTTGTTAGGGCTCAGTTACCCTGCGATACTAGTTCGTCTAGCTCACTCTGCAAGCGAGCAGTTCGTTCAAAAACTAAAGTTTCGAGTTCCGAGTAATATATCAATGGGTATATAGAGCCCCCTTTGTACATATCAGCTACTGATCTCGCATGGGCTTCGATATACTCGTTCCACTTTACCTGTGCAGACCCGTATGCTTCGGTGCGGTCACTATCTAGCTTACTCATTAATTGAGCGTAAACCTCGTTCATTTTAACTAATGAACGATTATAACTATCCGAAGCCATTTGGTTCATTTCAGTTTGAGTAATATGCTCAATGCTACTCGTCTGCATATGAGAAACCGATTTAGTGTTTAAATCTAAAACATGACTCTGCACCGCACTACTTTTTTCTGTGAGCATAGAAGCAAACTGGTTTAAGCCTGAGATATCTAAACCTTGCTCACTCATTTTTTTATGTATATCTAGAACTTTTTGATGCTTATCCAAAATTTCTAATTCAGGCTTTGATTCGATTTTTCGCTTTATAAGATAACCAATGCCCGTAATGAGAGCTCCTAGTAAAACGAAGCCCAACTTTTCTATCATTTCATTCATTTACACCGAATCATCCTATGAGCCCTAACGCCTTGCTAAGGTGTGAGTAACGCAATACAAAAGCTACCGCACGGCGCCTTAATCACATAAGCCACCGCAAAGTAAAAATGCCACGCGTTACGAATCACTCTTAAGCAATTTGTTAGTACATGCGCTACTTTTATTTATGCGCCCCAAGATATTGAAAAATTAGATGATATGAAAGGCTTTGAACACTGAAGTGAGACGGGCAGCTACAAAACTTAAACTCGGTTAAGAGGCGAAAGTTGGCTAGAAGAAAAACGAACTGAACTGCCCTACTTTTACTGGCTTCAAATTAGGAAAGGATTCGTTCCTCGCACTTCAACAGCAACACCAAAAGTCACCAAGGTTCTCTCAAAAGCCACCACAAAAATGAAGAAGCACCAAAGAAATAGGCTAAGAGTTAGAAACCGTAAACGGTGAAATCAAAGCGAACACTCCGCATATAGTGCCACCGGAAAGAGCGTGAAAGGTACAAACGAAAAGGTGTAAAGACGAGCGCCAAAACAGATAAACACCAAAACTTATGACCTTTGATGTAAAACCCGTACTAACGCCGCGTTAAGTGGTGAACAACGCGACCACCCAACCTAAATAATTGTACCGTAAACACAAAAGCCGATTAAAACTAAAAATGCCAAGCGTTGTGAATCCGTCTTAAACGCTTTGTTAGGCATTTATTCAACCGGCATTACAACGTTTATGCTTTTGTCCGATTCAGGCCAATGAACTATAACGTTATATAACTCCCACGCTTCCATTTCTTTGTATGCTTGCACATAAACATCAGCCTCACCTTTAGGGCCTGATATAGCATATTGTAGAGATGCTTCTCCATTTTCTCCTGATGTTTGAATACTACCCATAACAAAATATCCGGCTTCAATAGGTTCACCAACAATCTCAATAACTTCGGAGTTCTGAGATATCGCAACCATCGATTGATCGAAAGCTTCACCTTTAAGCATGTTTCCAATCAAAATAAAAAACAAAGGGAAAATGACAAAAAATATTATTAAACCTGCGTTACGCCATTTCTTTTGTGTCTGTTTAAAGTGTTCGATACTTCTCCAAGTTCGATTTCTCCATGCCCATTCATTTCCTTTTGCGCCAAGAATAAAAAACATAAAAATATTTACTAAAGGTACGAACATTAACAGTGCTATATACGTACTATTTCCTATACCCCAAATCCAATTTAGTAAAAAAGCTCCCCAGTTCCAACCTTTAATTTCTGGTGGCACTACTGAATCTTTTCCTAACCCTGAAACGTATTCTTGTTCTTTACTCATATCCTAAATTAACTCCAATCCCTGACTGAATGCCTAACGCCGCGTTAAGTGGTGAGCAACGCTACCACCTGACCTAAAGTATTGTGCCGTAGACACTAAATTCAAAGCAAACCCAAAATGCCAAGCGTTGGGAATCCGTCTTAAACGCTTTGTTATGTGGTTGCCCCACGTAGACAGATTAAGTTTCCAAAAGGATCTTCGAGTTGGCACATAGAGAGTCCATTTTCGATCTCTATAGGACCACGATATAAAGATGCCCCAAGAGCTTCGAAACGAGATAATTCAACAGATAAGTGACGCACAGACCAATAGAGTACAGTTCCCTTTTTACCTTCAGAGACTTTGTAATCAGATTGAACAATTTCGATAGAAAACCCGTTTACATCGAGTACTGTGAAATCGAAGTCTGGAAGATGCATTGGAACAGCTTCTGGGAACGCTTGCTGATACCACTGAAGCCCTATTTCCACATCAGGGAGATAAACAAGAACTGCTACTAGGGTCATAAATCCTCCCTACCACATAACGCCCTGTTAAGGGGTGAGCAACGCAATACAAAAGCTCCCGCATACCACCTTAAACACTAAAAGCAACGCATAGTGAAAATGCCACGCGTTGCGAATCCCTCTTGAACAGTTTGTTATGTGCGTACTAAACGTTGCCACTGTTAGAAGAATTGAAAGAAAACATACGAACTTCGTCGCGAGGAAACCAACCTAATTTTTCGTAGAAAGACTGCGCATTAATGTTTTCATTTGCGACAAATAGATGCGTTTTGGCTATGCCTACTTTCGATAGCGCTTCCACTGCTGACGATATGAGCTTTGCACCAACGCCTTTACCTCGAAAAGTTGAATCAACAGCCAGATGCTGCACATAACCTCGACGCCCATCAGTCCCAACTAGAATAGCACCAACAATATTGTCACCATCCAATGCGACGAAGCTAAGGTTTGGATTGCGTTTTAGGTACTTACCTATGTTTTCCTTTGAATCTGCATCTCGTAGCAACATCGCTTCAGTTGTTGACCACAAGCCGATTACTTGCGAGTAATCTGAGATATGCATTTCTCTAATCACTACCGATTTTCCTCTAAGCACATAACGCGCAGTTAAGGTGTGAGAGACGCAGATCCACCCTAACCTAAAATAAACTCTGATAAATCCGTGCCTATTTAGGCACTAAAACCCCAATGCGTTTCGAATCGCCTTGAACGTCTTGTTATTCCGCAACTAAAGTCGGCTATGTTTACGCCTAATCTTTTGATATGACGAGGAATTTTCGGTATGCAGGCAAAAATCGAAGCCGAAGTATTTGGCAGCTCACTACCTTAAATCGCTTTAGCGTCACTCTTTAATTGCTGCGCCATATTAAGGTGCGCTTAAAGCGCTTTAAGGCTAGCATGGAAATGACCAATATTCGCCCTTTTCGCCGCTTTTCCAACCTATTACCCCGCCACTTTCACTCTTAGGCTACAACCACGTACATTCAGCCTGAGAGATCCGTTGCGGAAATAACGCCGCATTAAGGTGTGAGCAACGCTGCCACGAAACTAAACCGTGCCACCATAAACACGAAACCCAACGATGGAATGAAAAATGCCAAGCGTTGGGAATCACTCTTAAATGCTTTGTTAGTATGATTACAGCTTCATTTCCAATTGATTTGATGTGTCAAAAATGCGTTTGAAATTGACTTTAAACTGCTCAGGGTTATCAGATAGCTCCATAACAGTAATTAGCTTCGTAATATGTTTTTCAAGATGTGGTAAACCGATATCACCTGTTAAGTACTGGTGATGCTTTTTGGTACGAACACCTTTAGAGTTTTTTGGATTTTTAATTCGCAGTTCTTCTAGAACACCTTCGGGCAAATAATCATATACATACTCATTAGTGAATCGTCCCAAGTACGGTGTATGCTTCATACTCTGTGGATCAAATTCCCAATCATAGAGACGATATATTTCTTGATAATATTTTCTTGGAAAACGAGCCTGCCATTTAAGGTATTCTTCAGAGATGTAAGCCTTTAAAATTGTTTGTAAGGCGTTGTTTTCTCGATCGTATTGATAGCCTGTCGCTTCATCAATTAATGCAGCAATACCAACTCTAGCTAGCGCTCGAACCAAAATACCAGCTTGTGTAACAATTTTTAGCTGGCTATCAAGAAGAGCATCATGATCATTTGCTTCTAGGTACAGATCACAGATCATAGGAATTAAGTTGGCATCGTAACCAGAAGTAACTTTACCATTTTGCTGATAATAATTTACAGGAGTAGCAACTTCCTTTAGCTCATCACTAATAAATGGCAATAAGTTTTTTGCACCAATGATAGATGGAAAACCTTCTAGTCGTTTTTCACCTTTTCTTGGTCTGTCAAATGCATCGAACAATGCTGTTTGCGTAATAATACGCTTGCCATTGCTAAGTATGGCACAGGCAATAGTCTTGTTACCTAATTCTAGTTCACCCTTATGAGTACACTCAAAAACTTCCATTCTTTCACCTAAGTCATAGTTATTACCGCATAACTATGACCAAGAAGGTCACAGTAGTCAACCATAATGTATGACCACTCATACTAACGCCCTGTTAAGGTGTGAGCAATGCAATACCGATGCCGCCGCATACCACCTTAACCACTAAAACCAACGCATAGTAAAAATGCCACGCGTTGCGAATCACTCTTAAACAGTTTGTTAGTTTTATTGCTGGCGACTCAGTAACAAGCTTGCTCCAGACATAGCCAAAAAAGTTGCACAACCTCTATTGAAGCGCTTTGCCATTTTCGGCTTCGTAAACCATTGCCTTAAGTAAATTCCAAATATCGCATAAATCGATATTGCACCCATTTCTAAAATGAGGAACGTAGCCCCTAAAGCAAAGAACTGTTCATTTACACTCGCTGAAACATCGACGAACTGTGGTAGAAAGGCGGTAAAGATTAAGATCGCCTTTGGATTACCGGCGGCTAGCAGAAATTCTTGTTTAGCCAAACCTAATCGGTTGCGAGTATTTTCTAATTCAGAAACAGGACTTGCTTCCGAACGCCAAAGATTAAAGGCAATCCACAACAAGTAAGCCGCGCCCACAATTTTAATCGTTAGAAATAGAGTCTCAGAAGCATAGAGCACGACTGCTAAGCCAGAAGCAGCCAAGGCAATCATTACAGCGAATGCAGCAATACGACCAAGCCCAGCAATAAGAGCGGACTTGAAACCGTAACAGCGAGCGTTGTTCATGGACAATAGATTGTTTGGACCAGGAGTCATATTGAGCGCAAAACACGCAGGTATAAAGAACAATAACTTCCAGATTTCCACAATATTTCCTCCATAAAACTAACGCCGCATTAAGGTGTGAGCGACGCTTGGCTATACTTGAGCGAAGCGAAACTGCCAAGCGTTGCGAATCACTCTTAAATGCTTTGTTAGCTATTTGATAAATGAATTACTTGCCTCATACTTCGTTTCCATTTTATTAGAGTACGACTTTAATTCAGACAAATAATGTGAAATATTTTTTGAATCATCTTTACCTGCAATATAGTCTATCGTTGTTTCATCAATGGTAAGAACAAAGCTTGGGTGGAACTCTGATTGATAGGTAACTTTAGTAGTTAAGTTAATCGTTGCATCTTTAGTCCAAGTTACAGTGTCGATTGATAATGGCTCTTCTTTATTTTTCTCTCTACTCTTATTAACTTCATCAATAGTATTCTTGAGGTCTTCATAAGCAGAAGAGTAAAGGTTTTTAGTGTTTGCATAAACTGAAGTGGATGCACGATCATCACCAACAAATGTGACTTCGTATGTTGAACTCAGTGTTTCACGATAGACTTCACCAAGTCTAATTTTTCCAGAAGTTAATTCAATAACATTACCGAACTGCTTAAAATTATTAATTTGCTCTATGCCTAGTAACCCTGACGCTACGACAATAGATGCGCCCAATACCAACATTCGTTTCATATTTTTACCTTATTATGTGTACCAATTTTAACCAAAATAGCTAACGCCCTGTTAAGGGGTGAACAACGCAATGCTGAAGCTGCTGCATACCACCTTAAACACATAAGCCAACGCATAGTAAAAATGCCACGCGTTGTGAATCCCTCTTGAACAGTTTGTTATACACGTGCTAAAGGCTAGACTCGTAGTAAGTCAGCATTTGTTCTTGGCTAACGTAGTCTCCACCTAACTTCTGCTGTTCTTTTATGATTTCAGCTAATGATGGCAATATTGAACGGTCAACTTGAAAATCGTTAGACCACAACTTCCCACGCATAATAGCTTTAGCACAATGGAAGTACGCGCTTTCAACTACAACTTTCACAACGACCTTAGGTTCTTTGTTACCATCGGGACAAAGAGCAAATAGTTCAGCTTCTGTATGGATAGTTGCATGACCCTTTAAACGTACGACTTCATCGATCCCTTTAACCATGAACATCATCCCCACTTTAGGGTTACTAACAATATTCTTAAGGCTATCAATTCGGTTGTTACCACTACTATCTGGTATCAAGATTGTTGACTGATCCAAAACTTTAACAAATCCAGGAGCACCACCTTTTGGTGATATATCTGTAAAGCCATAAACGTCTGTACTTGAAAGGATACAAAAATGGCAATTTTCGATCATTGTTATCGAATGACGATCTAACTTACTTAATACCTTATTTTTAGCTTTGTCATTCGGCTTAGGGTATATATCCAGTAGCTGTTCTATCGATGAAATCTGACTCATTCTATTACTTCCTTATAAGTGTATAACGCCCTGCTAAGGGGTGAGCAACGCAATACCGAAGCCGCCGCAAACCACCTTAATCACTAAATTCAACGCATAGTAAAAATGCCACGCGTTGCGAATCCCTCTTGAGCAGTTTGTTAGTCGCGAGGCACCGAGCGACAATTTTAAGCCGAACTAAACTTTGCGAACAACAATCTTTATGTGCTTTGATGCATTTAAGTCAGGCGTAGTCTCAAAGCGACTACTCAATGAAACCACTTGGAACAAACAACGCCGTAGAAAACGGACTGACAACACCAAAAAGCGCTTTTGGAAAGCCAATCTCGCAGTGCGGACTTTCAACAAAGTCACTGAAACCACGTGGAATTTACAACACCAGAGAAACGTCATTTCAGCGAGTAAATCGGCTTTTGTACCGACAAACTCGCCGAGCAGATTTGCAACCAAGAACAGACGCTCGATTGCCCTGCTCTGTCAGCACCAAAGAACAAAACAACCGCTAGGACAGTTACAAAACTTTGGACTTAAAACAGCTAAAACTAAGTTCTGATGATCGACGATTAATCGGTGTACCAAGCAAACAGCTGCTAAATTTTAAGCTCAGAAACATGATTTTGATTGCTAGCTTTTTCTGGCGACTAACGCCTTGTTAAGGTGTGAGGCACGCAATACAGAAGCCTCCGCATACCACCTTAACCACGAAACCTGACGCATAGTAAAAATGCCACGCGTGCCGAATCACTCTTGAACAATTTGTTATGCATATTTCACACAGGTGCGCCAAAACTCCAAATCTTGAGGTGTGATTTTGTCACCCCAACCATCGTTTTGTGAAAACAATGAGAACTTGAAGGGTGTCAAAACCGGCATTTGTTCTATACCACTAGCTGAAATGACATTTTCAAGTGCAACCATTGATTGTTCGTTTTCAGCCGATCCCCAAAAACTACCCCATAAAATATCGGTCACCCCACTGACAATAGTCCTAAATTGACTCTCGCCGATACCGTTTTGAGCAAGGGAAAGCAGTAAATCCTCGGAAAATTCGTCACCTAGCCCGCAATTTACTAAAGTTGGTCGTTTAGATTCCCAAGGCTCGAATTCGTCTGGACCATCAACGAGAAACCAATCCCATAAGTGCTCTAAAAACTCCTGATTATCATGAAGTTTTAAATCATGAAGAACACAGAAGCGCTCAAAGACAAGCAGACCAATTGCAGCTCGTGCATTGATAGACAACCTTTTACATTCGCTCGTGTATGAGTTCATTATTCTCTCTAATATGCATAACGCGCAGTTAAGGTGTGAGAGACGCAGATCCACCCTAACCTAAAATAAACTCTGATAAATCCGTGCCTATTTAGGCACTAAAACCCCAATGCGTTTCGAATCGCCTTGAACGTCTTGTTATTCCGCAACTAAAGTCGGCTATGTTTACGCCTAATCTTTTGATATGACGAGGAATTTTCGGTATGCAGGCAAAAATCGAAGCCGAAGTATTTGGCAGCTCACTACCTTAAATCGCTTTAGCGTCACTCTTTAATTGCTGCGCCATATTAAGGTGCGCTTTAAGGCTAGCATGGAAATGACCAATATTCGCCCTTTTCGCCGCTTTTCCAACCTATTACCCCGCCACTTTCACTCTTAGGCTACAACCACGTACATTCAGCCTGAGAGATCCGTTGCGGAAATAACGCCGCATTAAGGTGTGAGCAACGCTTGGCTATACTTGAGCGAAGCGAAAATGCCAAGCGTTGCGAATCACTCTTAAATGCTTTGTTATGTGCGATCCTTATAGGCAGAGCCCTGCCCCTTTTATACGAGACATTGAACTCCCAATAGCATCAATTGAAATGTTAGGACCTAACCTTTTAAGCTTTAACATTTCATCAACGACCAATTCATTTCCGGAACTTTCCAACTCTTCTAGCATAAGCCTTGCACTTACTAATGAATTATTTACATGTTTTCGTATCGGTTCATGCGCTAATAGTTTTATATATGCTCGATAATCATCATCACTTTTGAAACGGTTTAAGTCGACACCAAACTTGGATTCAAGGGATGGACATGCTGGTGACTTATACTCATTTATGGGCATGCAACTATCCGCAGCAGCAGCTAGACCTCGAAAATACGATAATTTAAACCCAGAACTAACGACAGGAATCATATATGCACATGGATTTGAAAATGAGGGAAACGAAAAAAACGTACTAAAAAATAGCAGGAATACAGTATTTCTTAATTTCATAGATTTCTCATTAGTTAGTAAAAAAATTTGGTCGCGCTACTCGGACACATAACGCCTTGCTAAGGTGTGAGTAACGCAATACAAAAGCTACCGCACAGCGCCTTAATCACATAAGTCACCGCAAAGTAAAAATGCCACGCGTTACGAATCACTCTTAAGCAATTTGTTAGTACATGCGCTACTTCTATTTATGCGCTCCAAGATATTGAAAACTGAGATGATATGAAAGGCTTTGAACACTGAAGTGAGACGGGCAGCTACAAAACTTTACCTCCGTTGAGATACGAAAGTGGGTTAGAAGAAAAACGCACTGAACTCCCCTACTTTTACTGACTTCCAATTAGAAAAGGATTCGTTCCTCGCACTTTGATGGCAGCACCAATTGCAAGCAAGGTTCACTCAGAAGCCGCCACAAAAATGGAGAAACACCAAAGAAATAGGTTAAGAGTTAGAAACCGTAAACGGTGAATTCAAAGCGAACACTCCGCATATAGTGCCACCGGAAAGAACGTGAAAGGTACAAACTGAAAGGTGTAAAGACGAGCGCCAAAACAGATCAACACCGAAATTTATGACCTTTGATGTCAAACCCGTACTAACGCCCTGTTAAGGTGTGAGCAACGCAATACCTAAGCCGCCGCATACCACCTTAAACACTAAACGCAACGTATAGTGAAAATGCCACGCGTTGCGAATCACTCTTAAACAGTTTGTTATGTGCGACACAAAAATGGCCAACCATTATTCAATCGCCAAACCCTCTCTAAGTCTCGTTCAATGCCCGCATATGCCCACCTAATACCATACTGCTCATCTGAACTATCACAAATTACAAACTTAACGCGAAACTCATCAACCTCAAAACATCGCTCTAAAGCGAGTTTTCCTGTTGCGCCTTGAGTATTAGTAAATGCTGCCGCCAATCTATCTCGCAAAGCTTTACCTTTACCGTTGTAGACACACCAATAATCATCGTCAAATTGCTTTATAGTCCACTCAAAAGGAAGATTTACTTTTGCTAGTTCAGCGAAGTCAATATGAACTAAATTATCTGGAGCAGAACAATCAAGGAACTTTTGAGCCGGTATCCTTGTGTAAATCCAGTAAAAGCCAGAATCTTTATTCGATACTATTTCCTTCATTTCGCCTAGTGTGTGAAGCTTTTGATTATTAACTTTTGTTTCAACTTCACTAATGATTTTTTGCCAAACTGACATTTTTCCTCCCAAGCACATAACGCCCTGTTAAGGGGTGAGCAACGCAATACCGATGCCGCCGCATACCACCTTAATCACTAAAACCTAACGCATAGTAAAAATGCCACGCGTTGCGAATCACTCTTAAACAGTTTGTTAGGCAGACTTATCACGTAAGCTAACTAGCCTAAATAGGAAAACAAGTGCTCCCCACATACTGTATAAAGCAGTTAAACCACCAATTTGAATTAATGTATATCCATGGGCAGCTCCTTTAACACTCGAGAAGTACTGTAGAGGAGCTTGAATTCCAAGCCAAGCTATCCAGCTACCCATTGCTGCTAAGATAATTGTAAAAAGCAAGAACCCAATTAGCTGCAAAGGCGTTTGTTGTTGGTGATTATCCGTATCTTTATATGTTTTACTAAAAGGAGACCTATAATATTTCATACAATAAATTAGCAAACATGTGATAGGCAGCACCCCAATATCAATTATTGTTATAGGAAGCCCAGTGTATAGCCTAATTGCCTCAGAAATGAGGATGACCAAAACTATAATAATACCCGTTTTTAATTTTGCCCAACTCATAAACTTGACCTGTAAGCTAAAAATAACCTTGTATGCCTAACGCCCTGTTAAGGTGTGAGCAACGCAATACCGAAGCCGCCGCATACCACCTTAATCACTTAAACCAACGCATAATGAAAATGCCACGCGTTGCGAATCACTCTTAAACAGTTTGTTAGGCATTTGCCTGAGTGAGCCTAGACCACTCTTGTTTCGTACCCACTGCAAACAAGCTACCTATTAACAAACAGATACCTGAACTTACCAGCCAAAAAGTTAAGGAATTATCTGGAAAGCTTGGCATTAGTGCCGGAAATGAAAATGCTCTCAGGAGAAAAACACTTGTTGTCACTACTAAAATGGAACGCGTAAATGGAAGTGTCTTTATTACGCCCGCTCCCGCCAACGCAAAAGTGCCCCAGATACACAAAACTGCTGCAATTGTAAGCGTGACCAATGTAGGGTACCAAAGTCCTTGCTCCGCCATTTGTGCCATCGCTTCTCCAGCCCCGAACATTCGATACCAGTCAGCTCCAAACACAATACACCCAAAATGAGCTAATGCTGCCAAAAAGCAACACGCTGAAGATGCTATGAGACATTTGTTCTCTCGACGATTCATTCATCCTCCTTGATGCCTAACGCCCTGTTAAGGGGTGAGCAACGCAATACTGAAGTTGCCGCATACCACCTTAACCACTAAAACCAACGCATAGTAAAAGTGCCACGCGTTGCGAATCCCTCTTGAACAGTTTGTTAGGCTATTGACTATCTGAGGTTCTCACGTACGTCCCATTGAAGGTGACATTTAGCCCGCCACAACCGTTGTCTTTGCTAACTACGAGGGTATCTTGATCTAATAAAATTTGGAGAGTACAGCCGTCAACGTCATAGTCTATTTGATTACCTTTTAACGTTACAACTCCGTCGATTTCTCCAAAATTTACAAGGCCAGAAGAAGAGTCACCTACCCAAACTGATGTCCCTGATAGTTCGTATGTGTTCGAACCCACCTTAGTTAAGTCAATAAAGGCAGTGTCAGTATCCAATTGATCATTGTTATACCGCTCATAATGCCCCTGAAAACCAGGAACGACTGCTGCATATGCAAGCGATGAAATAAGCAACATACTTAGAGCTACGCAAACTGTTTTCAAGCTCAAATTCTCCTCAATAGCCTAACGCCCAATTAAGGTGTGAGGCACGCAATACCTAAGCCTCTGCATACCACCTTAAACACTAAAACCGACGCATAGTAAAAATGCCACGCGTGCCGAATCACTCTTAAATTGTTTGTTAGTAGGTCAACTCCAAGGGAGCACCTGTACTCTCTGCCACCTAGCCTTATAGCCATCGGTCATTTTGTTGTAGTTAGCTTCTGTCATTGCCTTTTTGTTAGGTTTGATCAACATATTAAATGCATCATCTAACCCATAGGGGGCGAACAATTTAATGTTTCCTAATCTATCTAGCGTGAACCCAATAGCAAAGGCAGAAAGCCAAGAATCGATACCTTGTTCAACTCGCTCGTATGCCTGGATGGAACAACCAAACTTCTTAGAATAGCGCTCATGTATTAATGCTTGGTTTTTTACATCAACGTCGACACTATGACTCAACCGTGAACCAATACGATTTTTGAACTCATCTTCAGTGATATAATTAGATCTGTCGAAATAGACAACATCGAAGTCTTTAACTTGAGCAAGAAACGGTTTACTGTCGATACTGTTCCAGATGATTTGAGTAATAGCACCGCCTGCGATATAGAAGTTTGGCAGCCCTACTTCCTGGCACACTTCAGCTGTTTCGATCAACTCAGGAACTTGCTGAATGAGATGCTTTAGTTTTTGTTTATTCATCCTGACCTACTAACGCCCTGCTAAGGGGTGAGCAACGCAATACCGAAGTCGCCGCAAACCACCTTAATCACTAAATTCAACGCATAGTGAAAATGCCACGCGTTGCGAATCCCTCTTGAGCAGTTTGTTAGTCGCGAGGCACCGAGCGACAATTTTAAGCCAAACTAAACTTTGCGAACAACAAACTTTATGTGCTTTGATGCACTTAAGTCAGGCGTAGTCTCAAAGCGGCTAGTCAATGAAACCACTTGGAACAGCCAACGCCGCAGAAAACGGACTGACAACACCAAAAAGCGCTTTTGGAAAGCTAATCTCACAGTGCGGACTTTCAACGAAGTCACTGAAACCACGTGGAATTTACAACACCAGAAAAAGCGTCATCTCAGCGAGTAAATCTGCTTTTGTACCGACAAACTCACCGAGCGGAGTTGCAACCAAAAACAGACTCTCGATTGCCCTGTTCTGTCAGCACCAAAGAACAAAACAACCGCTAGGACAGTTACAAAACTTTAGACTTGAAACAGTTGAAACTAAGTTTTGACCATCGACGACGCACCTGCGTATCAAACGATCATCAGCCAAATTTTAAGCTTAGAAACATGATTTTGACTGCTAGCTTTTTCTGGCGACTAACGCCGCATTAAGGTGTGAGCAACGCTACCACTAAACCTAACCATACCACCGTAAACACAAAACCCAACGATGGAATGAAAAATGCCATGCGTTGGGAATCACTCTTAAATGCTTTGTTAGCTATTAATTTTATAAGGACTTGATTATCCAGTGCTGATAATCACTTTCACTATTGTCACATAGCTGTAAAGATACTGGTCTCATCACATGAACTGGTGAGCCACCACGACCCTCTCTTTTATTTTCACTATCGACAGTAATACACAGGCTTGGATTGCTATTAGGAGAAATTTGACCATTACCCTTCAAAGAAAAGCTTTGATTGTCAGAAGCCTTACACTCTTCTAGGTCAAGTGAAGCTCCTGCCTCGATAGCCGATGCAGACATACAAACGTCGAAATATGAAATTTTAAAGCTACCTGATGAGATTAGAGAAACCTCAAAGCCTTGATCTTCGAGTATTTCACCGGTGTAGTTATAACAAGTATGTGCCTGCAATCCTCTTTCTACTGGTGCATTCGATCCTTTTCCGCCAGCGATATCCAAGCAATAGCCTCGTGAGTCATCCAAAGGCGAAGACAACATAACTTCCGCAAGATTAGTATTGTCAGCAGAATAAGCGATAGGTGATATCACAGCTAATAATACTGCACTTTTCGTCAAAAACTTTTTCATACTTTACCTCTATCAATCATCGACTTACATCAGTATAGATCATAGTAGTTTCGTGATACTCAACTTTAATAGCTAACGCCTTGCTAAGGTGTGAGTAACGCAATACAAAAGCTACCGCACAGCGCCTTAATCACATAAGCCACCGCAAAGTAAAAATGCCACGCGTTACGAATCACTCTTAAGCAATTTGTTAGTACATGCGCTACTTCTATTTGTGCGCTCCAAGATATTGAAAAGTAGCATGATATGAAAGGACTTGAACACTGAAGTGAGACGGGCAGCTACAAAACTTTGCCCCGATTGAAAGACGGAAGTTGGCTTGAAGAAAAACGCACTGAGCTGCCCTACTTTGCAAATTTCAAATTAGAAAAGGATTCGATCCTCGCACTTTGATGGCAACACTCAAAGAAAGATAGGATTCACTTAGGAAGTACAGCGGAAGCGAAAAAGCGCCAAAGAAATAGGCTAAGAGTTAGAAACCGTAAACGGTGAAATCAAAGCGAACACTCCGCATATAGTGCCACCGGAAAGAACGTTAAAGGCACTAACTGAAAGGTGTAAAGACGAGCGCCAAAACAGATAAACACCAAAACTTATGACCTTTGATGTCAAACCCGTACTAACGCCCTGTTAAGGTGTGAGCGACGCAATACCGAAGGTGCCGCATACCACCTTAAACACTAAAACCAACGCATAGTAAAAATGCCACGCGTTGCGAATCACTCTTAAACAGTTTGTTAGCCGACACTTTTAGACTATGTGCTCATCAACTGCTTTTTGAAGATGAGTAGCTAACTGAAAAATAAACTCCATGTCTCCAAAGTTTGATTCATAGCTCAATTTTTTTGAAGTCACTCCTGTATGTGCTATTTGATGCCGAGACAATAAGATCCCATCAAGCCTTTCCTTTGCTTCATCACGTGAAAGACCTTCAGAATTCCAACAAGTCGTAGCCTCCGTTAACCCGAGAGTATCTTTAAGTAATTGGTCAATATTTTTTGTATTAGGAGTATTAAACCATCTCAGTTTATTTTCGACATTCTGAGGAAGTGAATCATCTAAAGGATCAGCCCCACAATCTGGCGTGATATCCGCTAGTTTTCGACGCACGAGAGACTCAACAAAATCTTGCCAATACGCAACCAAATGAAACACGTAAGTTTGGTTTAAATATCTAATTTTGCTATTAAATTTATGTGTTGTTTCGATATCCAGATCATTTTGTATGTGTTGTACATACTTTAACCGCACTAACTGGCGACTAAACATTTGTAACGGAGACTTTCTTAAGTCAATTTTCATTTAATACCTGCTGAATTCAATGACGGCTAACGCCGCATTAAGGTGTGAGCAACGCTACCACGAAACTTAACCAGACCACCGTAAACACGAAACCCAACGATGGAATGAATAATGCCAAGCGTTGGGAATCACTCTTAAATGCTTTGTTATGTTTATTTTATCAGCATTAGATTAAGGATTTTTCTACCCAGTTAACGATTAAATCCGTACTTCTATTTAGGCGATCGGGTCTATTAAAGAGACAATGCTCTCCGATTAGAACAACATCTGAACCATTAACAATCTCTAGATTAAATTCAGATTTAGAAAGCAATGCATTTTCAGCCCATTGAACTAAAACATCGTCGATTCCCCATAACTGGTATGTCGCAGAAAATCGCTGCTGAGATGTAACTCTGATTCCACCGATGGAAAACTCCAAATCACCAATAATTAACTTCATTTTGTATCACTTTAAAGGATTAAAGAGAAATGATACTGTTTATAAATACAGTTATCAATTTGAAATTTGTACGAATTTCGGCTCAAAAACATAACGCCTTGCTAAGGTGTGAGTAACGCAATACAAAAGCTACCGCACAGCGCCTTAATCACATAAGCCACCGCATAGTAAAAATGCCACGCGTTACGAATCACTCTTAAGCAATTTGTTAGTACATGCGCTATTTCTATTTATGCGCTCCAAGATATTGAAAACTGGCATGATATGGAAGGCTTTGAACACTGAAGTGAGACGGGCAGCTACAAAACTTTACCCCGATTGGAAGACGAAAGTTGGCTAGAAGAAAAACGCACTGAACTGCCCTTCTTTCACTAGCTTCAAATTAGAAAAGGATTCGGTCCTCGTACTCCGAAGACAGCATCAATTACAACCAAGGTTCTCTCAAAAGCCACCACGAAAATGAAGAAGCACCAAAGAAATAGGTTAAGAGTTAGAAACCGTAAACGGTGAAATCAAAGCGAACGCTTCGCATATAGTGCCACCGGAAAGAACGTGAAAGGCACTAACTGAAAGGTGTAAATTCGAGCGCCAAAACAGATAAACACCAAAACTGATGACCTTTGATGTCAAACTCGTACTAACGCCTTGTTAAGGTGTGAGGCACGCAATACCTAAGCCTCCGCATACCACCTTAACCACTAAAATCAACGCATAGTAAAAATGCCACGCGTGCCGAATCACTCTTGAACAATTTGTTAGGCTAAATCTTGCAGCGCTCGACCATCGTTAAAAAGAACAATTCCTGATAAAAGCATTGAATAACAACATAACCCTCATCTTGAGTTTGAATCCAATACTCAAACTCCGAATAGCCGACGCGTTTACTTGGAGTCGATTTAGTAAATGAAAGTATCTGTTCAAGTAACTGCTTCTCTTCAGGAAGCTCAACCTTAAGTAGGTTCAACATGATAGTAGAGTGCTTGTAATTACAATGCTCTATGTGCTCCTCATGAACCAATAAGCCCTGAGCATTTATCCCTGCCCAACCTGAAACTTTACTCTCGTCAAAAGTAAATGCTTTCTTCGATCCCTCAGGGGTTATCGCTGTATGAGTAGAGCTCATTACTTCTTTAATAAAACCCACTTTCTGCGGGCGCTTAACTGCCCGTAACATTTTATCTATGTGGAATTGATGTTGAGGATTGATAGAAATTAGGTCCGACATAGAAAGTATATTCAAAACAAATTCGTCATCTGATGACTTTTTATTATTGCAGGCTCGACAAGCGGGAATAGTGATCAGACTAGAGGTACCTTTCTTAAAGAAAGACTTTGGAGGAACGTGCTCACGCGCAAACTCCTCTTCTTTAATCTCATTACAGCAGTATACACACTTCATAGATTACCTTTTAGCCTAACGCCCTGTTAAGGGGTGAGCAACGCAATACGAAAGCCGCCGAAAACCACCTTAACCACTAAATTTAACGCATAGCAAAAATGCCACGCGTTGCGAATCCCTCTTGAACAGTTTGTTATATGCCTAGCTTTCGCCTATACTCAATGCGCATCATCGATACGCATAGGATTACTTTATGAGAAATACATATAGCACACATGCACCTAAAAAGGCTACAAACCTTAGTCTAAACAGTGAGTTACTTGCCGAAGCTAAGCGCCTAAACATAAACCTATCAGCAACAATGGAAAAGGCTTTGGAAAAAGAAGTAAAACAGCAATTGAAAGCCGAATGGTTAGAACAAAATGCCGAAGCTATTGAAGCTTGTAACGACTTAACTGCAAAACACGGACTATTTTCCGATTCATACCGAGTATTCTAATGTCTCAATTTACGCTTTATAAAAACAACGATAAGAGCACCGCAAGCGCTTACCCATATTTTGTTGATGTCCAAAGCGAGTTGCTCGATTCACTGAATACTCGCTTGGTCATTCCCTTAACTCCTATCGGGCTGCTAGAGAAAAAAGCCCCTAGCCATCTGTGCCCTACGATCCATATTGATGAAGGTGACTTTGTGATTCTTACTCAACAAATGGCTAGTGTACCAACTAAAATCCTCACGACTCCAGTCAACGAGCTAAGCACGTTTAGAAACGAAATTATCGCCGCTATCGACTTTTTGATTACTGGCATATAACGCGCAGTTAAGGTGTGAGAGACGCAGATCCACCCTAACCTAAAATAAACTCTGATAAATCCGTGCCTATTTAGGCACTAAAACCCCAATGCGTTTCGAATCGCCTTGAACGTCTTGTTATTCCGCAACTAAAGTCGGCTATGTTTACGCCTAATCTTTTGATATGACGAGGAATTTTCGGTATGCAGGCAAAAATCGAAGCCGAAGTATTTGGCAGCTCACTACCTTAAATCGCTTTAGCGTCACTCTTTAATTGCTGCGCCATATTAAGGTGCGCTTAAAGCGCTTTAAGGCTAGCATGGAAATGACCAATATTCGCCCTTTTCGCCGCTTTTCCAACCTATTACCCCGCCACTTTCACTCTTAGGCTACAACCACGTACATTCAGCCTGAGAGATCCGTTGCGGAAATAACGCCCTGCTAAGGGGTGAGCAACGCAATACAAAAGCCGCTGCACACCACCTTAATCACTAAAATCAACGCATAGTAAAATGCCACGCGTTGCGAATCCCTCTTGAGCAGTTTGTTAGTCGCGAGGCACCGAGCGACAATTTTAAGCCGAACTAAACTTTGCGAACAACAAACTTTATGTGCTTTGATGCACTCAAGTCAGGCGTAGTCTCAAAGCGGCTACTCAATGAAACCACGTGGAACTTACAACACCAGAGAAAACGTCATTTCAGCGAGTAAATCGGCTTTTGTACCAACAAACTCACCGAGCGGAGTTGCAACCAAAAACAGACTCTCTATTGCCCTGCTCTGTCAGCACCAAAGAACAAAGCAACTGCTAGGACACTTGCAAAACTTTGACCTTAAAACAGTTGAAACTAAGTTTTGACCATCGACGACGCACCTTTGTACCAAACAAGAAACTGCCAAATTTTTAGTTCAGAAACATGATTTTGATTGCCAGCTTTTTCTGGCGACTAACGCCCTGTTAAGGTGTGAGCAACGCAATACAGAAGCCGCCGCATACCACCTTAAACACTGAACGCAACGCATAGTAAAAATGCCACGCGTTGCGAATCACTCTTAAACAGATTGTTATGTTTGTTTTTCTGAAGAGTCAACTTTTGAGCAAACAGCCTTAAGCATAGAAAGAGACTTTTCATAGTCTTGTATTTGAACAGTTATATCGTCTCTTACTCGCTTAGCTGCATCTCGATACCCATTACTGTAGACATAGTTATTCTTGTCTGCCGCATCCGATTCTAGTTGCATCAATTGCGTCTGTAGTACACTAAGTCTATTATGGTGATTCTTCTCCAAAGTTTCGAAGCCAACAACTTCACAACCAATAACTTCACGAACTTTTTCAACTTTCACGATAGGCTCTAGCTTTTTCTGCTCACTTATCGGATGCAATTCGGGGTAAACTTTATAGCCAGCACTAAAGCCAACAATAAGTAAAAAGCCTCCAAATATAACTGGATGACTTTCAAATTTTTCTTTAATAGATGCCATTTTCAATCTAGTTATTAAAATATTTCAAATTCAGCATGTTACCACAGCTGTAATTATATGTTCTGTCCAACTGCGCACAAACATAACGCCCTGCTAAGGGGTGAGCAACGCAATACCCAAGCCGCCGCATACCACCTTAATCACTTAAACCAACGCATAGTAAAAATGCCACGCGTTGCGAATCCCTCTTGAGCAGTTTGTTAGTTTGCAAACCCAAAGCGTTGATTTTACGTTATTTTAAACTTTGCAAACAACAAACTTTATGTGCTTTGATGCATTTAAGTCAGGCGTAGTCTAAAAGCGGCTAGTCAATGAAACCACTTGGAACAAACAACGCCGTAGAAAACGAACTAACAACACCAAAAAGCGCTTTTGGAAAACCAATCTCACAATGCGGACTTTCAACAAAGCCACTGAAACCACATGAACTTACCACACCAGAGAAAACGCCATTTCAGCGAGTAGATCGGCTTTTGCACCAACAAACTCAACGAGCAGAGTTTCAGCAAAAAAGTTCGGCTCAGGTAACCCAAAAGTCGCCGCACCAAAAAACAAATCAACTGTTGAAACGATGCCAATTTTGAATTTTCACCACGCTAGTTAACACTGAAATTGAACGCCGATACGACAATTTCAACTTTGAGCTTTTACCACTAGATGTTGCGATATAGCTGCGTTTTTCCTCTTGCAAACTAACGCCCTGTTAAGGTGTGAGCAACGCAATACATAAGCCGCCGCATACCACCTTAATCACTTAAACCAACGCATGGTGAAAATGCCACGCGTTGCGAATCACTCTTAAACAGATTGTTATATTTTTAATGCGCGAAAATATCATGCTCAATAAACTCCAGCTCTTCACCATCGTTTGGATCAAGTTCAATATATGAGTCTTCAATTTCGATATCACCCAAGATAGCATTGACTGCAAGCCCATCTTCAAAATCAATAGTCACATAAGCATTACACTTTACAGTGTTACGAACATGTCGACTTGATTGTGCAACAAACATATATTTCTTATCTTCAGAATCCCATATAGAGCGGTCATAGTCAGCAAATGAATGCCAAGCTTCAACATCAAACTTAAGATCTAATGCGAACTCTGCATACTCACGATCTGCTTTGATTACATTGACACTTTCAATCGAAAAGTCAGAAGGATGAACTTCAGATACTTCATCATCTACATCATAACCAACAGAAGAATACTCAATTAAACTAATTTGTTCCTCCAACTGAGACTCAATATCCTTTTCAAGCTCCTTATATTGCTCTAAAGCAAATGATGATAAATCCGTTAATTTCTCCTCAGTAATAATTACTCGCCCTATAAATTGATCAAGATCTCCGACATACGTTAGCCAACCACCAGAATTTTGACAAAACTGTTCCATATCTCCGTCGGTACTTAACACATAGACTTCAGATTGATTTTTCTTTGCCCAATTAATTAATGATTCAAGAATAATAGCATCAGGGAACTCATCTTTTTTCTTGTCGCTAAATGGAGCAACTTTATTAAAGTAACTATTTACTATTTTATCTAAAGAAGCACCTTCTACAGGCACTACCTCTGATACTGCATCATCAAGAAAGCTATCAAACTTTTCGACAAGGAGTTCATTAATTGTTTCCTTGCTTAATTCAGAAAAAATGGAATGTTGTTCTAAATCTGGTAAATTACGCAAGATTTTTATCGTTTTCTTGAACTCTTTGATATGCCGTGCGGCATCTGTCCCTTGAGCTAAAAGGTGCGAACGAACTTCTTGTTCTACGACAGGGCTCATTAATAAGTTAATAGCACGTTCACTACACAGTTCATTAAAACGACCAAGGCTATATTGATGAAACTGAAAATTTTTACTCTGATACATTGATGTATCAACAAATACGAAACGACTTTCTAAAGCTTTCATGTACTCTCCAATCAAAAAAATATAACGCCTTGTTAAGGTGTGAGGTACGCAATACTGAAGCCTCCGCATACCGCCTTAACCACCATACCTAACGCATAGTAAAAATGCCACGCGTGCCGAATCACTCTTGAACAATTTGTTAGGCAAATCTACCAATCTGACTCGGCGTACTGTTCTGGTTTTTCTCCAATTTCTTTTACAAGCCTTGGATATTCAACCCCATCAACGAATGACTTTGGTTTACTGCGTGTTTTAGAGATTTGGAACTTCCAATCATCACCAAAATCGAACCAATAAAAAAGTTTCTTACCTTTAGGAAGTGGAAATAATCCATACAATTGAGTGTCCAGAGAGTACTGACTATCATCAAACGTCTCTCTGCTGGACCCGAATTCGCGTCGAGATATGAAAAAGTCATAGAGATGATCATTTTCAAAGCCAACGGCACTCTGAATTATTGTGTGCAACTCACGCAATGACGTGTTTTGCGCAATCTCAATTTCGCAGCCCCAGTCTTCAAAGGCATAAATACCCGAAACTAAGTCGATTTTTATTGTTATGTACATACTAACCTCGTATTTGCCTAACGCCGCATTAAGGTGTGAGCAACGCTACCACGAAACCCAACCATACCACCGTAAACACCGCACTCAAAGATGGAATGAAAAATGCCATGCGTTGGGAATCACTCTTAAATGCTTTGTTATGTAACCGGCGTACTTCGTCCCTCTAGAACATCATAAATAGGCATACATATGTCTTTGTTTTCTAGCTCACTAAGCCCTAACCAGTTAGATATTTCATTTAGGCGCATATGTTGTAAGTGCATAAAATAACGCATAGCGTTGTTATCTATTCTTACAGGTGATGGACTAACCCCAACTCTTTGCGCGTTACAAACGCACAGGACTATGGCTTTAAAACCATGTGTATTTGGGTTACAGAAGAAAAATAACGGAACTCTTTCAACAAGTGCATGACAAAAATGAACAACTTCTTGAATTTCGTGCAACTCACGAGGGTCAGTATCATAACCAAAAAATGATAGCTCCACTTTCCCTTGCTTCTCAAATGCCATTTCCTTTGAAACTTTCAAACGTTCAAATTGGGTTATTACATGAGAAATATCAGCAGACTCAACCCATTCCTTAGCTATCACAATGTGCAGGTCATCCGTTAGCTCCGTTACAACTTTATTTATAAGCCAATAATTCTCTAGTTCTTCACTATAATCTTTGGCAGGAGGCAGGAGGGATAGAATGGCCTCTTTACTACTAGCTAGTTGCTGAGTTTTTGGTATTGTCATTTTCCAAGCAGACCTTGTTCTATTCGTTTTAGATGCATCAAACATCTCCCAATAGATATCACCTGACTTAGGATCACATAGCAATATGAAAATCGGTAAAGGATAGTTCATAAGATAATTGAGATGCTTCATTTCACCTCTATAGGTATACCCCCAACGCGTTTCTTCTTTGAGAAATGAATCTCCGTACTTGATCTGAACTGCGAAAGTTTGTCCTGTGACAGTTCGATTACTGTCAATGACATGAACCTGCCCATCTATCCCGAAATCACATTCTTGCGGTGTACGCTCAAGTAACCAATCTAAGCTTTCAAGTAATACACTTGATACAAGATGAACACCTATTTCCCCTTTCTTAGCCGATGGCGAATATTTAGGCCCTAACATACTTCCTCCAAAACTATCAGCAACAAAGTGACTATCGAAATATACACTTATTTTCAATAGGTTACATAACGCCTTGTTAAGGTGTGAGGCACGCAATACCGAAGCCGCCGCATAACACCTTAACCACTAAAACCAACGCATAGTAAAAATGCCACGCGTGCCGAATCACTCTTGAACAATTTGTTATGCATTATTCTTCGTAGCCTCTAACTTCGATACCGTTCTCGAGATCAAAGATTGGAAAGTGACCCAATTCTTTAGCTATTGATTTAAGCTGATCTACATCTTGGCTACGTTCAAATGCTACATTCGATTTTGGTCTATAATTCTGCGGGATAGATACTGACAATATCCACTTGTATTCGAATGGTTGAAACCTACCGTCTGCAAACCTATGTGGCAGTAAGTCATAGCTTCTGGGTAAGCGCTGAACTTCTTCATGCTCAGAGTCGATAAACCTCCAATATGATACTTCCACCTCAATTCCAGCATCAGCCCAAGCTGCAAACAACTTAAACCACTTCGAATTACTCATATACCTTACAGAGTATTTCTTGCAAGCTTTTTGGTACTCTAAATCCATTGAAGTCCTCTAATGCATAACGCCCTGTTAAGGGGTGAGCAACGCAATACCGAAGCCGCTGAATAGCTCCTTAATCACCAAAAACAACGCATAGTGAAAATGCCACGCGTTGCGAATCCCTCTTGAACAGTTTGTTAGTCGCGAGGCACCGAGCGCCAATTTTAAGCCGAACTAAACTTTGCGAACAACAAACTTTATGTGCTTTGATGCATTTAAGTCAGGTGTAGTCTCAAAGCGGCTACTCAATGAAACCACTTGGAACAAACAACGCCGTAGAAAACGGACTGACAACACCGAAAAACGCTTTTGGAAAACCAATCTAACAGTGCGGACTTTCAACAAAGTCACTGAAACCACATGGAACTTACAACACCAGAGAAAACGTTTTTTCAGCGAGTAGATCTGCTTTTTAACCAACAAACTCACCGAGCAGAGTTGCAACCAAAAATAGACTCTCGATTGCCCTGTTCTGTCAGCACCAAAGAACAAAACAACCGCTAGGACACTTGCATAACTTTGGACTTAAAACAGCTGAAACTGAGTTATGACCATCGATGAAGAGCCTGTATAGCAACCAATCATCAGCCAAATTTTGAACTTAAAAACATGATTTTGATTGCTAGCTTTTTCTGGCGACTAACGCCCTGTTAAGGTGTGAGCAACGCAATACCGATGCCGCTGCATACTACCTTAAACACTAGACGCAACGCATAGTAAAAATGCCACGCGTTGCGAATCACTCTTAAACAGTTTGTTAGGTGCTAGCCTCCCATGATAGTTTGCATAACTGTATTTAGATCCATAGAACTAACACCTTCGATAACCTCACCTAGCCAAGACCCTACCGTTGCAACATTTGCCACCGTAGATAGTTTTTGACCTAAGCTAGACTTTTTAATTAGCTCCTGCCGTTTTTGGGTATCCGACTCACCAACAATACCTGATAACTCATTAGCAAACTTGAAGCGCTCTGTTGCGGTTGCAGTTTTTAGTATTTGTAAAAACTGATCGTCTAAACTGCCTGCGACGATTCCTGCACCATTATTCACAAACTGTGTGTTATCCATATCAACTTCGACGCCATCTCCAAGCAGCATCCCAATCCCATTTCCTTCTAAATGACAATCTGTCATTTTGATTGACGCCCCCATAGGAGAATTCTTTTTAGGCTCTGTTTCTACAACTTTTTTTCTACGAAATGGAATCACATTAGTCATATATCGCTCCTTTGGAATAGCACTAATATAATTGGGGTTGCATATTTATGTTTCAATGAGATGACTAAACTTTTGTGGCACCTAACGCCTTGTTAAGGTGTGAGGCACGCAATACCGAAGCCTCCGCATACCACCTTAATCACTAAACTTGACGCATAGTAAAAATGCCACGCGTGCCGAATCACTCTTAAACAATTTGTTATAAGGTTACGCACAACGAATGATTACTGTGCCTAACCCATAATTAACTTCACCAAATCTTTTGTTTAAGTGGATGCTTTTTGGCAATACAAATCGGCTTTCAATTAAATCAAAGTCTATTGGCTTTTTTAAAATACAAAGATAACCAGTAGGATTAGAGCTCCACGTATAGTCAGTAAAAACTTCATTCCCGCTTTCCAAGAGCAATTCAAGAATTGGATTAAGAACTCTGTATTTGGGACCAATAATCTTATCTGTAAGCTCTATCATCAAATACCTTATAACGCCCTGTTAAGGTGTGAGCAACGCAATTACGAAGCTCACGCATACCACCTTAAACACTAAACGCAACGCATAGTAAAAATGCCACGCGTTGCGAATCACTCTTAAACAGTTTGTTATGTTTTACCACAAATACATGATTTAACTGAGAAAGAACTGATATTTCTAACTAGTTTTCTGAAGCAAACCACAAGGCTGAAACCAACTTGGCCGCCAAAGGCGACCAACTAGAAGCGAGTCATTCCACTTCCCTGCCCAATGAGGCAATCCGACCAAGAAACAACAAGCGCCCTTTCTTTCCAACAAAAGCGCAAGACAATGATGAGTTGCCGAGGCAACTGCCAAGCCGAAATGCTAATTGGCTAAGAACCCTAAAGCGACTTAAAGCCAGTTACACAAACAACCGACCGCCACGACCTGACAATGAAGCAACCCACGAATATTGGCATGTTTTACAGGCTGAGTGGTTCAAGAACTTAGACCGACAATACTGATTTGCTGAGTCTACTAGGGACGAATTACCAGAGGGACAGAGAACTAGAGCCTAAGACCTTTAAGCCTTTGAATTACAAGTAAACATAACGCCGCATTAAGGTGTGAGCAGCGCTTGGCTATACTTGAGCGAAGCGAAAATGCCGAGCGTTGCGAATCACTCTTAAATGCTTTGTTAGCTGAAATTTGTTAACTCATATCTAAATGTTTTTGGTTTAATGACGTTTAACTTTGGTTGGAATGCCCATATTGCAATCTCTTCCAAAACAGGAATTTGCTCTAAATTTCCTAACTCAATAAAACGAGCTTTAAGATTTTTAGAAATATAAGCTATTGATCCTTGCTTATCACTACCCGTAGCTTTCTCTATCTTGAGACGTAGAGTTGCACCAGTACTTGTCCCCACATATTGTTCACAACGCTTTCTTATTGGTTGCTTGTCTGCTTTCCCAATGTAAATGACCTGATTTTCTAAATATACAAAGTACAATCCATGATAAAGGGGGAAAGAGCTCATATTAGAAAATGAAGCTGTTGATTTACTTAACTTACTTTCAAAAGCTTTGATAGCACTGCTGGGTGATGACAACATTAATTCATCAAAATCAATACAGTTTAACAACTTTCAATCTTCTTCATCGTTTGTTTTATTGTCATCAATATTTTCTGTCACCTGTAATCGAATCTGCTCGATTGACATATCATGCTCTTCAGGTGTTCTGGGCATATCTGGATATGCCTCATCAGCAATATCAATAAACTTTCTCATCTCTTCTGTAGAATTTTCATTACACATCAGTTTAACTCCTGTATTTACTCAACTTAATCATTAATAACGCGTTTTCATTTCCGCTAACGCCAAATTAAGGTGTGAACAACGCCGCCACCTTAGCTAAAGCATTGTGCCATAAACACTAAACTAGCTTGAAGTGAAAGCGCCAAGCGTTGTGAATCACTCTTAAATTTATTGTTAGGGCTGTGGCTGAAGGGACTGTTTTTCTTTGAAATAAAGGTACATTGGGAGCCCAAACGACACACCAACTGACAAAGTTCCCAACACTGCAAAATATCGATACTTCACTTTATGTTTTTGCCCGTCCACTAAAATAAAGCCTATCAGAGCAATCGCACCAACCAAGACATCAAGCCAGGCCATTATACTAATGGGGTTTGCCACCGCTTCACTGAACAAAAGACTAATATCTAAGCCATTAGCAACTAGCCAAGGAACCAACGCTCCATACGGTAGCAATATACCTAACAAAGTAAGAACTAGATAAAACCTTACCATTTCGCCATCCTTGCAAATTTTTTGTAGTAAGCCCTAACGCCTTGCTAAGGTGTGAGTAACGCAATACAAAAGCTACCGCACGACGCCTTAATCACCATAAGCCACCGCAAAGTAAAAATGCCACGCGTTACGAATCACTCTTAAGCAATTTGTTAGTACATGCGCTACTTCTATTTATGCGCTCCAAGGTATTGAAAATTGAGATGATATGAAAGGCTTTGAACACTGAAGTGAGACGGGCAGCTACAAAACTTTATCGCCATTGAGAGACGAAAGTTGGCTAGAAGAAAAATGCTCTGAACTGCCCTACTTTCACTTGCTTCAAATTAGAAAAGGATTCTTTCCTCGTACTTCAGCAGCCACACCAAAAAGTAATCAAGGTTCTCTCAAAAGCCACCACGAAAATGAATAAGCGCCAAAGAAATAGACTAGAGTTAGAAGCCGTAAACGGTGAAATCAAAGCGAACACTCCGCATATAGTGCCACCGGAAAGAACGTGAAAGGTACAAACTGAAAGGTGTAAAGACGAGCGCCAAAACAGATAAACACCAAAACTAATGGCCTTTGATGTCAAACCCGTACTAACGCCGCATTAAGGTGTGAGCAGCGCTTGGCTGTACTTGAGCGAAGCGAAACTGCCAAGCGTTGCGAATCACTCTTAAATGCTTTGTTATATTTTTAATTCAACGCAATCTTTTCAACTACCTTTAGAAGGAATTTACGCCCTTCCTCGGACTTAAATATATTGATCAAGGTCTCCTTAATCTTTCCTTTATTAAGTTTTAACCACATTGACTTAGGATACTTAGGTGCATTTTCACTGGCTTTATCTATGGCTGAGCGCAGTGCTTCAATTTTTGCCTGAGAAATATCGCACTGTTCTTGAAGCTCTTCAACACGTTGGTACAACCTTTCAAGGTTCTCCTTTAACGAGGTCACTTCATTCTCTGTGAACTTCTGATTAGGTTTGTCAATATCATGCGGAAAAATCGCTTCTACTTGTTTTTCTAGTTCCGCATCGCTGTATTCTGTTTGGTTGTAGATTGATAACAACTCAGCTTCTATATTATTAGCCCAAACAGGCAATCGCTGGATAAAGCTAGTTAAGTTGAGAAAAGAAATCGTATCTGTAGCTTTTACAGAACCCGGAGATTCCGTCGAGACATACTTATTCTTTGTGACGGTTTTAGTATCAGGCTCACCATAATGCGTACCGCGCATAGGAGCAAGCATTTCGTCTTCCATATCCCTGTGAAGCTGTAACGTTTCTTGGTATTCAATCTCTTCAAGCGAGATCTTGAACCCGTCATGATGCTTAAACTTAATGGAGACCAATTCACCATAAGAAGGATATGTTATTTCCACATCCTCTAAGCTGAACTGTGTTTTACAAAGGGCCTCTTCAATTTGAAGCCGAAAGGTATTATTTACTTGCACCTTATCCTCCTAAAATATAACGCCGCGTTAAGTGGTGAGCAACGCAGACCACCACATTTAAACCATTGTGCCGTAAACACTAAAGCTGAATCAAACCGAAAATGCCAAGCGTTGGGAATCCGTCTTAAACGCTTTGTTAGCTTACGAGCTTGGGAGAACTAGACACTCAAGAATGCCACTTTTGGGTTCGTATCCCTTAGGCGTGGACACTTTATCCTAGTTATTGACACTTCACTTCCCCTTTTCAGCATTTCATCGCAAAGAAACCTCAAGCCCTACAACTACATTTATCATTACTCCGTATTCGATACTTACGTTAAAAAAGGATAGTGAAATGGATCAAACAATGCACACAACTAATCAACAAGAACACATACGGGCTCAAGTTAAAAAGGTAAAAGAATTTTATGTCCACTTAACCAAATACTTGTCGGTAATATGCCTATTGTTTGTCATTAATTTCGTAACTGGTACTGAGGAACTTTGGGCAATTTATCCTGCTTTAGGCTGGGGAATATTTATGGTTTCACACGCTATCAAGGCATTTGAGATATTCAATTTTTTAGGGGATGACTGGGAGCAAAAAGAAGTTGAAAAGCGCTTAACAAAACTACGAAAATGAGCTGCTAGAGTCTAGGCTTTCTATGGTGCAACAGCATCAAAAAGTGTATAAAAATCAATGATGTGCACTTAGAAAGCTAACGCCGCGTTAAGTGGTGAGCAACGCCAACCACCCTACCTAAACCATTGTGACATAAACACTTAACCCAAAATAAGCTTAAAATGCCGAGCGTTGGGAATCCGTCTTAAACGCTTTGTTATGTACGGGGCTAACTATCCCCAAAAGCTTCCATAAATATCCTCATTTAGAACCTCAAAAAATGACTCTAGATTCTTCACTTCTGGTGTTGGTTCATAAATGTGCCATTTTAAATCGGATTTCATCCAATAGATTGCCCACTCGTTACGTGATTTGTAGTACTTCACTTTAGCTATAGGACTTTCCATTTTTTCACTTGGGTTATTCCATTTTGGACGAACTTCGAATATTTCAATTGCCTGCCCATCCATTCGATACCCAAGATCCAACTCGCTCCTAATTTCTACTGGTGGTCGACGAGAATCAAGATAACTCTCAACTGCTTTTTCATATCGTTTTTGTTCGATTTCAGAGAATGCCATATCTGTTACCTAAGTTATTAATTAACTTCAGTTTACGACGTAAAGTGGTCGTGCGCATGGGTATTTTTTAGGAAAGAGAACATAACGCCGCGTTAAGTAGTGAGCAACGCCACCACCCTACCTAAACCATTGTGCCGTAAACACTAAAGGTGAATCAAACCGAAAGTGCCGAGCGTTGCGAATCTGTCTTAAACGCTTTGTTATGAGCATTTTCGATTTTCCAATGGGCGGTTGCTGACACTCCTTATAATATCTAAGTCAGTGTTGATCTGCTCAAATATGCTTTCCATTAGATCTTGTGTATCATTTACTAGTGCATTTCGAGCAGGAAACTGAGCATCATGAACATTCATGTCATTTTCATGTTCAGTATATGCCAATCCGTGAACCTCTAAACCATCAATACTTGCTTGTTTAAAACATTTTGACGCCTTAACCATCCATTTATCATATCGTACAGATAACTCCGGACTTATATATAATGCGTTATCTTCTAATAGAACTTTACATTGAACAAAATACTGATAAAAAGTTTCAATAGCATCTACTGGATCCTCTTCATGCATTGCATTTTCATGTTTATAGCGTAAGTATTTTAGTCTCAACGCGGATAGAGACCTATACGTGTTAACTTTATTGTCAAACAATAACTCATAAGTAGATTTAGATATTTGAAGCTGATTTTCTACCTTAAGTAAATTTAGCTGAAACTTATCATCTAAATCTCGCAACTCTCTTTGATATTCTTTCTTAAGCTTTTCGAGTTCTTTTAATGACTTCGATTTATACCCTTCAATGAAGCGGGTTGATAAAAACTTGCTAAGAAACCCTGACAAGGCAATTACAACTCCACCAACTGTCAATGACTCTCCAATATTGTTCAAAATTAAATCAAACACTAATATTTACCTCTAAACTGACGATGCTCATAACGCCGCATTAAGGTGTGAGCGACGCTTGGCTACACTTGAGCGAAGCGAAAATGCCAAGCGTTGCGAATCACTCTTAAATGCTTTGTTATAAACCGTTTTCGATAAGATCACCTGACTTACAAAAGACCTTGTTAGCACTTTGCATTATTGTTCTCGAATTGTAGGCGCTAAGTATTTCTTCATCATCGTTAACCAAAGAAACATTGATTTCTTTTGGCAGAGTTCTGAATAACTCTTGCACTCTCTCATTCCCATGCAGTGGGTGCTCTAGTGGTAAAGCCTTTGTTATATCAGCAAAATAGTATGCAATATGAGCATTTGAGTTCAAGTTAAATTCATAGTTTATGCTGCTACCAGAATCATCAAACTGATTGTAACCACGGTCTGATAATAAAACTGCTTGCCCTTTAGTGTAAGTAGAAATAATCACATAAATATAAGCATTCTGATTTTCATAGAAGCTTCTAGCTAATGCTTCAAGAATGTTTACGCCATGCTGGTCGCGAACAAACAAGAGCAAATAGATTGCCTTTAACCAATTAACATACTCTTGGGGTGTAAACCCATATCGTTCACAAATGGCAGATAAGTGCGGTTTATTGCTGTTTTCAATACTATCGTAAACAGCTTTGAGCTTCGGTTCAGTAGGGTGATAAGTGACATAACTTCCCAGAAATGAAAGCGTATTTTTATATGAATAAGGATTTCTAATACTGTTCAAAAATTTAAGAATGAATACTTTTTGGAGTTCAGCGGAGCAGTCGGTGTCTCCGTTAGATACCTTACACAATAGTGCTTCAGTTGCATTCGATATATCAGATTCATATCGACCAAACTCGCTTTCAAAATTGAGCCTGACGGTTTTATCTAAAACATTGAAACTATACAAATCTAAGTCAGACAAATTCCGAGAAATACTGACACTCTTTGGATTAGCTAACGTACCATCATCATGTGAAAGAACGTCATAAGAGAAGAGCTTTTGATTTCTTAAGCGCGCTGAAGGGTTAAATGAGTTCAACCTTTGTTCAGCCTGTGACAAAAAGTGTTGATTGATTGTATTACTTTCCAAATATCCTCCTAGGTTTTTATAACGCCGCGTTAAGTGGTGAGCAACGCCAACCACCCTGCCTAAACCATTGTGACATAAACACTTAACCCAAAGTATGCCGAAAACGCCTTGCGTTGGGAATCCGTCTTGAACGCTTTGTTATACGAATTATTCCTCGGTCTCTTTAATTTTCTTACGTGAGTTATAATCATATTCAGCAGCATTCAATAGCTCTTCTAGTGCGGATACGTGCCAAACGCGACCTAGATCTGATTGCGCGTTTACTCGACCAGAATAAATTCCTAGAAACTCCCAAGCAACATTACCCGACAAACTTGCACTAATTCGGTTATCTTTTATTGTTCTGTAACCAGACGTTCTAAAAGCGATAACTGGCGAACCCGATTGACCCTGTCTCGTTCGACAGTCAATTAGAAATACAGGATTGTCTTCTGAGATCAAACTTAGTTCTTGTGCTAAGAACCCTGTCGCCCAAACAGGCAATTTTCCGCTTGTAGACATACCAAACGGGAAACCAATTACACTCACAGGTTCTGCTGGACTAACAACCATGCCAACACGGTCAAGATCAAGCTGGAGATAGTACGGTAATTTAAGCACATCACTACCCCAGTTTAGATTTAGAGCAACAATATCAGCTTTTTCACCTAACTTGGGATGCTCAATCCAAAATGGAGAACCGTCCTCTCGATATAATGGTAACTTAACCTTAATCCAGTCCCCAATATCATCCTCAGGTCGATGAAAATGAATAACAATATTATCAGGAACACCCAGGGTCGAGCTTAAACACTCTCCTGTTTCTTGATGTCTACCTGTAACGTTATGTCTATTAGTTACTAAAGCACAGTGAGATTGATGAGTGTTGGAGATTAGTGTTGCGGTGCCCGTGCTCAATAACTGGTCACCAAAATACATTTCGATAAATAGAGACTTTAGAGAAGGAAGCTCTATATTTAGAGGGTAAACATTAGCCTGTTTTTGTTTTGTTTCCATTTTAACTACCTACAATCTCAACAATTCGTATAACGCCGCATTAAGTGGTGAACAACGCGACCACCTAACCTTAAACCTTGCCACATAAAACACTGAAGCCGACCTAGACTGAATTCGCCAAGCGTTGAGAATCCGTCTTAAATGCTTTGTTATGTGCGTTGCTAAAATCTTGCTATATGACGTTTATACTTTTCTTCACGCCAGCACCAAATCAGAAAACTTACAGGAATAGCACCAATGGAGCACCAAACACCACTCATTAATACATCAGTAGTTTGAGCCCAACCCCAAGCCGCTTCTGACAAAAACAACGGTTCAATACTTCGACCTATCATCATACCTAAAACCGCAGGAAAAGAAGTGCGGACAGTAAAGCTAAGACTCCCCTTTTGTCTCTCTAGCTTCCACTTCGAGAACTCGATATCTGGGTCTTTCATTATCTCCTCCGTAAGATATTCGCCCTAAGCACATAACGCCGCGTTAAGTGGTGAGCAACGCTACCACCTTACCTAAACCATTGTGCCGTAAACACTTAAGCCAAAGCAAACCGGAAATGCCAAGCGTTGGGAATCCGTCTTAAACGCTTTGTTAGTTGGCTATTCCCAAGGTTCCACTGTAATGTCAGGCCAACGCTTACGATAACCACCGACCATTTGATTGTAGCTTTCGCGCGTCATTGCAATGGGATTTGGCTTTACCCTTTTATTGAATGCGTCAGATAGCCCATAAGGTGAATAAATACGCATGGTACCGTGTGAATTTAACCTAAATCCGATCGCAAATGCAGATAGCCAAGAATCAATGCCCTGCTCTACTTTTGTATATGCAGGTATAGTTTGACCAAATTTATAAGGGTACCATTCATGAACACGTGCTTGGTTTACCACATCAATTGGGACTTCATGCTTCACGGTACTGTTAATTCTGCGTTTGTAGCTTTCTTCATTAGATGTACTAGCGCTATCGAAGTAAACAATATCGAAGTCCTTAACGTTCTTGAGTGACCTTTCACCTGAAAGTGAGTTCCAAATCAGTTGTGTGACTGAACCACCGGCAATGAAGTAGTCAGGTAATCCAACCTCAATACATGCTTGAGCAGTTTCCATTAGCTCAGGAGTATTTCTAATTAACTTTTCTAGTTGATGTTCTAACATGTTCCCCCTGCCAACTAACGCCCTGCTAAGGGGTGAGCAACGCAATGCCGATGTTGCCGCAAACCACCTTAGTCACTAAATTCAACGCATGGTGAAAATGCCACGCGTTGCGAATCCCTCTTGAGCAGTTTGTTATGTAACACTACTCAACAGTATGCGCCGTGCACTCAACGCCTTTGGAACGAACTATATACTCGTTTACATACTCTACACCACCATTCTCTAGAGCTAGCTGTAAATGATAAAGCCCCTTGCACTTATCTGTCTTTTCATACACTCGACTGAGCGTGTAATGAGGTAAAACAAGCGAAGCTTTTGTGTAACTGAGCCGTCGTTTCAAGAGGCTTATTACCTGTGCTCGGTCGTAGTTACCCTCACCGTATAGGAAATAAGCATAATTTCCGATGGTGATCGGATCATTTAATGCCTCACCTGTTTTATACCATTTAAGCAAAGCATTTCTTGAGTTAGGTAACGTTGAAAAATAGTGGGATACAAGCTGTCTTACTGCGTAAATGTTTCCACATTCACCAGCATTTGTTAGGTGTTTAATGGCTAAATCCAAATCAGGTTCAAACACAATTCCACGAAAGTAGAACATACCCTTAATGTAATTAGCTTCACAGCTATCTTCTTTTTCAAGCCTCTCTAAGTTGTCATGCAGTTCATAGGCAGTCGTGTTGAGTACCTCACTAAAAATCTCGGATGTTAACTGACTTGAGTTACTTGCAAAGCTAGTTGTGATTAACGTAAGAAGAACAATAATATGTCTAACCATCAAATCTTCCTTAATATCCGAGTGCTGGTGTTACATAACGCCCTGTTAAGGTGTGAGCAACGCAATACCGAAGCCGCCGCATACCACCTTAAACACTAAAACCAACGCATAGTAAAAATGCCACGCGTTGCGAATCACTCTTAAACAGTTTGTTAGTCGCGAGGCACCGAGCGACCATTTTAAGCCGAACTAAACTTTGCGAACAACAAACTTTATGTGCTTTGATGTATTTAAGTCAGGCGTAGTCTCACAGCAGCTACTCAATGAAACCACTTGGAACATAAAACGCCGTAGAAAACGGGCTTGCAACACAAAAAAGCGCTTTTGGAAAACCAATCTAACAGTGCGGACTTTCAACAAAGTCACTGAAACCACGTGGAACTTACAACACCAGAGAAGACGACTTGTCAGCGAGTAGATCCGCTTTTGAACCAACAAACTCACCGGGCAGAGTTGCAACCAAGAACAGACGCTTGATTGCCCTGCTCTGTCAGCACCAAAGAACAAAACAACCGCTAGTACACTTACAAAGCTTTGGACTTAAAACAGCTGAAACTGAGTTTTGACCATCGATGAAGAACCTGTATAGCAAACAATCATCAGCCAAATTTTAAGCTTAGAAACATGATTTTGATTGCTAGCTTTTTCTGGCGACTAACGCCTTGTTAAGGTGTGAGGCACGCGATACCGAAGCCTCCGCATAACACCTAAACCACTAAAACCAACGCATAGTAAAAATGCCACGCGTGCCGAATCACTCTTGAACAATTTGTTAGCATACTTTTTCAACGCTCATAGTTCTTTAAGTGATTCTCTAAGTTTATCCATCGTTTGAATTCCAAGTTCACTACTAACCCAACCATACTGGTCGCCATGGAACCTAGGGAAAATATGCAAATGGTAGTGGTCGAGCTCGTTGAAATGAGGTGCCTCTCCATTGTTTTGCATAAAGCCGATACCATCGGGATTGAACTTAGCTTCTATACGCTTATATAAATCTCTTGCGACGTCGGTGATCTCTAAAAACACAGACTCAGGCAGGTCGATGAAAGTGCGGTATTGATTCTTAGGACAAATTAAAATATGTCCAAAGTTGATTGGGTCATGGTCTGCAAAAGCTATAACTTGGTCAGATTCGTACACGATGACCGAGTCAATTTCACGATTAACAACTTGTTCGACTATCGTAGTCATCTGAACTCCTATCAAAGTATGCTAACGCCGCATTAAGGTGTGAGCAACGCTACCACTGCACCTAACCATACCACCTTAAACACAAAATCCAACGATGGAATGGCAAATGCCAAGCGTTGGGAATCACTCTTAAATGCTTTGTTATGCTTCTGATTACACCTGAAAGCCTCTAAATAGCCTGCTCTTTTAGTAGCTTAGATTTAATCGTTTTATAACATGACACCCCGGTTGCCGCGAGAACACCAATAATTGTAGATTGTACGTCTGCCGCTAAAGTAGCGAACGTAGCTGAATTAGTTAACCAGCTATTGCCTGTATCAGAAAACTTACCTTCTCTTTCGATTATCTCAGATAGTAGCGTATTAACTTGCTCTTCATTTAGAGCTTCTATTGGTAAACCCAACTTTCCAAGTGCGTTCAAACCCGCTTTGTTTCCCTCTAAATGTATACGGGGGCAATTTCGGGCTTTAATAAATTGTTCTGAAATGGTTTCATTATCAATTAATACTGCATCTTCACAGCCTTCTAAATCAAACATCGGTCCTGTCATTTTAATTACCTCACTTATAAGGGTTGTAACCAAAAACTCTTAGATACAAAAGAGCATAATGAAAGCAAACATTATTTCCTTTTTGAAAAGAGGCAGCAGAGAAACTTAGACTTCCACCGTGAGTGCAGCCTCGCGCATTCAAGCCTTTTAACTGTCTTCCACGTAACCCAGTACTACAATTTCCAAAATCAACTTGATTTAACGAAAGACCATCTGAATTTTCAGCATCAATACCCACATCAAACCCACTGATCCCGACATTTATAAATGAGCAATTACTGCTATTACTGATTTTGATCGCGCAAGACATTCATAGACCTATTATCAATTTACCTACTTATACATATGGGGAGGACTGTATAAATAAACAAGGCCTCTTGATGAATAATGTAATTTTGTAAATAGAACTGCTTTGTATTGAGCTGAGCTCGGAAGCATAACGCCCAATTAAGGTGTGAAGCACGCGCCCACAAAACTTAACTGGAACACCGTAATCACCATACCTAGCCCAAACCCAAAATGCCAAGCGTGCTGAATCACTCTTAAATTGTTTGTTAGCAATATTTAAGCACTAAACCGAGAAGCGACCTCTATTTTTTTAACTAGAGAATCTAATACACCTATTCCACCATCCCATTCAAACTGTGACAATATTTTTAATATTCGGTCAGCACGGCGCTTTTGATTATCTGTGGAGTCTTCAGAATCTCGAATCATAACGTATGGTGCAGTTAACTCTTCACCAGCGTAATGATTTGTTCGACTAGCGACAATATATGCTTCTAAAACTGCACCATAGTTACTTTCAAAGAATACATCCGAACTATCTGCACTCTTTATCGTATCGATAAACTGTATAGGAGACAATTCCCCAAAAATAAATTTTTTATACGTTTTAGGCTCTTTTACTTTCAGTACAATCAGTAAACATAAAAACAATGGATACAACTTATGATTAGAAGGCGTTGTCCGAATGGAAAGGCTTAATAGAGAACAACAATGAATTTGTTCACGTAACGTTAATTGGTAAATGTCAAATAACTCTGTAAATATTTTTAATGCTTGCTCACCTTCATACCTAGTACTGTCTGCTTGTTTAGTTGAAAAGTACTCATTGAATGAATATTTATCAAATAATGCTCTAATAAATTGTCCTTTCTCTGGGGATGGTAGTAAGTAATCAAAATCAATAAATCGTCTTAAATATCCATTTACATTTATATCTCGACCATAGACAGCTTTAATTGAATGACCTAATTGCTCCTTATCTGCTCCTAAAACAAAGATAATATTTGGCACATTGAAAAAATGTTTTGCTTTTTCCAATATTTCAATAGAAAAGTTAGGTCGACACCTATCTAGTTCATCAATTATAAAAACCAGTGGTTTATCATTTTCAGAGGAAAGATTGTTCGCAAAGTTTGCTAAATGTTCCCTAAAAGCACCAAGTGCTTTTTTAGCATTTTCATATTTTTCTATTTGATCGTTAGCTACAGATTCAGCAAATGAGCTCAACGCTTGCTCTGTCATTTTGTCTAGATCTAACACTCCTGCTGTAGCAACTTTAGTCGCCACTGGAATGGAACGTTTCACTAATCCTAAGCCAACTTTTTTGGCTTTTTGATAATACTCCTTTGCAGTTCCTTCATTTTCGGCATTTGTGAGGGCTTCAATAGCTGAGCCGATTTCACCAATCAATGATACAAACGCATCCTCTGTAAAATCATTCTCCCAAGCATTGAAATAAAGAGTAGGCACATCGCTATTTTTCAAATGTTGTTCCCACATTCTCAGAAATGTTGTTTTACCTTGCCCCCAAGGTGCGTCAATACAGACAACCATTGGTTCACTAGATGAACAGACAAATTCGGTAAGAATTTCTGCATTTTCCTTACGATTTAACTTATCGTTTTGAAAAGGGTTTTCCTCAATAATTTCTATTTCTTTTACTTTGAGTATCACGACTCCTCCTTATATTGCTAACGCCTTGCTAAGGTGTGAGCTACGCAATACCTTAGCCTCCGCATAATACCTTAAACACATAAACCAACGCATAGTAAAAATGCCACGCATTGCGAATCACTCTTAAGCAACTTGTTATACCGCTTGGTTGAGGCTAAAATGACCAAAACAAAGACCACTTAAGAGACCCATTAGATGACCACTAGAATTTTAGCCGATGTTGCTGCAAGCATTACTGAGTTGAAAGCTAACCCTATGAAAGTTGCAACTAGCGCTTACGGTCAACCTGTCGCTGTACTGAACCGAAATGAGCCAGCATTTTATTGCGTACCAGCCGAAGCGTACGAAATGATGATGGACAGACTCGAAGATCTTGAACTACTTACTATTGCGAAGGAGCGTGAATCTGAAGAGAGCATTTCGGTAAATATTGATGACCTATAAACTCGACTTTAAAAAGAGCGCACTCAAAGAGTGGAAAAAGCTTGGCTCAACGATTCAACAACAATTTAAGAAAAAGCTAATCGAGCGTTTAGATAACCCGCATGTTCAGGCTTCAAAACTCTCTGGATCTGACAACATGTATAAGATTAAGCTGCGCCAATCGGGCTACCGTCTCGTCTACAAAGTTGAAGACGATGTCATCATTGTAACCGTCTTAGCAGTCGGAAAACGCGAACGTAGCGATGTTTACCGTAAAGCTATGAAAAGGTTAGATGATTGATTGCGGTATAACGCCTTGCTAAGGTGTGAGTAACGCAATACAAAAGCTACCGCACAGTGCCTTAATCATATAAGCCACCGCAAAGTAAAAATGCCACGCGTTACGAATCACTCTTAAGCAATTTGTTAGTACATGCGCTACTTCTATTTATGCGCTCCAAGATATTGAAAAGTGACATGATATGAAAGGCTTTGAACACTGAAGTGAGACGGGCAGCTACAAAACTTTACCCCGATTGAAAGACGAAAGTTGGCTAGAAGAAAAACGCAATGAACTGCCCTACTTTCACTAGCTTCAAATTAGAAAAGGATTCGTTCCTCGTACTTCAACAGCAACACCAAAAGTAACCAAGGTTCTCTCAAAAGCCGCCACAAAAATGAAGAAGCGCCAAAGAAATAGGCTAAGAGTTAGAAACCGTAAACGGTGAAATCAAAGCGAACACACCGCATATAGTGCCACCGGAAAGAACGTGAAAGGCACTAACTTTAAGGTGTAAATATGATCGCCAAAACAGATAAACACCAAAACTTATGACCTTCTGATGCCAAACCCGTACTAACGCCGCATTAAGGTGTGAGTGACGCTTGGCTATACTTGAGCGAAGCGAAACTGCCAAGCGTTGCGAATCACTCTTAAATGCTTTGTTATGCCTTTAGTTTACTAATGATCAATTCATAAGTATGTTGAAATTCTGCCACTAAATTCAAATACCGTTCGGATAACCAAGGAGCAACTTGATTATCAACTGGTTGCTCAAATTTGTCGTGAAAACTAGAACTTTTTGCAATTATGATTTCTTCACAATCGTAGCCTCGCCAGTCAAACTGACTAGCTGTTATATCTACAACCATAGAACCAACTCGCAACCAATCGTGTGATGATAACTCTTCTTCATCGCCACCGTTGACACCGTGGATTAAGATAATGTTTTCGAAACCATGCTCTTTCAAATATAGTCCTAATAAGATGGATGCATCATCACAGCACCCGCCAGGAAACTGACTGAAAGCTAAAGAAGTATAAGTGAAATCACTAGGTTTACTGACTTCAAGAACACTACGAAACTCATGAACCAAAGACTCTAAATTTTGCAAAATATCTCCTAATGGCATAACGCCCTGTTAAGGTGTGAGCAACGCAATACTGAAGCCGCCGCATACCACCTTAAACACTAAACGCAACGCATAGTAAAAATGCCACACGTTGCGAATCACTCTTAAACAGCTTGTTATACATCTTTATGAAGCAATTAAAGCGCTCAATTTTATTGCATTTTTCTTATCTAAGTCTCGATCAAATGCATTAATACTACTGCATTTAATAACTAGATCTTCTATATGACCCCTATAGTTTTTCGCTTCAACTTCGGTTTCAGCAACCAAAGAAAAAACAAACTTCTTAAGATTCGATGAAAAAAACACTTCGTGTGAGCCAGTGACGTAGGCTGGTTGTATATTTGACTCTAGTTTGTGATGCTTGTGGGTGTTACTTTCTACTGCCCATAGAAAACACTTCTGAGTATCGTCGTTTCTGTAAACCCAAATATCTTCAAACTCAATAGAACTCACTTTCTACTTCTCCTTTTACTTCTAGATGTGTCCTGATGTATAACGCCCTGTTAAGGGGTGAGCAACGCAATACCAAAGCCGCCGCATACCACCTTAAACACTAAAACCAACGCATAGTAAAAATGCCACGCGTTGCGAATCCCTCTTGAACAGTTTGTTAGTTTGCAAACCCAAAGTATTGATTTTACATTATTTTAAACTCTGCAAACAATAAACTTTATGTGTTTTGATGCATTCAAGTCAGGCGTAGTCTCAAAGCGGCTACTCAATGAAACCACGTGGAACAAACAACGCCGCAGAAAACGAACTCACAACACCAAAAAGTGTTTTTGGAAAACCAATCTCACAATGCGGACTTTCAACAAAGTCACTGAAACCACGTGAACTTTCCACACCAGAGAAAACGCCATTTCAGCGAGTAAATCGGCTTTTGTACCAACAAACTCAACGAGCAGAGTTTCAGCAAAAAAGTTCAACTCAGTTAACCCAAAAAGTCGCCGCATCAAAGAACAAATCAACCGTTGAAACGATGCCAACTTTGGATTTTCACCACGCTAGTTAACCCTGAAATTGAAAGCCAATACGACAACTTAAACTTTGAGCTTTTACCACTAGATCTTGCGATATAGCTGCGTTTTTCCTCTTGCAAACTAACGCCCTGCTAAGGGGTGAGCAACGCAATACCGAAGCAGTCGCATACCACCTTAATCACTAAATTCAACGCATAGTAAAAATGCCACGCGTTGCGAATCCCTCTTGAGCAGTTTGTTAGTCGCGAGGCACCGTGCGACAATTTTAAGCCGAACTAAACTTTGCAAACAACAAACTTTATGTACTTTGATGCATTTAAGTCAGGCGCAGTCTCAAAGCGGCTACTCAATAAAACCACTTGGAACAAACAACGCCGCAGAAAAGGGACTGACAACACCAAAAAGCGCTTTTGGAAAACCAATCTCACAATGCGGACTTTCAACAAAGTCACTGAAACCACGTGGAAATTACCACACCAGAGAAAGCGTCATCTCAGCGAATAAATCAGCTTTGAACCAACAAACTCACCGAGCAGAGTTGCAACCCAAAACAGACTCTCGATTGCACAGCTCTACCAACACCAAAGAACAAAACAAACACTGGGATGGTTACAAAACTTTGGACTTAAAACAGCTGAAAATGAGTTTAGACCAAAGACGATGAACCTGTGAACCGAACAATCAGCAGTCAAATCTTGAGCTCATAAGCATGATTTTGACTACTAGCTTTTTCTGGCGACTAACGCCCTGTTAAGGTGTGAGCAACGCAATACAAAAGCCACCGCATACTACCTTAAACACTAAACGCAACGCATAGTAAAAATGCCACGCGTTGCGAATCACTCTTAAACAGTTTGTTAGCCCTGTGGTTGACTAATACATATAACCTAGCCAATCAAAATGTCCAACGCCCCACTGTTTACCTCTGAGTGGTTTCACATACAGTTCATCAATATGCTCTACAGCGACACCAAAGTTAGTGTGCTCATGGAGCCTTAGCCAAGACTGCATACACTGAACTTTGTAGAAACCATTTGAAGAGTAGAAATCGTGTAACTCCGATATAAGGATTATGAAATCTACATCTTTAGTTTCGGCAAATGCCGATACTTCTGACAACATTAAAGAGCCAATACCTTGTCCTCGATAACGTTCATCAACACAGAAGTCGATTACCCCAAGAACCTTATGTATTTCTTCACCGACGCTAACGACTCGATAGTCTAGTCCAAGATAACCAACCAACTGTTCACCTTGAAAATGAAGAGCACGCATATGAGGTAGCTGCTTAAAGTAAGAGCGACTTATTTGGCTGTCTGGAAAAGCTTGGTTTCTTAATGCTTCGATTGCCTTATGATGCAATTCTGAAACATCTATTTCTTGTACGATTTCCATATCATTTCCTCGAAAAGGGCTAACGCCTTGCTAAGGTGTGAGTAACGCAATACAAAAGCTACCGCACAGCGCCTTAATCACATAAGCCACCGCAGAGTAAAAATGCCACGCGTTACGAATCACTCTTAAGCAATTTGTTAGTACATGCGCTACTTCTATTTATGCGCTCCAAGATATTGAAAACTGAGATGATATGAAAGGTTTTGAACACTGAAGTGAGACGGGCAGCTACAAAACTTTACCCCGATTGAAAGACGAAAGTTGGCTAGAAGAAAAACGCACTGAACTGCCCTACTTTCACTTGCTTCAAATTAGAAAAGGATTCTTTCCTCGTACTTCAACAGCCACAACAAAAGTGATCAAGGTTCTCTCAAAAACCACCACGAAAATGAAGAAGCACCAAAGAAATAGGATAAGAGTTAGAAGCCGTAAACGATGAAATCAAAGCGAACACTTCGCATATAGTGCCACCGGAAAGAACGTGAAAGGCACTAGCTGAAAGGTGTAAATACGAGCGCCAAAACAGATAAACACCAAAATTTATGACCTTTGATGTCAAACCCGTACTAACGCCCAATTAAGGGGTGAGCCACGCTACCACTACACTCAATTTGGACACCTTAAACACTGAACTAAACCCCAAACCAAAAATGCCAAGCGTGGGGAATCCCTCTTAAATTGTTTGTTATGTGGTGGCTTCCCACACCATGATAGTTGTTTCTATTTCGTGGTGTTTCGCCTCATGCAGAACTTTAAAACCATGATGTAAATACAGCTCGACATTGAAACTTTCACACTGAAGATACAACTGTTTAACTCCCAAGCTAATTGCTTTTTCTTTCGCAGAGTTCAACAAACTATGTGCAACACCTTTACCCCGATGACCAGGGTGCGTATACACACCACCAACCCAATGTTCATATTCTGGATAGTGCTTGTTCTCACGAAACTTAAGTTCTATGACACCGACAAGTTCTTTATCTATGTGAGCAACTAGCGACAAAGGAATCTCATTTCGATTAACTGATTTCTCTATAACTTTTTCTAGCACCATAGCTTCCGTGAAATCTGGAGCCATGCTAGCCCACTCATCGTAATACCATTTCGCTATATTTGGTGCTTCATGTGGAAAATCCGCTAGTAATGAAATTTTCATATTTCCTCTTAGCCACATAACGCCCAATTAAGGTGTGAAGCACGCGACCACGATACCTAATTTGACCACCATAAACACTGAACTTAACCCAAACCAAAAGTGCCAAGCGTGCTGAATCACTCTTAAATTGTTTGTTATGGTAATAGGCTCTTGACAAACTGATATAAATTTAAGCTATTCTTAATATTTTTAATTCTCATTCGGTGGTCGTTTTCCATTGCGAATGCGGCATAAAGCCCTTCAGGATTCTTTAAGTTTTCAATTTTTATCCTTGAAATTACTTTTGAACAAAACTCAAGATTCTCTCTGATGGAATTATATGCAGAAGAAACATCATCCTCTTTTAAATCAATTTCAATTTTTAATACTTCGCCTTCTATACGAGTGAAGATTAGTAGCATTGGAAGCTTTTCAGTACTTCCTATTTCAAAAGCGTCTATCAAACGCAGGTTATCTTTCGGTTCTTTCCAAATTCCTACCATTTGACATAAAACTCCCGGAGGTGAAGGAGGATACCGATATTTTCCTAAAGTCGGTTTAACAGATAGAACTGCGAATTTTTCACCTGTAATCTCATCAAAAGCCCTCCAGTAATCTTCATCTCTCATTACCTTTTTGATATTAGGATGAGAATCTGTATATATTAAAACACCAAAAATACTTGCTATAGAACTATTACTTTCTAGTTCAGATACTAAAGACTCAAAATCTTCCATTTTCCACCTAACTTTCGATTACCATAACGCCGCATTAAGGTGTGAGCAGCGCTTGGCTATACTTGAGCGAAGCGAAACTGCCAAGCGTTGCGAATCACTCTTAAATGCTTTGTTATACGAAACTTGCTACATGTTTAAATATTTCTCTAATTTACTGCTTAGAGATTTGACTGCTTCAACTGACCAGTTAACTACTTCTAGAGACTCTTGTGCCGCTTTGCTGAATATTTCAGGGTTGGACTCGAGTTCGTCACGATGCCCTTTGAAAGCTTTTACCTTAAATGACCTTTCGTGCAATTCATTGAGTAGTTCGTAAATTGATGTATCTTCTGAGAACAAGAACTTGGCAGCTTCCTTTTTCTCGATGAAGTCCTTGTGAGTTTCGGAGGTAACACCATCGCCTATTAATTCTTGGTAAAACTTTAACGTAGTTGTATATACCTCGAATCTCTTATTGTAGAGGTCTAGTTTGAGTTTCTGACGGTTAGTTACCAACTGCTGATAAGCAATGTAAGCTAAAAACAGCGCCATTAAGACTGCAAATATGTAGTCTTTAAAAATTCCTAAGATATCCAATTGTTAACTCTTAACTAAGTAAATGATGATTTCGTATAACGCCCTGCTAAGGGGTGAGCAACGCAATACCGAAGCCGCCGAAAACCACCTTAGTCACTAAAATCAACGCATAGTAAAAATGCCACGCGTTGCGAATCCCTCTTGAGCAGTTTGTTAGTTTGCAAACCCAAAGCGTTGATTTTACGTTATTTTAAACTTTGCAAACAATAAAATTCATGTGTTTTGATGCACTTAAGTCAGGCGTAGTCTCAAAGCGGCTACTCAATGAAACCACGTGGAACAAACAACGCCGCAGAAAACGAACTAACAACACCAAAAAGCGCTTTTGGAAAACAAATCTCACAATGCGGACTTTCAACAAAGCCACTGAAACCACATGAACTTACCACACCAGAGAAAACGCTATTTCAGCGAGTAGATCGGCTTTTGTACCAACAAACTCAACGAGCAGAGTTTCAGCAAAAAAGTTCGACTCAGGTAACCCAAAAGTCGCCGCACCAAAAAACAAATCAACCGTTGAAACGATGCCAATTTTGAATTTTCACCACGCTAGTTAACACTGAAATTGAACGCCGATATGACAATTTAGACTTTGATCTTTTACCACTAGATCTTGCGATATAGCTGAGTTTTTCCTCTTGCAAACTAACGCCGCATTAAGGTGTGAGCAACGCTACCACGAAACTTAACCATACCACCATAAACACTAAACCCAACGATGGAATGAAAAATGCCAAGCGTTGGGAATCACTCTTAAATGCTTTGTTAACTGCCATTTACTCTACTGCATCAATTTTCGCTGATACTCATGAATAATGGTTCGGCTAAGTCCAAGTTTATCTAGCAGATGCGATACAACAATCAGCTTCAAATAACTACCAACCTTAACATAATCACCGATGTTTAAACATTTCATCAGTTTTTTAGGTCTTCCTTCATGGGCAAGCTCGCCTCTCAAGTCTGACAGATTTTTTCCAAGATCATTAGTATTAACATTTGCAAACATAGTATTGAAAGCTGAACTTAGTTCGGTGGAAGCGTATTCATCTATTGCCGAAACATACTTGGACTCTTTATGCTTACCTAAGTCAATTGCTATAGATTCAACATTAGTAAGATACAAAATGATGTCACTGTAGGCAGCATGAAGAGTTCTAAAGTTTGTCTCATATTGAAACGTCGTTGATAATACTTGATAACTATCAAATAACTCTAGCCACTTACTTAAAACACTCGATAAGTCGACAGCAGATCTGTTTATCGGCATAAAGTAATTATTCGGTGCACTTTTAGCCAAATTAACAGTTCTTAACTCCAGAGATTGACTAGCTAAAACATGAACCGAATCATTACCATCAATGTATAGTTTGATTTCGTCTGGAAATGTTGGAATGTTCATAAAAATAGAAAATAGCGAAGATATTCGATATAAGCTATTGTATATGTCACTAATTTCATTTGGAGCTGATGGCTGAAATTTAAATAGGAACTCTAATGATTGTCTAATTAGCAAATGCTCATTTTCGTAATTAGATAGAATTGAACTGACACTTTCTACGATTTGTTTCGCTACGGCATCATCATTTGTTAATAACAGGTTTTCAAGACTATCTGTAACGTCAGAGAACGTCGCTCTATTCTCGATTTCAATGTACCAGTCCTTTCCCTTGATCGTCTCGATGACTCCCTCTTCGTACTTTACATTGTCCAGCCAGCCTTGCGGATAAAAGAACTCCTGCATATGTGAAAAAGTAAACCGAGCATGGTCATAAAGTTGGTTCAGATCTACAAACTCACCAATTACAAGAAATTTGAAGCCTCTCTTACCATAGCGGGTATGTATCTTCCCAAACCTCATACCTGTCTGAGAGAAATCAAAAGGACCAATCAATGTACACTTTTGCCCGTTATCCAACACCCCATATAGTACATCTGCTTTTTTGGGAAAATCGCAATCTGCAATAGAAAAGGTTAAAATTAAACCTACTTCGATGTCATAAGCGATCTTACCAGCGAATCTAGTTGTGTAGGTGTCTTCACTAGCGAAAAACTCACCAATAAACTCATGTTTTTCAAACGCTGAATATTTTTTGTTCGCCATAATTTTCCTCTGGCAGTTAACGCCTTGTTAAGGTGTGAGGCACGCAATAACGAAGCTTCCGCATAACACCTTAACCACTAAAACCAACGCATAGTAAAAATGCCACGCGTGCCGAATCACTCTTGAACAATTTGTTATGTAGCCGACTTTCAGCTTAGTGCTTTCTGCCCAATTAGGATTTTGGGTGCAATACCGGCTTTGCGATACAAACCTAAAGCAGATTCATTGAAGGTATATACTTCTAAAAACAGCTCTTCTCCGCCGTTAGAAATAGCCCTTTCCTCAAATGCCTCTATTAGCGCCAGTCCAACGCCTTGGCTTCTAAAGCATGAATCCACAACTATTTGTTCAATGCTCGCGATTTTTCGCTGTTTGAGCGTCCAAGACTTGCGAACCCATAACTCACCAAAAACAAAACCTACTAAGTGCCCATTGCTTTCGGCTACCAGAAAAATTGAGCTTTCACTTTCGATTATCTTGTGTAGATCTATTTTTTGTTCAATTTCTTCCGGTGATAAAAAGTCATCAGGTAAATTTGCTTTATGATACTCAGTAAGCTGAAACTGTAGCTTCTTAAGAACGCAGATATCTTCAATGCGAGCTTGACGAATATTTAGCATATATAAATCCTTTTAACTTACCGCCGCTCTCGCGGCTACATAACGCCCTGTTAAGGTGTGAGCAACGCAATGCCGAAACTCCCGCATACCACCTTAATCACTTAAGCCAACGCATGGTGAAAATGCCACGCGTTGCGAATCACTCTTAAACAGTTTGTTATACGCGTGCTGACACTACAACGGAACTTTCATAACCTTATGATTTGGCTCACTTTCAATGTCAACCGCTAACCAACCTAAAGACTCATACAACGATGGTACATTCGTGTAAGCGTACAGGTTACTTTGAGTTGTTGCTAATACCTGCCTAACACCTCGATTGATCAGTTCACTCGCAATATCTTGACCACGCCAATCATTGGATACAAAGACTGCGTTAAGCTAAATAACTTCTGAGTCACCATGAGGTTCTTTAAAGCGCGAATAAGCGAGACCACCAATAACTTGGTTCTCTCTGAGAGCAACAATTACCGGTGGAAGGTTAGATTCTAGTTTATAGGTATCTACAAACAGAAAGTCAGACCATTCCGTTTGAAACAGCTTCTCTAGAGCACCCCAATACTCACTCTTTTCATCGCAATTTCTGAACACTACCTTGTTCATATTGGATTGTTTCCTCAAAAGCGTATAACGCCAAATTAAGGTGTGAACAACGCTAACCACCTTACCTAAACCATTGTGCCATAAACACTAAACTGGCTTGGTGTGAAAGCGCCAAGCGTTGTGAATCACTCTTAAATTTATTGTTATGTGTTTTTTAAACGTATAGTAAGTTTCTTATAAAACTTACTAATATCGTTTGATCCAAAGCCATCAAGATCATTTATGTCAGCGATATGTGCAGACTCTAGTTCATAGTTAGAATGAAAGTCAGATGATTGTGACACTATAAAATCATCATCACATTCATCAAATTGATGTGCCGTTAAATCAATGACCCAAGTTCCATCAACGACCACCCAATAATGAACTCCGGATCCTGACATTTCACTTATCGTGTTATTGCGCGTATAAACAACATCACTAATATCATTATCGCTTAGATATAAGGCAAGCATCTTGCTCGTTTCTTCACATGAGCCAAAAGGAAAGCTAGAAAGCTCTGCAGGCACACGATCTGCCTCTTTAAGCTCCATTGCGAGAGCATCTTTAAATTTCTTAACCAGTTCAATATTCAATTATTAGTTCCACCTCTAGTATCTGGAGAAAACACATAACGCCTTGCTAAGGTGTGAGTAACGCAATTCAAAAGCTACCGCACAGCGCCTTAATCATATAAGCCACCGCAAAGTAAAAATGCCACGCGTTACGAATCACTCTTAAGCAATTTGTTAGTACATGCACTACTTCTATTTATGCGTTCCAAGATATTGAAAAGTGACATGATATGAAAGGCTTTGAACACTGAAGTGAGACGGGCAGCTACAAAACTTTACCCCGATTGAAAGACGAAAGTTGGCTAGAAGAAAAACGCAATGAACTGCCCTACTTTCACTAGCTTCAAATTAGAAAAGGATTCGTTCCTCGTACTTCAACAGCAACACCAAAAGTAACCAAGGTTCTCTCAAAAGCCGCCACAAAAATGAAGAAGCGCCAAAGAAATAGGCTAAGAGTTAGAAACCGTAAACGGTGAAATCAAAGCGAACACACCGCATATAGTGCCACCGGAAAGAACGTGAAAGGCACTAACTTTAAGGTGTAAATATGATCGCCAAAACAGATAAACACCAAAACTTATGACCTTTGATGCCAAACCCGTACTAACGCCCTGTTAAGGTGTGAGCAACGCAATACCGAAGCTCCCGCATACCACCTTAAACACTAAACGCCACGCATAGTAAAAATGCCACGCGTTGTGAATCACTCTTAAACAGTTTGTTATGTGCGTGCTTGAAGTTGGAGCACGTCCTTAACTTGCTCAGAATCATCAGCTTTCCATCGAGATATTGTCTTACCCCTAGAAGACATTTCAACAACTACTTCCAAAGTATAATCTGACCTGTATTTTCGCTGGCGGAACAGTTGATGAAGGTATGTGGAAAATTCTTCAGCTAACTCTAAAGATTCCAGATAAATACTTTTTCCTCGTAATCGTCCAGTTGGAGAAACACTGACTGTAATCATTGAGTTTTCATCATGCTCCCAGTGGTATGAGCGCAAATTTTTTGGCAAAAGCTCATTTCTCACACATACATGAATAGTTGCATATTCGACGACACTTCTATTTTGAAAGTCGCCTAACTGACTAAACGGCGTGAAATTGTTGGCTAAACTTGCGAGAAACGAGCGAGAGCCAACTGTTACACGCCCGTCTAAACAACTTGTTATGTGCTCTCATTGCACTTTAGTTTAACAATCCATATTTCATTTTCTAGAGTTGGATCGATAAACTCTTCAACAATTATAAAACCATGTTTAGTATACAAATCTATAGCAGTAACGTTCGATTTTAACGTAAATAGAGCTAAATTTTCATTTACCTCTATTTTTAAAAAGCTTAATAGTTTTTTTCCTATTCCTAAGCGACGAAAATCAGGGTTTACATACAACCAGCCAATATAGCCATTTTTAACAGTTATGAAGCCAACAACACACTCATTTTTTTCGAATACATACACGCTGGATTCATTAAACTTTTTAAGCTCTTTTGGTGATTCACTTAAATATGTAGGCAGTACTCTCACATTTTCATTTTTGAACTCATCGGGTCTGCAAGTATAGAAAAGAGAATCAATTGCTTTAAAATCAGATTTCTTATACTTTCTAATTCGCATAAAACACCCTCTATTGAATACGCACATAACGCCGCATTAAGGTGTGACGCACGCTTGCCATACTGTGAGCGAAGCGAAACCAGCAAGCGTAAGGAATCACTCTTAAATGCTTTGTTATACCGCGGACTCTGCCAATACACCATCGTCCGTAATCCGTATAGCTCCTTTATCTCGCATTTTGGCTAAGTACCTTGTGGTAGTCATCATTGACATACCTAGGTCATTACTAATATCGGAGATCTTTTTAGGTGCCTTGCTCAAAATATTGTAAATTTCCAACTCTTTAGCGTTCAACCGACTAATGATATCAACTGACTCATTGACCGTTGATTTAGCTTTTTCAAGATCGGCTTTAGATAGCGTTTTTCCACTTTTATTTAAGTCCGCAAATATTTTATCTAGCTGAGTTCCAACACTTTCTTTGATTTGGTTAGCTTCTAAATAGTGGTTTTGATTCTCGAAATCGCTTGGGGCGTAAAGAGCGGTGTTCTTGAAGTACAATACAAAAAAGAAAAGTAAGACAATCGCTGCAGGGAAAGCCATTACAAAATATACAAATATGGATTGAATCTCTAGAGGCAGTTTTATCAATGCCACTGTAGCAAGAGTTTCGGCGACTCCTGCGAAAATCGCAATAATCGTCAAAGGGTTACTTACCTTCATAGTTTTCCTCTATTGAGAGCGGTATAACGCCCTGTTAAGGTGTGAGCAACGCAATACTAAAGCCGCCGCAACCACCCTAAGCACTAAACGCAACGCATAGTAAAAATGCCATGCGTTGCGAATCACTCTTAAACAGTTTGTTATACGCTTTTTCTCGATAACTAAAGTAAAGCGTACATATCAACTAAGCTAGAGCTCACAATAAATATGACTCATTCCACGATCACCAGGCTTATAACCAGCAGAAGCCGATTCAAAGTGAGTCGTAGCTTTTAGACCAACCATTTTGTTTACTGTCATCAAATGCCATCCCGGAACAGTACCCGAAGCACTACCGCCAGAAATCTGATAGCAACGAATTGCATCATTCCCAGCAGTTGTTCTGCCATAACAATGTGGTAAAACTTCTCGTAGGTACCCATCGTAGGTAAACTCAAGCTTCAGTTTTTCTTGGATTGCACGAACAATTAGCTCTTTCATAACTATACACTCTATATTTAGGTAACTAGAGAGCAAGAACATACTCACCCCAGCGCATAAGCTATAATTAAACCAGACGGCGATACAACAAAATTTAAACTTTAGTTGTAAATTACGCTTTCGATGACAACTGAATCAGAAAGATACTTCAGTAGAAAACAAGGTTATTGATACTAATCATTGAGGTACATGACTTCTTTAAGCGTATAACGCCCTGTTAAGGTGTGAGCAACGCAATACCAAAGCCGCCGCATACCACCTTAAACACTAAATCCAACGCATGATGAAAATGCCACGCGTTGCGAATCACTCTTAAACAGTTTGTTATATTTGATATTACACGATAGATAACCATCTCATTATGAGTCCGGCGATATACAAACCTAAACAAATCGCCCAAAATCGAGCTATTGCATGCCCGATTTTTGCTTTAGGGTTATTCGCAGATCTCCATAAAGATCTAGTGGTAAAAATACCAAATATTAAGAAGAATATAGACATTGAGATTTTCATGAAAATTATAGAGTAGCTATCAATCCAACCAACTAACTTCATCTGCAGTAAAGCCATATTAATAGCTGTAACCACTGCAAACGTAAGAATATAACCAACAATACTTACCAAGACGACGGATTGCCAAACTGCAATTTCGCCGTTCCATGCTCGCTTAATAAACACCAAGTACTCCCTACTTATATTAAATATAACGCCCTGTTAAGGTGTGAGCAACGCAATACCGATGCCGCCGCATACCACCTTAAACACTAAAACCAACGCATGGTGAAAATGCCACGCGTTGCGAATCACTCTTAAACAGTTTGTTAGCTGTATTTAGCCTGGTGAACAAAGGTTACCTTTACAGTCATAATATAAGTCATCTGGGCTGCAAAGGTTCCCTTTACCATCGTAAAAAAGGTCATCATCGGAGCACAGATTACCTTTACTATCATAGAAAAGGTCGCCTTTACTGCATAGGTTGTCTTTATAGTCATAAAACAAATCATCGAATGAGCAAAGGTTTCCTTTGTGATCGTAAAACAAATCACCATCATCACTTCTTGCGTACATGTTTAATTCCTTAATATTTGAGATACAGCTAACGCTTTGCTAAGGTGTGAGTAACGCAATACAAAAGCTACCGCACAGCGCCTTAATCACATAAGCCACCGCAAAGTAAAAATGCCACGCGTTACGAATCACTCTTAAGCAATTTGTTAGTACATGCGCTAATTCTATTTATGTACTCCAAGATATTGAAAAGTGGCATGACATGAAAGACTTTGAACACTGAAGTGAGACTGGCAGCTACAAAACTTTACCTCGATTGAAAGACGAAAGTTGGCTAGAAGAAAAACGTACTGAACTGCCCTACTTGCAAGCTTCAATTTAGAAAAGGATTCGATCCTCGCACTTTGATGGCAGCACCCAATGAACGACAAGATTAACTTAGAAAGTGCAGCGAAAGCGAAGAAGAGCCTGTGAAATAGGCTAAGAGTTAGAAACCGTAAACAGTGATATCAAAGCGAACACTCCGCATATAGTGCCACCGGAAAGAACGTGAAAGGCACTAATTTAAAGGTGTAAATATGAGCGCTAAAACAGATGAACACCAAAACTGATGACCTTTGATGTCAAACCCGTACTAACGCCCTGCTAAGGGGTGAGCAACGCAATACCGAAGCCGCCGCAAACCACCTTAATCACTAAATTCAACGCACAGTAAAAATGCCACGCGTTGCGAATCCCTCTTGAGAAGTTTGTTAGTTTGCAAACCCAACACGTTGATTTTACGTTATTTTAAATTTTTAAAACAATAAGCTTTATGTGCTTTGATGCACTTAAGTCAGGCTTAGTCTCAAAGCAGCTAGTCAATGAAACCACTTGGAACAAACAACGCCGCAGAAAACGAACTTACAACACCAAAAAGCGCTTTTGGAAAACCAATCTCACAATGCGGACTTTCAACAAAGCCACTGAAACCACGTGAACTTTCCACACCAGAGAAAACGTCCTTTCAACGAATAAATCGGCTTTTGTACCAACAAACTCAACGAGCAGAGTTTCAGCAAAAAAATCAACTCAGTTAACCCAAAAGTCACCGCACCAAAGAACAAATCAACCATTGAAACGATGCCAATTTTGGATTTTCACCACGCAAGTTAACACTGAAATTGAACACCGATATGACAATTTAGACTTTCAGCTTTTACCAATAGATCTTGCGATATAGCTGCGTTTTTCCTCTTGCAAACTAACGCCTTGTTAAGGGGTGAGCAACGCAATACCGATGCCGCCGCATACCACCTTAAACGCTAAAACCAACGCATAGTGAAAATGCCACGCGTTGCGAATCCCTCTTGAACAATTTGTTATACGCGTCCTATCGGTTGTACTTAACTTTATTCAAAATTTCTTTTAGTTCATGCGTTTTCTCAAGGTTTACACCGTGAATATTGGCTAAAGCACAAACATAATACAAAACGTCATATAACTCTTCTGCGACTGAACCTTTTAGCTCATCTAGCGTTGGTTGCCCACTTTTACCTTTGCGAATAGATTCCGATAATTCGCCAACTTCTTCGATTAGTTTTAAAAAATAATGTCCAGATTGTTCTGGCGCATAATCGAATTCTTTTATATGACTTTGTAACTCAAATAACTTCATAACATCCTTTTTGTTTCATTTTTCATAAAGCGTATAACGCCCTGTTAAGGTGTGAGCAACGCAATACCAAAGCTCCTGCATACCACCTTAAACACCAAACGCAACGCATAGTGAAAATGCCACGCGTTGCGAATCACTCTTAAACAGTTTGTTAACTGGCTGCCTCAAAGTGGATAAAGAACATGACAAGATCCACGTCATTCGCTTTTGACAGTGTATAGTCTTCGCCTACGATATTGGAAACAGCAGACTTCCAGAAACTGAGTGCCCCTGAGTTTTCCAAAAGAATTCGGATTTGCCATTTACCCGGAAAAGCTTTAACGATTTGCGCCAAAACAAGCGTTCCTACACCCTGACCTTTAAACTTACGTAGAACAAAAAATTGGGCAACGTCGTAAAGTGTTAAGTCACTAGGGTAACGACGAATCAGAACAAAACCTGCGAGTTCGTTATTCACCTTTATGAAATATGGAATATGATCATCTTGATTCCAATAAGGGTCGAACTTTGAGACATCGTACCCTCCGAACGTACCATCTTTAGCTGGATTCCATTTCATATACTCTGACATGTCGTATACGTAGTAGCAGAACAAATTCTCAAGTACATGCCGCTCTTCTCGTTCTATTTTTACTAGCTGAACTTCCATTTTTCTCCTTGCCAGTTAACGCCCTGTTAAGGGGTGAGCAGCGCAATACCGGAGCCGCCGCAAACCACCTTAATCACCAAAACCAACGCATAGTGAAAATGCCACGCGTTGCGAATCCCTCTTGAACAGTTTGTTATACGTTTACTCAAAGGCTGCGCAGTTAAAACCTTGTAGCATCAACCCTGTTTCGTTGTTTATTTTGCTGTTACTGACTTTGTTCTGTTTAACAAATGAAGAGTATTCTTGGTCGATACGGTTTAATGGCTTTCCAAACAATACACGCGTGTTGCCACCTTGCATTGCAATAACTTTATGCCCCCAAACTGGATCTGCCTCTAGCAACAGATTATCTTTAATTTCTGTTACTTTGTATTCCACAGCTACGTTTCTATTTTTGTTTATTACATAAACACTATCACCGACTTGAACTTGGCTATATTCCTCCCAGCCATGTTGAGAGCTTTCTAAGTCAAAGAATGCACCCGCGCCATATATCTTCGCATGGCGCCGATCCGCAATGTTAGAAACTAAATACTTAGGCATATTTCCCTCCGAAACGTATAACGCCGCATTAAGGTGTGAGCAACGCTACCACGAAACACAACCATACCTCCGTAAACACTAAACCCAACGATGGAATGAAAGATGCCAAGCGTTGGGAATCACTCTTAAATGCTTTGTTAGCTGAATTTATACTACCAAGCCATTTTGTTTTGCAAATTCAAGTACTTTAGGAATGTCACCTTTGACTAGAATTGGCATTGCTTTCTCGATTAACTCAACTTCCCAGTCCCACCATGCTAGCTCTAAAAGCACTTCTTGGTCAGCTTCACTGAACCGAGTTTTAACGACTTTTGCAGGGTTACCTACCGCAATACTATACGGGGGAATATCTGTGGAAACGACTGATTTAGCGCCAATAATTGACCCATGACCAATGTTTACTCCAGGCATGATTGTTACGTCATAACCAAGCCAGACATCATTTCCAATCACTGTGTCTTTGTATGCTTTAAATGGGTACTCTGCTAACGGTAGAGCTTCAGCCCACCTTTCACCGAAAACAGCAAATGGATACGTTGTGATGCCTGAAGTTGCATGGTTTGCGTCAGGCATGATGAATTGAACCCCATTAGCAAACGCGCAAAATTTGCCTATATGAAGTGAGTTGCCCGAAATACCAAAGTTATATAGAACATTTTTAGTCAGGAACTCTGTCGGGTCGTCAAAGTCGCTGTAATAGCTAAAGTCACCGGCATGAACATTAGTCACTTCGCTTTCAGCGATTAGTGGCTTCAAAAAGACAGTATTTTTGAAGTCTTTGATAGGAAAAAGGTTATCTGATTTCATAGAGTTATTCTCGTTCTAATTTGCCTCTATTATTCCACACGCTGTAAGTCAATGTATTCAGCTAACGCCATGTTAAGGTGTGAGCAACGCAATACCCAAGCTGCCGCATACCACCTTAAACACTAAAACCAACGCATAGTAAAAATGCCACGCGTTGCGAATCACTCTTAAACAGTTTGTTATGCTTATATTTTGACCAGCTCTGGTTCATCCGGCGAATAGTGGTGATCGTAATTATCACTTTGATGCTGTAGGTAACGCTCAATGTCTTTCAATTCATATGGCGTATACATTGTTTTTGTTTGTCCCACACCAATCAAATTTACCCATCCAGTAATACCATCCATGTAATCATGAGATACACGATAAATCTTGATCTTTTTGCTACTTCTGCATTTTAACTTGTTTGGATAAACACTAAATATGTTCAAGTGCGAGTTATAGTATTCAGCGACTCCAAGAGAAAAACCTATAGCTAAATTGTGCGATATTGGCAATAAGTTGAAGTTATTATTCTGATTGAACATCACCACATTAGGGCTCGTCGTGAAGACAGGTCTTATTTCTGTGCTATCGAATTCATAGCCAGTATGAAAAATACCGGTGATATGGATTTTTGAGAACATTCCATTTCTAAGCCTAGCTAAATAGCCTATTGGCGCAGGTAGGTTTTTAGCTTCAGCTACCATTGAAAGAAAGAGTAGAGCTTTACACTTTTCGTACACTTCCGAATTAGACTTAACCACTCTTAGCATTTTCTTAAAAATATTTTGAGAATAGAATGGTTGAATCTCAGTCGGTGGATTAGTTATAAGTTCTTTAATGCTTTCATAGTTTTTTACCATATCAGGTAAAATATGCTCTAGAACACCCTCTTTACCATCCATCTTATTTTGAGGATTCAAAAAGCCAAGCAACATTTGGATAACCATAAAGTTAACCATTTTCTCCAGTGCATTGCCCTTTCTACTAACATCAAGCAGTTTGTGGAATTTGTGCTTATGCACTAATTCATTAAATAAAACAGACGTATCTCTCTCATATTCAGATAATTCATCCTCTATATCAAACTTCTTTTGAGAGTCACAATCAACTAACATAAAACAATCTTTTTTAATTGCTATCGATGATATTGGTAACGGAATTTCTTTAATATCATTCTCACCCTCATCTGATATGTTGACGCTATGACACCATACCCTTTGCTTGTCTTTTGGTGCATTTGCAGTGTCATCACTGCGAAAATTTCTTAAAAACCACTGAGACAACATATGTTGATTTTTCGTATATTTCATAATCCTAACTTCTTGTAAGCATAACGCCCTGTTAAGGTGTGAGCAACGCAATACAAAAGCCACCGCATACCACCTTAAACACCAAAACCAACGCATAGTGAAAATGCCACGCGTTGCGAATCACTCTTAAACAGTTTGTTATAAAGATGACTAAACGCTCTCACGCATGGGTAAATCACGCAGCTCTCTATTAATAATTTTGGTTGATATATACGGAGCACCTTGGAACAACATGGCGAAACTGACTAATACCGTGAAACAAGAGACGATTAAACTTGGGTAATTTGGCGACGTAACTATTTGAGATATGCTGTAAGCAAACCATATTATCCCTCCAATAAAACCCGGCAAACCTAGCCCCAAATTATAATATGCATATAGTTTATCAAATTTATCGATAGCAATTTGAAAGTTCTCTTTATGAACATCTTTGAGGTTGGGAAGTAATCGGCTACAACGAATTATGTGCTTAAACGAAACCCGAGTGCCAATGATTTCGTTAAGATCTAACATCCCGTTTAAGAGTACACGGCTAACTCTCACGCCATGAGTAAGATAAAAAGTTTCTATCTCAATCTCCGAATGCAAATGACGCTTTAGCCTTTCATCTAAACTTTCAATTGATACTGAACGCTCCAATGAATCTAAGCGGCGTTTTCTATGGGTTGAATACGTAGAAAGAATCTTTTCAAAGTTAATGACGATTGATATAGCAATAAACAGAAAAACATAACCATAGTTTCCTGCATCAAGGTAAGCCATTATTGTTTCTGTCACTTAACATGTTCCTCTATCTTTATAACGCCCTGTTAAGGTGTGAGCAACGCAATACCGATGCTACCGCATACCACCTTAAACACTAAAACCAACGCATAGTAAAAATGCCACGCGTTGCGAATCACTCTTAAACAGTTTGTTATGTTTTACCACAAACGTCTGATTTATTTGAGAAAGAACTGCTATTTCTGACTAGTTTTCTGAAGCAAACCACACGGTATGGACCTACTTGACCGCCAAAGGCGACCAACTTGAAACGAGTAATTCCACTTCCCTGCCCAATGAGGCAACCCGACCAAGAAACAACTAGCGCCCTATCTTTCCAACCAAAGCGCAAGACAATGCTGAATTGCCGAGGCAACTGCCAAACTGAAATGCTGATTGGCTAAGAACCTAAAAGCGACTTTGAGCCAGTTAAACCAAAAGCCGACCGCCACGACCTGACAATGAAGCAACCCACGAACATTGGCATGTTTTACGGGCTGATAGATTCAAGAACTTAGACCGACAATGCGGATTTGCTGAGTCTACTTGGAACGAATTGCGAAAGGGACAAAGAACTATAACCTAAGACCTTTAAGCCTTTGAATTTCAAGTAAACATAACGCCCTGTTAAGGTGTGAGCAACGCTATACCGATGCCGCCGCATACCACCTTAACCACTAAACACAACGCATAGTAAAAATGCCACGCGTTGCGAATCACTCTTAAACAGTTTGTTATAGCGATTATCACCACGACTGTATGTCCCAATCACCTGTTTTAGGGTTCCTTACCATCTTGGTATTACTTGGATAGTCACTACCAACCAATTTGAAAATGTTTACTACCTGCTCAATAGAAACTGAGTAAAGCTTTTTATTTCGATCTTTGTCTGACGCAACATAAAAACTTACAAGGTGCCCTTCGTCATTTAGTTCTGGCATAAATACATAACTATGCACAATAAAATTGCACAGTACTCTGAGAGTTTTGGTTTCAAACTGTTTGCCGCTAAGATCATACAACTCGTCCAATCTATGCCAATTCATATAATCTACAGGCTTCAGGTTAGGGAAACATTTCAAACTAACATCAAAGCTTTTGGTTGAGTCTGAGATTTTGGCTGTATCCATTAGCTTTCGAATGGCATAAAAGCCGATGAAAACATCTTTTTCAATTTGCACAAACTCAGATTCATCAATCTCGTTTGATCTACTTAGTTTCTGCAATCTAGATGCGCTTTCTAGCAAAGGTTCTTTCCAATCAGAAGATTCCCAAATCATTTTTTGCCTCTATCGCTATAACGCCCTGTTAAGGTGTGAGCAACGCTATACCGAAGCTCCCGCATACCACCTTAAACACTAAAGCCAACGCATAGTAAAAATGCCACGCGTTGCGAATCACTCTTAAACAGATTGTTAGCTATCTTTTTCACAATGCAGTGGGAAATGTTGCGACACTCCCATTGCAGAACCGCGTGATAACTTAAGGTGTGTATCACGATAGTGGTCATAGCAATTATCAACTAAGTTGATTGTAGCTTTTAATGCCACCTGTACTTCTTGAACTACTAGATCACAAATTTTGTCACGGGAGTTTTCATAAATACCGACCAAATCATACTCAGTGTTGTCGATAACCTTGCCTTCCATCCACGACATATTTTTGAACATCTGATCATCGCCAGTATAGAGTTCGATGAACCCCTTATGAGCTCGGTCATTACGATCAGTCCGCAATTCTTCACCCGTTTTATCAAGAGTTTTTAAGTCCTCTAGAATTTCAGGGTACTGTGTTTTTAGGGCTTTTTTCAGTTGCTTAATATTTAACTGAAAATCAGAAAGCCCTAGCTCCAAAACTTCATTCACAAAGTGAAAGGCTATATCTCTCAAGCTGGAAAAACGAAACAACGTCAAGTCAACGATAGATTTAAGCCAGTCGTACCTATTTATGTCTTGAACGCTCGACTTAACTGGAACAGTTTCAACTCCAAGCATTTGAGGGATAACCCGCAAATCAATGAACTGTTGTTCAAGCATGTTAAATCGAACATAAGTTAAATGTGCGTAAGCCATATGCGGGTCAGCTTCAGAGAACTCTTGCCAATTTTTATAAGGCAAATCATGCAGGAAATAACAATTTATCGAATCGTATAAAACACCTTTGAAGCTAGAGTCTTCCAGGTCCCACCAATGATATTCATTATTCATAGATACTCACAACTCCTGATAGATAGCTAACGCCCTGTTAAGGTGTGAGGCACGCCATACCGAAGCCTCCGCATACCACCTTAACCACTAAAACCAACGCATAGTAAAAATGCCACGCGTGCCGAATCACTCTTAAACAGATTGTTATACATTCTGTTTCCGCAAGCTCTGAACAATAATGTCGTTTTGCCTTTGTAGCATTAGCACTTCCGCACCAACTTTCATCTCATGCCAACAGGAAAATGAAGTATTGGTAGCAATAAACGTGTTCCATGCATCAGAGTTAAGATCATCTTGTGTTTGCAGTTCTACACCAGAGTACTCGACCATTGATTCCAAATCAGAGAAGTTAGAGTGCTTTTTTATAAAGTCGGGCGACAAAAGTTGATTGAGTAGAAATGTATTTTCAACTCTTTTAGACACTTTCTTTTCACACTGAACACACAAAAAGTATGATTGAAACTCTCCTTTCCATTCAGAGATTTTCATGCGAGTCGTAAACGGCTTCTTACAACAAGAGCAGTTTTGCGCTTTTAACGAAGCTTGTTTGTTTATTTTGTTAAAACACTTCTTACATAGGGCAAGCTTAGCCCCACCTTTTTCAAGAGTATATCTATTCTGCTTCCTATGACTGATTACTTCATTACATTCACAACAAACTGACTGCTTTTTGTCCATGTAATATATGCATATAAAAACAGCTCCGATACCACTAAATATTAAGGCTATAAGATCGTTGGTTTCCAAATACTGACTCCGAATGTATAACGCCCTGCTAAGGGGTGAGCAACGCAATACAAAAGCCGCCGCAAATCACCTTAATCACTAAATTCAACGCATAGTAAAAATGCCACGCGTTGCGAATCCCTCTTGAGCAGTTTGTTGGTTTGCAAACCCAAAGCGTTTATTTTAAGTCATTTTAAACTTTGCAAACAATAAACTTTATGTGTTTTGATGCACTTAAGTCAGGCGTAGTCGAAAAGCGGCTAGTCAATGAAACCACGTGGAACAAACAACGCCGCAGAAAACGAATTCACAACACCAAAAAGCGCTTTTGGAAAGCCAATCTCACAATACGGACTTTCAACAAAGCCACTGAAACCACATGAACTTACCACACCAGAGAAAACGCCATTTCAGCGAGTAAATCGTCTTTTGTACCAACAAACTCAACGAGCAGAGTTTCAGCAAAAAAGTTCGACTCAGTTAACCCCAAAATCACCGCTCCAAAGAACAAATCGACCGTTGAAACGATGCCAATTTTGGATTTTCACCACGCTAGTTAACACTAAAATTGAGAGCCAATACGACAACTTAAACTTTGAGCTTTTACCACTAGATCTTGCGATATAGCTGCGTTTTTCCTCTTGCAAACTAACGCCGCATTAAGGTGTGAGCGACGCTTGGCTATACTTGAGCGAAGCGAAACTGCCAAGCGTTGCGAATCACTCTTAAATGCTTTGTTATGCTTGTGTTTCGGTAGCCCACGAACGATTAGGGTGAACTTCAAATCCAAGGTTTTCTAAACGCTCACGTTCTTTTCTCAGGTCTTGTATTACGTCTTTTAGGTGCTTCTTGGAAACCTTATGCTTTCGCAACGTTCCGTCCACAACAGCAAGTTCCTTAGTTCCATCACACAACAAGTGACCATTGGGGATACAACCTACAATTGAAGCATTTGGTGGTATTTCAGAAGGAATACCCAAAGAACAACTTGGGAAAAAAAGCTCACCTTTATCATCAATCGCTTGAAGCCCACTATAATAAGCAGTTTCACTACCATGGTTAGAAATAAAGATACGAGCACATAGATATGTACCCACTCCATCATTATTTACTTCATGGCTTCGGCACAGTTGGATCTTTAGCTTTGGTTTCCTAGACCTAAATTGAATCACATTAGCAGCAAAACTAACCAACAATATGATCGTCGAAATTATCTCGTATTTTGTCATATTTCCTCAAAAAGCATAACGCGCAGTTAAGGTGTGAGAGACGCAGATCCACCCTAACCTAAAATAAACTCTGATAAATCCGTGCCTATTTGGGCACTAAAACCCCAATGCGTTTCGAATCGCCTTGAACGTCTTGTTATTCCGCAACTAAAGTCGGCTATGTTTACGCCTAATCTTTTGATATTACGAGAAATTTTCGGTATGCAGGCAAAAATCGAAGCCGAAGTATTTGGCAGCTCACTACCTTAAATCGCTTTAGCGTCACTCTTTAATTGCTGCGCCATATTAAGGTGCGCTTAAAGCGCTTTAAGGCTAGCATGGAAATGACCAATATTCGCCCTTTTCGCCGCTTTTCCACCCTATTACCCCGCCACTTTCACTCTTAGGCTACAACCACGTACATACAGCCTGAGAGATCCGTTGCGGAAATAACGCCCTGTTAAGGTGTGAGCAACGCAATACCAAAGCCGCCGCATACCACCTTAATCACTAAATTCAACGCACAGTGAAAATGCCACGCGTTGCGAATCACTCTTAAACAGTTTGTTATATTCATTTGAACAAACTATCCATATATTGCTTATCGTAATCGAGTAACAACTGGTTCTGATTTTGATAGAGGTCTTCTAGAGCCCATTTACTGCTGGCGGCAACATCTAGACCTCGGTCATCATAGAGGTGAAACATCAGTTCTTTGTCACAATTAATTATAAACAGTTGCCCTGCTAGGGTTGGTCCACGATCACCAAAGTCCCCGTCAATACAAGCCTGAATGATCGGTTTTATATTTAACTCTGACACGAACACATCGGAAATGGTGACTCTTTTCCAGCAGTGTCTTTTGTACTCTAGATCTTCGGTATAAATATCTCGATGTTCCGAAAACTCTAAAGCTTTACCACACAGAGGCTCGAACAGTTTAAAGAAGTAGTCACTTTTTCTAATTTTCTTCCGTCCATCGGAAAAAATTTGATAACAGACTTTGATCATATCTGAAGGTTTAAATGCTGCTTCATAGATACTAAGTGCTCTACTCATCGCAATTTCAAAATACTCTTCATTATAATTTTTTCGGTTGTCATCCAACCATATGTCGACGTCATCAGGGCCTAACTCAAACCTCAAAGCAAACTCATTAAGATAGAAGACTGGTTTTTCTAGTTGTATGTTCATCATTATTTATCTCCAGTTTTCCCGATGAATATAACGCCCTGTTAAGGTGTGAGTAACGCAATACCGAAGCCGCCGCATACCACCTTAAACACTAAACGCAACGCATAGTTAAAATGCCACGCGTTGCGAATCACTCTTAAACAGATTGTTATGTTGTGACTCAAGGTATCTTCGTTTCTATGTTTAACTGCCCTGCCAACCCGGCTTCGCGATGCACGCTTAATGCTAAGAACTCTTCGGATGACGTCATTTCAAGAAGCGATTGGCGAGATGGATATTTTACAATAACAAATGAGTCCCAAAGGTCTTCAACCTGCCCAAGAATAAGACCAGTCACCTCTGAATAGAAGACAACTTCAGCACCATACTTTTCCAAAACCTTAAGCATAGGCTGACCATAAAGTTCATATGCTTCTTTGCCCGTTAGATTAGTTTCTCGACCATCTGCATATTCTGCCTTCTCTTTAAACTTGAAAAGGTTTAGTAGATGAATTTCACCTGATTCCGGTGAAGATTTTAACCTTTCCATCTGACTTTCTGATGGAAAAAGCTGATTCAGAACTTCCATATTCTCTCCTGCAACATAACGCCCTGTTAAGGTGTGAGCAACTCAATACCGAAGCTCCCGCATACCACCTTAAACACTAAAACCAACGCATAGTAAAAATGCCACGCGTTGCGAATCACTCTTAAACAGTTTGTTATGCAGATTTGTTCGCAAAACTAGTCAAATCATCAGCTGTAACTTTCGTTTCTCCACCTTGAATAATTTTACGAACTTTAATTATCATTTTCTTAGTAGTAATATCCCCTTCATGAGCGAGAAGCTTGTTTATCTCTAAAGCTTCTTCGTCAGGTAGCCAAAGAGATGCCTCCCAAAGTAATTTGTTGAGCGTTTTACAATCTTCTGGACGACTAACCCACTCTGCTAACAATTCAGCTACTAAAGCAGCCTCTTCTCTCTTTTTGATGCTAAAGTTGAGGTCAACTTTTAGCTGTTCGATTTTTTGATCGTACTCATTTTTAATCGAATATCGAATTCGTGATTGCAACCAAAAACCTATTATGACCTGCAATGCGGCAAATATTAACGCGAACAAGCCTAGATCATTCCAACCTAATAACGTACCAATAGTATTTACACCGTTTTCCATTTAATTACTCTTTATTTGATAATCTGCATAACGCCCTGTTAAGGTGTGAGCAACGCAATACCGATGCCGCCGCATAACACCTTAATCACCTAAACCAACGCATAGTAAAAATGCCACGCGTTGCGAATCACTCTTAAACAGTTTGTTAGCATTATAGAACTAACGCTTTAAGCAGACTTTCAGCTTCTTCAGGCTCTTCTTCCGCATCAATTAATTCGTCAGAGATTTTTTCGTACAATTGCCACAGATTAGAAGCGTGCCCATCCAAACTGAAACCTGATTCATCAGCATACACATACTCAAGTTCTATAAGATGTCGAAATTCTTCACTGAGGAACTCCTCAGTTCGCCCTAACTCCATTAACAAATCAGCTAAGGAAACCGTACCACCTTGGTTAGCAATCATTAGATATAGGATATTTTCGACGATACTCCATTCTAGTGAATTTACTGTAGCTCGCATTTTCTGGCATTTTTGTATTATGTCTTGGTAGTTTTCTTCAAGATATTCAAGATCCACTATACACTCGTCAGAAACCATACCCTCGCTTTCTTTAAGACTGAAATATGCCAAAAACTCTTCGTACCAATAATCTTGAATATATTCAGCAAGCCGATCTCCAGTCCAGTAATCGATACGTCTATCGTGACCTTTCTGTCGTGCCTTTCCAATAAATGACCGAGCTTTTTCATTAATATCTCCTGTTGTAGCAACTACAAACCTAGATATAAATTTTGTTGAATGCTCCTCTATATCATGTATCTCTTTATCAAATGCTTCTTCAGCTTGATTTTTAACTTCTTTAACAGAGTTCTTAGAACCTCCGCTACTGTAAACTAAGTTACCTTTTTTAAACTGAACCCCTACATAACTTTTTAAATTTTCAGGCTGTGTTAGTTCGTAGTACTCAATATCAATACCTACTTCATCCGCTCCTCCAGTAAACTTTACTCCCTTACAACCCATTTTAACCAATACAGGGACAAAGATGTCTCTCGCCATCTTATGTTCATGAAGGCTATTTAAGTTTTCTATAATAACTTCTTTTTCTAACATTAATTTTCCACCATCTAATATGTTTGATTTCGATTGAATGCTAACGCCTTGTTAAGGTGTGACAAACGCTTACACATAACCAAAATGAAAGTGCCATAAACACAAAAAGGTGATTCAAACTGCGAATGCCACGCGTTTGGAATCACCTTGAACAATTTGTTATATGACTGTTTACTTAGAGTACTCTGGGTATGCCTTTCTAAAACGAATAGCCTCAGCTAACCATTCTAGAACGATAGGATTTGGATCACCATCAGGCAGATCTTTTGTAAGACGATGAGCCCCTTTTTCAATTAGAGCAATTAGATAAAAGACATGGATGCCGTTTGACTCAAAGTATGAGTATACAAGGTAGCTATTGGAGGTACATTCCCATTGTACTTTAGGACTTCCATCTTCATCTAACCATTCACAGTCATCGGTAAACAAATGTAAATGCGTGAGATCATCTTGCCTAGCATGTTGCGGATTTTTGAAAAAACGATCTCGTCCAAACTCTGCGATCAAACCTTCAGTTTCTTCTTGAACTTTACGGGAAGGAGTGGCGATTTCGTGGGGCTCACTGTTTTCTTTATAGTATTGGAATTTATTGAATAGATCGATAAAATCTGGGTCATCAGACACTTTGTTTAAAGTGTCTGACAGACAAAAATCAAAAGACGACATTTATTGGATAATACCTTTTTCTTTTAATGACGCTAGCTCAAGTTGACTTGTTTTCTTAACTAACCGACTCATTTTAGAGCCAAAAACCTTCATCGAAGTAACATCACCGACACGGTTTGCTCTAGTCTTTTTCACTTTATTTTGTGTTTTGGCAGTCATAGTCTACCTCTCTGTTCCTTACAGGATGTATCGTAATGTAATAATGATACTGAGGTAATTTTAACTGATGTTCATGCACTAATCAATTTTCGAGTATTTTTTCACGACATCAGTCATATAACGCCCAATTAAGGTGTGAAGCACGCAACCACGACACTCAATTTAACCACCGTTATCACAAACTTAACCCAAACTAAAAATGCCAAGCGTGCTGAATCACTCTTAAATTGCTTGTTAGCCCTATGCCCAAAGGTTGCACGCCTCTACCGCTTCGATTTTAACACCGAAACTAGAAATACTAGGTAATGTAGCATTGTGGTGCTCTCGAATTTGAGCCCCACTGGCGTGCTCCTTATCATGAGTTGTGTGAGCATCAGATACCAACGTTACGGGGTAGCCTAAACCTGCAGCTCTGCGAATGGTGGTATCAACGCAAAACTCTGAGGCGTAGCCACACACAATTAAGCTATCTACATCGAGTTCATTCAAAACACTTTGAAGGTTCGTGTTCAAGAATGAGTCTGGCGTTGTTTTGCGAACGTAATGGTCACCAGCTTGTGTAATTAAGCTCGACTGTAATGCCCAACCAACGCTTTTGTATTCAATAACAGATTTAGGTTGCTCGTGCTGGACAAAGATAACTGGAACAGACTTAGCACGCGCTAATTTCGTAACCTCATTAATTTTGGTTAGTACGATTTGTGATTCAAATGGTTGAGGTTCCGGGTCGAAAAGAATCGACTGAACATCAATAACTAATACTGCAGATTTCATTGTTTTCCTCTGATAGGGCTAACGCCGCATTAAGGTGTGAGCGACGCTTGGCTATACTTGAGCGAAGCGAAAACGCCAAGCGTTGCGAATCACTCTTAAATGCTTTGTTATGTGATAATTTCACTACCACGTTCCAGCACCCAACAACGTTCGTTTTTGGTGTAGCCAATCTGTCCATAATAATCATTGGCTGCGGGTGCGGCGATTAAAAACAGTTTACATGTAGGCTTAATTTGAGCTTGAGTTTGAACTTGTAACTGCTTGCCTATTCCCAACCTTTGATACGATTCATCAACCGCTAGGTCGGACAGATAACAACAATAATGGAAATCCGTAATAGAGCGAGAAATACCAACCAGTTTAGAACCATCCCAAGCAGTGATTATGAGATTACTATTGTCCAACATACCCTTGATACATTCGATATTTTCTATTGGTCTGCGCTCTCCCAACGTCGAGCGCTTAAGCAAACCAATAAACTCGTCAGCTGAGATCTGCTTGTTAACTTTGTATTCTATATTCAATGTGACCTCCTTATCACATAACGCCTTGTTAAGGTGTGAGGCACGCAATACCGTAGCCTCCGCATACCACCTTAAACCCTAAACCTAACGCATGGTAAAAATGCCACGCGTGCCGAATCACTCTTAAACAATTTGTTATGTGTTAGATTTTAAAGACTAATTTTTGTTTTTGAGCAATAAGCTCAACATCTTCAAGTGGCTCATATTTCCATTTGGACAACGCTTGTACAGCTACCTTTTCAAAGATCCCCTTTGGGGTGGAATCGATTACAACAATATCAGCCACATCTCCATTTTTAGTAATGTTAAACGTCATGACCACATACCCTGACAGGTTATTCTCTACTGCAACTTTAGGGTATCTCGGCGATACAAACTCTATTGGCTCTAGATCTAAATATTCCGATGAGTAAGTGTTTTCTACAGAACTTGAACACCCTACTACTAAGATCAAGATAAATAATTGCAAAAATCTCATAATCTCTCTCTGACACATAACGCCTTGCTAAGGTGTGAGTAACGCAATACAAAAGCTACCGCACAGCGCCTTAATCACATAAGCCACCGCAAAGTAAAAATGCCACGCGTTACGAATCACTCTTAAGCAATTTGTTAGTACATGCGCTACTTCTATTTATGGACTCCAAGATATTGAAAAGTAGCATGATATGAAAGGCTTTGAACACTGAAGTGAGACGGGCAGCTACAAAACTTTACCGTCATTGAGAGACGAAAGTTGGCTAGAAGAAAAGCGCACTGAACGCCCCCCACTTTTACTGGCTTCAAATTAGAAAAGGATCCGATCCTCGTACTCCGACGACAGCATCAATTACAACCAAGGCTCTCTCAAAAGCCACCACGAAAATGAAGAAGCACCAAAGAAATAGGCTAAAAGTTAGAAACCGTAAACGGTGAAATCAAAGCAAACACTCCGCACATAGTGCCACCGGAAAGAACGTGAAAGGTACAAACTGAAAGGTGTAAAGACGAACGCCAAAACAGATAAACACCAAAACTGATGACCTTTGATGCTAAACCCGTACTAACGCCTTGCTAAGGTGTGAGTAACGCAATACAAAAGCTACCGCACAGCGCCTTAATCACCATAAGCCACCGCAAAGTAAAAATGCCACGCGTTACGAATCACTCTTAAGCAATTTGTTAGTACATGCGCTACTTCTATTTATGCGCTCCAAGATATTGAAAACTAGCATGATATGAAAGGCTTTGAACACTGAAGTGAGACGGGCAGCTACAAAACTTAATTCCAATTGAAAGACGAAAGTTGGCTAGAAGAAAAACGCACTGAACTCCCCTACTTTTAATGGCTTCAAATTAGAAAAGGATTCGATCCTCGCACTTTGATGGCAACACCCAACGAACGACAAGATTAACTCAGGAAGTACAACGAAAACGAAGAAGCGCCAAAGAAATAGGCTAAGAGTTAGAGACCGTAAACGGTGAAATCAAAGCAAACACTCCGCATATAGTGCCACCGGAAAGAACGTGAAAGGTAAAAACTGAAAGGTGTAAAGACGAGCGCCAAAACAGATAAACACCAAAACTTATGACCTTTGACGTCAAACCCGTACTAACGCCCTGTTAAGGTGTGAGCAACGCAATACCGAAGCTCTCGCATACCACCTTAAACACCAAAACCAACGCATAGTAAAAATGCCACGCGTTGCGAATCACTCTTAAACAGTTTGTTATGCCTTTGACTGATAGGTCGCTTTTGATATGTATTCTGCCACACCTAAAATGCAAAAAACGCCACCTATGGTTGTAAAATTGCACGCGCCCTCTTTTGCACAAGCAGAAAGGTTTTTATTAAACCAAGTTCTTGTTAAGTAGCCTGATTCTCTTAAATGTGAATAAGCCAGTTGGAATTCTGATAGCGTCACTCCTTTTTCATAAAAAGGGGCTTTCTCCGAATGAGAGGGAATACGATAGATCAACGCTTCTTCACCTCTTCGCCTACCAATACCTTTGATTACGAAGTCTGCTTTCGCTTCTGGTTTCGGAATAACTCGACCAACTTCTTTAGCTAACTCTCGGATGGACTTTTCCATTTTTCCTCCTGAGGCATAACGCCCTGTTAAGGGGTGAGCAACGCAATACCAAAGCCACCGCACACCACCTTAATCACTAAAATCAACGCATAGTGAAAATGCCACGCGTTGCGAATCCCTCTTGAACAGTTTGTTAACCTTCTTTTTTAGCCCTTCTTACCTCATCAAAGACACTATGAAAAAGCCTAGAATTCTTAAACATATTGAACAAAGAAAAGACATTAAATGGAACTACATCTGATTGCAAAACACCGCCCGCACTTCCCGGATAAAATGATAACAGTACGCGATTTTTCTCAACACTACGTATGAAGGCTTCGTATTTATCTTTACCTATTTGATTAACATAACTTTCAACTGGATGCGGATCATCCCTATAAGCGCATGGAATGTAAAACCAAGATACAGAGCTAACGTCATCAAGTGCTGAAGCTGCTTTTCGAAAACTTTGTAAAACACTTGGTACAGAAATAAACAGGCTCGAATACTTGCCCTCAAAATGGTGTACTTGTATTGATAAAGAAACAAGGCGCTTCCTCTTTATGTCTATTTCCTGCCCTCTTTGAGTAAGGTAAGAAGCTTGAAACATTTTTTCATTTTCATCTGTGGAGCTTCGAATAATATCTAACGACTTAATTACGTCTTTAGCATAAATTTCCAAATCTGTGATTAACGAATTTACTTCGGTAAAAAAACTATTTAGGTCAGAGGACGCTTGTAACTTTATGCTAGCAAGAAGTTGAGACTTCCAGTTTGCAGTAGCGGATGCATATGCGATAAAAAAGCCAATAACTGTAACTAATGAACTGGCTATTGCGACTTTCATCTCTTCACTCAATGAATACAGCCATCCGGTTAACTCGTAAAGTGTGTATGGCGGAAAGCCAAATATTGACTCACTGAAAGTGCGTAAAATGAGGGTAGTAATTAGTACACCATACAAGTTTCCAAGTAAAAATCGACAGCAAAAGGCGACTGTAATCCAAGCGTACATTGCAATGGTCTGCATCACTGATTTATGACTTTTGTTCACATGAACCTCATTAAAGATGGTTAACGCCCTGTTAAGGTGTGAGCAACGCAATACCAAAGCCGCCGCATACCACCTTAAACACTAAACGCAACGCATAGTAAAAATGCCATGCGTTGCGAATCACTCTTAAACAGTTTGTTATGTAACTTTATTCGCCGTGAGTCAACGAGTTGATTTTTCTTAGAAAAACAGGGTCACTATCCAAGGTAAAACACTTCACGAGTAAAGGAGATGTATCCTTCTTATACTTAACCTCTGGCTCATAGTTTTTCACCAATCGAGATACTTCAACGAATGTTTCTGGTGCCAGAGAACTCATCTGAACTATACCCGCAGATATATTTCTAATATCGTTTAAGTCATAGTTTTTATGCTGAAAGTACTGATATAAGCAATTTGCTTTAGCAAATTGAATTAACTGCCCGTTAATAGGAACTCGTGTATTAGAGCTGGCGCTTATAGGTAATGAAACAAGTATAATAATAAAAGCGATTACCCTTATCATGCGCACTCCCAGAATAAAACTTTATGCGTAACTGATGCATACCCTTCATATACACATTTTTTCCCATCCCACAAATCAGCATGCCCTGTCGCATCACTCCACCCATTGACTTGATAGATAATAATACCTTTGCGCCCTTTAATTTTTTCCAAATGCTCTTCTGGGGTCAACACCTCTGGGCTGAAGTATTTTTCTGATAGATATTTCGTAAGAATCTTTACACGGAAAATATACCAAAACTTATTTTGTCCAGAAGACACTTGGAGACTCATTTTACCTTCCGGTCCAATAGCGTTATAGCGAGGAATTTTATGCTCTACCCCGCTCCCGTTAAGAGCTTTTGAAACTCTTATAGCACAAGCGTTAGAAAATATACCTAGTTCATAGTTTAAGCCCACTTTACCACCGATCTTTTCAAACACCACATTAGCAGGTAAAGCTGGGTAATTGGCACGTAGTTTTTCCCATGTTGGTAATTTCATCTCAACCTCAATCCACAGTAATAATCTTGTGACTGACAATGTAGAGCTGTTCCAAACGCATGTAAAAAAGAGAAAGCCACATTACGGTAGAGATAACAAAGCGTTGAAACTGATGAGCCTTGAAGTTACATAACGCCGCGTTAAGTAGTGAGCAACGCGACCACCTAACCTAAACCATTGCACCGTAAACACAAAACCCAACGATGGAATGAAAAATGCCATGCGTTGGGAATCTGTCTTAAACGCTTTGTTAGGCAATTTTTGTACGTTGTATAAATGACGACACTTCCGGAGCTAACTTATAGTAAAACGCCGCAACTTGTTCTAAGTACCATGTTATAAATTTGCTATCGATTTCAATATAAGCACCTAAACTGCCTTTAACCAACCCTTTCCATTGAGCCTTTTGCTTTTCAAACCGTTCGGTCACTTTGCCGTTGTTATGGATTATCTGGTTCCTTAGCTTATAACCGACAATCATTCCATCGGCTTCTTCTTTGCACTCAGCGAGACTAAGATGAGCATTGTCTTCAAGGTAGAGTAGACATTTCTCTACCTTCGATAGCCTTCCTTTCTCATGTAACTTTAGAGGCTGACCTTGATGCAGTGCTAGTAGTTCACATAACTCATATAAGGAATTTTCGACAAAACTCGAAATAGTAATTACTACACTATGTTTGTGTATCCATTCACTCTTTACTATGTCTTCATAGTAAAACATTCCATAGGTCTCACCTAATTCTTGACGCTGATCTTCGCAGGTAGTTTTTGCCAACGATTTCTCAAATTCGCTGTCCAAGCGTTTAGCTTTCGATTCCCAGTGAGAATCTATAGATTGGGAAAATCGCCTAATTCGATTAACTTCATTTTGGCTCTGATGACAATAGCAAGCTAAGCCACTTTCAAAAGCATCCATCGTATATCTCCAGCTAATTGCCTAACGCCCTGTTAAGGTGTGAGCAACGCAATACCTATGCCGCCGCATGCCACCTTAAACACTAAAAGCAACGCATAGTAAAAATGCCACGCGTTGCGAATCACTCTTAAACAGTTTGTTATAACAACGATTTCTTCGATGCTGATGTTTATACCTTACCCTGCTCGAAAGCTAAAATATTCTCGAATGCTATTTTGAAGTAAAGCTCATAGCTGTTTTGCTCTACATACCCTAAATGTGGGGTAGCCGTAACGTTTGGTAATGACAATAAAGGCTCGTTATCAAGCGAAGCCGGTTCATTGTCAAATACATCAACGGCAGCTCGCTTAGTTGAGACCGTCGCCAGCTCGTTGTATAGCGCAGAGTTTTCTACAAGCTCTGAGCGACTAATGTTTACAAATAAAGAGTCGGGCTTCATTAAGCTCAAGTCCTGAGCTGTTACGCACGCCCTAGTTATTTCATTCAGACGTAAGTGAAGTGACACAATATCCGAACCAGAGAAAAATGCTTCCTTTGAAGCGACAGCTTCAAAGCCATGTTCAAGCGCAAGATTTCTAGATCCCTCACTACCCCAGACAACCACCGACATTTCAAATGCTTTTGCATATTGGGCAATTCGTTGTCCAATTTTTCCGTAGCCCCAAATACCAAGCTTCAAGCCCTTTAGAGTGCGACCTAAACCAAGCACTCCAGAGTTTTGCCATTTATCATTTTGGAGATTAGCTGAATAAGTTGGTACGTGGCGACTTGCCGCCATAATCAGCGCCCAAGCTAATTCCGAAGGAGCAACAGGAGAGCCACGCCCCTCCAACACCTTTACTCCATACTTTTCGCATAGGTGGACATCAATATGATTGCTGACTTTACCTGTTTGACTGATAACTTTAAGGTTAGGTAACTGTGCAAGCAGTGACTCTGTAATCACTGTCCGTTCTCGGATTAAAACAAGAACTTCGGTATCTTTTAGCTTAACTACCAACTCAGTTTCAGGAAGTGTTTCGTTCAAGATGGACACATCGTGATGTGATAGTAATTCGAAACAATCTAACGTTCTAACCACATCCTGGTAGTCATCTAAAACTGTTATTTTCACGGAACTCTCCTTGTTGTTATAACGCTCTGCTAAGGGGTGAGCAACGCAATACCGAAGCCACCGCAAACCACCTTAATCACTAAAATCAACGCATAGTAAAAATGCCACGCGTTGCGAATCCCTCTTGAGCAGTTTGTTAGTTTGCAAACCCAAAGCGTTGATTTTAGGTTATTTTAAACTTTGCAAACAATAAACTTTATGTATTTTGATGCACTTAAGTCAGGCGTAGTCTAAGAACGACTACTCAATGAAACCACGTGGAACAAACAACGCCTCAGAAAACGAACTAACAACACCAAAAAGCGCTTTTGGAAAACCAATCTCACAATGCGGACTTTCAACAAAGCCACTGAAACCACATGAACTTACCACACCAGAGAAAACGCCATTTCAGCGAGTAGATCGGCTTTTGTACCAACAAACTCAACGAGCAGAGTTTCAGCAAAAAAGTTCGACTCAGGTAACCCTAAAAGTCGCCGCACCAAAGAACAAATCAACCGTTGAAACGATGCCAATTTTGAATTTTCACCACGCTAGTTAACACTGAAATTGAACGCCGATACGCCAATTTCAACTTTGAGTTTTTACCACTAGATCTTGCGATATAGCTGCGTTTTTCCTCTTGCAAACTAACGCCGCATTAAGGTGTGAGCGATGCTTGGCTATACTTGAGCAAAGCGAAACTGCCAAGCGTTGCGAATCACTCTTAAATGCTTTGTTAAATGTACTTGCCTGAGGACTTGAGTTGCGAGCATACATCATGCTCATAGTCTGCAATGTACCTAAAACCTATTGCATCTATAAACCTCTCCGTTAAAGGGTTGAGGATGATTGGACTGTCACCCCAGAATGAATCATTGATTAAGTTTCGAGACTGTAATTCTTTAAGCAAAGTGTAAACAACATCATTAAAATCTGCTGAGTTCCACTTCCATTCCAACCGATTTTTTTCAATACTAAGTGTATATAAAACAAGTAACTGAATGTAGTTTAGTTGTTCTAGTTGAGAGTAATATATAGCCAATAATTCAGGCGATATATCAGCGTCAAAGCATGCTGACACATACAGCTCAGAGAATAATGGGAGTTTGATTTCTTCGTATTGCCCGGCAGCTTTCATAATAGTTGCATCTAAACACTGTTCAGCCGAAGATCTCTGACCTAACCTCTGCCTAATGAAGTCATCATCACGCACAAGATCCCCGCTTTCCAAACGTTTCGCAATTTTCAAATGAGCATCAACGTAAACTGAAGATGTTCTTAACTTTTCACGTGGTGAAAGCGGTTTATTTTGATAGTCATGTAAGACATTACCTATCACGTTAGTCAGTAACGTTGCACTACCACCAACAAATGCAGGTAACACTTCTGTGCTGGCTTCAACAGACAATACCGCTGCACTAGGAAAGTATGCCTTAAAAAGCTCAAATCCTGTTTTTACAAATTCTGTCAAAATTAACCCCGTACATTTAACGCTTTCTATACGGCTATATGCCGCCTTTCAGGCACGCTACCGCCTTCTTTCATTCCAAAAGAAAAATGCATGCTAGCACTTATCTTTATGAAACAAATAGAAAATCAGTATGAATCTGTGTGCTCAACCACGCAATTAGACGGTGTGGTGAAGCCTAATTAGATGTGAGACGCTAAGTTTATAGAACTGTACAAATACCCATGTAAATTTAGTTATGAAAAGTCAGTTTTTGCTTAGCATAAAAGAACATATGATCGCACGTCACTATGCGAAGAAAACCATTGAGAGTTACATCTTTTGGATCAAACGATTCATCGTATTCCACCAGCTCGCTCATCCGTCTAAATTAGCTGAAAACGATGTTGAACGCTTTCTCAGCCATTTAGCGATAGATGAAAAAGTCGCCGTAAAAACACAGGCGCTCGCCCTGAATGCCATCTCTTTCTTGTACCGTGAGTATTTTAGAATGCCACTTTCACTTGATATGCGTTTTCAAAAGTCTCTGACAGAAAAGAAACTGCCAGTAGTGTTAACGAAAGCTGAAGTAAGGCGCTTCGTTCAGCATATCGATCCAAAATACAAACTACATATACAGTTACTCTATGGGTCAGGGCTAAGAGTCATGGAGTGTCTACGGCTAAGAATACAGGATATCGATTACGACTACGGAGCAATTCGTGTTTGGCAAGGGAAAGGGGGCAAAAACCGAACCGTCACACTCGCAAAGGAGCTCCACGCCCCCTTAAAAGCACAAATGAACTTAGCTCGCGACTACTATCAAAAAGATCGTCATGTTGCGGGCTATGCTGGTGTGTATATTTCAGATGGGCTGAGAAGAAAATACCCTGATGCGGAGCTAGATTTCAACTGGCACTTTCTATTTCCATCAACAAAACTAAGCCCAGACAAAGATACTGGGGAATTAAGGCGTCATCACATCAATGAAAGTGCTATCCAACGAGCAGTAAAGCGTTCAGCCAAAGATGCAAGTATCGAGAAGACCGTTACTTGCCATACTTTACGCCATAGTTTTGCGACTCATTTGTTAGAGTCAGGCGCTGATATTCGAACGGTTCAAGAACAACTTGGACACACAGATGTGAAAACAACCCAGATCTACACACACGTCATCGAGCGCGGCGCGGGTGGAGTGTTGAGTCCGTTATCAAACTTATAGAAAAACGAAAGCCACCGTACTGGTGGCTTCATAATTAGATTTGTGTTTAGCTGCGCTCACCCAGTTTGACATTACCTTTCGAGTCAAACCACAGAGCTTCAGAACGACGCCGTCCAAGTAACATTGGACCATCATCGTAGAACAAAAAGTTCTTCCAGTACTTTTTAAAAATCGACCATTTGGTTTCAATCACGTTGTACTTCTCGTAGCAAAAATAAACCGTGACGTCGTCTTGCCAATCAATAAAAGTAATCACTTCTTCAGGAAGCCCTTGTTCGTCGTCTTCCCATGCAGCCATCCAATCAACCTCTTGTGACCAGTTCTGCTCTTTCATTGGCCAATCAGACGAGCTCAAACGGTCCATATCAGGACTTTGTGCACTGACGTTCTCTTTCCAAAACTGCGCTGCACGTGCCTGACTCATTGGCTTGATAAAAGCGAGGTCTTCTTCTGGCACAGGCATCGACTGGTGAGTAAAAATCCATTTTCTTTGGTATTCATCCAAAGGCAAATAAGACATTCAGTCTCCTTTTTTACGACTTCAGCCAACCTTTCTCGGTGGCACCTTCAATCAGTTCTTTGGCTTTGTCCCATAACGTGACAGAACCAAGTTCAATTCTTTTGTTAACGGTTAACGCTTGTTCTCGCGTTACCCCATTTTCTATCCAGCTTTGGCCATCATTATGATAGTTCAGTAGCATAGGAATAAGGCGATCCAGCGCCTTAGCATATTTGGCATCGTCAGTTTGTGCGGCTTCAAACTCATTCCACAAAGCAAGTAATTCGCTACTTTGGTCACTTGGCAGCATGCCAAACAACCGCTCTGCGGCTTTCAATTCTTTTTCTTCTTGCTCTTTTGAGGCTGCAACATCATAAACAAAGGTGTCGCCCGCGTCGATCTCTACCACATCATGGATAAGCAGCATTTTCATCACTCGACCAATATCGACAGGTGCATTCGCGTGCTCTTGCATCAACACAGCCATTAAAGCAACATGCCAACTATGTTCACCACTATTTTCTAAGCGACCCTCGGCACTTTTAACACGGGTTCTACGCAGCACACTTTTCAGTTGATCGAGTTCAATCAATAACGCTAATTGCTTCTCCAATCTTTCCAATTATCGAGCCTCTGCCTTCCAGTTCGGGTTGGTCAAGGATGTCAGCACGTGATCTTGCCACTCACCATTGATCAACAAATATTCCTTTGCATAGCCTTCTTTCTCAAAGCCAACATGCTGTAGCACCGCTTCGCTGCGTGTGTTGTGTGGCATGTAACCCGCTTGAATGCGATGCATTTTTTGCACATCAAACATATAATCGCATGCCATTTTCAACGCGCGGCGCATATAGCCGTTTCCTTGAGCCTCTTCTGCGAGCGAGTAACCCACGTTACATGCATGAAAAGGAAATCGAGTCAGGTTGCTGAAAGAAAGTGTTCCGAGCATTTTACCAGAATCGGCATGAACAAGCAGACAATAGTAGCCTAAGCCCATACGATGAAGCTCTTTCAACTTGATCAGCTTTTGCAGCCAGCCATTAACCGAATAGAAAGCTTCCTCGCGTTTAGGTTCATAGGGGTTTAAATATTCTCTGTTCGCTTGAAAATACGCTGCGATCATATCGGCATCACCAATATCTGCAGTGCGTAGAAGCAAGTCGCCGTCCAACTTGTGAACGGCGATTGAGGAGCTTTTATCTACCATTATTATTGACAACTTCCATTTGATTCCAGATAAGTTATTGCTGGTACTCTAGCTTTTGCTGAAGCCACAATTTTGCGATCGCCTTAGGCTTTTCGAATACCATAATCACGCAGTTTGTTCGCAATCGAGGTATGCGAAACATTCAATCGCTTCGCGAGCTTACGACTTGAAGGGAAAGACTGATACAAACGCTCTAAGATTTGCGATTCGTAATCTCGCATAATTTCGTCCAACGAACCATCTAAGTTCAACGTTGCTGAGCCACCGCCCATTGCTTGAGGTTGCGGTAGATTGAAGTTATCCGCTTTCAACAAGCTACCCTCCATTTCCGTCAACGCGCGAAGCACCATGTTATCTAGCTGACGCATATTACCAGGCCATTGATAGTTCGCTAACGCATCAACCAATTCATCATCAAATTCTGGCTTATCAATGCCCAATTGTTGCGCGTGTTTCGTGACGAATAAATCCAGCAACGGCGCGACGTCGTTTGAACGCTTGCGCAGAGGAGGAATATTCAAGGTGAGCACATTGAGACGATAGTATAAATCTTCGCGGAACTGCCCTGCCTCGGCTAACTCGGCAAGGTTATGTTTTGTTGATGCGATAATACGAACATCGACATGCATTTCATCTTCAGCACCAACACGACGGAAATTACCATCTTGCAAGAAGCGCAATAGTTTAATTTGCAGATGCGAACTCATTTCACCGATTTCATCGAGGAACACCGTACCACCGTTTGCTTGTTCGAATATGCCTTTGTGGCCAAGTTCATGATTGAATGAACCTGGGGCATGACCAAACAGTTCCGTCTCTGCCACATCATCAGGCATAGAAGCACAGCTAAGTACTAGGAATGGTTTGTTCGCACGACCAGAGCGGCTATGGCACGCTTTTGCTAGCATTTCCTTACCAGTACCAGTCTCACCTTCAATTAACAACGGTTGGTCAAGCACAGAAAGTTTCTTTGCTTGATTGATCAATGCTTTGTGGCGATTGGATAAACCGACAAAATGCTCGAAACCCAATTGGTTTTGTAACGGCAATGTCTCTTCGATTTGCACGCCATGCTGGCTTGAACGAATAGTCATTAGCGTACTGGCGAGCGTGGAGTTTTGAGCTTCATCTTTGATATAAACCGGCATCAACTCAAGGATATAATCCAAACCATCGATGACAAGGCTTTCTCTGGTACGGGCATTCACTCCTTCTGTCCAACGATTAAAGCGCACACTTGGCAATAGCATACCAATTTGTGTGCCAATCACATCTTGCTTATGTTGCCCGAGCAGAGAAAGTGCAGACATGTTTGCCATGTCTACCGCACCTTTCAGATCGATGGCAAAGACCGGATCAGGTAAGTTATCCACCAATGAAAGCAGCTCCGTATTGTGACGCTCCATTGGCATAAATTGGATTTTACGTACGTCTTTAACCCCCGGAATACGGCGGATTTCGGCCATCAACTCACTGAAAGTATCAAAATCGATATCTGGGCAGTTCAGGTAGATGATGCCACTGATATCAATTTCGATACCACGTAAGTCGATGCTTTTAGACGCTAAAATATCGAGCAATTCTCGGGTTAAACCGAGTCTATCTTCACAAAAGACTTCAAGACGCACTTAAAATATCCCAATTCACAACTGTCAGGAAAAGTTGACAGTAGTTTCTACCAAGCTTGGAATGGCGTCAAGCAATCCTCACCGTCAAAGGTGATATTGATTACGGTTTCATCGTGATTGATGCAACTTTCGCCACCACTTCTTTACGAATAGCGCCGAGTTTCACTTGTCTCTCAGGGTACCAAGGCAATGGGCGAAGCAATGACATGGATTTCAAACCTAAGCGTGCGGTGAGAATACCCACTCCCAAGCCTTGCCCTGCTCGAGCAGACACCTTTCCTGCGAGATCCATCGACATCAAATCCATGCTCGCATCGATCGCCAGTTCACTTGCACCAGCCGCCGCCATATTCACAAAAACCGCACGAAGTAGCTTGATTCGAGATGCGTACCCAAGTTCAACGCCATAGACTTTCGAGAGATTATCGATCATTTTGAAATTACGCCACGCCACTAACAGCATGTCAGCCGCAGCTAGTGGACTAACGGCAACTAACGCGGCTGACTCTGTCGCGTGCTGTGAAACAATTTTGGTCGCGAGTTTATCTTGCTGACTTACAACCATTGAGTCGTACATTTCAAGGATTTCGGCATCGCTGTGTGCTGGGTTCACGCTATTCTTCCAACGATCAAAACCCGGATTTTCAGCAAGTACACCACTTTGCTCAGCCACTTTTTCACAAAATACTTTGCCTTTGCCAACACTTTGACTGTCGATAAATGCCTCACTTTCTTCCTGCACGCTAAAGTGGTTGCGAAGTTTGCGTAGCTTCCATAGTTCTTTGCCTAACGCTCCTAAACCAAAAGAGGCAATAGTGGAGATAAAGCCAGCCCAGCCCAATGCAAGCCAATCTGCAGTTTGCACAGCCGTGACAATCGAATCCACCGCCTGCCACCCGACCAGACCAGCAAAGGTGGCAAATAACCCTGTTGTAAGCCATTTACGCCCAGGTTTTGGACGAATCACATGTTCAAGCTGTAATTCTTGCTCGGTGTCTTCCGGTTGCTCTTCTATTTCAACAGCAACGAAAGTCTCGTTTTCCGAGAATGTCTTTTGCGCCGTAAACTCTGGCGAGACATCCTCTTCTTCACTGTGCATGACCTTTTCAGAGAAGACTTGTTTTTGTTTTAGCTCGCTCATTTCAATTTGTCTCCCAGTAGGTATTCAAGTGCTTTGTCTAGACGAATATGCTTCATCGGCTCGTCACTTTCTGATGACATAGGTCGGAAAGACGTAAAATCAAAGCCACTGTTTTGCCAATAAACAGCATTCGGAAGTTTCTTTGGTACTTCCCCAGGGAACATCGTTATCGCCTCCCCTTCTATGGTTGTCCCTTGTAGGGCTGGAACCGTTTTATCACCCGAAGTGATAAAGCCAGATGTCGTTGCTTGAATAGAGGCAATACTCATGCAGCTCATTTCAATGTTCTCGTAAGAAGCCGTTTGCCACGCAGGATGCACCATTTGTTGCAGCAAAGAGACAAGTTGAGGATGCTGATCTGGCGTCACATGGTCAGCCTTCGTCGCAGCGAACAGTACTTTATCGATTTTTGGCGAGAACAAGCGGCGTAAGAAGCTACTCCGACCATAACGAAAACTGTGCATGATCTGCTCAAGTGCTTGGCGCATATCATAAAAAGCTTCATCACCCGCATTTAATGGTTGCAGGCAATCCACCAGCACGATTTGGCGATCAAATGTCGCAAAGTGGTGTTTGTAGAATGCTTTCACGACCTTTTGTTGATATTCGTGAAAACGCGCTTCTAGCATCGCTAAATTGCTGCCTTTTACCGTTTTTCTTTCGGCCTCTAATTGACAGGGGAAAAATTGCAGAACAGGTGCGCCTGCAAGCTCTCCAGGCAAAACAAATCGTCCCGGCTGAACCCAGTGCAAGCCAGACGCTTTACACGCATGCAAATAATCGGTGTAAGCCTGTGAGACTCTCTCTAGCTTTTTCTCATTGACGTCCGCATTGAGGTCGACTTGGTCTAACTCTTCTAGCCAAGCTTGAGCAAGCTCGCTACGTTGCCCTTTTAACGCTTCAAATTGCGTCTGCGACCATGTCGCAAAATCCATATCAAGTAGTGGTAAGTCCAATAACCACTCGCCCGGATAGTCAATGATGTCAACGTTCAGTACCGCCGTTTTACTCAGCAGTTTTTTGGTGGTTTTATTTGGCTTGTATTTTAGAGCCAGACGAATCTCACTGACGTCACGAGTCGGTACTGGCCATTGAGGCGGCGTTGCGTGAATTTGGTTCATCGCATCATCGTAAGCAAAACGCGGTACCATCATATTGGCTTGAGGCTCACGCTTCGCGCCAATCAAGCGCTTATCACGCGCCGCTGTCAGCAGCGGCAAGTTGTCGTGTGTTGCTGTATGCAGTAATTGATTAACCAGAGAAGTAATAAAGGCGGTTTTACCCGCACGAGACAAGCCAGTCACTGCGATTCGCACGTTAGAATCCATTCCTCGGCTGATAAAGTCATTCACTTCTTGTGTTATTCTTTTCATACTTTTTATTTATCTCATCAATTCTTCCTACGCAGTGTAATTTTATCAACCTTAATCAAAGATGAACAAAGTATTCACGACAAAATTTACCTACGTCAAAAACACAAAAGCCTCTGAGAATATCAGAGGCTTAGTGATTCTATCTGCGCTAGGACAATCTAATCGTCTTCTATCAACTTGTAGATAACGAATAGGCAGACTTCTAGAATCAGCCACAACACACAAGTGATGGTGACGTATTTTTCATCGAAGATACTGATGCCGTGAAGAATCAAATCGTAGCCAACAAAGCTACCGATCACAACAGCAAGAACTATTTGTAGAATTTGAATAAAACGAGGCATGCCGTCTCCTAATCATTGTCAGCATAACAGTGAGATTTGCTATGCCTATAAGTTTATATTTGATTATATAGACAAAAAGTGCAGCTTTCGCTGCACTTTTGTCAAATGTTTGCTAGGTAAATCAGCACTTTGTCACATTCTCCCAATTGAGACGTTCGAATGATGACCAAGTCTCTTACGCTTCCATCTCTTGGATTTTCACTTTCCAAGTGTCAGGACCGATCTGGTGAGCGTTCGTACCATTAGAATCGACGGCAACCGTTACAGGCATATCTTCGACTTCAAACTCGTAAATCGCTTCCATACCTAGGTCTTCGAATGCAACCACGCGGGCTTTCTTGATTGCTTTCGCGACAAGGTATGCTGCGCCGCCAACGGCCATGAGGTATACCGCTTTGTGGTTCTTGATCGACTCAACCGTCGCAGGGCCACGTTCCGCTTTACCAATCATCCCCATGATGCCGGTTTCTTCTAGCATCATGTCGGTGAACTTATCCATACGTGTTGAGGTTGTTGGACCCGCAGGACCTACTGCCTCATCACCCACTGCATCAACAGGGCCAACGTAGTAAATGAACTTGCCTTTGAAATCAACACCAGCAGGTAGACCTTCGCCACTTTCTAGCATGCCTTGAATGCGTTTATGCGCGGCATCACGACCGGTCAAGATTTTGCCTGACAGAAGAACCGTTTCACCAGTCTTCCACTCTTGGACCTCTTCTTTGGTTACTGTATCTAAGTTAACACGACGTGTATTCGCGCCCGCTTCCCAAGTGATGTCTGGCCAATCTTCTAGCTTCGGTGGCGTTAGCTCTGCTGGGCCATTGCCATCAAGCGTGAAGTGAACGTGGCGTGTTGCTGCACAGTTCGGGATCAAACACACTGGTTTTGAAGCCGCGTGCGTTGGCGCAGTTTTGATTTTTACATCAACAACAGTAGTCAGACCACCAAGGCCTTGTGCACCAATACCCAGCTTGTTTACGCGGTTGAAGATATCAAGGCGAAGCTCTTCTTCTGCGTTTTGAGGGCCACGATCAATCAAGTCTTGGATATCGACGTGCCCCATCAGAGATTCTTTTGCCAATACCGCAGCTTTTTCAGCGGTACCGCCGATACCAATGCCAAGCATGCCCGGTGGACACCAACCTGCGCCCATTGCTGGTAGCGTTTTCTCAACCCATTCAGCAATATCATCAGATGGGTTTAGCATCACCATCTTGGTTTTGTTTTCAGAGCCGCCGCCTTTCGCTGCAATTTGAATTTCAACCTTGTCGCCTGGCACCATGTTGATGTGCACAACTGCTGGCGTGTTGTCTTTGGTATTGATTCGCTTACCTGCTGGGTCCATCAGAACCGAAGCACGCAATGGGTTATCCGGATTTGTGTAACCCTGTCGAACGCCCTCATCCACCATTTGCTGCACTGTCATGTCGGTTGAGTCCCATTGGACGCCCATACCGATGTTAACAAAACAGGTGACGATGCCGGTGTCTTGACAGATCGGTCGGTGACCTTCAGCAGACATACGGGAGTTAATTAAGATTTGCGCAATCGCGTCTTTCGCGGCTTGGCTCTCTTCTCGATGGTAGGCTTTTTCAAGGGCTTGAACAAAGTCTAGCGGGTGGTAGTAAGAAATATACTGTAGCGCATCAGCAACACTGCTGATGACATCCTGCGTGCGTATTACCGTCATTGCATGCCTCATTATTGTTATGCTTTGCTTCCATTATTGGCTGGCTTCTTTCGTGTTTGTTGAGCTTATTGCTCTAAATGAGCTTCGTTTTATGTGAACAAATTGTCGAACGGCTGATATCGACACACGATTAAATGAAGTCGCCTTCCATATAGTAAAACCACCTCAAACCCTTGTATAGAGGTAGTTTGGCGCTATACCCAAATAACCCCCATATACAAGTTCATAGTGGCGCCACTTAGGGAACTCAGTAAGTGAATCGTTTTAAAACACTCACGAAAGTTCAAACGCAAAGCACTCTTAAAGCAGTGGCTTGCTCCCGAAGGGCGAGTTGCTTTGGCTCGCATACAGTGTTGACGATTCTTGATTTAGACCCACTAAAACATGCGAATCGTCGTCGCGTATGCGAACCAAATCATTCTCGCTGAATCATGTATCTAGAGATTATTTGGGTATAGTGGTGTTTATGATACTCTTGCTGCCCATGACATGCCATGCAGTGAACGAACTCTTTGTCACAATTTAAACAAATGAACAACATGGATACGCAATTGCTTGATTTTAAGGCATTGGATTACGCCGACGACCTCACCATTTCCCTATTTTCTCGTATAGAACACCAACCTTGGGCGATGCTTTTACGCTCCGCTTCTGAGACCCATATCGACAGCCGATTTGATGTGTTGGTGGCCAACCCAATCGCGACGCTTGAAACCATTGCAGACAATACGCACATCAAAACTAAATCCGAACAATATGTGTCGCAAGATGACCCGTTTTCGCTGTTGGACGCGCTCCAACAACAGCTTCTACCCAATCTTGAACTCGGTAGTCAATGGGATCTGCCGTTTGTAGGCGGTGCACTTGGCTACTTCAGTTACGATTTAGGCCGTAGAGTCGAATCTATGCCGGAGCTCGCAGCCAAAGATCTACAAACACCAGATATGGCAGTTGGTCTGTATGAATGGGCTTTGGTTGTCGATCATAAGTTGAAGACCGCGAGCCTTGTTGGCCAAAACACGCAAGCCGCATGGCAATGGCTGAACGAACAAGTACCTGACACTGCAGAAGGCTTTCAGCTAGAAGGTGACTGGCAATCCAACATGACGCCAGCGTCTTACGCGACACGCTTTGATAGCGTACAAGAATATCTGTTAAGCGGTGATTGTTACCAAATCAACTTAGCTCAGCGTTTTAATGCACCTTATCAGGGCAGTGAATGGCAAGCGTATTTAAAGCTGGAAGCGGCAAACCAAGCGCCCTTCTCAGCATTTATTCGTATGCCAAAATCTACGCTGTTGAGTATTTCTCCAGAACGATTCTTGGAACTGAAAGACAACGTTATCGAGACCAAACCAATCAAAGGCACTCGACCACGCGGTGCGGATACCGTTCAAGACCAAGCCAATGCGCAGGATTTACAAACCGCAGAGAAAGATCAGGCAGAAAACTTGATGATTGTGGACTTGCTGCGTAATGACATTGGGCGTGTTGCTTCTCCAGGTAGTGTCCATGTGCCAAAGTTGTTTGATATTGAGAGCTTCCCTGCCGTTCACCATTTGGTAAGTACCATTCGAGCCAATCTAGATCCGCAATATTCCGCGGCGGATTTGCTTCGAGCTTGCTTCCCAGGCGGTTCAATCACCGGAGCACCTAAAGTCCGTGCGATGCAAATCATTGAAGAACTAGAACCGCATCGTCGCAGCGCTTACTGTGGCAGTATTGGTTATATCTCACGCCATGGTCGTATGGATACCAGCATCACTATTCGAACTCTCGTTGCAGAAAACAACAAACTGTATGCATGGGCTGGCGGCGGTGTGGTGGCTGACAGTGATTGTGCCTCGGAATATCAAGAAACCTTAGACAAGCTTTCGAAAATTCTACCAGCGCTAAAGTAAAAGTTAACGTGGAAGAAACTAAACTAAAAACGGCTCTGTTGTTCTTACAGAGCCGTTTGTTTTTATTCTACTAGCGCTATTCTTTGAGCCACTTACACATCACTTGTTCGATATCTGCCGCGGTGTAGGGCTTGGTAAGAATGTCATCCATACCAGATTCGATGCACTTTTTCCTTTCTTCTAACGTCGTCCCCGCTGTGAGTGCAATAATGGGATTGTTAAAGCCATCCTCTCTTAGGTGAACCGTGGCTTCATACCCATCCATCTCTGGCATTCGACAATCCATGAATATCAATTCGTAGTCTTTGTTTTTAACAGCCTCCAATGCCTCCAAGCCGTTATTTTTTAGATCGGGTGTGATATCGAGTTTTTTAAGCATTTGAGTGACGATGACCTGATTCATCCGAATATCATCTACAACTAAGATGTTTCTTCCTGCCAACTCAATTTGTCGACCGGTTGCCTCCGACCCGGCTAAATTTGCGGGCGCTTCTCCTCGTTTAAGCGGTACCACGACTTGGAACGTTGTCCCTTTGCGTGGCTCGCTGACAAAGCTGATCTGCCCTTTCATCAGATCGACAAGGTTCTTACAAATCGCCAAACCTAAACCTGACCCTTCAAAACTGCGCTTTGTAGAGCGGTCTGCTTGAACAAAAGGATCAAACAACGCTTGTTGTGCTTCTAACGGAATACCAATGCCGGTGTCTTCTATTTCAAAATGTGCAAAGCCATTGTTCCATTCGACACGCAGCACCACACCTCCGAGTTGAGTAAACTTAATCGCATTACCGATTAGGTTAACCAAGATCTGGGTAATCCGCTCAAAATCTCCGACCAAAAACTCTGGGATCCCGAGTTTCTTATCAATAGAGAAATGAATGCGCTTCTCGGCAGCTTTAGCCGCAAATACGCCAGTCAATGCATCCTCTAGCGCTTTCCAAGCAAAAACTTTATCGATGATTTCCATCATCCCAGCGTTCATCTTACTGAAGTCAAGCAAATCGTTGATGATGACTCTAAGTAGGTCCCCAGAATGCGTAAGATTACTCAGATACTGTTGTTGTTCATCCCCAAGTAGGGTTTTACTAAGCAGGTCCGCACTGCCAAGTACGCCATTAAGAGGCGTTCTGAGTTCGTGGTTGATCATAGCAACAAACTCTTTGGTCGCCTTCTCAGACGCTTCGGCGCGTTTACGTAATTCCACTTCACGATCTAGGCTCAAATGCCGACTAATAACACCATGCACGAGATCGGAAACCAGTACCATTTGCTTAGAAATAAATTCCTGTTCAACTTGATCAAGTGCGACAGAGAAGATCAGTTCACCCAAAATACTGGAATCAATCGTAATGGGTAAATAAAGCGCATTTCCTTCCCAACGCGGTTTGCTTGTGATTGGTGCATCATGCGCTAACGCCAAATGTCCAAATTGATGCCGACGTAATGAGCTCAAACGCTCAGCTTCTAAATACAGGTAAGCACCCGACACAACAGAGTTTGATGTCAGCTGTTCCAAGAAGCTGGCAATCATGGTTTCATCGAAGGTGCTAGAAAGGAAAGTACGTCCGAACCTAATCAAGGTGGCATCGATTTGCTCTTCGAATTCGAATTTGCGCAGATCTTTCTCTGACTTCATCTCGAGCTTTTTTAGCGCCACACTTAACTGTTGGTTAGATTCATACAGTTCTAAACTCTTTTGCTCTAACAGTAATTCAGCCGCTTTACGCGACGCGATCTCTCGTTTGAGTTTCCTTTCTAATGAGGAATTTCCCGTCATATTTGGTTATTGAGCCTCCAGCCAAAAACGCACTTGGCTTCCATCTTCTGATTGGTTTTGATGTTTGATCACTACTTGCTCATTAAAGTGGTTCGCGCAGCCTTGAATCAAGCCCACACATACATGCGCCATGCAACGTGCGCTTCTATAATCAAACACCATTTCAGATTCAGCCTCACTAATAAAGTCAAACTGCGGGGGATTTGCATCGGGATATAGCTTTTTCACTTCCACGTGAATGAAATCCTCTACATGACGTACGAATTGAAACGTCGTACTGCACTGCTGCAAGCTGGCATGATTCGGAATTGATTTGAGTAAGCTCTGGAAAACACACTCACCAAACACCTCTTGCAGCGTTTCTGGCGGAATATCAGACACTTTACTGAGATTAACGATCAACTTAACAAGGTCTCGATGGTCATAACTGCCTACCGAGGTGTAAATACCTTCATCGTTAGATAAATCCAAAACCTGATCGAGAACCTCAAGACCAAACTTCTCTTCCACTAACTCCATGAACTCCGTGAAAATGATTCCTTTCATCGTATTTAGCTAACCTTATAGTGACGTCTTAAAATAAAGAATGGTGTATAACGCTATAAGTTTCAAATTAATATAATACGAATCCATTCGTCAGCTGACTTCTTAAGGACTCCGATTTGGTCATTGATAAAACGACATTGTTGCAAAACTTCCAATTCCATTTACCGACAGGCTATCACCGAGAGTCTTTGGGGCGATTAGCACATTTGAAAGACACCTCACTTCGTGATGCTGCGGTGTTAATTGGCTTTGTTGAGAGAAAAGAAGGGATGCAAGTGATTTTGACCAAACGAGCCGAACATTTACGACACCATCCTGGCCAAATTAGCTTCCCAGGGGGAAAATATGAGACGGAGGATCACACTCTTGTGAATACGGCACTGCGAGAAGCCGAAGAAGAAATTGGTATTCATGAAAAGCATATAAAGGTATTTGGTCAGCTGCCAAAGCTGCCAACGATTAGCCAATTTAATGTGACACCGTTTTTGGCCTTCATTTCTCCAGACTACACAACGCAAATTGACCCCAACGAAGTTGCCTCAGTTTTTGAAGTCCCAGCCAATCATATTTTAAACCCTGAAAAGCTGTACAGTTCAAAATTCAACCTAAGAAACACTAGTCATCGCGTCTTTGCCATCCCATATCAGCAGCATTTTATTTGGGGAATGACCGCACAGATCATCGAATCCATGCAAAAACACATCATTTCTAAGTAACTGCTTTATCAATATTAAGTTGACTTTAAAACCAAACATCATGTGCATCTATATTAATAAAAAGTTATTTTTCAAACATCAATTCACATTAGTTTAATTTGATTTTTATAAGGCAAACGCTTGCGGTGAGAAAAATTTATACAACAACCGCTTCAGATAAGTTTTTCTAATTTCACTCATTAGCAATTATCACGTGTAGCACGCCATTTTCGTGATAAAAAGCAGGTTTTTGACATATCATTCAATAAGCTCGAGCAATACATGATTTAGATCTAATTTTCCTAGTGCAAAATCTTGCAAAATTGCTCCCGACTTATTTCCTGTTCCCAAAATGAGTAACTCAAAAATGAATACAACTACTTCTGCGGCTTCAACCGCACAATCGTCTAGTAAGTTTTCTTACAAAGACTTCACTTGGTGTTTGTCCCTATTTGGTACAGCAGTAGGTGCAGGTGTACTTTTCCTTCCAATTAAAGCAGGTGCTGGCGGTTTCTGGCCATTAGTTATCCTTGCTCTAATCGCGGCACCAATGACTTGGTTCGCACACAAATCTCTCGCTCGTTTCGTACTTTCTGCGAAAAACCCTGAAGCTGATATCACTGACACAGTAGAAGAGCACTTCGGTAAGACAGGCGCAAACCTTATTACTTTTGCATACTTCTTCGCTATCTACCCTATCGTACTTATCTACGGTGTTGGTATCACAAACACGGTTGACTCTTTCCTAGTTAACCAAATGGGTATGGAATCTATTCCTCGCTGGCTACTTTCTGGCGCGTTAATCGCTGCGATGACTGCGGGTGTAGTATTCGGTAAAGAGCTAATGCTGAAAGCAACATCAGCAATGGTTTACCCTCTAGTATTTGTTCTACTAGCACTGTCTTTCTACCTAATTCCTGACTGGAATACATCAATGATGGAAGTGTCTCCAAACTGGGGCGAGATGCCTTCAATCGTTTGGCTAGCAATTCCAATCATCGTATTCTCATTCAACCACAGCCCAATCATCTCTCAGTTCTCTAAAGAACAACGTCGTGTATACGGTGATGACGCAGTTAAGAAAACTGACTCTATCACTGGCGGCGCAGCGATGATGCTGATGGGCTTTGTAATGTTCTTCGTATTCTCTGTAGTGCTTTCTCTATCTCCAGAGCAACTAGCAACTGCGCAAGAGCAAAACATCTCGGTTCTTTCTTACCTAGCGAACGTTCACGAATCACCACTGATCTCTTACATGGGTCCATTGGTTGCATTCGCAGCGATCACTTCTAGCTACTTCGGTCACTTCCTAGGTGCTCATGAAGGTCTAGTAGGTCTAATCAAGTCTCGCTCTGAATCTCCTAAGAGCAAGATTGAAAAAGCGTCTCTTATCTTCATCGTTGTGACGACTTGGATTGTTGCTATCGTTAACCCAAGCATCCTAGGCATGATCGAAACGATGGGTGCACCAATGATTGCAGCTATCCTATTCTTGATGCCTGTATTCGCGATGCAGAAAGTGCCAGCAATGGCGAAGTACAAAACTTCAGCACCTGTACAGATTTTCACAGCAATCTGTGGTCTTGCGGCAATTAGTTCTGTAATCTACGGCGCTCTTTAATCACTGCTCTTTTATAAAGCATGATTAATCCAAGAATATAACGATAATAAAAAGCCTCCCAACTCCCCTTGGGAGGCTTTGTTCTGAGGTAATCGATATGATTAGTGTTTTTGATATCTATAAGATCGGTGTTGGTCCTTCAAGCTCACATACTGTAGGTCCAATGAAAGCGGGTAAAGAGTTTATTGATGACCTCCGTGCGATGGGAAAACTGCGCGACATCACTAAAATCACCGTTGACGTTTATGGTTCACTATCACTGACAGGGAAAGGTCACCACACGGATATCGCTATCATCATGGGTCTTGCAGGCAACTCCCCTGAGAAAGTTGATATCGACTCTATTCCGGGCTTTATCGCTCGCGTAGAAGAAACTGAACGCCTTCCTGTTGGCATGCACTGTCACACAGTATCGTTCCCGAAAGACGGTGGTATGAACTTCCATACTACTAACCTTGAGCTACATGAAAACGGCATGCAGATCCACGCGTGGATCGAAGACGAAAAAGTGTACTCAAAGACATACTACTCTATCGGCGGCGGCTTCATCGTTGATGAAGAGAACTTCGGTAAAGAGATTGAGAACCCAATCAAGGTTCCTTACGAATACACAACAGCAGAAGAGCTCGTTAACCAGTGTAAAGAAAGTGGTCTTTCTATTAGTGCACTCGTGATGAAAAACGAACACTCTCTGCACTCTGATGAAGAGACTCGTACTTACTTCGCGAACATCTGGCGCACCATGCGCGAATGTATGGATCGTGGTATGAACGAAGAAGGTATTCTGCCTGGTCCACTACGCGTACCTCGTCGTGCAGCAGCACTTCGTCAGCAACTGCTTACTTCTGAAAAAACAACAAACGATCCAATGTCGGTTGTTGACTGGGTAAACATGTTCGCTTTCGCAGTAAACGAAGAGAACGCAGCAGGTGGTCGTGTTGTGACAGCACCAACAAACGGCGCATGTGGCATCATCCCTGCGGTACTGGCTTACTACGACAAGTTCATCCAAACCGTGACTGAAAAAGATTACATCCGTTACTTCGCCGCTTCTGGCGCGATCGGTGGTCTTTACAAACGCAACGCGTCTATCTCTGGCGCAGAAGTTGGCTGTCAAGGTGAAGTTGGTGTGGCATGTTCTATGGCGGCAGCTGGCCTTGCTGAGCTTATGGGTGGTAGCCCAGAGCAAGTATGTATGGCAGCAGAGATCGCAATGGAGCACAACCTAGGCCTAACGTGTGACCCAGTTGCTGGTCAGGTACAGGTTCCGTGTATCGAGCGTAACGGTATCGCGGCAGTAAAAGCGATCAACTCAACTCGTATGGCACTGCGTCGCTCATCTGCACCGACAGTTTCTCTAGATAAGGTTATCGAGACCATGCTAGAGACAGGTAAAGACATGAACGCAAAATACCGAGAGACATCTCAAGGCGGCCTAGCAGTAAAAGTTATCTGCTAATCTCCCAACCTCTCCCATCAGAAGCCCGAGCAACTCGCTCGGGCTTTTTTTCGCCTAAAGATCTTTCCCCATGTAAAATCTCTCTGGATTGAGCTTTATAAAAAAATCTAAAATTGTCACTATATCCAGAAGTTTAGGATATGCCCGTAGAAGGTCACATACCTGCTATCTCAATATTGATAACGTATTCAAAAATTAATCCTGGAGCGCTTTAACACATGATTAGGTTTGAACTTGGAAACCAAATCTGCGTTTGCTTGTCCGAAAAAGAACTTTCATTACAGCTCAATAACTCCATCCACTCTTCTATTCCCGTAAGCAGAATCGAATACTTAATCCTTAGCACCATTGCCGCTTTTGGGAGCTTAAACGCGCCTATTAGCCAGAGGAAAATCGAAAAGAAGTTGTCAGCGCAACATCACTTGATGTTGCCGGAAAATGGATTTAAGAACGCTGTTGCGTCCATAAGGAAAAAGTTCAGGCAACTAACAAAGAATCACATAGAGACCCAAAAGTCTCTCATCGAAAACATTCACCGAAAGGGATATTTTGTGCCATACGATAGCCAGCACGCACAAAAAGATGGGCTTCTTCAACAAGCGAGAATCCACCAGCAAGCCGTTCATAGCGTAAGAATGGCCGCTGCTATTTGCTTACGTAGTAGAGCGCTATACCTGAATTTGTTGTGCTTTATTGGCTTTACCATCGCGCTGTATATTGCCATTTGTTTTTACAGCATCGGGACGATTGTTAAGCAAAACTATTTTGATGATGCAATGAACTTCGCACAAGATCTCGCTCAACAGAGTTGTTTTGGACATGAAGACCAATTAAAAGGCTTATTTGATAATGTTCAATTAGTCGAGTCAGCATTGATGATCGACAAGCGCAACATTCGCTGTTTAGTCACGCCAGAAGCAGTGGTCCCAGTGAACAAAAAAGACAGAGAAAGCTGGTTAAACAACGAAAGCTATACAACCCATTCGTTTTTATTTAACGGTGCACAAGTCCTCGTCAGAGTAAAAAACGTGAATGTATCAAATAGCTTTGAGAGCCATATGTCGCGCATGTTTTTGTCTGGCATGAAAGTGTGTACCAATACTGGCACGGCGCTAGAAATTGGCGATACTAACGGGCAATCGTTCTTGTATAACGTCAAAGAAAACGGTTACAAAGAGGTGTATTACGTAAAAGGACCTATTACTAGCATCCTTGTTTTGAGCTTTATTCTAATGCTTGTCTTCCGACATAAAAAGCTACGCTCGTTAGCCACTTACCTTTGGGCTATCCGTCAGTTCAATCTCAAACTTGAACCTATCCACAACACATCAAATCGACAGAATATCCACTATGAAGTCCTGTCGCGCTTTAAGGTTAAAAACACTCAAAAGTTTATTGAGTCATTAATCGCCAATGGATTTCTAATCAATCATACCTTATTGGTCATCAGACTCGTCTATGGCAAATCAAAATCCTTACTCGCTCCTCTGAGTATCAACGTGTGCCCTTCTCTATTGGAAAAGCGTAATTTCACACGTTTATATCGATTATTGGCTCAATTGGACTGTTCACTTCTGACGATTGAAATCACAGAAAACGCATCGATGTACTACACGCAAGAGATCTTCAATAACATCAACAAGCTCAAAGCCATCGGGTGCAAAATCAGCATTGATGATTTCGGGACTGGTAACAACAATGTCGAGCTCATCAGTCAAATTACGCCAAGTTATCTCAAGATTGACCGTTTGTTTGTTATCAACCTGAAGCAAGACGACAAAAAAGTAGAGACGTTACGTCAGCTTATTGCGATGGGACACACATACCACTGTGCAGTCATCGTGGAAGGCGTGGAGACCGCAGAGTGTGCCCATTTACTAACCACACTTGGTGCGCACATTCATCAAGGCTTTTATTATCCGCTTTGCCGCTAGCGACCTCTATTTAATAGCAAAATCCACACAGAACCAGATTGCGTCCTTTTAATGTCCACAACTATAATGGCGGTATTGTGTTTACCGCCTCTGAACAGATTCAGACCATGATCGCCATTAAACCTGCCAAGCTGAAAGATTTTGCCAGCTTGATGCAACTGGAAGTGCAAGAAGATCAAAAAGGATTTTTTAAGCCATTTGAACAGGCTTACCAGCAACGTAGTAAGTCAGAGGTGTTTTATACCATCTTTCATGACTATCTTATTGTCGGATATTTAGTGATAGACAAAGCCTTCGCCCAACACGCTCCCTTCGCCAAACGCCATGAATTGGGTTTAAGCTATCTTATGGTCGATAAGCGCTTTCAACAGCAAGGAATTGGAAAAGCAACGCTACAAAAACTGATGATCTATGGCTACGCGATTGACACTGAAAGCAGCTCTGTGTGCGCGACAGTATCTAGTAGTAATGACATTGGAATTAGATTGTTTGAATCGGCAGGGTTCGATAACACCCAAAAGACGATTTATGAAGAGAGTGGAAAAGCGCTGATCTTGCGCCATGCACTGAACTGATAGATTGGGTATCTGAATTAAGTGAACTTTGAAGGCAGGTCGTTTAGCACACCTGCCTCCTCCAAAATGTCATACCATGACGACTTCTGCTTGCCAGCCGTAACCGGTGTACTCCTTCGCTAATTCTTCTGCAACGAGAGCAGACACAACAACCTCCACCCATTTGCCATACGCCCCTGCACGGTAGCGAAGCTTCATCATTTTCATTGTTACCTCTCCGGATGGCGATAAGATTAGCCAAATTTGAAACAGCTGCTCGCCAAAAACCTAAACTTAAAGTCTGTGTATCTGCCTATAAAAGTGTAATAATTAGGTTTGAGAATGCATCCTCTCGCACCCATTCACCGAATAGGGTTCATTTACGTTATTCCAAGAACTTCGAAATAATGCACAGACATTTTGCAAAATCATCTAGGTAGAATGTAGAGTAAAATTACTGCATTTATAAAATTCATTCCGTGCGAGTCGTTTTAATGGACAGTGAGATAGGTAAGACAATAGAGGCAGAAACTTTTGAAGCGCTTATGATGAGGCAAGCAATGTCGCTTATCTCTTCTGAAGCAGACAAGTGCGAAATCAAACTACGCGAATTCATGATGGAAGCAATGCACTGGTTCGAAATCGATCGAATGACCATGTTCCCCAATTCCATGCTGTTCTTTAATCAAGGTAAGACCCTCGCCGTCGCACGCCCACCGCATAAAATTGTCACAGCTGAGCAAGTCGGTATTGAAGACGCAGAAAGATACCTTCGTCTTATTGGTAATTCAGAGCAAACTCAGACCTTTAACAGGGCTGCTTTGGAAAATAGCGATGTCGTCTTGCTAAGAATGCTCGCAGCACAAGGCGCATGCTGTCACTATACCATTCCATTAAGCCAGTTTGGCCAGCGCTGGGGCGGCATTTCATTTACGATATTTGGCCAAAATCGCTGTGGATTGAACGATAAAAAGCTAGAACAAGTTACTTTTTTAGCACAAGTCTGGCTGTCTTATTGGCAGCACTCTAAGTTGCACCGCAGCCTTCACAAACCAAATATGAAGACAAGCAGTGAAAACAATAAGATGCTGAGGCTGAGCCACCGACAGTGTGATGTGCTCGGACACTTGGCAAATGGCTTATCAGCAAAACAGATCGCCACAGAGCTCAGCTTGAGTCCAAGAACGATTGAATCTCACAAATACCGTTTAATGGACATGCTGGAACTCGAAACTCATTCCGAGCTAGTTCAATTCGCCCTACGCAACGGAATAGGCTACTAAGCGAAATAGAGAACTCGTCGTTTGATACCCAAATCGGGGCAAAAAGAAAAGGCAAGCCCGTTGGCTTGCCTCTATCGTCTGAAATACAGTGCGAGATTATTCGCCCTTGTAGATACAACCTGCGGTACATGTTTCTTTGATTTCTACTTTGCTCAGTAGCGGCAAGCTTGGCTTAAGCTGTTGCCAGATCCACTTCGAAAGGACTTCACTGGTTGGGTTTTCTAGACCTTCGATATCATTCAGGTAGTAATGATCCAAACGATCGTAAATGGGTTTGAATGCTGCTTTGATTTCTGAAAAATCAATAACCCAACCGGTATGTGGGTCAACTTCGCCCTCTACATAAAGACGAACTAAGAAAGAGTGTCCGTGCAAACGACCACACTTATGGCCTTCTGGTACGTGTGGCAAGTGGTGTGCCGCTTCGAACATAAACTCTTTGTATAATTCTGTTTTCATCTTGATTCTCAGGCTTTAAAAAGAGACGCAATACTAAGGAATTCACCCTTTAATGACAACCTTTATCAATAGCATGAGAAAGAGGAAAACGATTCACTGATTCAGAATGATTAACTGATAAAAAACGGCAACCTCCAAGCATCTTGAAGATTGCCAAATCTGGAGATTCCAGAAAAATGGTTAGGAAAATGAAATAGGGTCATACATACCCCAAACTCCCCTACTTTGACGACTCTAAGAGTACAAAAAGAGATTACACGACCTCGGGTTAACAACCGGTTAAACAAGAAAGAATAATTGAAATTTAGGTAAAACCCCTTCGTCTAAAAATTGGCGCAGCGCCAATCCATTGATTACACCCTACTTACATCACATTTACATAACCCTACATTGTTTAGGGTCACATTCATTCGCCCTATCCATCGCTCATATCACGCTAAGCCCTTAATATTGTGGGATTCGTTCCAATTACACTTATAAAAATATGCGCTCAACGATTACCTTCAAACTGTTACTGGCACTGATAGTTGTTTTCACTTGCGTCTTAGCTGCATCGACTGGCTATCAATACTTTCAACAAAAGACACTTATTAACGACGTGCTGAGTGAACAACTACACGATAAGGCAAGCAGCTACTTCGATAGCCTAAATATGATGATGCTCACCGGTACGATGTCGCAAAAAGAAACCCTACGACAAAAAGCGCTCGCTCAAGAAGGCATAGAGCAAGTGCGCGTACTTCGTGCTGATGCAGTCTCTAAATTTTACGGCGCTGGCGATGCGAATCAAAAACCGATAGATGACATTGACCAGAGAGCATTAAACGGTGAGTTGGTGATTGAGCCTTTCAGCGCGGATTGGGGGAAAGGCTTGGTGGTTGCACTGCCGATGAAATCAAGCGAAAACTATCGTGGTACGAATTGTGTGTCTTGCCATATTGCCCCAGAAGGCGAAGTGTTAGGTGCAATCCGCTTGGAATACAACATGAGCCATGTTAATTCTCTTATCAATAAACAAGCCATGTTTGCGATGGGTATCATGTCAGTTATCGCGTTTGTGGGCTTTTTAATTACCATGGGATTGATTCGTAAAATCATCGTTAGGCCAATACAAATGACGTCGCGTTTTATGTCGAATGTCAGTGCGAGCAAGGATCTATCCATACGTTTAGAGCATAAGCAAAAGGACGAAGTTGGACAGTTATCGGATTCTATCAATTCCTTTATGGATACGGTCTCACAAAGCTTGGACAAAGTTCAGGAAACATCGCATTCACTGGCGGGGTCAGCCGGACGCTTAACCGACGTTGCTCAATCTACCGATGAAGCGGCAGACAACCAGCAAGTAGAAACCAATGAAGTGCAAACCAATATCACTGACATGCTGCAACAACAAAGTGTCGTAGAACAAGCGACCGTTGATGCAACAACGTTGGTCAACCATACCGTTGATGTCGCAACCGCCAGTGCAGGTCAAGCGCACCATGTAAGTGAAGACATCAAGAACCTAGTGACCGATATCGACAAGGTGCGCGAGAAGATCACAACATTGAATCAACAAACCGCAGAAGTATCATCCATCCTGGGTGTCATCAAAGGTATTGCGGAACAAACCAACCTACTGGCTCTCAATGCCGCAATTGAAGCAGCTCGTGCAGGTGACCAAGGCCGTGGATTTGCGGTTGTCGCAGATGAAGTCCGTAACCTTGCTTCTCGGACAGCGCAAGCGACCAGCAATATAGAAAGCATCATCGTGCAATTTCAACAAGGCAGTGAAGAGTCGCTCACTTCGGTCGATAATGTGTGCCAGTTTGCTCATCAGCGTTCCGTCGATGTCGAAGCGCTCTCCGAAACCATGCGCGATGTAGTAGACGAAATGCATCAAGTTTTGAGACATGCAGAAAACATTCAACATCAAACACAAACGACGTCAGAGGTGAGCAAACACATTCAGTTGAAAGTCGATACCATCACAAGACACGCGAATGAAACTTCGCAATCTGCATCTCACACACGTGACATCAGCGTTGATTTGGAGCAGCTTTCGGAACGTCTAGAGCTATTACTTAACCAATTTACGCTGTCTGAGGAACAAAGGGCGAGTAAATAAGAAATTTCTCCCCTCCAAATTGAATATAAAGGTTGAAGCTGACGAATTGACAGGTAATATGTCCCGATGAATCTGTAAAATTCTATCCAATTCAACGCTTCGCTCGTTTTTTAAACAAAGCCGTTTAAAGCAAGCAATGTAGTAAGTGTTGAGTTGAATTTTTACCTCAATGGAGAATATTTCAAACATGACTTACGCGCCTGTATCAGACGTTTTGAAAGGTCAGCTAGCAGTAGACAGTGAAGTAACTGTTCGTGGCTGGATCCGTTCACGTCGTGATTCCAAAGCTGGAATCTCTTTCCTTGCCATTTATGACGGCTCTTGTTTCGACCCGATTCAGGCCGTGGTCCCTAATAATCTTAATAATTACGACGACGAAGTACTTAAGCTAACCACTGGCTGCTCTGTTGAAGTAACTGGTAAGATTGTTGCCTCTCCTGCGAAAGGCCAAGACTTCGAACTAGCCGCTACTGACGTTAAAGTAGTTGGTTGGGTTGAAGATGCTGACACTTACCCAATGGCAAAAACTCGTCACTCTATCGAGTACCTACGTGAAGTTGCGCACCTACGTCCGCGCACAAACGTAATCGGTGCGGTAGCACGTGTACGTAACTGCCTATCTCAAGCAATCCACCGTTTCTATCACGAGCAAGGTTACTTCTGGGTATCTGCGCCGTTGATCACTGCTTCAGATGCAGAAGGTGCTGGTGAAATGTTCCGCGTATCTACGCTAGACATGGAAAACCTACCTCGTACTGACGCAGGTAAAGTGGACTACAACGAAGACTTCTTCGGTAAAGAGACGTTCCTAACGGTATCAGGCCAGCTAAACGCAGAAGCTTACGCTTGTGCACTAAGCAAAGTTTACACGTTCGGCCCTACTTTCCGTGCTGAAAACTCAAACACCAGCCGCCACCTAGCGGAATTCTGGATGGTTGAGCCTGAAGTTGCGTTCGCAGAACTGGATGACGTAGCGAAACTGGCTGAAGACATGCTGAAATTCGTGTTCAAAGCGGTTCTTGCTGAGTGTCGTGATGATCTTGAGTTCTTCGCTCAACGCATCGACAAAGAAGCCATCACTCGTCTAGAGCAGTTCGTATCTTCTGACTTCGCACAAGTTGACTACACTGACGCAATCCAGATTCTTCTTGATTCAGGTCGTGAGTTCGAATTCCCAGTTGAATGGGGTATCGATATGTCTTCTGAGCACGAGCGTTTCCTAGCGGAAGAGCACTTCAAAGCACCTGTAATCGTTAAGAACTACCCGAAAGACATCAAAGCATTCTACATGCGTGCAAATGATGACGGTAAAACGGTAGCAGCGATGGACGTACTTGCACCAGGCATCGGTGAAATCATCGGTGGTTCTCAGCGTGAAGAGCGTCTAGACATCCTAGACGAGCGCATGCGTGAAGTGGGTATCGACCCAGAGCACATGAGCTGGTACCGCGACCTGCGTAGATACGGCACAGTGCCACACGCAGGCTTCGGTCTTGGTTTTGAGCGTCTAGTCTCTTACGTAACCGGTATGGGTAACGTACGTGACGTTATCCCGTTCCCACGAACTCCTCGCTCTGCGAACTTCTAATCACCAAGAGTGATACAGAATGAAAAAGACCTCCCATGTGGAGGTCTTTTGTTTTGTCGCGGATCTCACAGATAGGTTCCGTTGCCAACTACTATAAATTCAACTTAACGCTCATCACACTGGCTGATTCTGTCACTGTCGGGTTGTTGTTCTCGTCATTGACCACCGTATGCTGATAAACACCACCAATCAAAATAGGTTTTTCAATCTCTTTTTGTTTGATCAACAATGACGTACTAATTTGATTTGTTGCATGCTGAGTCTTACTAGACTTAATTACCGAGACATCTAACTGGTAGTCAGGGTGAAGTTTCCGTACCAAGCCAGATAAATCGATACGCTCTTTATCATTATCGACATGAGCCTCGAAATGATTGTCGGCTTGTATCTCCGCAGTCAATTTTGAGTGATCATAGACTAGGGTAACCGACTTAGGTTCTACATCTTGTTTCGCTGAGCACCCAAAGGCGATCATAGATAACGCAAGCAACCATGCACTCTTCATTCTCTCTTCCTAAATTTTTCATGATTTTACTGCTCTCCATCCCCTTCTCTATCTGCATGTTCTGCGTACTTAACGCCCAACACACATAAACCAAACATAATGAAAGGGATCACGGCCGCGGTGTACTCTGTCCAAGCCATATGCGAGAAAGACTTCGCCAAAATAAGATGCGCAAATACCAACAGAAATGCGCTAAAAATAGCAACGGCTATCAATCTTACTTCATGTTTTACCAACTGTTTTTTCATTGTCACTCCAACATTGCAATTACTCTACAGTCGATTGAAGCACATGACCGGTAAACCGCTTTAGTACAGTTAGGCCAAAAAAACGTTAAACAGTTCCTTTAGTGAAGTAAGTCACCCAATTTGCACATAGCCTGTTTTAGGTTTTCATCAACAGGCAGCGAGGTGTTCAGCCTTAGATAGTCTTGATACTGGTCATCAACAGAGAAAAGCTTGCCATACGCCACCGTCACGTTATCAGAGATTAGAGCTTGGTAAATGGCCTTACCATTCAAACTTGGAGGTAATTTAAGCCACAAGAAGTACCCGCCTTGAGGAAGACAATAGTCAACGGATTTAGGTAAGTATTTATCTATTAAAACCACAAACCTTGTTTGGCGTAACTGTAATTCTTTGCGCAGCTTTCTAAGATGATTGTCATAGCTGTCATTTTGCAGATAGTGCGCCACGCCTTGTTGAATAGGAGCACTGCCCGACAAGGTCGACATGAGTTGAAGTTTTTGAATCGGCTCGTTAAAGCGTTTATTTACTACCCAACCTAACCGATAACCAGGGCATAAGCTTTTCGAAAATGAACCGCAATGCAGCACTCGCTCCTGAGTATCAAACGATTTTAAAGGCGCAGGTTTCGTCTCTGAAAAATACAACTCTGAATAAACATCATCCTCTACTACATACACATCATAACGATTTGCCAACTCAACGATGCCTTGCTTTTGCTGGTCATTAAGGGAAGTTCCGGTCGGATTATGGAAATTGGTCATTAGCCAACAAGCACGCACATCATGATTGGCAAACACAGCCTCTATTTGCTCAAGCGAATGACCATCCTTAGCATCCACACGGACTGTTATCGCGTTTAAGCCCAATCGCTCGATCGCTTGAAGTGCCCCATAGAAAGTCGGAGTTTCAATTACAACCGTATCACCAGGTCGAGTCACTGCTTGAAGGCTCAAATTTAACGCTTCCATCGCGCCAGAGGTAATGACAATATCGTCATGACTCAACACAAGTCCCTGCTGAATATAACGCTGTGCAATTAAACGGCGTAACGATTCACTGCCCGGAGGAAGATTATCAAGTAGTGTCTCTGGCCCCATTTTGCGACCTGAACTGGCTAGGTTGCGGTTAAGCGCATCCAGAGGAAACAACGTCGGATCAGGAAATGCCGATCCAAACTTAATACTCTCTGGCGCAGACTGGTGTTTAAGGAACTCATACAACTCATCGTTTACCGAAGTGCGATAGAGACTCTTATCTGGGTCATTCGGTTCTAAACGTTCCAGTTCCGCCGTAACAAAATAGCCAGACTGAGGTTTAGCGCTCACCCAACCTTGCGCTTCTAGGAGTTGATACGCCTGTAAGACCGTCCCTGCACTAACATTGTGATTGCGGCTGGTGACACGCACTGAAGGGAGCTTCTCCCCTGCTCTCCATGTATTTTGCTGAATTTGAATTTTGAACAATTCAGCGAGTTGGCGGTATCGGTTCATGTTTCCCTCATTCATCACTACCGAGGCACCTTAGCATACTTCACGCCCGCAATCCGATATCACCACTATCAAAGTCGTAACGTAATTAATCAATCTTAGTGATACCAATTCGCTATACGAAATGAGAATTTATGTTCCATACTTTCAAAGGCATGAAAATCAACACGGGAGGAAATGATGAAAATGTTTACGATGGATGACCTCTCATACCGAGGTGTACACCAAGGCGTTCATAGCTGGGATCACCCAGAAGGAAGTAACCCATATTATTGGCATCCAGATTGGCTACATATTGCAGAAGATGCACTCGGAGTCCACCCAAAAGCAGACTTAGACGTTCCAATTGGTGAAACAGCGACTGAAGAACACGCTAAAGCGGCTATCATCAAGCATTTGAATGGTCAATAAACCGAGCTAAGTACCTAATTTAAATAGGGTTACTATCAGAAAAAGTACGTTAACTGACCTGAATGAGAGCTGTGCAGCGGAATCGATTATTTATCAACAAGATTAATAGATAGTTGTCACATTATTTTCGATGACATCTGTTACATTTATAGAGTAATGGTGACGTACACCTCAACTCATGACTATGAGAGACGATAATAATGACTAAGTACAACGAAAACGACATCCAATACAAAGGCGAAACCAACGGTGTTCATGCATGGAGCACACCATCAGGTCAACCTTATTACTGGCACCCAGATTGGTTGCACGTGGCTGAAGACGCAACGGGTTCTCACCCTAAGCAAAAAATTGAAGTTGAAACATCAGAAGCGCCGACTGAAAAACATGCGTTAAAAGCTATTCTAAAACACATGAATGACTGGGCAACAGGCAAACTGTCTTCTAACCCAGACATCGAAACCAACGCTGTAGAATCAGAAATGAATCTGAAGAAGTAAACTTAGCGATTCCCGATAGAGCCCCGCATTGTCGGGGCTTTTTTGTAAATTCAGGCTGATACATCATAAATTTCTATCATTCATATTGATCTATCGATAGAATTTCGGGCTTTTGATTTTACAAATGACAGAGCAATCAAATACGTCGATAACAACAACGCAGGCCAAGCTCGCTCAACACAAGCTTTGCACTCACGATGTATGATTGGTCAAAGAAAGGGTAATCATGGTGAAAACAAACTATAACGCACCACTTACGTTTCAACTTTATTTAGCAGCTGCATTTTTCTTTGGTACTTACGGCGGGCGAGTTTGTCCGATGCTTAGTACTCTTAATGTGTATGAGGTAATTTCGCATTGTGCCGTCGTGTTTTCTTTTATCTTCGTTGTTCGCCACTTTATCTTATCCACTCACCCTTTGATTGCGCGAAACCAACACGCAAAACTCGATACGCTTTTATTTACAGCCGTTAGTATTCCTTTTGCTGCGTATTACAACCTACAATACGATTTCACTCTAGACAGCAATATTAAGGTGCTGTTTGGTATGGCATTGTTTGGCTTTCTGACCGGGTTCATTTTGCAATTGCAAAGTAAGCTGTCGCAGTTTGATAGCTTGCGCAAGCAACAACGTTTCGACTTTGAGTTGTCAGGCCAAAGGCAATCCATGGTGAAACAAATGATCAGTATGATGATCGCACTGCTGATCACTTTAACGACTATCCTAACCATGGTCGCCGTAAAAGACATTTATTGGCTTGAGCAAAACCCAGAGCAAATCAGCAACGGTCTAGGCAAAATCAGCTTCATTAAAGAGCTGGTTTACATCGCATTGGTTATCGGTGGTTATGTTGTTGCCATCATGGTGTTATGGACTCGATTGATGCAAAAGATCCTGTTTAGCCAAGAACATGCGTTGCTTGAAGTCACTCAAGGGAAAATTGCCCATCGCCTACCTGTGTTTCAACATGATGAATTGGGCTCAATGGCTTGCTTGACCAACCAAATGCTTGACAGCCTGCAAGTATCACAAGATGAAATTAAAACGACGCGAGATGTCGCCATCGTCAGTTTGTCCGCGCTGGCAGAGTCTCGTGATAACGAAACCGGTGCTCATATCATGCGAACTCAAGAATACGTCAAAGTATTAGCCGAGTACTTGAGTCAGCTTGACCAATACCGCTTGCTACTCACACCAAACTACATAGAGCTCCTATACAAATCGGCCCCACTTCATGATGTGGGTAAGGTCGGCGTGCCTGATAGCGTGTTACTCAAACCGGGCAAGCTCACCGATGAAGAATTTGAAATAATGAAAGGCCACGCCGAAATTGGAGCCCAAGCATTATCAATTGCAGAAAAACAGCTAGGAAGTAGTTCATTTTTGCGAGTTGCGAAAGAGATCGCGCTGACACACCATGAAAAGTGGGATGGGAGTGGTTATCCGAATCAACTTTCTGGTGAAGACATTCCGCTGTCAGGTCGACTGATGGCTCTCGCGGATGTTTATGATGCACTTATTTCAAAACGCGTTTACAAACCAGCATTCAGTCACGACAAGGCAAAATCCATCATCTTAGAAGGAAACGGCAAACATTTTGATCCACAAGTTGTCGATGCCTTTCTTGCCGTAGAGGCGCAATTTCAACGCATCGCGCATCAATATCAAGATGCACAAAATATCGCCGCCTAGCCAATTATCCCCCTCTTAACACTCCAGTTAAGAGGGGTTTTCATGGCAAAATCTTTGCTTATGTTAGAATTCTGTTTCAAATCAAAACTTTTTTAAGTTTTCTCTTCACTAACTGTTGTAACGAATATTGCTGAAAGGTATAAATGTCAGCAGACCCCTTCGATTAACATGGATGAAGATTATGTTTGAAAAAGTAGTTGCCGCTCCGGCCGACCCTATTCTTGGACTTACTGAAGAGTTTAAAAAAGATACTCGCGCTGAAAAAATCAACCTAGGCGTTGGTATTTACAAGAACGAACAAGGTGAAACCCCTGTTCTCGCTACCGTAAAGAAAGCCGAAGCAGCACTGATTGAAACTGAAAAAACCAAATCTTACCTAACAATCGAAGGTACAGCAGAATACGGCTTGGCAGTACAAAAACTGCTATTTGGTGCAGACGCAGAAATCGTTGCAAGCAAGCGCGCTAAAACGGCTCAAGCACCTGGTGGTACTGGTGCTCTTCGTGTTGCTGGTGAATTTATTAAACGTCAGCTTGGCGACGTTAAAGTCTGGATCAGTAACCCAACTTGGGCTAACCACAACGGCGTATTCACTGCGGCGGGTATCGAGACAGCTCAATACAGCTACTACAACGCAGAATCAAAAGACAAAGACTTTGATGCAATGGTGACTGACCTACAATCAGCATCAGAAGGCGACGTTGTTCTACTGCACGGTTGCTGCCATAACCCGACTGGTATCGACCCAACGGCTGAAGAGTGGGAAACTCTGGCTAAACTAGTGGCTGAGAAGAAACTGCTTCCTCTGTTCGACTTTGCATACCAAGGCTTTGCTAAGGGTGTAGAAGAAGATGCAGCTGGCCTACGTACTTTTGCTAAGTACAATAAAGAAATCCTTGTTGCTAGCTCATTCTCTAAAAACTTCGGTCTATACAATGAGCGCGTTGGTGCGTTCACGCTTGTTGCAGAATCAGAAGAAGTGGCAACAACGGCATTCTCACAAGTCAAAGCGATCATCCGCTCTATCTACTCTAACCCGCCAGCGCACGGCAGTGCTGTTGTTACTCACATTCTTGGCGATGCTGAGTTACGTGCAGAATGGGAAGCAGAAGTAGCAGAAATGCGTGATCGTATCCAAGAGATGCGTGAGCTGTTTGTAGCAACACTGAAAGCAGAAGGTGTGGATGCAGACTTTAGCTTTATCGAACGTCAAAACGGCATGTTCTCATTCTCTGGTCTATCTAAAGAACAGGTGAACCGACTGAAAGAAGAATTTGCAATCTACATTGTTGGCTCTGGCCGCATCAGCGTAGCGGGCATGACGAAATCAAACATGGGGCCTCTATGTAAAGGTATTGCAGCGGTTCTATAATATCGTTTTTGCCAATAGAGCATCCAAATAAGAACAGGTCAGCACATGCTGACCTTTTTAGTTTCTCTAGCTTTATTTCAAGCAACGCCAACCAGCCAATGGTGTGATTGGGCCATCGGAATTAGTAAACAAACTTAAAGCTAATGCCCACTTCGTTAATATGATCGGAACTCTGGCCTTGGTAATCCGTATCACGGAACTGGTAGTAAAGCCCGGTACCAATCACATCATGCCATTGGTAATTGAAACCAATCTTGTAATTGTTCTCGTCAACGACATCACTGCGGTTCAAATGCACCTCCGCAGTCCCCATCAATTTTTCACTGAACAGGTAGTTGGCCCCAATGGTCAAGCCTTGAATAAACTCACTCTCCGAAGAAAGCGTTCTGTCCGTCTTATCGTCGGTAGCTTTGGATTTAATAGCGCCAAGGCCATAAATACCATAAACATCCAGTTGTTCATTAATACCGTAACGGTAGCCCCCACCAAACATTAAACGGTCAATACGCAAAGTGAAGTCGTCTGGGTGGAAGAACTGCGCGGAATAGTCCACATTGAATAACCAGTTGTCGGTCAACAGGTAATTACCACCTAGCCCTACCGTAGTGGCATTCGAGTTATCTAACCATTCTTCGTTGGTTGTACCCGCGCCGAGGTCGAGGTTTATGTGCTCGTAACCAAATTTTTCGGCTTGTTCTGCCTCTGAGGCAACGCTCATTATTGGTAATGCTACAAGAGGTGTAGCTAATAACAATCTTACCATTTTACTTCCTTCCATGAGTGTCATCCAAAAGTACTTATGCTCTCTAGTTCGACTACAGTCTATTGATTTAATTCGGCATCTTGATGACAGCGTAGCCGAATTGATGAGGATTTGCCGTGCGACTTGTCTGAATCTTATCATTGCGCACGAAAAACAGTGATCCGATAAGATTCTGTTTTAAAACTAAGTTAAGATTACTCTATCACTTGCAAACCAAAAGGCACCTTAATGGAAGCAGAACTTCTCGAGATATATAACTTTCTCGCCAAGTATCCCCCATTTAACGAGCTTCCGGAAGAAACGCTCATCAAAGTGACAGAGAACATCGAGATCTCTTACTACCGCCAAGACACACCTATCATCCACTTAGGTGACCAAATTGACGACCTATACATGGTAAGAAGTGGCGTCGTCGAAGTCTATCGACGTAAAGGTGAGCTCTATAACCGCCTTGATGAAGGTGATCTTTTCGGTCAAATGGGCCTTCTGACCAACAATAAAGTTCGCTTTCCAGTAAAAGCGATCGAAGATTCCCTGCTCTACTGCATACCACAAGACATTTTCCAAGAGCTTTACGATAACTTTGATTCGTTTGCCGACTTTGTCGAAGTTGAAAACAGTGCTCGACTCCGCCAAGCTGTCTCAGAAAATAACGATGCGAATGACCTGACGACATCCAAAGTAAAAACATTGCTAACACGCGATGCGCCTACCATTGAGCGCGGCCAAACCATTCAAGAAGCCGCGCAACTCATGGCGCAAGATAATGTGTCTTCGTTGTTGATTGTCGACCCTGAATTTGTTCTTGACGAGGATGATCCGCAGTCGCCTGTTGTTGGCATTATTACCGACCGCGATTTGTGTACCCGCGTCTTGGCCGAAGGCTTACCTCCTCAAGATGACGTTTCGACAGTGATGACAACTGAAGTAATCTCTCTTGATCACAACGCTTACGTGTACGAAGCCATGTTGACCATGCTGCGCTACAACGTACACCACTTACCTGTAGTAAAAGACCAAATGCCGATCGGCATTATCGAGGCAACGGATATCGTTCGTTATGAGTCTCAGAACTCTCTACTACTGGTGAGCAGTATCTTCCAACAACAAACCATCGAAGACTTGGCGATCGTCGCAGAAGAAGTAAAAAGCAGCTTTGTGCGTTTAGTGAACGAAGACGCAAACTCTCACATGGTTGGCAGTGCGATGTCAGTGATCGGGCGTAGCTTCAAACAGCGCTTGCTTGAGATGGCAGAAGAAGAGTTAGGCCCACCGCCTGTTCCGTATTGTTTCCTCGCGCTGGGTTCAATGGGTCGTGATGAACAGTTACTGGTCACAGACCAAGACAACGCCATCATTCTTGATGACACCTACAAAGAAGACAAGCACGGCAAGTACTTTGAAGCGCTAGCGCAATATGTCAGTGACGGTTTGAACGTTTGTGGTTACAAATATTGTACTGGCGATATCATGGCGACCAATCCAGAATGGCGCATGACTCGCTCGCAATGGGAAGAGTGCTTTGCTGACTGGATTGATGATCCCAACCCGAAAGCGCTGCTGAATGCGTCCATTTTCTTTGACTTAGATGGTGTTTATGGCCGCTTGAAATGGGCTGAACAACTGACCAGCTTTATCGTTCGTCGCGCGCGTAAGAACAACCGCTTCCTCGCTTGCTTGGCTCGCAACGCCTTGAATCGAACGCCTCCACTTGGATTCTTCAAAGACTTCGTGATGGAAAAAGATGGCCAACACAAAAACTCGATCAACTTAAAACGTCGTGGCACCGCACCATTGGTTGATTTGATTCGTGTTCATTCTTTGGCGGTTGGCTCTCGTGCTCAAAACTCTTTTGAGCGATTGGATGACATCATTGACGCGGGCATCTTACCAAAAGGCCGTGCACAAGATTTGAAGGATGCAATGGAGTTTATCTCTATGGTCCGCATCCGTCACCAAGCCATCGACGTTGAGCTCGGTATTGAGCCGGATAACAACATCGAGCCAGAGAACTTATCGGACTTTGAACGACGTAATCTTAAGGATGCTTTCCAAATCTTGAGCAATGGTCAGAACTTCCTCAAGTTCCGCTATCAGGCAAGCAATAAGTTTAAGTGAGACACGGAATGATAAAGAAGCTGTTTCAAAAACCTTTTGTCCAATGGCCAACCAAGTTTCAAAGCAAATTAGAGAGCGCGAAAGATGAACGTCTGGTCGCTTTCTACAGCACCGCACTGCCTGCGCCAGAAACACCATTATCTGAGGTAGAGTTTGTCGCCTTGGACTTTGAGACTACTGGGTTAAATCCGCAAAAGAACGGCATTATCACCATTGGTTTGGTGCCGTTTAATCTTAATCGTATTTTCCTTCGCCAAGCAAAGCACTGGAAAGTAAGACCGCAAGAAAAGCTCGATGAAGAATCAGTAATCATTCACGGTATTACACACAGTGAGCTGATAGACGCACCCGACCTAGGAGAGATCCTAGGACCATTATTGGAAAGCTTAGCTGGCAAAATTGTTGTAGTTCACTATCGTCGTATTGAACGTGAATTCCTCGACCAAGCGCTGCGAGCGCGCATTAAAGAAGGCATCGAGTTCCCAGTATTGGATACGCTGCAAATTGAAGAGGACATTCAACAGCGCCTCTCTGGCGGCCTTTGGAACAAGTTAAAAGGGAATAAGCCGAAGTCATTGCGCTTAGCTCAATCTCGTCGCCGTTATGGTCTGCCGGATTATACACCTCATCATGCGTTAACGGATGCAATTGCCACAGCAGAACTACTTCAAGCCCAAATTGCCCATCACTACAGCGAAGAGCAACCTATCAGTAGTCTTTGGCTGTAGGCCATAGCGAATCGAGAATACTTTCTGCTGATAAACAAAAAGGAGCCAATCGGCTCCTTTTTAATGCTCAAATCACTTACAGTTTAAAGCGATTGATCTCTTGTTCTAGCTCATGAGAAAGCTCAGATAGGTGCGCAGCTTGCTCTGCGGCCTGATGCGCTTCAACAGACAGCTCGTTAGAGACATCGCGGATGCCTTCTGTGTTGCGCGTAATTTCTGTTGTTACGGACGCTTGCTCTTCAGCAGCAGACGCAATTTGTGTTGCCATGTCGCTAATGCGTTCTACTGCAGTGTGAATCTGAGTGAGACTCACCGCTGCTGAGTTCGCATCATCCACGCTGGTGTCAGCAAGACGACGACTGTCATCCATAATACCTACAGCTTTTGCTGTCGTACCTTGCAACATCTCAATCGTTTCTTGAATCTCTTGAGTAGACGCGTGAGTACGTTGACTCAGAACACGAACCTCATCAGCAACCACCGCAAAACCACGACCTTGCTCACCCGCGCGCGCCGCTTCAATCGCAGCGTTCAACGCAAGTAAGTTGGTTTGCTCTGCAATACCTTGGATAGTGGAAAGAATCGTATTGATTGCGTTACCGTGCGCCTCAAGCTCTTGAATCACGTTCGTTGCCACTTGGACTTCTTGTGCAAGGTTCTGGATAGAGCCTTGAGTTTGAGTCACTTGACCTGAACCATGAACACACGCTTGTACCGCTTCTTCCGAGCTTGATGCAGTATTGTCAGCATTGCCTGCAATCTCTTGTGTCGCCGCAGCCATTTCATTTACCGCAGTCGCAACCATGTTGATTTCGTCTTGCTGGTAAGAAATACGTTGGCTACGCTCCTCAGCCTGTTGAGCGGTCGTACGAGCTTGCTCTGACAACGATGCAGAAACGTGGCTAAGCTTAGTCACCATAGTATGCATGTTGCCCACAAAGCGGTTAAAGTTTTCGGCAAGTTTACCGACTTCATCATCGCTACGTGGTTCAAGACGTTGTGTTAAGTCACCTTCACCAGAAGCAATCTCTTCAAGCGCCTGCGATACACGGCCAAGATCGCGGAACAAGAAGCCGACTAACCAAGACACCGCTGCAATCACTACGATGGTGATGAGAACAGCAGTAATTAGCATTTCGCGTAGTAATTGCGCGTGGCTCGCCTCTTCAGTTGCACGATCCATTTCAATCGCGAACATCCAGTTTGTACCTGGCACTTTGCTGAAGTAGTAAAGCTTCTCTTGACCTTTGATCGTTGTTGTCTCAATCGAACCTGTATTTGCGGCACGTTCAATCGAATCCTTTGAAAACTCGTTAGAAAGGTCGGTGATTGGTTTAAGCGTTAAGCTCTTGTTTGGGTGCGCAAGGAAAGTACCATCGCTCATATCGATCAGCATTGCATGCGCATTTTCACCCGCATCAAGGCTGATAACGTCGTTGATCAACTGGTCAATCAGAACATCAGCCCCCACGACACCAATGAACTTACCGTTTTTCATTACAGGTTCTGCAATGGTGACCAGTAGCGCGTTAGTGATCGCATCTTGGTAAGCTTCTGTGATGATCTGCTTACCGGCAGATTTCGCCTCCGTGTACCAAGGGCGAGTTCGAGGATCATAATCTGCACGGTTACGTTCTGGATGAGAACGGTACATGCCACCTTCCGGAGTACCTAGGAAGATATCGTCAAAGCCCCCCGCTTTGCGTGCTTGTTGTAAGAAAGGCACAACGTCTTGCTCAGTTGAGTAATCGTTGAAAGCCGTCGCTATATCTTTGCGAATCGCAACCCAGTCAGAAATACCTTCTGATGCTGCGTTGCTTAGACTTTGTGCTCGTGAATAGACACCTGAACGCGTCTGATCAAACAATTGACCAGCCGACAGCCAAGTTAATGCTGTTGCCATCACTACAACAGCAGAGAGGCTTGAGCCAATTAGCTTTTGTTTTAATGATAATTTCATAATTATAATAAGAAGTTGGGAGAACAGTTAATGACGCTGAATCTTACACATTTTTGACAAAGTAATCACGAAGATTGTTCACAAATTTAATACAGTAACCTGTTGTAAAATAAAGAATTTGATTCGCCATTTTTTTGGCAAGCGTCAGAAAAATCGCACAAAAAAAGCCAGCATTACGCTGGCTTTTTAACTCATTAATATCTAAGAGATATTTATAAATCTTATCAATTATTGTCGTTCTGTTCTCATACCCATCAATAGACTGACACACATGGCAAGCAATACGAATGTGAATGGTAGTGCGGTAGATATAGCACCGGCTTGCAGTGCTTGAACCGCTTCTGAACCACCGATCCACAGTAGTGCAACCGCAATTGCACCTTCCATAAATGCCCAGAACACACGTTGTAGAACCGGCGCATCCACTTTACCACCAGCGGTAATGCTATCGATAACTAATGAACCAGAGTCTGAAGAGGTAATAAAGAATACCAATACCAAAACAACAGCAATGATAGACAGCATGTTACCGAATGGCAAAACATCAAACATTTGGAACATCGCTAACGAAACGTCAGTCAGACCATTTGTGCCTAACTCACCCACATTATTGATCACCTGATCGATAGCAAGACCACCAAACACTGACATCCAAATCAGCGTTACAGCGGTAGGAACGATCAATACTGCGGTAATAAACTCACGTACAGTACGGCCGCGAGAAACACGAGCGATGAACATACCTACGAATGGTGACCATGAAATCCACCAAGCCCAGTAGAATACTGTCCAGCCTTGGAACCAAGCTTCATCAGTACGACCAAACGGGTTACTCAGTGGAACAAGGTTTTCTATATATGCCATGAACGTTGTCGGGATTGAACCTAGGCTCACTGCCCAGCCAATCAAACCAACTAAGATAAGCAATAGGAATGCGATCACCATGTTGATGTTACTGATGACTTTTACACCACCATCAATACCGCGGATTACTGAAACCACAGCCAACAGCGTTACCACAGTGATAACAACAATCTGTAGGCCTAGACCTGGTTCAACACCAAACACGTGATGGATACCACTTGCCGCTTGTTGCGCGCCTAGACCGAGTGATGTCGCTAGACCAAATAACGTAGCTAGAACCGCTAGAATATCAACAATGTGGCCAGCCCAGCCCCAAGCGCGATCACCCAATAGTGGGTAGAAGATCGAACGCATTGAAAGCGGTAAACCTTTGTTATAGGTAAAGAAAGCTAATGAGAGCGCAACCACACCGTAGATGGCCCAAGGGTGCAGCCCCCAGTGGAACATAGTTGCACCTAGTGCTAACCTCGCAGCTTCTGGTGTATTGGCTTCCACACCGAGTGGCGTTTCATACCAACCCGTGAAATAAGCCACAGGCTCAGCCACACTCCAGAACATCAAACCAATGCCCATACCAGCGGCGAACAACATCGCAAGCCAAGACATAAAGGAGTAATCTGCGACAGCATCTTTACCACCTAAGCGTATCTTACCCATTGGGGAGACAATAAGCCCCAAACAAAAGATAACGAAGATGTTGCCAGAAAGAATGAATAGCCAATCAAATGAACCGATAATTTTCCATTTGATTCCGTCTAGAGCCGTTTTGGCTGTATGTGCATCAAGAACTAATGCAGCAATAAGAAATAGTGCAATGAAACCTGCACTGATTCCAAAAACAGGATTATGTACATCAAAACCCCATTTTTGTACGTTGTCTTGACCAACCGTATAGTCGGTACTGTCGATACTGTACTTATCTATACCTTTTGTCATTGTTCCTCTCTTTTGCATTCTAATTTTTCGACGCAACGCCAAAAAACCTTTCGAACACGATACATTTTATTTTCCATGAAAGTGGAAGATCCTACCATTTCAGGCGTTTTTGTCTATGTTTTGCTGATAAAAAATCCAATAACTTACTTTTCAATCAGAAAAATCCACCAAAAAAAGCGAAAACAACCACAGCAATAATTAGACCACAAACATTTCTTACTATAATAGTTTTAGGTCATCCTTTTTTACCAATAAAAACCCACAAATTTTATAAGGAGAGCCAAGGCAAATAATTGAAAAATGGTGTCGCGATCCCTGACTAACCCCTTTTAATAGCAACGCTTTTGAGTTAGTGTCGCGTCGTTATATGATCCCTTAATGACTGGATTACAAAATTGGAAAAGTACGAAGAAGTCTTGGTCTCGATTCGTCAGATCATCCGCGCCATTGATTTACATTCTAAAAAGTTGAGCAAAGAGTCTGGTTTGACGGCTCCGCAACTGATTCTGATGCGTGCCATTAGTGAATTAGACAATGTCACTATCAAACAACTGTCTAGCCATACCAATATGAGTCAGGCAACCGCTACCACTATTTTAGACCGTTTAGAGCGCAATCAACTTGTTGAACGTCGTCGTAGTGTCGAAGACAAGCGTAAAGTGCATGCAGTGCTAACAGAAAAAGGGCAAGAAGCGTTGAAACAAGCGCCAACCCCGCTGCAAGAGCACTTCATTAGTCGCTTTCAAAAACTGGAAGAGTGGGAGCAAAGTCTGCTGCTGTCTTCTGTTCAACGTATTTCTACTATGATGAATGCGGAAGATATTGATGTTGCGCCAATGCTTGAGATCGGTAGCATCACTAAGCCAGAATAGCATTCTTCGTTAGCGCTCATTCGTCCAATGATGGGCGCTTTCACCGATGATTCCATAAACTCACTCTGTCAAACCCGTCTCAAACGCGTATTTGGCCAACTCTGCGGTCGAGTGCAAATCCAACTTATGCTTAATGTTATGTCGGTGTGTTTCTACCGTTCGATAACTGATGTCTAACAGCGTCGCAATTTTTTTACTGCTGTTGCCTTGTGCGACCAATTTCAATACCGCTTCTTCACGGCGGCTGAGTGGATTCGGCTTTTGCGCTGCAGGTACGACATCTTGAGTAAACAAGGTTTGCGTCACCGATTCGCAAAAATACGTTGAGCCTTGATTGACAGTTTTTATCGCTTGAACCATCTTGTCGGCGGAAATTTCTTTAAGCATATAACCCACCGCTCCCGCCTGCATCACCTTCATAATGTATTCGCGATTGTCATGCATGGTCAGCATTAAGATTTTGCTCTCTGGCATTTCTTCCTTAATGACTCCAGTCGCTTCTATACCGTTCATGATTGGCATACTGATGTCCATCAGAATTACGTCTGGGTTCAGCAACTTCGCAACCTCAATGGCTTCTAATCCATTACTGGCAGTACCGATGACATCGATATCAGATTCAAGCTCCAGACGCGCTATAAAACCATCAAGTACCACTTGATGGTCATCCACTATCACGACACTAATTGGTTTATCCATAAACTAATCCATCCAAATCTAGCAGCACGGTAATCTCTGTTCCTAACCCAGGTTCACTCATCAGTTCGAATTCACCACCGATGAACTCCACTCGTTCACGCATGTTACGCAGTCCGATTCCTTGACGATGAGCCGATTTGACTAAGAAGCCCGTACCATCATCACGTATTAGTAATTGCAGCATATTGCCCATCTTTTGCAAAATTACCGTGACTTTTTTGGCCTTAGCGTGCTTTTCAATATTATTCAGTGACTCTTGAGCAACACGATACAAAGTTGTCGCGACCTCGGATTTTAACTTCACATGATTGGTATCAAAGTGGCTGTCGATATCAATGCCAGAATGCGAATGGAAGTCCTGTAGCAGCGTCGATAACGCCGCCTCAAGGCCGATGTCATCCAACGCACTTGGCCGTAGTTGATGAGAAATATGGCGAACTTCATTAATCGCTGTGATCAGCGAGCGTTGGGATTTATCGAGGTGAGATTTGAGCTTTTCATCTTCGATGCGGTGTCCCATCAAATCCAAATGGCACTTACTCGAAACCAACAGTTGGTTAATGCCATCATGCAGTTCCCTTGCTAAGTGCTTCTTCTCATCTTCTTGGAACATGACCGTTTTATGCGCGAGTTCTTTTAGATGTTTATCCGCCAAACGATGTTCATGTAAGTTGATCGCTAAAGTAAGCACGATAATAACCGCTACCGTCACCACCAAAATGACAACGACGGTGAAGAAAGTCGTCTCAATGTTTTGATTCACGGCGGCACGCATATTGGCGACTTCGCGACTAACATCCTCAATATATAGGCCCGTGCCAATCATCCATTCCCATTTATCTAACCACGCCGCATAACTCAGCTTAGGTACTACCTCCCCTGTTGACGGTTTTTGCCATAAGTATTGATGAAAGCCACCTCCAAGTTGAGCTTGATACAAAAGCGCTTCTATCAAGTGATCGCCGTTTTCATCTTGGATATGCAGTAAGTTCTGCCCAACCAAATCGGGCAAAATAGGATGAACTAAATTGGTTCCGTGTTTATCGTAGGCAAAGAAGTAGCCATCGGAACCGTAGCGAAGTCGATTGAGGATCGCTTTCACTCGTGCTTTGGCAGCATGCTCTTCTATGGTGGGATCATTGTAGATGTGCGAAATCGCATCGAAAGCCAAATCAACAGTGTCTTTCAACGCGACTTCTTTAGATTGAATCAAGCTTTGATGAAAGATTTCCACCTCGCGTTGACCTAGCGTCTTCGCTTGATAAATGGAAATCCAACTGATGCTTGCGGACACCAACAACACGGGGATCAACGCCAGCAAGATAAGTTTGGCTTTAAGAGGCATCCCTTTCCTCCAATGAAACGCTGATTAGCTTAATGACTAATCAGCTTAACAACTTGTCTCAAAAGGTAAAAACTCTCAGCTCACAAATTCGCCTTTCACCTTTGCATTGCTACGCTAGTGTCACTGCACGCGTATTACGACATTCCGTAGAAACCAGGGAAGAATAACAGTGAGGCGAGTACAACAATTTGAATCGCGATAAACGGCATTACCCCTTTATAAATATCTCGTGTTGTCACACCTGCTGGCGCCACCCCTTTCAGATAGAACAAGCTAAAACCAAACGGTGGTGTGAGGAATGAAGTCTGTAAGTTCATAGCAATCAGAATCGCGAACCATGTCATATTAATGCCCATGAGCTCAGCAACAGGCGCAATGATTGGGACAATAATGAAACAAATCTCAACGAAATCGATGAAGAAACCGAGAATCAAAATCACGAGCATGGTGATGATCAAGAAGCCCCACTTTTCTCCCGGAATTTGCAGCATCCACTCTTCCACCAAGTAGTCGCCACCAGTATAAGTAAATGCCATAGAGAACGCCGTCGCACCCAGCAAAATAGCAAATACCATCGCGGTTACTTTGACGGTCTCTTTCGATGCTTCGTACACCATCGACCAGCTAAACTGTTTATACAACAGTGACAGCACAATCGCACCTGCACCACCGAGTGCAGCAGATTCTGTTGGCGTCGCAATGCCCGCAAAAATAGAGCCCAGCACCACAATGATCAATGCTAAAGGCGGCAATACAGCTTTCAGCGCGGTGATCACTTCCTCTTTGCGACTGATCGATTCATCACGATCAATAGGACGGGCTGCTTCTGGGTTAAGTTTGGCGTAAATCAGAATGTAGATAACATAAGCACCCACCAGCACAATACCCGGCCACACCGCAGCTTGGAACAGATCGCCAACTGGGACACCAAGTACATCGCCCAATAAAATTAATACAATCGAAGGTGGGATAATTTGGCCGAGTGTCCCCGACGCGCAAATGGTGCCGCAAGCTAACCCTTTATCATAGTTATACTTGAGCATGACGGGAAGAGAGATCAAACCCATCGCGACGACAGACGCACCAACCACACCGGTCGATGCCGCCAATAACGCCCCTACCAGTACGGTAGAAATCGCAATACCACCACGAACGCCACCGAATAGACGTCCCATGGATTCCAACAACTGCTCTGCTAACCGTGTCTTTTGTAATACCAACCCCATAAAGACAAACAGAGGTACAGCCATCAATACCGTGTTTTCCATGATGGATTGAATGCGATATGGCATGAAGGCGAACATCTCGATCCCTTCTGCCCAAACGCCAAAAATTAATGCGATCCCGCCAAAAGTAAAAGCAACAGGAAAACCGAGCAGTAGCGCAAACAAGGCGACAAAAAACATCACTATACCGATCATACTGAATTCCTTTTACGACTTACCGTTGTTACCGGCATAGATAAGATGAGGGTTAACAATTTTGTTGATGGAGTGCAGCAGCAATCCCATACCACTGATTGCCATGAACAAGAAAGAAAGTGGGATCATTGCTTTGATAATCCAACGATATGGTAAGCCACCAGGATCACCCGATGTTTCACCCAGGGCATAACTTTCTTTGGCAAAGTCGATGCCGTACCAAGCCACCAATAGACAAAAAGGAAATAAGAAAAAGAGTGTGCCTAAGAGATCGATAACGGATTGAGCTTTATAAGATAAACGCTCATAGAAGATATCCACTCGAACGTGACCACCGGATTTAATCGCGTAAGGAACACCGAGTAAAAATACCGCAGAAAAGAGGTGCCATTCCATTTCTTGAAAGGCAATAGAGACATCATTAAACACGTAACGCATGACAACGTCATACACCACGTTCGCTAATAACAATATAAATAGGATGCTGGATAACCACCCCAGAAAATCACCGAAGCGGTTAAAGATTCGCTCAATATAAATAAGGCTTCTCATTCCGAACTCCATGGAACGTGTGAATTGGCTCCGCTGGTTCGCGGAGCACTTGTTATGATCTTCTCTAAGAGAAGTTTTTCTTGGGCTTCGTTAGCTGGCTAGAACCAAGAGATTCAGCCAGCATATTGAAGTTACTGTTGAGCTTGGCTGTTTAAGTAAGCTCGGTGAGAAATGTCAGACCAAGGACGCACTTGCTCAATGTAGCTCGCTTGAGATTCTTGAATCTCTTTTGCCAATGCATCTTTTTCCGCATGTTGTTTTAGAAGACGTTCGTTCGCTTCACGTAGCGCAGAGATAACTTCCGGCGGAAAGTCTTTGACTTGAACATCAGGGTATTCTGATTGAATTGATGCCCAGTTCTTACCACTCTCGTGCTTAGACTGAGTGTACATGTCGTACGCAGCGGCTTTCATCGCAACTTGAAGGATCGCTTTCAAATCATCTGGTAAACGTTCCCAAGTACGCTTGTTCACTAGGAACTGCAGCTCAGTACCCGGCTCATGCCAGCCTGTGTAGTAGTAAGGCGCAATTTTGTGGAAACCCATACGCAAATCGAGTGATGGACCAACCCACTCCAATGCATCGATAGTACGGCGCTCAAGAGAAGTGTACAGCTCACCCGGTGCGATATTGGTAGGCTTCGCCCCCAGTTCTGCAAGAATTTCACCAGCAAAACCCGGGATACGCATTTTCAGACCTTGTAGGTCATCGACTGATTTGATTTCTTTCTGGAACCAGCCACCCATCTGAGTATCTGTGTTACCACCAGGGAAAGAGAGTAAATTATGAGGAGAGTAAACCTTCTCCATCAATTCCATGCCGCCACCGTAATAGAACCACGCGTATTGCTCTGTAGGCAACATACCGAAAGGCATAGAAGTAAAGTAAAGAGTGTTTGGAACTTTGCCTTTCCAGTAATAGGACGCAGAATGCCCCATGTCGTACTGACCAGATTTCACCATATCAAACACACCCAGTGGAGCTTTATGTTTGTTCGCAGAGTCAATACGGATTTGTAAGCGCCCGTTTGACATTTCTTCTGCCATTTTCGCCATGTTTTTAGTCGCATCACCAAAGATTGGGAAGTTCGGCCCCCATGTCTCCGCCAGTTTTAAGCGATAAACTTTGTCGTCAGCAGCATGAGCAGAAGTAGTTACAAATGCCATAGCAGCAACCATCGCTGTCGCTTTGAGCACTCGTTTCAGAGATTTTTGGATAAGACTCATCGTTCACGTCCTTTGTCACCAAGGTTATTGTTGTCATCCATTACATAAGGATTCGCGGTATACCCAAGTAACTTCAAGATTCAGGATTCAGGGCTTTGTCACTGGTACGAGTTCAAGGAAAGCAACGCCGCGTAATAGCTAGCTCTTTCCAAGTTGTTTGACGCAGAAATCGTGTCAGTGACAAGCTCCCAAAGGGCGAGTTGTCTGATTCACTTAACTTCGTTAACGATTGTTGATTTGGAACCACTAGATCGACAAATCGTTGCCTCGTTATCAAATCAACTCATTCTCGCTGAAGCTGGTATCTTGAGGTTTCTTGGGTATTAAGATGGGACATTACATGGAAGTAAGAAATGGGCATGAACACGCACAAATTTGTGCTTTCAAACGGGCCTTAGCCATTAGTATTACGTAGTTATACGTAGTCTTTATGATAGCTAAATTTTATAAAGTCTATTAATCAGACAGTTAAGCTAACATTCGGGATTATAAGAATAAGGAACTACTTAAGTATCTGACTGCAGAAGAATTTACACAGTATTTAAAAAAATGTGACAAATGACGGCTTTATATCATTAGAATTCTCAATTAGAAACTCTATTAAGCGTATCGCAGGTAAAAAAATACCCCGACCAATGTCGAGGCATTTAATTAGAAAACAGAATTACAGCGGTAATTAAACTGCTTTATAGATAACTTTGTTACCTGCTAACTGCTCTTTTTGAACTAGGTTTTTCTTCAAGAAGCTTCTTTAGTGCGCCAGTAGCCCATGATGCCGCTTTAGTGTCTTCTTGACCTGCAGCTTGACCAATACCTTTAGGGTTAATACCTTCAGCATTTGCTACAACGATGTCTAGTACTTGTTGCTGCTTAGGAGTAAGTGCAACCTCAACCGTT